>CAVYWS010000004.1:0-340679 GCA_963772265.1 uncultured Solirubrobacterales bacterium | reverse complement strand
CCTACTCAGAGGCTGCCAGATTGTTTCGCTTCCGCCGTCGCGGATGCGGGTCCGGTCGTCAAACCCCCCAAACGGGGGGCCGGGCTACGACTATCGGCGCATCAGTGGCGCGGTCCGGCCTCGCACTTGAAGGACTTGCCGAGCTTGCCCTGCCCGTCGCAGTAATCGCGCCCGCCGCCTCCGTAGAGCTTGTCGGCCGCTGCTCCGCCGTAGAGGCGGTCGCGGCCGTTCCCACCGAAGAGCTTGTCTCCTGACCCACCGCCGTCGAGCCGGTCGTTGCCGTGCTGTCCGTAGAGCTTGCCGCTGCCGGAGCCCTCGTGGAGGATGTCGTCGCCGGGGCCGCCGTGGGCGCCGTCCTTTCCTGGACCCATCAAACAGACGTCGTTCCCGGGCTCTCCCTGCATCGGGTCGTCTTTAGCCGGAGCATCGGCGCCGAAAGCGAAGTCGCCCCAGCAACCGTCGCTTCCGGTGCCGAACTTCGCGTAGTCGTCGCCGCCGTCGCCGACGCAGTCGGAGTTGCGCGGCCCGGTGATGCAGACGTCGTTGCCGGCGCCCCCGTAGCAGCGGTTGCGCCTCGCTCCCTGCGGATAGCAGGTGTCAGGCTCAGCGTTGCCGACGAATTTGTCGCTGCCGTTGCCGAGGTAGACGGTGACCGGAAGAGGCATTGGGTCGAGGATTTCGACCTTGTCGCCATTCGGGCCCATCTCGATCAGGATCGAGTCGGCGCCCGCGGCTGAGCAGGTGGCGGCGGTGCGGAATTGGGTAAAACCGCAGCCGGTCGGCTGCTCAGCCGCCATGTAGCCGTTGACGAAGATGTGGCTGCCGTCGGTCGTCACCCGCAAATGCGAGCCGGAGTCGGCGCCGCGGATAACGATCTGGCCGGCGCCGGTGGCGGTGCGTGCCGCGGGAAGCACCAGTACGCCGACGGCAACCAGTCCCGCGATCAGCCCCAGCCTGGTCTTTCTCTTTGTGCTCATCCGAATATCCCCTGTGTCTGAATCGGCCTGCTTCCCCTACCCCTTGATGACCCGAGACTCCAGCCGCAGTCACGCGGGGTCGGTCATTCGGCCAATCCCCACGCTCGGAGCAGTGCGATGCGGACCCCTGTTGGGCCCGTTCGCTTCGCCCTCCAACAATCCTGGCGGCGATGAGTCTCGGCCCCCGTCGCGGTCTTAGCGTTGAATTCCAACCAGATAGCGCCGGTCTGCCGGCGCCGGACCAAGGAGAGCAGCATGGGACAGCCGGTAGTGCACTTCGAAGTGATCGGGAAGGACGGCGAGAAGCTGCGGAGCTACTACTCGAGCCTGTTCGGCTGGGAGATCGACGCCAGCAACCCGATGAACTACGGGATCGTGCAGCGCGAGGGGAACACCAACGCGGACGGGGTCGGAATCGGCGGCGGCGTTGCCGGCTACGACAACGTCGACGGCGGCGTGACCTTCTACGTCGAGGTCCCAGACGTCGAGGCGGCCCTCGCCAAGGCCGAGGAGCTCGGCGGCAAGCGGCTGATGGGGCCTGACACGGTCACCGAGGGCGTCGAGCTCGGCCAGTTCGCCGATCCCGAGGGCCACAAGATCGGCGTCGTCAAGGCCGCGTCCTAGCCGCCCTGCGTCGCTGCGAGGGCCCCGCCGCCGGCGGGGTCCCTTCCCGGGCCGAGCGCCCCCGGCAGGATTCGAACCTGCGACCCGCGGCTTAGAAGGCCGCCGCTCTGTCCACTGAGCTACGGGGGCTGGTGGTCAACCTTACGGCTCTACTGCGCGGTTTCCTTGGCCCGAAGAGTCCGCTTCCGGGATGGTTGAAATCGGCTCTGAATCCGCACCTGTGCCCATTCGTGGCCGGAAATCGGCGTACCAAACATCATTGAGGAACCGGCGGATGCGGTCGGGATGCTTCGACATTGCCGGCGCGGCATCTCCTTCCAGTGCAGGCAAATGGTTCGACCTGGGCTGGCGCGGGTACCTTCAAAAGCTCGTTTCGAACAAGGAGAGGAGTCCGATGGGAGCAGGGAAGCCCTATCACTCCCGGCCAGAGCCGGAAGAGTTCTTTACCTTGGGCGGCGGCCTGCTTGACGACCTCGATAAGCCGCCCACGTTCGAGGCGCTGGCAGAAGCGATCGACCGTCTCTTCGACTCCGACGAGCTCGGGGCTCGAGCGGCATTCCTGACGGCGGTCGCAGCCCGTCGCGTCTGGGTCCCGCGGCGAGACGATGAGATCCGCGAGACATACGTCAGGTGGGCGCTGAATCGGGAAACGAGCTGGTTCTAGCGAGCCCCAGCCTACGACCGCGGCGGATGAATCTCAGATCCGTCAGCTCCAGCAGGCCCTCCTCAAGCGGCAGGTGGCCGTCGAGCCCGCATAGCTCGAGCAGCCGCTGGACGTCTGGGGACTCGCTTGGGACGAACCGCAGACGCCCCGAGTCCTCCTTCGAGCGGCGCGTAGCAGTGACGAGCAATGCGATGCCGCTCGAATCGATGAAATCCAATCCACTCAAGTCGACCACGATGCGCTGAGCCCCGTTCGACTCGACATGGATCAACTCCGCTTCAAGCGAGTCGCAATAGCCTGGTCCAGCTCTCCGGTGAGGATCAGCCGATGCGTGGTCCCGTCCAGATAGCTCCGCATCTGCAGGCATCCGGGCCTTGCATCCCGATCTGAGTAAGCCACCTGAGCACCTCCTGCGTTCGAGAGATTCCAGATGAGGTGCGAGGCCCTCGACCTCCCCCGGACAGAGTGCCTCGCGCTTATTCAGTGCTCCGCCGACCTCGAAGAGCTTCGGCGCAGCGGCGTAAATTAACCAAAATCTCGGGCAGCGCGCAACCCCTGTGAGGACCTCCAGCCGACGGGCGATGGGCAGAGCCCAAGGCATACGGAAAGGGGCACGGATCGCTGCGGGGCTCAGGCGCCGCTCGGGCAGTCGGCCGGGTCGAGCCGGCCCTTGATCCGGTAGACGTAGTCGGGCTGGGGGTCGACGTTGTCGCGCAGGACCTCCTGCATCGTCGGGTCCTTTCGGATCCAGTCCCAGTAGGGGTAGGCGTAATCGGACTCGATCGTGTCCCAGGAGAACTGGCTGGTGACCAGGTAGTCGTAGTGGCCGGCGTTGATCTGCTCGCGGAAGTCGCGGCAGCTGGTCGCCAACCGGTACTCGCCGTGCGGCCCCGGGACGCCGATGTAGTTGACGTAGTTGGAGAGGTCGCCGCCGTAGAACCCGTACTGGGCGAAGAAGATCTCTCCCCCTCCGGCGATCCCGATTCGCTGGTCGTGGTGGCGGCGGGCCCACTTGTATGCCCGCTCGGGCCCGCCCTCGTGAAGGAAGAGCTTCGGGTCGCTGTAGTGGTGCTCGGCGTACTGCACCTGCTGGGCGCGCCCGAGCACGATCGCCAGCACCACGACGGCGGCGACGCTCCCGGCGGTCGCCAGCGGCGTTATCCCGTCGTGGCGGCGCAGGTAGGCGAGGCCGGCCGGCAGCCAGATCAGCGCCGCGGTGATCAGCACCGTGCCGACGATGTAGCGCGGGAACCACTGCGGAGTGGTCAGGACCGTGATCGCGTAGACGCACGGTGAGGAAGCCGAGCGTCCATCGCGCGTGGCCCTCGTCGCTGCGCAGCGGCCTCGCCAGCGGAACCAGAACCAGCGCCAGCACCAGCCCCGGCATCAGGTAGCGGGTGTTGGTGAAGAAGCCGCGCGGCGCGCCCTCCGGGCCCGCGGCGGTGAGCGGCGTGAACAGGTAGACGACAGCGGTCAGAAGCGCCGCCCCGGCCAGCGCCTGCAGCATCCGGTTGCGGGACCGAAAGACGACGTAGAGCACCGCCGCGAAGGCGACGATCAGGATCAGGCCGTAGAGCGGGCCGAGCGCGTTCTCGAGATTGGGAAAGAACCAGTTGCGGTAGACCGAGGGGTGAAAGAGGTAGTGGGCGACGCTGAAGCGCGGCCGCGGATCGAGCGGCATCTGGTCGGGAACCGGGAGCAGATGGTGGAAGCTGATCTGCGGCGTCGGATTGCCGGCCTTGATCAGGTTGCGGACGAACCAGTAGCCGCCGGTGACGAACATCGCCGCGCCCAGCACCAGCGTCGTGTTGACCCTGGTGCGCCAGCGGCGCGCGTTGAAGAAGATCACCGCGAGGGAGATCGCCCCGACCGGGGCGAGCATCGTCAGCTTCACCGAGATCGCCAGCCCGCCCGCCAAGCCGGCCATGATCAGCGGGCCGCGGTCGATCAGCTCCGCCTCGTCGGCGACGTCGCCGGTGACCAATGTGCCGCCGCGTCGCACCTGATGGCCGTTGACGATGAAGGCGACGAAGGCCACCAGCATCGCGATCGCCATGATGTCGTTGCGGCCCTCGCCGGCCTGGGTGAGGACCATCACCCCGGAATCGAAGACGAGCGCCGAGGCCACCAGCGTGGTCGGCGCGACGCCGTAGGGGCGCCCGATGCACCAGGCCGCGAGTAGCCCAACCGAGAGCCAGCCGAGGTTGAGCAACGGCGACAGGAAGTCGTCGTGCATGAGGATGATCCCGGCGCCGTTGATCAGCTCCGAGGTCGCCGGGTAGAACCAGACCACCAGCCGCATCGGGTCGGTGAAGTGCAGATGGACGGTCGAGGCGTCCTGCGCGAACCGGGCCGCGAACGGCATGTGGTACCAGGTCGTGTCGCCCCCGAACATCCCCTGACGTCGAGGCTCAGCTGCGACGGGAAGGTCCACTCGGCGATCGTGAACGAGGCGACCCCGATCGCGATCAGGAATTGCCAGGTCTGGACCTTCGGCGGCTCGATCGCCCGCGCCTCGCCCGGGGCCCGCGAGCGGCCGAGCAGTCCGGCGGCGACGCCGACCAGGACCGAAAGCGAGACGATCCACCCCTCCCGCAGCAGCGTGAGGGTGCCGAGCAGATAGAGGCAGAGGACGAACAGCGCAACCCCGAGGACGATCTCGGCCAGCCGCGCCAGCGCTCCGGAGAACTCGGGAACGATCCAGCGCCGCAGCCAGTAGCCGCCGAAGCCCAGCGAGGCGATGATGGCGACCAGTGACAGCGAGCCGGCGACATAGGCGCCGAAGCTCGGGGTCATGGCGGCGGAACTCTAGTCAAACGCTCCGCCGCCGAACGATGGTGCGCCTCCCGGCGCGAAGCAATCGCGCCGGGAGGCAGGCGTTTGTCAGGAGCCGCGGGTTGGCGGCCCCCGACCGTCAGCCGTTCGAGCCTCCGCCGGAACCGCCGCCTCCTTTGCCTGAGCGCTCGACGTGGCTGGCGATCCAGCGCCCATTGCGCTTGTGGGCGACCACGTCGATGTTCCTGCCTCCGACCCGGATCGCGCCGAATCCGGAGAGCCGGTCATAGGTCGTGGAGGCGTTGACCTTGATCCGGAACGTCCCGCCGCCCTCGTCCTGCTTCAGTTTGAAAGTCCGGGCATCCCGGTTCTTGGCGACGACTGTGCCCTCGAAATTACGCGCCGCCGCCGGGGCTGCGGCCACCGCCATCACGACCGTCAAGACGGCGATCGCCGAGATCATCTTTCCGCGTATGGCCATGTTTTGGTCCTCCTCAGTGGTGTGCCTGGTCAAGGCGCCTCGAGTCAAGAACACGCGGCCGAGCGGAAAATCACGAGAGCTCCGGCCCAGTGTGAGAGGTCGCGGAGCCGAATCGGGGCGCCCGGATTTGAACCGGGGACCTCTGCCACCCAAAGGCAGCGCGCTACCAGGCTGCGCCACGCCCCGACGGGACGAGTCTAGAGATAGGTTCTCGCGTCATGGCCGACGTCCAACCCCTCTCCGCGCTGCATTACGACCTCGAGCGGGTCGGCTCACTGCAGGACGTAGTCGCGCCTCCCTACGACGTGATCGATGCCGCCCAGCGCGCCGAGCTGCTGGCCCGCTCACCCTTCAACGTGGTCGAGATCGACCTGCCCCAGGCCGGCCCCGGAGAGGATCCCTACAGTCACGCGGCGAGCACGATCGAGGACTGGGAGCTGGAGGGGATCCTGCGCCATGACCGCGCCCCGGCCCTCTGGGCGCTGACCCAGGAGTACGCGGCCCCGGACGGCTCCCGGCCGACCCGCCACGCGATCCTCGCCCGGGTTCGGGTCGAGGAGTACGGGCCGGGCCGGATCAGGCCGCACGAGCGAACCCAGCCGGGGCCGAAGCAGGACCGCCTCGACCTCACCCGCGCGACCCGTCACAACCTCTCGCCGATCTTCTCGCTCACTGCCGCCGATGCCTGGGGGGAGGTCGAGCGGGAACTGGCGGGCGACCCATGGGGCGAGGCGACCGACGGCGACGGCACCGTCAACCGCATCTGGCGAATCGAGGACCCCGGGGTCCACGAGGCGGTCGCGGCGACGCTGCGCGATGCCGAGCTTCTGATCGCCGATGGTCACCACCGCTACGAGACCGCCCGCACCTACATGGAGCAGGTTGGCGGCGAAGGCCCGCATTGCTACACGCTGATGGCCCTGACCGCGCTCGACGACCCCGGGCTGACCGTCTTCCCCACCCATCGCCTGCTCGGCGGCCTGAACAGCGACTCCGACCGGCGCGAGCACCTGCGCGAGGGGTTGCGCGAGCTCTTCGAGATCGAGCAGGTCGGCGACGACGGACTCGACCCGGCGGGCGAGGAGGGCATCGGGGTCTTCGGCTACCTCGATCCGGAGCGGGGCGAGCCGGCGCGCCTGCGCCTCAAGGACAGGGCCGAGCTCGACCGCATCCTCGCCGACCGGCCGGAGTCATACCGGCGGCTCGACGTGGCGATCCTCGAGGCCCTGGTCCTGAAGGGGATCCTCGGGATGAGCGAGGATGACGTCGCCGCGAAGCGCGGGATCGGATACGCGAAGAGCATCGACGAGGTCCGCGCGGCGCTCCAGGGCAACGACTACGACGCCGCCTTCGTGCTGCGGCCGACCCCGGTGGACCAGGTGCGCGCCGTCGCCGACAGCGGCGAGACGATGCCGCCGAAGTCGACCTACTTCTTCCCGAAGATCCTCTCGGGCATAGTGTTCAACCCGCTCAGCTAGGAGCGCCCGATGACCAAGATCTACACAAAGAAGGGCGACGACGGGACGACTTCGCTCTGGTACGGCGGGCGGGTGCCGAAGTCCGATCTGCGAACCGAGGCCTACGGGACCCTCGACGAGGCCAACTCGGTGCTCGGCGTCGCGCGCTCGATCTGCAAGGAGACCGATCAGGACCGGCTCGCCGAGGACATCCTCGGCCTTCAGAACGGGATCTTCGTCGCCGGGGCCGAGCTTGCGACCGCGCCCGAGGCCGCCGAGCGGCTCGAGGACGGGGTGAGCAGGGTCACCGACCAGATGGCCGACGAGCTCGACGGTGAGATCGACCGCTACCTCGCCGGGGTCGAGCTGCCTCCGCAGTTCACGATTCCCGGCGGCACCCGGCTCTCGGCCCAGCTCGACGTCGCCCGCGCGGTGATTCGCCGCGCCGAGCGCCGGGTGGTGGCCCTGAAGGATGCCGACGGGCTCGCCTCCGATGCCGTCCTGCGCTTCCTCAACCGCGCCTCCGACCTGCTGTTCGCGATGGCCCGCGCCACCGACGAGGAGTCGCCGGCCCGCTTCGCCGGCCGGGGCAAGGGTTAAGCGGTGCCGACCGCCATCGCCCGCCGCCGCGAGGGCTACACCCACGATGTCGAGATCGACGGCCACAGCCTGGTCATCGACGAGCCCGAATCATCGGGCGGAGCGAATCTCGGTCCCACCCCCAACCGCCTGCTCGCCGGCGCGCTCGCCTCCTGCACCGCGGTCACGCTCGAGCTGTACGCGGACCGCAAGGGCTGGGACATCGGCCAGGTCGAGGTGGCGGTGGAGATGGAGTTCGGAAAGCCGAGCGTGCCGAGCTCCTTCCTCGTCACGGTGAAGCTGCCCAAGGGGCTCTCCGAGGAGCAGCTGCAACGGCTCGAGGTGATCGCCGGCAAGTGTCCCGTGCACCGGGTGCTCAACCGCGACGTCGAGGTCGAGATCGAGGACCGGATCGAGCTGGTGTAGCGAATGGACCTGGGGCTGACGGGCAAGGCCTGCGCGGTGACCGGGGCGAGCAGCGGCATCGGCCGCGAGACCGCACGCCGGCTCTGCGGCGAGGGCGCCAACGTGTTGCTGATCGCGCGCTCGGAGGAGGCGCTCTCCGAGGCCGCCGAGGCCTGCGCCGCCGAGCCCGGGAACGCCGCCACGCTGGCGCTCAACGTCACCGCGGAGGACGCCGGAGGACGGATCGTCGCCGCGGCAGGCGAGAGCTTCGGTCAGCTCGACGTGCTGGTCAACAACGCCGGCACCGCGCAGCGCCGCGACCTCGACGACGTCCCGGACGAGGACTGGTATGCGGCCTTCGAGCTCAACGTGATGGCACCGCTGCGCGCGATCAGGGCCGCCGCCCCGGCGATGGCCGAGCGCGGCTGGGGCCGGGTCGTCAACGTCTCCTCCTCGTCCGGCAAGCGGCCCTCCCAGGCAACCCCCGAGTACTCGGTGGCGAAGGCGGCGGAGCTCTCGCTTTCGCGCCTGTTCGCCGACCGCTACGCGAAGAGGGGCGTCTTGGTCAACGCGATCTGCCCCGGGCCCGTCGCCACAGAGCTCTGGGTCGGCGAGGGGGGCCTGGCCGACCAGGAGAAAGAGCTCTCCGGGCTCGGCAGTCGCGAGGAGGCGCTCGAGGCGGCAGCCGCGGCGCGCCCGATCGGCCGCCTCGCCGAGGTCGAGGAGATCGCCGCCGCGATCGTCTTCCTCTGCTCCGAGCGTGCTTCCTACGTGAGCGGCTCAGCCTGGTCGGTCGACGGCGGCACCGTGCAGGTGATCATCTGAGGACGCTGCGAACCTCCGCATCTCGGCGTGGCTCTCGCGTCCTCATCCGCACCCGTAGCCATGCTGCGCCGGCGGCCAGGGTTTCGCTACCTCTGGCTGTCGGAGCTGCTCTCGAACATCGGGACGGGTGCCGCGGTCACGGCGCTGGTCCTCTACGCGCAGTCGACCAGCGGCAGACCATGAAGAGGAGAAGCGATGGCTGATTACGAGGTGAAGAGGATCGACGACATGGAAGCGGTGGTCGCCGGCGTCTTCAAGCGCGCCCGCGCCGAGCTCGGCGTCGAGGCGTTCGGGTGCTCGGTGCTGGACCTCCCGCCCAACCTCGAGCTATACCCCGAGCACGACCACGCCGACGACGGCCAGCAGGAGGTCTACCTCGCGCTGCGCGGATCGGGCGAGATCGAGATCGAGGGGGAGCGCCATCCGCTCGACCCCGAGACCATGGTCATGGTCGGCCCCGGCGTGAAGCGGAAGATCTGGACCGGCGACGAGCCGGTGCGAGTCCTTGCGATCGGCGGCGTCCCGGGAAAGCCCTACGAGGCGCCCGAGAGCAGCAACCTCGGCGCCCCGGATCCCGGGGTGCCATCGTCGAACTGAACGCCTAGCCGCGCGCGATCGCGAGCAGCTGGTCAGAGGTGGCGACCTTGGCGCCGGCCCGGATCATCAGGTCGATCGCCCGCTGGCCGTCGCCCGGCTCGAGCTCCACCGGCCGCACCGCGTCCTCGACCACGACCACGTCGAAGCCCTCGTGGCAGGCGTCGATCGCGGAGGCGCGGACGCAGTAGTCGGTGGCCAGGCCGCAGATCGCGAGCCGCTGCACCCCACGCTCGCGCAGCCGCTGGGCCAGGTCTGACTTCTCGAAGCCCGAGTAACCCTCGTCGTCGCGCTCGCGCCCGACGTCGACGACGAAATCGATCTCGACGTCGTTTATCGAGGGATGGAGCTCGGCCCCGGGGGTGCCCCGGACGCAGTGCGGCGGCCATGGGCCACCCTCGGACTCGAACGAGGCGTGATCCGGCGGATGCCAGTCGCGGGTCGCCGCGACGACGTCGTAGTTCGGTGCGAGGCGATGGATCGGCTCGGCGATCTCGTCCCCTCCCTCCACAGCCAGGGCCCCTCCCGGCGTGAAGTCGTTCTGAAAGTCGATTATCAGCAGCGCGTCAGGCATCGTCTCACCCCCGTGGTTTCGTCACGATTCTAGGCCGGTGCACCCTCCGACCCCCGATCTCAGCGAGCTTCTGCTCACCCCCGAGCAGGCCGCTCGGCTCGACGCCCATGGGCGCACCGACGCCGCGGTGCTGGTTCCGATGTACGGCTGGCCCGCCCGGCCGGGGCTTGTCTTCACCGAGCGCCGCGCCGACCTGCGCCGCCACGCCGGCGAGATCTCCTTTCCGGGCGGCCGCCAGGACAAGGCCGACGAGGACCTGCGCCTGACCGCGCTGCGCGAGGCCGAGGAGGAGATCGGGCTCGCCCCCGAACAGGTGGAGCTGGCCGGCGCGCTCCCCCCGATCGGCACCTACGTCACCTCCTACCGGGTCCACCCCTTCGTCGGCCTGATCCCCGAGGACGTGCAGCTGCAGCCCAACCCGGCCGAGGTGGCCGCGATGCTGCGCTTCGGGCTCGACGAGCTTCGCGCCGCCTTCGCGATGCGCAGGCTGGTGCGCCGCGGCGTGCCGGTCAGGACCCCGACCTTCGAGATCGGCGACCACCTGATCTGGGGCGCGACCGGCCGCATCCTGCAGGAGCTTCTGGGACGCCTAGCGGCTTAGACGCCGAAAAGCGAGCTGGCCGAGGACCCCGAGATGCGACGCTTTGCAGGCGCCTATCGGTTGTCGGTGGAAGCCCGGCGACCGCCGCGCTACGGTTGGCCCGTGGAGGAAAGAAGTTCCTGGCTGCCGCCGGGGCTGGAGAGCCCCGGGCTGGAGCCAGACGACAGGGCATCGCAGGGCGGCTGGCGCAAACCCAAGCGAGGGTCCAAGCCGGGCGGCCGCTCGGAGCCCTTGGCCAGCGCCGCGGATGACTCCGACGCCGGGAAGTCGGAGTCCGGTGAGGCGAAGAAGCCCGCGCCGTACGACCATGCCAAGGACGAGCCCGAGCCCCCGGAGCGCGATCGGTCAGAGGAGGCTGAGGAGGAGCCCGCGGACGAGGCTGAGGACGAGCCCGCGGCCGAGGCCGACGACGAGCCCGAGGCGGACGACGACGACGAGCCGCAGGCCGAAGAGGATGACGAGCCTGAGGCCGAGGCTGACGACGAGCCTGAGGCCGAAGAGGACGACGAGCCTGAGGCCGAAGAGGAGCCGGGCGACGAACCCGCAGACGAGCCCGAGCCGGAGGCCGAGGCGGAGGAGAACGTTGAGCCGGCCCGGAGCTGGGACGAGGAGCCCGAGGAGCCCGAGGAGCCGCAGCGGCGGCGCCGCGAGCCTGATCGGGCAACCACGGTCGACGCGATGGGCCAGGACAAGCACCGCAAGGTCATCGGCCAGCGGTACGGGGCGAGCCGCAGCAAGCAGCTCCTCTACTACGGGATCTTCATTGCCGTCGTCATCGGCGGCTACCTCGGGCTGAAGGCAGCCGCCGACCAGCTCGACAAGGCGCCCGCCCACGACCCCGACAAGGCGCCCTGGTCCCGCCCCGGCGCGCCGCAGGCGCCGCTGGGCGGCTTCGAGACCGGGCGCAAGGGCCCGACCAAGTTCCAGTAGCGCCGGCGGCGCGCTGCGCGGCGCTCAGCCGACCAGGCGCCCGGTGGCCGCCGCCATCGCGTCGAGCCAGGCCTCGACCGGGGCCGGCGCGGTCTCGACGACTTCGACCGGGATCCGCCAGGTCCGGGCGGCGGAGCGAACCAGCTCGGCGCCGATCTCGAGGTGTTGGCGCGGCACTCCTCCCGCCGCTTCATAGACGAAGCCGCGAACCGGCGAGTCGACCAGCTTCTCCAACAGGCGCTCCAGCCGCGGACCGTGAATCGCGGCGACGACCTCGGGCCCGCCGCTCGCAGAGGCGAGCAGCCAGTGGACGACGGTGACGTCGCCGACCAGGTCGAGGATCGTCCCGGGGCGATCCGGATCGGCAACGGCGGACTCGATCCCCGCCGCCTCGATCCCCGCGGCCTGCGCCGGGTCGCGGGTGGTGCCGCGCACCTGCCAGCCATCGCGGTGGAGCCTCCCCCCCAGGGCCCGCCCCCGGCAACCGCAGCCGACGATCAGCGCCCGGGCCAAGTCGCGGTCTAGGTTCCCGCCGAGAACGGCCCGCGCCCGCGGAGGCGATTCGCCTGGTCCTCGGCGACCTTCTCGTTCAGCTCCTTTTCGGTCAGCTCGGGCGCGCCGCGGCGGCGGCGCATCTCGTTCTGGGCATCGAGCATCTGCTGCACGTCGTCGGCCTCGAGCTGGACCTCGGTCTCGTAGTCGCGGGTCGGCTTCCAATCGAGCAGGTCGGCCCCACTTCCGGGGTAGAAATGGCCGACGAGAAGGATCACGCCGATGAAGAAGGCGAGGATCAGCAGCGTGCCGAGGAAGAAGCCCACGCGATCAGGATACGGTGACGGGGTGCAGGAAGCGCTCATCCTCGAGGCCATCCGCACCCCGATGGGGCGCTATCGCGGCGCCCTCGCGGGGGTGCGCCCCGACGACCTCGCCGCGCACGTGGTCAAGGCTGCGGTGGAGCGTTCCGGCGTCGATCCGGAGCGGATCACCGACGTCTACATGGGCGCCGCCAACCAGTCGGGCGAGGACAACCGCGACGTTGCGCGGATGGCGGCCCTGCTGGCCGGCCTGCCGGTCTCGGTGCCCGGGGCGACGGTCAACCGCCTCTGCGCCTCGGGCCTGGAGGCGGTCAACATGGCCTCGCGGGCGGTGAAGCTGGGCGAGGGCGACCTCTACCTCGCCGGTGGAGTGGAGTCGATGAGCCGGGCGCCGTGGGTGCTGCCGAAGCCCGAGAAGGGCCTGGCGCGTGGCGAGCAGACGCTCTTCGACACAACGCTCGGCTGGCGGATGATCAACCCGAAGATGGCCGAGCAGTACTCGACCGAGTCGATGGGCGAGACGGGCGAGAACGTCGCCGAGCGCTACGGGGTCTCGCGCGAGGACCAGGACGCTTTCGCCCTGCGAAGCCACCAGCGCGCCGTGGCCGCCGCGGAGGACGGCCGCTTCGCCGAGGAGATCGTGCCGGTCCCGCTCGACGAAGAGGAGGTGGTGGAGCGCGACGAGGGGCCGCGATCCGACACTTCGATCGAGAAGCTCGGCAAGCTGCGCCCGGCGTTCAAGGAGACGGGCACCGTCACCGCCGGCAACTCGTCGACCCTCAACGACGGCGCCGCCTGTCTGCTGATCGGATCCGAGCGCGGCGCCGAGGAGATCGGCGCCGAGCCGATCGCCCGGGTGCTCGGGTTCGGCGTCGCCGGCGTCGACCCAGCGGTGATGGGGATGGGCCCGGCGGAGGCGATCCCCCGCGCGCTGGAGGCGACCGGGCTGGAGCTCGACCAGATCGACCTGATCGAGATCAACGAGGCGTTCGCCTCGCAGGTGCTCGCATGCGCACGGGAGCTGGGAATAGACGAGGAGCGGCTCAACGTGAACGGCGGCGCGATCGCGCTCGGCCATCCGCTTGGCTGCTCCGGCGCCCGCCTGATGACGACCCTGGCCCGCGAACTTCGCCGCCGCGGCGGCCGCTACGGAATCGCCTCGCTGTGCGTCGGGGTCGGCCAGGGCCTGGCCACCGTCATCGAGACGGTCTGAGCGCTAGGCGCCGGCGAGCAGCAGCACGGCCATCGAAAGCGAGATCCCAAAGGCGATCCACCCGGCGAGAAGCCGGGTGGCCGAGACCTCGCCCTGACCCCAGAGGTCGAGCTTGGCCAAATCGTGAAGGCCGCGGGATTTGCGATCCCCGCCGCTCGACTCGCTGGAAGAGTGCCGCTCGGGGAGCATCCGTGAGGAAACATCGTCTCTTGCCATCTGTACTGGATTTTAAGTAGGCGTTTGGACGGAAAATCGGCGGCGAAAACGGACGTCCGTACTAGGCGGCGCTATCTCGAGGAATCGAATTCGCGCCCAGTCCGATCGGGTAGCCTCGCGCTCCACGCGATGGCAACCCAGGAGCTGGCAAGCGTCGACGGTCGCATCTCCCCGGTCGAGGAGGCGACCGTCCCGATCAAGGACGATGGCCTTTACCGCGGTGACGGAGCCTTCGAGGTGATCAGGCTCTACGAAGGCCGGCCTTTCGCCCTCGCCGACCATCTGGACCGCCTGCAGCGCTCCGCCGGGGCAATCGAGTTGGCGGTCGACCGCGCGGCCCTGGAGGGCGAGATCGAGGCGCTGCTCTCCGAGTTCGGAGGCGGGGACGGCCAGCTGCGGATCGTGGTCACCCGCGGCGGCCGGCGAATCGCGGTCACCGAGCCGCTGCCGCCGAAGGCCGACACAGCCCGCCTGGCCACGGTCACCTATGCCCCCAGCGTGATCCTGACCGGGGTCAAGTCGCTCTCCTACGCGGCCAACATGCAGGCGACCCGGCTCGCGCAGGCGCAGGGCGCGAACGAGGCGGTGCTGGTCACCCCCGACGGCACCGTGCTGGAGGCCCCGACCTCGACCGTCTTCTGGGTCTCGCCGCAGGGCGGGCTGCGAACCTCGGCGCTGGAGGCCGGGGTTCTGGCTTCGATCACCCGGGCGCGCATCGCCGCGGCGCTTCACGTCGAGCAGGGCAACTGGCCCGTCGCCGACCTGCGAGCCGCGAGGGAGGCGTTTCTGGCCTCGACCAGCCGCGAGATTCAGGCGGTCTCCGCGATCGACGGGGTCGAGCTGCCCGATGTCCCCGGCCCGCGGACCGAGGAGGCGATCGTGGCCTTTGAGAAAGCCCTGCGGCGCGAGCTGCAACAGGCCGGCTGAGCGTTGCGGAAACGTCCTGTCTCAATAAGCTGCGCGGGTGGACTTCGAGCTCAGTGACGAGCACCGGCTGATCTCCGAGGCGGCACGGGAGTTCGCCGACCGCGAGATCATCCCCCGCGCCCGCGAGAACGACCGCGCCGAGCGCTTCGACCTCGAGCTTGCGAAGAAGATCGGCGAGGTCGGATACCTGGGCGCCCCGGTCGCCGAGGAGTACGGCGGCCGCGGCCTCGACTATCTCGGCTACGGGCTGATCGTCGAGCAGGTCGGCCGCGCCGACTCGGCCGCGCGGACCGTGGTCTCGGTGCAGACCTCGCTGGTCTGCGGCTCGATCGAGCGCTGGGGAACCGAGGAACAGAAGCAGGCCTGGCTTCCCCGCCTCTGCTCGGGCGAGGCGCTGGGCTGCTTCGGCCTCACCGAGCCCGACACCGGCTCCGACGCCGCCAACCTGCGAACCCGGGCGAAGCGAACCGGCGGCGGCTGGTCGATCAGCGGCCAGAAGATGTGGATCTCGCTCGGCAACTTCGCCGAGGTGGCGCTGATCTTCGCCCAGACCGACCCCGATCTCGCCCATCGTGGCCTCGCCTGCTTCCTGGTCCCCACCTCCAGCGAGGGTTTCGAGACTCAGGAGATCCACGGCAAGCTCGGGCTTCGGGCCTCCGACACGGCTGAGATATCGCTCGACGAGGTCGATGTTCCCGAAGACGCGATGCTCGGCGAGGTCGGCGACGGCTTCAAGGTCGCGATGAGCGCATTGGACTCGGGCCGCTTCAGCGTCGCCGCGGGCTGCGTCGGGATCTGCGACGGCTGCGTCGAGGCCTCGGTCGCCTATGCGAAGGAGAGGCGCCAGTTCGGGGTCCCGCTGGCCCGCTTCCAGCTCGTCCAGGAGATGATCGCCGAGATGATCGTCAAGCGCGACGCGGCCAGGATGCTGGTCTGGCGCGCCGCCGACCTCAAGGACCGGGGCCTGCCGAACACGGCCGAGACTTCGATCGCGAAGCTGTATGCGACCGAGTCGGCGGTCGAGTGCGCCAACGCCGCGATCCAGGTCCACGGGGGCTCGGGATACGTCGACGACTACCCGGTCGAGCGCTATCTGCGCGACGCCCGGGTGACAACCCTCTACGAGGGGACCTCGCAGATCCAGAAGCTGATCATCGGCCGCGACGCGACCGGGATCAACGCGATGACGCCGCTCGAACCGGAAGGCGAAGCGGTCAGGAGCTAGGCATCGCGTTCGTAGCCACCTCGGTTGACGGCAACGTCGCGCTCTGCCGCCTCGACAGGCCCGAGGCGCGAAACGCCCTCTCGCCGGAGCTGATGGACGAGCTCGCGGCGGCGCTGGAGGGCTTCGACACCGACCCCGCGGTCCACTGCATCGTGATCGCGGGCTCCGACGAGGTCTTCGCCGCCGGCGCCGACATCAAGGCGATGGTCGATCGCCCCCTCGAGGAGACGCTGCGCCACCCCGCGGCGAGGTTCTGGAAGCGGCTGGCGGCGGTCAAGACGCCGCTGCTGGCCGCCGTCTCGGGCTGGGCCCTGGGGGGCGGCTGCGAGCTGGCGCTGGCCTGCGACCTGATCGTCGCCTCCGAGACGGCAGAGTTCGGCCAGCCCGAGATCACCCTCGGAATCATTCCCGGCGGCGGCGGCACCCAGCGCCTGGCACGGGTCCTGGGCAAGCAGCGGACGATGGACCTGGTCCTGACCGGGCGCAGGATCGACGCCGCCGAGGCGCTCCAGGCGGGGCTGGTCAACCTCGTCGCGCCGAAGAACAGCTGGCTCGAGGAGGCGCTCGAGATGGCCCAGCGGGTGGCCCGGCGGCCGCCGATCGCGGCCCGGCTCGCCAAGCAGGCGGTGATCGCCGCCGACGAGACCGCGCTCTCGGTGGGGCTGGAGACCGAGCGCCGGCTCTATGAGCTCTCCTTCGCGACCGAGGACCGGGTCGAGGGAATGCGCGCCTTCATCGAGAAGCGCAGGCCCGACTTCAAGGGCAGGTAGGGATGGCGAACCTGTTCGAGCCCGACTGGGACGGGACCCACGAGCGGCAGGGGTTCTCCTACCGGCGCGCCCGCCTCGGACGCCAGGTGGGCGCCTCCCGGCTCGGCGCAAGCCTCTACGAGATCGAACCCGGCGAGGCCGCCTTCCCTACCACTGGCACAGCGCAAACGAGGAGCTGCTGATCGTCGTCGCCGGAGCCCCGGACCTGCGCACGCCCGACGGCTGGCGCACGCTCGAACGGGGCGAGATCGTGCCCTTTCCGGTCGGCGAGCGGGGCGCGCACCAGATCGTCAACCGCGGCGACGCCGCCGCCCGCGTCCTGGTGATCAGCGAGATGAGGGCCCCCGAGGTATGCGCCTATCCGGACTCCGGAAAGGTGTCCGCGTTTCAGCGCCCGCCGGGTTCGCCCGGCGACGAGGGCGAGGGCACGATCGCCGCCTTCTTCGAGCTCGATGACGAGGTGGATTACTGGCAGGGCGAGGAGCCCCCGGAGGATCCGTGAGCGCGCAGCGGGTCGGCGTCGTCGGCGCCGGAACGATGGGCGCCGGGATCGCCCAGCTCGCCTGCCTGGGAGGGATCGAGACCCGCCTGCACGACCCGATCCCCGAGGCGCTGTCGGCCGGGGAGCGACGGCTGATCGCCTCCCTGGAGAAGGGTGCCGAGCGGGGGCGCTGGAGCGGCGAGGACGCCGAGCGTGCCGCGCGGCTCGTCCAGGTCGCGCCGGAGCTCGGCGAGCTGGCCGGCTGCGACCTCGTGATCGAGGCTGCGCCGGAGGACCTGGAGCTGAAGCGCGAGCTGTTCTCCCAGCTCGCCGATGCCTGCGGTCCCGAGGCCGTGCTCGCGACCAACACCTCCTCGCTTTCGGTGGCCGCGATCGCCGCCGGGGTGCCCGAACCGCAGCGGGTCGCCGGCATGCATTTCTTCAACCCTCCGGCGCTGATGAGGCTGGTCGAGGTGGTGGCGGGGCCGGAGTCCTCAGAGGAAACGCTTTGGCTCGTCACCGAGACGGCCGAGCGGATGGGCCGCACGCCGGTGCAGGCGGCGGATGAGATCGGTTTCATCGCCAACCGCTGCGCACGTCCCTTCAGCCTCGAGGCGTTGAGCATGCTCGGCGACCGGATCGCCGATCCCGAGACGATCGACCGCATCTGCCGGGTCGGCGCCGGGTTTCGCATGGGCCCGTTCGAGCTCATGGACCTGGTCGGAATCGATGTCAACTTCGAGGTCGCGAAGTCGTTCTGGGAGCAGAGCTTTCACGAGCCGCGCTGGCAGCCGCACCCGATCCAGCAGCGGATGGTGTCCGCCGGACGGCTGGGGAGAAAGTCCGGCCGCGGCTATTACGACTACGCCGCTGAAAGTCACCGCCCGCCGGACCCGGAGGTCGTAGCGCTGGGAAAGTCAGGCGGCGCGCGGGCGCTGCCGGCGGCGGAGATAGTCGGCGAGGGCGAGCTGGCGGAGGCCCTGCGAGTGCTGACGAGCGCCGAGCAGGGGGCGCCGCGACTCATTCTGCTCGCCGATGGGAGCCTGGCCGAGCTCGACGAGGACGGCGGCTCGGTCGGCTTTCATCTGCTCGGGCCGCTCGACGAGGCGCGGCTGGTCGAGCTGACGGCGGGCGAGTACACGCCGCCGGAGGCTCGCGACGGCGCCGAGGAGTTCTTCTCCGCCCTCGGCCTGCACGTCGAATGGGTCGGCGACGCACCAGGCCTCGTGCTCGGACGGATCGTCTGCCAGTTGGTCAACGAGGCGGCCTTTGCACTGCAGAAGGGGATCGGAACCGCCGCCGACATCGACACCGCGATGCTGCTCGGGTTCAACTACCCCCGCGGCCCGCTTGACTGGGGCGACGCGATCGGCCTCGATCACGTGCTGGCGGTGCTCGACGCGCTCAACGCCGAGCTCGGCGAGGAGCGCTACCGGGCTGCGCCGCTGCTAAGACGCATGGTCGGCGACGGGGAGCTCGGTCGGTCCACCGGGCGCGGCTTCTTCGCCTACGAGGCCACCGGCGGCTAGCCAGGACCCACCGACGATCATCGCCAGCCCGGCGACGATCGCCACCGACACATGCTCGTCCAGAAAGACGGCTCCGTAGAAGACCGCGAAGCCAGGCGCGATGTAGGTGACGATGAAGGTGCGCGCCGGACCGACCCAGTCGATCAGCGAGTAGAAGATCGCGAAGGCGATGCCGGTGCCGAGCACGCCGAGCGCAGCGACCGCCGCCAGCGGGCCCAGACCCGGCATCGAGCCGGGCAGTGTCGCGAGGCCGAGCGGCGCCAGCAGGATGGCGCTGGTCGTCATCACCGCGGCGGCGACCGGCAGGGGCTCGGTGTCGACGAGCCGGTGCTTGGCGATGAAGCCTCCGATCGCGTAGCCGAGGCTGGCGAGAACGACGGCGGTGCCTCCCAGCAGGGCCGAGCCGGAGCCGCCCAGGTCAACCCCGAGCAGCAGCACGACGCCGCCGAAGCCGAGCCCGATCCCCAGAGCCCGCCAGCCGGTCGATCGCTCCTCCTGATCGACCCAGATCGCAAGCAGCGGCGGTGAACAGCGGCGCCGAGGAGACCAGGATCCCGGCCAGCGAGGAGGAGATCTCCTCCTCCCCGGCGGCGATCAGGGTGAACGGCCCGGCGGCCTGGACCGCCCCGAGCAGGGCCAGCATCGGCAGCCTGTCGCGCATCTGGCGCAGACCGCCGCGGCGGCTGGCCACGGCCATCAGGACCGCCGCCGCGAGCAGGACCCTGATCCAGGAGACCATCCCCGGCGAGAGGTCGCGCAGCGCGATCTTGATGAACAGGTAGGAGGCACCCCAAATCGCCCCGAGGATCAGCAGCAGTGCCCATGCACGTCTATCCATCGCCCTGCCAACGGTAGGGGGGCGAGAAACGTGAGATCACTCGAGCTAGGCGGGGCGCCCGTTGCCCGATGCCGGCTGCTCGATCGTCCCGTAGTCCATGCCGCCGTAGAAGAAGCTCGGCACGACCGGCCACTGGCGCTTCCACTCCGCCATCTCCGAGGACGGGAAGACGTTGGCGAAGCGCGGGTCGCGCGGGTTGGGATCGGCCAGCGCCTTCTCCTTGATCATCGAGTCGTACTGGTCGATCGAGTCCTCGAGCGTGTTCGAGTTGAGGATCACCTCGCGGCCGAAGAACTCGGCGTTGCGGCGCACGCCGGGGATCTTCGAGAGATGCGGGTGCCAGTTGTCGGCGGCGACCCCGTTCTCCGAAGAGACCCAGACGCCGTCGTCGGTGTTGATGCAGAGCGAGTGGTTGCCGTCGGTGTGGCCCGGGGTCCAGACCAGCGCCACGCCCTTGCCGAGCTCGACGTCGCCGTCGAGCAGCACGACGTTGTCCTCGTTCACGCCCTTGATCCCGTCCTCGACGTACCAGGCCCACTGCATCGGGTGCAGCGAGGCGAAGGTGTCCCACTCCTTGCGCTGGGTCAGCAGCTTCGCGTTCGGGAACAGCGGCTCGACCGCCTCGGGATGGCCGGGCGGCGGCTGCTCGGAGCCGAGGATGAAGCGCACGTCCTGGACGTGGAGGTGGTCGAAGCTGACGAAGTCGACGTCCTCGGGCGCCAGCCCGGTCTCGGCCAGCGCGCTGGGGACCGTGTGCCAGATCTTCGACAGCACGTTGTAGGCGAGCCAGTCGCCGGCGCCGCCGGGCAGCTTGCTGCAGCTGCTCGATCTGCTGCTCGTAGAACGGCGCCTCCTGGGGCCCGTCGGTGACCGTGGGCTCGTAGGCGAGCGTGCGCAGGTCGCCGTCGAAGTCCTCGTACTGGATCACCTGCAGCCGGTTGATGATGTTGATGTAGGGGTTCGGCCCCTTGGCGGCGCCTCCGAAGGCGAACTTGAGCGGGTAGCCGGCCGAGGCGATCGGAACCGTGCGCACGGCGCGGACCCGGTTCTCCTCGGTCGCGAAGCGGGCCCGGAACTCGGCCGCCGCCTCGCGGATCGCCGCCGGACGGTCGCCGCGGGGCCAGGTCTCGTTGGCCTCGTCGAACTCGTGAAATGGCTTCAGCCCGACCTTCTCGGGGCTCTCGATCGCCGCCATCGGATCCTCCTCGTCCTCGCTCGCTCGGTCCCGTCTCACTCTAGATGAGCGGGTGGGTCCGGCTCGGCTCGGGGGGAGCTGCTAGCTCGGGTTCGGCGCGATCTCGACCGGCTCGCCGCCCTTGAGCCAATGGGCCTCGGGCGAGGGCGGGGTGTCGCGCAGGTACCACTCGGCGTCGAGCGCACCCATGCATCCGGTGCCGGCCGCGGTGACCGCCTGGCGGTAGGTGTGGTCGACCAGGTCGCCGACCGCGAACACGCCGGCCAGGTTGGTGCGGGTGGAGCCGTCGCGGGTCAGCACGTAGCCGTTCTCGTCGGTGTCGACCTGCTCGGTGACCAGCTCCGATCGGGGGATGTGGCCGATCGCCACGAACGCCCCGCCGACCTCGATCTCCTCGATCTCCTCGGTCTCGGCGTTGCGCAGCCTGACCTTGGCGAGCTTGCCGCTTTCCTCGTCGGCGATGAACTCCTCCGGGATGAAGGGGGTCTTGAAGTCGATGTTGTCGACCGCCCGGGCGCGCTCGAGCATGATCTTCGAGGCCCGAAACTCATCGCGGCGATGGACGACCGTGAGCTGACTCGCGTACTTGGCGATGAAGATCGAGTCCTCCATCGCGGAGTCGCCGCCGCCGATCACGACCACCTTCTCCCCCTTGAAGAAGGCGCCGTCGCAGACGCCGCAGGTCGAGACGCCGCGGCCGGAGAGCTCGCGCTCGCCGGGGATCCCGAGCCGTCTCGGCTCGGCTCCCATCGAGAGGACCACGGCCTTGGCCTGATACTCCTCGTCGCCCAGCCAGACGCGCTGGATACCGCCGTCGGAGAGCTCGACCCGGTCGGCGTTGTCGCTGATGAAGCGGGTCCCGAAGCGCTCCGCCTGGTTGCGGAACTGCTGCATCATCTCCGGCCCCATGATCCCGTCCGGGTAGCCCGGGTAGTTCTCGACGTCGGTCGTGTTCTGAAGCTGTCCGCCCCATTCGAAGCCCTCGATCACGAGCGGCTCGAGGTTGGCGCGGGCCGCGTAGAGAGCAGCCGTGTAGCCGGCGGGTCCGCCGCCGACGACGATCAGGTTTTCAAGCTTTGTCTCACTCATTCGAGGTCCTCATTCTTACGTCTCCGTCGTACCCCAAATGTTACTTCACTTTCTGAAGTATTGGGATTACCTGCCGGTCAGATCCCCGCTCGCCAGGGCCGGCGAGGTCAGCCGCTCGGTCGGGCGCCCCTCCTCCTCCCAATCGCTCACCGTCCCGCGCAGCTGGAAGAAGGCGACGATCCCGGGCGGCAGCGGCAGCCAGAAGGCGATCAGTCGGTAGATCAGAACAGCGGCGAAGCAGGTCGCCTTGGGCAGGTCGAACAGGACATAGGCGCCGATCAGCCCCGCGTCGACCGCGCCGACACCGCCCGGGACGAAGGGGATCAGGTTGGCGACCATGCCGAGGAAGAAGCCCTGGACCAGGACCGCGATCGGAACGCTGATCCCGAACGCCTTGAAGCTCGCCCAGAGGATCGCGATCTGGGTCGCCCAGAATCCCGCGGCGCCGAGCAGCGCCAGGGCGCCTCGGCGGGGGTGGCGCATCAGGTCGAACGCCCTGCGAAGGCCGTCGGCCACCGCCTCCGGCCCGCGGGCCAGGCGCCGGGCCAGGCCAACCCGCCTGTGGCCCGCGGCCCAACCGCCGATCCGCCGCTCCAGGTCGTGGGGGATCAGCGCCACCAGCAGGCCCAGCAGCACCATCACGCCGGCGATCGCGGCCGGGATGATCGTCAGCTCCAGGGAGCTCTTGCCGGACATGACCCCGGTGCGAAGCAGGACCCCGCAGACGATCAGCGCCAGCGGATAGAAGCTGTACTGAAGGGCGAGAAAGACGACCATCCGCTGGGTCGAGCGGCGGGCGTCCATCCCCGCCTTGCGAAGGGCCCAGTAGGTCAAGGCGATGCCGCCGGCGCCGCCCGCCGAGAACAGGCGCGACGCTGCCAGCGCCGCCATGTTGATCTCGTAGGCCTCCTTCCAGGTCAGGGGCAGCACGTCGCCGCCGACAACCCCCCGGAAGAGGGCGATGTAGGTGACGAACATCGCGATGCCGAAGCCCAGCGCGACGATCACCCAGACCGGCTTGGCGTCGTCGATCTTGGCGAGCGCATCCTCGAGCCCGACCACTGACGGGAAGAGGAAGTAGATCGCTACGAGGAGAAGAACGACAACGAAAAGCGTCTGCAACAGACGCTTGCCGGAGAAAATGCTGATCTCTTCGGTCGAGGGCCCGTCGCCGGCGTCCTCCCCCTCGACGTCCGGTGCGAGCTTCTCCTCCTCGGCCTGCTGATCGAGGGATCTGGCCTCGCTCATTCCTCCTGCGTTCTCATGCTACCCAGACGCCCCGCCGGGTCCGATTCGCAGCACGGCACGCCGGGCACACCCCTGACTACGCAATCGCCACGCGCTCGAGCCGCTGCAGGGCCTCGTTGACCCGCAGGACCAGCGGCTCGACCAGGGGCTCGCCGACGCGGACCGCCGCGACCAGGAGCGCGCCCGCGATCAGGTCGGTGACGTAGTGCTCGCCGAGGTAGACGAGCGCAAAGCCAAGGGTGAGCGCGTATCCCCAGCCGGCCGCACCCTCGACCGGGCCGGCCTCGGACAGCTGGATCGCGGCCATCACCGAGGTCGCAAAGTGAAGCGACGGCATCGCCGCCCAGGGGTTTCCTCCCAGCGAGGCGTACATCCGGGTCCACGCCCTGCCCCAGGTCTTCTCCCCGACCTCGACCATGATCCGGCGCACCTCGCCGTCGGTCAGGTCCTGCTCCGACGACCACCAGGGCGGCGCCGTGGGGACCAGGAAGTAGGCGGCGCAGCCGATGTCGTAGGTCGCGGCGAGCTGGCGGGCGGCGCGCGGGAAGCGCTCGTTGTGGCGCACGAGGATCCAGAGCATTGCCAGGTGGGGCTCCATGAACCACAGCCAGTGGACCCAGGCGAGGGTACGGTCGAGGAGGTTGCGGCGCCCGAGCCCGGCCAGCGCCCGCTGCAGGCGCAGGGTCGGAAGCTCGCCGCCGCCCAGCAGCCGGTCGGCGACGATCGGGTAGCGGCTGCGCATCCGTGCGCGCAGGCTCTCGGGGTCGTCGTAGGGAAGCTCGTGGACGATCGTGAATGCCCACATCTGCTGCCCGAACAGGACCGCGTCGCGCTTCTTCGAGCGCGGCCACAGCACCGCCGTCGCCAGCGGCCCGGCCACGGTGGCGGCGACCGTGAGCTCGGTCGGGATGCGCCGGCGGTGGCGGAGCAGCGGGATCGCGACCGAGGCGGCGACCGTGGCCGCTGCCATTCCGCGGACCAGCGCGGTTCGCGCCGGACTCGACCTGCTGCCTCGTGACCAAGCCAAGGTGCAGCAGCCTATGCGGCCAGCGCTCTCCTAGCCGCTCTGCCCGACCACGACCGGCTCGACGTCGACCGGGGTCAGGATCGGACCGCCCTCGAGCCCGCGTGGATCGATCGGGCCGGGCATCAGCTCCTCCGGGGGCGGGATCTCGACCCCGATCACGTCCATGCGCCGGCGAAGCGCGCCGTAGGCGAACCCGTAGACCTGCGAGGAGTGGTAGTCGTAGCTGACGAACTCCCTCGTCGTGGGGTCCACCTCGGGCGGGATGAAGACCCGCGCCGCCTCGGGAAGCAGCCCCGTCAGCGTCCTCAGGATCACCTCGTGCATCTCGGGGCGCTCGGCGCAGACGTCGCGCAGGAAGCGCACTCCGAAGGCGATGTGGCGATGCTCGTCCTGTTCGACCAGCGAGAACCCCTTCGCGAACCCCGGATACATCGAGTGGTCGGCCAGGTACTGGAGGATCACCCGCTGGCCGGTCATCGCCAGAACCCCCTCGGTGACCATGTGGTAGATCACGATCCCCTCGACGAACAGCTCGAGGTCGTGGGGCTTCTGGATAAGCCGCTCGGCGACGTCGCGCAGCGAGTCGTCGAAGAGGAAGTGCCAGGGGGCCATCATTCCTTCCTCGGCCTCCTTCAGGCGAGCACGCATGTCGTCGGCCGACAGCGCCATCACCTCGGAGGCGAAGCGGTCGAAGAAGACGGCGTGGCGGGACTCGTCGACGAGCTGGGTGGCGAGAAAGGTCTCGATCTCCCCGCTCGGCGCGGCGAGCATGAACGGCGCCAGGTCGGCGGCGACGCGCTCCTCGCCGACGTAGAAGCTCGACATCGTGAACGCCGTGTGGCGCTGGGCTTCGGTCGGCGCCGTCAACCACTGCTCACGGTCGATCGTGAAGTCGAGCTCGTGGGCGCGCCAGTTGCGCTTCTCCCACAGCGCGTAGAGCTGCTCATAGGTCATCAGGTTGTCGCGCTTGGCCGCCGCCCCGCCCTGGGCGGGGTCGATCGTGCGCGCCGCCCCATTCGGGCTGGCACCCCAGGAGCCCGCGCGCCGGGTCTGGATCTCGCGCTGGCGCAGCTCGCGCTCCTGCTCCGGTCCGTCGACGCCCTCGGCGCGGTCGGCCCAGCGGCCGATCAGGGTGACCGGGTGGAGGGCGCCCTCGGCGCGGGTGAGCCCGATCTGCATCGCGGCGCTGGGGGTGACCTCGCCGCGCAGAAGCTGCATCCAGGTCCCCAGCGAGAGGCGGACGATCGCGTCGGCTGGGCCGGCGCCGTTGCCGGACCCGGGCTGGACCCGGACCTCGCCGTCATCGACCGTCACGACCCAGGTCCCACCACCCTCGCCGAGCACCTCGAAGGCGACGCTGAAGCGATGGCCGCGCGTCCACTCGGGGTCGATCGCGTAGGGAAGCGAGCGGTAGAGTAGGTCGGGGTCGACCGGAATGCCCAGCGCGGCCATCCGCCGCGGCCCGGCGTCGGGGTCGAGGTGGCGCAGGGCCAGCGCCTTGCGCCGCTTTCCGCGCAGCCGCAGGCGGCGGCTCAGCATCATCGCCAGCGGGCTACCGCCCGAGGCCAGCCGCGCCAGGCCGCCGGCATCGGTCTCGAGCGTGAACTGCTCGCCGCCGTGCCCGTTGGATGGCTCGACCACCGCCGGCGCCCCCTGGCCGGGGACGCTGACCATCCACTCGCCCAGCCCCTCGATCTGAAGCCGCCAGCGAAGCCCGGCGGGAAGAGTCGCCGCGGCGACGGGCAGCGAGTGGACGATCAGTCTTGCCGCCAGCTCCGGGTCTCCCTCGGCCATGCGGCGCATGGCCGCATCCATGCCGCCGTTCGAGGATTGGGCCCGGGCGCCGTTGGAGAGGGCTGCGTCGGTCGCCTGCTCAGCGCTGCGGTCCATCGTTCCTCCTCGTTTGGCTGGCTGGCCAATTCTTCCAGACCGGGCGGAGCCAGCGCAGGCGTCCGAACAGCGGCGGATTTATGGCCGGGTGCGCTTGCATAGAATGGCCGCGCTTTGGCGCCGCCGCGGAAACATGCCCGACGCCTCCTCCTCACAGCCGGGGCGGCGCTGATGGCCCTCGCGGTGAGCGCGCCGGCGGCCGCCGCCAACGTGATCTCGCCGGAGTCGCCCCACTCGCCGAACGCGAGCGACCTCAACACCCTCTACTGGATCGTCACCATCGCAGTAGTTGGGTTGATCGCCACGGTCACCGCGGCGCTGCTGTGGTCGGTGATCCGCTTCCGCGGCCGCCGCGGGGTCCAGCCGCGCCAGCTTCGCAGCGAGCGCGGGCTGCAGCTGAAGATCGCGAGCGCCCTCGGCGCCTTCGCGCTGGCCCTGTTCGTGGTCAGCATCGTCTTCACCGAGAAGGCCCGCGAGATCGCGCCTACGGGTGCCGACGGGCTCCAGCAGACCTCGGCGGTGAGCGGAAGCGCCGCGGCGCCGATCGGCGGACCGGTGCCGCCCCCGAGCCGTGGCGCCAACCCGCTCGAGATAAACGCCACCGGCCAGCAGTGGCTGTGGCGCTACACCTATTCGAACGGGGCCTTCTCCTACTACAAGCTCGTGGTCCCGGTCGACACCGCGGTCAAGCTCGACCTGGTCACCACCGATGTGACTCACGGCTGGTACGTGCCGGCGCTGGGCGGCAAGTACGAGGCCGTGCCGGGCAAGACAAATCACGCCTGGTTCCGGGCCGACGAAACCGGCACCTACGCCGGGCGCAGCTCGACCTTCTCCGGACCCGCCTACGCCGCGGACCGGATCGAGGTCCACGTCGTCACCCCCGACCGATACCAGAGCTTCGTCGACCGCCAGGCGCGTGAGATCCAGCAGGCCCAGGACATAGTCGTCCAGCAGCTCCAGAGCGGAAAGACCCCATGACCCCTCCCCCCTCGGCCACCCTCGCACCGGCCCGGCCCGAGCTGGCGACGAGCGAGTACCCGCCGCGCCGCCCGCACTGGATCGAGCTCGTGACCAGCGCCGACCACAAGGACGTCGGGCGGCTGTTCATCGGCGGCTCGCTCGGCTTCCTGCTCCTCGCCACCGTCGAGTGGCTGATGATGCGGCTGCAGCTGGCGATCCCCGAGAACACGCTGCTGCGGCCCGAATTCTTCAACCGGATGCTCTCGCTCTACGGGGAGACGGCGATATTCCTCTTCGCTCTGCCGCTCGTGGTCGGGTTGATCTACTACCTCGCGCCACTTCAGATCGGCGCTCGGACCACAGCCCTTCCGCGGCTCGGGCAGATCGGGTTCTGGCTCTGGGCCGCCGGCGCGGCGACGCTCTATTCGAGCCTCATATTCACCCCGCCCGAGTCGGGCGTGAATCCGCTGCCGCCGCTCTCGAGCGTCGCCTTTGCCCCCAGCAACGGCGCCGATGTCTGGCTCACCGCCACCGGGTTGGCCTGCCTTGGGTTCCTGCTGTTTGCGATCGACATGATCGCCACCCTTCGCAACATGCGGGCCCCCGGACTGGCCTGGCGCCGGTTGCCGACCTTCGCCTGGGCGGCCACGGTCGGCACCTGGACCCTCGGATTCGTCTCGGTCGTGATGCTGGGCGCGGTCTCGATGCTGATGTTCGACCGCAACGTCAGCGGGATCTTCTTCGAGGGCGACGCAGGCGGGGCGCCGCTGCTCTGGCAGCACCTGAGCTGGATCTTCTACAGCGGCGCCTACACCCTGATCGTGGTCGTGGCGCTGGGCGCGATCGCCGAGATCCTGCCCGTGTTCTCTGGCAAGCCGCTGTTCAACCGCGATGCGGTGATGGCCTCGCTCGCCGCGATCGCGGTGCTCGGCTGCCTGGCCTGGATGCAGAACATGTACTCGGCCCCGATCGGGATCGGCTGGAGCTACTTCGCGATGGCGATGGCGATGGCGGCGGTGGTCCCCTACGGGTTGCTGCTCTTCAACTTGATCGCGACGATGTTCGGGGGGGCCCTCCACATCCGCACGCCGATGCTGTTCGCGCTCGGGGCTCTCTCGATGATCACGGTCGGGCTTGCCTCGGAGCTGGGACAGTCCGCGGTCGGAGTCGCCTGGCAGCTCCAGAACACCACCGACGCCACCGCCTCGACCCATTACGCGCTGATCGGCGCCGCGATCCTCGGCGGCCTGGCGGCGCTTCATTACTGGTTCCCGAAGCTGACCGGGCGCACCCTCGGCGAGAGCCTCGGGCGAATCTCCTTCTGGACCATCCTCGTCGGCATCAACGTCGCCTTCTTCCCGCTGTTCCTGGCCGGGGTGCAGGGCCAGGTCGTCGACGTCTACAAGTACTTCTCCGGCACCGGGGTCAGCGGCTACAACCTGGTGGCGACGATCGGGGCGTTCGTGCTCGCGATCGGCATCGTCATCGCGCTGGTCAACGTCGTTCTCAGCCTCCGCTCCGGGGTGCCGACAGGGCCGGACCCGTGGCGCGGGACGACGCTGGAATGGTTCGCGCCCTCCCCGCCGCCGCCGCACAACTTCGATCTGGTGCCCGACGTCCGAAGCCATGAGCCTCTGCGTGACATACGTGACGCGATCGCGCGCCGGCAGGCCTCGGCCGGAGCCGGGGCAACCGAGTCCCAGCCGGTAGCCTGAAGCCGATGTCCCTGGCAGCGGGCCCCGCCGGCGAGCTACGCCGGCTTCGCACCCTCCTCACCACCACCGTCGTCGCAACCTTCGCGCTGATCGTCGTCGGCGGAGTCGTGCGAATCACCGACTCCGGGCTCGGCTGCGGTGTCGGCGGCAGCGGGCTGGAGGGCTGGCCTCTCTGCGGCGGCCGAGCCTTGCCGCTGATCGAGGAGAACGCGGTGATCGAGTTCTCCCACCGCGCCCTCGCCTCGATCGTCGTCGTGCTGATCCTGCTCTGCGTCTGGCAGGCCCACAGGCTCCCCGGCTCGACCTTCCTGCGCCGCGGCACGATCATCGCCGCGGTGCTGGTGCTCGCGCAGGCGGTGCTCGGCGGGCTGACCGTGGAGAACAACCTCGAGGAGGTGTTCGTCGCCGCCCACCTCGGCCTGGCGATGCTGCTGCTCGGGACCCTGATCGCGCTGCGCTGGGCCGCCTCCCGCGAGGCCGGCGTCGCGCCGCCGAGACTGAGCGCCCCGGGCCTGCGCCCGCTGGCCGCTGCCGCGACGGCGCTGGTTCTTGCGACGATCGTCGCCGGTGGCGTGATCGCCGGAACCGAGGAGGAGGGGGTCAAGGGCGGGGTCGTCAACGGCGCTCATCTTGCCTGCGGAGAGCAGTTCCCAGGCTGCCTCGGTCACGCCAACCCGCTTCCCTTCGGAAAGTACGGGCACCTGGTCAACATCCAGCTCACTCACAGGGCGCTCGTCTACGCCACCTCGCTGACCATCCTCACCCTGCTCGGGCTGGCGCTCCGCCGCCGCGTCTGGTCGCGTGAGCTCACCGCCCTCGCCATCCTCCTGATCGCCCAGGTTCTGCTCGGCGCGCTCAACGTCTGGCTCGGCAAGCACCCGGCGCTGATCGTCGCCCACCTCACCATCGGTACCCTGCTGTGGGCAGCGGCGGTCAGCACCGCGCTTCGCCTCTCCCCCGTGCCCCAGACCGCCTCCCGACCCGCCGCAAGCGAGCCCGAGACTTCAGCAGCACCAGCCTGATGGAAGCCGAGAGCAGAGCCCTGGAAGCGAGCCCGATCGACGCCGGTGTCGCGACTCCGTCCGCGCGCCGCAGGCGTTCGATCCCCTCGCGTGCCTCGGCGCTCGACGTCGTCCGCGACTACCTGGCGCTGACCAAGCCGCGGATCATCGCCCTGCTGCTCGTCACCACAGTGGCGACGATGCTGGTCGCCGACCCCGCCGGCCCGCCGCTGGCGACGGTGATCTGGACGATCATCGGCGGCTACCTCGCAGCCGGCGGCGCCGGGGCGATCAACCACTATCTCGACCGCGATGTCGACGCCCGTATGGCGCGAACCCGCCGGCGCCCCCTGGTCAGCGGCAGGATCGAGCCGCTGCACGGGCTCTGGTTCGGGATCGCGCTTGGTGCCCTCGCCTTTATCCAGCTCGCGCTCACCGTCAACCTGCTTTCGGCTGCTCTGGCGATGGCCGGCCTGCTCGGCTACGTCTTCGTCTACACCCTGTGGCTGAAGCCGCTGACGCCGCAGAACATCGTTATCGGAGGCGCCGCCGGAGCGGTCCCACCGCTGGTCGGCTGGGCCGCGGTCACCGGCGGACTCTCGGCCGACGCGCTTTATCCGTTCGCGATCGTCTTCTTCTGGACCCCGCCCCATTTCTGGGCCCTCTCGCTTCTGATCAAGGACGACTACGCCCGCACCGGGGTCCCGATGATGCCGGTGGTCCGCGGCGAGGCCGCGACGAGGCGGCAGATCGTCCTCTACTCGTTCGTCCTGCTGGCGGTCAGCCTGCTGCCGGTGATCGGGGGACTGTTCGGAGCGATCTACCTCTTCGCCGCGCTGGCGCTGGGCGGCACGCTCTGCGGACTGGCCCTGGCCCTTTTCGCCGACCCCGGCAGGGGCGCGGCGCTGCGCCTCTACCTCTATTCGCTGGTCTACCTGGCGCTGCTGTTCGCGGCTATGGCCGCCGACAGGGTGACCTGATAGAAGTCGCGCCGTGGACCGCGAGCAGGCAAGGCGCAACATTGTCAGCGGCCTCTGGCTGGGGCTGATGGCGGCTGGGCTGTTCGCACTCACCTTCATCGTCGCGACGATCTACATCGCCTCCGCCTGATGGCCGAGCACGAGCCGATCGCCGAGCCGACCGAGCTGATCTACCTGCCGCGCCCGTCCTGGGCCCCCGCCTTCCTCGGGCTCGGCGTGCTGATGCTCGTCAACGGCATCTACGCGGAGGGAATCCTGTTCCGCGGCTGGGTCTACATGATCATCGGGGCGGTGGTGGCCCTTGCGGCGCTGCGCTCGATGATCAGCGGCGCCGTCCGCGACTTCTACTCGCGGCCCCGCAAGCAGCGCCAGGCCACGGCGGTGCTGCCGGCGGCCACACTCAAGGCCCCACCCAAGCAGGGCTAGGCCACAGATCCAGGCCCTGACCGCCTGAGGCCAAGCAGGTCGGGGGACGCAGGGAGGGCGACGCCGCGAGCGCACTTGAATCGTGCGTGAGCAAGTCGCCCGACCGAGGACCGCGAGATGCGCCGGCTTCAGGCGGTCAGTCGGGAGTCATGCCGGATGTCGCGCCTTCCGAGGTCCAGACCCGGACGATGTCGCGCATCGACAGCACGCCGACCAGCTCGGGCCCGTCGTAGACGACGAGATGGCGGATGCCGCGACGGGACATCTCGGCGGCGGCTCGCTCCAGGCTCCAGTCCGGGGCGGCGGCGATGACGCTGTCGCTCATGTGATCGCCGACCCGCTCGGAGTCGGGATCCTCCCCGGCGCCGATCGAGAGCAGAAGGTCGCGCTCGGTGATGATCCGCGGCGCCGGCGACTCCTCGTCGATCACAATCGCCGCGCCGGTCTTCTTCTCGACCATCTTGCTCGCCGCCTCGCGCAGGGTGTGCCCAGGCCCGACGGTCAGGACCACCGGCGACATTCCTTCTTTCACCTGCATACGGTCAGCTCCCGTCCGACCCGAGTGTTGGCTGCGTCGTGCCGATCGGCGCAAGCTTATCCGACGGATCGAGGGTCGCGAGGTCGATATCGGGCCGATCTCCGCCTATAGAATGCCCCCGCCTCGCCGCCAGATGCCGACGTCGCCGACCCTCACCCGCTCACTCTCTGTGATCGCCGCGGCAGCGGCAATCGCGATCGCCGCCTCCGGCTGCGGAACCTCGAATGCCGACCCGGCGCGCGGCCGCCAGCTCTTCATCCAGACCTGCGGCACCTGCCACGCCCTGGCCCAGGCGGCCACCACGGGCACCCAGGGGCCCGACCTCGACGCCGCCTTCTCCGCCGCTCGGGCCGCCGGTCAGGACAGCGACACGATCGAGGGCATCGTCAAGGCCCAGGTCGAGTTTCCGCGCCCGAGCACCAACAACCCGACCGTTTCGATGCCCGCCAAGCTGGTCGAGGGCCAGGACCTCGACGACGTCGCCGCCTACGTCGGCAGCGTCGCCGGGGTGCCCGGCGCGGCGCCGCCCAAGGTGCCCGGCGGCCCGGGCGCCCAGGTCTTCGCCAACAACGGCTGCGCCGGCTGCCACGCCCTCGCCGCGGCCAATGCCGGCGGCACCACCGGCCCGAACCTCGACGACGTCCTGCCCGGTCAGACCTCGGCGATGATCACCGAGTCGATCGTCGATCCCAACAAGGTGATCGCCAAGGGCTACCCGGCGAATGTGATGCCGCAGAACTTCGAGCAGACGATTCCGCCCGACCAGCTCAAGCAGCTCGTCGCCTATCTGATCAGCTCGACGGGTGGCAAGAGCGGCGGAGCCAAGGGCGGCAAGAAGAAGTAGCGCTCAGGCGCTGCGGGCCGGCTCGCTCTCGGCGGCGAGATCGACGACGACGTGGGTGACGGGCAGCTCGATCTCCGACCGCGCCCGCTCGACCACGCCGTGCTCGAGCCAGCGCGAGCGGTCCGGCGGGTGGGTCGAGATGATGATCTCGTCGGCCGGGAAGTCGCGAAGCGCATCCTCGATCGCAACATTGGGGTCCGACTCGCCCACCTGGCCACGGGCCCTCAACCCCGTCTCCTGAATCGCAAGCAGCGACAGCTCCATCCGCTGGCGGGCAAGCTCGATCGCCTCGTCGATATCCGAGGCCCAGTGCGCCGCCCGCGAGCTGGCCAGGGCCGGCGTGATCACGAGGATCTCCGAGTCCGCACCGCGGGCCCGGTTCTGGATCTCCTCCAGCAGCGCCCGGCCTCCAATCGTCTGGTTGGCGACGACGAGGAGGCGACGCCTGCCGTCGCCGCCGCGCGACAGCGGCAGGCTGCCTCGCAGGGTGCCCCTTGAGCTGTGCCAGGCGAGCCCGACGCCAAAGCCGACCAGGGCCGCGCCCCAGGCAGCCCCGACGGCGGGGCGGGTGAGAAGGGTGAGCGCGATGACCGACGCGGCCCCGATGCCGATCACGACGATCCAGCGAAAGGCGTCCGCCTCAGACCTCAAAGGGTTGTGCATGCCGGCCTCCTTGGGATCTGGCTCAATTATCGCGCTGCCGGCGCGCAAACGGCACTGCGGTTGCGCGACGCCTCAGGTGATGCGCCCGGAGCTGGCCGCGATCACTCCGCCCAACATCAGCCCGCCGCCGATCAGCCAGTAGAGGAGGCTGGCCTCGGAGTAGGCGACCGCCAGCATCAGGACTCCGACGATCATCAGCGGAAAGCCGAGCGAGTAGGCGATGCCGACCTGGCGGATCGGCCCAAAGCCCTCCGACTGGCTTCGATTCCAGCTGTGCCTGCGTCTCCGCGGTCGCTTGCTCGCAGGGTCACCCATGGCTCGGGATCATCCTCCGATCGGGGCTCTCGGGTTGGCACCCCAGAAGACCAGGGTCCCGGTCATCCCGATGATGTGAACCAGGACGATATTGAGCGCCATCGACTTCGCCGTCGCCGCCCCTACTCCGACCGGGCCTCCCGAGGCGGTGTAGCCGAAGTAGCACCCGACCAAAACGATCACGGTTGCCATCACCATCCCCTTGATCAGGCTGTAGATCAGGTCGGGAGGGTTCTGGAACATCCAGAAGATCAATAGGTAGCCGCCGGAGGAGGTGTCGCCGATCTGCTTGACCACCGCCAAATAGCTGGCCATGTATGTGACGCCGACGCCGACCAGATAGACGAACGGCAGCGCGATCCAGGCGGCGAGCAGGCGGGTCGCGGCGAGGAAGGTGACCGGCGGAACGCCCATCACCTCGAGCGCGTCGATCTCATCCGAGATCCGCATCGAGCCGAGCTCGGCGACGATTCCTGGTCCCACCTTCGCCGCCATCATGTAGCCGAACAGATAGGGGATCAGCTCGCGCAGGTCACACCAGGCCGAGAACACGCCGGCGTAGGCGGGGGCGCCCTGGGCGCGCAGCAGATAGGCGCCCTCGATCCCACAAGTCAGCCCGCCGATGAAAAGCAGCCCCCAGATGATCAGAGCCGATCCGAGGATCAGGATCCCGGCCTGGCGCAGCGACTCGCCGAAGAAGCGCAGCACCCGGCCGACGTAGACCTGGCCCATCACGTTGCCGCCGAAGCGGGCGATCTCGCCGAGGCTGTCGAGCCAGGAACGAGGTAGCGCCAACCAACCCCCCATCAGCCGACCCGCCTCCCTCTCGGTTTATCCATCATCGGATCGTCTGCAGCTCCGGGTGGGTCGCCAGGAGCGTCTGGGTAAACACGTAGTTGAAGGCGAATATCCCCATCAGGCAGATCACCACCGCCTCGTTGACCGCCCTGCCGACCCCGGCCGCGCCTCCCGAGGCGGTCATCCCCTTGTAGGAGCAGACGATCGCGATGATCGCGCCAAAGAGGGTGCACTTGAGAACCGAGCCCCAGAGCTCGGTTACCGAGGCGTTGTTGAAGAGGGTGGCGAAAAAGCCGCCGAGCGGCTGGTTGTAGAGAAGCTCGGCGCCGATCCCACCGGAGATCCCGAAGATCAGCGCGTAGATGTCCATCAGCCCGGTGATCAGCATCAGGGCCATGAAGCGCGGGACGACGAGGTTTTTGACCGGATCGACGCCCAGCACCTGAAGCGCGTCGAGCTCCTCGCGGATCTTGCGGGCTCCGAGGTCGGCGGTGATCGCTGTCCCCGCCACCCCGGCGACGACGATCGCGGTGACGAAGGGGGCGAACTCGCGGATCGAGGCGAGGACGAAGAAGCCGCCGAGGCGGTCAAGGGCGCCGAACAGCGAGAGGAAGTTGGCTGCCTGCAGGCCGGGGGCGCCGAAGCCGAAGGCGATCGTCGAGATCATCATCGGAAACCAGCAGAGCTGCAGGGCGAAGAGAAACTGGCCGATGAACTCGCCGCCGTAGGGGTAGGGCGGGCGCACCGCACTGACCATGGTCTTGGCGGTCAGGATCATCATGTCCCCGACCTGCTCGAAGAGGTTCTTGGCGGGAAGGAAAGCTCTGTCTACAGCTGACCTGAGCATTTACTCGCTGCGCCGCCTCACGCGGCCCGGCTAACGGGCATCCGGAGGAGACCTTGACTCGCCACCAGTTCATCAGCGCCCCGATCGGGCCCCAGGCGGGCTGCACCTGGTAGGACGCGCAGCCCGGCTCGCCCATCTCCTCGTTGGAGACCGCCTCCCATTTGTGTCCCTCCGGGTCGTCGATCATCCGGTCGAGGCGCTTGCGCGCCTCGCCCTCGAGCAGACCGCGGCGCTCGACCTCGTTCCTCACCCGCTTCAGGCGGTCGAAGAGCTGGTCGCGGACCGCCTCGAGCTCGCCGATGCCGGCGATCCGACCGGCCGGCCCGGAGATCGGCACCGGCGCGGCCTCGGCGACCCCGGCCTCGGCCGCCTCCTCGGGGTAGGCGGCGAGCGCCGCCTCCAGCCGTGCGATTTGGCCGCGCAGAGCCCGGCGGGCCGCCCGGGCATCCTCCTCGCTGGGAGGCGCAAGGGAGGCATCGAGATCGGCCGGCGGGGTCGACTCGTCCCCAAGCGGCTGATCGGGCATCGAGCCCGTGTAGAGCGTGCGCGCGAGGTCACGGGGGTCGATCCCGAGCGAGCGCGCGGCCTCGGCCGCTTCAGCGGCCACCTGCTCGAGAGCAGGCGAGGCGGCGACGTGAGACAGCACGAAGGTCCCCTGGCCGTGGCGCGAGACGACCAGCCCCTCGTCTTCGAGGCGCCTGTAGATGGCGCGGGCGGTGTTGACGTTCACCCCGGCTCCGGTCGCCATTTCGCGCACCCCGGGAAGCTTGTCGCCGGCGGCGAGGCGGCCGCTGAGGATCAGCGCCCGCAGGCGCCAGGCGAGGTTGACGCCGACGGGTAGGTCTCCGTCGCGCTCGACATCGGGTGCGGCGTCGAGCTCGGCAACTGCCCTCGGTCTCTCCTCCGATGACTGTGCCACTGTGCTAGCACACTAGCACAGCAGTCCCCCGGTGCCGCCAGGACCCCCGGCGAATCCGATCTGCTGAACGAACCGGGCAACCCGCTCGTAGAACAGACCGTCTCGTAAAAGCTCGCCTGGAGGAGGCGGTATGCGAAAGGTCTCGATCCTGGCCGCGACGACGATGCTGGCGCTGGGGCTAGCGGTTGGCTCGGCAAGCGGCGAACGGGAGACGGTGAAAGCGAAGAACTACGAGTTCGACTCGAAGACGGTCACAGTCCAGAAGGGCGACAAGGTGACCTGGAAGAGCATCCAGGGCAAGCACAGCGTCACGCTCAAGAACGGGTCTTTCAACAAGGTGATCCACAAGGGCGACAGCGTCTCGCGGAAGTTCGGCCACCGCGGAACCTTCCGCTACTACTGCCGCTTCCACAAGTCGCTTGGGATGACCGGGAAGGTCGTCGTCCGCTAGCGCTACAGCACGTAGACCGTCGTGAAGACGATCAGCCACATAACGTCAACGAAGTGCCAGTAGATCCCGACCACCTCGACGCCCAGGTGGTCCTTCGGCTCGGGGCCGAAGTGGCCGCGCCAGGCGCGGATGTTGGCGAACGTGAGTAGCGCCAGCCCGACGAAGACGTGGGCGCCGTGCAGGCCGGTGAGCGAGTAGAAGATCGAGCCGAAGGCGCCGTCGCGGGCGCTGAAGCCGATGTGGACGTACTCGTTGAGCTGGATGAAGAGGAAGGTCGCGCCGAGCAGCCAGGTGGCGGCGAGGCCGAGCTTCATCGCGTTGCGGTTGCCGCGGCGAATCGCCTCCAGGGCGTAGTGGACGGTGAAGCTCGAGGAGAAAAGGATCGCGGTGTTCATCCCCGCCACCGCGACCGGCAGCTCGAAGGGCTGCGGCGGCCAGGCGGGCGGGTTGACGACGACCCGGAGGAAGAAGTAGGAGGCAAAGAACGCGCCGAACAGCATCACCTCGGAGACGATGAAGAGCAGGATCCCCAGGGTCTGGCGGTCGATCCGAGAGCTCTGATGGGCCTCGGGCGGGCCATGGTGCTCGTGCTCATGTGCGCCGCCGACGGCGACGCTTGCGCTCTCCACCTACTCCCCCTCCCCCGACGCCTCGGCGCCGACGGCTGACTCCTCGCCGCTGGCCACGGCGGCGGCGACCTTCTCCGCCGGGCGGCCCGCCTCGAAGTGCTCGACCGATTTCTCGGTGATCTCGCGCACGCGGCCGATCAGGTCCTCCTCCAGCCACTTAGAGGTCTCGCCGCTGAGGGTCGAGATCAGGATGTCGTCGACGCGGTAGTGGCGGATCGCGTTCCGCACCGCGTGGAACGGGTCCGGGCTCATCGGCTGGCCGGTGGCGTCGGCCTCGGCGCGGTAGAGCTCGGCCAGGGTCGACGCCAGCTTGGCCGAGACCTGCTCCCGGGTCAGATCGCCGGAGCGCGGCGAGATGATCGTGTAGCGGTGGGGCTGCTCGCGGTGGCGCTCCTTGAGCCGCTCGACCAGGTCGGGGTTGTCCACGGTCTGGGTCGCGACGACAAGGGTGTGGATGACGTCCCAGCGGACCGCGTCGTCCTCGATCCGCACCGGGATATGGGTGATCGCGTGATCGGGCTCGAATCGCGCCCTCGCCCACTCGACCAGGTCCTTGCGGGTGAGGCCGAAGCGGGTCTCATAGAGGCAGCTGAGCAGCACCTCACCGGGGTCATAGGCGCGAACCGCGTCGTCGAGCGCGAGGGCTGGGTCGCGGTCCATGACGTCGCCGACAGCGTCGATCCCGAACTCGGCCAGAATCGCCAGCGTGACCTCGACCCTCGCCAGGGCCGCATCGTAGAGCTCGTCGACGTCGACCAGCTGGCCGACGGCGGGCTGGTTCTGGGGCGCGACGACCGCCACCTCGGAGACGCTCTCGGCGCGCTCCCGCGTCGCCTCGAGCAGCTTGCGGCCTCCGGCGACCTCGTTGAGGAAGAGCAGAAGCGCATCGCTCATGGGCTGCTGCCCACCGTCGTCGGCTCCGGCGCCGCCACCTCGGCGCCCTCTCCGGCCATGATCGCGTGCCGGGCACCGGGCACACCGAACTCATAAGGCCCACCGACGACACGCGGGATCTCGTCGAAGTTGAAGACCGGCGGCGGCGAGGACACCTGCCACTCGATCGTCTTCGCCCGCCAGGGGTTGGCCTCGGCCCGCGGCCCGAAGCGCCAGCTGACGACCATGTTGTAGAGGAAGATCAGCTGCGCAGCCCCGAGCAGGAATGCGAAGCAGGAGATCAGCAGGTTCCAGTCGCCGAACTGAGCCGAGTAGTCGGCGACCCGGCGCGGCATCCCGTCCATCCCGATCCAGTGCATCGGCAGGAACGTGCCGAGCATCCCGACCAGGGTCAGCCAGAAGTGCCAGTGGCCGAGCTTCTCGTCGTACATGCGCCCGGTCATCTTCGGGAACCAGTGGTAGATGCCGGCGAAGATCGTGAACACCGAGCCGCCGAACAGCACGAAGTGGATGTGGGCGACGATGAAGTAGGTGTCGGAGACGTGGATGTCGATCGGCACCATGCCGAGCATCACGCCGCTGATCCCGCCGATCGTGAAGGTGACGATGAACCCGAGCGCGAACAGCATCGCGGTCGAGTAGAGGTGGATCTTGCCGTAGAACAGGGTCGCCACCCAGGAGAAGATCTTGATCCCGGTCGGCACCGCGATCAGCAGGGTGGTGATCATCATCGGCACCCGCAGCCAGCTGAACATCCCGGCGACGAACATGTGGTGAGCCCAGACCGAGTAGCTGAGGACGACGATCCCGATCAGGGCCAGGGCCATCAGCCGGTAGCCGAAGATCGGCTTGCGGGAGTGGGTCGAGATGACCTCGGAGATGATCCCGAACCCGGGCAGCATCATGATGTAGACGGCCGGGTGCGAGTAGAACCAGAAGATGTGCTGGTAGCTGATCACGTCGCCGCCGGCGGCGTACTGGAAGAAGTTCGTGTGCAGGGCGCGGTCGAAGAGGACCATGAACTGCACCCCGGCGATGAACGGGGTCGCGGCGACGACCAGCAGCGAGGTCGACATGTTGGCCCAGACCAGCAGCGGCAGGCGCCAGAAGTTCATCCCCGGCGCCCGCATGGTGATGATCGTGACCAGGAAGTTGAGCGCCGTCGCGATCGACGAGGCGCCGGCGAACTGCACGCCGAGGTTGAAGAACGACTGCCCTAACGGCGCCCCGGTCGAGAGCGGCGCGTAGCCGGTCCAGCCCGCGTCGAAGGCCCCGCCCGGGCAGAGGAAGCTGCCGACGAACAGCAGCCCGGCGATCGGCAGCATCCAGAAGCTCAGCGCGTTGAGCCGCGGGAACGCCATGTCCGGCGCCCCGATCATCAGCGGCAGCACGTAGTTGGCGATCCCGGCGAAGACCGGGATCACGAAGACGAAGATCATGATCGCCGCGTGGGCGGAGAAGAGGCTGTTGAAGGTGCTCGAGTCGACGATCTGGGTGCCGGGCTGGGCCAGCTCGGCGCGCATCACCATCGCCATCGCCCCGCCGACGAAGAAGAAGATGAAGGTCGTGCAGATGTACTGGATGCCGATCACCTTGTGATCGGTGTTGAACTTGAAGTAGTCGCGCCAGCTCTTGGCGCCGTGGCCGGAGTGGTCCTCGGGCACGGTCGGCATCCCGACGGCCCAGCGCAGCCAGTAGTCGAAGCAACCGAAGCCGAGCAGGAAGCCGAGCGAGCCGGTGATCGCGGGGACGATCACGTGCGGGTAGCCGGTCTGCTCGGTCTGGAAGATCGGCAGGCCGGAGATCGCGCGCAGGGCGACGACAAGGCCGAAGCCGAAGCCGGCGCCCAGAATCAGTCCGAGCGCACCGCGATACCAGCCGGGTCGTCTCAGTGCCGCTGCCACTAGAGGTTCACCCACATTATGACGACGCCCCCTTCAGGAACGGCGCCGACTCCGGCCCGCCGGAGGGGCCCGTGTCGGAGCCGCCGTTGCCGGTGTACTCGGGTGGCGGCTTGGACAGCCCCGAGAGCCACTTCTGGAAATCCTGCTTCGACTCCACGACCACGGTCGCCCGCATCGACGAGTGGCCGAACCCGCAGAGCTCGGTGCAGATCAGCTGGTAGGTGCCGAGCCGGTCCGGGGTGACCACCGCCTGCGTGGTGATGCCCGGGACGTTGTCCTTCTTGATCCGCCACTCCGGCACCCAGAACGAGTGGATGACGTCGAGCGCATGCATGCTGAACACGACCTGGCGGTCGACCGGCACGTGCAGCACCCCGCGCGAGAACTTGTCGGCGGCGGGGTAGCTGAAGTTCCAGGCGTACTGCTGCGAATAGACGTTGACGTTGAGGTGGCCGGGGTGGCGCTTCTCGATGCTGTTCAGCGTCGCCCAGCTGTAGCCGGCCCCGAACAGCACGATCACGGTCGGGATCAGCGTCCAGGCAACCTCGAGGCGGGTGTTGCCGTGGATCGGCTCGCCGTCGCCCTCGTCGCCCGGCTTGGCGCGGAACTTCAACAGCGCGTAGGCGAGCATCACCAGCACCAGCGAGAAGACGAAGGCCGAGAGGACGATCATCACGTCGAGCAGGTGGTCGATCTTCGGCGCAGCGGTAGACCCCTCCACCCCATCCCAGTGGATCGGGAGCATCACCGCCGAGATCACCGCCGTGGTGGCAAGGGTGACGCCGAAGATCTTGCCGACCGGCAGCCGCTGGGTCAGCCGGTCGTCGTCGTGGACGACGTCCGGCGCTTGCCGCTCAGGCGTGGACATCGGCGGGCATTCTATTCCCTGTCCAGCGTCGCTTCGGGTCGGTCAAATGACGACTGGCACTAGGGCGGTACGAGGGCGTCGAGATCGCCCTTCGAGGCGGCCGCAACCCCGCGCGCGACCCCCTCCCAGCTCCACAGCTCGTCGGCTCGGCGGGCAAGCACGGCGCCGACCTCGCGCCGGCGCGCCGGCTCGATTGCGACCCAGGCCCGAAGCCGGTCGGCGAGCTCGGCGACGGCGCCCTCGGAGATCTCGAACGAGATCAACGGGGCGACGTCCTTCGGCAGGGTCTCGGCGAGGAGCCGCGAGACCTCGAGCATCCCCGAATGGGCGGCCGATATCGGCAGCGCTCCGCAGGCCGCCGCCTCGACCGGGACCATCCCGAACGACTCCGGGAAGGTGCTTGGCATCACCAGCGACTCGGCCGCGGGCAGGAGCTCGGCGACCTCATCGTGCTCGAGCCGGCCGCTCAGCGAGACCGAGCCGGCCGCTTCGCGGGCGGCGTCGAAATAGCCGGGCGGTGGGTCGGATAGGAAGTGCTCGAGGATCCGCAGCGAAGCCTCGGGCCCTCCTTCGAGGGTGCGCCCGAGCCGCGCCACCTCGATCGCCTCGTGCTGGTGGCCGCCGTCCAGCGCCCAGAGCAGCTGGCGCAGCCCGTCCCCGTAGGCGCCGAAGCCGACGATCAGCAGCCGCGCCCCCGGATTCGCGGCGTGGACCAGCGGCCACGCGGCGAGCAGCAGGTCGACGCCCTTGGAGACGATCAGCTTGCCGACGAAGACGATCCGCGGCCCCTCGGCTGCCGCCCACTCGCGCAGGGCGGTCGCGGCGGCGTGGCTGTCGCGTCCGAGGCCCTCCTTGCCGCCGCGGTCGGCGCCGATCCGCTCCGCGAGCCGCTCGACCGCGGCCGTGGCCTCCGTTTCCGGGCGCGGCGCGAAGGCCGCGGTGTCGACCCCCGGTGGACCGAGGCGGGTCTTCGCCTCCAGCTCGAGCTCGGGCAGGGCCGCCCAGAGGCTCTCCGCGGTGTGGCGGGAACCGACCAGGACGGCAGCGGCCGCCTCCATCCCCTCACGGGCGTGGGGCAGGAAACGCGGGTTGGGCTTGACGGTGTATTCGAGCGCGGAGCCGTGGATCTTGGCGGCGAAACGCATCCCCGCCCGGCTGAGGATCAGCGGGCCCATTACCAGGTGGTTGGCCAGGGCCGCGTCGATCTGCCCGGCTCGCGCCGCGACCTCCTCGACGGCGCCGACGTTGGCGGCGATGTAGCGGTCCAGCTCCTCGTCGCTGAGGTCGGCGAATGTCTTGACCTCGAACCCGGGATAGCGGTCATGAACGTAGACCGGCAGCAGCCCGGCGATGTCCGGGGTGTAGACGGTGAGTTTCCCCTCCCCTTCGGCCTCGCGAAGGTCCTCCACCTCGAGCCCTGCACCGTCCCAGTGCCCGACCGCGTGCACCCACTCCAGCTCGCTGGCGTCGCGGTCCTGGCAGAGCAGATGCACGTCCCACCCGAGCCGGACCAGGGCCTGGGCGAGGTTGGCGTTGTAGATGTTGCTGCCGGTGCCCCGCAGCAGGTAGCCGTGGAAAATCAGCGCGCGCATCGCCGGGACGCTAGCGAGCGATTAATCTCTGCGCCGATGAATCGCGAGCAGGTCTACAGGTTGCGGGCCCCGGCCTCCGGGCGCGAGGCGTTCGCCAAGGCCGAGCCCGGTCACCGCTATCTCGATCGCGAGACCGGCGAGGAGATGGAACCGGTGTCGCGGACGCTCCCGCTCGCGCCCTCGGAGTCGGCGCTGCTGCGCAGCCCGGAGAACCTGCGCGCCTGTCGCCGCTGCGACCAGCTGATCGGCCTCGACGTCAGCGACTGCCCCCACTGCGGGCTGCGCCAGGAAGCCCTCGACGGCGAGTGATCGCCGCCCGCGCACGGCTTGCGGCGGCGATTGCCGCCGCCCTGATCGCCGCTTCGCTGGGGCTGGGCGCCTGCGGCGCCGACGACGAGACCAGCACGGCGCCGCAGTCGGCGACCACCTCGTCGACGACCTCGACCGTCACCGAGCCGAGCAGCACCGAGTCGTCGACCGTGAGCACGACAACGGAGGACAACGGCGGCGTCGAGCCGGAGCCCGGAGACGACAGCGGCGGCCACGGCGGCGGCGACACCTCCGGCGACGGCTCGGGAAGCTCCGGAGGCTCTGCGGCCTCCGACGACACGCCGAGCAACGACGTCACCCCTCCCGCCAACACCCCTCAGGGTCAGTTCGAGCAGTACTGCAACCAGAACCCGGGGGCTTGCGGCTAACGAGCCGGCGACGAAGTCGCGGTCGGGTCCGTCAGCCCTGGACGACGGTCGCCGTGTAGAGCAGGCGCGCGGTCTTGTAGAAGCAGCCGTACTGCTTGTTCGAGCCGACCTTCTGCTGCGGGCGGCTGTCCTTGATGTCAGCCGTCTTCGTGCACTTGCCGCTCTTGCGGCTGGCCCGCCAGCCGCTGCTGTCGGTGAGGCCGACCGCGAAAGAGGGCGCCCAGGTCGGGATCGTCAGCCCGACGATGTCGCCCTTGCGGATGTTCAGGGGCTGATCGAGCGCGAACATCACGTCACTGCCCAGGAACGCGGACAGGTTCTCGGTCGGGCCCTGGCGCAGAAGCTGATAGCGCGGCGGGCTCTTGTCGGGCACCTGCCGGAGCACCGCGATCCGGGCCTGCGGCGGGGTGCCGTAGAAGTTGTTGAAGAAGGTCATCTGGGAGGACTTCGGCTTCGACAGCGAGAGGCTCCAAGCGACGATCTTGCCTTTGTACGGGGCGACGAACGGCTTTGCCACGGTGCCGGCGGTGGACTGGAAGCCGGTCACGCTGCCGACCGCCTCGCAGGGGGACCGCGGGCAGGCGGGAGGAGGCGTGCTCTGCGTCTGTCCCAGAACCGTGACCTTGCGTGCCGCGCCGCCGGCGGCGCCCGGCAGCAGGGCCAGCGCGCAGGCGAGCACGGCCGTCAGGGCCGCTGTGGCCAGCAGCCAGGCACGGGCGGGCGTTTCTTTCGCGGAACGAGCCACTTGCGGCTTCAACACGGGCGTCCTGCCATGGTTGCGGGGCCGATTGTTGCGGTTCGACCGGCGGCGTGCCCCGCTCGCGACGGCGTCTGCAGACTGTCGCCCATCAGCCCCCGTGTAGGGTTCGGCGCCGATGCCCGTGCCTGGCGACTTCGATGCCTTCGTGCCGAACGGGCTGGCGACACTGGGCATCGAAGCCGACGATATCGAGCTGGCGGTGATGCAGGTCACGCACGAGCTCTACTGGCCGCCGATCGCCGCCCTCTACGAGATCGACTTCTCGGGCGTCGAGCCCGAGGTCGTCGCCGACATGTCGCGGCCCCCGTCGTGAGCGCGAGGCTCAACAAGAGAGCTTGGCGTGGGCCGAGCGCGAACCTCTCAGATGAGTAGCATCCTCGACCAGCCCCTGGCGGGCCAGGCGGCGGCGATCTCCAGCGGCGAGGCCGACCCGGGCGAGCTCCTCGACGCGGTCCTGGCCCGAATCGAGGAGCGAAACGGCGCCGTCAACGCCGTCGTCGAGACGTTCCCCGAGCAGTCGCGGGAGATGCTCGAGTCGGCTCCCGACGGCCCGCTGCGCGGGGTGCCGGTCGTGATCAAGGACGAGTGGCCGCTGCCCTGGCGCGCCCAGCGCTTCGGCGCCGCTCAGCTCTTCGCCGAGACCCACCCGGCCGAGTCGGGCCCCTACCGCGCCCTGCGGGACGCCGGAGCGGTGATCGCAGGGGTCGCAAACATGCACGAGTGGGGCTCGAGCAGCACCGGCAACGCCTCGGTCTACGGCCCGGCGCGAAACCCGTGGAACACCGAGCGCTGCCCTGGCGGCTCTTCCAGCGGTCCCGGCGCCGCGGTCGGGGCGCGCATCGTCGCCGGCGCGGTCGGCGCCGACGGGATCGGCTCGATCCGCTACCCGGCCGCCTACTGCGGGATCACCGGGCTGAAGCCGACATTCGGACGATCCGCGATGCAGGGCCACCACATGCGGGGCACGACGATGATCGTCTCCGGGCCGATGTGCACCGACGCCGCCGGCTGCCGCCTGCTGGGCTCGGCCCTCTACGGCGAGCAGCTGCCCGCCGGCGACGCCCGCGGGTTGCGAATCGGGGTCGTCAAAGGCGCGGTCAGCGAGGATTGCAGCGAGGGGGTCCGCAGCGCCTGCGAGGAGGCGATCGAGGCCCTGCGCGTCGAGACCGGCGGCAGCGTGCGGGAGATCGAGGTCCCGGGGCTGGAGCTGTCCGGGCTCGCGGCGGTGCTGCTCGGCACCTCCGAAGGGCTCGCCGGCCTTTCGCCGCAGAAGCTCAACTCGATGAGCAAGGAGATCGGCCCGATCAACCGGGCCCTGGCCAAGTACCGGATGCTGATGCCGGCCTCGGTGATCTCCCGGGCGGAGGTGATCCGCACTCTGACCCGCCGCTCACTCGCCGCCGCCTTTGCCGACGTCGACGTGATCGCCTGGCCGACCGTCCCCGCCGTCGCCCCGCCGCTGGAGGAGCCGACGGTCGAGCTTCCGTCGGGAACGATGCCCGCCGACGCGGTCAACCCACGCGGCGGCGGCCTCGCAAACCTGACCGGAATTCCGGCGTGTGAGCGTCCCGGTCGGGTTCGAGGAAGGGATGCCGATCGGGCTGCAGCTGCAGGGCGCCTGGGGGGCCGACGCGCTGCTGCTCGACGCCGCCGAAGCGATCGAGCGGGCAACCGAGCGCCGCTTCGTCGAGGCCCTCTCGCCGGTCGCCGGCGGGGCCGGAGCCCCGACCTAGGTCATCTGCCCGGATCGGGCACGACCCTAGAATCCGCGCATGCCCGCGATAGAAGTCGAAGCGCTGGAAAGAACCTTCGACGGAGGCGTTCACGCCGTCCAAGGGGTCGACCTCGAGGTCTCCGAGGGCGAGATCTACGGCTTCCTGGGACCGAACGGAGCCGGCAAGACGACCACGGTGCGGATGCTGACCACGCTGCTGCTGCCAACCGGCGGACGTGCCTCGGTGGCCGGCTACGACGTCGTCGCCGAGGCGGCTCAGGTCCGCCGCACGATCGGGGTCGCGCTGCAGGAGGCCGCGCTCGACCCGCTGATGACCGGCCGCGAGCTGATCCGCCTGCAGGCGACCCTGCACGGGCTGGCGCGCGAGGACGGGCGCCGCCGGGCCGATGCGCTGCTGGACCGGGTCGGGCTGGCCGACGCCGCCGACCGGCGGGTCGGCACCTACTCGGGCGGGATGCAGCGCCGTCTCGACCTCGCCGCGGCCCTTGTCCATGAGCCGAAGGTGCTCTTCCTCGACGAGCCGACCACCGGCCTTGACCCGGTCAGCCGCAAGACGATCTGGGAGGAGGTCGATGCGCTCAACAAGGAGGGCACGACGGTCTTTCTCACCACCCAGTACCTCGAGGAGGCCGACCAGCTCGCCAACCGGGTGGGGATCATCGACGACGGCAAGCTGGTCGCCGAGGGCACACCGGGAGCGCTGAAGTCCGAGGTCGGGCGGCCCCACCTCGAGCTGACCCTGGCCGAGGACGTCGCGCAGCGCGCCGAGGAGGTCGTCGGCCGCTTCGGCAAGCCGCTTCCGTCCAAGGACGGCAAGGTGCTGGTCGAGCTGGCAGGCGGCGCGACCGAGGTCGCCCCGGTGGTGATTGCCCTCGACGAGTCGGGGATCGCGGTGGAGTCGCTGGACCTCGTGCAACCGAGCCTCGACGACGTCTTCGTCGCCAAGACCGGCTATCACCTCGAGGCCGAGGAGGAGGACACCGGCGAACAGGAGGTGCCGGCTTGACCGCGGGGCTGAAGGCGAACCTGCGGGTGATCGCTGCGCTCGGGCTGCGCTCGGTCAAGCAGACCTTCCGGCGCCCGCAGCTGATGGCGCCGATCATCGTCTTCCCGACCCTGCTGCTGGCGATCCAGACCGGCGGCGCCGGCAGCGCGGTCGACCTGCCGGGCTTTCCTCCCGTCGACAGCTTCCTTCAGTTCATGCTCGCCGGGGCGATCATGCAGTCGCTGATGCTGGCCGGCAACAGCGGCGGGATCGCGCTCGCGGTCGACATCGAGATGGGCTTCACCGACCGCCTCTTCGCGGCGCCGATCTCCCGCTACTCGATCGTGCTCGGCCGGCTCGCGGGAACCGCGGTCCTGGGGGCGCTCAGCGCCGTCTGGTTCATGGTCATCGGGCTGATCTTCGGCGCCCCGATCAACGAGGGGGTCGCCGGGGCGCTGGTGGTGATCCTGATGGTCACCGTGACCGCGACCGCGATCGGCGGGATCGGCGCCGCGATCGCCTTGCGCACCGGCAGCTCCAGCGTGGTGCAGGGCCTCTTCCCTCTCGTCTTCGTGTTCCTCTTCCTCTCCTCCGCCTTCTTCCCCCAGACCCTGATGATCGAGCCGGCGAAGACGCTCGCCGACTACAACCCGCTCAGCTTCATCGTCGAGGGCATGCGCGACGCGATCGTCTTCGGCTTCACCGGCTCCGGGATTCTCGACGCACTGCTGGCGATCGCAGGGATCTGGCTATTGGGCCTCTTCCTCTCCGCGTCGGCGCTCCGCCACCGACTCAGAACCGGCGGCTGATCGCGTTGGCACGGCGAGCAAACCTGGAGATGATCGGCGCCCTGATGGCGCGGGCCAAGAACGAGATCGTCCGCGTGCCCGGTGCCGCGGTGCCGGGAGTGCTGGCGCCGACGATCTTCTTCCTCGGGCTCAACGGCGTCTTCGGCAACCTGATCCAGCTGCGCGGCTTCGACGCCGACAGCTACGCCAGCTTCATCATCCCGGTCAGCATGCTGCAGGGGGCGGGGTTCACCGGCGCCGCGATGGGAGTCAACCTTGCCCGCGACATGGAGCGGGGCTGGTTCGACCGCCTGGTCGCCTCGCCGGCGCCGCGCTGGGTGCTGCTGGCGGGAAACATCGCCGCGGCGAGCATCCGCGCCCTGATCCCGGCCACGATCCTGTTCTGCGTCGCGATGGCGATCGGCGCCCACTTCCCCGGCATCGACGGGATCGTGATCGCCGCGATCCTGGTGATGGGGATGGCTGCCGTCGCCTCCTGCTGGGGCTCGATGCTCGCCCTGCACTACCGCAGCCAGTCGGTGGCGCCGCTGATGCAGTCGGGGATGTTCCTGGCGATCCTCTGCACCACCGCCTACGCCCCGCTCGAGCTGCTCCAGGGCTGGCTTCAGGACGTCGCCCGCTACAACCCGGTGACGCAGGTGATCGAAGGGGTGCGGCAGGGATTCGTCGGCGGAGTGAGCTGGAGCGACACCTGGCCGGCGCTGCTGGTCCTGGCCGGGCTGGTGACGCTGCTCGGAGCTCTGGCCCTGCGCGAGCTGCGCCGTCTCGCCGAGTGAATAACCCGCGGCTGGCCGAGCTGGCGGAGACCGTGCTGCGCCGCAACTGGCGCAGCGGTGAGCGCGGCGGGACTCCCTACGCCTACACAAGCCCCAGCCCCGGCCGCTATCCCTGGCAGTGGTACTGGGACTCCTGCTTCGCCGCGATCGTCTGGCGCCGCTTCGAGCCGCATAGATCGCGGGCCGAGCTGGAGACCCTGCTGGCCGCCCAGCGGCCCGACGGCTTCATCGGGCACACGATCTTCTGGGACCGGCCGGTCTCGCTGCTGCGGCTGCCCTTCTACAACGTCAGCTCGCGGCGCGCCTTCCAGACCGAGACGATCCAGCCTCCGCTGCTGGCCTGGGCCTGGAAGATCGCGGTTGGCGACCCGGCCGAGGAGCCGCGGATCGCCGCCCAGGTCAACTGGCTGAGCGCCGAGCGCGACCTCGAGGGCGACGGCCTGCTCTGGATCGTCCAGCCCGACGAGTCGGGTCTCGACGCCTCGCCCAAGTTCGACCCGATCTGGGGACGGCGCGCCCAGGCGCAGATCCTGTTTCCGCTGCTGGTCCGGCGCAACCGCCGCCTCGGCTTCGACGCGCGGCGGATCCTCGCCGCCGGCGGGCCGCTGGTCTGCGAGGTGGTCACCAACGTGCTCTGGTCGCTCTCGCTGCAGGCGCTCGGCCGCCCCTCGGCGACCGGGGCGCTGGTCGACCGCCTCTGGGACGAGCGGCTCGGCCTGTTCGTCGACGAGGCGGGGCCCGCCGGCGGCCGGCCGGGCGTCTCGACCATCGCCTCGCTGACGCCGCTGGCCCTCCCCGACCTGCCGGAGGAGATCGGAAGGCGGCTGGTCGAGGAGCACCTGCTCGACCCGGGCCGCTACTGGACCCCCGTGCCGCCGCCCTCGGTCTCCGCCCGGGAGCCCTCCTATGAGCCCGACGGCGGGCACGGCCTCGTGCGCCGCTACTGGCGCGGCCCGACCTGGGTCAACACCGCCTGGATGGTCTGGCTGGGCCTGCGCCGGCTCGGCTACTTCGAGCAGGCGGAGCATCTGGCCGCCACGATCTCCGCGACCGTGACCCGCGCCGGCCTGCGCGAGTACTACGACCCGCGTGACGGAAGCGGCCTCGGCGCCAAGGACTTCGCCTGGTCGACGCTCGCGGTCGAGATGGACGACCCAGACCCCGCCGCCGAGCAGAGCTGGCTCTAGGGGCCTACTTGTAGCGGTATGTGATCCGACCTCGATCGAGGTCGTAGGGCGAGAGCTCGATCTTGACCCGGTCGCCGGGCAGGATGCGGATGTAATGGCGGCGCATCTTGCCCGAGATGTGGCCGAGCACCTCGTGGTCGTTGTCGAGCTTGACCTTGAACATCGTGTTCGGGAGGGCCTCGGTGACCTCGCCCTCCATCTCGATCTTCTCTTCCTTTGCCACGCGGAAAGGGTACCCGGCGCGCCCGACCGCCCTAGCGGCCCTCGAAGGTGGCCTTGCCCGGCCCATCCTCGAGGAACGACTGCACGGCGTTGCGCAGATCCTCGGTGTCGAACAGCGAGGCGGCCACCTTCGGCGTCTCGCGGTCGGCGTTGTCGACGCCCCCCTCGAGGTAGGCGCGGACGATCCGCTTGGTCGCCGCGTGCGCCTTCGTCGGCCCGGCGGCGAGGCGATGCGCGAACTTCATCCCCTTTTCCAGCAACTCGGCGTCGGCGACGACCCGGTTGACGACGTTCCAGCGCTCCAGCGTCGCGGCGTCGTAGAGGCCGCCGGTCATCACGAACTCGCGCGCCCGGGCGGGACCTGCCCGCTCGGCCACGCGTTGGGTGCCTCCGGCGCCCGGGGTCAGCCCGACCACCGCCTCGACCAGCCCGAACTGCGCCGACTCGGAGGCCCAGATCATGTCGCAGCCCAGCGCTATCTCCATCCCGGCGGTGAGGCAGAGGGCGTGGACGATCGCCAGGGTCGGGATCGGCAGAGCCTCGATCTTCCGCACCGTCGCCAGCAACGCCCCGAACATCTCCTTCGAGTGACTGCTGTCGGTCTGGAACGTGTGCACGTCGACGCCGCCGGTGAAGACCTCGCCCTCCGCCCGCCAGACCAGCGCCCTGGCGTCGGAGACCGTGACCTGGGCCAGGCACTCGTTGAGCGAGCTGAAGGTCGCGGCGCCGAACAGGTTCAGCGGCGGGTCCTCGAGGACCAGTACCGCGACGGCCCCATCGCGCTCGAGCCGAACCGGCGCCTCAGCCATCGTCTCGGAGCTGGTCGGCAACCGCGGCGATCTCCCCCTCGTCGCCCGGACCGGGCACCCAGGGCAGCTTCAGGGGATCGTCGTCGTAGCGGGGGATCACATGGAGGTGGAAGTGGAAGACGGTCTGCCAGGCGGCCGGGCGGCAGGAGTTGAGCAGGTTGAAGCCGTCGGGCTCGAGCACCTCGTCGATCCGTCGCGCCAGGCGCCGGGCGGCCAGCATCGTGTGCTCGAGGTCCTCGTCGGAGACCTCCATCAGGTCGGCGCTGTGGGTGCGGGGGACGACCAGCGCGTGGCCCCGGGTCGCCGGGTTGATGTCCATGAACGCCACCGTGTGCTCGTCGGAGTCGACGACCTGGCCGGGAACGTCGCCGGCGACGATTCCGCAGAAGATGCAGGGATCGACCATCGCGGCGCCAGCTTATCCAGTGCTCGGCGCCGATTCGGCCAGGCCGCGGGCGAGCTCCAGCGCCCCGGCCCGGTCAGAGACCTCGCCCGCGTACTGAGCCGCCTCGATCTCGGCCAGCAGCCTGCCGATCTCGGGACCGGGCTCGATACCCAGCTCGGCGACCAGCTCGTTGCCGTCGATCGGCGGCCTCGGCGGGCCGTCCCGGTGCCATTGCAGGGCCGCCGCGAGCATCTCGCGGGCCAGCTCCAGATGAGCCTCGATCATCTCGCCGCTCGCCACCGGCCCCTCGCCGCGGGCGGAGAGCCGGTCGGCGACGGTGAGCAGCGTGACATCGGCGCTGACCGGCTCGGTGGCACGCAGGTACTCGTGAATCCGGCGAGCGCTCAGCGGCCGCTCGTGGACCATGAACCCGAGCCGCAGGTGGTGCAGGGTGAGGCCCTGAAGGTGGCGGCGCAGGACGCGGCTGGTCTGCAGGCGCGCGCACATCCCGGCCACCAGCTCGGCCCCGCTGCGGTCGTGGCCGATGAAGGTCACGAACTCCCCCTGCTCCCGCCGAGTGGCCGGCTTGCCGAAGTCGTGCACGAGGGCACCGAAGCGGAGCGCCACGCCACGGGTCAGGTCGTCGGCCAGCGGCTCGTCGAGCAGCTCGCGCACCCCGGCGGCGCTCGGCCCGGCGAACTGGTCGAGGTTGCTCTCCACCTCGAGCAGCCTGCGCAGGACCTCGAGCGTGTGGCCGTGCACGTCGAGGTGGTGGTTGGGGCTCTGCTCGACTCCGCGCAGCGCCTCCAGCTCGGGCAGGACCTCGCCGCTGATGCCCAGCTCGTCGATCAGCTCCAGGCCGCGCAGCGGATCCGGTCCGGCGACGATCCGCCGCAGCTCCACGAACTGGCGCTCGCCGGCGGGCTCGCCGGCCCGGGCGGCGACCGCGCGCCCCAGCTCGACCGTGTCGGGATCGGGCGCGAGGCCGAGCTCGGCTCCCAGCCGGGCGGCCCGCAGCAGTCGCAGCGGATCGTCGGCGAAGGCGCCGTCGGAGACGGTGCGAAGCAAACCCCGCTCCAGATCCGCAAGACCTCCGTAGGGGTCGAGCGTCGGGCCGCCGCCGAGCGGAACCGCGACCGCGCCGACGGTGAAGTCGCGCGCCCCCAGGTCGGCCTCGATCGAGCCGCCGCGCAGCCGCGAGACGTCGGCGACCGGGCGGTGATCGCGATCGACCACCCGCCAGGTTCCGAACTCGTCGGAGAGGGGAAAGGCGTGCCCGTCCACCGCCCGGGCGAGCTGTCGCGCCGCCGAGTCCTCTCCGGCGGAAACCGCGAGGTCGAGATCGGTGACGTCGCGGCCAAGGGCGGCGGCGCGCACGGCTCCGCCGACGACCCAGGCGTCGACCTCGCCCTCCGAGCGTCTCGCGGGCGGCTCGCACCGGCGCGGACGCGAGGACCCGCTCGGCGAGCTCGGCGCTCTCGACCCTCATCCCGGTTCGCGGTGGGCCCGCGGCACGCGAGCCGAGATCCCGCAGGTCACCTCGTAGTTGATCGTGCCCAGCCGCCGAGCCACGTCCTCGGCGAGGATCCGCTCCTCGCCGTCGGCTCCGATCAGCACCGCCTCGTCGCCCGGCGCGACCCCTGTCTCCGGTCCGAGATCGATCGTGACGTTGTCCATCGAGACCGTGCCGACCAGCGGGTAGCGCCGGCCTCCGACCAGGACCTCGCCGTTGTTTGAGAGGCCCCGCCTGACTCCGTCGCCATATCCGATCGGCAGCACCCCGACCCAGGTGTCGGCGGCCGCCTTCCAGGTTCGTCCGTAGCCGGCGCTGGTGCCGGCGGCGAACCGCTTCACGTCGGCGACGTAGGAGCGCAGCTCGAGCGCCGGCTCCAGCCCGCGGGCGGCGGGGTCCTCGTGGAAGGGGTCGAGCCCGTAGACCGCGATCCCGCAACGCGCCATGTCGAAGTGGGATCCGGGGTCGCGAAACACCGCGGCGCTGTTCGCCGCATGCACGGTGACCTCGGGATGGCGGCCCTTGACCTCCTCGGCGAGGGGCGCGAACCGCCGCAGCTGCTCGTCGAAGTAGTCGGAGTCGGGCTCGTCGGCGGTAGCGAAGTGCGTCCAGACGCCGGCCAGGCGCAGGCCGTCCTCGGCTTCGCAGATCGCCACCAGCCGCTTCACCTCGTCGGGATCCGGGGTCCCCAGCCGCCCCATGCCGCTGTCGTGCTTGACGTGCACCTTCGCCGGCCTGCCCTGGGCCTGGGCCCGCGCGGCCAGCAGGCGCAGGAAATCCTCGCGCCAGGCGGCGATCTCAGAGCCCGCGTCCAGCGCCAGGTCGACGTCGGCCTCGGTCAGCGCTCCCATCGTCAACAGCGGGACGTGTTGGAGCCGGCGGCCGATCTCCTCGGCCTCGCGGGCGGTGGCCACCGCGAGACGGGCCGCCCCTCCCTCGAGCGCGGCGTTGGCGCAGGCCATGGCGCCGTGGCCATAGCCGTCCGCCTTGACGACGGCGCAGAGCTCGGCGCCGCCGGCGAGCTGCGCAGCGAGGTGGCGGCAATTGCGCTTCACCGCCTCGAGGTCTATGCGCGCGACGGCCCGCTCGGGCGCTTCAATCACCTCCACCCCACCAGCCCGACGCTTCGCAATCGCGGGCTTCGCCCGCTCTGCTCAGCGTCGACATCTATCCCCCCTCGACGAGCGCGGCGAGCGCGTCGGCGCGGGTGACCATGCCGGCCAGCTTGCCGTCGGCGTCGACCACCGGAAGATGGTTGTGGTGCTTCTCGGCGATCAGCCGCGCGACCTTCTCCACGCCGTCGTCGGTATGCGCCACCACCGGGTCCTCGCTCATCAGGTCCCTGACGTTGGTCGCAAATGCCTTGTTGAGCTTCTTCTCGAAGCCCTTCAGCGACTCGGTGAAGATCACGCCGCCCATGATGTTGATGAAGTGGGGAAGGTGGACGTCGGCCTCCTCGTCGCTGATCACGAGGTCCGATTCGCTGACGATGCCGATCACCTTTTCGCCCGAGTTGACAACCGGCAGCGCTCCGATCTCGCGCTCGGCCAGCAGCTCGATCGCCCGCCGCGCGTCGTCCTCGGGGCCGAGGGCCGGCACGTCGGCGTCCATGATGTCGGCGGCGGTCTTTGCCATCGGCGGCAACGTTATTCGACGGGGTGCTCGGGACGAAGCGCGGAGGGGATCTCGGCGATCACATCGGTGGCCACGACCGACTCCGGGGCGCCGACCCGGGCGGCGGCGAGGCGCCCGGCCCGGGCTCCCGCCAGCGCGCCCGCACAGGCGGCGGCGAAGGGCTCCAGGCCGCGTGCCAGCAGCGCCCCGATCGTTCCCGACAGCGTGTCCCCCGTCCCCGCGGTGGCCAGAGCCGGCGCCGAGAGGGCGTTGACGGCGACCCGGTCGCCATCGGTGACGATCGTGTCGTCGCCCTTGAGCAGCAGCACGCAGCCGCCCGCCCGGGCCGCCTCTCGGGCCGCGGCGAGGCGGTGGGTTCCGATCTCATCCGAGCTTCGCTCCAGCAGGCGCCCGAGCTCGCCCGCGTGCGGGGTGAGAACCGCCGGCGCGCTGCGCTCGCGCAGCGACTCGAGGCGCCCAGCGTGGGCATTGAGACCGTCGGCGTCGAGCACCAGCGGCGCCTCGATGCCCAGGGCCAGCTCCCGCGCCAGCTGCAGTGTCCCCTCGCGACGCCCAAGGCCGGGGCCGAGCACGGCGGCGGCGGCGGGCTCGCAGGCCTCCAGCGCGGCCTGCGCCGACTGCGGCCCGAGTGCCCCGTCCTCGCTCGGGCATGCCCGCGACATCACCTCGGTCAGCTTGATCTCGAAGATCGCCTCCAGATCGGCGGGCACCGCGACCGTCGCATAGCCGGCGCCGGCGCGAATCGCCGCCAGGGCAGCCATGCAGGGCGCACCGGTGAGCCCGCGCGAGCCGCCGACGATCACCACCTGCCCGGAGCTGAACTTGGTCGATGCCGGGCCCCGCCGGGGCAGGAGCCCCAGCACCGCATCGGCGATCACCCCGGCGACCGGCTCCGCCGGCGCGCCGTCCGGTATCCCGATCGGCGCCACGACGAGCTCGCCGGTGTGCGCCTTGCCGGGGGCGATCCGGTGGCCGACCTTGGCCGCGTGGAAGCTGACCGTCAGGTCCGCCTCGACCGCGGCGCCCTCGACCTCGCCGTTGGCGGCGTTGACTCCGGAGGCGATGTCGCAGGCGACCACCGGTGCGCCAGTGCGGTTGATCGCGTCGATCGCGGCGTCGAAGGGGCTGCGGGGAGCGCCCTCGAAGCCGGTGCCGAAGATCGCGTCGATCACGGCACCCGAATCGGCAAGCTCAGCGCCGAGGCTTGCGGGATCGACCTGGCGAGCGGAGCCGAAGCGCTTGAGGTTTGCCTCAGCGTCGCCGGAGAGCTCGGCCGGCGCGGAGAGCAGCAGCGACCTCGACTTCGAAGCCGGTGTCGGCGAGGTGGCGGGCCGCGACCAGGCCGTCGCCGCCGTTGTTGCCCTTGCCGCAGACGACCCGAACCGGGCCCCGTGGCGCCATCGAAGCGGTCGCCCTCGCGACGGCCTCGCCGGCGGTCTCCATCAGGTCGAGCGAGGGGACGCCCTGCTCCTCGATCGCCCAGCGGTCGACGGCGCGCATCCCCTCTGCGTCGTAAAGCGGTTCCAGCCAGGCGTCCACGGCTGGCGAGGTTAGCCGTGCTCAGGGCTTGACGCCGACGATTACCTTGCTGTTCTGGAAGTCGCCCCCCTCGCCGCTGCCGAGCACCGCGTAGCTGAGCCTGTCCAGGTAGGGCCGAGCCTGCTGGTAGTCGGGGTCTCTGATCGCCCCGAGCGAGTCGGCGAGCCGGAAGATCTGCGAGAGCGAAAAGTAACCGGACACGCCGTCGCCGCCCAGCGCGTCGATCGCCTGGCGGTAGGTCGGGTCGTCCTTCAGCGTCGCGCCGCCACCGCTGCCGACCGCCTGCTCGGTGGCCTGCTCGCCGTAGCCGATCACGATCTTTCCGCCTTCCACCGTGATCGTCAGCGGCTGCGGGCCGAGCTGCTCGGGATCGCGCAGGGTCAGCCCCTTTCCAACCTTGGCGGCGCTGATTCCGCTCTGCCCGGCGACCAGGGCCAGGCCCCGGAACTGCGCGATCAGCTTCTCGGCTGTGGTTGGGTCCTTGCTCGTGATCACGCCGGCCCCCTGCAGGGTTGCCCGGTCGCTGCCCTCGACGAAGATCCCGAGGTCGCCGAGGGCGGAGGTGATCTTGTCGAGGCTGAGCCCGAGCGTCGAGAGCTGGCCGTCGATCTGGTCCCGGGTGACGACCCCGCTGCTGTCGAGCTGGTCGATCGTCTCGTTGATCCGGTCGCCGATGTCGGGAATGCCGAGCGCTACGAACGAGCCGGCGGGGAAGGTCTCGATCAGGCTCGAGAGGTCCGAGAGCTGGACCTTCTGGTCGGCGTTGGTCGCAAGGTCGAGCTCGACCGAATCGGATGAGGGGACGACGCTGGCGAGGGCAGACTTGCCGCTCGGGTCGCCAAACGAAGCCGAGAGGACCTTGGCGTTGTCGGGATCGTTGGCCCTGACCGCGTCCCAGATCCCCTCCAGGCTCGCGTAGACGTCGAGCATGCTGCCGGAGGGCGCCTGGTCGAGTGCCTCCGTGAACGTGTCCTGATCGCCGAGCGAGTCGGCGCCCTTGGAGACGTCGACCGCGTGCTTGAACGCCGCCTCGTTGCCGAGCACCAGGAAGTCGTCGACGACGCCGGCGGCGGTGCTTCCGTCGCTGTCGATTACGTAGTCGACGCCTTTGTAGGAGCGGTCCCGATCGCCCTTCTCCTTCGCGTCCTCGACGAATTTCTTGGCGGCGCCTGCGTCTGTGGTCTGAACGATTCCCGCCGCGGTCGGGTCCTCTCCGAGGTTCTCGACGAACAGGCCGGCTTTCGCGCCCAGCCAGGGCTCGATGTCCTTGGCGAAGGTCAGATGCTTGCCGCTCGCCGAGGGCGTCTCGTTGAGCCCCTGGTCCGCCAGCTCGATCAGCTTGGCGGTCGGGTCGGCGATGCCGCTGATCGTGGAGGCGAGAGACTCGACATCGGTCTTCTGCTTGCCCTGCGGGCGCAGCACCCCCTGGACGTAGATCGGTGCGCCGGCGGGCGCCAGCGTGGCGGGATCGTCGTCGCTGACGCCGCCCCCGCCCCCGCCACAGGCGGAGATTCCGAGCGCGGTGGCTGCGGCGAGAGCGCAGGCGAGGACGCGGGGACGCATCAGCACGAGCGCGGCATCGTAGCGAGCGCTCCCGAGGGCTCTATTCGACCGTGACGGTCTTCGCCAGGTTGCGCGGCTGATCGACGTTGAGGCCCTTGGCGCGCGCCACGTGGTAGGCGAGCAGCTGCAGCGGCAGCACCGCCAGGATCGACTCCAGGATCCAGTCGGCGCGGGCCACGTAGAGGGTCTGGTCCGCGACCTCGGCGACTCGCTCGTCGCCCTCCGACGCGATCGCGATCACGTCGGCGCCGCGGGCCCTGACCTCGGCCACGTTGGAGAGGACCTTCTCGAGCACCGGGCTCTCGGTCGCCACGCAGACCACCGGCGTCGACTCGTCGAGCAGGGCGATCGGGCCGTGCTTCATCTCCCCCGCCGCGTAGGCGTCGGTGGGGATGTAGGAGATCTCCTTCATCTTCAGCGCCCCCTCGAGGCAGATCGGCAGGCCGATGTGGCGCCCGAGGTAGAGGAAGAATCCGCTGTCGGCGTGGTCGCGGGCGATCTTCTCGACCGGACCCTCGACCGCGGCGATCGTGGCCTCGATCGCCGAGGGAATCGCCTTCAGCTCGTGGATCAGACGGGTGAGCTCCTGGGGCTCCAGGGTCCCGCGGACCTCGGCGAGCCGCAGCCCGAGCAGGAACATGGCGGCGACCTGGGCGACGAATGTCTTGGTCGCCGCGACGCAGATCTCCAGCCCGGCGCGGGTGTACAGCACGGCGTCGGCGTCGCGCGTCGCCTGGCTGCCCATGACGTTGGTGACCGCGAGGACCTTGGCCCCGTTCTCGTGCGCCAGCCGCATCGCCGCCAGGGTGTCGGCGGTCTCACCGGACTGGCTGATCGCGATCACCAGGTCCTCGGGCCCGATCACCGGGTTGCGGTAGCGGTACTCGGAGGCGATGTCCATCTCGACCGGGACGCGGGCCCACTGCTCGATCGCGTAGCGGCCGACCAGGCCGGCGTGGTAGGCGGTCCCGCAGGCGACGATCACGATCCGCTTGATGCCCCGTAGGTAATCGTCGTCGAGATCGACCTCGGAGAGATCGATGCCGTCGTCGGTCGGCAGCCGGTCGGTGATCGTCTCGGCGACCGCGTCGGGCTGCTCGTGGATCTCCTTCAGCATGAAGGTCTCATAGCCCCCCTTCTCGGCCGCGTCCTCGTCCCAGGTGATCTTCTCGACCTCGCGGTCGACGGGCTTGCCGTCGACGTCTGTGATCGTGACTCCGTCGGCGTCGATGACGACCAGCTCGTCGTTGTCGATCAGCATCACGTTCCGGGTCTGGGCCAGGAAGGCGGGAATCGCCGAGGCGAGGAAGTTCTCTCCCTCTCCGACCCCGGCGACCAGCGGGCACTCCTTGCGGGCACCGACCAGCAGGCCGGGATGGTCTGCGTGCATCGCGACGAACGCGTAGTGGCCGCGCAGATCGGCAAACGCGGCGCGAACCGCGGCCGCCAGGTCGTCCTCGTAGTGACGCTCGATCAGATGGGCGACGATCTCGGCGTCGGTCTCGGAGCTGAAGGTGTGGCCCTGCTCGGCGAGCTCGCGGCGCAGGTCGGCGTGGTTCTCGACGATCCCATTGAGGACGATGTGGATGCGGTCGCTGCAGTCGCCATGCGGGTGGGCGTTCTCTTCGGTGACCCGGCCGTGGGTCGCCCAGCGGGTGTGGGCAACGCCGGTCTTGGCGGGCGGGTCGGCGAGAGCGACGCTCCCGGAGGAACCGTTACGCGCGCCGCGCGCGCTCCTCGACCGCGGCGCGCAGGTTGGCGAGGTTGCCGACCGCGCGGACGCTGTCGATGTGCCCGTTCGAGATCAGCGAGATGCCGGCCGAGTCATAGCCGCGGTACTCGAGCTTCTCCAGGCCCGCGACCAGGAGATCCTGGCAGGGGCGTCCGCCCACGTATCCCACGATTCCGCACACAGAGAGAGAAAGAGTAGAGGCCGGGCGGCGCGATTAGAAGTCGAAATTAGGAGAAAAAACTCGAACGTCAGGCCAGTTGACTCTTTACGACGCCGACCAGCCGCTCGCAGACCTGCTCGCACTCCTGCTCGGTCGGGGCCTCGACCATGACCCGGACCAGGGGCTCGGTGCCCGACGCACGCACAAGTACCCGGCCCCGACCCTCGAGCGCCTTCTCCTCGCGCTTGACCGCGTCCCAGACCTGATCGGCCCCCGCGATCGCCTCGCGGTCGGCGACCGTGACGTTCTCCAGCCGCTGGGGAAGCCGCTCGAACGGGGCCGCCTCGGCGAGGTCGGCTCCGTCGAGGCCGCGGATCGCCTCCAGCGCTGCGGCGATGCCGTCGCCGGTCGGCGCGAAGTCCATCGAGATGATGTGGCCGGACTGCTCGCCGCCCAGCAACCAGCCCCGCCGGTTCAGCTCCTCGAGCACGTAGCGGTCTCCGACCTGGGTCGTCGCGACCTCGATCCCGGCCTCTCCATTGCCTCGTGGAAGCCGTAGTTGGTCATCACGGTGACCACGACGCCGCCCCGCAGCGCCTCGCGCCGCTTGAGGTCGAGTGCGCCGAGGGCGACCAGCTCGTCGCCGTCATGAACCGCTCCGGCGCGATCGACGGCCAGCACCCGGTCGCCGTCGCCGTCGAAGGCGAACCCGATCTCCGCCTCGGAGGCCTTGATCGCGTTCGAGATCGTCTCCATGTGGGTCGAGCCGCAACCGGCGTTGATGTTGCGGCCGTCGGGCTCCACCGCGATCGCCTCGACCTCGGCCCCGAGCCGCTCGAAGATCGCCGGCGCCGCGCGGTAGGTGGCGCCGTTGGCGCAGTCGAGGGCGACCCGCATCCCGCTCAGGTCGAGCGGGAAGGCGCGGGACAGCTCGCGCAGATAGTCGTCGAGCGCGCCCTGCAGCTCGCGCACCCGTCCCACTCCCTTGGGCGGCTGCTGAGCCGTCGATCAGCTCCTCGATCTCGGCCTCCTCGGCGTCGTCCAGCTTGCCGCCCCGGGGTGAGAAGAACTTGATCCCGTTGTCGCCGAACGGGTTGTGCGACGCGGAGACGACCGCGCCGAGGTCGAGGCCGTGGCGCCGCACCAGGACCGAGACGGCGGGGGTGGGCAGCACCCCGGCGAGCAGCGCGTCGCCGCCGGCCTCGGCGACCCCCGCCGCCAGGGCGGCCTCGAGCATCGGGCCCGACTCGCGCGTGTCGCGGACGATCACGACCTGGGGACGGGCGGCGTCGGAGGCCAGCGTCGCGGCGCGGCCCAGCGCGGTCGCGAGCTCGGTGGTGATGTCCGTGCCGACCTCGCCTCGAACACCGTCGGTGCCGAATAGCTTCCGCCTGGCCGACATTGGGGGGCTCAGCGCTTGGAGAACTGCGGGCGCTTGCGGGCCTTCTTCAGCCCAGCCTTGCGTCGCTCCTTGACCCGCGCGTCGCGAGTCAGGAACCCGCGCCGCTTCAGCTCCTTGCGCAGCTCGGGATCGATCTCGGTCAGCGCCCGGGCGATGCCGTGGCGGACCGCGCCGGCCTGTCCCCCGACCCCCCCGCCCTTGACGTTGACACGCACGTCGACGGTTCCCTCATAGCCGCTCACGGTCAGCGGCTGAAGCGCCGTGGTCTGATGAAGCGGGCGCGGGAAGTACTCCTGCAGGGTGCGTCGGTTGACCTCGAACTTGCCGTCGCCTGGGGTGATCGTGACTCGCGCGATCGAGCGCTTGCGCTTGCCGGTCGCCAGGTAGCGCGCGTCGCCGGCCAGCTCTGCCACCGTCCTCGGCGTCGCCTGTTCCTGCTCCTCGCGGCCTTCCGACGTCGCCTCCGCCTCGAGCCGGGCACGCTCCTCGGCCTCGGCCTCGAGTCGGGCACGCTCCTCGGCGCTCAGCTCGCGCTCTGGCTCGAGGGCGATCGGGTCGAGCTCGGCGCCCGGGGGCAGGTCCTTGGAGCCCTCCTTCGCGGCCGGCTCTTTAGGCGCGGGCGCCTCCTCCGCCTCTTCCGGGGCTTCGGTTGCCGCGTCCTCGGCCCGCGCGGCTGCGTCGTCGCCGTCGCCCTCGCCGTCGCCCTCGGGCTGTGCCTCCTCGGAGGCCTCGGGCTGGGGCTGCTCGTCCCGGGACTCGGCCTCGTCGGGCTGCTGCTCGTCCTCGGGCTGCTCGTCCTGCTGCTGCTGCTCGGGTTCGTCTGCCATCAGGCGTCCATCTCCAGAGGCTTTGGCTGCTGTGCCTGGTGGGGGTGCTCGGAGCCGGCGTAGACCTTCAGCTTGGTGAGCTGCTTGCGGGCGAGGCGGTTACGCGGCAGCATCCCCTTCACCGCCTTGCGGATGACCTCCTCGGGACGCCGGTCCAGCATCTCGGCCAGGGTGCGCGACTTGATCCCGCCCGGGTAGCCGCTGTGGCGCCAGTAGGTCTTCTGGGCGAGCTTGTCGCCGCTGACGTGGATCTTCTCCGCATTGACGACGACGACGAAGTCGCCGGTGTCGACGTGGGGGGTGTACTCGGGCTTGCGCTTGCCCCGCAGCGTGTCGGCGATACCGGTCGCCAGCCGCCCCAGGGTCTTGCCCTCGGCGTCGACCAGATACCAGTCTCGCTGGCGCTGCGCGGGTGTGGCGACATAGGTCCTCATCGCTGAAAAGCCGCGGCGGCTCGAGGCCTCGCGCGGCGTGGGGATGATAGTGGGCCTTTGAGCAGGACGTAGGCGTCGAGCAGCGAACCTGCATCTGACGCTTGTGCGCTGCATATACTGCCGCGCCAGATAGCCGAATCCGTGCCGATCATCGGCGCGGAGCGGAGGAACCGCAGGGGCGCATTCGAAAGGCCCCAGGGGCGAATCGGTCGAACGACCGTAGCGCAGCTCTTTCAGCGCGAGCCCGACAGCTAACTCCGCAGGCACCAGAAAGAGAGGGCAGTTGGCGGGTCCCACCCAAAGGCAACGCCGCGCGAGACGGATGGCAGCGGTCGCGACAGCCGCGGCTGTCGCGCTGCTGACCTGTGGCAGCGCCCTCGCCAGCGCTTCCGGCGGCGGCAGCGGGGCGGGCAGCGTCAGCGCCCCCAAGGCTCCGAAGCTGCGCCAGACGATCTGCCTGACCAATTGCGTCGGGCTGCAAAAGGCCGTGATCGGCTCGACCGTCCAGGTCAGCGGCGCCAACATGTCCGCGGCGAAGTCGATCAGCTTCCGGTCCCGCCACCGTCACAAGCGGATCGTCGCGCCGGTGACCTCCGCCACGAGGTCGAGCGCCCAGGCCGTGGTGCCGGGCGGCGCCGGCAGTGGGCCGCTGCGGGTCAAGGACGCCTACGGGCAGAAGTCCGACCTCGACGAGGACCCGCTGCTGATCCGGCCCAAGCGCACACTGCGCGCCGGCGGTCCGCTGCACCTCGCAGACGCCGAGGTCTCTCCGAACAAGATCTTCTACACCGGCTCGCGCACCGCGACCCTCAACTATGTGGTCGTCGGCAACCAGCCCTCCAACAGCCTGCGAATCGATGTCGTGACCAGGGCCGGCCAGGTCGTGCAGAGCTTCTTCCCGACCGCGGTGGCGCCCAACACCACCCAGAGCGTCGCCTGGAACGGGGCCGGTCTCGATGGCAAGCCGGTGCCGGGCGGCTGGTACGCGTTCAGGATCTCCTCCGCCGACGGGCAGCCCCTGGCCGCGACCCGAGGGCTCGAGGACCCGGGCCTGGGCGTCGCCGTATTCAGTGCGATCTTCCCGATCCGCGGCCGGCACAGCTACGGCGGCGCTGCGGGCCGCTTCGGCGCCGGACGCGCCGGGCATACCCACCAGGGCCAGGACGTGATGGCCGACTGCGGGACCAAGCTCGTGGCTGCGATCGGCGGCAAGGTCCAGTACGCGGGCTACCAGGGCGCGGCCGGCAACTACATCGTCATCGACCAGAAGGGCTCGGCCGAGGACAACGCCTACATGCACTTGATCGCGCCCTCGCCGCTTCAGACCGGCGACCACGTCCGCACCGGGCAGTGGATCGGCAACGTCGGCCAGACCGGCGACGCGCAGGGATGCCATCTGCACTTCGAGGTCTGGAGCGCGCCCGGCTGGTACGAGGGCGGGCAGCCGTACGACCCGCTGCCCCTCCTGAAGTCCTGGGACAAGTACTCCTGACGCGCTGACGCTTCGCGTCGCGTTGTCCTCGCCCGAGCCTCCTCGTCAGGTGATGAGAATGGTTCTCATTCCTGTTACGCTGCGGCGGTCGGCGACGAGGAGGCACCGTGCTCGACCCCTTCCAGCTCCCGTTCGTGCAGCGAGGCCTGATCGAGGTCCTGATCCTTGCGATCCCGGCTGGACTGCTGGGCAGCCTGATCGTCCTCCGCGGCCTCGCCTTCTTCTCCCACGCCGTCGGCACCGCCGCCTTCCCCGGCCTGGTGCTCGCCGAGGGTCTTGGCTTCTCCGCCCCGCTCGGCGCATTCGGCGCCGCAATCGCCTTCAGCGCCGGCACCTCGGCCCTGCCGAGGCGCCGGCTCGGCTACGACAGCCTCACCGCGCTGGTCCTGGTCGGCTGCCTGGCCGCCGGCGTGATCCTGGCCAGCGATGTCTTTCGTTCCGGCTCGGGGATCGAGAACTTGCTGTTCGGGAGCCTGCTGTTGATCGACGGGCGCGACATCGCCCTCGCCGCGATCGCCGCCGGCGCTTCGCTGCTGGCAATGCTTCTGCTCGGCCCTCGCTGGCTCGCTGCCGGCTTCGATCCGCTGGTTGCGAAGAGCATCGGGGCCGGGTCCCGCTATCTCGAGTTGACGCTGCTCGGCCTGATCGCGCTCGCGAGCACCGCGGCGCTCTCGGCGGTCGGCGCACTCCTGGTCACCGCCCTGTTCGTCGTTCCGGCGGCCACCGCGCGCCTCTGGACCTCCCGCCTGATCACCTGGCAGGTCTCCAGCATCGCGCTTGCCGCCGCCGAGGGCACAGTCGGGCTCTGGATGTCGGTGAAGACCGACGCGCCGCCCGGCGCGACTATCGCAACCTTCTCCGGCGGCGTCTTCGCGATCGCGGCGCTGGCCCGCTCGCTTGCGCCGCGGGGGCTCGGGCTCGCCGCCATGGCGCTCGCCGCGGGCGCTCTGCTCGCCGGCTGCGGCTCCTCCGGCGACAACGGGGGCGGCGGGATCAAGGTCGTCGCCACGACCACCCAGATCGGCGATTGGGTGCGCGAGGTGGGCGGCAACGCGGTCGACGTCGACCAGATCCTGCAACCGAACACCGATCCCCACGACTACGAGCCACGTCCCAGCGACGTCGAGAACGCGGCCGACGCCAAGCTCGTGTTCGACAACGGCGACAACCTCGACAGCTGGGTCGACGACGTGGTCTCCGAAAGCGGCAGCGGCGCGAAGATCGTCGACCTCGGCGCCAACCTTCCCTTCCATGTGCCCGGCGAGTCGAGCGGGCCGGAGGCGTCGAAGTACGACCCGCACTGGTGGCATGACCCGCGCAACGCCCAGGCAGCTGTCAAGCAGATCGTCCAACAGCTCGTGACCGTGGATCCCGGTGACCGCCCGGTCTTCGAGCGCAACGCGGGCGCATATCTGGAGAAGCTGCGGACGCTGGACCGCGGCATCGCCCGCTGCATGGCCGCGATCCCGGCCTCCGACCGCAAGCTGGTCACAGACCACGATGCGTTCGGGTACTTCGCGCGGCACTACGGCATCCAGGTGGTCGGCGCGGTGATCCCGTCGCAGACCACCCAGGCCCAGCCCTCGGCGAAGGACGTCTCCGAGCTCACGAAGCTGATCGAGCGCGAGCACGTCAAGGCGGTCTTCCCCGAGAGCTCGATCAGCCCCAAGCTCGCAAATGCGATCGCCTCGCAGACGGGAGCCTCGGCCGACTACACCCTGTACGGCGACACACTGGGACCGGCGGGCTCGAAAGGCGCCACCTACCTCGGCATGGAGGCGGCGAATGCCGAAGCAATGGCACAGGGCTTCAGCGGGGGCAGCGTGAAGTGCACGATCCCGGTGAAGGGATGAGTTTCTCCGAATCCTCGCTTGCGGCCGAGCCCGCGGCTCCCACCGGAACCGAGAGCGGCACCATGCTTGCCGAAGCCGCCGGGTTCGCGACCGGCTATGGCGGCAGGATCGCGATCGAAGACGTCAGCTTCCGGATCCGGGGCGGCAATCGGCTCGGGCTTCTGGGCCCGAACGGGGGTGGCAAGACGACGCTGTTGCGGGCATTGCTCGGCGAGCTGCCGACCCTGCGCGGCTCGCTGAGCGTCGCGACCCGCTGCGGGGTGGTCCCGCAGACCGAGCGTTCGCGGCTCGACTATCCGGTCTCGGCGCTCGACGTCGCGCTGATGGGGTCGCTTTCACGCCTGGCCTGGTGGCGGCGGCCGGGAAGAGCGGAGCGCCGGACGGCGCTAGAGGCCCTTGACGCGGTCGGCCTTCGGAAGCTGGCCGGCACGACCTTCGGCGAGCTCTCGGGCGGCCAGCGTCAGCGGGTTCTTGTTGCCCGTGGGCTCGTCCAGGATGCCGGGCTCCTGCTGCTCGACGAGCCGTTCAGCGGCCTCGACAGCGACAGCGCGGAGCGCCTGGAGGGGCTGATCGCCGAGTTTGCCGCCCAGGGCCGAGGCGTGATCGTCGCGACCCACGATCTCGAGCAGGCGCGCCGTTTCGACCTCGTCCTCTGCCTGAACCGGCGCCAGGTCGCGTTCGGCGACCCCGATCGCGTCCTCGACCTCGAGGTCCTCGAAGCGACCTATCGCGAGGCGATCGTCGAAGTGCCCGGCGGGGGTGGCCGAGGCATCCTGCCGCCGCATCACCATCACCACGGTGAGGACCACGACGATGGCTGAGCCGACCTCGATCATGGCTTCGGTCTGGGGAGACTTGACCGGACCGCTCGGCGATCCACTCACCCGGCGCGCGCTGGTGGAGGTCTGCCTGGTCGGGATCACGAGCGGTGCGGTCGGCTGCTGGATAGTCCTCTACGGGCTCTCCTACAGTTCCGAGTCGCTCTCGCACGGGATGCTCCCCGGTCTCGTGGTCGCGACCCTGGCGGGCGCGCCACTCCTGCTCGGCGGCGCGATTGGAATCATCGTCGCGGCTCTGGCGATCGCGCTCGTGGCACGGGTACCGGACCTCGCCAACGACACCGCTGTATCGATCGTCGTCACCACCCTGTTCGGGCTCGGGGCGCTGCTCGCCCTTTCCCCCTCCTCGCCACCGGGGATCCAGAACCTGCTCTTCGGGGACATCCTCGGCGTCAGTGACGGCGACCTGCTGCTCGCGGCCGGCACCGCCATGCTCGCCCTCGCCGCCCTGCGCCTCCTGCACGGGCAGCTGCTCGTGGTCGGGTTCGATCGCGCCGGCGCGCGGGCCCTCGGGGCAAGCCCGGCACTGGCCGAGACCGCGCTGCTGGTGCTGATCGCCCTTGCGGTGCTGATCGGCGTGCAGGGACTGGGAAACCTGCTCGTCGTCGCCGGCCTCGTCGGTCCCGCCGCCACCGCGCGCCTCTTGTGTGACCGGGTGCTGACGATGATGGCGGTGGCCGTAGCGGTCGCCGGGCTGGGCGGGGCGATCGGCCTCTACCTCTCCTACTACGCCGGCACCGCGGCGGGCGCGTCGGTCGCCGCGGCCCTGGTTGGCGTCTTCCTACTCGCGGCGATCGCCAGCCCCGCGACCCGGCCCTCGGCGGAGGCAGCGCGGTGAGCGCGGAATCCGAACGCCGGGACTGGGTCGAGCATGCGCTCGCGACACTTCGCGAGGGCGGCTTCCGCGAGGGCGGCGCCCGCCGCGCCGTCGTCGAGCTGCTCGGGGAGCAGGACTGCGCGCTGAGCGCCATGGAGATCGAGTCGGAGCTGGACGCGCGCGACCACACGGTCGGGCGAGCAAGCGTCTACCGGGCACTCGAGCAGCTGGAGCACCTGCATCTCGTGCAGCGGCTCGACATCGGGCACCGGCACGGCGAGCTACGAACGTTCGAGCCCGACCGGCGAGCACCATCATCATCTCGTCTGCCAGCGCTGCGGAGCGGTGGTCCCATTCGAGGATGCCGAGCTCGAGCGAGCGATCGCGCGGGTCTCGCGCAGTGCGAGCTTCCACGTATCCGACCATGACGTCACCCTGCACGGCCGCTGTCAGCGCTGCGCGAGTTGAGGGCGCCTGCGGGGCGGAGTAGCCTCGCCCGAACCATGTGCGTCCAGTGCATGTACACGGCGATGGCTTCCACAGCAGCCGCAAGCGGGGCCCGCTCCTGGCTGCAGACACGGCGCTATAGCTGGCTGACGGCCCAGCGCCTGCACCGGATCACGATCGGGTTGGTCGCCGCGGCGCTGATCGCCTCCGCGACATTGATCAGCGGCTCCGGCTAGCGGAACGCGAGATAGGGATTGTCCGGCTCCGGGATCTTCTCGATTCGCTCCGCGTCGACCACGTAGCCGTTGTCCTTCTTCTGCAGGGCCCCGGTCACCTCGAGCCAGGTGTCCTTTGGAAATCCAGCGTCGGCGAGCGTCGGATCGATCGTGACCCCGATCGGGATCGCGTCGGCGACGCAGCAGGTGATGTAGAAGCGCCCGAGGGTGAAGGGCGCCCGGGGGGACGTGCCCGCCTTCATCACGAAGCCGGTCAGGTCGACCTGGCGCCCCGTGCTCAATCCCAGGGTCTCGCCCTCCTGGGGGTCGTCGCCGGCGGCTTTGATCTGCAGGAAGTCGACCTCGCTTGCCCCCTTCGACAGCGATTCGGCGAGGCTGGCGAGATCCACTCCGCGCGCGGTCAGCTTCTTGGAGGCCGCCAGAGCCCCGAGCGAGGAGCCGGACAGCATCGCGGCGAGCAGGATCGGCGTCAGCATCGCCAGCAGGCCGGCGGAGTCGCGGGCCGAGATCGGACGCCGACCGTCGGCCGCTCCGGCGCTGGATCGCGCGTAGGCGACCGTCACCACGGCGAGTGTGATCGCGCCGAAGGTGACGACCCAGGAGGTGCGGGGGCCGAGATAGCGCAGCACCTGCCCGCTCAGCCACAACCAGACGAAGAACCCGGCCCAGATCGCGAGCACGAAGAGGCGGACGTTGCGAACGCTCAACCTCACGTGACCGCTCCGAACAGAAGCGAGCCGGTGAGAACTAGGGGAACGGCGACCAGCACCAGCCGGCGCAGGAAAGGAGGTCGGAAGGTGGCGCCGTAGATCGCCGCGAGCTTCGCGTCGAGGATCGGGCCGAAGACGAGAAAGCCGAGCTGAGCGCTGAGCGGAAAGGCCGTGAACGAAGCCGCCACGAACGCATCGGCCTCGGAGCAGAGAGCGAGCATGAAGGCGAAGGCCATCAGAGCCGAGGATCCCGATCACCGCCGCCCCGGCCACCCCCGAGAGGAAGCTCTGGGGGACGAAGGTCTGCATCAGGGCCGACGCGGCCGCGCCGAGGACCAGGAAGCGGCTCATGAACAACAGGTCGCCGACGAGATGCTGCAGGAAGGCGCCCCCGCGATCGCCGCCGGCCGTCCCGTGCTCGTGCCCGTGGTCGTCGATCGCGTCGGCGGTCTGCCTCTGGCGCAGCAGCGGCGTCCCGCGCCCTGCGATCACGAACCCGGCAGCCATCGCGACGGCGAACCCGAGCGTCGCGCGGCCGGCGACCATCTCCGCCCCCCGGGTCCCGCCGCCGAAGGCGACCCAGGTCGACCCGAGGACGATCGGATTGAGGATCGGGGCCGAGAACATAAAGCCCAGCCCCGCCGAGGGGTGCAAACCGCGGGTGATCAGACGGCGGCCGATCGGCACCGACCCGCATTCGCAGACCGGGAACGCGAACCCGGCCAGGGTCGCGCCGGGAAGCTGGAGGCGCCGCGGCAGGCTTCCGATCCGGGCGAAGACCCGGTCCGGGACGAACACGGCGACCGCCGCCGAGACCAGGGCGCCAAGCAGGATGAAGGGCAGAGCCTCGATCACGATCGAGGCGAAGATCACGCCGAAGGTGGTGACCTGGGCGACGTTGCCGAGCCGCAGCCCATGCGCCACGAGCACCGCCAGGAACAGCAGCCAGAAGCCGAGGCTGAGCTGCCAGACGGGCACCCAGCGCGGAGCCCGGTCGCCGGCGGCGGTGGCTATCGAGGGTGGCTGAGTCGCGGCAACCTGCGCTGCCTGCGATTCCATGCGAAAAAACCTAGCGCGCAGCCATTAAGGCGAACGCCTTTGAGCCTTCACTCCCACTCGATCGTCGCGGGGGGCTTGGAACTGACGTCGAGGGCGACGCGGTTGACGTGCGGGACCTCGTTGATGATCCGCCCGGAGACCCGCTCCAGCAGGTCGTAGGGGAGCCGGGCCCAGTCGGCTGTCATCGCGTCGTCGGAGGTCACCGCGCGGATCACGATCGGGTAGGCGTAGGTCCGGCCGTCGCCCTGGACGCCGACCGAGCGCACGACCGGAAGCACGCAGAACGACTGCCAGAGCTCGCGGTAAAGGCCCGCCGCCCGCACCTCCTCCTGCAGGATCGAGTCGGCCTGGCGCAGGATCTCGAGGCGCTCGCGGGTCACCTCGCCGCCGACCACCCTGATCGCCAGGCCCGGGCCGGGGAACGGCTGGCGCCAGACCAGGCGGTCCGGAAGCCCCAGCTCGGTGCCGACGGCGCGCACCTCGTCCTTGAACAGCATTCGCAGCGGCTCGACCAGCTCGAACTCGAGGTCCTCCGGCAGCCCACCGACGTTGTGATGCGACTTGATCGTGTCGGCCCCCGCCCCTCCCCCGGACTCGATCACGTCCGAGTAGAGGGTGCCCTGGACCAGATAGGAGACGTCCTCGAGCTTGCCCGCCTCGGCCTCGAAGACGCGAATGAACTCCTCGCCGATGATCTTGCGCTTCTGCTCGGGATCGGTGACGCCCTCGAGGCGCTCGAGGAAGCGCTGCTCGGCGTCGACGTGGACGAGCGGGATCCCGAAGCCGCTGAACGCCTCAACAACCTGCTCGCCCTCGTTGAGGCGCATGAGGCCGTGGTCTACGAAGACACAGGTGAGGCGGTCGCCGACAGCCCGGTGCACGAGGATCGCCGCGACCGAGGAGTCCACCCCGCCCGAGAGGCCGCAGATCACCCGCCCCTCGCCGACCTGGGCCTGGATCGCGGCCACCTGCTCGGCGATCACCGAAGCCGGCGACCACTGTTCCTCGCAGCCCGCGATCTGGCGCAGGAAGCGATCGAGGATGTCGGTCCCGTACGGGGTGTGGACGACCTCGGGATGGAACTGGATCCCGTAGAGGCCGCGATCAGGGCTCTCGCAGGCGGCGACCGGCGAGCCCGGGCTGGCGGCAAGCGCCGCGAAGCCCGGCGGTGGCTCGAAGACGGCGTCGCGGTGGCTCATCCAGCACTGCTGCTCGGCCGGCAGCCCGGAGAGCAAGGCCCCGCCGCCGTCGACCAGGGCCAGGTCGGTACGGCCGAACTCGCCGGCTTCTGCGGCCTCGACCTTGCCACCGAGGGCCCGGACCATCGCCTGCATCCCGTAACAGATGCCCAGCACGGGAGCTCCCAGCTCGAGCAGGTCGGTTGGGAACTCGGGCGCGCCCGGCTCATAGACCGAGGCGGGGCCGCCGGAGAGGACAAGAGCCTTGGGCCGGCGCTGGCGGATCAGCTCCGGGTCGACGTCGAACGGGAGCAGCTCCGCGAACACTCCGCACTCGCGGATCCGCCGCGCGATCAGCTGCGAGTACTGGCCCCCGAAGTCGAGCACCAGGACCTCCTCGTGCGCGGGGGCCTCGCCGGCCCCGGGCGGACCGACACCGGCCGCCCTCTCGGTGGTGATCTCCGGCGCGTGCTCGCGCTGGGACCGCACGTCACCCTGGGTCGTCGCCCGGGTGACGGCTGGGCCCTCAGTCATCCGCGACGACGACTCCCTCGGTGACCTGGGCTCGGCCGTTGGACCCCATCCCGACCGACTGCTCGCGCTGCAGCTTCTTGCCCTCGCTCTGCAGGGCTGGCGCGACCATCACCTCCGCACGCTGGAAGGAGCGGATGTCCTCGTAGCCGGTCGTGGCCATCGAGGTCCGAAGCGCCCCCATCAGGTTGAAGGTCCCGTCGTTCTCGCGCGCGGGGCCGAGCAGGATCTCCTCCATCGTCCCGTCCTGGGTGGTCGAGACCCTGGCGCCCCGCGGCAGCGAGGGATGGAAGGTGGCCATTCCCCAATGGAAGCCGCGCCCCGGGGCCTCCTTGGCCCGGGCCAGCGGCGATCCGATCATCACCGAGTCGGCGCCGCAGGCGATCGCCTTCGAGACGTCCCCGCCGGTGCGCATGCCGCCATCGGCGACCACGTTGCAGTACTCCCCGGTCTCCAGCATGTGCTGGGAGCGGGCCGCGGCGACGTCGGCGATCGCGGTCGCCTGCGGGACTCCGATCCCGAGCACGCCGCGGGTCGTGCAGGCGGCGCCCGGCCCGACCCCGACAAGGACCCCGACGGCGCCGGTGCGCATCAGGTGGAGCCCGGTCGAGTAGGAGGCGCAGCCGCCGACCACGGTCGGCACCGGGACCTCGGCGATGAACTCCTTCAGGTTCAGCGGTTCGACGCTGGTCGAGACATGCTCGGCGGAGATAACGGTGCCCTGGATGACCAGGATGTCGAGCCCGGCGTCGACCGCGGTCTCGTAGTGGTCCCTGACCCGCTGCGGGGTCAGCGACCCGCAGGCAACGGCGCCCATCTCCTTGATCTCGGCAATCCGCTGGCCGACCAGCTCTGCCTTGACCGGCTCCGAGTAGAGCTCCTGCATCAGGCTCGTCGCCAGATGCGTCGGAGCGGCGGCAATCTTCTTCAATTGCTCGTCCGCATTCTCGTACCGGGTCCAGATGCCCTCGAGATTCAGCACTCCGAGACCCCCGAGGCGGTTGACGAGGGCCGCGGTCTCGGGGCTGACGACGCCGTCCATCGCCGAGGCGATCAGAGGCAGCTCGAATCGATACGGGCCAAGCGTCCAGGTGATGTCTATGTCGTCGGGATCGCGGGTCCGGCGCGACGGAACGATCGCGATGTCGTCGAATCCGTAGGCGCGCCGACCCTTCTTCCCTTTGCCGATATCGATCTCCATCAGGGCCTCCAGGGCTGGCGGTGAGTATTCAGGCTATGCGTGACCACGGACGAAAAAACCCCGCCGCCGCGGGGCAAAGAGGCGGCTATTTGCGGCATTCCCGAGCCGAATCGCAACGCCCTGATCATTGTACGGAAGCGGCTTCGCGCGAAGCCGCTTCCGTCAAGCGACTTCGGCCGGGACCTCGAGCTCCTTCAGCTCGACCCCGGCTCGAATCCGCTCGACCTGATCGGCGTCGACGGTTCCGGCACCGAAGTGCTGCGTCGACTCCGCACCGCAGGCGACCGCGTAGGCGAGACAATCGGCCGCCGGCGCGCCGTCGTATCGGGCGGCCACGTAGCCGGCCAGAAAAGCGTCACCCGAGCCGACCGAGGCGACCGGCTCCAGCGATGCTGTGGCGACGGAGTAGAAGCTGCGGCCGCCCGGCGGGCCGAGCGCGGCCACACAGCCCTCGGGGAGCGTGATCACCGCCTCCTCGGCGCCCAGCTCGAGCAGCTGCGCCAGGCCCGCGGCGAGGTCGGCCGGGCCCGAGAACTCGTGTCCGACCAGCTCCTCGGCCTCGAGCACGTTGGGGACCACCATCGACGGCCCGGCGCGAAGCCCCGCCCGCATCGGCTCGCCGTCGGAGTCGAGGACGACGACCACCTCTCGTTGGCGCAGCTCGCGCACGATGCGGGCGTAGAGCTCGGTGTCGACCCCGGGGGGAAGACTGCCCGCGAGGACGCAGATGCGCGCGCCCCGAGCCAGGTAGTCGAGGCGATCGAGGAAGAGGCCGACCTCGTCCTCGGTGACCTCGGGGCCGCGCTCGTTGATCTCGGTCTGCTCGCCCGACGTCGGGTCGATCACGGCGAGGTTTATCCGCGACTCCTCGCCGATCGGGGTGAGGTCGTGGACTATGCCCTCCTCGGCCAGCTCCTCGATCAGCCGCTGGCCGGTCGGGCCCCCGACCAGGCCGGCGGCGATGACCGGTCGCCCGAGACCGGCCAGGGCTCGGGCGACGTTGATGCCTTTGCCGCCGGCGACGGTGCGGCTCTCGACCGAGCGGTGGCGATGACCCTGGCGGAAGTTGGGCACCGCGACCGTGCGGTCGATCGCCGCGTTGAGGGTGACGGTGATGATCATTTGCGCGACCCCCGCGCCCCGGCGGAGCGTTGCTCCTCCCGGATCCTCCGCCTGTCCTCGCGACTGCTCTCCATGTCCTCCTCACTCAGCGGCGGGCGGCCTCCTCTGCCGCGGCGCACCGCGAGCACCGCCACCAGTATCGCGAACGCCAGCAGCGCAAGCAACGCCAGCCCGATCGCGGCGTGGCTGCGCAACTTGTCGAAGGTCGACGCCTCGGGGATCGAGCGCGAGGCCAGAAGCGCCGCGGCCCCGGCGACCCTGCCGTCGACCGTGATCGTGACCCTGCCCAGGCGCTTGCCGCGGCGGACCGGGCCCGTGACTTCGTCAGGCGCACGGACCGACTTCTGGAGCCTCTGGCCGCGCCGTAGTCCGACCGTGATCGGGTGTGCCGCGCGCAGCGGAAGCTCGCCGCCCGAATATCGGATCGAGGGGGTGGCCATCACCTCCCGCGGCCGCACCGGATGGCGAACCTGGTACTGGTCGAATCCGTAGTCGAGCAGCGCCAGGCTCTCGCTGTCGCGCTGCGCCTCGCTCGGCGCTCCGAGCACGGCCGAGATCAGCTTCACGCCGTTGCGCTGGGCGGAGCCGACCTCGACGTATCCCGCGCCGAGCGTGTGGCCGGTCTTCACCCCGGTGATCCAGGGGGCGCTCAGCAGCAGCGTGTTGCGGGTGTTGATCGTCGCCGGTGGGTGGAGGCTGTGCAGCACCGCGGTCGGCGAGTCGGCGATCCGGGCGAAGGTGCGGTTGGCGAGCAGGGTTCGGGCGAGGGTGGCGAGGTCACGGGCACTGGAGTAGTTGCCAGGCGAGTCGAGGCCGATCGGGTTGGAGTAGTGGGTGTCGGCGAGCCCGAGCGCCCCGGCGGAGCGGTTCATCTCGGCGACGAAGCGCGCCTGGGTGCCGCCCACCACCTGGGCCAGGGTGTGGGCCGAGTCGTTGGCGCTCTCGAGGATCAGCGAGTAGAGAAGGTCGCGGACGCTGATCGGCGTACCCGCGGCGAGGCCGAGCAGGGACTCGCCTGGGATCGCGCTGTAGGGAGCCATGCGCACCCGCTTTGACAGTGGCAGCCTCTGAAGCGCCAGATGGGCGGTCATCAGCTTGGTGGTGCTGGCGATCAGCAGAGGCTTCGCTGCAGCACGGCCGGCGAGGATCTCGCCGGTTCGGCTGTCCTCGAGCACCCAGGCACGCGCCTGGAGCTGCGGCGGGCCGCTCTGCTTGGTCTTGGCCGCGGCTGGCGCGGCCAGGGCGAGGGCGATCGCAGTCGCCACTGCAGCCGCTCGCGCAGGGCGCAGGGCTGCAGCCCGCCACGCTCCCCGCCGCTCGCTCAGCGCAGCTTCACCCGGTCCCCGGAATGGATCGCCTGCGGATCGAGGCGGGGATTGAGCTGGACCAGCTTGTCGACGTCGATCCCGGTCTTGTCGGCGATCTCAGAAAGGCAGCAGTCGCCGGGCTTGACCACGTAGATCTTTCGCTGCGACTGCTTCTGGGCCGACTGTCCCTTCTGGGCGCCCCGGTGGCGGGCGCTGGAGCCGGCGCCGGAGCCGCCGCCGCCGCTCAGCGAGCCGACGACGATCACAAGCAGCACGATGGCGGTGGCGATCAGGGCGACGATCGCTGCGAGCCGCGCGGGTGAGCTCTGCTGGTGGTTCTCCATCGCCGACCTTCGGGTGGAACGGCCGATGATCGTAGCGGCGAGATTCAAGCGAGTGTGCTGGAGACCTCCCAGACCTCAGCCCGCAGGCGCTCGGCGGCCGCCGCCGGGTTGGGATCCGAGGCGATTCCCCGCGAGGCGGCGACCAGCCCCGCCGCCCGGCCGGGGCCGAAGGCGGGGCCGAGGTCTCCCGGCTTGCCGCCCTGGGCGCCGACGCCCGGGATAAGGAAGATCGCCCGCGGCATCAGCTCGCGCAGCCGCCCGATCAGCTCCGGGGCGGTGGCTCCGACCACCGCGCCCATGCCGCTGAGCCCGCCCGAGCCGGCGAGGCGATCGGCGGCGGCGTCGACGATCGCGGCGAGGCGCTCGTGAAGCGGTGCCTCCGAGGGCTGGTCCTGCAGCTCGGTGGCCCCGGGGTTGGTCGTCCGGACCAGGGCGAATACCCCGGCGCCGGCGGAGGCGGCGGCGTCGATCATCGGGTCCAGCGCGTCGGCTCCGAGCAGGGGATTGGCGGTGAAGGCGTCGACGCCGAGCCCGGCGACCGGCCCCCAGGGGGTCGGCGTCTCGCCGACCAGCGCCTGTCCGTAGACGGAGGCGGTGACCGGGACGTCGCCCCGCTTGCCGTCTGCGATCGCGAGCAGGCCGGCATCCTGGACCTCGGCCACGAGAGCCTCCAGCGCCTCCCAACCTCCGGCGCCGAGCCGCTCGAAGCAGGCGAGCTGGAGCTTGACCGCGACGCAGGCCGGGCCGGCGGCGTCGATCAGCCGGCGGCAGCTGGCGAGGACCGCCGTCGCGGCGGCCCGGGCGGGGTCATCGTCGGTCGCGCCCCCCGCGTCGAGGGTCTGGGGGTCGGGGTCGAGCCCGAGGCAGATCTGGCTGCGACGCTCCTCGACCAGCGCCGCCAGGCGGTCGGCGAACGGCTCAGCGGCCAGCCCGCTATCCGCCCTTGACGTTGTTCTTGAGTGCCGAGCCGGCCGAGAAGCGGGGCACCTTGCCGCCGGGGATCGTGATCCGCTCTCCGGTGCGCGGGTTGACACCCTGTCGCGGGCCGCGCTCGGCGACGTGGAACTTGCCGAAGCCGGTGAAGTTCACCTCGCCGCCTGCGCTCAGCACTTCGGTGATCGTTTCGAGGACGGCGTCGACTGCCTCCGCGGCCCCCTTCTTGCTGCCAACGCGGTCGTCGTTTGCAAGTTGGTCAAGGAACTCAGCTTTGGTCACGTCGACTCCTCCTCGGCGGTTGAAATCGCGGCGCAATCTAACAGCGGCGCCTAGGTGCCGCTGACCGTCATCTCGGCGATCAGCAGCGGCGGAGTCCGCACCGAGGCGCCGAACGGCACCCAGCGGGATTCCGAGCCGGCCTCGCGAACCGCCCGCAGCATCGACACCAGGTCGCTGGCGATCGTGAACTCGCGCACCGGGTCGGCCGCTTCGCCTCCCTTCAGAAGCCTTCCGGTCGCGCCGACCGAGAAGACGCCGTTGACCGGATTGACCCCCGAGTGCAGCCCGGCGACGTCGGTCACGTAGACCGCGTCCCCGGCGGCGGCGAAGAGCTCCGGCGTGGCCATGGCGCCGCTCTCGACGATCAGGTTCGAGGGAGAGACCCCGGGTGGGGTCCGGTAGCCCCCGCGGCTGGCGCTGCCGCCGTGATCGACCCCGCCGCGGCGGGCGCTATAGGCGTCGTATAGGAAGCTCCGCAGGGCGCCCCCCTCGATCAGGCCGATCGGGGTTCGCGGCGCGCCCTCGTCGTCGCAGGGAGCGGCCCCCAGGCCCTCGGCCTCCAGACCGTCGTCGCGAAGGACCAGCGCCTCACTCGCCACCTGCTCGCCGAGCAGCTCCGCGAACGGCGACCGGCCCCGCTGCACCTCGTGGGCGCTGAGGGCGCTGCCGATCAGGCTGACGAAGCTCGCCGCGACGGTCGGGTCGAAGACAACCGGGCAGGACCGGGAGGGAGGCTTGCCGGCGCCGATCATCGACGCCGCCCGCTCCGCCCCCTCGGCTCCGATCGCGTCGGGGTCGAGGGCGGCCGGGGAGCGGCCGATGCCGAAACCGAGCCCGGTCTCCTTCGAGCCCTCGTCGTCGCGCCAGCGCCTGCACGTAGGCGTAACAGCTGCTGGCCTCGAATGAGCACTCGATCCCGGCCGAGGAGACGATTGCGACCTGGTCGTCGGAGTCGGCGTAGACGGTCACCTCGGCCATCCCGACCCGGGGATCGCGGGAGGTCGCGGCTCGCTCGACCGCGAGCGCCAGCTCGACGAGCCGATCGGAGCCCCACTCGTCGAGCCGGGGATCGCGCAGCCCGGCCAGCTCGGGGTAGGCGCCATTCGGCTGCGGAGCGGCCTGGAACTCGTCCTCGTCGGCGACCCCGGCCGCGGCGGTGGCGCTCGCCGCGAGGTCCCTGAGACCCTCCTCGGAGAGGTCGGCGCCGTGGGCGTAGCCGACCCGGTGACCGATCCAGACCCGCAGCCCGACCCCGCGCTCGGTCGCCGCGGTGAGGCTCTCGACCTCGCCGTCGTGGACCCGGACCTCGCGCCCCGCCTCGCGCAGGGCGTAGGCCTCGGCATCGCCGGCTCCCGCGGCGAGCGCCGCGTCGACGGCGAGTCCTGCCGCCTCGGCGAGATCCATCAGACCTCGGTCCCGCCGACGGTCAGCTCGCGAATCCGCACATGGCCCTGCCCGGTCCCGACCGGAACCCGCTGCCCGGCCTTGCCGCAGATTCCGCTCTTCATCTCGAAGTCCGATCCCACCCCGTCGATCGCCGCCAGCGCGTCGATGCAATTGCCGATCAGGGTGGCGCCACGGCAGGGCCTGGTGACCTTGCCGTCCTCGATCAGATAGCCCTCGGAGACCCCGAAGACGAAGTCGCCGCTGGCCGGCTCGACCTGGCCACCGGCGAACGAGGCCGCGTAAAAGCCACGCTTGACCTCGGCGATCAGGGCCTCGGGCTCGGCGTCACCGGGCGCAATGTAGGTATTGGTCATCCGCGGGATCGGCAGGTCGCGGAAGCTGCCCCGGCGGCCGTTCCCGGTCAGCGCGGCTCCGTCGCGCTCGGCCCGCAGGCGGTCGTAGAGGAAAGAGACCAGCCTGCCGTCCTCGATCACCTGGGTCTTCTGGGACGGCGTGCCCTCGTCGTCGATTCCGTCGCTCCCCCATTGCCCCGGCAGCACCCCGTCGTCGAAGGCGTTGACCAGCGACTCGGCAACGACCTCACCCAGCTTGCCCGCGTAGACGCTCGCGCCCTTCTGGATGTGGTCGGCCTCCAGACCGTGCCCGGTCATCTCGTGGAACAGCACCCCGCCGAAACCTCCGCCGACAACGACCGGCATCGACCCGGCCGGGGCGGGATCGGCGTCGAGCAGGGTGATCGCCTTGGCGGCCGCCCGCTCGGCGATCGCGCCTGGATCGTCGTCGAGGAGCTCGAAGCCCTGGTGGCCGCCGAGCGTCTCCAGCCCGGTCTCGATCGAGCCATTGCGGCGAGCCACGGCCTGGACGCCGACCCGGACCCGGGTGCGGTCGTCGGTGGCATAGGTCCCGGCCGAGTTCGCGACGACGACCTCGCGGCGGTTCTCGACGTATGAGCACATCAGCTGGGCGATCTCAGGGCCAGCGGCGCGGCCTCGCTCGTCGAGTTCGCGCAGGAGCTCGGCCTTGCGCTGCGCCGATACGCCCTCCGGGCGTATCTCCACCTTCTGGGTCTGCGTCTCGGACGCCTGCAGCGGCGTCGGCGTGACCCGATCGCCGCGCAGCGCCGCGGCCGCCTCGTCGGCGGCGCGCTCGAGGTCGGCCTCGCCAAGGCCATCGACGTGGGCGAAGTAGGCGGTCCCATCCTTGACCACCCGCACCCCGGCGCCCTGTTCGGCACCCGACTGCACGCCCTCGATTCGCGACTCGTCGATCCGCAAGTGGGTGCCGCGGCCGCGCTCGGCGAACAACTCGGCGAACTCGCCGCCCCGGGCGAGCGCCCGGCCGACGATCTCCTGCGCCAGCTCCCGGGACGGAAGCTCGCTCATCGCTTCTCAGCCCCACCCGTGGCGAGATCGATCAGCGAGTGGGCCGCCGCGAACAGCGCGGTGCCGGTCTCCGACTCGGCCGCGTGGTCGACGCTGCTGCCGTCCGCCCGGTAGACACGGGCGAAGGGGCGCCGCACGTGGCGGCGGCGGCGCATGAAGGCCGCGGCCTCGTCGGCGTAGCCCGAGACCCGGTCCAGCACCAGCCGGTGCGGCTTCGGCATCAGCCCGAGCCTCCGTTCGCCTCGCCCGCGGTCCCTCCGGCCGCCAGGTCGCGCAGCGTCACCCGCATGTCGAAGGCCATAAGCGAGGCGAGCACGAAGCGCTCGGTGACGGCGACCGCGGTCAGCCCGGCCTCCCGGAGAGCGAACACCTCGCCGGCCTCGGTCGCGACGTGGACCTGCTCGGCGCCCTCCTCGTCGACGTCCGCCGCACGCAGCAGCGCCCCGGCCGCTTCGCCCCAGCCGTTCCCGTCGCCGGTCGCGGCCAGGACCTCGCCCTCGGCGAGGATCGCGCCCCCGCGCATCTCAGGGGAGAGCTCCATCAGACGGTCCAGGGATTGACCTGCCATCGCTCGGTCGGCCACGTCGGCCAAAATACCGACCGTGTCACTTCAGCGGGCATCGTGGTTGACCGTAGTCGGCGTCTGCCTGATCGCCGTGGTCCTGCTCGGGATCAGCGGCTACACCGGCTACAGCATCACCGTCGGGGCGGTTGGGATCGCCGCCGCCGTCAACCTGCTGCCGCCCCCGTAGGCGCCTGCAAAGCGTCGCATCTCGCGGTTCGGCGCCCACGCCTCCGGTTCCCTAACCGGCTCGGTACGGGCCCGGGCTCTCGCCCGGCGCAAGCATCGACTCCTCCGGCTCGACGTGGACCAGCACGTCGGCGGCGGTCAGCTCTGCCTCGATCGCGGCTCGCATGTCGTGGGCCAGCTCGTGGGCCCGCTCGAGGCTGGTGCCGGAGCGAAACTGCACGTGCAGGTCGACGTAGCGCCGGCTGCCGGCACGCCGGCCGCGCAGCCGGTGATAACCGGCGACCTCCGGGGTCCGCGATGCCTCGATCGCCACCTCGATCCGATCCATCTCGTCGGCGGGCAGCACCTCGTCGACGAGGACCCGCGAGGAGCGGGTGATGATCCGCAGGCCGGAGACGACGATTGCCACCGCCACCGCCAGCGCTGCGATCGAGTCGAAGGCATCGGCGCCGGTGACCTCGACCAGGACCAGCCCGCCGAGGACGCCGATCGAGGTCACCGAATCGGTGCGCAAATGCGCCGCGTCTCCCTCCAGCGCCGGCGAATCGAAGCGCTTCGCCTGGCGCCCGAGGAAGCTGGAAATGCTGAAATTGGCGATCGCCGAGACCGCCATCACAGCGATCCCGAGCCCGAGGGTGTCGACCTGCGATCCGACGACTAGACGGTGAGTCGCCTCATAGACGATCACCGTGGCGCCGACCAGGATCAGCATTCCCTCGATCGTGGCGGCGAGGTTCTCGAGCTTCTCGTGCCCGTACGGGTGCTCGACGTCGGCTGGCTCGTCTGCCTTTCGCACCGAGGCCAGGGCGATCACCGACGCCAGCAGGTCGATCAGCGAGTGGGCGGCCTCGGTGAGGATCGCGATCGAGCCGGTGATCGCGCCGGCCGCGACCTTGATCGCGATCAGCAGCGAGTTCGATGCGACCGAGAGGCCGGCGGCCTGTGACTTGGTGCGGATCAAGGCCCGTCAGCCCGCCCACTCGGCCGCGGCCGCGGACCGGCGGTGAGGTGCGCGGCGAGCAGCCGGGCGGCGCGGCCGCGATGGCTGATCGCGTTCTTCTCCTCCGCCGACAGCTCGGCCATCGTGCGCTCGCCGTCCAGCTCCGTCGGGGACGAAAGCGGGGTCATAGCCGAAGCCGCCCGAGCCCCGAGGCTGCTCGGCCAGAGAGCCCTCGCAGCGACCCTCGAAGAAACCCTCCTCGCCGCTGGCGTTTACGTAGGCCAACACGCAGACATAGGCGACGCGGCGGTCCTCGCCGGCGGCGGCAACCTCGCCCAGGAGCTTGTCGAGGTTCGCCTCGTCGCTTGCGCCCTCCCCGGCGTAGCGGGCCGAGAGGATCCCCGGGGCGCCCGCAAGCGCCGCGGCCTCGATGCCGCTGTCGTCGGCAAACGCCGCCCTGCCGGTCGCCTCGTGTGCGGCCCGGGCCTTGATCAGGGCATTGGCGGCGAAGCTGTCGCCGTCCTCGGGGGGGAGCTCGAGGTGGTCCGGGAGCGGCTCGAGGCGCAGCTCAGGAAGCAGCTCGGAGAGCTCGCGCAGCTTGTGCTCGTTGCGGGTTGCCAGGACCAGCGCCGTCCGCTCGGCTTCGCCTGGCGCAGCCATCAACGGGCGACGGCCCGCTCCTGCTCTTCGCGCAGGCGGGCGATTCCCGCCTCGGCGAGACCGAGCAGCTGATCGAGCGAGGCTCGCGAGAGCGGCGTTCGCTCCGCGGTCGCCTGGACCTCGACCAGCCCGCCGTCTCCGGTCATCACCACGTTCGCGTCGACCTCGGCCTCGGCGTCCTCGGAGTAATCGAGGTCGCAGAGCGGCCCTGCCGTCGACCATGCCGACGCTCACCGCGGCGATCGACCCGCTGAACGGAAGGCTCTCGATCTCGCCGGCGTCAAGCAGCTTCTGCATCGCGAGGCGCAGGGCGACGAAGCCGCCGGTGATCGCGGCGCAGCGGGTGCCGCCGTCGGCCTGCAGGACGTCGCAGTCGACGTAGACACTGCGTTCGCCGAGCGCCTTGAAGTCGACGACAACGCGAAGCGAGCGCCCGATCAGCCGCTGGATCTCGACCGAGCGGCCGTCCTGGCGGCCCTTCGAGACGTCGCGCTGCTTTCGGTCCCCGGTCGAAGCGGGAAGCATCGCGTACTCCGCCGTCACCCAGCCGCGGCCCTTCCCCTCCAGCCAGCGCGGCACCGAGCCGATCACCGAGGCGGTGCAGATGACCCGGGTCTCACCCTGGGAGATCAGCGCCGAGCCGTCGGCGGTGCGCACGAAACCGGGCTCGATCCGGATCGGGCGCAGGTCGGCGGGGGCGCGGTCGTAGCTGCGGCTGGCCACGGTCACGGCGCGAGTTTCGCACGCGGCCGCGCCGGAGGGAGAGCTCCCGCCCGGCGCGAACCGCACGCCCCCCGTCTCAGCGGAAGCTGACCTGATTCACCGCCTGCTTGATCTTCTCGATGATCACCTCCGCCAGCTCCATGCCCTGTTTGCCGTTGAAGCCCTTCATCGCCGCCACCATCCCCACCATCAGCAGGGAGACAAGCAGGATCAAGCCGACGTATTCGACCGTCCCCTGGGCCCGCTCGCCCTCGAGCAGGGCCCGGATCGCGCGCAGCCGCCGGGCCGTCTCCGCGTAGAGCCATCCGATCAACACATGCATGCGCCCTCCTTCGTTCGCTTGAGGGCGATGCTGCGCCGCGCCGGATCCCGGGTCTACATCACTGAGTGCCGGATCGGATGCGGGTGTGTGACGGCGGATACGCTGGCCCGCGAGCTCACCTTCCGATGAGGGTCCTGATCGTCACCAACCTCTCCCCCGACGCCGCCACCCCGCAGCGCGGTCGCTGGGTCCTCGACCAGGTCGAGGCGATCCGCGGCCATGGCGTCGATGTCGAGCTGTTCGGCTTTCCGCTGGGGCGTGGCCAGTACCTGCCGGCGATACGGCACCTTCGGGGGCTGCTGCGCGACAGCCGCTTCGACCTGGTGCACGCCCATTACGGGCTACCCGGCTGGTGCGCGCGCCTCGCCGGCGCCAGGCCGCTGGTCGTCACCTTCCACGGAACCGACGTCCGCCACCGGACCGTCGGGCCGCTGTCTCGCCGCCTCGCCCCGCGGGTGGACCTCTGCGCCGGCGTCTCCCGCGCCCTCTTCGGCCCCGAGAGCGGGCGACCGGGGCTGCCCCGCCCGCCCGGGCGCGCCGCGGTGCTCCCCTGCGGAGCCGACCTGAGCCGCTTCAAGCCGCTGCCGCGAGAGAGAGCCCGGCGCGAGCTCGGGCTCGACCCGGGGTCGAAGTACCTGCTGTTCCCGGCCAACCCGACGCGGCCGGAGAAGCGCTACGACCGCGCCCGGGAGTTGGCCCGCGCCGCCGGGGCCGAGCTGCTGACCGGGGGCAGCATCGAGCCCGACCGGATGCCGCTCTGGCTCAACGCCGCAAACGCGGTACTGGTCACATCCGACAACGAGGGGTTCGGCCTCGCCGCGCTCGAGGCGCTGGCTTGCGAGGTGCCCGCGCTCTCGACTCCGGTAGGCATCGCACCCCACGCCCTCGGCGCCGTGCCCGGCTGCCTCGTCGCCCCGTTTGAGGTCGAGAGCTGGCTGGCGGCGCTGCGGCCCCATCTCGAGAGCGGCGACCCGAGGGTGCCCGGCGCTTCGACCGCGGCGGCATTCTCGGCCGAGCGGATGGCCGAGCGGGTGCTGATCGCCTACCGCGCGGTGCTCGAACAGCACGCGTAACTGCACCCCCGGGGCCGACAATGGCTAGGCTGCCCTGTCGCCGGAGGGGCAAGGAGAGCCGACGACCAGCGCCGCCGCGATTGCAGCACCAGGCATTTCGCCCCTCGGAGGCACCGCGCATGTCACCCTGCGTAAGAACATCGATGACGCTCAGCGGGACACAGCCACGGGCAAAGCCGCCTCGAAGGGGACTTGGGGGCTGACGTGCACGTGGGGGATCCCGAACGACGCGTGAGGGACGCGGCCGAGTCCGCACGCCGCGAGGCCGAGGAGGCGGCGACCGCCGAGATCCTCGCCCTCGAGGAGGAGCTGGAGCGCGAGCAGAAGCGCGCCGAGAAGGCGATCGCCGAGGTCCGTAGGCAGCTGCGTGATGCCGAGACCGGAGCTCGCGAGGAGATGGAGCGATACCGCCGCGAGGTCGAGCAGCGGACCCGCAAGGAGGTCGAGGCCGCACGCTCGGCGGCCGAGGCCCGGTTCGCCGCCGAGCTTCGCACCGTCGAAGCGGAGCTGAAGCTCGAGAAGGAGGCGAAGGCAAAGGCTCTGGAGGCGGCCGAGAGGCGCCTGGCGGAGATCGAGAAGCACGCCGTCGCAGCAGGCGAGCGGATCGCCGGGGCGGAGCGCCAGCTCGCCGAGGAGGCCGAGCGCCTGCGGGTCGAAGCCGAGGAGCGGGTCCGCCAGGCCGTCGAGCGGGCCCGCCGGGAGCGCGAGAGAGAGCTCTCGGGCGACTTCGGCGAGCGCCAGACGGACCTCGAGCGGCATCTCACCGAGGCGACCAGGGCCCGGGAGAAGGCCGAGCGGCGGATCGTGGAGCTGGAGCGCCGCACCGCCGACGAGCGCAAGCGTCTTCACACCCGCGCCGAGCAGCAGGCAACCGAAGCCGCCGATCAGGCTCGAAAGGAGGCGGACGCGAGGGCCCAAGCCGAGGCCGACAAGCGGATCAGCGCCCGCGACAAGGAGCTGCGGGCCGAGCTCGCCAAGAACCGCACCGCGCTGGAGAAGGCGAACCGCCGGATCGCCGAGCTCGAGGCCGCTGCCGAGAAGGCTCGCCAGAAGCTCCGCAGCGAAGCCGGCGAGCAGGCCTCGGCGGCCGCGGTCGAGGCGCGCAAGGAGGTCGAGGCACGGCTTCGGGCAGAGGTCGAGGACGCCAAGAAGCAGGCGAAGGTCGAGACGGAGGAGCTGCAGAGCAGGCTCAAGGCCCAGGCACAGCAGCAGCTGGAGCAGAAGCAGAGCGAGGTTTCGAGCCTGCGCTCGGAGCTGGAGAAGGCGAAGCAGCAGATCGCCGAGCTCGAGCAGGGAGTCGAGAAGACCCGGGCGGAGGCGGAGCAGCGCTTCAGCAGCCAGGAGAGGGAGCTGCGCGGACAGATCGCCCAGCTCGAGCGGGCCAAGAAGAAGGCTTCCCAGGAGGTGGCCGCCGAGATCGCCGACGAGCTGACCAGGAAGGAGATCGAGCTCCAGCAGCTCGACAAGCGGCACCAAGCCGAGCTGCAGACGAGGCAGAAAGAGGCGAAGGCGCGGAGCGACCAGCTGCAGAGCAAGCTGCAGGCGGAGGCAAAGCAGGCGCTGGAGGAGCGCGAGCGCGAGCTCAAGGGCGAGCTCTCACAGGCTCAGGCGGAGCTGAAGAAGGCGAAGCGGCGGATCACCGAGATCGAGCGCGCCAAGCAGAAGGCTTCGCAGGAAGTGGCCGCCGAGATCGGCGAGGAGCTGACGAAGAAGGAGAGCGAGCTCAAGCAACTCGACAAGCAGCACCAGGCGGCGCTTGACGACGCCCGCAAGCGCGGCGAGGAAGCCGAGAAGCAGGCAGCCAAGGCGGAGCAGCGCGCCAAGGAGGCCGCCGATGCCCTCGGGGACGTCGAAGTCGAGGCCCGCGAGGCGGCCGCGGCCTGGCTTCGCGCCCAGACCAAGGCCCTGCGCCAGGAGGCACGTCAGGAGGTCGAGGCGGAGCTGAGCGCCGAGCTCGACGCAGCCCGCAAATCGGGAAGCGAGGCGGTCGGCGGCGAGGTCGAGAAGCGGGTGGAGCGCGAGGCGCGCCGCCTGGAGGCGGAGGCCGACGCTCTCGCCGAGAAGGCGGCGGCGGAGGCCCGCCGGGAGGCCGAGGAGCAGATCAAGCGACTGCGGGCCGAGCGCGATGAGGCGCGCAAGCGGCTGCGCGCGGCCGAGAGCAGGCTGAAGACGACGCCGAAGGCGCCCCAGGCCGAGACCGAGGAGGCCGAGGAAGAGGAGGCGGAAGAGCGCGGGGCGGCCCGCCAGCGGCCCGCCGGTCAGCCGAAGCCGGCAAGGAAGCCCGCCAAGCCGCGGGCCGAGGATGAGGGGGAAGAGGAGGACGCGGGCCCGAAGGGGCCGGTCGACGTCAACGAGGCCACCTTCGAGCAGCTGCGCGAACTCGGCTTCTCGGCCGCCCAGGCCAACCGGGTGATCGCCTACCGCGAGCGGCTCGGCGGCTACAAGGCGGTCGAGGACCTGGAGGGCATCCCCGGCGTCCAGCGAGAGTTCCTCAACAAGCTCAAGGACACCCTGCAGGTCTAGATGAGGGGCAATGGGCCTGCTGAACCGCAACGCATCTAGGCCGAGGGCACGAGAGCGCGGCCGGATGCGGCGGCGTCTGCGCGAGATCGATGAGGAGCGCGAGCAGATGCTGCGCGACATCGGCGGGCTGGCGCTGGAGATGCACAAGCGCGACCGACTCGAGCCCCGGCTGCTGAGCGAGAGGGCCACGGCGGTGGCGGCCCTCGATCAGGAGGCCGAGCAGCTGCGCGAAGCGCTCGAGAAGGGAGCTTCCGCCGCCCAGCCGGCGAACCCCGCCGAGGAGCGCTCGAAGCTCGGGGCCGCGCCCGAATCGCAGCCGAGATGAGGGCGGCCGAGCCCGCCTGCGTCGCCTGCGGAGCCCGGCTGGCGGCGGACCAGGAGTACTGCCTCGACTGCGGAGCACGCCAGCGGGGACCGCGCCCCCAGTGGCGCCGGGTTGCTATCGCGGCGACGCTGACCGTCGTCGCCGCGATTGCGGCCCTGCTGATCGCCTACGCCCGGATGAGCGACGACGCGGACCGCGCCGCCGGCCTCGGCGGCGACGCCCGCAGCTCGACGGTCAAGCAAGCTGGGGCCAGCGGTCCCGCAGCCGCTCCCGGTGGCCGGCAGCGGCCTGCGGCGGCGCGGCTCGCGGCTCGCTAGAGCCGACGAAAGCGGCGATCGTGGCGCTGACCGAGGCCGCCAGCGGCCCCAGCGCATAGCCGCCCTCGAGGCAGACCAACACCGGCACCTCCAGCTCGGCGGCGAGGTCGCGGAGGCTGGCTGACATGTCGGAGTAGGCCGCCTCGTCGAGCATGCATTCGGCGAGTGGATCGTCGCGATGAGCGTCGAAGCCGGCCGAGACCGCGACCAGGTCGGGCTCGAAGCTGCGGGCGAGGGGAACGATCACCCTCTGCACCAGGGCGAGGAACTCATCCGGGCCGGCACCCGGCGCCACCGGCAGGTTGACCGTGTACCCCTCCCCCTCGCCGCTGCCGCGCTCGCCGACGTCGCCGGTGCCGGGAAAGAGCGGGATCTGGTGGATGCTGGCGAACAGGACCTGCCGGGACCCGTAGAAGATCTCCTGGGTGCCGTTGCCGTGATGGACGTCCCAGTCGGCGATCAGCACCCGCTCGGCCCGATGCTCGGCGAGGGCGTGGGCGGCGCCGATCGCCACGTTGTTGAACAGGCAGAAGCCCATCGCCCGGGCCCGCTCGGCGTGGTGGCCGGGAGGGCGCAGGGCGCAGAACGCGAACCCGGCGCCGTCGCCGAGCAGCCGGTCGACGGCGTGAACCGAAGCGCCGGCGGAGCGAAGGGCCGCATCGAAGGAGCGCGGGCTGACGACAGTGTCGGCGTCGATCATGCCTCCGCCGCGGGCGCTGAGCGCCTCGATCTGTTCGATGTGGGAGCGAGCGTGAACCCGCTCGATCTGCTCCAGCGCCGCCGCCGGCGCCTCGACCACCTCGAGGCCGTGCCAGTCCTGCTCCGACAGCGCCGCTTCGATCGCCCGGATCCGGTTCGCGTTCTCGGGATGGGCGCCGGTGTCGTGCTCGAACGACAGCGGGTGGCGCAGGTACAGGCCCGTTGACATCGCCGACATCTTCGCGCTCGGCCCAGAATCAGGCTCTCCACCTGAGCCTGCCACCACCCCACAACGCGACTACCGTACTCGGCCTCGTGGATCCAAACCAGACTCCATCCGGTCGCTTCGATGTCGCCGTGATCGGTGCCGGCGCGGCCGGCCTCTGGGTGGCCCTGCGGGCGGCGGAGCTCGGAGCCTCGGTTGTGCTGCTTTCGCGGACGCCGCTGTCGGAGAGCGCCAGCTTCCGGGCCCAAGGCGGGCTCGCCGCGGCGCTTGAGGCAGGAGACTCGCCCGAGCAGCACGCAGCCGACACGATCGCCGCCGGCCGCGGCCTCTGCCGGGCCTCGGCGGTGAGGGTGCTCGCCGAGGGGGCGCCGGGGGCGGTCGAGGAGCTGCTGCGCCGTGGCGTCCGCTTCGACACCGATCGCGAGGGGAACCTGCAGCTCGGCCTCGAGGGCGGCCACACGCGGCGACGCGTGGTGCACTCACGGGGCAGCGAGTCGGGGCGCGAGATCAGCGGCCGGCTGGCGGCGCTTGTCGCCGGGCATGATCTGATCGAGGCCCGGGAGCGAACCTCGGCGCTGGCGCTGTGGAGTGACGGCAGCCGCTGCTTCGGGGTGATCACCGACCGCGGCCCGCTGCGCTCCGCCGCGACTGTGCTGGCAACCGGCGGCGCCGCGGCACTCTGGCGGCGCACCACCAACCCCTGGGGTGCGATCGGTGCGGGCCCGGTGATCGCGCAGGCGGCCGGTGCCGACCTCGCCGACCTCGAGTTCTGCCAGTTCCACCCCACCGCTCTCGCCCTGCCCGGGAGCCGCTTCGACGGTGCCCTGATCACCGAGGCGGTGCGCGGCGAGGGGGCGGTGCTCCTCGACGGCGGCGGTGAACGATTCACCGACGAGCTCGCCCCGCGCGACGTCGTCACCGCGGCGATCCTGGCCCGGATGCAGGCCGACGGCGCCGAACACGTCGGGCTTGACCTGCGTCCGGTCCCCCGCGACCGCTTCCCGAGCATCTACGCCACCCTCGACGAGGCCGGCCTCGATGCCTCTGCCGGCCCGGTTCCGGTGTCTCCCGCCGCCCACTATGTGATGGGCGGGATCGCGATCGACCTCGATTGCCGCACCTCGCTCGAGCGATTGTTCGCGGTCGGGGAGTGCTCCTGCAGCGGCCTGCACGGCGCCAACCGTCTCGCCTCCAACTCGCTGAGCGAGTGCTTCGTCTTCGGCTCCAGAGCCGCCGCCGCGGCCGTCGACGTCCGCAATCCAGGCCGGCCGGGCCGGCCTCCTTCCTGGCGCTTCGAGCCGCCGCCCGAGGCGAGCCGAGACGCGGTCTGGGACCTTGCGGGCCCGCTGCGGCGTCCCGCGGACCTGCAGCGGCTGACCGCCGATCCCTACCCGCTCGCGAGCGCTATCGCCGCCTCTGCGCTGGAGCGGCGCGAGTCACGGGGCGGGCACCAGAGGATTGACGCCCCCGAGCTTGATTCGAGCCTCGACGGGGTCCATCTCGTGCGCTCTTCGGAGGGCGAGATTCGGCATCAGAACTGGGTTTGATGCCCATCTTAATGATGCCTTAATAGAAACCCGCCCATCCTTCATACAAAAGTGGCATATTGCCCTCCTCAAAAGTTGGTAGTTACCTAGAAGTAGGTAGGGACGGACCCACCGGGCAGGCAAGCCCGGTCGGGGGGAAAGGCACAAAGAGAGGGGTATTGCAGAGATGTATCGGTTCAGCCGTTCGATTTACCGGGAATTGGCGCCACGTGTGATCGATGGGACACCAGGAGGACCATCTCCACGTCGGGAGCTGCTGGAGGCATGCGAGGAGACGATGCGTCGTCTCGCCGCCGACCGCCGCTACTTTGCGCGCCCCGCTCGCTCGCTGTTCAGCCAGATCAGGATTCACTTTCCGATCAGCGAGCAACTCCACGTCTACACGATCGTCGAGCGTCATGTCAGCCTGGCGATCGAGTTTCTCGACTCGCTTCCGCCTGACGTGTGCCTCGACGGGGTGCCGCGCCAGTGCCGGGCGTCGACCCGCAAGGGAACGCCGTGCCAGCGAGACCCGCTGCCGGGCAAGGACTACTGCCCGTCGCACAAGCACCTCGAGGAGCCGGCGGAGCTGACGCCGCTCGCCGCCTAGGCGACCGGAAACCAGTTGAAGGCAGGCCCGCGGTCGCAAGACCGCGGGCTTTGTCGTCAAGGGGGTAGCTTCAGGCGCGTGAAGGGCGAGCCGGTGAGCGCAAGGCATGATGCTGCTCGGGGTTGACGTCGGAGGCACGTTCACCGACGCCGTCCTGTTCGACGGCGAGCACCTGCACACCGCCAAAGTCCCGAGCACGCCGGACGATCAATCGCGGGCCGTGATGGAGTCGGTAGCCGAGGTCCTGCGCCGAGCCGGCGCCGGCGAGCGGCAGGTCAAGGGCTTCGCCCACGGGATGACCGTGGGGACCAACGCCCTGCTCGAGCAGCGCGGCGCGGAGACCGCGCTGGTGACCACCCGCGGCTTCGGCGACCTGCTGCGGATCGGGCGTCAGAACCGGCCCCAGCTCTACCGGCTCTGCGCCCCGAAGCCCGCCCCGCTGGTGGATCCGCCATGGCAGCTCGAGCTCAGCGAGCGGATCGGACCCGACGGGGAGATCGAGCCACTCGAGGACGCCGAGCTCGAGCGCTTGGTCGAGCAGCTGCGCGAGTCGGAGGTCGCCGCGGTCGCCGTCTGCCTTCTCTTCTCCTACCTCGACCCCGCCCACGAACGCCGGGTGGCGGAGCGGCTGCGCGATCGCCTTCCCGGTGTCCACGTCTCGGCCTCGCACGAGGTCCTGGCTCAGTTCCGCGAGTACGAGCGCTGCTCGACCACCGTGATCGACGCCTACCTCTCCCCCCTTCTCGGCCGCTACCTGGAGCAGCTCGGCGCCGCCGCGGACGACGCCGGCCTGCCGCGGCCCGTGGTGATGCAGTCCTCCGGCGGCGTCGCTCCGGCGGCCGAGGCGGCGAGTGCCGGTGCCTGGAGCGTCCTCTCCGGACCCGCTGCCGGCGCCGTCGGCGCCGCGCTGCTGGCCTCGATCTCCGCCCACGGCGACGTTGTCGGGCTCGACATGGGCGGCACCTCCTGCGACGTCTGCGTGGTCGACCAGGGCCGGGTGAGGGAGACCGACTCGCGGCTGGTCGGGGGTCGCGTGATCCAGCTGCCGATGGTCGACGTGCACACGGTCGGCGCCGGTGGCGGTTCAATCGGCTGGCGCGATCCGGGCGGAGCGCTTCGGGTAGGCCCGCGCTCGGCGGGTGCCGACCCCGGTCCCGCCTGCTACGGACGCGGCGGCGAGGAGCCAACCGTCACCGACGCCAACCTGCTGCTCGGTTACCTGGCTCCAGACTCGGCGCTGGCCGGAGGCGTCGCCCTCGACGGCGGCGCGGCGCGCTCGGCAGTCTCCCGGCTCGGAGACTCGCTCGAGCTCGCCGAGCTGGAGGCCGCGGAAGGCATCGTCCGGGTTGCCAACCAGGAGATGGTCAGGGCGCTGCGGGTGGTGACCGTGGAACGCGGGGTCGACCCGCGGCGCTATGCGCTGCTGCCCTTCGGGGGCGCGGGGCCGATGCACGCCGCCGCCCTGGCCGAGCAGCTCGGGATGAAGACGATCATCTGCCCGCGCGCCAGCGGGGTGCTCTCTGCCCTCGGCCTCTGCGCCTCGGATCGGCGCCGTGACACCGCCCGCACCGTGCTCTGGAGCGGCGAGGAGCTGCGAGCGGACCGGATCGCGGCCGAGGTCGGCGCCCTCGCCCGGGATGCCGGCGAGGGGATGAGCGGCGCCGAGCCGCGGGTCAGCTACGAGATGCGCTATCGCGGCCAGGCTTTCGAGCTGCCGATCGCCGGGACCGGTCGACCCCGACCCCGGTGAGCTGGCCGAGAGCTTCGCCGAGGCCCACGAGTCGCGCTACGGCTATCGCGAGTCCGATGGCGTCGTCGAGCTGGTGACGATCCGCCTGGCGATGGTGGTGCCGGGGCCGGCGCCCCGGCCCGCGGCCGCGGCCGCCGGAGAGCTGCGCGAATCGGCGCGCGAGGCGCGCTTCGAGGGCGAGTGGGTCGAAGCCAGGGTCATGCGTGGCGAGCCCCCGGCCGGGCTCGAGGCCTCGGGCCCGGCGATCTTCGAGCTCCCCGAGGCCACCCTCGTCCTGCCACCCGGCTGGTCGGCGGCGGTCGACGAAGCGGGCACGATCGTCGCCGAGCAAAGTACAGGCGACGAAGGACCGGCGAGGAGCGATTGATGCCTTCCGAACGCCTGGATCCCGTAACCCTCCAGGTCATGATCGGCGGCCTGCGCGCGGCCTGCGAGGAGATGGGCGCGGTGCTGATCCGCTCGGCGCACTCGGCCAACATCAAGGAGCGACGCGACTGCTCGACCGCCCTGTTCGACGCCAACGGGGAGATGGTGATGCAGGCCGAGCACATCCCCGTGCACCTCGGCTCGATGCCGGAATCGGTCGCGGCGGTGATCTCCGAGCCGCAGCGCCCCAGCCAAGCATGGATCCTCAACGACCCCTACCGGGGAGGGACCCATCTGCCCGACATAACCGTCATCTCGCCGATCTTCGTCGGCGGCGTGCTGACCGGCTTCGCCGCCAGCCGCGCCCACCATGCCGACGTCGGCGGCCCCACCCCGGGAGGGATGCCCGCCGACTCCACCCGCCTCGAGCAGGAGGGTCTCGTCATCCCGCCGACCCGAGCCGGCGCACACGAGCTCGAGCAGATCGCCTCCCGGATGCGATCGCCGCGCCAGCGCCTCGCCGACCTGCGAGCCCAGCGCGCCGCCAACCGGGTCGGCGAGCTGCGCCTCGGCGAGCTGGCCCAGCAATACGGCCCGGAGCAGTTGCGGGCGGGAATGGCCGAGACCCTGGACTACGCGGAGCGCCGCACCCGGGCGGCTCTCGCCGAGCTGCCCGACGGCGAGTTCGAGGCCGCCGACGTGCTCGAGGACGACGCCACGGGCGAACGGCGCGACGTCACCCTGCGAGTGACCGCGAAGGTCGACGGCGACCGGCTGTCCCTCGACTTCTCCGGCACCGATCCCCAGATCGACGGCAACCTCAACTGTCCGCTCTCGGTCACCAAGTCGGCCGCCTTCTTCGCGGTGCGGGCGATCACCGACCCCGACGCGCCGGCGTCCGCGGGCGCCTACCGGCCGATCGAGGTGCTGGCACCGGAGGGCTGCCTGCTCAACGCCCGCTCCCCGGCCGCGGTGGCGGCGGGCAACGTCGAAACGTCGAGCCGCGTCGCAGACCTGGTGATCTCGGCGCTTGCCGGCACCGGCCCGGTGCCCGCCCAGGGGCAGGGGACGATGAACAACCTCACCCTGGCGGGCGAGGGCTGGACCTACTACGAGACGATCGGCGGAGGCCAGGGCGCCTGTCCCGACGCCGACGGGCCGAGCGCCGTCCACGTGGCGATGTCGAACACCCTCAACACCCCGGTCGAGGCGCTGGAGACCGAGTTTCCGATCCGCGTCCGTGAGCTGTCGGTGCGCGGGGGCAGCGGCGGCGAGGGGAAGCACCGCGGCGGCGACGGGATCGTCCGTGAGATCGAGGCCCTGGAGCCGATGCGCTTCACCCTGATCACCGAGCGCCGCTCCCATCCGCCGCGCGGCCGCGATGGCGGCGCCGACGCGGAGCCCGGCGTCAACCTGCTCAACGGCGAGCGGCTCCCCTCGAAGTGCGAAGGAGAGCTGGCGCCCGGGGACCGGCTGCGGATCGAGACTCCCGGCGGAGGGGGATATGGCGCAGCGGATTGAGCTCGACGGCCTCGGCCTTGCCTACGAGGACAGCGGCGGCGAAGGCCCCTGTGTCCTCTTCCTGCATGGCCTCGGCGGCTCGGCCAACGCCTGGCTGGCGCAGCTCGAGGCGTGCCGGAGTCGGGGCTGGCGCGGGATCGCCCCCGACCAGCGCGGAGCCGGCCGCAGCGACGCACCCGAAGGCCCCTACTCGATCGAGCTCTGGGCGCGGGACGCGGCCGGCCTTCTCGACGCGCTCGCGATCGACCGCGCGGCGCTGGTCGGGCACTCGGTCGGGTGCATGGTCGCGGCCGCCGCCGCGGGGCTGCTCGGCGAGCGGGTCTGGGCCCTGGCGCTGTGCGGCGGCAACCTCGAGTGGCCCGAGGCGGCCGGCCCCACATTCGCCGAGCGGGCGCGCCTGGCCCGCGCAGGCCGCACCGACGAGATCGCCGAAGCCGTTGCGGCGACGGGGCTCTCCGAGCGCTGCCGCGGCAGCGACCCGCGCCTGCTCGGTCTGCTACGGGAGGCGATCGCCTCCAATCAGGGCGACTCCTACGCGCTCTGGGCCGAGGCGACCGCGCAGGGGCGGATGGAGGCGATCGAGAGGCTTGGGTGTCCGGTCCTGGCCTTCTGCGGATCCGAGGACCCGGTGACACCCCCGGCTGCCTCGGAGGCGATCGCGCAGGCCGCCCGGCGGGGCAGCTCCGCGGTGCTCGAGGGAGCCGCGCACTGGTGCCTGATCGAGGATCCGGCGGGGACCGAGTCGACGCTATTTGCGTTCTTGGAGCAGCACCGCCCCGACCTTGGACCAGTGTTTGGCTAGCTGGCCAGTTTGGCTTTCCAGAGCGGTTACGGGTACTTAAAGGTAAGCCGTTTTCGCTTGTGGCAGTTTGAACTAATTTGAGAATTCGGTAGATCTCGTCTAGGGTGTCTGGCCCAGGGTCGGCACACCCACCCAGGTTCCGCCCGCCCCGCAATCTCCCGAAAAGTACCCCTGGTTTAGACACTTTCCATGCCGATTGCTTTCAAAGAATGGGCCGTAACGGTCCGTGCGCTCGCCGAAGGCGAGCAGCTGGTCACCCTGCGCAAGGGCGGCATCCGCGAGGAGAACAAGAACTTCGAGCTCGAGCACGAGCAGTTCTTCCTCTATCCGACCTTTGACCACCAGCGCAACGACCTGGTGCGCCAGTCACACCATCCTGAGCTGCGCCGGGCGCTCGAGGAGGGCGTCTGGGCCGACGAGGAGCCGCCGCCCAGGGCGCTGATCCAGGACGGTGGGATCCCGCAGCCCGACCGGGTGCGGATCCGCGCCTGGGCCGAGGTCACCGATCACTTCACGGTCAGCGACCGCGGCGTCGTCGACGACCTCTCCCCCTTCTACGTCTGGACCCCGGACTACGCCGAGAAGCGGCTGCGCTGGAAGCGCCGTCATCCACTGCACGTGCTGCTGCTGCGGGTCCACCGCATCCCGCGTCCTGTCACGGTCCGGGTGCGCGACGAATACCACGGCTGCAGGTCCTGGGTCGAGATCGACCGCGAGCTTCCCTTCGAGGGCACGCCGGTGATGGCCGACGAGGAGTTCGATCGTGCCCGCGCCGAGATCCAGCAGATCTGCGGCGAGCCCGAGCCGGTCCTCGCCTGAGCGACAACCCTTCTCTGGAGCGGATCCTCTCGGAGTCCTCGCGGGCTCTGGTTCTGGGAATCGGCGGTGGCGGCGACGTCGCCGGCGCCCTGTCCGCCGCCCGACTATGCCAGTCGTTCGGGGCCGAGTTCCGGCTCGGCGGGGTCGCCTGGGAGCGCTTCCCGATCGATCCCTACCCCGGGCCGCGCTCGCTCGATCAGATTCTCGGCGGCAAGCCCCTCGGCCCCGCCGCGGTGCTGGCCGACGAGAACACCACGACGCCGGACGGGGTCCCGTTCTCCGAGTCGCGGATGGCGGGGTTCATCTGCTCCGAGACCCTGCTGATCGACATCAGCGGCGGCCCGGCGGCGGTCGCCGACGGGATCGCCGCCGCCGCGGGGAAGCTCGGCTGCGACCTCTGCGTCATGGTCGACGTCGGGGGCGACGTCCTCGCGCACGGGGACGAGCCGGGGCTTGCAAGCCCGCTCTGCGACGCGGTGATGCTGGCGGCGGGGGCCCGGCTCGCGGCGCTGCTGCCGACCATCGGGGCCGTCTACGGCCCCGGATGCGATGGTGAGCTGACCCCTGGCGAGGTCCTCGAGCGGATCGGCGAGCTGGCGCGAGTCGGCGCGCTGCTGGGGGCATGGGGCCTCACCCCCGCCGTCGCCGAGCAGATCGAGGCAGCGGCGCGGGTCGTGCCCACCGAAGCGAGCCTGATGGCGGTTCGCTGCGCGAAGGGCGAGACCGGCATCGCCGAGATCCGCGGCGGTCGGCGCACGGTCGAGCTGACCCCCCTCGGCGCCCTGACATTCTTCTTCGATCCCGCGCTCGCGGTCGAGAAGGCGGCGCCGCTGGCCCGCGCGGTCGCCAACGCCGACGGGCTCGAGGCTGCACAGGAGGCGCTGCGGGCGGCCGGGGTCGAGACCGAGCTCGACCTCGAGCGCGCCCGGGCCCGAGGCGAGGAACCGGCGCTCGAATAGCCGTCCCCGACCGGCGCACGCCGCAAGCGCGGCCGCTAGTTTGGCGGCGGGGATTTCGGTGAGCAGAGGCAGAAAGCTTGCGGCGGCGAGCGCCGTCGCGCTGATCGCGATGACTGGGACGGCGGCTGCCGCCACGCCGCAGCCCTATCGCACCAACGACTTCGGTGGGTTCACGGCGATCCTGCCTCCGGGAACCAACGGCCTCGCGAATCCGATCCAGCTCGGCCAACTTCGAGGCCTCCGGCGCACGGCCAGCCCACAACGACGACCAGTACGCCCCCTACCAGAACCTCGTCTACGCGCCGCTCGGCCTGACCGCGTCGCAGATTCCCCAGTACTTCCACGACGCCAGCTTCGGCACCCCGCCGGGCCAGGTCGAGCGCACCTACAACCCCCGCGCCGACGTGACGATCCAGCGCGACCGCCTGGGCGTCCCCCACGTCTACGGCGACACCCGGGCCGGGGCGATGTTCGGCCTCGGGTACGCCGCCGCGGAGGACCGGCTGTTCTTCATGGACGCGCTGCGCCACGCCGGGCGGGCGCAGCTGTCGTCGTTTGCCGGCGGCGCGCCGGCCAACCGCCAGATGGACGAGGAGGTCTGGGCCGACACCCCCTACACCGAGCAGGACCTGCAGCGTCAGTGCGACTACGTGCCGAAGGGGTTCGAGGGCGTCGCGGCCCAGCTTCACCAGGACGTCACCGACTACATCGCCGGGATCAACCAGTACATCGCCGAGGCGCGGCTTGACCCCTCCAAGATGCCGGGCGAGTACGCGGCGATCGGCAAGCCGCTCGGCCCCACCGATTGGACCTGCCCAGACGTCGTCGCGACCGCCTCGCTGGTCGGCGGCATCTTCGGCAAGGGCGGCGGGCGCGAGCTCGACTCGGCGCTGACCTTCGAGCAGGCGCGGAACCGCTTCGGGCGCAAGCGGGGCAAGAGGGTCTGGGCCGACTTCCGAAACGCGGAGGATTCCGGCGCCCCGGTGACCGTGCACCGCAAGCGCTTTCCCTACGAGGTGCCGCCGAAAAGAAAGCCGCGCGGGCTGGCGCTGCCCGATCCCGGCAGCGTGCAGAAGTCAGAGGTCGTCTCGCAGTCCGGCTCCGCGCCGACACCGGGCGGGTTGCTGGGCGGCGGGATCCTCGGGCCGCTTGGCGGATTGCTTCAGGACGGCCCCCTCCGCGCCTCGGCGTCCAACGCCCTTCTGGTCTCGGCGCGGGAGTCCGCAGAGCGGGCGCCCGGTCGCGGTTATGGGCCCGCAGGTCGCCTACTTCGCGCCCCAGATCCTGATGGAGGAGGACGTCCACGCCCCGACCATCGACGCGCGCGGCGCAGCCTTCCCCGGCGTCAACCTCTTCGTCCAGCTCGGCCGTGGGCGTGATTACGCCTGGAGCGCGACCTCCGCCGGGCAGGACCTGATCGACACCTTCGCCGTCCCTCTCTGCGACCCCGACGGAGGCCAGGCCTCGATCAACTCGAGCGGCTATGTGTTCCGCGGACAGTGCCTGCCGTTCGAGGTGCTGACCCGCCAGAACTCCTGGGTCCCAAACCTCGGCGACCAGACGCCTCCGGGATCCGAGACGCTGACCGCGCTGCGCTCGAAGCTCGGCATCGTCATCGCCCGCGCCCGCGTCCACGGCAAGCCGGTCGCCTACACGAAGCTGCGCGCAACCTACTTCCACGAGGTCGACTCGGCGCTTGGGTTCAGCATGTTCAACAACCCCGATGCGATCAACGGTCCGCGTGATTTCCAGCGCGCCGCCAACTTCATCAACTACACCTTCAACTGGTTCTACGTCGACAACAAGAACATCGCCTACTTCAACTCCGGCTGGAATCCGGTCCGCGCCGCGGCGCACGAACCCCAACTTCCCGGTCAGCTCCAAGTACCTGTGGCGCGACTTCCAGTCCGACTCGCTGGCCGGAGCCACCCCCTACCCGATGGCGGTGACGCCGTTCCGAGCCCACCCGCAGGTGATCAACCAGCGCTTCCTATCGAGCTGGAACAACAAGCAGGCCCACGGCTTCCGGGCCGCCGACGACAACTGGAACTACGGGCCCGTCTACCGCTCGATAACCCTCGACGAGCGGATCCGCAAGCTGATCAAGGGGCGGCGCAAGGCGACCCTGCCGGAGCTGATCGAGGCGATGAAGGAGGCGTCGACGGTCGACCTCGACGGCCACACGGTCATCCCCTATGCCCTGAAGATCATCAAGTCGAAGCCGATCAGCGACCCGCAGGTGCAAAAGGCGGTCGACACCCTCTCGGCCTGGACGCGCTCGGGGGCCCACCGAGTCGACCGCAACCGCGACGGGCACTATGACCACTCGGCTGCGATCCGGATCAAGGACGCCTGGTGGACGGGCCTGATCCACGCCGAGTTCGAGCCCGCCCTCGGCAAGCCCCTTTTCGGGGAGATCGCCGACATGACCGTGATCGACGATTCGCCGCACCTGCACCTTGGCTCCGCCTACAACGGCGGCTGGTACGTGTACGCGAACAAGGACCTTCGCACGATGCTCGCCAAGGGTCATCCGCGGCGCCTGAAGCGGATCCGGGACCGGAATTCGCGCATCTACTGCGGCGGCGGCGACCTCGGCAAGTGCCGCGAGGCACTGATCTCCAGCCTCAAGGCGGCGATCGGCAAGGATCCCTATCCGGCAAGCCAGAAGAACTGCGACTTCGGCGACAAGCAGATGTGCTTCGACGCGATCCAATTCCGGCCCACCGGCGGCGTGACCCAGCCGGACATGGTCTGGATGAACCGCCCGACCTTCCAGCAGGCGGACGAGATCCAGGGCCACCGGTAGCTAGGCTCGGCCCATGACCTGGGTCGAGACCGAGTCGCTCAGCTTCACCGCCCGCCACGACACCGGCGACACCGCCTACGCCCAGCGGACCCTCGACCGGCTCGAGGACCTGCGACTTCGACTCGAGGACGGCTTCGATCAGGTCCCCGGCGAGGTCGTCGTGGTGATCCACACCAATCCCGCCTGGCTCGCGCTTGCCCATCCGTTCCTGCCCGCCGCCCGCTGGTCATCGGCCCCCGCCGGCCGCCGCTATCTGGCCGGCTGGCCGATGTCGACCGAGCTGCACGTTCTCAACGACCCCCACATGGACCGCCGCGCCGCGGGCGCCGACTCGCGCGAGGCGCTGCGCGGCACGGCCGAGCGGCTCTACGCCCAGCTCGTGATGGCGGCGAACAACCCAGACCTGCCGCCGTCCTGGACCCCGCGCCGGTTCGGGCGCTACCTGCGCTGGGCCTGGCTGGTCGAGGGCGGAGCGCAGTACTTCTCGCGCCAGGTCGGTCTCTACCGCGCCGCCGTGATCCGCCGCCTCCGCGAGGGATCGCGGCCATCGTTTCCCCCCTCCCGTCGCGACGCAGTGATCCTCGGCGGGACCATCTTCGACCTGCTCGACCAGGAGCGGGGGCCGGATGCCTGCCGCTCACTGGTCAACGACCTGCGTCGCGACGGCCCGGCCCTTCAACTCGCAAAGGCCTTCGACGCCCGCCCGCGCGAGATCGAGTCGGACTGGCGCGACTATCTGCGCGAGATCGCCAGACCTTCCCCGGACTAGCCGGTCAGCTGGTAGAGGCCCCAGACGATCGCGAAGGCGGCGACCAGCGCGACAAGGACCCAGAAGGCAAGGCGGGCCGGCGAGGTGTCGGCGGACGACTGCAACCCTGCCTGGCCGCGCAGCTCGGCTTTCTCCTCCCCCTCGCTCTCAAGGTCGGTGTCGGCGAGCACCTGTCGCGCGACCTCGGCCCCGGTCTCCGGCACGAGGATGTCCCGCGGGCCGCCGGCGAGGTAGTCGGGCACGTCGAAGCCGCGGGTGCGCTTGAGCATGCTCGGGATCCCCTCCTCGAGCAGCATCCCCTGGACCATCTCCGCCTCGGCCTGGTTGCGGGCGAAGGCGACCTTGACCGGCTCGCCGCGCGCGTACTGCGGCTTGATCTTGCGGGCCCGCTGGTGGGTCTCGGTGATCGGCTGCTCGGCGCCGCGGCCGCCGTAGACCAACGGCATCCCGCAGGTGGGGCAGAAGCGCTCCGAGAGCGGGAACGTCTCGGCGCACCGGGGGCAGGAGAGCGGCCTGCTAGACGACATCGAGATCGGCTTCCTCGACCTTGCCGTCGCGGATCCAGAAGCCCCGTACCACGGGCTCCTCCGGATTGCGCAGGGAGACGATCACCTGCATCTGGTCGGGCCACTGCAGCGACTCGTTGATGTCGGTCTGGGACGGATAGGCCTCGGAGCCGGTGTGCGAGTGATAGATCGCCACGAGCTCGTCCGGGGACTCCTCGATCGACTTCCAGGTCTTGTACTGCTCGCCGGCCTCCATGCGGAAGCGCAGAGGGCTGGCCCACTCGTTTCGGACCCGGTGGGAACCGGTCGCCTCGCCGTCGCGCCCGGCGATCATCCCGCAGCACTCGTTGGGCGCCTCCTCGCGGGCGTGCGAGATCAGCTCCTCGACCAGCCGGCGGGGAATTCGCATCAGTACCAGACCGTACCTTCGGGCCGCGGGGGCTCGCGGAGATCGGCGCCGCCCGCCGTGCCGAGCAGGTCCGGGTCGCGCCTTCCCAGTTCCCAGAGCAGGTCGTCGAGGAGCGGCGGCTCCAGCCCCGCCTCCCCGGAGACCCGCTTCAGGGCGTCGCGGGTCGCACTCCTGACCGCCTCGACCGGCCCCGGTTGCACCAGCCCGGAACGCAGCGCGAGCCTCATCAGCACGTTGTCGGCGCAGACCTCCCAGCGATCGGGGTCGGCGACGGACAGCCAGCCGCGCCGGGCTGCGATCTTGGCGAACAGAAACGACTTCTTGGCCAGCGGGTCGGCGAAGGCCTCGAACTCGGCCAGGCGGGCGATCAGGCCGCCGGGTCCGCCGAGCCGCGACTGCGCGGCCGCGACCAACGCCTCCGCCGAGCCCTCGTGGCGCTCGCCGAGACCGGCGGCGAGGTCGCGCCAGAGCCGCGCCCGCTGCGCGGCGCCGGAAACCGTCTCGCCCCCGACCCGGAACAGCTCCTCGACCTGGCCCCCGTCGACCCCGGAAAGATATCCGGCGCTCAGAGACCCGGATTGGCGGCGCTCGGCGGCGCAGCCCAGGGCCCAGATCAGGGCGCTGCCGTCATAGGGGCCCTTGCCGCCGACCCGGTGGGCGCGGCGGTAGCCGCTGCGGTGGTCGATCGCGCACAGAAACAGCGCCGCGTCGAGGCCCGGCGCGTCGCCGAAGTCGGGTGGCCGGTAGTTCCGCGCCAGCGCCCGGACCCGGGCGGCGACCTCGGAGATCAGCTGGGGATCCGCCTGATGGCGGGCGTCGAGGGCGCCTACCACCAGAAGGTCGAGTCGATGTCCTCCAGCTCCTCGATCGGCTTGGTGTAGACGCCCGAGGAGAGGTACTTCCATCCGTCGTCGGGGATCAGGAAGACCACGTTCCCTTCATCCAGCTCACCGGCGATCCGCGCCGCCACGGAGGCGATCGCGCCGGCGGAAACCCCCGCGAACACGCCCTCCTCCTCGAGCAGCCGCTTGGTCCAGACGATCGCGTCGCGGTTGGAGACCATGATCTTGCGGTCGAGCACCGCCAGGTCGATGATCGGCGGGATGAAGCCGTCGTCGAGCGAGCGCAGGCCCTGCACCGGCTCGCCCTGCATCGGCTCGGCCGCGACGATCAGCGTCTTCGGGTCATGCTCCTTGAGTCGGCGACCGTTTCCCATCAGGGTCCCGCCGGTTCCCAGGCCGCCGACGAATGCCGCCACCTCGTCGAGCTCCTCGAGTATCTCCGGGGCGGTGCCCTCGTAGTGCGCCCGCGGGTTGGCTTCGTTGCCGTACTGGTAGGGCATGTAGTACTTCGGGTCGGTGGCCATATCCAGTGCCAGCTCGACTGCGCCGTTCGATCCCTTGGCGCCCTCCGAGTAGACGATCTCGGTCCCGTACATGCGCAGCAGCTGGTTCCGCTCCTCGGTCACGTTGTCGGGCATCACCACCTTCAGCGGGTAGCCCTTGCGGCGGCAGATCATCCCCAGCGCTATCCCGGTATTGCCCGAGGTCGGCTCGAGGATGGTCTGGCCGGGCTCGATCAGGCCCTGCTCCTCGGCGGAGTCGATCATCGCCTTCGCGACCCGGTCCTTGACCGAGCCGGTCGGGTTGCGTCCTTCGAGCTTGGCGTAGATGCGGACGCCGGGCCTCGGCGACATGCGAGGCAGCTCGACCAAGGGCGTATTGCCGATCGACTCGAGTACGTTGCTGAAGCGGCCCCCGCAGGGACGATTGAGCAGTTCGTCTGAGGGCACCGGGTCTCTCTCGACTCCTTACTTTAAAAAGTGTAGTGAAGGACGCCCTCCCTGGCCAGGGGTGGCGGTATGTTGCACCCCGTAAGGCGTCTCTCACGAACGGAGGGAAGGATCGATGTGTAGGACCCGGCTTGGCGCCCTGGTCGTGGCGATCGCGCTGCTGGCGCTGTCGCTGATCGTGGCGGGCTGCGGAGGCAGCGACGACAACGACAACGGCAGCACCGCGAAATCAGGCGGCTCGGCCGCGGCGAAGACGGCAACGCCCGGGATCAACGTGGCGAAGGTCCGGCCATCGCCGCGGCGGTTCCGAAGTCGATCTCGTCCAAGGGGACGCTCACCGTCGCTGCCGACGCGACCTATCCGCCTGACGAGTACATCGCGCCCGACGGAAAGACCGTGATCGGGATGGACGCCGACCTCGCGAAGGCGATCGCTCAGGTGATGGGGCTGAAGGCCGAGGTCAAGAACGTGACCTTCGACAGCATCATTCCGGGGCTCGCGGCCAACAAGTACGACCTCGGGATGTCCTCGTTCACCGACACCAAGGAGCGCGAGCAGACGGTCGACTTCGTCACCTACCTGACCGCCGGCACCTCGCTCTACGTCAAGAAGGGCGATTCCGAGGTCACCTCGTTCGCCGATCTTTGCGGCAAGAGCGCCGCGGTCGAAAAGGGGACCATTCAGGCGGACGCGATCGAGGAGCAGAGCAAGAAGTGCAAGGCCGCCGGCAAGCCGGGCGTCGACCTGCAGGTCCTGCCGGACCAGAACGCGGCCAACCTGGCGATCTCGAGCGGCCGAGCCGAGGTCGGCGCCGCCGACACGCCGGTCGCCGTCTACATCGCCCAGCAGTCCAACGGCCAGTTCAAGGTGGTCGGCCAGCCGGTGCCCCCCGAGCCGTACGGAATCGCGATCCCGAAGGACAACGGGATGGCCAAGCCGGTGCTCGACGCGGTAAAGGCGCTGATCGCCGACGGCACCTATAAGAAGATCATCGACTACTGGGGGCTCTCGGAGGGTGCGATAACCAACCCGTGATCAACGGAGCGGTCAGCTAGAAGGAGCCGCGGGTACTGGTATCGCGTGACGCCGCCTGACGCGGCAACGGACATAAGGCAGACCGGGCCGCCGGAGGAAATCAAGGCGGTCCCGGTCGCCATCCCGGCCGCTGGATCGCGGCCGTGGTCGTCGCGATCCTGCTGATCGCGCTGGTCAACTCGATGGTCACCAACGACCGCTTCGAGTGGAATGTGGTCGGCGACTACCTGTTCTCCAGCCGCATCCTCCACGGCTTGGTGATCACGCTCGAGCTGACCGGCCTGCGATGGCGATCGGGATCGTCCTCGGCGTGATCCTCGCCCTGATGCGGCTCTCGCCGAACCCCCTGCTCAGCGGCTCGAGCTGGATCTACATCGGCTGTTCCGCGGCACGCCGGTCCTGGTCCAGATCCTCTTCTGGAACAACATCGCCGCCCTCTATCCCAGCATCGACCTCGGCATCCCCTTCGGCCCGTCCTTCGTCCATCTCAACGCCATGACCTCGCCATTCCTCGCCGGAACCCTCGGGCTCGGCCTCAACGAAGGGGCCTACATGTCGGAGATCGTACCGCGCCGGGATCATCTCGGTGCACGAGGGCCAGACCGACGCCGCCCAGGCGCTCGGGATGACCCGCCTGGAGACGATGCGCCGGATCGTGCTCCCGCAGGCGATGCGGGTGATCATCCCGCCGACCGGCAACGAGTCGATCTCGATGCTGAAGACGACCTCCCTGGTCAGCGTGATCGCGGTGACCGACCTGCTCTATACGTCGCAGCTGATCTACGCACAGAACTACAAGATCATCCAGCTCCTGTCGTGGCCAGCATCTGGTACCTCGCCGTGACCTCGGTGCTGAGATCGGCCAGTACTACATCGAGCGCTACTTCGGCCGCGGCAGCACCGCGAGGTCCCGCTCACCTTCCTGGAAAGGCTGCGAAGGGGCTTCTGGCCCCGACACGCCAGTGTCGAGCTCACCGGGATGCCGATGGGACCGACGTTCGGCAGGGGGGAGGACCATCGATGACTGAGCCGATGGTCAAGGCGGAGAGGGTCCGCAAGCGCTTCCGCCGCCTCGAGGTCCTGAAGGGAATCTCGCCTCGAGGTCGCGCCGGGAGAGGTGACCTGCCTGCTCGGCCCCTCCGGCTCCGGCAAGTCCACGTTCCTGCGCTGCATCAACCACCTCGAGAAGATCAATGCGGGGCGGCTCTGGGTCGAGGGGAGCTGGTCGACTACCGGCAGGCGGGCAACAGCTGCACGGCTGCGAGTCGGAGTCGCCAGCAGCCGGCCGGGATCGGAATGGTCTTCCAGCAGCTTCAACCTCTTCCCCCACAAGACGGCGCTGGAGAACGTGATCGAGGCGCCGACCCAGGTCAAAGGCGCTGCGAGGCCGAAGCCACGACGCAGGGCCGAGGGCTGCTCAGAGGGGTCGGGCTCGAGGGAAAGACCGACGAATACCCCGAACCGTCTCTCGGGGGGCCAGCAGCAGCGGGTGGCGATCGCCCGGGCGCTGGCGATGGACCCGAAGCTGATGATGTTCGACGAGCCGACCTCGGCGCTCGACCCCGAACTGGTCAAGGAGGTGCTGGACGTGATGCGCGGCCTCGCCAAGGACGGGATGACGATGATCGTCGTCACCCACGAGCTTGGCTTCGCCCGCGACGTCGCCGACCGGATCGTCTTCATGGACGACGGGGTGATCGTCGAGCAGGGCACGCCCGGCGAGCTGCTCGACAACCCGCGCGAGGAACGCACCAAGCGCTTCCTCGGCCTGGTGCTCGAGCACTAGCGCGGCAGCTGCTAGGAGGTCCTTGCCTCGTGCGGCGCCCGGGCGAGGATGAACTGCTCCTGCGGAGCGCGGACGTCGAACTGGACGCCGCTGCGCAGCGAGACCCTGACGTTCTCGACCAGGATCAGCAGATCGAAGTAGACCGAGCGGTGCTTGAGGTAGAAGAGGTCGTGGCAGAGCTTCCAGCTCGTCCCCTCTTCCGATCCGCCATAGCCGCAGCGCGCCTGCGCCCAGCCCGCGATCCCGGGCTTGACCAGGTGGCGGCGGTCGTAGTACGGAAGCTGGCGCTCGAGCTCGGAGATCAGCTCGGGGCGCTCGGGGCGCGGCCCGACCAGGGTCATCTCGCCGCGCAGCACGTTCCAGAGCTGCGGCAGCTCGTCGAGGTGCATGCGGCGCATCAGCCGGCCGACGCCGGTTATCCGCTGGTCGTCGGCGGTCGACCACTGGGCGCCGCCGGTCTCGGCGGCGACCGTCATCGAGCGCATCTTGATCATCGCGAAATCCTCGCCTCCCTCGCCAACCCTGCGCTGCCTGTAGAAGATCGGGCCCCGGTCGGTGAGCTTGACCGCCAGCGCCAGCGCCGCCAGGATCGGTGCTGCGGCGATCAGCATCAGGCGACCCGCCGAAGATGTCGAAGGCGCGCTTGGAGAAGGGTGAACCCGCCTTGTAGCGGGGGTGCATCAGGTATTGGAACCAGGCCGACGTGCTCTGGCCCAGCGGCACGTGGCCGAGCAGGTCCTCGTACAGCAGGCTGGCCTCGATCAGCCGCACCGGCAGGTCGAGGCATTCCGCCGCGACCCGCTCGAAGATCTCAAGCCGGCCGTGGTGCTCGGCATCCTCGTCCTCGACCGGCGGGCCGGCGCTGTGGACGAGCAGGTCGATCTTGTTGCGCGAGACGATCTCCTTCAGCCCGTCGTCGATCGAGCCGAGGCGGCACGGCCCTGAGTCAGAGCGCTCGACCGAGCTCGGGCTGTCCGCGAGCCATCCGACGACGGTGTAGGCCCGGAGATCGGCGGTGCGAAGCTCCTCGTCGAGGCCCAGCGCGATCTCCGCCGAGCCGATCACGGCGAGGCGAACCTGGCGCACCGACTCGAAGCGGTTGGTGGTCCAGGTCGCGAACGCGGTCACGAGCCAGGCGCCGGAGATCGGGATGAACATCGCCGTCACCGACTGGCCCTCGCCGGAGATCGCAAAGACAGCGAGCGCCAAACCCGACCCGATCACCGGCACCGCGGTGCGCACCACGAACCAGGAAAGGGGCATCAGGTGGAGCGGCATCTGCTCGCGCTCCAGCAAGGCGCTCGTGAGAACGATCGCAGCAAACACGATCAAGCCGTCGCTGGGACGGCTCAGGTGACTGCTCGCCATGAGCCCGGCGACCGCTGCGGGTGCCAGCCGGAAGGCCGACAGGTCGAGCAGTCGCCGGGCTCTAAAGGCGGTCAGGTAGGGGAAGCCCACCCGCTTCCCCCGCCTGTTGGTCACTTCTCGGTGTCTCCCATCGTTGCGAGCCGCCGCAGGACCACGCCCGTCCCAGTCAGTGCCATCGCAACAACAGCGAGGGCCGCCACGTCAAGACCCGTGAAGGGCAACGAGGGCCCGGAGGACGCAGCCGGAACCGCAACCTTCTCGGCCGGCTGGCCACCGCCGCCGCCGGAGCCAATACCGGCCGCGAGGCACTGTTGAGTCTTGTTTGCGTACTGGTTGGCGGTCGCGTCGCTGCAGGGATCTCCAGCGAACGCCTGGCCGGGTACCGCAACAAAGGCCAGCGATAGGACCATCAGTGCCAGGACGCCCTTGACGCGCCTGGCTGAATGGCTTGCTCGCGTTTGCATCTTGCTCGTTATCGAACCACTTGAACCAGTGGTTGAATCTCCTGCTCGAAGTTTCATATCTCTCCTGGGTGGGTTGATTGAACTCATGTGGTGGCCGCCTCCTTTTCCTCCGCCATCGCCAAGATCAGGTCGGCTGGCACCCCCGCGCCGAGATCCGGGTGAAATTCGCCGAAATGTATGCGGGCGAGCTCGACTAGACGGCTCTTGCGGCTAGCCGTGATGCTGGCACCGCATTCGCACCGCAAAATCAGCCTTGCGCGACGCTCCTTTAGGTCGACGCCATGGACGGACATTGACGGGGAGTTTTCATAAGAGCTGTTGACTTCCCGTTTGGGTACCGTTTCCGTATCGTTTCCGGGATGCAAACGGTAGCCGGGGAGACTCGCATACAGCTATGCGGCCGCCTCAAGGCCGACGTCGAAGGTAGACACGTTACGCCGGCGCTGCGCGGGCGTCAGGGACGCGTGCTGCTCGCCTATCTGGTCCTCAACCGCGGGCGGCCCGTCAGCCGCGACGAGCTTATCGCAGCGCTGTGGCCGGACCGACCCCCCGCCGACCCCTCGGCTGCCCTGCGAACCCAGCTCTCGAGGCTGCGCAGCGCGCTGGGAACCAAGGCCCTGGCCGGGCGCGATGCGGTCGAGCTGCACCTGCCCGAGTCGACCTGGGTCGACGTCGAGGCGGCCGAGTACGCGATCGAGGCCGCCGAGGCCGCCAGCGACGCCTCGGAGTGGAAGGAGGCATGGGCCCACGCAAACGTCGCCCTGAACATCTCCAGCCGCCCGTTCCTCGCCGGCTTCGACGCCCCCTGGGTCGAGGAGGTGCGGCGCGAGCTGGGCGAGCTGCAGATCCGGGCCCGCGAGTGCATTGCCCGGGCCGGGATCGGGCTCGGAGGATCGGAGCTGGCGGGAGCCGAGCGCTCGGCCCGAGAGCTGGTCCGCACCACGCCGTTCCGCGAGTCCGGCTACGTGCTGCTGATGCGGGCCCTGGTCGCATCCGGCAACACGGCCGAGGCGCTGCGGGTCTACGAGCGCCTGCGGCGGGTCCTGCGCGAGGAGCTCGGAACCGCTCCCGGGGCGGAGATACAGGCCCTTCACCGGCGCCTGCTCACCGGCCGCGAGAGCGAGGACGACCCGCCCAGTGCGCCGCTCCCGCAGACGCCGGTCCGGGAGTCGGCGCCGGCCCGCCAGTCGGCTCCGGCGCCCGCCCGAGCTTCCCCTCCCCACCTGGCTGGTGCCGACGCGGCGCAGCCCGTTCGTCGGGCGCACCGGCGAGCTCGGCCAGCTCGAGGACCTCTGGGAGGAGTCGGCCGCGGGCCGGCGCCAGATCGTCCTGATCAGCGGCGACCCCGGGATGGGCAAGACGCGGATCGCAACCGAGTTCGCCCGGGGGATCCACGATTCGAGCGGAGCCGGCGTCCTCTACGGGCGGGCCGACGAGCACGGGATGCTGAGCTACCAGCCCTTCGTCGAGGCGCTCCGCCACTGGGCGATCAACACCTCTGTCGAGGAGCTTCAGAGCAGCCTCGGACGCCATGCGGGGGTGCTCGGACGACTGGTTCCCGAGATCACGATCCGGCTCCCGGAGCCGCCGGAGATCCCGGCGGGCGACCTTGCTCGCGACCTCCTCTTCGACGCGGTCACCGCAACGCTCTCAGCGATTGCCGAGTCGCGGCCGACGCTGCTGGTGATCGACGACCTGCACTGGGCCGACCAGGGGACGCTGCTGATGTTCCGCCACCTCGCCCGCTCTCCGCACCGCTCGCGGCTGATGGTGATGGCGACCCACCGCGAGACCCAGCCCAGCGACTCGCTGGCCGAGACCCTGGCCGACCTCGGGCGCGAGCGGCTGTTCGAGCGCGTCCGCCTCGGCGGGCTCGGTCCGGACGAGACCGCGGCGCTCGTCGCCTCGATCCAGGGCGGCCAGTCGAGCCCCAGCCTGGCGCAGGCGATCCATGCCGAGACGGGCGGCAACCCATTCCTGGTCGAAGCGCTGGTCCAGCACCTCGCCGAGCATGGAGAGACGCTCGAGGACCTCGGCATCGCCGGGGGCCGTCCTCCCCACGAGGCGATCTATGCGGGCGGGGTGCCGAGCCTTGTCCGCGAGGCGGTGACCCACCGCGCCAGCGAGCTTGGCGACGATGTCAAGGGCGTGCTCGAGGTCGCGTCGGTGGTCGGCCGCGAGTTCGAGTCGGAGCTGCTGGCCGACGTCAGCGACCTGCCGGCGGACTCGGTCGTGGCGGCCCTGGAGTCGGCGGTCACGGCCGGGCTTCTGATCGACGTCCCGGGCACCCTCGACCGCTACGCCTTCTCCCACTCCCTGTTTCGGCAGGCGGTCTACGCGAGCCTGCCCAAGGGCCAGCGGACCGCCCTTCACCGGCAGCTCGCCGAGGCGCTCGAGCGTCGCCACGGGAGCGACCCCCACCACGTCGCCGAGCTCGCCCGCCACTTCTCCGGCGCCGGATCGCCGGCCGCACCGAAGGCGCTCGAGTACTGCGTGCGCGCCGGTGCCGCCGCCCTCGGCGCCTTCTCCTACGAGGAGGCGATCGAGCACTACAGCCAGGCACTGCTGGCGATCGAGATGGCGGCCAGCGACGACGAGGGGCTGCGCTGTGAGGTGCTATTGGCGCTCGGCGAGGCCGAGCGGCGAGCCGGCCATGTCGATGCCTCCCGCGAGACCTTCGCGCGGGCGGCGAGGATCGCCCGGTCGGGCGACGATGCCGGCGCCCTCGGCCGGGCCGCGCTCGGCTTCTGCGGCGATCGCTGGGAGCGCTTCGGAGCGCCCGACCCCGACGCCCGCCACCTGCTCGCAAACGCGCTGGAGGCGGACCCGGAGGACCAGGCGCTGCGCGCGAAGCTCACCGCCCGGCTGGCCGAGATCGTCGCCTCCGACGGAGATCTCGAGCGCGCCGAGGTCCTCGGCTCCGATGCGATCGAGATCGCACGCACCGTCGACGACCCCGGGGCCCTTGCCGCGGCCCTGGTCGGGCGCTGGTACACGGTGCTTCGGCCCGACGGGCTCGATGAGCGCATCCGCATCGTCGACGAGCTGCTGGCGCTGAACGGTTCGATTCGCGACCGCGACCTGGCCCTGCAGATGCAGAGCCTCAGGGCCCGGGTCTCCGCCGAGACCGGCGACATCGAGGGCCTCAGCGCGGCGATCGCCGAGCACGAGAAGCTCGCCGACCAGAGCAAGCAGCCGAGCAATCAGGTCCACAGCCGCGCCTACCGCGCGACCAGGGCCCTGATCCGGGGACGTTTCAACGAGGTCGAGGAGCTGGCCGGCGAGGTGATCGAGCTGGGGATGCTCGCGCAGTCGCCCAGCGCCCTTCACTACTCGACCCTCGAGCTGATCACGATGCGCTGGGAGCAGGGCCGCATCGAGGAGCTCGAGACGCCGTTGCGCGACCTCAAAGAGCGCACCGGCGCGCCGATATGGCGGGCCGCCGTCGCGCTGCTCAGCAGCGAGACCGAGCACTCGGCGCAGGCCCGGGCGGAGCTGGAGGCCCTGACCGCCGACAACTTCTCCCCCGTCCCCTTCGACGGCGACTGGCTGGCCGCGATCGCGTTCACCGCGATGACCTGCCTCAAGCTCGACGACTCCGCGCGGGCAGCCGAGCTGTTCGATCTGCTGCAGCCATACCGCGGGCGATACGTGGTGGTCGGCGCCGGCGCGAGCTGTCTCGGGCCGGTCTCCTATTTCCTCGGGGCACTCGCCTCGGTCAAGCAAGACGCGAACGGGGCGGTCGCGCTGCTCGAGGAGGCCGCCGACCACAGCCGCGCGGCGGGATCGGAGCCCTGGCTGGCGCGATCCAACTGCCGGCTCGGATTGGTGCTGGCGCGGCGCGGCGGGCCCGGAGACCGGGAGCGGTCCGAGCAGCTGATCGCCGAGTCCCGAGCGACGGCGCAGCGGCTCGGCATGGGCCGGCTTCTGGAACTGATCGAGACCGACCCCGTGCTGGTCGCGGGCCGCGCCTAGCGCCCGCCGGCCATCGCCGGCAGGATCACGACTGTGTCGCCGTCGGAAACCGCGGTCTCGAGCCCGTCCAGGACCCGGACGTCCTCGTCGTTGAGGTAGACGTTGACGTAGCGGTTCAGCTCACCGTCCGGGGAGAAGAGCTGCTCCGCGGTGTCGGGATGGTGTTCAGCGAGGGAGCGCAGCGCCTCCCCGACCGTCGCCCCCTCGATGCTGACCTCTGCTTCTCCCCCCGTCTGCGCACGCAGAACGGGCGGGATCTTCACCGTCGCCATGGGTTTGATCCTAGTCAGCCGGCGCAGAACGCTTCGTAGTCCGGGAACTGGCCCATCTCGGACTCGGCGAGCTCGGGCGCGTTCTCGCCGCAGATCGGGCACTCGGGATCGCGGCGGACCTTGAGCTCGGTGAACGAAGTCGACAGGGCCTCGAACAGCAGCAGGCGCCCGACCAGGGGCTCGCCCTTGCCGATCACCAGCTTGATCACCTCGTTGGCCTGCAGCAGGCCCATGATCCCCGCCATCACTCCCAGCACCCCGTTCTCCGAGCAGCTCGGGGCAAGCTCGGCCGGCGGCGGGGTCGGGTACAGGCAGCGGTAGCAGGGGCCCTCGAAGGGCACGAAGGTCGAGATCTGACCGTCGAAGGTGAGGATCGAGGCCGAGATGACCGGCTTTCGCAGCCGCACCGAGGCGTCGTTGAGCAGATAGCGGGTGGGGAAGTTGTCGGCGCCGTCGACCAGGATGTCGTAGTCCTTGATGATCTCGAGGATGTTGGAGGCGTCGAGGCGGGTGCGGTGCTCGACGACGTTGACGTCCGGGTTCAGCGCCTCGATCGTCTGCTTCGCGGACTCCGTCTTGGGAGTGCCGACCCGCGCCGTGTTGTGGATCACCTGGCGCTGCAGGTTCGACTCGTCGACCAGGTCGTCGTCGACGATCCCCAGCGTGCCGATCCCGGCCGCGGCCAGGTAGAGGGCCGCCGGCGAGCCAAGCCCGCCCGCCCCGATCAGCAGTACCTTCGCGTTGAGAAGCTTGATCTGCCCGTCGACCCCGACCTCGGGGATCAGGGTGTGGCGCGAGTAGCGCATCCGCTGCTCGGGCGTGAGCCCCGCAGCCTCGACGACCGGCAGCCCCTCCTCCTGCCAGGCGAGGATGCCGCCGCCGACGTTGGCGAGGTTCTCGTAGCCGAGCTCGGCCATCTCCTCGGCAGCCTTGCCGGAGCGGTTGCCGCTGCGGCAGTAGAGGATCACCCGCTGGGAGCGGTCCGGGATCACAGAAGCGATCTCGTCGGTGAGGATTCCGGGAGGCACGAGCCGTCCTCCTTCGATGTGAGCCTCGTCGTACTCGTGCGGCTCACGGGTGTCGACGAGGACGACCTCGCCGGATTCGATCTCCTTCGCCGCCTCGGCGGGGCTGATCTCTTCGATCTTCGACTTTGTTGCCTGGTCGGTGGTCATCGCTGGGCGCCCAATTCCCCCAATTCGGATCGGAACTCTAGCACTTCAAAAAGTATAGCGCTGGCGCTGAGACGGCCGATCCGGGCAGGGTGGACGGGCCGCCGAAGCGGCCCGTCCGGGCTCCTGTGAGAGGAAACTGCTTAGGCGAGGCTGGGCCGCATCTGGCGAAGCCTGCGGACCCGGTCCTCAATTGGCGGATGGGTGGAGAAAAGCCTCGCGAACCCACCGCCCGAGAAAGGCTTGACGATGTAAAGGGGCTCGGCGGCCTGGTTGACCTGCATCGGCATCGCCTTGGCACCCTCCTCGAGTCGCAGCAGAGCGCTGGCCAGCGACTCGGGATTGCCGGTCAGCTCGGCGCCGCCGGCGTCGGCTGCGTACTCGCGCTGGCGCGAGATCGAGAGCTGGATGATCGACGCCGCCAGCGGGGCGAGCAGGACCATCGCCAGCGCACCGACGATCCCCAGCGGGGAGTCGTTCTCGTCGCCACCGAACCAGAGCAGCATGTAGCCCAGGTAGGTGATCGCGGCCCCGATCGTCGCCGCAACCGACGTGATCAGGATGTCGCGGTGCTTGACGTGGGCCAGCTCGTGGGAGAGCACACCGCGCAGCTCGTCCTCGGACAGCAGCTGCATGATGCCCCTCGTGACCGCGACAGCCGAGTGCTTGGGGTTGCGCCCGGTTGCGAAGGCGTTGGGCTGGTCGACGGGGATCATGTAGAGGCGCGGCATCGGCAGGTCGGCTCGCGTGCAGAGCTCGCGGACGATCTGGTACAGCCGCGGGGCGTCCGATTCCGAGATCGGCTTGGCGCCGCTCATCTTCAGCGCCAGCTTGTCGCTGAAGAAGTAGGAGCCCATGTTCATAAGGGCTGCCATGAAGAGGAAGAGAAGAGCCGTGCCGCTGCCGCCGATCAAAAATCCAATCGCGACGAACAGCCCGGAAAGGGTCGCCAACAGGATGGTGGTCCTGAGCCCGGCTCCAAACGTGGTTCGCTTGGTGGTTGTCATCTGCGGGGTTCTCCTGGTCTGGCCGTTCCTGGCCGAATTGACTAGACAAGTATCCCCACCAAGTCGGAATGCGTAAATAGGGGGAAACCCCTAGAAGCGCCCGCACGGCACCCATCCACGCCTGCGCCCGCGCCTCCTGACCCCCATCCACGCCTGCGCCTACGCTTCGGGGGAGATGAGAAGGCGCGCGCTGTTCAGTCAGGTGGTGGCGGTCAACGTGGCGCTGATCTGCGCCGCGGCGCTCGCCGTCGGGCTGCTGGCGGGGCTGGATATCAACGAGACGGCTCGGGTCCTGCTGGTGATCGGAGTCGCGGCATGTCTCGGCCTGCTCGCCAATCTGGTCCTGCTGCGTGCCCGCTTCATGCCGCTGGAGAAGCTGATCGAGGACATGGAGAAGGTCGACCTGAGCCGGCCGCGGGCCCACATTCCGAGCTCGATCGACGGCAAGGGCGAAACCGCGGAGGTCGAGCGGATCGAGCTCGCCTACCTGCGGATGCTGCGGCGGCTGGAGGCGGAGCGAAGGCGAGCCTCGCGCGCCGCCCTGCGAGCGCAGGAGGAAGAGCGGGCCCGGGTGGCGCGCGACCTGCACGACGAGGTCAACCAGGCCCTGACCGGGGTCCTGCTGCGCCTCGAGGCAACCCGCAAGGAGGCCCCGCCGGAGCTGGAGCCGGAGCTGGCGGAGACCCGGAAGCTGGCCAACCAGGCGATGGAGGAGCTGCTCTCGCTGGCCCGCCAGCTGCGCCCCACGGCTCTCGACGATCTCGGGCTTGAGGCGGCGATCGCCGGCCAGCTCGAGGAACTGAGCCGGCAGCGCGAGGTCGAGACCAGCTTCGAGTCCGAGGGCGACTTCTCCGACCTCGACGACGACGTGCAGCTTGTCGTCTACAGGGTCGCCCAGGAGGCGCTCTCGAATGCCGCCCAGCACAGCGAGGCGGGCTCGATCAATGTCGAGCTGCGGCACAGCGACGCCGGCGTCGAGCTGAAGGTCTCAGACGACGGCCGCGGATTTTCGTTCGCGGCCGCCGAAGGGGGGCTTGGAATCGCGGGGATGCGCGAGCGGGCGCTGCTGGTCGACGGCGACGTCGAGATCCACTCGCGGCCCGGCAACGGAACCACCGTGTGGCTGCGCATCGACGCTCGCACCGAGCCCGCGGTCGAGCTGCCGGCGCCCGGGCCTCAGTAATTGCCCGAGATCAGATCCCAGGCGCGGCGCAGCTTGTCCTGCAGCTTCTCACCGACGCCCTGCTCGACGGTGTCGTCCGGGGAGGCCCCGACCGCCGCCGGGTTGGCGGACGGGCGGGGCAGCGAGCGACAGGCCTCGGCGGAGAGCGAAAGGAGGACGGAGTCGGTGCGAATCTGATCGATCTGGGCGGCGTCGGCGAACGCGTGCCCGCCCGGCTCAGGAGCGCCGGAGATCACGATGCCGTCGAAGATGTCGTTCTCGGGGTCGGCGAGCACGTGCGAGACCTCCCCGACGTCTTGCCCGTCGGCACTCAGCACCCTGGTGCCAGGGTGAAGGGACAGATAGGAGCTTGGCTCGCCGGCTTCCGCGCCCACCGGTCCACGATACTGGCGCCATGAGGGTGCTGATCGCCGATGACCACGGAATCGTGCGCTCCGGGTTGCGACTGCTGCTCGAGCGCCAGCCCGACATCGAGGTGATCGGGGAGGCCGCCGACGGAGCCGAGGCGCGCGAGATCGCGGTCCGCGAACGGCCCGACCTGGCGATCCTCGACGTGCGGATGCCGAAGCTGACCGGGCTCCAGGTGACGCGCGAGATCAAGCGTCAGGCACCGGAGGTGGCGGTTCTGATCCTCTCCATGCACGACGACGAGCGCTACCTGTTCGAGGCGCTGAAGGCAGGCGCCTCGGGATACGTCCTCAAGACACAGGCCGACGCCGACCTGCTGGAGGCGATCGCCGCGGTGCAGCGGGGCGAGCCGTTCCTCACCCCGGCCGCCCAGCAGACCCTGATCAAGGAGTTTCTGGAGGGTGGGCGGGACGAGAGTGACGAAGAGCTCACACCGCGCGAGGAGGAGATCGTCAAGCTGGTCGCCGAGGCCCACACGACGCGCCAGATAGCCGAGATCCTGCACCTCTCCGAGAAGACGGTCGAGAACCATCGCGGAAACGCGATGCGAAAGCTCGGCATGCGGGACCGCGTCGAGCTTGTCCGCTACGCGATCCGGCGCGGCCTGATCGAGCCGTAGATGGAGGCCGAGCACGTCATCGTCGGCGACAGCCTCGAGCTGCTGATCCGGCCGGTGCAGCCCGAGCGACCGGCGCCGCATCGCCCAGGCCTTCGAGCGGCTTAGCCCCGAGACCCGCTACCGGCGCTTCTTCGCCCCCCTCCCCCGCCTCAGCGAGCAGGACCTCAGCTACCTGACCGAGGTCGACCACCACGACCACGAGGCGATCGCCGCGGTCAACCCAGAGAACGCGATGATCGTCGGCGTCGCCCGGTACGTGCGCAGCGAAGACCCCACCGAAGCCGAGGTCGCGGTGGTGGTCGGCGACCCCTGGCAGGGCCACGGCGTCGCCACTGCTCTTCTCAAGCGGCTCGTGAGCCGCGCCCGTGAAGAGGGGATCGACCACTTCGTCGCCCTGGTGATGAGCGACAACTCGGAGGCGCTGGATCTGTTCCGGAACCTTGCCCCCGGCGGCTCGCACACCAGGCGCAGCGCCTCCGGGCACACCGAGTTGGTGATGGAGCTTCCCGATCCGGAGCGGATCGGCGAGTCGACGCTGGGCCGCGCCCTGCATGCGGCCGCCGGCGGGCTGCGGATCAATCCCTGGTCGGTGGTCCGCGACGCGATCAGCCGCCGTCACTAGCTAGTCTCGATTCCGTGGCGCAGAGCGGCGACGTGATCGAGAATCCGGTGGCGGGGTTCAGCCTGCGTCTGGTCCAGACCGCGGCCGACACCGACGGAGCGCTGCTCGAGATGGAGGCCACCTACCAGCCAAGCTCGACGCCGCCGCTCGAGCATTTTCACCCCAAGCAGACTGAGCACTTCGAGATCCTCGAGGGTGTCCTTCATGCTCGTATCGACGGCGAAGAGCGCGAGCTTCGCGCCGGCGACTCGCTCGAGGTCGAGCCCGGCGTGGTCCATGCGATGTGGAACCCGGGCCCGGAGCTGGCGCGGACTAGCTGGGAGACGCGGCCGGCGCTGCGAACCGAGGACTTCTTCGAGGCGACCGCCCGGGTGTTCCAGGAGGCGCAGGCCGCAGGACGGCCGCCGGACGGCGATGAGCTCGCCGCGGTCGTTGAGCGCCACCAGGAAGAGTTCCGGGTCGGCTCGCCGTGAGCGGCTGACATGCCTCTGCCGCGACAGCTTGCCTCGCGGCTCGGAATAACCGACCAACACGGTAGGGTTTAGCTCGATGCTGTTCTCGACCAAAGCCGAATACGGAGTGCGCCTGATGGTCGAGCTCGGTCGCCAGCCGAGCTCCCAACCGGTTGCCCTCAGCGCGGTCGCCGAGGCCGAGCGGCTGCCGCTCAGCTACCTCGAGCACCTGGTCGCGAAGCTACGCGAGGCCGGACTGGTCAGGTCTACGCGCGGCGCCCATGGCGGGTATCAGCTCGCCCGGCCCGCCGACCAGATCGCGATGAACGAGGTCGTCGAGGCCCTCGAGGGCCAGATCGCCCCGATGGAGTGCTTTTACGACGACCCCGAGGGCAAGGTGCTGTGCTCGCACGAGGACGACGGTGACCGGGCCTGCGCGACGAAGCTGCTCTGGACGCGGGTGCAGGGCGGCGTCAACAAGGCGCTGTCCGGAACCACGCTGGCGGAGCTGGTCGAGTTCTCCGGGCCCCGCGAAGCGGCGCCCGAAAGCAAAGTGTCCGTCGGCAGCGCCGCCTAGGCGCACCGACCCGAGAACGGAGGCGTATGGCTGATTTGGAGATCCGCAACCTGCACGTGACCGCCGAGGGCAAGGAGATCCTCAAGGGACTCGACCTCGACGTCGAGAAGGGCCGCATCCACGCCCTGATGGGGCCGAACGGCTCCGGCAAGTCGACGCTTGCCAACGCGATCATGGGCCATCCCAGCCTCGAGGTCACCGCGGGGACGATCACCTACAAGGGCGAGGACATCACCAAGGCCGACCCCGACGAGCGCGCACGCGCCGGGATCTTCCTGGCGTTCCAGTACCCGGTCGCGATCCCCGGCGTGACGGTGAGCAAGTACCTGCGGATGATCCTCAACGCCCAGCGCGAGGCGCGCGGCGAGAAGCAGGTGAAGCTGAAGGAGTTCGCCAGGACCGCCAAGGAGGCGATGGAGCTGGTCAACATCCCCGAGGACTTCTCGAGCCGATACCTCAACGACGGCTTCTCGGGTGGCGAGAAGAAGCGGATGGAGATCCTCCAGCTGGCGATCTTGCGACCCGAGATCGCGGTGCTCGACGAGACCGACTCCGGTCTCGACATCGACGCGCTGCGCACCGTCGCCGAGGGCGTCAACACCTTCGCCGGGCCCGACATGGGCGCCCTGATCATCACCCACTACCAGCGAATCCTGCACCTGGTCAAGCCAGACGCGGTCCACGTGATGTTCGAGGGACGGATCGTCAAGGAGGGTGGCCCGGAGCTGGTCGAGCATCTCGAGCAGAAGGGTTACGGCTGGATTCGCGAGGAGGTCGAGGCGGCCGCCTAGCGGCCGCAGCCGCGATGAAGCCGGTTGCCACCGCCGAGGCCGCTTCGCCGCGCTCGACCGAGGAGATCCGCGCCGAGTTCCCGATACTCGCCCGCGAGATCGGCGGCAAGCCGCTGGCCTACCTCGACAACGGGGCCACCGCCCAGAAGCCGCTCGCGGTGCTGGAGGCGCTCGACCGCTTCTATCGGCAAAGCAACGCCAACGTCCACCGCGGAGTCCATACCCTCTCCGAGGAGGCGACGGCGCTCTACGAGAACGCCCGCCTCACCGTCGCCCACCACATCGGGGCCGACCGGCGCGAGGTGATCTTCACCCGCAACGTCACCGGCGCGATCAACATGGTCGCCGGCGCCTGGGGCGCCGCCAACGTAGGCCCGGGCGACCGCATCGTCGTCACCGAGATGGAGCATCACTCCAATGTCGTGCCGTGGTACCTGCTCGCCCAGCGGGCCGGCGCGGAGCTCGACTGGGTTCCGATCACCGACGAGGGCCGGATCGATATCGAGGCTCTCGCCGCGGCCCTGGAGCGGAGCCCCAAGCTGGTCGCCGTGGCTCACGTCTCCAACGTGCTCGGGACGATCAACCCTGTCGCCGAGATCGCCCGCATGGCCCACGAGGCCGGCGCGCTGGTGCTCGTCGACGGCGCCCAGGCAGCACCCAAGATGTCGCTCGACATGGGTGAGCTCGATGCCGACTTCTATGGCTTCACCGGCCACAAGGCCTACGGACCGACCGGGGTCGGGGTTCTCTGGGGGCGCCGCGAGCTGCTCGACGCGATGGGCCCCTACGAGGGCGGCGGCTCGATGATCCACAAGGTGACCAAGAGCGAGATCACCTGGGCAAGCGTTCCCGCCCGATTCGAGGCCGGCACCCCGCCGATCGCCGAGGCGGTCGGGCTGGCGGCGGCGATCGAGTGGATGGACGGGCTCGGCATGGACGCGATCCACGCCCAGGAATCCGAGCTGACCGAGTACGCGCTGCAGCGCCTCGACGAGGTGCCCGGGGTGAACGTGTTCGGCCCGCCCGCGGGCGAGGACCGAACCGGCATCGTCTCCTTCGAGCTCGATGGGGTCCATGCCCACGACGTCTCCGAGATCCTCGACCGCCACGGGGTCGCGATCCGGGCCGGCCATCACTGCGCGCAGGTGCTGATGGAGAGGCTCGGCGTCGCCGCCACGACCCGGGCCAGCTTCGCCGTCTACAACACCCGCGATGAAATCGACCGGCTGGTCGACGGCCTGCTCGACGCCCGCCGCGTCTTCCAGCTCTGACCGGGCCGGCGCAGGGCTCCGCTAGCCTCGAGGCCATGGAAGAGCAGCTCTACCGCGAGCAGATCCTCGAGCACTACAAGCGGCCGCACAACTTCGGGCCGCTGGACGAGTTCGACCTCGAGTTCGAGGACTCGAACCCGTTCTGCGGCGACGAGCAGCACGTGCGGATCAAGCTCGACGAGGAGGGCAAGGTCGCCGAGCTCCGCTTCGAGGGCAAGGGCTGCGCGATCTCGACCGCGGCGACCTCGCTGCTCAGCGACGAGCTCGAGGGCCGCACCCGTGAGGAGCTGCTGCGGCTCGACAAGGACTTCGTCCTCGAGTTGCTCGGGATCGATATCTCCGCGACGCGGATGAAGTGCGCGCTGCTCGGCCTGAAGGTGATCAAGAGCGCCAGCCTGGGCCAGCCCGCCGACTGGGAAGACGAGGGCGAGCAGGGCGAGCCGTCGGAGTTCGAACGCTCCGGTATCTAGAAGCTGGCTTGTCCGGCGCCTACTCGGTGCTCTGGTAGATCCCGAACGCGGCGCCCTGCGGGTCGATCAGGACCGCGAGCCGGCCGTTGGGAAGGTCCATGGGGCCGAACGGTCACGTTCCCCCCCATCCCCTTTGCCTGCTCGATCGTCTCGTCGAGGTCCTCGATCGTGAAATAGGTCAGCCAGTGCGGCGGAACCTCGTCGGGCACCCGGCCGCGCATGTCGAGCATGCCGCCGATGCTGTCTTCGTCCTCGCACCGGTCGGGATGGCGCCAGACGGTGTAGGTCCCGGACTCACCCATGTCGATGTCCTTCGACCCCCAGCCGAAGACCGCGCCATAGAAGGCCTTGGCGGCATCGGGATCGCGCGTGTTCAGTTCGTTGTAGGTGAATGTGCCGGGCTCGTTGACCAACTCGGCGCCGGCGAAGCTCCCGGCCTGCCAGATGCCGAAGTAGGCGCCGCTGGGATCGGTGAAGACCGCCATCCGGCCCAGGTCCATGACGTCCATCGGCTCGGCGATCACCTGGCCACCGGCCGCCTTCGCCTTCTCGGTCGTCGCGTCGGCGTCCTCGACGCTGACGTAGGTCGACCAGGCAGGCGGCTGGCCCTCCTGCATCAGCGGCATCATCCCGGCCGCCGACTTGCCCCGTTGCGTCGCGATCCGGTAGCCGCCGGTCTGCTCCGCGTTCTCGCTCTCCGGCACGTCCCAGCCGAGCAGCGCGCCGTAGAAACCGATCGAGGCCTCGATGTCGGGGGAAGCCAGATCGACCCAGCATGGAATCCCCGGGGCGTATGTCGTCATCTCGCTCATGGACCCTCCTTGTCGTCGTGTCCGCGACGGCGTTGACCATTCGCCTGCCGCCATCTCGATGCTCCCACTTCGGCGGCTTGATCGGGTTACCGACCTGGGACCGATCGGGTTCAGCGGCGGGTGCGACCGCTCGCCCGCTAAAATCCGACTGCGAAGGTAGGTTTTAAGTGACGACAAGCACAACCCAAAGAGAGCCGACACACGTGAGCGACAAGATCACCGTTTGCCCCGAGGCGGAGCTGACGCCCGGAGAGATGCGGCTGGTCGAGGTCGACGGTCGCAAGATCGGCGTCTTCAACTGCGACGGGTCGCTTTACGCGATCGAGGATCGCTGCTCGCATGACGACGGGCCCCTCGCCGAGGGCGAATTCGACGCAGATGCCTGTACCGTGGAGTGCCCGCGCCACGGCTCCCTCTTCGACCTGACCACGGGCCGGCCGAAGACGCTACCCGCCTACGTTCCCGTCGAGACGTTCCCGGTCACGATCGAGGACGAAACGATCCACTTGGAGGTCGATTAGCCATATGGCAACCCCCACCGCCACCCCAGCTGCGGTAGCCGAGCAAAAGAAGGTCGCCGGGATCAACGCCGACTACGAGGAGAAGTTCGGCTTCCACGATCCCGAGACCGGTTACGCCTACAAGTCGCCGAAGGGTCTCTCGCGCGACGTCGTCGAGTCGATCTCCGAATACAAGAGCGAGCCGCAGTGGATGCGCGACTTCCGGATCAAGGCGTACCAGCATTTCGAGTCCCGCCCGACGCCGCTGTGGGGCGGGAACCTGGGCCAGATCGACTGGAACGACATCCACTACTTCGTCCGCGCCTCGGAGAAGAACAGCCGCGACTGGAGTGAGGTCCCCGACGACATCAAGAAGACCTTCGACCGCCTCGGCATCCCCGAGGCGGAGCGCAAGTTCCTCTCCGGCGTCGGCGCCCAGTACGAGTCCGAGGTCGTCTACCACCAGGTGCGCGAGGAGCTCGAGAAGCAGGGCGTGATCTTCACCGACATGGACACGGCTCTGCGCGAGCACGAGGACATCGTGCGCGAGTACTGGGCGACGGTGATCCCACCCAACGACAACAAGCTGGCGGCGCTCAACTCCGCGGTCTGGTCCGGCGGCTCCTTCGTCTACGTGCCCGAAGGGCGTCAAGGTCGACGATGCCGCTGCAGGCCTACTTCCGGATCAACACCGAGAACATGGGCCAGTTCGAGCGCACCCTGATCATCGCCGAGGAGGGCTCCGACGTCACCTACATCGAGGGCTGCACGGCGCCGGTCTACTCGACCGACTCGCTGCACTCGGCGGTGGTCGAGCTGATCGCCAAGCCCGGTGCACGGATCCGCTACACGACGGTCCAGAACTGGTCCCAGAACGTCTACAACCTGGTCACCAAGCGCGCGATCGCGCAGGAGAGCGCGACGGTGGAGTGGGTCGACTGCAACCTCGGCTCGAAGCTGACGATGAAGTACCCCAGCGTCTACCTGCTCGGGCCCGAGGCCCACGGCGAGATCCTCTCGATCGCCTTCGCCGGCGACGGCCAGCACCAGGACGCCGGCGGCAAGATCATCCACGCCGCCCCCCGCACGACCTCCTCGATCTTCGCCAAGTCGATCTCCAAGGACGGCGGGCGGAGCACCTACCGCGGTCTGCTCGAGGTCGGCAAGGGCGCCACGGAGTCGCGCTCGAAGGTGGTCTGCGATGCGCTGCTTCTCGACGAGGACTCGCGCTCCGACACCTACCCGACGATCCGCATCGACGAGAACGACGCCGACGTCGGCCATGAGGCCACGGTGTCGAAGATCGGCGACGAGCAGATCTTCTACCTGCAGGCGCATGGGCTCGACGAGGAAGAGGCCTCGAAGATGATCGTCAACGGCTTCATCGAGCCGGTCACCAAGGAGCTGCCGATGGAGTACGCGGTCGAGCTCAACCGGCTGATCGAGCTGCAGATGGAAGGCTCGATTGGCTAGCCCCGTCGCCGCTCGCGCAGAGCCGGACTGGCTTACCGAGAGGCGCCGCAAGGGCGCCTCTTTGGCGAGCGAGCTGCCTTTGCCGGACGCGAAGAGGAAGGGCTGGGAGTTCACCGATCTCGAGGGGCTCGATCTCGATGCCTACGAGCCGGCCGACGGCATGGTCGAGATCGAGGACGGAGGCGCCGCCGAGGCCGGGGCGCTGGTGCTGCCGCTCGACGTCGCCTTGACAGAGCGTGGAGAGACCCTGCGCGAGCATCTCGGCTCGCTGGTCTCGATCGAGGACCCGTTCGTGGCCCGCAACGACGCGGGCTGGGACAGCGGCGTGCTCGTCTACGTGCCGCGGGGGGTGACGGTGCCCGATCCGATCGAGATCTCAGCGATCCAGTCGGCCGCCGGCACGGCGCTCAACTGGCGGACCCTGATCGTGCTCGAGGAGGGCGCCGAGGCCGAGGTCTGGGAGGGCTACGGCTCCGACGACGACGAGCTCGACGCGCTGCTCAACAGCGTCGTCGAGCTGCGGGTCGGCGACGGCGCCCGGCTGCGCTACGTCTGCACCCAGGACATCTCCGAGGCCAGCTGGATCTTCGCCACCCAGCGGGCGGAGGTGGGCCGCGACGGCTCGCTTGACTGGACGGCGCTGGGCTTCGGGTCGGCGCGCGGGAAGGTGCGGATGGAGACCAAGCTCGCCGGGCCCGGGGCCGAAGCCAAGGTGACCGGCGCCTACGCCGGCGGCGGCCGCCAGCACCTCGACTTCGACACGACCCAGGAGCACGCCGCCCCCAACACGACATCCGACCTCGCCTTCCGCGGCGTCCTGGCCGATCGCGGGACCGCGGTCTGGCGCGGAATGATCCGCGTCGACCCGGGTGCCCAGCAGACCGATGCCTTCCAGGAGAGCCGCAATCTTCTTCTCTCGACCAAGGCTCACGCCGATGCGATTCCCGGCCTGGAGATCGAGGCCAACGACGTGCGCTGCACGCACGCCGCCGCCGTCGCCCAGATCGATCGCGATCAGCTTTTCTACCTGCGCGCCCGCGGCCTGCCCGAGGCTGAGGCGCGGCGGCTGATCATCCAGGCCTTCATGGAAGCCCTGGTCGAGCGTCTCGCCGAGGGCCGGGTGCGGGACGAGGTCTCGGGCGCGCTCGAGCGGCGCCTCGGCGAGCTTCTGGGCTCGGCCTAGAAGGGCAGCCCGTAGAGTCGCTGGAAGGCGGCCGCCTCGAGGCGGCCGATCCCGTTGCGAAGCGCGAACTCGGCGCCTTCGGGCCCCAGCGAGGGGCCGTATGGGCCCGGGGAGGCCGCGGCCATCAATCGCTTTCGCTGCGGTGCCGGAGTCGCGAACGGGCCCCAGATCGCGAAGGTGATCCCGGCCTCCTGGATGCTGAGGAACAGCGTTTGGCCGTCGGGTGAGAAGCAGGGGCCGGTGAGCTCGTCGTCGTTGAGCCGGTTTGCGGCGAGCTCATAGGTGGCGCCGTTGGGATCGATGCCCATCAGCCGGTCGTGACCGCGTCCGTCCTCGCAGAAGAGCAGGTCCCCCCAGGGGGCGATCGTGAGGCTGTCCGGGCTCTGCATCCTTCGCTTCTGCGTCGGCTCGAGGAACAGCTCCAGCGTCTCTGTGCCCGGGATGTAGCGATAGACCTGACCGAGGTGGTGCTCTCCGCCGACCGTGTCGGCAAACCAGGTCGCGCCGCCGCCGAAGATGCAGCCCTCGAGCCGGTTGAAGCGGGCACAGCCCTTGGCGAGCGCGTCGTCGTGGGCGATCGCCGGGTCCACCGTGCGCCAGACGACGCCGAGCCGGCGGTCGGGCCGGTCGAAGTCCATGTTGAGGCGCGGCAGGTGATCGATGGCGAGCGCCTGCAGCGTGCCCCCGGCCTGCAGGGCGCCGCGCCGCGGGCTGCGGTCGTCGGGGAGATAGCGGTAGAAGAAGGCCGATCGGCTGTCGCGGTGCGGATCGGCCTTGTCGACCCTGCCCCGGAAGTCGTCCTCGGTCAGATAGACGATCCCGGTCGCCGGGTCGAGCGCAAGCGCCTCGTGGGAGAACATGCCCATCCCTCGGATCGGCGTCCGCGAGAGCTCGTCCTCGGGGCTTCGCGGGTCGACCTCGAAGACGTAGCCGTGCCCCTCGACCGCGTGGCCGCCGGTCAGGTCCTCCTCGCAGGTCAACCAGGTTCCCCACGGTGTGGCGCCGCCGTTGCAGTTGTTGATCGTGCCGCTCGAGACGACGAACTGGTCGACCACGTTTCGGTCGCGGTCGAGAACGATCGCCGTGGTTCCGCCGGGCTGGGAGTCATAGGGCCGGCGGCCACCCACCGGCGGGCCCTCCCCGGCGTCGAGCTCGTGGTTGTGAACGAGCACGGTGCCGCCGCCCTGCCAGGCGAATGCCGCGGCGCCGTCGGGGTTGCCCGGAGTCGTCGTGCCGCGCACGGTGTCTCCGGCGGCGGCGATGATCCGGTAGCTGAAGCCGGGCGGCAGATCGAGGACGCCGCCGGGGTCGGGGGCGAGCGCCCCGAACCGGGGCGCATGTCGCCGCGCATCCCCCACTCCGGCGCCCGGCGCGGCCGCCGCCAACGCCGTCCCACCGGCCGCCAACGCACCCGCCTGAAGCAGCTGCCGCCTCGACAATCTCCCCTGCATCATTCCTCCCGTCGTTTAGGAGCAGGTCAGCTTTTCGCCTGCAATTTGCGCTCTCGCCGAGTGCTCCGGGTGAAGATCGGGTGACGGTCCTGTGAAGCTGCGGTGACGGGGCGCGAAGCGGCTGTTACGGCGAGGACCGTGGTCCAGAGAGCCTGCGCTTATAGGAGAAGCACAGCGTGTGCAGCCTCGAGCCCCCGTACTTCCAGGTCGCGCAGTAGCGGCCGCTCGGCGGCCCCCCGAAGCGAACCTGGAAGTCGACCCGCGACCGGCTCAGGCCGCCGTCTGCCTGCTTGAAGCGGAAGTGATGGCACTCGCGGGTTCCGTTGACGACCCGCCTCGCGCAGAGCCCGTAGCTGGCGGTGAGGCTCGGCGTCGTGATCTCGAGATGGACCTTGCCCGCGTGCTTGCGCACCCCCAGGCAGTAGTCGCCGGTCGGGTGGCAGTAGCTCTTGGTCAGCTTCGCGCCGGCGGGCGCCGCCGCGGCCGCGGGCAGCACGATGCAGGCCGCGACAAGGACCCCCCGTGAGAGCCGGCTCAAGCGCTCGGCTCCCGTCGCTCCGGACGCCCGCCCGCCGCCTCGTCCTCCCGCTCGCGCCGCTCGGCGCGCCGCTCGGCCCTGGTCGTGCGCACTATCGAGATCACGACGACGAGCACCGGCGGCACGTAGAGGAGCCAGAGCCAGTGGCCTGTGTGGGCGAGTGGGACCAGGGTCGCCATCGACGTCAGTATCCACTACCCCTCTGAAGCCGCTTCGGATCAAGGGCGGCGGTCATTGATTCGCCTGCGAGAGCAGATAGAGGCCGAAGCAGGTGAACCCGACCATCACGGCGAGCATCCAGAGCTGCGAGCGGGATGCCTGCTGATAGTCCTTCCAGTAGGCGGTTGCCCGGTCGTGGGCCATCGTCAGCCCGCAGACGTGGCCGATCACCAGTGCCCCGACCTGGACGTACCAGATCGCGTTCGAGCTGATGATCCCGTAGTCGATCCCGCTGCCCGCGGTTCCGAAGACGTTCGAGCCCGACGCCCAGCGGGTCTGAGAGCAGATAGGTGAACTGGGCCTGCTCCTGGAAGACGAAGAGGCTGAAGTAGTGGGCGACCAGATAGGCGAAGGCGATCGGAATCAGGGTGTGGGCGAAGCCCTGCCGCAGCCGCGCCGCCGCGGGGGCGTTGCGGATCGTCCGCATGCCCTGCACGCCGAGCAGGTAGAGGGCCGAGACCGCGACGATGCAGAGTGCCATGTAGATCGACTGGTCGAGCCGCAGCGCGGTCACCAGGCCGACCCCGGCGTCGACCAGGCGGTTGAAGCTGCTGTTGATCGCGTCCTTGAGCACCCCTTCCTGGGCGCCGTCGAAGCTCGTGGTCGCGATCGAGGCGATGACCACCGCGATCGAGCCGGGGACGGTCGCCCATCTCGCCGCGCCCGAGAACAGCCGCCGCCGCCCGATCTCGCCGTCCCGGACCTCGAACACCGAGAGCTGGGAGAACATGTTGAAGTAGACCGAGAACGTCTCGCCGTTCCGCGACCACTCCTCGGTTCCGAACACGGCCATCATCGCCAGCGTGTAGGCGCTGTAGACGAACGCGGCGACCGCGGTGGCGTGCGGAGTCAGGCCGCCCGAGACCGCCGCCGGTCCCGTAGACCAGCTCGAGCCAGACGAATGCGACCAGGCCGGCGGCGGCCGGCCAGCGGCCGAGGCGGTCTGGGTATCGAAGGTGCGCCGGGCGCTGGCCTGTCAGCGCCTCAAAGGCCCCGCCGACGGCGCGGCCGATCGCCCGCCACGGGCTGAAGGGCGGAAAGACGTCTCCGAGCAGGACGCTGAACAGGGCGAAGCCGAGCCAGCAGGTGATGAAAAGGAAGGTGAGCGAGAAGTTCCGGTCCGGGGCCTCGGTTCCGTGCAGGCCGGTCCAGATCGCCAGCCCGAGCAGTCCAACCCCGATCAGCGCCGGCCAGGACCTCGCCGAGGCGGTTGAGCAGCAGGCGGGAGAGCCCCGAGGGGCCCGGGCGCCAGTCCTCGCGCTCGAATCGCGGCTCCTTCCAGAGCACCGAGAGGGCGAAGAAGGAGACGATCAACACCACCGATGCCCCCCAGGCGAACAGCCAGGCGGGAATCGGCAGGTCCTGACGCGACGCCAGCGCGTGCGCGGACGCGAGCTGCGGGAAGGCGAGCATCGCGACCGCTGCCGCCAGCGCGGCCCCGATACCGCCACCCTCCTCGCCTCCCGGACGCCCATCAACCGGGCTCCACCTGGAGCTCGGCGATCACGTTCTCGCCGCCTCCGTGGTGCATCTCGATCTCGAATCCGCCCTCCAGCTTGGCCGGGAAGTCGAAGCTGACGCTCCCCCCGGCCTTGATCGGCTTCTCGTAGTCATAGCCGTGGACGTGTACCTCGCCCTCGATGTCCGAGGTGACGCGGAAGCGAACCGGCGCTCCCGCTCTTCACCTCGAGCTTCTCGACTCCACCCACAGGCTCGCCGTTCTTGACGCGGATCGTCGGTGTCCCCTTGACCGCCTTGCCGTTCACGGTCAAGCCCTTCCCGGAATCGCTCGATCCCCCGCCCCGCAGGACCAGGAACAGCACCACCGCGGCAGCGACCAGCACGACTCCGCCGCCGATCCTCATTCGATCAGACATTTGCCTTCTCCTTCGCTCGTGGCCCGCTCCGTCCTCTCCGGTGTGGGCCGGATTGCCGCCGCTGATACGGCGCCTGCTCAGGAGAACGAAGGCGGAGGGCGGCGGGCCAGCCCGAATGCCAGGGGCAGCGAAGCGAGCGGGACGGTGATGGTCGTCGAGGAAGGGCCGAGGCGGCGCGGGGCGCGGAGCCGCACGGGCTCGCCGCGGACCGCGGAGAAGAGAAGCTCGAGCCTCGCGAAGCCGCCGTCCAACGCGGCGCAGACGGCGCCGAGGACGACGGCAAGCGGCAGCGCGATCCAGCCCCCCGAGCCGAGCGCGGCGGCAAGGCCAGCGGCGTGGCCGGCGAAGACGGCCCCCTCGAGCGTCTCCTGGACCACGAAGACGGTTGCGACCGCCGCGGCGTAGAGGGCGAGGCGGCGATGCAAGGGGGCGATCGGGGAACGGCCGGGACGCGACCGCAGCGCCGCCCGGACCAGGCCGGCGGCCAGCGTCGCCGCCGCAAAGCCGATCAGCAGCGGCAGGGCCTGGAGCAGGTATGCGTGCCCCTGCTCGGAGAGCTGCCGGCCGGAGTCGGAGCCGTAGGCGAGCAGGTAGCGAAGCTGGTGGACCGCGAGGGCGGCCAGCGCGATCAGCGCAGCCGAGCGTGCGATCGAGCCCTGTCGGCGGGGCGCAGCCACGGCGCGATTCTAGGCGGCGTGCCTCATCGAGGCGCCACCCGCATCGTCGCGACGCTGATCTTCGATTCCGCGACCACTACCGGGAACTGGCCCGATTTGGTCGCCGGGAAGGAGACCACGCTCCGCCCCGGCTCGAGGATCCGGTCGACCCCATAGCCCTCGATCGCGATTCCGACGCCCGTATTCGTGTCTACCGCGAAGCGGGCCGCCTTGCCCTGCTTGAAGTCGAGCAGCACCGGGCCGCTCGCGGGGGGCCGCTCGTCGACGATGCGGACCAACGGCAGCTGCTGCGCGCCGCCGCCCCCTGAGCCGGAGCGGCCCTGGTTCTGGATCCCCGAGATTCGCGGCGCGTCGATCGTCCCCTCGCTGCCCTCGAAGACGAACAAGACGACGACGCCGAGCCCCAGCGCCACGCCGAGCACCACGCCGATGATCCGGTCGAGCCAGCGCGAGCGGCGGGTCACTCGTCCCTACGACGCCGTCGAGCAGGCGCCAGTTGGAGCGGAAGGCGGACTCCGCCGCGGCGACGAGCGCGTCCTCGTCGGCGCCGTCCAGGTGGCGCTCGATCAGCTCCCTGCCGGCCTCCGCGTGCTCGACGTCGAGTCGCTCGTGGACCCGGAAGTAGGCGTTGCCTTCACCGTCACCGACTCCGTAGTGCTCGGCCAGCCCCTCCCGCTTGATCCGCGAGATCTCCGGCTGGCCGCTCTCGATCGCGTAGAGGCGGACCATCGAGGGCAGAAGGCCACCGTCCGACGTCCACTCGGCGACGCACTCGCGCGTCTCCGGCGTCGGCTCGGCGCCGATCTCGCCGCCCACGGCGTCGGTGAAGCCGTCCCACAGCGCCACATGATCGGCCTCCTCCTCGGCATGGCGAAGCAGGGCCGGCCGCTCCTCGTCGGGGGCGGCGTCGGCCGTCTGGCGGCTGAGGCGGGCGATCGCCTCGGTGGCGTGGCGGTACTGGCCCGCGTAGCTCGCCAGCTCCTCGCGGCTCAGCTCACCGGCGCTCCAGCGCAGGTAGAAGGGATGCTGCAGGACGTTCCAGCGATCCCGGGCGTCTTCGATTCGCTGCCAGATGGTCATCACGTTGTCTCCCATTCGTCGGTGTGGGAGCAGTTTATGTAGAGGTGACGACGCAGAGTGTCGCCACCTGGCACGTCAGGCGGCGAAGCGGCCGCGATGATGTCCCGGTGCGCCCGCAGCGATCCGACATAGCAGCGCCCGACCTGCCGCCGGCTGTCGAGTGGGTCGGCGAAGCCCCCGACCCGATGCCGCGCCTGACTGCGTCGGGACCGGTGCTGGTCCACTTCCTCGACTTCGCCCAGCTCAACAGCGTGCGGGCGCTGCCCTATCCCCTGGAGTGGCACCGGCGCTATTCCGATGCCGGGCTGACCGTGATCGGCGTCCAGGCCCCCCGCTTTCCCTTCGGCTCGGAGCCGGCGACCGTCGCCGCCGGGCTGGCGCGGCTCGGCGTCTCGCATCCGGTCGCGATCGACTCCGAGCGCGAGATGTGGTTCGACTACGGCTGCGAGGGCTGGCCGAGCCTGTTCCTCTGGGGGCGTGGCGGAGCCCTGAGCTGGTTTCACTTCGGAGAGGGTGAGTACGCGGCGACCGAGGGGGCGATCCAGGAGGAGCTGCGCGAACTCGACGCGCTGCGCAACCTGCCGGCGCCGATGCAGCCGCTGCGGGCCACCGACGCGCCGGGGGCCTCGGTGATGCCGCCGAGCGAGGAGGTCTTCCCGGGCGAAGAGGGCAGGCCGCTTGTCATCGGCGAGGCAAGCCCGGGCCTTGCGCTCGACTACAGCGCCGGCGGGGCGCACGCGACTTTCGAGGGCGAGGGCAAGGTCCGGGTCGGATTGGACGGCGAGGCGGGTGAGGCGATCGCGATCTCCGGCGCCGGGCTGTATGAGCTGGCGTCGCACCAGCGCCACGAGGCCCACCGGCTCAGCATCGAGCCGATCGAGGGCGAGCTGCTGCTCTGGTCGGTCAGCTTCGCGGCCGGAGTTCCCTAGTCATCTCAGCGGCGCCGGGCCGCCGGGAGGCATCAGGCGCCAGGCGCGCAGCTTGGCCTTCAGGCCCCCGCCGGCGGCCAGGGCGCGGCGCACCGCCCGGCGTTCCGCGCCCCCGGGCGGCGCAGTCGGCTCGCTGCCGTAGCGGCAGTCCTGCAGCCGCGCCGCATAGGCGCCGGCCCGGGGCCCGGCGGCGTTGCGGAGCCGGTTCTCGAGCACCCGCAGGGTGTTGCCGTGAAGCGGCGGGCGCAGAAGCTGCGCCACAGCCGTCTGAAGCTCCACGGCCTGGGCCTCGGCCAGGGTCTCGGGCGACGTCGCGCGGCGACGGCGCCGGGCCCGGGTGAGCCTCGCGAGCGCCGCCCAGATGCCGATCGTCAGCCCGGCCAGCACGGCGATCGCCGCGATCAGCCAACCGCTCGAGGACCCTGCCGACCCGTCCGCCCGCGGCTTTGCGCCGCTGTCGGATTGGCTGACCGGGCTGAGCCCGCTGCGAAAACCGAGCCCGGTCGCCGGCAGCGCCAGCCCGCGCAGCGAGGCCAAGCGCGAGACCGCGGGTGCGGCCGGGGGCGTCGGGTCGAACGTGACCCAGCCGATCCCGTTGAAGTAGACCTCGACCCAGGAGTGGGCATCGAAGTCGGTGACGAGGAAGCCGTCCTTGGTCTGCTTGCCGGGGGCGAACCCGCCGACGACCCGAGCAGGGATGCCGTCCATGCGCAGCAGCATCGCCATCGCTCCCGAGAACTGCTGGCAGTAGCCGATCCCGTCGCGGAAGAGGAAGGCCTGCAGGGGGAACTTCCGCTGCGGCGGAGACTCGCTGTATGTGTATGACTTGTCCAGATGGCGCTGCACCGCCCTGACGACGTCATAGGAGGTGGGCTGGCCGGCGGCGAGCCGTTGCGCCAGCGCGAATGCCTGCGCGTACGGCGAATTCCGCATCACCGCCGCCGCCGCGGGTGATTCGGGGCTGCCGCGCAACGGAGTTTCGACCCTGCTCAGCCTCACTCCCTCCGGGTCTCCGTGCAGATCGCCGGGCGCGGGGGGAATCGAGAACGGGTGCGGGACGCTCAGGGTCGTGTAGCGCGCAAGGAGGTGCGGATAGGGCCTCTCGGACGCCCGCATCTGGCGCGGGGTCGGCTGCGGCACGTAGGCGCGGATGGAGTAGCTGTCGCCCTTCGACATCCCATCCCGCTTCAGCACCCCCTCCGGGGTCCGCAGCGACCCCTCGATGCCGGAGACGGCCAGAACCGTCCCGGTCCCGACCAGGACCTGGCTGCTCAGGGCCCGGTCCTGGAACCGGGCGCCGACGATCCAATCCGGATTCAGCGGCGCGGTGACGCCGCCGGGGCCCGGCGGCAGGTCGACGGCAGGACCGATCGGCGAGGAGACCCAGCGGTAGCCGTTGAAGTCCGGAAGCACCTGGGTCGACCAGTAGTGCGGGACGTCGCTCTTCACCTCGAGCAGGGTGCGGCCGTCGCGCGCCCAATCCAGCGGGCCATAGGTGTGATTCCAATCGAAGCTCTCGGTCTTGGCGAGGGGCGACCCGCTCCAGTCCCAGTGGCGGTAGTCGAGCCACGGCTCCCCGGCGTCGAGCCTGCCGGCCAGCGGGATCGCCGCCAGGCCGGCGACAGTGAGGATCACGAGCGCCGCTCTGGCGCCGTGGCGGCCAAGGGCCGGCAGCCAGATCCAGGCGGCGATCAGGGCGAACAGCGCCGACCCGCGCAGCAACGGCTGCCCGGGCGAGGCCACGGTCACCGCGGTTCCGTAGGCGGCCAGCAGCACGACCAAGCCCAGCCCGCGGCGCAGACGGTGGCGCCCGGCGCCGGGCCAGAAGGCGAGCGCCGCCGCCAGGGCCAGGAACGGGGCAAGGCCCAGAAGCAGCGCCAGGCGCGACCACTCGTCGCCGCCCTTGTAGGGGTAGTCGGCGCTCCCGAGCGAGGCGATTCCGTCGCCGAGGTTCGACAGCAGCTCACCCCAGCCGGAGGGCGCCAGCAGCCGCGCCGGCAGGCCGACCGCGACCGCGACCCCGGCGAGGACGCCGAGCGCGGCGATCACGGACAGGACCGAGGCCTGCCAGCGAGTCGGCACCCTGACCGCGATTGCGGCCAGGACGGCGGCGCCGGCCACCGCGCAGAGCGTCGCCAGCGCCGCCGCGCCGATCGGCGGGTCGTCGACCAGCACCATCCAGTTCGCGGCGGTGAATGCGGCGAGGGCCGCGAACCCGACCAGCCTGAGACGGAGCGTGGCGACGTCGTTCATGCCGCCCGCACCAGCGTGCGTTCGCGTTCGGCCTCCAGCGCTCGGCCGCGGCAGCCGGCTACCGCGAAGGCATCGGAATCGCGAGCCTCGCCGGGGGTGACCAGGTAGCCGCTGACCAAGCCGGCGCGTGCGGCCGTGCGCGCGGCGCCGGCGGCGGCGCTGACCCAGTACACGGCGCCCGAGCGACGGCCGTGGAAAGTGGGCGACCGCCGCGTCCTTTCGACCAGCGCCAGGCGGGCGTGCAGCTCGGGCCATCCCCGCAGGGTTCGGTCGAGCCGGCGCGGCCGTGACTCGCCGGGCAGCAGCAGGGTGCAGCCGCCGCTGTGCGCCAGGTGCAGGCAGAGCGAGGCGGTCGCGCGCACCGCCCGGTCCAGCGACTCGGGGTCGCTCGGCTCGTGGGCGTCCAGGACCACCAGCGGATCCGAGCCGCCACCGGAGACCAGACGATGCTCGAGCAGCTCCCCGCTGCGGGCGACGCTGCGCCAGTGGATCCGCGAGGCGGGGCTGCCGGCCCGGTACGGCCGCAGGCCGTCGATCTCGAAGTCGACCGCCTCGGCGTCGAGCCCGGCGTCGTCGCCGCGGCTGCTTCCCTCCCCGCCCTGGCGCGAGAGCCCCCCGGTCTCGGCCGGGGCGATGACCGGCTCGACCCGGGGCAGAACCAGCAGCTCGGCCCTGTCCGACCCCGCCACGTCGATGCTGCGAAGGCTGAACGGGTCGCGGATCCGCTGCACCACCGGCGCCAGCTCGCGGCGGCCGCGGCGGGCGAACCGGGTCTCGACCTCCAGCTCGCCCTCGAACCCCGCGGCGACCGGGACCGGGTCGTCGAGCAGAGGATCGACCACCTCTCCCCCGGGACCTGGAAGGCGGCCCCTGCGCACCTCGATCCGCAGCGGATACGGCTCTTCCTCGACCACGCTCCACGGGCCCCGGAGGCGCTCGGCGCCGGCCCCACGGGCCGCGAGCCCGACCCAGGCGAATGTGATCGCCGCGACCAGGGCGAGGCCGATCCCGGGGACGTAGAGCGAGGGCGAGTCGAATGCGCCGCCGGAGAGCAGCAGCGCGGCTGCGAGCATCCCGGTGGCGCGCATCCGGCTCATCGCGCCTATTCGCTCACAGCGCCGGCACCTTCTCCAGGGCGGAGGCGATCACGGCCCGCCGCTCGTCGGGCCCGGCCCCCGGTCGCATCAGCAGCCGGTGCTCGAGCACGGAATAGGCCAGCGACTGGACGTCGTCGGGCAGCACGTGATCGCGGCCCGCCATCGCCGCGGCGGACTTGGCGGCGCGGAAGAGCATCAGGCTCGCGCGCGGGCTGGCGCCGAGCTCGACCCGGGCGTCGTCCCGGGTTGCCTCGCAGAGCGAGACGACATAGCGGCGCAGCGGCTCGCTGGCGTGGATCGCGGCGACCCCGGCCTGGGCCGCAGCGACCTTGCCCAGGTCGGTGACCGGGCGCAGGTCGAGGACCCGGTCGCGCTCGGCGTGCTCGGAGAGCATGTCGGCCTCGTCGGGGCCGCTCGGATAGCCGAGCGAGATCCGGACCATGAAGCGGTCGACCTGCGCCTCCGGCAGCGGATAGGTGCCCTCGTATTCGACGGGGTTCTGGGTGGCGACGACGAGGAAGGGCCGCGCGAGCTCGTGGCTCTGGCCCTCGACGGTGACCCGGCGCTCCTGCATGCACTCGAGAAGCCCCGATTGGGTCTTGGGGGAGGCGCGGTTGATCTCGTCGACCAGGACCACGTTGGCGAACACCGGGCCGGGATGGAACTCGAATCGCGCCTCGCGCTGGTCGAAGACGTTGGCTCCGACGACGTCGGCGGGCAGCAGGTCGACCGTGCACTGGATTCGCGCGTACTCGGCGTCGATCGAGCGGGCAAGGGACCGGGCCAGCGCCGTCTTGCCGACCCCGGGGTGATCCTCGATCAGGACGTGCCCCTCGGCTAGCAGCGCCGCCAGCAGATCCCGCAGCACCCGGTCGGAGACCTTGACCGCCGCGGTGATGTTGGTCCGCAGCTCCTCCGCGACCTCGGCCACCGCCGAGGGTTCGAGCTTCGGCATGGTGGCCATTCTGAGAATGGTAGGCGGTGGCGCCGGGTAGGTCGAGTTCATGGCCGCCGCCGCGATCCTTGACATCGACGGAACCCTCGTCGACACCAACTACCAGCACGCGATCGCCTGGTTCCGCGCCTTCCGCGCCCATGGCGTCACGCTTCCGGTCTGGCGGATCCACCGTCACATCGGCATGGGAGGCGACCAGCTCGTCGCTGCTTTGGCCGGCGAGGGGTTCGACTCCGATCGGGGCGATGCCGTGCGCGAAGCCGAAAAGGAGCTATATGGCGAGCTGATCGACGAGGTGGAGCCGATGGACGGCGCCCGCGAGCTGATCCTCAGCCTTCGCGAGACCCAGGACTCGGTGGTGCTCGCCAGCTCCGCCAAGCGGGACGAGGTCGACCACTACCTCGACCTCCTCGACGCCCGTGAGATCGTCGACGCCTGGACCACCTCGGCCGACGTCGAGGCGACCAAGCCCGAGCCAGACCTCGTCCACGCGGCGCTGGAGAAGGTCGGCGCCGACGAGGGGATCATGGTCGGCGACACCACCTGGGACGTCGAGGCCGCGAAGCGGGCCGGGGTGCAGACGCTGGCCGTGCTCACCGGTGGCTTCTCGGCGGCTGAGCTTCGCGACGCCGGGGCGGCGGAGGTCTTCGAGTCGGTGCGGGAGCTGTGCGAGCGGCTGCCCGAGACGGCCCTCGCCTAGCTCCTAGGCGCGTCCCGCCAGCTCGGTGCGGATCTCCTTCGGGAGCATGAAGCGCACATCCTCGTCGACGGTGCGCAGCTCGGAGACATCCTCGGCGCCCCGCTGGCGGAAGAGCTCGACCAAGCGCTCGACCAGTTCTTCCGGAGCGCTGGCCCCAGAGGTGATGCCGACCGTCTCCACCCCCTCGAGCCAGTCCTCCTGCACCTGCATGTGGTTGTCGATCAGGTGCGAGTCGGCGCCGTGCTCGCGGGCAACCTCGACCAGGCGGTTCGAGTTGGACGAGTTGGTCGAGCCGATCACCAGCACCAGGTCGCACTCGCGGGCCAGCTGCTTGACGGCGATCTGCCGGTTGGTGGTCGCGTAACAGATGTCATCGGACTTCGGGCTGACGATGTTCGGGAAGCGCTCGCGCAGGCGATCGATGATCCCGTTGGTCTCGTCGACCGAGAGTGTCGTCTGGGTGATGAAGGCGACCTTGTCGGGGTCCTCGATCTCGAGCTCGCCGACCTCCTCGGCGCTCTGGACCAGGACGATGCTGTCGGGGGCCTCGCCGGTCGTCCCCTCGACCTCCTCGTGGCCCTGGTGCCCGATCAGCACGATCGTGTAGCCCTGGGCGGCGAACTTACGCGCCTCGACGTGGACCTTGGTCACCAGCGGGCAGGTTGCGTCGATCGTGCGCAGCCGGCGCTCGGCGGCGTTGGTGTGGACCGTGGGGGCGACGCCGTGGGCCGAGAAGACGACCCTCTCTCCCTCCGGCACCTCGGTCTCCTGGTCGACGAAGATCGCGCCACGCTTGCTCAGCTCCTGCACCACGTGCTTGTTGTGGACGATCTCCTTGCGCACGTAGATCGGCGGGCCGTAGAGGTCGAGCGCCTTCTCGACCGCCTGCACGGCGCGATCGACGCCCGCGCAGTAGCCGCGCGGCGCCGCGAGCAGGACTTTCTTCGGCGCCGACTCGGTGGCGCCTGAGGGCGCGGAGGGAGGCATCGCGCAAAGGGTAGCGAGGGTCTCGATCGCCCAATTCGCCTGCTTGGCGGCGGTAGGGTAGTCCCAGGATGAGCAAGCAGTCGCATCTCGACCGCCTCACCTCGATCGACGCCTCTTTTCTGACCAACGAGACGTCATCCAGCCACATGCACGTCGGGGCGGTGCTGATCTTCGAGGGGCCGCCGCCGCGCTACGACGACTTCCTCGACCACGTTCGCTCCCGGCTCGAGCTGGTTCCGCGCTTTCGCCAGAAGCTCGTCTTCCCGCCGTTGGAGGCCGGCCGGCCACTGTGGTCCGACGACCCCACCTTCAACCTCAGCTACCACGTCCGCCACACCGCCCTGCCCGCCCCCGGCTCCGAGGACCAGCTCCGCCGCCTGACCGGGCGCGTCTTCTCGCAGCAGCTCGACCGCTCGAAGCCGCTCTGGGAGCTCTGGCTGGTGCAGGGCCTGGAGCGCAACCGCTTCGCGCTTCTCTCGAAGACCCATCACGCCTTGGTCGACGGGGTCGCCGGAGTCGACATCGCCACCGTGCTGTTCGACGTCAAGCCGGTACCGGAGCCGGCCGAGGCCGAGCAGGACTGGGTTCCGAGCCCGGTGCCCTCGACGACACAGCTTCTGTCCCGCGGCGTGAGCGACGCGGCGGTGGCGCCGCTGAAGCTCGGCGGCCGGCTGCTGAGCGCGATCCAGCACCCCGAGCCTGCCCTGCGCCGGGTCGCCGACTCGCTCGAGGCTCTGGGTGAGGTGGCGTGGAACTTCGCCAACCCGGCGCCCGAGGTCCCGCTCAACGCCGAGATCGGCTCGCACCGCCGCTTCGTCTGGATTCGATCGGAGCTGGCCGACTTCAAGCGGATCAAGGACGCCCTCGGCGGCACCGTCAACGACGTGGTGCTGGCGGTGGTGGCCGGTGCGCTGCGCGGATGGCTGCAGAAGCGGGGGATCAAGACCGAGGGCCTGGAGCTGCGGGCGCTGGTGCCGGTCTCGATCAGGACCGAGGACGACCAGGGCGGGCTCGGCAACCGGATCGCGGCGATGCGAGGGCCGCTGCCGGTCTACGTCGAGGACCCGGTGCGCCGGCTCCAGATCGTCCGCGAGGCGATGGGGGAGCTGAAGCAGTCCAAGCAGGCATTGGGCGCCGAGGTGATCTCCCGCTTCAACGACTTCGCTCCCCCCACCCTGCTCGCCCAGGCGTCGCGGATCAACTTCTCGACCCGGCTCTTCAACCTGATCGTCACCAACGTCCCTGGCCCGCAGGTCCCGCTCTATGTCCTGGGCCGCGAGCTCGAGGACGTCTTCCCGGTCGCCTTCTTGCCCGAGAACCACGCCCTGGCGATCGCGATCATGAGCTACCACGGGCACATCGACTTCGGGCTGCTCGGCGACTACGACGCGATGGAGGACCTGGAGGAGTTCGCCGAGGGGATCTCCGACGCGATCGAGGAGCTGACCGAGGCGGCGAAGGCTGTCGAGCCGGACCGCAAGAAGTCGGAGCCGGCCGAGGCGCCGGCCAGCTGAGCGGCAAAGCGCCCCCGCTACCCTGCTCGGTCGATGTCCCTCTCGGTGCAGGTGGGTCTGTGGCTGGCCGTCGCCACCGCCCTGACCTCGATCGTCGGCTTCCTCTACAAGCAGCGCGGCGCCGTGCAGGCGCCGGCGGTCGACTTCCGCCGCCCGGTTCACAGCTCGCTGGTCCTCTTCCGCTCGCCCTGGTACACGCTCGGGATCGTCGTCGCGATGGGCTCGTGGGGCCTTCACGCCGCGGCCCTCTCGCTGGCCCCGATCTCGCTCGTGCAGTCGGTGATCGCGGGTGGGCTGGTGATGCTGACCGTGATCGCCGACCGGGCCTTCGGCTTCGAGGTCTCGCGCCGCGAGTGGTTCAGCGTCGCCCTTGCCGCGGCCGGGCTCGCCTTCCTGGCCGCGACCCTGAACGGGGCCGGAGACAGTGCCCACTCAGACTTCGATGCGGCGACGATCGCCCTCTACGTGGCGCTGGTCGCCGCCGCCGGCTTCGCCGTCTCGGCGGCCGCCTCGGGACGCCACCACCAGGGGGTTCTGTTCGGTGCCGCTGCCGGACTGCTCTGGGGCGCCTCCGACGTCTCGATCAAGGGCGCCAGCCACAGCCTCGGCGACGGGGTGGCGGCGACCCTGGTCAACCCCCTCGCCCTGACCGTGCTGGCCCTCTCGCTGATCGGCCTTCTGGTCTCGGCCCGCAGCCTGCAACTCGGCGACGCGGTGCCGGTGATCGCGGTCACCAGCGTCACCGCCAACACGGTGACGATCGCGGCCGGGCCGATCGTCTTCGCCGACCCGCTCCCGGACGGGGCGCTCGGGTTGACCGCCCGATTGCTGGCGTTCGCGCTGGTGATCGCGGCAGCGGCGCTCACACCGGCTCCGCTGCACGTCGACGAGGAGATGGGGCCGGCGCCGGCGGAAAGCGGCTAGTACCCCAGTCCAGATCTAGCCGCGCTTGCGCTGCAGCGTGTAGGCTTGCGATCGATGAGGAGAGGGAACCGGGGAATCGCAGTGCTAGCGCTTCTGGCGACCCTCGGGCTTGCGGTCGGACTGCTGGCGGGAGCGTCGGCGAGCGCATCTGGCGGCGGAACCGCGACCGCGTCGAGCCTGAAGAAGTGCCTGAAGAAGGCAAAGAAGAAGAGGACCCACCACAAGCGCAAGAAGGCAAAGAGAAGGTGCCATAAGAAGTACAAGCACCATGCCGCGGGTACTTCCTCGCTGGTCCGCGCGACCCTGACCTGGGACTCGAATCCGCCCAGCGGCGGCAACATCGACCTCGACCTGTGGGTCTTCGATTCGAACGGCAACAGGGCGAGGGCAGCCGCCGACACGATCCCCAACAGCACCTTCTCGACCAACGACGTCGACGCCCCCGGCAGCGAGACCTTCACCGACCTCGTCTACAAGAAGCCCGGCGGGCGCGACTTCAGCTTCGGCGTCTGCTACCAGGACGGCGGCTCACAGCACGTCATCTACAACCTCGACTACGTGACCGCCGACGGGGCCCATCACAGCGCCTCCGAGGAGTACGGCTCCGACGGAGCGTCCAGCAGCTTCGACGGCGGGGCTCCGATCCCGGCCAACTTCTGCAAGGCGCCCTAGACGGCGCCCCCGAGGCGGGGCCCCTAGTACCCGAGCGCGAACTTCGCGTCCTCGGACATCATCTCCGGGGACCAGGGCGGTGTGAAGATCATCTTCGGGTGCACCTTCTCGACCCCGGGGAGCTCGCCGACGAACTCCCGCATCTGCTCCGAGACCTGGGGTCCGATCGGACAGGCGGGGGTGGTCAATGTGAACGTCACGAAGACCTCTGGCCCCTCGATCTCGACGTCGTAGACGAGCCCGAGGGAGACGAAGTCCAGCCCCAGCTCGGGGTCGATCACCTCTTCCAGTGCCTCGAGGACCTCGTCCTCGGTCACGCTTCCGTTCTCAGTAGCCATGCACTCATCGTAGCTAGTGGGATTACTCATCTAGGCTGCGCTGCCCATGGGCATCCTGATCGTGCTGTTCATAGCCGTGCCGATCGCCGAGATCTACGTGATCATCAAGGTCGGCGAGCTGATCGGCGTCCTGCCGACGATCGCGCTGCTGCTCGCCGACGCGGTGCTCGGATCGATGCTGCTGCGCCATCAGGGACGGGCGGCCTGGCGGCGCTTCAATGCCGCGATCGCCGAGGGCCGCTTCCCCGGCCGCGAGGTGGCCGACGGGCTGATGGTCACCGTGGGCGGGACGCTGCTGCTCACCCCGGGATTCATCACGGACATCGGCGGATTGCTGCTGCTCATCCCCCCCAGCCGCGCCCTGCTGAGGCGCGGGCTGTTCCGATACCTGCGCCGCCGCTTCGTCCTGGTCGGCCCCGCGGGGGCATACGGTCCTCCGGGCGGCGGCTACGGGGAACCCGCCGGCGGCCGCAGGCCTCACGACTTCGAGGGCAGCGCCCGCGAGGTGCCCGGCGAGGACCGGGTCGAGGAGAACCAGGGCAACGGCGCCGAGCGCCCGCGCCTGCCGCCCTCATGATGGGATTCGACTTCGCCGATCCCGAGCGGGGCCTCTTCGGCACCTGCCGGCCCTCCGGGGCCGCGATCGTGTTCGACCACGAGGACGTCGTCGCGGCGACCAGCGAGGCCCAGCCGCGCCATTCCGAAACCGGCGGCGACGCCGCCGTCGGGCTGGAGCTCGACGGGGTCGGGCTGGAGCTCGAGATCTCGCGGCTCGGGGCGCCGGTCAGCCTGCGCGGCGAGCGTACCGGCACCGAGGAGCTCGCCGTCTGCCGGGTGCGCGGCGAGGTGCGCGGGAGCAAGGGGACGCGGACGATTTCCTGCCTCGGCATCCGCTCCGATGCGGTCTCCGACCCCGAGCCGCAGGAGGTCTCGGTGACCCGCGCGATCGCGATCGCCTTCGCCGACGGCGGCATCCTCGCCCTGCGCGGAGCCCGGCCACGCGGCGCCACCGACCACGGCGACGAGGAGCTGAGGGCCGCCCTGGCGGACCCCGAGGGCGAGCTGACCGTGATCCGCGAGCCGCTGCTGTCGACCCACTACGACGAGCAGGGCCGTCAGCTCCGCGCCACCCTGGAGCTCTGGCCCGAGGGGGACGGCGAGCCTCGCCCGCCGGTGCGGGTCGCCGGGGCCGTCGTCTGCGGCACCTCGCTGCCGCTCGGCGAGCGCCGCCTCGACCTCGCCTTCTTTCGCTGGTCGTTGGAGGGTCGGCCTGGACTCGGCCGCTACGAGGTCCTCTCCGACGCCGGCGATTGAGCGTGCGCACGATCATCTCCGATTTCGGCGGCGTGCTGACGACGCCGCTGATCCAGTCCTTCGTCGCCTTCCAGGACGAGACCGGGATCGCGATGGAGACGCTCGGCACCGCGATGCAGCGGCTGGCGGAGCGCGACGGCGCCCACCCCCTGTTCGAGCTCGAGAAGGGCAATCTCTCCGAGGCCGAGTTCCTCGGCCGCATCGCCGACGAGCTCGAGCCCGAGCTGGGCCACCGCCCACATATGCATCGGTTCAGCGAGATCTACTTCGAGGCCCTGGAGCCCAACGTGCCGATGATCGAGCTGATGCGCGAGCTGAAGGACCGCGGCCTTGGAATGGCGCTGCTCACCAACAACGTTCGCGAGTGGGAGCCGCTGTGGCGCAGCATGGCGCCGATCGACGAGCTGTTCGAGGTCGTCGTCGACTCCGCCTTCGTCGGCTGCCGCAAACCCGAGCGGGAGATCTACGAGATCACGCTGGAGCGGGTCGGGGCAGGCGCCGGCGACTGCCTGTTCGTCGACGACGTCGAGGTCAACTGCGACGCCGCCCGTGAGCTCGGCATGACCGCGGTCCACTTCCGCGACAACGAGCAGGCAATCCCCGAGATCCGCGCTCGCGTCGACCGTTCGGCCTAGTCTTTCGGCGGCTTGCCGACCGCCCTGCGAACCCGGCCCCTGTTGGACGCCTTGCGCGCCCGCCTCGAGCGTTGGGGTATCGAGCCCTGGATGCTCGCCCTGGGGGGGATCCTCCTGCTCGCCCTGGCGATCCGGCTCTGGGGGATCAAGTACGGGCTGCCCTTCGGCTACCAGATCGACGAGGAGCGGGTGTACGTCCGCAAGGCGGTGCGGATGCTGGACGCCGGCAGCGTCAACCCGCACTACATGCACAACCCTCCGCTTCTCACCTACGTGCTGGAGGCGATATTCGCGATCCGCTACGGCGGCCAGGAGGCCCACAGGCTGATCGGAATGGTCCCCGACCGCGAGAGCCTCTTCCTGATCGGCCGCGTCGTCGTCGCCCTGATCGGCACCGTGGCGGTCTGGCTGACCTTCGTTGCCGCCCGCCGCTTCTTCGACCGCCGAACCGGCCTGCTCGCGTCCCTGCTGATGGCGGTCGCCTTCCTGCCCGTCTTCTACTCGCACGTGGCGCTGAACAACGTGCCGGCAATGGCCGCCGCACTCGCGTCGCTGGCCGGAACCGCGGCGGTGCTCAACCGCGGCGCCACCCGCGACTACGTTCTCGCCGGGGCCTTTGCCGGGGTCGCGGCGGCGACCAAGTATCTGGACGGAATCGTGCTCGTCCCCCTGCTGACCGCGGTGGTGCTGGCGCCGCGGGGGCCCGCCTCGGTGTCGCATCGCCGGGCCCTGGTGCTGGTGTTCGGCTGCGCCCTGGCGGCGTTCCTGATCCTCAACCCGTACGCGCTGCTCAGGCCGGCGCAATTCTTCGGCGGCCTCGGCGTCCAGGGCGAGGTGGTCGAGAAGCACAAGTTCGGCGAGGATCCGAACGGCGGCATCCCCTACTACCTGAAGACGTTCACCTGGGGCCTCGGCTGGGTGCCGGCGCTGGCGGCAGTCTGGGGCGCGGTCCTGCTCTGGACCGAGGATCGGCGCCGGGCGCTGGTCCTGATCCCCGTGATACCCCTGTTCGTCCTCTACGTCGGGATCCAGTCGCGCTACTTCGGCCGCTGGCTGCTGCCCGCCTTCCCGATCGTCTGCATGTTCGCCGCCTACGCGGCGGTCCGCAGCGCCGACCTCGTCGCCGCCCGCCTGCGCCGCCCCCAGGTCGCCCTGGTCCTGACCAGCGTCGCCGCCGCGGCGCTTGTGGCGCAGGGCGCCGTGCATTCGGTCCACAACGACAGGGTTCTCTCACGCCCCCACACCCTCAATCTGACCAGGACCTGGATGCTCGAGCACGTTCCGCGCGACGCCAAGGTGATCACCGAGCCGTTCTTCGCCAACTCGTGGAACTCGCCCTGGCCGCGGGCGATCACGAGCCCGCGGCTGCTGCTCGGCGGCGAGAAGCCCTATGCCCGCTACCTCAGCGACCGCCTCGTGCGGGCCTACATCGACCACGACTACTGCTGGGTGGTCGCCAGCTCGAACTACTGGGGTCTGGCGCTCTCCGATCCGATCGTCGGCAAGCGGGCGCGAACCTACTACGGCGCCCTGTCCCACTACGGATCGGTTCGCTTCAGCGTCTCGCCGTGGGGCAGCCTCAACCGCCCCGGAGGGCCCGGCAAGGACGTCGTCCCCTTCGACTACGACTTCTCCTACGACTTCTACCCGCTCGCCTACCGGCACCCGGGCCCGATGGTGCAGGTCTACAGGCTGCACGGCGGGGACTGTGGAGGCGCAAGCCCTGTGCCGGGCCGGCCGAACTCGACTCTGGTCAGACGCCCGACGGCGACGCCGGGCTGAGCTCGCCGTCACCCGCGTCGAGCTTGGCGAGCAGCGCCTCGATCCGGCGCCCGATCTCGTCACGGATCCCGCGCACCTCGTCAAGCGGCCGACCCGCCGGGTCTTCGAGGTCCCAGTCGACGTAGCGCTTGCCGGGTATGTAGGGGCAGGCGTCGCCGCAGCCCATCGTCACCACGACGTCTGCCCATTCGGCGTCGCTTCGCTCCAGCGCCTTCGGCACCCGGTCCGAGAGGTCGATCCCGACCTCGTTCATCGCCTCGACGACCTCGGGGTGGACGCGGTCGGCGGGCGTCGTCCCCGCCGACCGAGCCTCGTGGCGCTCTCCGGCGGCACGGCTGAACAGTGACTCGCTGATCTGCGAGCGGCCGGCGTTCTGCAGGCAGACGAACAGCACGCGCACGACGGCAGTATCCCCGACCCGTGAGGGCGGCCGCCTAGTTGTCGGAGCCGGCCCGGTCCCAGATGTAGAGGTCGACCGCCTCGGCCGCCAGCTCCATCAGCCGCGGCGGCGAGAGCCACTCGACCACTGTCTCCAGGGCCCGCTCCTCGGTGACACCGGCGTCGACCGCCTCCTCGCCACGGAACCCGGCCGCCAGCTTCAGCGCCTCGCGGCGATTCTCTCCGAGCGAGCCGAACGCTCCCATCAGGAAATCGCGGCTGGGAACCGGCTGACCGACGTCGAGAGAGCCATGCCAGGCGGCGAGCATCGAGAGGTCGTGCTCGTCGAGCTCGGACAGCGCCTTCGCGTAGTGAACCTCGAGCTCGTCGTCGGGGATCTCGTCGACCCAGGCCCGGACCGCCTCGCCGAGCAGCTGGCGACGGGCCTCACGGCCGATCGAGTCGGCAATCGCGCGGATCGCGTCGGCGGGATCTACGAAGCAGAGTGCCATCGCGGCCCAAGATAGAGGCGTCGCAAGACGGCAAATCGAGGCCCGGAATGCACCAAATCGCGCCTTCTCGGCTGCCCGAGGGACGTCTGCGGGGTGCCCGAGCGCGCCGCCAGCGTTCATATGCTGGGACGCGGAGCACCGATGCCGCTGCACCTCCTACACGGACCCCTCAACTCCGGCCGCGCCGGACTGGTCAGGCAGGGCTTTCTGGGGGCGCTTGGCCGCGACCCGGTGCTGGTCGTCCCGACGCTTGACGACGTCTTCGCCTTCGAGCATGAGCTGAGCGAGAAGGGACCGGTCCTCGGAGGCTCGGTCCTCGTCTTCGCCGGCATCTTCGGCGAGGTGGCACGGGCGGCGGGGGAGGCGGTGCGAAGACCGCTGACCGATGTCCAGCGGGCCCGCCTGCTGCGCGCCGCGATGCACGGGGTCGAGCTGGGGCCGCTGCGGCGCTCCGCCGCGCGTCCGGGCTTCGCCGCAGCGCTCGACGAGCTGATCGGCGACCTGCAGGCGGCGATGCTCGGTCCCGAGTCGGTCGCGGCCGGCGCCGCGACCCTGGAAGGCTCCGCCTACCTCGACGACCTCACGGCGCTGTACCGGGCCTACGTCGAGCTGCGCGACTCGCGCGGCCACGAGGACGCCCACACGATCGCCCATGCCGCGATCCTCGCGCTGCGCCGCGACCCCGACTCCTGGGGCGGCCGGCCGGTCTTCCTCTACGGGTTCGACGACCTCACGGTCGAACAGCGCGAGTTGGTCGGCGCGCTGGCCGGCGCGGCTGAGGTCACCGTGTCGCTCACCTACGAGGACCGCGCGGCCCTCGCCGACCGCGCCCGCCTGCTCGAGCAGCTCAAGCAGCTCGGAGTCGCCTCCGAGACCCAGACCGAGCCCGACCCCGCCAATACCGAGAGCGAGCTGCTGTTCGCGCTCGAGCGCGGCTTCCTCAGAGCCGACGCCCCCACCCATGCACTCGACGATTCGCTGACGATCCTGCGCAGCGCCGGCGACCGCGGCGAGGCGGAGCTGATCGGGGCCGAGATCGCCCGCCTGCTCGCCGCCGGGTCCGAGCCCGGCCAGATCGCGGTCGCCGAGCGCGACCCGGCCGGGCGCGGGGCGCTCCAGTCCCGGGTCCTGCGCGGCTATGGGATCCCAGTGGCCCTCGAGGCCGACGTGCCCGTGTCGCACAGCGGCACCGGAACCTGCCTGCTCGCACTGCTGCGCGCCGCGATCGGCAACGGCACGGCGGCCGACCTTCTCGCCTACCTGCGTGGCCCGCACCGCGAGCCCAGCGGCCGCGTGGACTGGCTGGAGCGCTCGATCCGCCGCGGGCGTCTGCGCAGCGCCGACGCGGCGTTGGCCGAATGGGAGCGGGACGACAAGCAGCCGCTGCGCGCCCTGCACCGGCTCCGCGAGCGCGCCGCCGATCCCGCCGCGCTGCTCGCCGAGGTCGCGCTGCTGGCCCGCGACATCGCCCAGTGGCCACGGGCCGCCGCAGGCCGCAAGGGCGAGGTTCCCGACCACAACGCAGCCTTCGAGCTCCGCGCCGGCGAGCGGATCGCCGCGGCCGCCGAGGAGCTGGCGCAGCTGCCGGGGCTGGAGCCCGGGCCCGAGGAGCTGATCGCCGCCCTCGAGGGCCTGACAATGCCGGCCTGGACCGGTCCCACCGATGGCCGGGTGCGGATCGCGAATCCCTACGCCCTGCGGGCGACCCGGGTGCGGCACCTGTTCGTCGCCTCCCTTCAGGACGGCGCGTTCCCCCGCCACGGCACCGACGGGCCGTTTCTCTCCGATCAGCAGCGAACCGCCCTGGGTCTACCGGAGCGCGCCGAGACCGACGCCGAGGAGCGCTACCTGTTCGGGGTCTGCCTGGCGCTGCCGACCGAGGGCCTCTATCTCTCCTACAAGGCCAGCGACGAAGCCGGGGGCGCGGAGCCCCGCTCGCCCTTCGTCGACGACGTGCGGCGGCTGCTCGACCCCCCACCCCCCGAGGACCCCGACCAGGCCGACCCCCTGGAGGAGAGCCTGGTCCGCTCGCGCGGGCTCGGCGACGTCACCTTCGCCCCCGCCGACGCCCCAAGCGAGCGCGAGCTTGCGCGCTCGCTCGCCTCCGCGCCAGGCGATCCAGCGGCGGCGATGGAGCTGCTCGGGGTCGGGGCGGATCGGGCGGATCGGGTCGGCGCCGCGCTCGCCGCCGCCTCCGAGGCCGACCGTGCGACGCGGGAGCCCGGCCCGCTACGGGTCGAGGCGGTGATCGACGCGCTGCGGGGTGTCCCGGCCTACGGCGGCACCACCCTGGAGACCTTCGACGTCTGCTCGTATCGCTGGTTCGTCGACCACGAGCTTTCCCCCGAGCCGCTGGACCCGACCCCGGAGCCACTCCGGCAGGGCGGGCTCATGCACAAGGCGCTCGAATGCCTCTACGGCGAGGCGCCCGGCGCAGACTCGCTGCCGCGAGCGGACGACCTCGACCGCTGGATCGCTCGCGGCCGCGAGATCGTCAACGAGGTCACGGCCGATCTCAGCGACCATCCCGCCGACCGGGCGATGCGGCGCCGGCTGGAGCGGCTGCTGGTCGCCTTCCTGCGGCGCGAGGCGGCGCGCACCAGCCCCCGCCTGCGCCCGGCATTGCTGGAGGCGGGGTTCGGCGACGAGGAGGGCACCGAGCGGCCAGTCGCTTCGAATCGGGGATTGGACGCTGCATGGCCGCATCGACCGGGTCGACCAGGGCGACGGTGTCGGGCTCGCCTACGACTACAAGCTCGCGCGCCAGGTGACGCCGTTCGCGAAGTTCGTCGAGGAGGGCAAGCTGCAGCTGCCCCTCTATCTCCTCGCCCTGCGCGAGCTGTGGGAGATCGACGTGGTCGGCGGCCTCTATCAGCCGCTGCGGCCGACCGCCAACGCCCGGCCCCGCGGCCTGGTGCGGTCCGATGACGGCGGCGAGCTGCTCGCGGAACTCTCCCTCTACGAAAGCGACCTGCTCTCGGGTGATGAATTCGAGGCGGCGCTCGAGGACGCGGCCGAACGCGCGTCGGAGGCGGTGGCGCGGATGCGCGGCGGTGCAATCGAACGCGATCCGGGCCCCCCGGAGGGATTCAAGGGGCACGGCCAGTGCCCCCGGTTCTGCGGGTTCGCGCCGATCTGCCGCCGCGAGCGGGCCCCGTTCGTGGTCCCCGAGGAGGAAGAGGAAGAGGAGGCGTCGTGAGCGCGACGCCCAAGCAAAGAGCATTGTGCGAGGCCGAGCGCGAACTGGAGGTGTGCTGTGAGCGCGTTACGGGAGCCGACCCGGGAGCAGGCCGCCGCAATCGGCGCCCGCGGGCGCGACGTCCTGCTCGAAGCGGGCGCCGGCACCGGCAAGACCGGAGTGCTCGTCGACCGCTACTGCGACCTGGTCGCCTCCGACGGCGTCTCGCCCGACGCAATCCTCGCCTTCACCTTCACCGACAAGGCCGCGGCCCAGCTGCGCGAGCGGGCGCGCGATGAGCTGCGGCGTCGCGAGGCCGGCGACCCACAGGCGGCCGACGAGCTCGATGCGCTGGTCGCCGGATTCGGCGGCGCCCTGATCACCACGATCCACGGGTTCTGCCGGCGCCTTCTGGCCGCCCATCCGGTCGCGGCGGGGATCGACCCCCGCTTCCGCGTCCTCGACCAGTCGGAGGCCTCGCGGGCCGCCGGCGCGGCCTTCGATGCGGCGCTGGAGGATTTCCTCGCCGACGGGGATCCCGAGCGCGAGGCGACCGTGGCCGCCTACTACGTCGACGGTCTGCGAGCGATGGTGACGGCCGCCTACGAGGAGCTGCGCAGCCGCGGCCTGGGGACGCCGCGGCTCCCCGACCCGCCGCCGGCCGACCTGGCGGCGGCGATGGTCGCCTTGGAGGCTGCCGCGACCGAGGCCCTCGGGGCACCGGGGGGCAGCCCCGGGCAGCGCGAGAAGATCGAGCGCGCCCTCGCCCTCTGCACCGAGGCCGAGGGTGGCCCTCCCGCTCTCGACCAGCTTGCCGGCCTCGACTTCAGCCGCCCGGCGGACGGCCCTCGCCGCGAGTGCTGGAAGGCGCTTCGCGCCGCGATCGCCGCCGCCGCCGCGTCAGGCGAGGGAGGGGTCGTCTACGAGCACCTGCGCGAGCTGCTGGGGCTGTTCGGAAAGCGCTTCGGCGAGCAGAAGGCGGCCCGCGCCGGCCTCGACTTCGAGGACCTGCAGCTGCTCGCCGTTCGGCTGCTGACCGAGTCCGAGGTCGGCGAGCAGTACCGGGCCCGCTTCGCGCATCTGATGGTGGACGAGTTCCAGGACACCAACCGTCTGCAGCTGAAGCTGATCGAGGCGCTGCGCGGCCCCGACACCGAGCTGTTCCTCGTCGGCGACGAATTTCAGTCGATCTACGGCTTCCGCCACGCCGACCTTGCGGTCTTCCGCGAACAGCGCCAGCGGTTCGCCGCTTCCCGATCCGCCGCGCTGCTGCCGCTGAGCGGGAACTTCCGCTCCCGGCCCGAGGTCGTCGCGACGGCCAACGCGATCGGCTCGCGGATGCTCGAGGGGTTCAACCCCCTGACCGTCGGCTCTGCCCGACTCCGAGCCGCTCGCCGGCGGGCCGGCGGTCGAGCTGCTGCTGACCGAGCGCAAGGGCTGGGACGCCGAGGGGATCGAGCTGCAGCTGCCGGTCGACGACCGAACGCCGAAGGAGTCGGTGGCCGAGGCCCGGTTCCTCGCCGCGAGGCTGCGCGAGCTGACCGAGGAGCACGGCGTGGCACGCGGGGACATCGTCGTGCTGCTGCGCGCATTCACCCGGGTCGACGCCTTCGAGGAGGCGCTGGAGCGCGCCGGGCTGCGCCCCTACGTGGTCGGTGGCCGCGGCTACTGGTCCCAGCAGCAGGTCGAGGACGTGCGCTGCCTGCTCTCGGTCATCGCCAATCCGCTCGACGACGAGCCGCTGCTCGGCGCGCTTGCCTCTCCGGCCTGCGGGGTTCTCCCCGACACGCTCTGGATCCTGCGCCGGGCGAGCGGATCCGGCAAGCATCTGTGGCGGGCGCTGGAGCGCGCCGTCGCCGCCTGGGAGCCGGAGCTCGCCGAGCCCGAATGGCTGGACCAGATACCGGAGGCGGACCTGGTGCGGTTGAAGACGTTCCACGGCCGGATCACCTCGCTGCGGGACGAGGCGCCGACGCTCGGGCTCGAGGAGCTGGTCGACCGGGTCGTCGCCGACACCGGCTACGACGTCGCGGTGCTGATGCGCCACTCCGGCGAGCTGCGGCTCGCCAACCTCCGCAAGCTGATGCGGATGGCACGCGAGTTCGAGGCCAACGAGGGCCGCGACCTGCGGGCCTTCCTCGACTTCGTCTCCTTCCGGACCGCCGAGGACGACGAGGCCGTCGCCGCCACCGAGGCCGAGGACCACGACGGAGTGCGGGTGATGACGATCCACAACGCCAAGGGCCTCGAGTTCGGTGTGGTTGCGGTCGGCGGTCTCGGCCGCGACCTGCTCGGGGGCGGCCGCCCGCCCGACCTCGCACTCGGTCGGGGGCAGGAGGGCGCCGCCCGGATCGGGATGCGTCTGGCGCGCCTGGGCGCGGCGTCGGTCGACCTCTACGAAAAGGCGGCGCTGCAGGAAGAGGCGGCGGAGCTCGACTCGGCCGAGGAGCTGCGGCTCTTCTACGTCGCCGCGACGCGGGCGCGGGAGCGGCTGCTGCTCAGCGGCGTGATGGCACCGGAGCGCCCAAAGGAGCTGAAGCCGGGGACCCCGGTCAGCGAGCGGCTGCTGCGGGCGTTCGGGGTCGAGGAGCTCGAGCACGACTCCACGATCCACCTGCCGGCCGCGGCGCCGGCGCCCGGCCTCGACGCCGGGTTCCCGGACCCCGCGATCGCGGTGCGGGTCAACCGGCCGAGCCCCGAGCGGGTGGCGGAGCTGGTGCGGGTCGCATCCGCGCAGGCCCCGCCCTCCACTCCCGGCGGTGGACCGCCGCCGATAGTCGAGCCCCGCTCGCCGGTGACCCCCCGCCGCCCGCTCTCCTACACCGCTCTGGCAAGTCACCGCCGCTGCGGCTATCGCTTCTACGTCGAGACCGTGCTCGGCCTGGCGCCGGTCAACCTCGACGGGACCGCGATCGGGCGCAGCGAGAGCCAGGAGTTCGGCGAGGCGGTGCATCAGCTGCTCGAGTGGTCCTCGGGACGGAAATGGATCGCGCCGCCCGAGGAGCTGGCGCGCCGTTGCCTCGCCGCCCGCGACGTCGATCTCGACGACGGGGCGCTGCAGCGCGCTCAGGAGATGGTGCGCGGCTGGATCGAGTCGCCGCTGCGCGCGAAGATCGCCGAGCGCGGCACCAAGTCCAACGCCGAGGTGCGCTTCCTGATCGAGCTGGGCGGCTCGCTGATGCGCGGGACCCTCGACCTGCTCGCCCAGCCCCGCGATGGTCCGCCGATCGTCGTCGACTACAAGACCGACCGTCTCGAGGGGGCGGACCCGGCTGAGCACGCACGGCGCTACGAGGTCCAACGCGACCTCTACGCGCTCGCGGCGCTGTCGGCGACGGAGGCCGAGCGGGTCCAGGTCTCCTACGTCTATCTCGAGCAGCCGCAACAGCCGGTCAGCTTCGAGCTCGACCGGGCCTCGGTCGAGAGCGCTCGATCCGGTCTCGAGGCCACGATCGAGGAGATCGCGGCCGGCCGCTTCGAGGTCACGGCGACCCCCGACTGGGAGCTCTGCCGCGACTGCCCTGCCCGGCGGCGCCTCTGCAGCGCACCGGCCGAGCCGCCGGAGGCCCGCAGATGAGGCTCGCCGTCTTCGGATACGGATCGCTGGTCAATCCCGGCAGCCTGGCCCGCACCCTGGGCCGCGATCTGGGCGCCCCCTCCCCGGCCCGGCTCGCCGGCTGGCGACGGCGCTGGTCGGTGATGCGCGACCAGCACGCCTCCGAGAAGGCGTTCGCCCGCACCGACGGCGGCGAGGTGCCCCGCTGGGTGATCGCGCTCAACGTCGAGCCCGATGAGGCGGACGGCGAGCTGGCTCCCAACGGAGCCTTGATCGAGGTCTCGGCCGGCGAGCTCGACCGGCTCGATGTTCGCGAGATCCGCTACGACCGGGTCGAGGTGACCGGCCAGGTCGACGGCGGCGACCGGTTCGACGGCGTCTTCACCTACACCGCGAAATCCGAGCACTTCGCCCCCGAGCCGCCACGCGGCGCGGTGGCGATGGCGCCGTACCTGCGGGCGGTCGAGGCCGCCTTCCGGGACCTCGGCGAGGGCGAGTGGGAGCTCTTCCTGGCAACCACGGGCCTGCCCCCGGTTGAGACGATCGAGCCGCTTTTGATCCGCGACGAGATCCCGCCCGGGAACCCGCGCGATTGGTGACTGACTACTTGCGCTTCCTGGTGCGCTGGCGCGCGGCCGCCAGGCGCCTCGCCGTCCGTGCCGCGATGGAAATGCATCATCACCAGCTCGGTCGAGTGGGTATCCCTTTCGCTCGGCGACTTCTTCTTCAGCCGGGTCGCCGATTCGGCCTGGAGCGCCAGCGCCCGATCGATCAAGGCGTCGATCTCCCCCAGCATCTCTGCGTAGGCGCGGTCGTCGAGCTCGAGCGGGGTCCAGCTGATGTGCGTCTTGGTGTCCTCGAAGCCGCCGCTGCGGCCCGCCGAGACCACGTCCTCCCAGATCTGCGCGAGGGTGGCGTTGAACAGCGCGCGGCGGGTCGACGGATGCAGCTGCTGCCATTCCGCCTCGTACAGGCGCGGCACGGCAGTCGCCCGGTAGAAGTGCTCGACGGCGCCACGCACCGGTTGCGTGCGAACGAGCTCGACCGCCTCGCACTCGGCGAGGATCTTGACGTGGTAGCTGACGTTGCCAAGCGGCTCGCCGAGAGCCCGGGCCAGCTCACTTGGGCTCTTTGCCTCGTCGCGAAGCTGCTGGAGGATCCGCTGTCGCAGCGGGTGGCCGAGCGCCTTCACCAGCCGCTGGTCGACCAGTCCCTGCGCCTTCCTTGTCTTGGCCCCCATTCGTCCCTGCTCCCCCTGTGAGATTGCCCTGCCTGAAGGGACGAACCCTAGCCGAGCGTGTTTGAGTCGGGGCACCGCGGGTTAGTCAGGACTCCTTGACTATTTCCGAATGCCTGAGAAGATCGCGGTGCATTTTTTTCGGCCCGCATCGCAGGGAAGCGCGCAGGCCAAGCTGCCGGTTGCCCCGCCGGGAAGCTGGGTTGTCTCCCCCCGTGCCTGGCGCCCGGCGGGGCAATCGGCAGCAACGCCTTTCTCAGGTCTGCCAGCGACGTCCCCAGTCGCCTAGCTCGCGCAGGGCTGGGCTGAGATCGGCGCCCTTCTCGGTCAGCGAGTAGCTGACCCGGACCGGCGTCCCGGGCTCGACCGCGCGCTGGACCATCCCCTCCTCCTCCAGCTCGCGCAGACGCTGGGAGAGAAGCCGGTCCGACATCCCGGGCACCGCCTGGGAGAGCTCCCCGAACCGGCACCGCCGGCTGTCGTTGAGCGTCGCCAGGATCGCCCCGGACCAGCGCTTGCCGACCAACTCGACCGCGGCGTGAAAGTGCGGGCAGACCTTGGGATCCGCACCCGACTGGGATCGTGCGGAGGGCTCTCCACTCACCTGGACCAGCTTACTGAACGTAAGTGACGGGCCGGGAAGCTCAGCCTGTGGCGCAGGGGCCGGTGTCGACCGTCGTCGAGGAGTTGCGCAGCGCCTCGCGGACGAGATCGTTGGGAACCCCGTAGCCGCCCGGCTCGCCGCTGGTGGTAGCCGCGAACACCGTGGTCAGCACGCGCCCCTGCCCGTCGACGACCGGGCCTCCCGAGTTGCCGCTGCGAATCGTTCCCCGCAGCGAGCTCATCTCGCGCGTCACCGGCCCGCGTCCGTAGGAGTCGTCGCTGATCACATTCTGGGTCGAGCCGAAGCGGGCGGGCGCGATCGCGAAGCCGCCGTTCTCGGGATAGCCGAGGACGGCGGCGCTGGTACCGGATGCCGGATTGCGGGCCAGCGGCAGCACCGGGAGACCGAGATCGACCCGGAGGACCGCCAGGTCGTTGGCCGGCTCGTAGTGGACCGGTGTGGCGCTTATCCGGTCGCCGGCCCGGGAGGTGACCGTGGTGTCGCTCTCCCCCGCCACCACGTGGGCGTTGGTGACCACGAGGCCCGGAGCCGCCATCCAGCCCGACCCCTCGACCCCGAGGCCGCAGGCCGTGCCCAGCACCTTGACGACGCTGCCGCCGGCCTGCTTGACGTCTGGGTCCCGTGCGATCGCGGAGGCGGGCGCCGCGACCGACGCCGGCGGACCGTTGACGCTCGATCTTGGGTCGACGCGGTTGAGCGCGTTGAGCAGCGGCCCGGAGGGTGGCAGGAGGTCGTTGAGGTGTCCCAGGATCAGCGACCGCTGGACGTCGCGGCGCAGCTCGCCGGCGCCGGGTGCATGCAGGGCCACGGCGCCGAACACCCAGGCCAGCCCGAGCGCGACAGAGGCGATCAGCACCGCGCCCCCCGCCCCGTCGGCGTAATGCATCGCCGGACCGCGGATTAATCGCGCTCGCACCCCGAGGCCGAGGCCCTCGAGCGTGACCGCGATAGCGGCCCCGATGAGCAGCGCTCCCAGGGCCGCGAACATCGGCGCATAGGGCGACTTGGCGCCCTCGCTGAGCAGCGCCGGCGCCAGACGGCCGCCGGCCAGGGCCCCGGCGGCGAAGCCGGTGAGCGTGAACGCTCCGACGATCAGCCCCTGCTCGTATCCCCAGATCGCCAGCGCCAGGGTGAACGCGACGATGCCCCAATCGAGCACGGTCATCGCCGACATACAACCACGCCGCGAGGGCGACTAACTTTCCTGCACTCGTGAGAAGGCTTCCTCCCGAGGTGGAGCGGCGCCGCCGCCTCGTCACCCGCACCATTCCGCTCGCGCTCGTCGCCCTGATCGCGTTCATCGCCGGGGTGATAACCGGTGCCGCGCCGGCTGAGGAAACGCAATCGGCGCAGCGTTTCGCCGCCGCCTGGGTCAACCAGGACTTCAACGCAATGGACCAGGAGCTCAACCCGGCCTCGCAGCAGCGCTACCCGACCCGGTTACTGCGTCAGGCCTACCTCGAGGCGCAGCAGAAGGCAACCCTGCGAACCCTCGACCCGGGCTCGCCGCAAGGCCCGGATTCGGTCGCCGGCACCGATGTCGTGACGATCCCGATCGAGGTCGGGACGGTCGCCTTCGGCCAGTTCGACTCCCAGCTGCGGCTGCCGTTCGCCGACGGCGGAATCGTCTGGGGCCCGCACCTTGCCTTCCCTGGCCTGCGGCGGGGTGAGGAGCTGGTCGATGACGTCGAGCTCGCGCACCGCGGGGCGATCGTCGCCCGCGACGGGACGCCGCTGGCCGAAGGCCCGCCGGAGGCGCGCTCCTCGCCCCTCGGCAGCGACGCGATCGACGTCTCCGGTGAGGTCGGCGAAGCGAACTCCTCCGACCTCGACGAGCTGGCCCGGCAGGGCTTTCCGGCCGGGACCCCGGTCGGGATCAGCGGCCTGGAGCGGGCCTTCAACTCGCGGCTGGCGGGCAAGCCGGGCGGAAGGCTGCTGGCCCGCTCCGGCGACGGCGGCGACCGGGTGCTGGCCCAGAGCGATCCCGTCCCGGGCAAACCGGTGAAGACGACGATCGACCCCGATCTTCAGCGGGCGGCAGTGGTCGGCCTGGCGGGGCGTGCCGGGGGCGTCGCGGTTCTGGACGCCCGCAGCGGCGCGGTGCGTGCCCTGGCGGGGAGCGCCTTCTCGGCCCCCCAGCCGCCCGGCTCGACCTTCAAGGTCGTGACCACCACCGCGGCGCTTCAGAAGGGCGTGGTCAAGCTCGACGACCAGTTCCCGATCACCGACGGGATCAACGTCGGCGGCCGTTTCATCGCCAACGCCCACGACGAATTCTGCGGGGGCAGCTTCACGCAGGCCTTCGCCGAGTCCTGTAACGCCGTCTTCGCGCCCCTGGGGCCGAAGATCGGGAACGACCAGCTGGTCGCAACCGCGCAGCGCTACGGGTTCAACTCCGAACCGACGCTGTACGACGCCGATGCGACTCGGATCACCGATCCGCCGGAACCCAGCATCCCGACCGAGATCGGCGACGAACTCGACCTCGGGGTGAGTGCGATCGGACAGGGCCAGGTTCTTGCGACGCCGCTGGAGATGGCCTCGGTCGCCCAGACGGTCGCCCGCCACGGCATCCGCACTCCCACCCCGATCGTCGCCAAGCGGTCGCTTCAGGCCGATGCCAAGCCGGTGCGGGTGATGTCACGGAAGATCGCCAGCGATCTGCGCGACCTGATGATCGGCGTGGTCACCAGCGGCACCGGCACGGCGGCGGCGCTGCCGGGCGTCCAGGTGGCGGGCAAGACCGGCACCGCCGAGCTGGGGCCGAAGCCCGGCGCGCCCTCCCCCCCGCCCGGAGAGCAGCCCGAGCAGTCGGTCGACGCCTGGTTCACCAGCTTCGCGCCGGCCCACAAACCACGCCTCGCGGTCGGGGTGCTGCTCGTCGACGCCGACGCCGACGGCGGCACCGTGGCGGCGCCGATCGCCCACGACGTGCTCGCGGCCGGGCTCCTCGGCTGAACGATTGCGGCGGCTTCGCCGCCTCACATGCAGGGGCCGCGACACATTGTGTCGCCGGCTTCTCACCTCCGATCGGCGGCCGGGAATCCCAGCGCCACGGCGATCGCCACCATCACGCAGCCGAGGACCGCGAGAAGGCCGCCAACCGTGTCGACGAGGAAGCTGAGGCCAGCGGCGACCAAGGTGATGGCGGCACCGGCGGCCAGCATCGTCCACCAGCCGCGCCCGGGTGCATCGGGCGGCGGCGCGTACGGGGCCGAGAGCACGGTGCCGGCGACGATCGCCACGACCCCGGCGAAGCTCGCCGTATCGCCGAACAGACGCAGCAGGATGACGAGGGCGCCCGCCGCGGCGAGAAGCAGCGAGAGCTGCAACGCCCGCATCTACATGTCCAGCTCGATCTCGGCGGGCCCCCCGGAGCCCGGGATGCTCAGCGTCAGCGGACGCAGCTCGGTCGCCGCGTCCGGAATCGTGAAGAGGACCAGCGCGCCCTCGATCGGCCCCACCTCCGGCGTGCTGTCTTCCGCCGGCGCCTGATCCTCGGGGCCGATCTTGTCGCCGAGCTTCAGCGCGTAGGGGCTGTCGCTGGGCAGCGGGTAGTAGTTGGTGCCGTCGGTGTCGGTGATCGTCCAGCCGCTGGGGATCGCGAGCGAGTCCGAATGGCTCTTGTTGAGGATCTGTACGAAGACCCCGAGATAGAGCTGGTCGGGCTTCGGCGCCGGCTGGCCGACCAGGTACTCGGCATCCTCGACGTCGTCGGGATTGAGCAGGCGCGAAAAGACCACGTTGTACTGCAGCTCTCCGAGTTGGACCGGCTGCCCCTCGCTCACGTCGGTCCCCTCCTTGACGCCGCAGGCGCCCAGGGCCAACGGGAGCGCCAGCGCCGCCAGCGCCGCGAGCAGGCAGAGAGCGCGCCCAGGTCGACTCACCGTCATCGCCGGCGGCAGTTTATTGGGCGGCCGAGGACGAGTAACCGCCGGCGACCGCCACCCGCCGTGCCGGGGCCTCCCCGGACTCGAGCAGGTCGCGGAGGCGCCGCAGGGCCGCAGCCCAGTCGCGGCCGTACCAGATCGAGGCCCCTCCCAGGACCTCCTTCAGCCGGTCCACGGGGTGCTTGGTCTCGGTCCAGTAGGTGACGCGGACCGTGGTCAGCGAGCCCGGCCCGCTGAGCAGCTCCCATTCGGTCGCCGAGCGGATCCGGTTCCAGCGCCCCCCGCTGCCCCGTTCGGAGATCCGATGCGGGGGCTCGAGCTCGACGATCGTGCTGTCCATCCAGATCGCCTGCGGCGGCGCGAAGAAGCGAAACCGCGCGCCCGCCCCGACCCCGGTCGACTCGACTCGAAAGAGCCGGAAGTCGGCGACGAAGTGATCCGTGAATGCGGGCCGGTTGGCGAGGTCGGAGATGAACTCGAAGACCTTTTCGCGCGGCGCGTCGATCGCAAGCTCGGCGTTGACCGGTCCCATCGGCGGGCGATTCTACGCGGGCGGGGAGCCCCAGCTTCGGGAAGGAGGCGGCCGCTCGGCGTTGAAGGTCCAGTAATGGACGAATTCACCTGCTGTGCGGTCTGCTCACGCAACCCTCTGATCGGTGAGCAAGTCACGGTGATCGCCGGCGAGGGGCGCGAGTCGCCCGTCTGCGACCTCTGCCTCGATCGTCCGCGCGCCTTCGACCTCGGGGATCCGCTGCGCCGGGAGCGCATTCGCAGCGCCGCGGGTGCCGAAAGCGTGCAGCGGGTCTGGCCGGTTCCGGCGAGGGCCGCGTCACGCCCAGAGCTGGCCGCCGCGCATTAGCGACCCGCTCGGGCAACTCAGCGTGAGTCGTGGCAATGGCAACGGATTTCCTTGGACGTTGCGGCTAATTCGTCCAAATTGACGTATCCATGTTTGCCAACCCCGGTAAAGTCGGACGCGGGATCGGAGGACAAGGAATATCTTGATCGGCGCCGCCAGTGAAGTTCACGAAGCCGGCGCCGCGCCCGGGTCCGGAACGTTTTCCTGCACCGGCTGCGGCTGCCAAGTCTCACTCGAGACCCAGGACGAGCTTCCGGAATGCCCGCGCTGCGGAAGCGAGAGCTTCCGGCGCGCTTCGCTCTTCGAGGGGGGAGCCGACCAGCCGACCACGATCGAGTTTCCGGTCGCTCCGACCCCCGCCGTGCCCGGCTGGCTGCAGGAGGCGCGGGCGGCGATCGACGCGCCGGGCCGCTATCTGGTCTTCCGCGACGAGAAGCTTCGGATCTTTTCCCTGCAACCCGGGTGGACGAGGATCGGGCGCAGCGTCACCGCCGACATCCGCCTCGACGACCCGACCGTGTCCCGCCGCCACGCTCTGATCGTCTGGGAAGGCGAGAAGCCGCTGCGGGTCCTCGACGACCGCAGCCTCAACGGGGTCCTCGTCAACGGTGAGAGCGTCGACTGGGGAAGGCTCGCGGACGGGGACGAGTTGACGATCGGCCGCTACCGCCTACACGTGATCGAAGCCTAGGCGCGCTCCGCTGCCGGAATCTGCTTTCTTACCTCCTTCGACGCGCATAGCATTGGCAAATGGCGGACGCAGCAGAAAACGCAGATCCGAAATTGGCCCAGGACGACGAGCAGAGCGCCGAGCGGCGCCCCGACGAGCAGGGCGCTGAGAAGCCCCTTGTGAGCGAGGCGCCCGCGAACCCGAACGAGTCGCCGAACGTGAGCGCGGCGCCCGCGGACGTGAGCGGGCCTCCCCCGAACGCGCCTCCGACGCTGGCAGGTTCCAGCTCCAGCTTCCAGGACGCCCGCAGTCAGCTCCGCGAGCAGGCCGAGAAGGCGCGAACCGGCGTCCAGCAGCTGCTGACGAGCGAGAACCACCGCCTGCGCAGTGAGATGACCGCGGCGATTGGCGAGATGGAGCAGAAGCTTCAGGCGTCGACGCGCAGCCACGCCGATGCCGAGGTCGAGCGAATCCGGGCCGAGCTGGACGAGGCCGTCCAGACGCAGTTCGCAGCCTCCGAGGAGCGGCTGCGGGCAGCGATCGAGCAGAACGCCGTCGCCGCCAGCCGCGAGGCGGTCTCGCAGGCCACCCCGCAGATGCACACCCATATCGAGCAGACCCTGAGCGGGCGGATCGATGCTCAAATGCGAGAGAGCTCGGCGGCCGCCAGCGAGTCGCTGCGGGCTGAGCTGCAGACAGCGATCCCGGAGCTCGAAAACCGCCTCACCCAGGGCGCCAGCGAGCAGGTGAATGCCGCGGCGACCGAGACCCGCCAGCGAATCGAGTCCGAGCTCGCTTCGACGCGTGACGCCGCCAACGCCCAGATCTCCGGCGCCGCCGACCAGCTTCGCGAGTCGGTGCAGGCGCAAACCGCGCAGGCGACGCAGGCGGCGATCGCAAGCGCGCTGCCGCAGCTTCGCGCCGAGCTCGAAGGGGCGCTGGGCCAGCAACTGGAGTCAAAGCTCAGCGAGAGGATCGCCGCCGCCACCGAGGCATTGAGAAACGAGCTCACCGAAACCACACAGACGATCGAGCGCCGCACCCAAGACGCGGCGCGGGAGCGCGCCGAAGCCGAGATCAGGCGTGTTCAGGCCGGGGCCGAGCAGCAGATCGCCGGGGCGGAGGAGCGTCTCGGCCGGACGCTCGCCGAGCGCGCCGCCCAGGCCAGCCAGGCCGAGGTTGCGACCGCGCGCCAGCAGCTGCGGGACGAGCTCGAGGCGGCGCTCAGCCAGAGCCTCGAGGCGAAATTGACCGAAGGCGTCAGCGGCGCGAACGAGCGGCTCAACGCCGAGCTGAACGCGAAGACCGAGGCGCTCGAAAGCCGCCTGCAGCAGGCTTCGCAGGCCCGCGCCGAGTCTGAGGTCAAGCGCATCGCCGCGCAGGCCGAGCAGACGGTCGCCAGCGCCCAGGAGAGGCTCAACGCCGCGGTCGACGAGCGCACCGCCCAGGCCACACAGGCCGAAGTCGCCAAGGCCGCCGCCCAGCTGCAGTCCCAGCTCGAGCAGGCTCTGACCGCTCGCGTCGACTCGCAGGTCGGGCAGAGCACCGCGGCGGCAGCCGAGTCCCTCGGCGGCCAGATCGACCAGCGCCTCGGCGCCGCCAGTCAGCAGCTCGACCAGCGAGCCGCCAAGCAGGTCGACACCGTTCTCGGCCAGGCCGTGGCGCAACTGCGCAGCGAAACCGAGCAGCAGCTCCGAGCCAGCGCCGAGCAGAAGCTGCAGGCTGCCCTGAACGAGTTCCGGGCCGAGAGCGAGGCCTCTCGCAAGGCCGCCGACGAGTCACTGCGGGGAGCCGTCGAGCAGATCTCCCAGGCCGCCGAGCAGCGAATCGTGGCGTCGGTAAAGGCCTCGACCGCCGATGTCGGCCAGGAGGCCAGGGCGGCGCTGGACGCCGAGGCGGCGACCTTGCGTTCGGGCCTGGCGAAGAACACCGAGGAGACTGTGGCCCAGATCCAGCAGGAAGGCCGCAAGGTCGCGGCACAGCTCGCCGAGCAGGAGAAGCGGGCGGCGGAGAAGCTCTCCCGCAAGGCGGTGCGCAAGGAGCGCCAGGAGAACAAGGAACAGGCCAGCTTCACCAAGGCCCAGATGGAGGAGGCGGTGACGGCCCTGCGGGCCGAGTCCGAGCGCCAGCGCGCCGAGACCGCAAAGCGTGCCGCCGAGGCCCAGCAGCAACTGAGCCAGGCCGCCGAGCAGGCGATCCGTGAAGGTACGGCCAAGGTTCGCACCGAGACCGAGCAGCTGCTCGACGAGCTGCTGCGCGACATTCGCGCGATCGGCGAGCAGACCGCCGGCGGCTGAGCCCTAGCGGCTACTCGGTCGAGATGCTCGGGTCCGCCTGGACCTTGTGCGGGACGATCTGCAGGAAGTTCTCGCGCGGCGCGGCGGCCAATTCGACGATGCGGTCGGCCTCGGAGTCCTGGCCACTGTGCCGCAGCTCCACCGCGTAGTGCCCGAGCAGGTCCTCGATGTCGAGCTGTCCCTCGGCGTCGAGCTCCTCGAGCTCGACCAGGGCACCCTCGCCGAGCCGGCGCTCGATCGCCTCGCGGTCGATGCCGAAGGCGTTGATCCGCGCGTAGACCCGTCCGCCGGTCATTCCGGCGCAGGCCCAGGGGCCGATGTCGCCGAGGACGACCGCCCTACCCGAGGTCATGTATTCGAATGCGAAGCCCTTGGCGTTGGCGCGGTCGACGATGCAGCCGCGCGAGTCGTCGATCGCCTCCTGCGGCTCGCCGCCGAGCACGATGTCGGCGCCCGAGAGCCGGATGCAGAAGCGTGAGTCGGCTGAGCCCTGCACGAACAGCCGCCCGCGCTGGGCGCCGTACGCGAACGACTTTCCGACCGAGCCGTTGACCCGCTCGCCCTTCGCGCCGTTGCCCTTGAGGATCGAGACGGTGCCGCCGAGCATCCCCTTGCCGACCCCGTCCTGGGCTCCTCCCTCGACCCGGCAGACGATGCCGTATGCGTTGAACGCTCCGAAGCCCTGGCCGGCGACCGAGCCCCCGTTGAAGCTCAGCTCGGCGAGCACGTCGTCCGATGACTCGGGGCCGCCGTCGAAGATGCGCGCCCGCGATATCGCGCCGGAGAGCTCGGTCCCGAGGACGCGGTCGTTGGCATCGGTCGGGCGCGGGAACTCCTGGTGGATGGGACTGCCCGAGCAGACCTCCTGGGCAAGGGAGGCGATCTGCGTCGAGGCCTCCTTGGCCTGCATGCGGATCGGCCGCGCGACCACCAGGCCGGCCTCGGCGCGGGCCTCAGCCTTGACCTCCTCCTCGGCCACCGGCAGGTCGATCGGCTCGAGGTCCAGGTACTCCTCCAGCGGGGTGATCAGCTCCGCCAGATCGAGTTGCTCGTGGTGCGAGATCTGCTCCAGCAGGTCGTATCTGCCAACCAGGTCCTGGGCGCGGTCGTAGCCGAGCGAGGCGACGACCTCCTTGACCTCCTCACCCATCTCCCCGAAGAAGCGGGCGCAGTTCTCGGCCGCGTTGTCGACCTCCTGCGGGGTGAACTTCTTCAGCCCGTGCTCCTGCGCCTGCTCGGTGGTCTCGATCTGGGTCGCGATCCCGACATGGCATGTATCGAGCTGGCAGCCGCGGCAGATCGTGCACCCGAGCGAGACCATCGCCAGGGTGCCAAAGGCGACCCGGTTGGCCCCCATGCAATGCAGCTTCACGATGTCGTGGCCGTGACGGTAGCCCCCGTCGGCCCAGATCTCGACCCGGTTGCGGATGCCGGCCTCCATCAGCGCCCGGTGCACGGCGCGGGTGCCGATGTCCGAAGGCAGTCCGACGTGGCGAAGCGCGTGTTGGCGCGCCGCGCCGGTCCCGCCCTCGAAGCCCGAGAGGGTGATGATGTCGGCGCCGGCCTTGGCGATCCCGAGCCCGATCGTGCCGACGTTGGGCACGACCGGGACCTTGACCGACACGCGAAGGTCGGGGTTGACGGTCTTCAGCTCGTCGATCAGCTCCGCCAGGTCCTCGATCGAATAGAGGTCGTGGTTGTTGGAGGGCGAGATCAGGTCGGTGCCGGGGGCGGCGTTTCGTGCCGCGGCGACCTTCTCGGAGACCTTCTTGCCGGGCAGGTGCCCGCCCTCGCCGGGCTTGGCGCCCTGGCCGATCTTGATCTCGGCGACGTAGGAGGAGTTGAGCATCTCGGCGGAGACGCCGAAGCGGCCCGAGGCGACCTGCTGGCCGCGCCACTTGCGGTACTCGCCGTACATGTCCCGGATCTCCCCGCCCTCCCCGTTGATGCAGAGGATGTTGATCGCCTTGCCGGCTTCGGCATAGGCGCGGAACGCGGGCTCCGACTGCGAGCCGAAGCTCATCGAGGAGATCACGATCGGGAAGTCGTGATGGCCGACGCTGGCGTCGACTGCGGCCGCGTCGACGGGCTCGCGGTCCCCCTTGACGGCGATGACGTGGCGCATCGAGATCGGACTCTGCTTCTCGAGCTCGCGGACCTTCTGCGAGTACTCCTCGTAATCGCCCGAGCCGTTGGCGGTCGCGACCGCCGCCTTGTAGACCTTGGGGTAGAAGCGGAAGGTCTTGGCTGGCTTTGCCTCCTCCTCGTCGATCAGGATCCGCTGGCGCTCGCCCGAGTCCCCGTCGAGGTCGGGGAAACCGACCCCGCCGCGGTCGGAGGCGGCGAAGGCCTCGGTGCGGAAGATCTCGGCCAGCTCCGGCTTGACCCCGATCGAGGAGAACTGGCGGGCGTAGCCGCGCACCTCGTGGATCCCGATCGTCGAGATCACCTTCTCGATCCCCTTGCGCAGCGCGCTGGCCAGGTTCGAGACGTCGGTCTCGTAGTCCTCGACGCAGATCACCTCAACCATCACGTAGGGACAGACGCCGTCGGCGCCGAGCCCGAGCGCGAGCATCACGTCGTGGACGTTGCGCACCGCGGCGGAGCGCAGAACCACCGAGCAGCGCCGGCGCAGGTTCTCCTCGCCGGGCTCGACCCGGAACCCCTTAAGCGCCTGGTCAACCGCTGAGGTGGCGAGATGAGGATCGATGTAGCGGCGCTCCCCGTCATAGACGGTGCGGTCGGTTAGGACCAGCAGCTCGGCACCGTCGCGGGCCGCCTTCACCGCCTCCTGCTTGAGCCGCTCGATCGCCCCCTGGGTGGTCTCTGACTCCAGCAGCGAGATGTCAACCGCGGCGGCGCGGCCACGGAACTCCTCCCAGAGGTCTTCGAGCAGGTAGGTCTTGTGTTCCCGGGCGATCCGGCGATAGGTGCTGTCGGAGAGCGGAGCCATGTCGTGATGGCCGCCGAGGATCACCGGGAACGACGTCTCCAGGCTGGCGGTGTCCTCTCCCGGCGCCGAGATCGAAGGCCGGCGCCCGAACACCGCCCGAGTCGAGAAGTGCTCGATCTCGCGCTCGCGATCGATCGCCGGGTTGGTGACCACGGCAACGGTCTCCTTGAAGTAGTCGGCGAGGTTCTGCCGCTCCGGCGACAGCGCGGCCAGCGGGCCGTCGTAGCCCAGCGAGCCGATCGGCTCGGCGCCGTTGGATGCCATCTGCTGGACCAGCTTGACGTCGTCGCGCTGCCAGCCGAACCCGGCCAGAACCCGGTCGGAGACCTTGACCGGCTCCTCCGGCCCGGCCTCGGCGTAGCCGGGGATCTCGGTGCCCTCCAGCGGCCCGCCGGTCTCGAGGGCGCCCGCATAGGAGGCCGCCACCGGGGTGCCGGTGCGCTCGAGCCACTTGTCGCGGACGTGGCGCTGCATCTCCCCGTGCGAAAGCAGGACCGAGCGCTTGCGCTTGCCGTCGATCAGGACCAGGGTCTTCTCGCCCGGCGCCAGCGGCTTCGGCTCGGCGACCATCTCGTGCACCGAGACCACACCCGGCTCGGAGCTGAAGACGAAGTCGTCGGCGGTCTCGAGCTGCCACAGCGGCCGCAGGCCGAGCGCGTCGGCGGAGAACACGCACTCGTCGGCGTGACGGGCGATCAGCGCGACCGGCCCCTGCGCGAAGGGGCCCATCGCCTGGCGCAGGTACATATAGAAGCCGTGCATGTCCTCGGGCAGGGAGCGGATCTCGTCGACGATTGGCGGAACGATCATTTCCATCGCCTCCGCCAGGCTGAGCCCGTCGCGGCGCACCAGGGTGTGGATCGTCCGGTTGAGGTCCTGAGAGTCGGAGTTGCCCGGCTCGATCGGGATTCCGAGCATCATCGCCTGCTGGCGCAGCTGGGCAATCGTGTTGATCTCGCCGTTGTGGCCGAGGATCGAGAACGGCTGCACCCGCTTGAACGAGGGCCAGGTGTTGGTCGAGTAGCGGTTGTGGCCGAAGCAGCCAACCGTCTCGAAGCGCTCGTCGGCGAGGTCGGGGTAGTACTCGCCCAGCACCTTCGGCGAGCCCATCACCTTGTAGACGCAGGTCGAGGTCGAGAACGAGGGGATGTGGACGCCGAGGTTGGTCTCGAGCTCGATCATCAGGTCATACAGGACCCGGTCTGAGCCCTCGGCTTCGGTGACCAGGCCTGCGACCTGCCAGAAGTGCGGCTCCTCCTCGCGCGCGATCGCCCCCAACGCCTTGGACTCCACCGCACCGGTGCGCTCGGCGAGGATCCGGAAGCCTGCCTGGCCGAGGATCGCGCGAGCGTCATGGCGGACCTTCTCGAGGTCCTGGGAGCGCTCGACGAAGAGGTGGGCGACGGCGAAGGTGTCGTCGAGGGTCAGCGCCGGGTTGTGGCCGCCGGTGCGGACCTCCTCGGCCCAGATCTTGCGCGGGAGGTCGAGCAGCATCCCGCAGCCGTCGCCTTCACCGTCGACGTTGCCCGCCCGGTGAAGCATCTTCTGAAGCGAGGCCAGCGCGAGCTCGATCGGGGCGTGGCTCGGGGTCGCGTCGCGGCGCACCGAGGCGTAGATCGCGCAGGCGTCCTTGTCCTCGACGCTGGGAGGTGAGACGCGCGGCCGGTAGGCGCGCTCGGGGGAGTAGCGCTCGACTCCGCTGCGCGCGGGTAGCTCGCGCCGACTGTCCTGTCCGCCAGACTGGGTGGGTGCCACTTTGACCTCCGGGTCCGCACCTTCTTCGAGCGGGTGCGCGACGGTGGTTTACGGGGCGGGGTGATTATAGGCGCCGGGCCCGATTGCCAGCCCGCACTTGCGCCGTCCAAAAAGCCGCTATTTGCGTACCTCTGAGCGGCGGAGGCCGGGTAGAGTCCCAGCGTGGCGCTGACGATCGCGATCCTCTCCCAGAAGGGCGGCACCGGGAAGACGACGATGACCCGCTCGCTGGCCGACGTCTTCAGCCGGGTCGGGCTGGAGACGCTGGCGGTCGATGCCGACCCGCAGGGAAACCTCTCCGACTACTTCGACACCGATCCCGAGGCGCAGCCGACTCTGGGCGAGGTTCTGACCGGCCGGGCGCGGGCGGTCGACGCAATCCACGGCGGCGTCATCCCCGCCAACCTCGGCCTCGCCGAGGCGGAGCTGATCCTTGCCGGGAAGATGGGGCGCGAGCTGACCATGCGCAACGCCCTGCGCGAGGCGAAGCGCCGCTACGACGCGATCCTGATCGACTGTCCTCCCACGCTCGGGCTGCTGACCGTCAATGCCCTTGTCGCCGCCGACTGGGCGCTGCTCAGCGCCGAGGCGGAGTACTTCTCCCTGCAGGGGGTCGAGCAGGCGCTGGAGGTCGTGGCGCTGGCGAGCGAGAACCTCAATCCCGAGCTGGACGTACTCGGGGTGGTGCTGAACATCGCCAACATGCGGACCCGCCACGCCCGCGAGACGCTCGCGACTCTGAAGCAGCACTTCCCGCTCACCTTCGAGACCGTGATCCGGCGATCGATCGCCTACGCGGAGTCGGCCGAGCGGGCGGTTCCGATCCTCGACTACCGGCCCGACCGCGGCGTCGACTACCTGAAGCTCTCGGCGGAGATCTTCGAGCGGCTCGAGATGCCGGAGCGCCTGGCCCGGGTCGAAGAGCTGACCTCGAAGCTTGCCCCGGGGCCAGTTCAGAGCCAGTCGGCCATCGGCTCGTAGCCGGAGTCGGCCGGCGCTCCGATCAAAAGCGCCGTCAGCGGTGCGTCTGAGTCGTTGACGATCGTGCGGCTGACCTCGGGGTCGATCCGCACGAATGTGCCGGCGGGAGCCTCGTGGTCGGTCCCGTCGAGGCGGAACTTCCCCTCCCCTTCGAGGATCGCGTAGACCTCGACCTCGCCGCTGCCGGACTCGGTGTGCTCGGGGATCTGCCCGCCGGGACCGATCTCGACCATGTTGATCCCGAACGCCTCCAGCTCCAGGGGGCGCCGGACAAGGCGCCAGGTCGAGTTTCCCGAGCCCTCCATCGACTCCAGTTCCTCGCGTCGCTTGATCGTGAATTTGTCCGCCACCTCTCCTCCTTCGCTTTAGAGTTGCCGCAATCCTGACGGAAGGACCCGAGATGGCAAATGCCGATTCCAGCCAGGCGCTGCGGGAGACGATCGACCGCTACAACCAGGCCTGGAACTCGCACGACCTCGACGCGATCATGGCGATGCACGCCGGCGACATGGTGTTCGAGAACCACACCGCCGGCGAGTCGGCCAGCGGCGAGGCGGTGCGCGGGCACATCGGCGCGATCTTCGAGACCTGGCCCGACATCAATTTCTCGACCCGGCGGCTCTACGTCCACGACGGGCTGGTGGTGCAGGAGTGGACGGCGACGGCCACCCACGCCAAGACGATGCGGCGAGGCGACCTCGTCGCCGAGCCCAGCGGCAGGACCGTGTCCTGGGACGGGCTCGACGTGATCCCGTTCGAGGACGGGCTGGTCAAGCGCAAGGACGTCTACTCGGATTCGGTCTCGATCCTGCGCCAGGTCGGGCTGCTCGACTAGGCCCGCGCGACCAGGAAGCGGAACTCGTTCTCGAGCCGGTAGCCGCCCTCCGGGGTTCGGAAGGGCGCCAGGCCCTCGACGACCCTTGCCGTGACCTCCGCTTGCCGTGACGGGCCGACCAGCCTTGCGATGCCAGCGGAAGCGAGCATCAGCCGGGCGAGCGTCTTCTCGTCCGGGTATCGGAACGCGTAAGTGAGGGTGAATCCCGATTCCGGGATGAGGCCGGCCTCGGCGGCCATTTCCTCCAAGACCTCGGGCCTCCAAAGCTCCGGCTCCTGCGGAGCGCCGGCCGGCCGCGGCGGCATGAATGGCCTCACAACCTCCTTCATCGCCTCCAGATCGCAGTTCTCGTGCACTCCCCAAACCTGGATCACGACGGGGGCGCCCTGTCTCGCCACCCGACCCGCCTCGCGCAGGGAGGCGACCATGTCAGTGGCGAAGAAGAAGGAATTGAAGCCCGTGACGAGATCGAAGCCGCCTTCTGCGTAGGGCAGGGTCTGCATCTCTCCGACCCGAAGCTTGGCCTCGGGGACCCGCGTGCGCGCGACCTCGATAAGCGCCTTCGAGGCGTCGAGCCCGAAGACCTCCGCGCCGCGATCGGCGGCGAGCCGCAGGAAGACGCCGGACCCGCATCCGATGTCGAGCACCCGCTGCCCCGGGTCGATGCCAACTCGGCGAATCGCCTCCACATAAGTGGGGACCTGGAGCTCCTCGTTCTCGGCCCAGTCTCCTGGCCGATCGCCCCACAACGGGCCCCACCGCTCCGCGCTTCCCGCCGGTTGCGTTGTTGATCCCATCGCTCGCTCCTCTCGTCGACCCATAGGACTAACCTATGGTCCATAGGTCCGTAACTATGTTACACAGCTATGGCAAATGAGCTGAGTCTCTTCTCCTACGAGATCCTCGGCTTGGTCGGCCGCGGTGGCGCTGGTCCCCACGACCTGTTGCGGCTGGCGCAGCGAGGCCGGATGCTCGCCTGGGCTGGCGAGAGCCAGTACTACACCGAGCCCAAGCGCCTCGCAGGTCTCGGCTATCTGAAGGCCCGCAAGGAGCCAGGCAGGACCCGCGAGCGTACGGTCTACACCCTCACCGCCAAGGGCCACAGGGCGCTGCGGGACTACGCCCGCACGCCGGTCCGCTTCACGGCACTCAAGAGCGATCCCCTCCTGCGCCTGCTGATCTGCGACTTGGTCGGTGAGAAGGTCACACGCGAGAGCATGGCGACACTGCGCGACGACGTCGCCGACATCGAGTCGCGGCTCCAAGACGCCGAGCGAAGCGCGAAGGAGCTTCCCCACCGCGAGAAGTACTTGCTGCTGGTGATCGGTTTCCTACGCCGGTACCTCGATCTCCACCGCGAGCTCATCGACGAGGTCGAGCGCGAGCTCAGAGCTCGGGCACGTCGACGCCGTGCGGGCTGAACGGCAGCCGGCGCACCTCGGCCCAACCGGCGCAGCGGCGCTCCAGCTCCTCGACCACCTTGCCTGTGTCCTGCCAGGTCGTCCAGACCAGCAGCGTCGGCCCCGCCCCCGAGATCGTCGCGCCCAGCGCCCCGATCTCGGGCGCCGCCTCGAGCAGCTCCATCGACTTCGGGTAAAGCCCGCGGCGATGAGGCTGGTGGAGGCGGTCGCGGAGGCCGCGTGCGACAAGGTTGAGGTCCGCCTGCTGCAGGCCGAGGACGAGCAGCGCGGCGGCGGCGACGTTGGAGACCGCGTCGGCAAGCGGAACCTCGGCAGGCATCGCCTCGCGAGCCGCCTCGGTGCTCACCTCGTCACCCGGGATCACGGCCACCGCCTCGAGGCCCTCCGGAGGCTCGAACCGGGCCGCCACCGGGCCGGCGCCGTCCTCGCCGCAGATCACGAAGCCGCCGTGGATCGCCGCGGCGACGTTGTCGGGATGGCCCTCAAGCTCCGCCGCCCGGGCCAGCATGTCCTGCGGGCTCAGCGCCAGCTCGTAGAGATGGTCGGCTGCCGCGAGCCCGGCGACGATCGCCGCGGCGCTGGAGCCCAGCCCGCGGGCGAGCGGGATCTCGCTCTGGATCCGGAACCTCAGCCCGTCGGCGGGATGAAGCGACTCGAACGCCCGCACGACGAGGTTGTCGCGCCCGGTCGAGACGTCCAGCCCGCCGGGCTCGACCGAGAACTCGCCCGCCTCGGAGACCTCGACCTCCATCTGCAGCTCCAGAGCGGCCGCCATCACGTCGTAGCCCGGGCCCAGGTTCGCCGAGGACGCCGGCGCCCGGACCAGCCGCCGGCGCCCGGTCACGCGGCCCCCCGGGACCCGCGGCTCGCTACCTCCACTTGATCGTGCATCCCACGGGCGGCGTCTCGGGGCGCTCCGGCTCGCCGCCCTCCAGGATCGCGTCGAGCGCCTCGCGCAGCCAGGCCGCATCCTGGGCGGGATCGTCGTAGTCGGCGTCGGGAGCGCCCCGGTAGCGCAAGCGCAGGTCGGAGTCGAAGACGAAGACGTCCGGGGTGCGCTCGGCGCCGAACGAGCGCGCGACCTCCTGGCTCTCGTCGAACAGGTAGGGGTTCGGCCATCCACCTTCGGACTCGATCCGCTCCCGCATCGCCTCGGGCCCGTCCTGCGGATAGCTGTTGACGTCGTTGGAGTTGATCGCCAGAAAGCGCACGCCGCGCTCGCCGTATTCGCGGGCGACGGCGATCAGGCGATCGTGCCAGGCCTGGGCGTAGGGACAGTGGTTGCAGGTCCAGTAGACGACCGTCGCCCGTTCCTCCCCGCCCTCGCCGACGGCGTGCGCTTCCCCGTCGACGCCGGGAAGCTCGAAGGAGGGCGCCGGGTCGCCGATACCGATTCCGTTTTCGCCTCTGCTCATGACCTCACCAGCCTCTCCCTTCGCAATCGCGGGCTTCGCCCGCTCTGCTCAGCGCCATCATCTCTGGCTCGCTTTCGCCAGTGCCTCGCGCACGTCCTCGCGGTCGGGAAGCGGTGACGTTCGCCCGTCGCGCCTCCGATAGACCCGGCAGGTTAGGCCGCTCGGCGCCGCCAGGTCGGGCTCCTGCAGGTCGGCGCCGTTGACCCGGATCGTCGGCGAGCCGGGGAAGCCGGTGCGCTCGGCGTCGGCGCCGGTGTCGATCTCGGTCAGCACGAGCGAATCCGGGTCGAGCCCGGCGGCCTCCATCTCCTCGCGCAGCATCGCCAGCGTCCGCTCCCAGGACGGACACTCCCGCCACCACAGCAGTTCGACGTCGGGCTTGTCCATCGGGCGAGCTTAGGGACCGGTAGCGAGAACTGGGGTTGACGCTGTCGCTGGGACCGTGGAAGCTGCGCTGGCCACCGCAGCGAAATGTTCCCACGCTCGAAGCTCACTTTCTGTTTCGCCCTTGCCTGCCTGACGGTCGCGTTCTTCGCGCAGGGCGCTTCCGCGGCCACACAGACGTTCTTCTTCACCGGCGGCGAGCAGGCCTACACGGTCCCCGCCGGAGTCAATTCGATTCACGTCGTCGCGATCGGCGCCATCGGCGGCAAGGGCTCCAACGGCAGCTTCGACGGCGGTCCTCCCGGTTTCGGGGCCCGGGTCGAGACCGACCTCGGAGTGACGCCGGGGCAGGTGCTGTTCGTCGAGGTGGGCGGGGCGGGCGCCGCTGGCGGTGATGTTGCCAGCGGCGGCAGCGGCGGCTTCAACGGCGGCGGCAGCTCCAACGCCGGACCGTTCGATACCCCCGGAGGTGGCGGAGGCGGCGCCACCGACATCAGGACCTGCTCGATCCTCGCGGCCAGCTGCGCGAGCGCCGCGAACACGCTCGGCTCCAGGCTGCTCGTCGCCGGCGGCGGTGGGGGCGGGGGATCCGTGGGCCAGGAGTCCGGCCAGCCAATCGGGGGTGAGGGCGGCAACGGAGGCCAGAACGGCCAGGTCGGCCAGGACACATTGGGCACTGGCGGGGGGGGCGGAGGCGGCGGCGCGGGAACACAGACCACCGGCGGAGCCGGGGGCGCGGCGGATCCGAGCGGCGGCGGCGGTGAGGTCGGGAATGCCGGCTCCTTCGGCCAGGGCGGCGGGGCAGGCACGGGGCCCGGAAACTTCCAGCCAGGCGGGGGCGGCGGGGGCGGCTATTTCGGCGGCGGCGCCGGCGGCTCCGGCAGGGACGCCGGCGGCGGAGGCGGGGGCGGCGGAGCCAGCTTCGCCAGCGCCGCGGCCAAGAAGGTCTCGATCGGGACCGACCCGACTGGCGTCGCGCAGATGGTGATCTCCACCAACTCCCGAACGAGCTGAAGCTCGGCAAGCTGAAGCGCAACAAGCGGAAGGGAACCGCGACGCTGACCGTGGACGTGTCGGGTCCCGGCACCCTCACCCTGGCCGGGCGCGGGGCTCGTCAAACAGCGGCAGGCGAGCTTCCCACGCGCGACGGGACTCCTCGCGAAGGCCGTGAGCGCAGGCCGGCAAGGTGAAGCTCAAGGTCAAGGCCAGGGGCCGCAAGAAGAGGAAGCTGCTCGAGACCGGCAAGGTGAAGGTGAAGGCGAGGATCACCTACACCCCGAGAGGGTCCGCTGCGATCCGCGAGTCGAGGCGGATCAAGCTCGTCAAGAACCTCTAGGCGGATTCTGCCGACGGTGGAGATTTGGCGGAGCCGGGCCCCGCACCGCTTCGCGTGCGATAGGTTGGCCGCGCTGTGGTGAGGGAGACGACGGTGGTTCGCTATCGACGGCGCTTGCTGTCGGTTCTTGCCGCGGTCACGGTCCTTGTCCTGGCCGTCGCCGGCGCCGCCTGGGCGGCCTTTCCCCAGGACCCGCCCAACGACCCCAACTTCGCGCCGGCCGAGGCGCCGCCGGCGGCAACCACCTGCCTGACCAAGTCGGGCGACGCGCAGCAGCACTACCTCTTCTCGAAGATCCCGCAGTGCACGCCCAGCGCCCAGGATCCGGAGGGCTCGGCGGGGATGTTCGTCGACAAGGCCTGGAGCGACTTCACGACCGGCAACCCGCAGACCGTGATCGCCTACATCGAGGGCGGGATCAACTGGCGCAACGAGCCGCGCGAGCTTGCAGACAAGGTATTCCTCAACGCCGGCGAGCTGCCTGCGCCGACGACGCCGGTCAACGACGGGGTCCTCAACGCCCGCGACTACTCCGACACCGCCGACAGCAACGGCAACGGGCTGGTCGATCCGGAGGACATCATCGTCCGCTTCTCCAACGGCGTCGACAACGACCACAACGGCTACACGGACGACATCTCCGGCTGGGACTTCTACAACGACCAGAACGACCCGGCGACCCTCGATTCCACCTACAACCACGCCAACGGCCAGATGAAGCAGGCGGCGGCGGAGACCAACAACGCGATCGAGGACGCCGGCGTCTGCCCCGACTGCCGCCTGCTGCCGATCAAGGCGGGGGCGGAGGCGCTGGACCGCACCGACGACCTCGCGCAGGCCTGGCTGTACGCGGCCGACATCAACGCCGACGTCATCGTCTCGACCACGGCCGACCTCGGCTACTCGAGCTTCATGAGCAGGGTCGTCGACTACGTCTGGAACAGCGGCACGGCGATGGTCGAGGCTTCCAACGACTTCAACTCGACCGACCACCAGGGCGGGATGTTCCACCAGCACGTGCTGCCCGGCAACGGCATGGTCGCCAACAGCCACGGGCTCGACACCCTGCCGGGGACCGCCGCCCTTCAGAACAGCCTCACCACCACCTACCGGGCGCGCTCCGGGTACACCTCCTGGGGCACGCACAACGTCTTCACCGCGGCGACGACCGGCGGCACCACCTCGGAGTCGACGCCGACCGTCGGCGGAGTCGTGGCGCTTGTCCTCGCCTATGGGAAGGAGGCGGCCGCCCAGCACCTGATCAACGGCCCGCTCAGCCCCGACGAGGCGATCCAGGTGCTTCGCGATACAGCTTCCGACGTCGACGCTCCCGTGCCGGCGCCCGTCAACTGGCCGGCGAAACCGGGCTTCGACCTCCAGTACGGGTACGGGCGCCCCAACGTTCACAAGGCGATGCAGGCGATATCGCAGGGCGACATCCCCCCGGAGGGCTGGATCGAGAGGCCCAACTGGTACGCGCTCTTCGACCCGACCACGACCTCGACCGTGCCGATCACCGGCCACGTTGCCGACCACCGCTCCAACGACGGGCACTGGACCGTCCAGTTCGCTCCCGGTGCCGAGCCCGCGGATTCGGACTTCATCACCGCCGGCCAGGGCCAGATCCCGAACTCCAAGCACTTCGTCAACGGCATCCTGGGGACGATCAACCTCAACCAGATCCCGGCCTCGTTCTGGAGCAAGGCCTTCACCCTCTCCCAGAACAAGGAGCTCGAGACCAACGAGGCCTACACGGTGACGATCCGCCTGCGCGTCTTCGACGGCGACGGGCGGATGGGCGAGGAGCGGCGAGCGATCGCCGTGCGCCACGACGACTCCCAGCGGCCCGGCTTCCCGGTCAAGATCGGGCCAGGCGGCGAGAGCCAGCCCGTCTTCGCCGACCTGCAGGGGACCGGCAAGGAGGCGCTGATCTTCGGCGACAGCGACGGCCGCGTTCACGCAATCGACGGCAACGGCAACGAGCTGCCGGGCTTCCCGGTCGCCACGAATGCGACCCAGGTGACGCGCAGCCACCCGGGTGTCAATCCGGGTCACGAGCCCCTCTTCACCAACCTCGCGGTCGGCGACCTCGACCACGACGGAAGGCAGTGGATCGTCGGCACCAGCAGCACCGGCCGCGTCTACGTCTGGGACTCGCACGGCAACCGCCGCGCAGGCTGGCCGAAGACGCTGAACACCGGCGTCGCCAAGCCCGGCATCCCGCGGCCCGACTCCCCCTTCACGCGGCCGGCGATCACCGGTTCCAGCGCGCCGCCGGTCCTCGCCGACCTCAACGGCGACTGCCGGCTGGAGATCATCCAGGCCGGCTGGGACGGCCGCCTCCACGCCTGGCGCTCGAACGGCCAGAACCTCCCTGGCTGGCCGGTCGAGGTGACCCTGCCACCCGGCACCCAGACGCCGGCCGGGCAGGTGAAGATCAACGACCACAAGCTCGACCTGCCGCCGACCCTGGCCGAGCTCGACGGCGACCCCAGCCCGGAGCTGATTCAGCGCACCCAGTTCTCCTTCGCCAGGGGCGCCGGGCTGCAGGTGCCGTTCGGGGGCAGCTCCAACATCGTCGCTTACAACTCCAATGGCACACGGGTGCCGAACTGGCTGATCTCCGGCACCGCCCTCGCTTTCTACTACGGCTCCGCCCAGGAGTTCATCACCGAGGGCGTCAACAACCCGGTCACCGCCGACGTCACCGGTGACAGCCGGACCGAGATCGCCAGCGCCGCCGGGATCTTCAGCCCGACCTCGCTCTACAACCCCGACGGCACCGAGCGCGGCATCTACGGGCCCAACCCGCTGATCTCGTTCGCCGGGGTCGCCGGCAGCGTCGCGGGGCTGCAGCAGACCCTGCAGGGCAACCTGCCGACCGACATCCCGGTCAACTTCACGACCTCCGGCGCCTTCGGCAACTTTGGCGGCGGTCTCGCCTACGCCGAGCCGGGCAGCGGCGCCGCAACGGTCGCCGCCTCGCTGCTGCTACCCGGCAGCGGGCAGCCGATCAACAACTACGCGCGCGCCTTCAACGCCGCCGGGCTGGGACCGGTGGCGGGGTTCCCGTCCAAGCAGCAGGGGCTCGACTTCCTCGGCGCTCCGGCAATCGCCGACGTCAGCGGCGACGGCCAGCCGGACCTGATCATCGGCGGCGACAGCTCCGCGCTCCACGCCTATAACGCCTCCGGCGCGCAGGTCTCCGGGTTCCCGAAGTTCCACACCGGTTGGGAAGTCTTCGGTCCGGCGGTCGGCGACCTCGACGGCGACGGGCGCAACGAGGTCGCGATCACCACCCGCGAGGGCTATCTGATGGTCTGGAACACGCCCGGCCTCTCCAGCGCCGACCAGTGGTGGTCCTACCGCCACGACGAGCGCAACACCGGCCGCTACGGGGTCGACACCCGCTCACCCGGCGTCGTGCGCAACGCAAGCATCGCGGGCAATCAGCTGCGCTTCGAGTCCCCCGGCGACGACTGGTACACGGGCACGGTCGATTTCTTCACGGTCCGGATCACCCATACGAACGGCAGCACCGAACTGAGGATCGTGCAGCCCACCGGTCCCGCCGGCACCGTGGAGACGGTGAACCTGCCGCCTGACACCAAGTCGGTGCTGGTGCGGGGCGTCGACGAGGTCAAGAACCTCGGCGGCCTGAAGACGGTCGTGCCCTAGGCGGACACTGCCGACGGGGAGCGCTCCAGCTCGTGGACGCGCTCGAGCGCGTCGCGCAGCGCCGCGATTCGCTTCTCGCCGATCTGCTCGGCCCATCCGCGCTCGATGCCGGCGAATATCTCGCGCGCCGCCAGACGCGCTTCGGTTCCGCGCTCGGTGAGGCGGATGATCTTCGCCCGCCGATCGTCGGGGTCGGCCACGCGTTCGACGTAGCCGAGCTGCTCGAGGTCAGCGACGAACTCCCCGATCGCCTGCTTGCTGAGACCGGCGAGCTCCGCGAGATCGGTCAGCCGCAGACCCTCGGTGGGAATGAAGCGAAAGACGCACCCGTGCGCGGGCCGGATCTCGCCGTAGCCCTGCTCGGACAGCCGGCGGTGCAGCTCGGCGATCGTCGCCTCCTTGACCTCGTCCATCAATCCCGCCATCGGCATCCAGTCGAGGCTGTCGATTTCGCCGCTCTCTGTTCGTCTCAAAGACGTGTCGGTCGCTGGGTTCATCTGTGATCGCACTCACGCACTTCGGTTCACTGTTTTTGTAAGGTGCCCTTACTAGTTGATACGGTCACCTGACAAGGTTACCTGACGAATCTTACTCCCCAGGAAGGAGAGATCAAATGGCTCGCAAATGGTGGACGCTCCTCACGGTCTCGGTGGCGACCTTCATGCTGCTGCTCGACATCACGGTGGTCAACACGGCCCTTCCCGCGATCGAGAGCGACCTCAACGCAAGCTTCACCGATCTTCAATGGGTGATCGACGCCTACACCCTCTCGCTCGCGGCGCTGGTCCTGACCGCCGGCTCGCTGGCGGACCGGCTCGGCCGCCGCCGGGTCTTCGCGATCGGGCTTGGGATCTTCTCGGTCGCCTCGCTGCTCGCGGGCCTGGCCCAGGATCCGACCATGCTCAACCTCGACCGTGCCCTGCAGGGCGTCGGCGGGGCGATCATGTTCGCGGTCTCCCTGGCGCTGATCGCGCAGGAGTTCCCCGCCGGGCGCGAGCGGGCGACCGCGATGGCGACCTACGGCGCGACGATCGGGATCGCGGTCGCGGTCGGGCCGCTGGTCGGCGGCCTGCTGGTCGACGGACTCGGCTGGCGGTCGGTGTTCTTCCTCAACGTGCCGATCGGCGCTGCAGCGGTGGCGGCGACCTACCTGAAGCTGCGCGAGTCGCGTGACCCCAACGCGACCCGGATCGACTGGGCCGGGCTGGCGACCTTCTCCAGCGCCCTGTTCCTGCTCGTCCTTGGGCTGCTGCGCGGCAACGACGAGGGTTGGAGCAGCGACTTCATCCTCGGCCTGTTCGCCGGCGCGGCGGTGCTGCTCGCCGCCTTCATCGCGATCGAGAGCCGGGTCAAGGAGCCGATGCTTCCGCTCGGTCTCTTTCGCCGCCGGGCGTTCACGGGCGTGCAGCTCGCGGCCTTCGCGGTCTCGGGCTCGATGTTCGCCCTGTTCCTCTATCTGACCCTTTATCTGCAGAACTACCTCGGCTACTCGCCGACCGAGGCCGGGCTGCGCTACCTGCCGATCACGGTTGCGAGCTTCTTCGCCGCGCCGATCGCCGGAGCGCTACTGGGGCGGGTTCAGGCCAGGTACATCATGGCCGGCGGCCTGACGCTCACCGGTGTCGGGCTTCTGATGATGACGGGGCTCAATGCCAGCTCTGAGTGGACGGCACTGCTGATCGGCTTCGTCGTCTCCGGGGTCGGAGTCGGATTGCTGAACCCGGCGATCGCCGACGTTGCGCTGAGCGTGGTGCCGAAGGAGCGGAGCGGCATGGCGGCGGGCATCAACGACACCTTCCGTCAGGTCGGGATCTCGGTCGGGATCGCTGCCTGGGGCGCGATCTTCCTCGGCCGCGGCGCCGAGAAGGTGACCGAGCTGGCGGGCGGCACCCCGGTCGCCGACGGCGACCGTCCCCGGCAGCTGATCGAGGCAACCTCGTCGGGCAACCTGGGCCAGGTCCTCAACAGCGTGCCGGACGGAGCCCGGGCCACCGTTGCCCATGCCGGGCGCGAGGGCTTCTTGGCCGGGATGAACGAGATCCTGCTGATCGGCGCGGTGCTTTCGCTGGCGGGCGCGGCGGTGGCGCTGTGGCTCGTCCGCGAGGACGAGATCGAGCGCGAAGAGGTGGTCGAGGAGGCCGAGACGGCCGACGGCCGCTTCGCAGTCGAGCCGGAGCCGGTGCGCGCCTAGCTATCGGTGGTCGGGGCGGGTGGTGTTCGGCTTAGTCGAACACCGCCCGCTCGACCACGGCGACGTCGTTCTCGCAGGGAACAACCGAGGGGGCCTTGCCCAGCGCCGTGTCGGGGTCCTTGAGCCCGTGGCCGGTGAGCACGCAGACCACCGACTCGGGCTTTCGCCCGCCCTCCGGGGCGGGCAGGCCGTGGGCGAGAATCCCAGCGACCGAGGCGGCCGAGGCCGGCTCGCAGAAGACGCCCTCGGTGGCCGCGATCCAGCGGTAGGCGTCGAGGATCTGCTCGTCGGAGACCGCGGCGATCCGACCTCGCGAGGCGGTCACCGCGTTCATCGCCTCCTCCCAGCGGGCCGGGTTGCCGATTCGGATCGCCGAGGCCACCGTCTCGGGGTTCGAGATCGGGTGCCCGTGGACCAGCGGCGCGGCGCCCTCGGCCTGAAAGCCATAGAGCAGCGGCGACGCGCCGAGGTCCTGATACCCGGCCCACCAGGCGGTGATGTTGCCGGCGTTTCCGACCGGGATGGCCAGCGCCTCCGGTGCCTCCCCGAGCTCGTCGACGACCTCGTAGGCGGCGGTCTTCTGGCCCTCGATTCGATAGGGATTGACGGAGTTGACGAGCTCGACCGGGTGGCGGTCGGCGAGCTCGCGGACGATCGTCAGCGCGTCGTCGAAGTTCCCTTGCAGGGCGATCACCCGCGCCCCGTGCATCAGCGCCTGGGCCAGCTTTCCGATCGCGATCTTGCCCTCGGGAACGATCACCGCTCCGCGGACCCCGGCCCGGGCCGCGTAGGCGGCGGCGCTTGCCGCGGTGTTCCCGGTCGAGGCGCAGATCACCGCCTCGGCCCCCGCCCCCTTGGCCCGCGAGACGGCTACGGTCATTCCGCGGTCCTTGAAGCTGCCGGTCGGATTGGTCCCCTCGAACTTGAGCCAGACGCGCGCACCGACCCGCTCCGACAGCCGCGGCGCCTCGATCAGCGGCGTCGACCCCTCATTCAGCGTCACGACCGGATCATCCGGCTGCAGCGACAGGCGATCCCGGTATCGCTCGATCAGTGGCTGCGGCATCAGGCGCAGGGCAGGGGGACGGGTATACCCCTCACTCTGCGTTTTCGCGATCGACGGCGGCGTCTGTCTCTGCCGCTCGACGCGAAAACAAACGACGTTCGGCGCACACCCGCCCCCCTGCCCGTCATCCGAACTCCTCTTCGATCACACGAATCGAGCGCGGAGGTGAGCGCATGAAGTCGAGGGTTGCGATCTCATCGACGGCGTTGCGGAACTGCGACTCCCGACACTCGTGCATGACCATCACCAGGCGGGCGTCGTTGCCGAGGCCGCGCTGGTTGACGCTCCGCACCGAGATCCCGTTCTCGCCCAGCACCTTCGCGACCTGGGCGAGGACGCCCGGGCGGTCGGCGACCTCGAGGTGCAGGTAGAACGACGAGGTCACATCGCGGACGATCTCGAGCTTCCCACCGGCCTGGTGCACGGGCGCCTCGCCGGCGACGACCGATACGACGTCGCCGAGCACCGCCGACGCGGTCTGGAGGCCTCCGGCTCCCGGACCCGACATCGTCACCTCGGTGATCGCGGCGGCCTCGACCATCACGGCGTTGAAAGGGCCTTCGATCGGCGCCAACGGGTGGCCCTGGTAGAGGAAGCAGGGAAAGACGCGGACGCTGATCCCGCTGTCGCGGCGCTCGGCGACCCCGAGCAGCTTCAGCGACAGCCCGAGCTCCTTGGCGTAGGCGAGGTCGTCGGGCTGAACCGTCTCGATCCCCGCGAAGTCGACCTCCTCCAGCATCACCGGGGTGTGGAAGGCGAGACGGGCGAGGATCGCCATCTTCGCCGCGGCGTCGGCGCCGTTGACGTCGTCGGTCGGGTCCGCCTCCGCGTAGCCCAGCTCCTGGGCACGGCGCAGGACGTCCTCGTAGGCGGCCCCGGTCGACGCCATCTCGCTGAGGATGAAGTTGGTGGTCCCATTGACGATTCCGAAGACCTTGTCGATCTCGGTCACCCCGAAGCTCTCCTGGATCACCCGGATGACCGGGATCACCCCCGCCACCGCGGCCTCGAAGCGAAGCTGCACTCCGGCCTCGCGGGCTGCCTCGAACAGCTCGTCGCCGTGCTGGGCGAGCAGCTGCTTGTTGGCGGTCACCACCGGCTTGCCGGCCCCCAGCGCCGCCAGCACCAGCTCGCGGGCGGGGTCGGTCCCCCCCATCAGCTCGACGACGACGTCGGCGTTCTCGATGATCCCCGCGCCGTCGCCCTCGCTGCGGGTGAGCACGCCCGCGACCTCGGGCCTGCGACCGATCGCCTCCTCGACGGCGCCGGCGCGCCGCTCGACCAGCTCGGCGAAGGCGCCGCCGACGGTCCCTCGTCCAAGCAATCCGATGCGAAGTGGTTGGCTCACTCGACGTCTCGTGCCACGAGGTCTTCGTGCGTCTCGCGCCTGACGACCAGCCTTGCGTCGCCGTTGGAGCAGAACACGATCGGCGGCCGCGGAATTCCGTTGTAGTTGTTCGCCATCGCGTAACCGTAGGCGCCGGTGACCGGGGTGACGAGCAGGTCGCCGACCGCCGGTGAGGCCAGGTTCGCGTCGCGGACCAGGATGTCGCCCGACTCGCAGTGCTTCCCGGCGACCGTCGCCGGGGTGTCGGGCGTGGCGTCGGCCCGGTTGGCGATCAGGGCCTCGTAGCGGGCGCCGTAGAGCATCGGGCGCAGGTTGTCCGACATCCCGCCGTCGACGGCGATGTAGGTGCGCAGGTCGGGGATCTCCTTCACGGTCCCGACCGTGTAGACGGTCAGGCCCGCGTTGCCGACCAGCGAGCGCCCGGGCTCGATCAGCAGCCGCGGCGGCCGCTCGAACACCTCCGAGACGCCGCGCACCTTGACCTCGACGTAAGAGTCGATCGAGGGTGGGTGGTCGTCCTCGCTGTAGGCGATCCCAAGGCCACCGCCGACGTTGAGCAGCCGGCACCAGTCGCCGGCCAGCTCGCCGAGCGCCCGGATCGCCAGTGCGTAGGGCTCGAGCTCGAAGATCTGCGAGCCGATGTGGGCGTGCAGGCCGACCAGGTTGAGCTTCGGCGAAGCCAGCACCCGCTCGATTGCCCGCGCCGCCAGCCCGTCCTCGAGCCCGAAGCCGAACTTCGAGTCGAGCTGCCCGGTCTGGACGAAGTCGTGGGTGGACGGCCTGATCCCGGGAGTGACCCGGATCAGAACGTCCTGGGGCGAGTCGAGAACCGTCTCGCAGAGGTCGATCTCGTCGAAGGAGTCGAGGATCAGATGCCCCACCCCCACCTCGGCCGCCATCCGGATCTCGTCAGCTGTCTTGTTGTTGCCGTGCATGTAGATCCGGGCCGGGTCGCTGCCGGCCCGCAGGGCGGAGTACAGCTCGCCGCCCGAGGCCACGTCGACCGAGAGGCCCTCCTCGGCGAACAGCCGGAAGACGGCGGTCACCGGCAGCGCCTTGCTGGCGTAGATCACCTCGAAGTCCTCGCTGCGGGAGCGAAACGCATCGAGATAGGCGCGGGCCCGCATCCGCATGTCGTCCTCGGCGTAGACGTAGGCCGGGGTCCCGAACTCGGCGGCGACCTCGACCACGTCGCAGCCGCCGACCTGGAGATGGCCGCGGTCGTTGACCCGGCTGCCGATCGGAAACACGGCCGAGGCTGCGATCGGGTCGGACACGGCGCTCTGCTCTCCGCTGCTCATCGGACGAAGGATTGTGACGATTTGCGGGAGGATGGAAGGTATGAAGCTGCCCAACCCGACGCGGGCCGATCATGGGTTCCACGACGGCCTGGCCCACCTCACCTGGACCCCGGAGTCAGACCCGCCCTGGCCCGGGATCGTGATCGTGCACGGCGCCGGGTCCTGCAAGGAGAACCACGCCGACTTCGCCCGCCTCGCCTGCGACTTCGGCTGGGCGGTCCTCGCCTACGACCAGCGCGGCCACGGCGAGTCGCTGGGAGAGATGTCGCCGAGCGCGATCTCCGACGCAATCGCGATGTCGCGGTTATTGGGCAGGCGCGAGGGCGTCGACGCGTCGAGGGTCTGCATCCGCGGCTCGAGCATGGGCGGCTTCGTCGCCCTGCACGCCGCGGCGACCAGCGAGGCCCTGGCGGGGGCGATCGCGATCTGCCCCGCCGGCGAGCGGATGTTGCTCGAGGGGCTCAAGGACGACCCGCTCGAGATGCGTGCCGACCGCTCAGCCCTGGAGCCGTGGCTGCAGGAGCACGACCTGCGCGATGCCGTCGAGCTGATTGCCGACAAGCCGCTGATCCTCCTCCACGCCCGCGGCGACGAGGAGATCCCGGCCGATTTCTCGGTCGAGCTCTATGAGCGCGCCAGCGAGCCGCGCAAGCTGATCGTGGTCCCGGGCGGCCATCACCGCTCGGTCCAGCACGACGCCGAGATTCAGACCACCGCACTGCGTTGGCTCGAGCGCCAGCTCGAGGCTCCTGCGGTCGGCGCCTAGCTTCCGAGAGCGCCCAGCGCCTTGACCGGCTTGGGCGTCTGGGCGCCCGTGCCGCCGAGCGCCTGGCCGGCACCGGAGACGGTTTTCCCGGCACCGCTCACGGCTTTACCGGCTCCATCCGCGGCCTTGCCGACCGCCGAGCCCGAGCCGAGCAGGGTGTTTGTGGCGCCGGACACCGTCTTGTCCGCACCGCTCTTGGAGATCGCGCCGCCGCTGGCTGTGTTGGCGGCGCCGACCCCCGTGTTGACGGCGGTGCTGGCGGTCGAGGGAAGGTTCGAGACCGCGTTGCCCCCTGACTGGAGCGCCCCACCGGCTCCCTGCAGCGCTCCGCCGGCTCCGCCCACGGCACCTCCCACTGCCCCGCCGACCGCACCTCCGGCCCCGCCGACCGCACCTCCGGCCCCGCCGCCCACGCCGCCCGGCAGTCCGGGCCCGCCGGATCCGCCACCGCCGGGTGCGGCCCCGTCGCCGCCGGAACCGTGCGGAGACCCGGCCGACGTTTCGTTCTGCGAAGCGCCGTTTCCGCCGCCGACGCCGTTGACTCCCGCGGCCGGGCCGCGGGTCGCGTCGCCGGCGCGAGCGGCGCCAGCATTGGGCCCTTCGCTCTGCCGGCGGACCGCATCCGGGGCGCGAATCGCGCTGCTCGGGCTCGCCGGTGCCGTGGCCCCTCCGACCTCCGGGTCGGCGACTCCGACCAGGCTGCCGATCGAGAACCCGTGGGAGGCGGCGAAGAGCAGGAGGATGAAGGCAGCAATCGCTGCTCCGTTGAGGGCGACCGCGGAGAGCGCCGCGGCGAAGTAGTTCTGCGACTGCCTGATCAAGCCATACGTCCCTTACCGCGGTGGGGCCGATTGCAAACCCGAATTCAATCACCGATCACGTCGGATCGGTCAAATTCGGCTGACCGTCGACCTGAGCCTGAGCCTGAGAAGTCGCGCTAGATGTAGCCGATCGGATCGACGGCGGCGCCGTTGATCCGAACCTCGAAGTGCACGTGGGGCCCGAAGCAGTGCCCGGTGCAGTCGCTGTAGCCGATCACCTGGCCCTGGCTGACCGTCTGACCCGCCGAGACCGCGAGGGACTCCTGGTGCCCGTAGCAGGTCGAAAGCCCGCCCCCGTGATCGATGCAGGTGTAGTTGCCGTAGCCGCCGACCCAGCCCGCGATCGCAACCGTGCCCGTGGCCGCGGCGCGGATTGGGGTGCCGGTCGGGACGGCGATGTCGACGCCTTCGTGCATCTGGCCCCAGCGCATTCCGAACCCGGAGACGATCGGGCCGTTGACCGGCCAGATCAGGCCGTGCGCCCCGCCCTGGATCGGGCCTGCCGCCAGCGCGTTGGCGGGCGCCAGCTTGGCTGCGATCTTGGCCTGCAGGTCGGCGAGGTCGCCGTCGAGCTCCTGCTCGTGGTCCTTGATCCTGTTGAGGGCGTCCTGGCGCTTTCCGCGGGCCCGCTCGAGCAGCGACTTGTGCGAAACGATCGCGCTCCGGGTCTCGACCAGCTCCTGCTTGCGGGCGGCGATCGCGTTGCGCGCCGCCTCGATCCGGTCCCGGACCGAGCGCAGGCGGTCGACCACCGCCCGCGCCTCGTTGCGGAGGTCGCGGACGCGGCCGATCAGCGCCTCGTCCTGGCTCTGCAGCTGGGTCAGGTACTCGGTGCGGGTGGTCAGATCGGACCACCCGTCCGAGTTCAGAAGCACCGAGAGGGCGTCGGGCGTCCCGGTCTTGTAGATGTCGACAAGCCGCTCGCGCAGGCCGACCAGCGATCGCTTCAGGTGCGCCCGCACGACCACGAGGTGGGCCTTCTGCTTCTTCAGCTCCGCGATGGCGCGATCGAGCCGCGCCTGCACCGAATCAAGCCTTCGCTGCACCGCTGCCTCGCGGCTTCGCAACGCGGCGACCTGGCTCTCGAGCCTGTCGATGCGATCGCTATAGCCGGAGATCTCGGTGGTCAGCACGCCCTCGTGATGCTTGACCTTGTCGATCTGGGCCTGCTTCTGGTCGGCCCGCGACTGAAGGCTCGCCGGCGCGCCGGGGGCGCAGAGGACGAGGACCAGGGCAGCCGACAGCGAGAGCAACGCCACAGGCGCTGCCCAGCCACGACGCCTTGCGTGTGGATCGTTTGCGATCCGCATCCGAGCTCCAGGCCTTTGCCAATCGGAACCGGCCAGGAGGCGCCGAGGCTAACTGACCCTTTTTGACCCCCGGCCGGTTGCCGCGGGGCCTGCAACCCGCCTTGCGGCCCAGGCACGGATTTGAGGGGCCGCGACACAAAATGTCGCGGCAGTCGCATCTCAGGCGGCCATGCCGCCGCAAGTGATTCAGGCCCGATCGGCCCCCGACCCGTCCTCGATCCTCAGCAGCTGCTCAGGCTCGTGCTCTACCTGCAGGGTCGAGTGCCGGACGCCGTAGTCACGCTCGAGCAGGTCGGCGAGGAAGAGCCTGATTCGGTGGCAGTCCGCCTCGCTCTCGACGGTCACGTGCGCGGAGAGCGAGGGAAAGCCCGAGGTCACCTCCCAGAGGTGCAGGTCGTGGACCTCGACCACGCCCTCCTGCCCGGCCAGCGTGCGGCCGATCGCCTCCGGGTCCAGCCCCTTCGGCGAGGCTTCGAGAAAGACCCGGCCCGAGTCGCGCAGCAGCCCGTAGGCGGAGCGCAGCATCAGCGCCGCGACGAGCAGCGAGGCGATCGGGTCGGCGCGCTCGAAGCCGGTGGCAAGGATCACACAGGCGGCGATCGCGGTGCCGACGAAGGCGAACAGGTCGGTGAGGATGTGCTGAAAGCTGCCTTCGACGTTGAGGCTCTCGCGGTTGGCGCGGGCCAGGGTCGCGGTCGCGGCCAGGTTGACGACGATCCCCCCGAGGGCGACCGCCAGCACCAGGCCCGCCTCGACGTCGGGCGGGGAGAAGAGCCGCCTCGCCGCCTCGATCCCGATCAGCGCCGCCAGCACAACCAGGGTGATCCCGTTCACCTGCGCCGAGAGGATCTCGGCGCGCCGCAGCCCGAAGGTCATCATCCCCTCGGCCGGGCGCTGGGCGAGGCGGAGAGCGACCAGGGACATCGCCAGCGCTGCCGCGTCGGTCAGCATGTGGCCGGCGTCGGAGAGCAGGGCGAGTGAGTTGGCGACGATCCCCGCCGCCACCTCGGCCGCCATCAGCCCGACGATCAGGGCGAGCGCGACGAGCAGCTTGCCCTGGTCGGACTGAGCCGAGACGTTGGGCGCGTGCCCGTGGCCGTGCAGGTGCCCGTGATCGGCGTGCTCCGCGGCCATGGCCCCAGGATAGGGTTGCCGGCGGAACGTGAGCGAAGCCGAACGCCCCGATCTGCTCGACCCCGCCCATGAGGTGACGGTCGAGGACGTGCGTGCGCTGACCGGCGCCGCCACCCCCCACTTCGCGCTTCAGGTCCGAAACCGGGTGCGGCGGCTGATCGAGCCGCTGCCGCCCGATCACCCGGCGCGAATCGAGGGCGAGCGTGCGATCGCCGGCCTCGAGGATCTCGCCGAGCACAGCGGCGAGCCGCGCGGCGCCGGCCCCGGAGCCTGATGAGCCTGGAGCGGGTCCTGCAGCTGCTCGAGCCGGCGGCCCGCGAGCGCGCCGAGCGCCTCGACGCCTCCGCTCCCTACCTCGACCTGATCGAGGGCGAGCTCGAGTCCACGGGCGCGACCCAGGACCTGATGCGCTCGACCTTCGTGCCCAAGATCTACGAGCGCTACTGGCGCCCGGCGCTGGGCCGGGTCGCAAAGGGCGTCCGTGGACCCGGGATGGCGGAGGAGATCCGCATCGCCCGGCTGCTGCTCGGCCTCGGCCCCGGCGACCGCGTGCTCGACATTGCCTGCGGCCCGGGCAACTTCTCGCGCGCGTTCGCCGCCGCGGTCGGGGCCTCGGGCCTGGTGGTCGGCCTCGACGCCTCGCGGACGATGCTCGATCGCGGCGCCGCCGACATGCGCCACTCGCCGGTCGACAACCTGGCACTGGTCCGCGGCGACGCCACCGCCCTGCCTTTTCTCGACCGGAGCTTCGACGGCGTCTGCTGCTTCGCCGCGCTTCACCTCTTCTCCGACCCCGGTGCCGGGCTCGACGAGATGACGCGGGTCCTGGCACCCGGAGGACGGATCGCGCTGATGACCTCGGTCCAGCGCCAGCTCGCCCCGCGCGGCCCGATCAAGCCGCTGACCGAGCGGCTGAGCGGGATGCGCGTCTTCGGTCAGGGCGAGATCGTCGAGGAGCTGCAGCGACGCGGTTTCGATGACCTGCACCAGCGGCTCAGCGGGCTGGTCCAGTTCGTCGGCGGCCGCCTCGAGGGCGCCGCAACGGCATAGGATCCGGTCATGAAAGCGCTGAGCAGAGCGGGCGAAGCCCGCGAGTGCGAAGCGGCAGGCTGGTGGGGTTGAGTGATTTGAAGCAGCTCGCGCCCCGCGTATGGCGCCTCAAGGAGTTCCCGGCTCCGACCATCAACTGCTATCTGGCCGAGGACGTGCTGGTCGACGCCGGGCGAACCTGGGACCGGCGGCGGATCTTCAAGGAGATCGAAGGCCGCGACCTCTCGATGCTCGCCCTCACCCACGTGCATCCCGACCACCAGGGCGCCGCCAAGGACGTCTGCGAGGCCCACGGCATCCCGCTCGCCTGTCACGCCGACGACGTCGATGCGATGGAGGGCCGCAGGCCGGTGCAGGAGGCATCGGCGGACAACCCGATCAACCGCTTCATCGCCCGCATCTGGCAGGGCCCGCCCTACAAGGTCGAGCGCGTGCTCAACGAGGGCGACGAGGTGGCCGGATTCCGGGTCATCCACGCCCCCGGCCATGCGCGGGGCGAGGTGATCTTCTTCCGCGAGTCAGATCGGGTGGCGATCTGCGGCGACGTGATCCGCAACATGAGCTACGCGACCGCGCTGCCCGGAATCAAGGAGCCGCCGCCGATCTTCACCTACGACATGGCCGAGAACCGTCGCTCGATCCGCAAGCTCGCGGAGCTGAATCCCTCGCTGATCCTTCCCGGGCACGGCCCGGCGGTCAGCGACATGTCCAAGTTCGAGCGCTTCGTCGGGCAGCTGCCCGCCGACTGACTCAGCCAGCCGCCGGCCCGAATGCGTCGATGATCCGGCGCTGGTATTCGCTCAGCTCCTCGGCCCCGATGAAGTAGGTCGGCGGGGTGAGGAAGAGCCCGTCAGCCAGCGCCGCGGTCGCCTCGACTCGCTCGCGAACCTTGTCCAGGGGGCCGGCCGCGCAGTAGGTGTCGACCATCTCGTCGCTGATCGCCGCCGGCACCGCCGCGAGGTCGCCCTTGCGAAACGCGTCGCCGGCCGACGCCGCCTGGTCGCCGAAGCCGTGCATCTCGAACAGCGGCATGTATGTGCGCACCGTGGCGTAGAAGGCGATCGTGCGGCGGGCGAGGTCGTTGGCCTTCGCCTGGTCGTCGTCGATCGCGCAGCAGACGGTCGGCAGGTAGTCGAAGTCCTTGCGGTCACGGCCCGAGCGGGACAGCCCGGTCTCGAAGCCGTCGATCACGACCTCCTCGATCCAGCGCAGCGACTGGATCGGATGCCCGACGAGGCCGTCGGCGACGTCGCCCGCCATCCGCGCCATCCCCGCCTGCACGGCGGCGGTATAGATCGGCACCGACTCGCGGGCGGCCGGATGGGGCCGGATCCAGCCCTTGATGTCGAGGTCGTAGTAGGAGCCCTCGTAGCGGATCGGCTCGCCCTTGCCCGCCCCCTGCATGATCAGGCGCGTGGCCTCGATCGCCTCGCGCAGGTGCGGCGCCGGCTTGCCGTAGTCGGCGTTGTGCCAGGTCTCGTTGAGCCGCTTCACCCCCGCGCCGAGCCCGAGCCGAAAGCGTCCGCCCGACATCTCGTCGAGGTCGAGCGCCGTCACGGCGATGATGAACGGGCTGCGGGTGAAGGCCCAGGCGATCCCGGTCGCGACGTCGATCCGCTCCGTGCGGGCGGCCAGGAACGCCGCCTGGGTCACCGAGCTGCGAAACAGCTCCGGGGCCCAGACGCACTCGATCCCGGCGTCCTCGGCAAGCGTGGCCTCGGCTTCCAGGTCGGCAACCGAGTTGCCGATCGCCGCGACGGAAATGCGATCGAGCGCTGACACCGGCCCCGGCCCGGGGCTCAGACCGCCGCCGGCTCGCGCTCGGCGGCCCCGGCGAGGATCGCGTCGGCGACCCGCTCGCGGTGCCAGTGGGCGTCACCGAACAGCGCCGCGTCCACCTTGGCCCGCTTCAGCCACAGGTGCAGGTCGTGCTCCCAGGTGAAGCCGATTCCCCCGTGCACCTGCAGGGAGGCGTTGGCGACCCTCCAGCCCGCGTCGGAGGCGTAGGCCTTGGCCATCGAGGCGGCGAGCGAAAGGTCCTCGGGCGAGGCGTCCGCGGCCCAGGCGGCGTAGTAGGTGGCCGAACGCGCTCCCTCGGTCTCGAGCAGCATCTGCGCGCAGCGGTGCGAGACCGCCTGGTAGGAGCCGATCGGGCGGCCGAACTGCTGGCGCTCCTTGGCGTACTCGACCGCCATCTCCATCGTCCGCTGCGCGATTCCGGTCAGCTCGGCCGAAAGCGCGACGCAGACCCGCGCGAGGACGCCGAAGTACTCGTCACGCTCGGCCGGAAGCGTGCGCTCGGCCGGCACCTCGACCCCCTCGAAGCGGACCGAATAGACGCGCCGGGTGAGATCGATCGAGGGCTCCTCGTCCACCGAGACCCCGGACTGGCCGGTCTCGACGAGGTGGCGGGCGCCGTCGGAGGTCGCGACGAGCAGGAAGTCGGCGGCGCCGGCGTCGATCACCATCACCTTCTCCCCGTCGAGCACCACCCCGCCGTCGCCGGTCGTGGCCTCCATCTCGAACTCGCCGATCGTGCCCGGGCGAGCCGGCGTCGATCATGGCCAGGGTTCCGCGCTTCTCGCCCGCGGCCAGCGGCGCGAGGAACTCCGACTTCTGGTCCTCGGAGGCGCAGAGTGCCAGCGCCAGCCCGGCGGCGGTGTTGGAGAGCAGCGGCGAAGGAGCGAGCGCGTAGCCCATCTCCTCGAAGACGGCGGCAAGCTCGACGATCCCCAGCCCCTGGCCCCCGTGCTCCTCGGGAAGCGCCAGCCCGGGCCAGCCGAGCTCGACCATCTCCTTCCAGTCGGAGTCCTCGAAGCCGAGGTCGACCTCGGTCAGCTCGCGGATCCGCTCGGGCTTGTAGCGGCTGGCGAGGAACTCGCGAGCGGTGGCCTTGATCTGCTGCTGCTCGTCGTTGAGATCGAAGTACATGAGTGCCTACCTCAGCTTCGGCAGGCCCAGGACCCGCTCGGCGATGATGTTCTTGAGGATGTCGGTGGTGCCGCCCTCGATCGAGTTGGCCCGCGAGCGCAGAAACGCGTACTGCCATTGGCCGTCGGCGACCGCGTGCTCGGCTCCGCGGGCAAGCGGCGAGTAGGGGCCCTCGATCTCCATCGCGAGCTCGGTGATCCCCTGGTGGATGTCGGCCCACTGCCACTTGCCCAGCGATCCCTCCGGGCCCGGGATGCCGGTCTGCATCGTCTTGGTCAGCCCCCGGTAGGCGTTGAGCCGCATCGTCTCGGCCTCGATGTGAAGCTGGGCGATTCGCTGGCGGTAGTAGGAGTCGTCGCCGGCGCTGCCGCCGTTCACCCTGGTCTCCTGCGCGAGGCTGACGAGGCGCTCGATGCTGTGCCTGATCTGGGCGATCGCGCCGAAGGCAAGCCCGGCGCGCTCGTTCATCAGCGTCGTGATCGCGACCTGCCAGCCGGCCCCGACCTCGCCGATCACGTTCGAGTCCGGGATGCGGGCGCCGTCGAGGAAGATCTCGTTGAACTCGCCCTCGCCGGTGATCTGGACCAGCGGCCGAACCTCGACCCCCTCCTGCTCCATGTCGAGCAGGAAGTAGGTGAGCCCCTTGTGCTTGGGGGCATCTGTGTCGGTGCGGGCGACGAGCATGCACCACTTCGCGTACTGGGCGAAGGTGGTCCAGACCTTCTGCCCGGTGACCACCCACTCGTCACCGTCCTTGACCGCCTTGGTCTTCAGCGAGGCGAGGTCGGAGCCCGACTCGGGCTCGGAGAAGCCCTGGCACCAGATCTCCTCGGCGGTCAGGATCGGCTCCAGGTAGCGCTGCTTCTGCTCCTCGGTGCCGTGGGCGATCACCACCGGCCCGCCCATCGCCAGGCCGAGCACGTTGGCGGGCGGAGGCGTCTGGGCGAGGGTCGCCTCCATCACGAATATCGCCTGCTCGATCAGCGTCGCGCCGCGGCCGCCGTACTCCTTCGGCCAGGAGATCCCGGCCCAGCCCGCGTCGTGGAGCTTGCGCTGCCAGTCGCGGCGGAACCGGACGACCTCGTCGAGGCTCCCCTCGGGCTCGGGCCCGGGATGGTTCTGCTCGAGCCAGCTGCGAACCTCGTCGCGGAAGGACTCTTCCTGCGGGGTCAGCGAGAGATCCACGAGCGGCAGCATATATAGACTGGCCCGCTGGCCAAGAACGACAAAATGGGCGCCGAACGGCGCCCATTCCGCGAAGCCGGGTGTACCGGGATCAGCCTTCGGCGCAGACCTTGAACCCGTATTTCTTGCCGAGCTCGTTCGTCTTCGAGAACGACTTATCAGAAGTCAGGTACAGGGGGTCCTCCTTGCCCTTCTCCAGCTCCGACTGCGCGGAGTCGAGGAACTCGTTCACCTGGTCCTCGTCGTCGGAGGGCTCGTCGAGAGCCCGGACCGCGTCGACCTGGCGCTGGATGTCGGGGATCAGCGTCGCGGTGGCGAACTTCTCCAGTTGCGACTTGCTCGGCTCCTGCTTGGTGCTGAACACGTCTTGTGCCGCCGCGTCGATCCGCTTGTTCCCCTGCTTGCAGATCGCGTCGGCCTGCTTGAGGAACTCGGCTTTGGTCAGGTTGTCATCCCCGCCGCCGCATCCGGCGGCGACCAGCCCCAGCGTCAGCGCGCATGTCGACAGCCCCCCGTAGAGACTGCGGCGCATCGAAACCTCCTCGTCAGTGAACAGGACGCGGCACCCTAGCGGGTGCCTCAGCTGCTCAGACGCGCTGGATGATCGTGCCTGTGCCGAGGCCGCCGCCGCAGCACATGGTGACCAGACCGGTCTCCTTGTCGGAGCGCTCGAGCTCGTGCAGCAGGGTCGTGATCAGCCGCGCGCCGGTCGAGCCGAGCGGGTGGCCGAGCGCGATCGCGCCGCCGTTGACGTTGACCCGATCCATGTCAGGCTCGACCTCGCGCCGCCATGCGGCGACAACCGAGGCGAAGGCCTCGTTGATCTCGATCAGGTCGATGTCCTCGATCTTCATCCCGTTGCGGTCCAGCAGCTTCCGGGTCGCGGGGATCGGGCCGGTCAGCATGATCACCGGGTCGACGCCGACCGTCGTCTGGTCAAGGACGCGAGCCCGCGGCTTGAGCCCGAGCTCGTCGGCCTTCTCGCGGGTCATCAGCAGCACCGCGGCGGCGCCGTCGGAGATCTGCGAGGAGTTGCCGGCGGTGATCTTGCCGTCCTCCTTGAAGGCCGGCTTCAGCTCGGAGAGCCTCTCGAGGCTGGTGTCGGGCCGGATCCCCTGGTCGGTGACGTAGGTGTCGCCGTTGACCGCGAAGGGAATGATCTCGCGCTCGAAGCGGCCCTCTTCGGTTGCCTTGGCGGCAAGCTGGTGTGAGCGCAGGCCGATCTCGTCGAGCTCGGAGCGGGGAATCTCCCACTTGTCGGCGATCATCTCGGCCGAGATGCCCTGCGGGACCAGGGCATAGTGCTCGAGCAGCTCGGGGCTGAACGCCGCCCCGTGCTCCTTCATCACCTCGATGCTGTCGGCGAAGGAGATGTGGCCCATGTGCTCGACCCCGGAGCCGATCGTCACGTCGTGCACACCGGAGGCGACAAGGGCGGCGCCGAAGTTGACCGCCTGCTGGGCCGAGCCGCACTGGCGGTCGACGGTGGTCGCCGGGGTCTCGATCGGCAGGTCGGCCTCGAGCCAGGCGTTGCGCCCGATGTTGAGCCCCTGCTCGCCGAACTGCTGCACGCAGCCGGCGATCACGTCCTCGACCTCGGAGGGGTCGATGCCGGTCCGCGCGATCAGCTCGGAGTAGGTCTTGGCCAGCAGGTTCGAGGGATGGACGTCCTTGTAGTAGCCCTTCTCCTCGTGGCCGCGCCCGATCGGGGTGCGAACCGCTTCGACGATGACGACCTCTCGGCCACCGAACTTGCCGTTCTGCATCTCCGAATGCCTCCGTTCTGAGTCTTTTGCGGGCCGGCCGACCTGGGTCGGCTGGCTCAAAGATATCCGATTGGCTGACTAGCCAGTCAAAGGTCCAGTCTCGGCGGCGGCGCGCACGTTACGCGCCGCCGGGCCTTCACTCCGCGGTGCCGAGAGCGACGTGCTCGACGTCGAGCCGCGGCAGGCGCCGCTCGAGCCAGTCGGGGATCCACCAGTTGCGGTCCCCGAGCAGCTGCATCACGGCGGGAACGAGGACCATCCGCACCACCGTTGCGTCGAGGAAGATCGCCGAGGCGAGCCCGATCCCGAACAGCTTCAGGAAGACGTCCGGCGCAGCGATGAAGGCGAGGAAGACGACGACCATGATTGCCGCCGCCGCGGTGATCACCCGTGCCGTCTTGGCGAGGCCGTCGGCGACTGCCCGCGAGGTGTTTCCGTCCTTGAGGTACTCCTCGCGGATCCGCGAGATCAGGAAGACCTCGTAGTCCATCGAGAGCCCGAACAGGATCGCGAACATCATCACCGGCATGAACGGCGCCACCGGCACCTCGTGGTCGATTCCGATCAGCCCGCCTACCGCGCCCCCCTTCGCCACCAGCGTCATCACGCCGTAGGCGGCGCTCACCGAGAGCAGGTTCATGATCCCCGCCTTGAGCGAGATCAGAGGTGAGTGGAAGGCGACCAGCAGGAGCAGGAACGAGAGGCCGACGACGCCGATCGTGAACAGCGGCAGCCGGTCCTTCAGGAACTCGCTCTGGTCCTCGAGCGCGGCGGTGACTCCGCCGATCTTCGCGTCGATTCCCGAGCCCGCGAGCTGCTGCGGCACGACGTCGTCGCGCAGGTGGTTGACGAGGTCCTCGGTCTTCTGGTCCTGAGGTGAGTCCTTCGGGATCACCGTGAGCAGCGCCGCGTCACCCGCCGCGTTGATCCGGGGGGCGGTGACGAATGCGACACCCGGGTCGCTGCGAATGCTGTCGGCGAGCGAGTTGACGTGCCCCTTCGCGGCAGGATCTTCGGGCAGCCTCATCGCGACCACAAGCGGCCCGTTGCTCCCGGGACCGAATCCTTCGGTGTTGAGGTCGTAGGCCTGGCGGGTCATCGTGTCCGGCGGGTCGTTGCCCGCGTCGGGGAAGCCGAGGCGCATGCCGAGCGCCGGGGCCGCCAGGGCCAGCAGCACCGCCGTAGCGGCGATCGCAGCGGTCCATGGGCGCCGCTGTACGGCGTGGCTCCAGCGCCAGGCAAGCGATTCCTCCGTGGCCTCTGTCTTCAGCGCCCGGCCCAGCAGGGGGATCCGCAGGCGGTCGACCCGCGGGCCGAGGTAGGAGAGGAGCGCCGGCAGCAGCGAGATCGAGGCGAGGGCGACGACGAAGACGGCCAGCGAGGCGGAGACCGCGACGCCGTACATGTAGGAGAGGCCGGTCAAGCAGAGCCCGAGCACGGCGATCACCACCGTCGCGCCGGCGATGATCACGCTGCGCCCCGCCGTCGTCACCGCCTCGACCACGGCGTCGTGGCGGTCCTTGCCGTCATGCATCGCGGAGCGGAAGCGCGTCAGGACGAGCAGCGAATAGTCGATGCCGACTCCGATCCCGATCAGCCCCGACACCGCGGTGGTCCAATCGGGAACGTCCATGATGTTGGCCAGCAGGGCGATTAGCCCGCCCGAGGTGATTCCGAGCCCAATCAGCGCTATCGCGAGCGGCAGGCCGGCGGCGACCAGCGAGCCGAATGCGATCAGCAGGACGATCGCCGCGCCGAGGAAGCCGATCCCCTCTGGGCTCGACTGCGATTGGGCGGCATAGATCGGATCGCCGCCGAGCTTGATCTCCAGTCCGTTGCCGTCATTTGACTCGGCGGCGTCGATCAGCTTCTTGCCGTCGTCCTTCTTGAAGTCCCAGCCGGGAACGGTCATCGGCAGCGTCGTTGCGCCGATCTTGCCGTTCTCGGAGACCCGGATCGGCGTGTGCGGGGCGATGTGGTTGACCCTCTCCGCGTCGGCGAGGAAGCCGTTGATCCCCTTCGTCGCGCCGGCGCTTCGGGCGCCGGCCTCGTCCTTCCAGACGACGTAGATCTCCTGGCCCGAGTACCCGGCGAAGCGCTGCTCGGTGATGTCGCTGGCCGCCTTCGACTCCGACCCCGGCGTGTCGTAGTCGGCCTTGAACTCGCCCTTCAGCGCGGACCCGATCGCGATCAGCAGGATCGCGCCGATGATCCAGCCCAGCACCATGCGGCCGCGGCGGCGGTAGGCGATGTCGGCGAGGCGGGCGAGTTGGCGTGTCATCCGGGTTCCTTTCCGTGCGGCGGGGCCTGCACTACTACTGATCTGAATTGGCGCGTAAGTTGATGACCGTCACGCGAGTGAAGATTCATCGCTGAGACGAACGGGTTGGGGCGAAATAGACAACTCATCGCTTCAGATTTCCTTCCCCGCACAAACTGTTTCGCTCAAGAACCATCTATAACAAAAATCGTTCTTCGATGTAAAGTAGTCGTGTGGCCGACGAGCTGAAAATCGAGTCCCCGGTCCCCGAGCAGCCACCGCGCAGCGTCGGATTCCTGATCTCTCAGCTCGGGTTCTTCTCGTCGAGGCGCTTTGCCGAGGCACTGACGCCGCTCGGTATCGGCCCCCGCGAATTCCTCCTGCTGCGCTATGTCGCAGCCTCGGCGGGACAGTCGCAGCAGTCGCTTGCCGAACGGCTCGGCGTTCCCCCCAGCCGCATGGTCGCCCTCGCCGACGAGCTCGAGAAAGGGGGCCTGGTCGAGCGCCGTCCAGATCCCGATGACCGCCGGGTGCGCGGGCTGCACGTGACCGAGAAGGGACAGGAGACCCTCGAGCGGGCCGCGAAGGTCGCGATCGAATACGAGCTGAAGCTCTGCTCTTCACTCGCCGAGGGCGAGCGCGAGCAGCTCATCGACCTGCTCCAGAAGGTCCAGGCTGACCAGACCGAGCTGCGGGGGGTCCACCCCGGCCTCGGCCGAGAGCATCCCTGGACGCCGCAGGACTGAGCATTGCGCCGAGCGGGCGTCCGTTCGTGATAACAACCAGGCCGCGTGAACGCCACCGAGGGGTACAAGCATCCCGGGATTGCCGGTAGCGGCACGATTGCCACCGGCCTGGCGGCGACCGCGACCGCGACCGGGAAGACGCTGCTGCTGGCCCGCAGCGACGCATCCGCCTGGCGCGCGGAGGAGAAGACCACCGCCGCCTGCGCGAAGATCGACGGCGCCGAAGCCGGACGGCTCAAGGTCACGACCGATCCCGCGGACCTGGCCGAGTGCGACGTCGTCGTCGAGGCGATCAAGGAGGACCCCGAGGTCAAGACCGACCTTTTGGCGACCCTCGGCGAGGCCGCCCCCGAGGCTGACCTGGCCAGCACCACCTCGTCTCTGTCGGTCGGTGACCTGGGTGAGCGCAGCGGCCACCCCGACCGCTTCTTCGGACTGCACGTCTTCAACCCGGTCCCGCGCATGAAACTGGTCGAGCTCTGCTTCCCCTCCCCGGTCGGCGACGGCCTCAAGGAGCGGGCGCTGGCCTGGTGCGGGGCGCTCGGAAAGACCGCGGTCGAGGTTCCAGACCAGGCCGGGTTCGTGGTCAACCGGCTGCTCTTCCCCTACCTGTTCGACGCCGTGCGGATGCTCGAGCGCACCGGCATGGACCCGGGCGAGGTCGATTCCTGCATGACCCTGGGCGCCGGGCACCCGATGGGGCCGCTTGCGGTGCTCGACTTCGTCGGCCTCGACGTCGCCGAGGCGATCGGGGACGCGCTGCACGCCGACTCCAACGAGGCGGCCCACAAGCCGCCCGGCCTGATCGTCGAGATGATCGGCGACGGCAAGCTCGGCCGCAAATCGGGCGCCGGCTTCTACGACTACGGCTAGCCAGGCCGGCGGCCACAATCTCGGGCCGTGAACGATCTGCAGATATTTCTTGCGGCGCTCTTCGTCTCCGCCGCCGGGCTGAACGCGATCGCCAACTGGCTCGAGGTGCCTTACCCGATTCCGCTGGTGCTCGGCGGGCTGGTCTTGGGGCTGATCCCGGGGATCCCCGACATCCAGCTCGACCCGGACCTCGTCCTGCTCGTCTTCCTGCCGCCGCTGCTCTACGCCTCGGCCTTCTTCGCCGATCTCCGCAGCCTGCGGGCCGACGCGCGGGTGATCGCGCTCAACGCGATCGGGATGACCCTGGCGACCGCCGCGGTCGTCGGCGTGATCGCGCACGAGCTGATCGGGCTGCCGTGGGCCGTCTCCTTCGCCCTCGGAGCGATCGTCTCGCCGACCGATCCAGCGGCGGCGACGGCGGTGATGCGGCGCGTCGGCGCGCCGCGGCGGCTCGTCAACGTGCTGGAGGGCGAGAGCCTGATCAACGACGCCACCGCGTTGGTCACCTACAAGGTCGCGGTTGCGGTTGCGGTTGGCGAGAGCGTCTCGGCCGGGCACACGGTCCTCACCTTCTTCGGCGACGTAGCCGGCGGCGCCGCGATCGGGCTCGCCGTCGGCTGGGCTATCGCCGAGGTCCGCAAACGAATCGACGACGTCAACACCGAGCTGACGATCTCGCTGTTCAGCGCCTATGGGGCTTTCGTGCCCGCCGACCAGCTCGGCGTCTCCGGCGTCCTCGCAGTCGTCGCCTGCGGCCTCGTGCTGGGATTCCGCGCTCCCGAGATCGCCACCCCCGAGAGCCGCATGCAGGGTTACGCGATGTGGTCGATCCTTACCTTCCTGCTCAACGCGACGCTGTTCATCCTCATCGGCCTGCAGCTGCCGGTGATCGTCGACGGCCTCAGCGGCCGGCCGGCCGGCGAGGTGGTCGGCTACGCGGCAGCGGTCTGCGGGGCGGTGATCGCGATGCGCTTCGTCTGGACCTTCGCGATGACCGCGGTGATCAGGACGATCGACCGCCGCGAGTCGCAGCTCGCCCGCCGCGGCAGCTGGCAGATGCGGGTGGTGGGCGGCTGGTCGGGGATGCGCGGCGCCGTCTCGCTCGCGGCAGCACTTGCGCTGCCGCTGCACACCGATGCCGGGGCCCCGCTGCCCGGCCGCGCGCTGATCCAGTTCATCACCTTCTCCCTGATCCTGGTCACCGTGGTCGGCCAGGGCCTCACCCTCCCTTGGCTGATCCGCCGCCTCGGCCTCGTCGAGGACGGCACCGAGGAGGAGAACGAGGAGGTCCGCGCCCGGCTGGTGATCGCACGGGCGGCGATCGAGCGGGTCGACGAGCTCGAGGCCGAGGAATGGACCCGTGAAGGGACGATCGAGCGGGTCCGCAGGCTCTACGAGTTCCGCCGGCGACGCTTCAAGATCCGCGCCGGCAAGATCGAGGACGAAGACGGCCTCGAGGAGGGCTCGCTCGCCTACCAGCGGCTGATGCACGAGATCTACGCCACCCAGCGCCGCGAGCTGGTCCGGCTCCGCAACGAGCGCGAGATCTCGGCCGAGGTCATGCGCCGGGTCGAACGCGAGCTCGACCTCGAGGAGTCGCGGCTGGAGGTCTAGGCCGCGAAACCGAGCAGCTCGGTGGACGCAGGGAGGCCGGCGACGGGAGTGCACTTGATGCGTGCATGACCGAGCCGGCCGACCGAGGACGCCGAGATGCGACGGTTTCGCGGCCTAGGCTGCCGCGTTGCGGCGGCGCCGGCCGCTCAGGTCCCAGATCACGTCCGCCTCGGAGATCCCCTGCCGGCGGGCCGCGTCCGCGACCTCGCCCCAGGGCAGCTCGGCCTCGGGCAACTCGTCCCAGCGGGCCAGGTCAAGCGATTCCAATGCCCCCTGCAGGGCGGGGCCGAGATGCTGCTCGGAACGCAGCAGAGCCCTCAGGACTTCGAGCTGCTTGTCGGTCAGCCGAACGACCCACATAGATGCCTCCGAACGGTTAGAGGACCGGGTCCGCGAGCAAGCTAAGCCGCCGGTCGGACGGACTTTGGCGCGCCTGATTCGCGCTCAGCCGGTCGCGGCGGCGGATTTGCGGATCCGCACCGCCTCGATGCGGTTCTCACGCACGGACTCGACCCTGATCGTGTAGCCGTCGGCGCTGATCGTGTCGCCGCGCTTCGGCAGCCGGCCGAGCTCGGCGAAGACGTAGCCGCCGACCGAGTTGTAGGCGTCGGTCTCGACCGGAAGCTCGATTCCCGCGTCCTCGAGGTCACCGAGCGAGACGTGGCCGCGCACGAACCAGTCGCCGTTGGTCAGCTGGCGCAGGGTCCCGGCCCGTGGGTCGGTCTCGTCCTCGATCTCCCCCACCACCTCCTCGAGGATGTCCTCGACCGTCACCAGGCCGACCGTGCGCCCGTACTCGTCGACGACCACCGACATCGAGGCGCGCTGGCGCTGCAGGTCCTGGAGCAGGTCGTCGAGCGGCCGCGTCTCGGGGACGATCAGGGCGTCGCGAACCGCCCCCTCGATCGGGGCGTGCGGGCCCTCGTCCATGTAGAGCCGGGCGAGGCGGTTGTTGTGGACGATTCCCTTGATCCGGTCGGGGTTCTCGTCCTCGGTGACGACGAGGCGGGTGTGGCCGGAGGTGACGCAGCGCCGCAGCGCCGTCTCGACGGTCTCCGAGCCGTCGATCGTCACCACCGCCGGGATCGGCGTCATCACCTCGCGCGCCTCCTGCTCGTGGAGGTGGAAGACGCCGCTCAGCATCACCGCCTCGCCCGGGTCGAGATCGCCGCCGCTGCGGGAGCGGTCGATGATCGACTTCAGGTCCTCGGACTCCATAGCGCTCCTCGAGGTTCGCGGGGTCGACGCCGAACAGCCGCACGATCGCGTTGGCGAGCTTGGTCAGGGCGAGGGTGAAGGGTGCGCTGGCCGCTCGGAACCAGTCGAGCGGACGCGAGACGCGGCGGGCTGCGCGCTCGGCACGGCTGATCGACAGCATCTTCGGAACCTGCTCGCCGATGCTGATGTGCATGGCGGTGACGAAGGCGAAGGCGATCGCGACGGCGAACGCGTGCGAGAGCTTCGAGGAGAGTCCGAAGATGTCCTCGATCAGCTGCGCAACGGCCGGCTCGCCCAGGAAGCCGATCCCGATCGAAGCCATCGTGATCCCGACCTGGCAGGCGGACAGCGCCTCGTCGATGTGGTCGAGTTGGCGGACCACCCTGCCGGCGGCGGCGTTCCCCTCCGCGGCCTCCTGCTCCATGCGGGCCCGCTTCGACTCGCACGAGCGCGAACTCGGCGGCGACGAAGAACCCGTTGATCGCGATCAAGCAGGAAGAGCAGCGCCAGTAGCAGCACGCTCACAACCGGCCTCCCTTGCAGGACCCCGTCAGACGCCTATGCGGACTCGTACTTCGAGGGGGATCGTCGTCTGGTGCCATCGGCGACGGGCTTGAAGTTAGCAGCCGGATCCGCGTCTCCGGAGGTGGCTGCTCCTAGGGGAGGCGGCGGGGCCCGACGTGCACCCCGGGCGGGCGATGCTGGAAGTCCTGCGGCCGCGGCGGCAGGCCGAAATCAGCGGCGCGCTCGACCAGTCCCGCCGCGGCGCGCTCACACACGGCCGAGATCGTCAGCGAGGGGTTGACCCCGAGGCTGGTCGGGATCGCCGAGGAGTCCATGCAGAACAGGCCCTCGTAGCCGAACACCTCGCAGCCGTGGTCGGTCACGCCGAGGTCGCGCGAGTCGGCCATCCGGCAGCCGCCGAGCGGATGGGCGCAGTAGACGCCCTCGGTCTCGGTCAACTTCAGGAAGCGGCCCAGGCCCTTGCGCTCGACCACCCCCTGGATCGCCGCGTTGGCTCGCTCGCGGACCTGCAGCGACTGCTCGGAGAGCCTGTAATTGAAGAGCCCGACCCCGACCGGCCCGGCGTTGGGGCGGACGTGGCCGCCGCCGGTCGGCGGCACCGCGTAGAACTCGCCGTCGTTGGTGTCCTCGACCATGGCCAGCACCTCGATGTGGTCGCTCCAGGTGGAGACCGACTGCTTCTTCTGGCGCCCCCACCAGGACGGCTCGCCGGCCGGGGCCGCGTCCGTCGTCGTAGAGGAAGTTGGTCAGCTGTGAGAGCAGGATCTCCTGCAGGGTGAAGCGGGTGCCGTCGAAGCGATGCGCGCTCCGCCCCGTGAACCAGTCGTAGCTCATCGTCGTGATCGGCTTGCCCTTGTAGAACTGCGGGCCGCCGGCGAGGCCGAGGACGTCCTTGACCCGCTTGGGGTCGTACTCGACCGCGGCGACGTGGTCGCCGTTGACCCCGAGGTGCTTGCCGAGGTGCGGGGAGACCTGCGGCAGAGCCAGGCTCTGGCGCGAGCGCATCAGGATCGGCGGAGTCCCCATCGCGCCGGCGGCGAGGATCAGGACCTTGCACTCGATGTCGGTGACCGAGCCGGCCGGCTGCGCGCTCTCCGGGTCGATCGTCACAGCCTTGACCAGGTAGCGATAGGGCCGGGCGCTCGACTCGCGGACCTCGTTGACCTGGACCAGCGGGCGGACCTCGACCCCGGCCAGCTCGGCGGAGGCGAGGTAGTTGGTGATCAGCGAGTTCTTGGCGCCGAAGATGCAGCCCGTGTAGCACCACTTCGCGTCGACGCAGCGCCCGAAGTCGATCGCGAGCGGCACGCGGTCGCAGCTGTGGCCGGCGGCGTCGAGGGTCGCCGCCCAGAGCCCGCCCGATCTTCGAGACCTCGTTCCAGGAGGGCTGCCGGACCCGCAGCCCGGCCTCCGCCCGGCCGTAGAAGGGATCGAGCGAGCGGCGGCTGAGCGGCTGCGGCCACATGCGGCGGTCGGGTCCGTCGGCGGGGTTGTGGTCGCGGCGCTCGAAGGTCTCCTGGGGCGCGCGCAGCGAGGCGGCGAGGTAGAGGTTCGAGCCGCCGCCGACGAGGTTGCCGATCACGACCTGCGCCCCCTGGCCCTGGATCAGCCCGTAGACGTCGGAGAGGTGGTCCGACGTCCATCGACTGGCGAAAGTCGACGTGGCCCTTGCGCTTTCCCCGCTCCAGCACCAACACGCTCGGCTTCTCGCCGTTGGCGCGGTAGAGCTCGGCCAGCCGCCAGGCGGCGATCGAGCCGCCGAAGCCCGACCCGACGATGCAGACGTCGACCCGCTCACTCACGGCAGGCTGCCCCCGGCGGTGCGCTCGCCGGCGAGCTTGCGGCGAAACGAGAAGTCGCTGTAGCCGTGCGGCGCCGTGCCGGGGTGGCCCATCACCCGGTAGCCGGAGGCCGTCGCGGCGGTGGCGTTGACCTGGGTCGCGGCGGCGCAGAAGGCGGTGAACGGAACCGCGGCGGCGGCCTCCCAGAGCAGCCGGGTCGGGTTCGAGTAGGCGAGGCCCGCCAGGCAGACCGCCTGGCGCGACTCGTAGTCGAGGTGCAGGAAGTCCCCGGCCTGCCCGAGCCCGAGCGAGGCCGGCAGGTGGGCCAGCGAACGGGTCTCGAGCTCGGCGAGGAAGGCGGGCGCCAGGGCGTCGAAGCCGATCTTGGCGTTGTGGGCGAGCAGCAGCGCGTCGGCCTCGACCGCTCCCGGCTCGGGGTCGACGCCGGCGATCGCCAGCGGGTGGATCGGGTTGCCGAGGTCGGTCCTCGCGGCCCTGCGGCCGGGAACGATCGTGTCGAAGAAGGCCTGCAGGGTCGCGTCGGTGATCAGCGGGTCCGCGGCCGCGGCCCTGGCCGGGGCCGCGAGGCGGCCGGCGAGCGGCAGCGCCGAGGCGATTGCCGCCCCCAGTCCGAGCGCCCCGGCGCGCTGCAGGAACTGGCGGCGTGAAAGCTCCGCCGCAACCTCGTTGCGTAGCACCGGCCCCCGCTGCACCATCCCGCAGGGAAGGTAACGCCAGCGCCGGCCCGGCGCGACGGTTGTCGCTGGTAACTGCCAGCCTGCGCCGGTAACTTCCCGGCCGGGGTATGTCGAGACGGGGCGCACTGCTTGCGGGATGTCTGGCGATCGCGGCGAGCGCGGCGATCGCTGGCACCGCCTCGGCGCAGCCGTATGCCCCGTACGACGGCCACGGCCCGTTCAACTGCGAGCTCCAGGACGTCGGCACGGGCACCGACTTCCCCCACCCCGACGCCGACCCGTTCTGCGTCGAGTTCGACAAGACCCAGCAGAACGTCACCGACCTCGGGATCTTCGACTTCCTCTCCAAGGAGCCTGCCCGGGTCGCGGCGGCGGCACCGAAGTGCTTCTACTTCCAGCGCGACCACTGGACCGGCTCGGTCGTCCAGGGACAGAGCCCCGAGCTCTGGCACTGGGACGGCAGCTACTTCTTCGACAAGGCCAGCGCCTCCGGCGGCGCCAACCTCGCCAATTTCCGGGTCGCGGGCCAGGCGATGGACGCAACGCCATACGCCCCCGCCGACTTCCAGCCCTACCTCTCGCCCGGCGGTGGCGGCGGCGCCTATGTCAGCGGCGACGTCCAGGCGGACCCGAGCTGCGCGGCGCGCGTCGACACGCCTTCCGAGCGGGCCCAGGTCTACTACCACACCGTCCCCGCCGGATCGGTCTCTCGCACGGCGATCGGCCCCTTCTCGCTGAGCCAGCCCGTATCCGCCCTGCACGCGGCCAACGGACCGGCCCACGAGACGCTGGACGGAAGCGAGCGCTTCAACGCCACCGGCGGCGGCCAGCTGCGCCTCGCATACGCCCCTGCGGCCGGTGAGGGAGGCGGGGAAACGGTCGCGGCGGTGCTCAGCATCAGCCCGGCCAGCTCCTTCAGCGGCGTCCACCCGGGCGACAGCGTCGCCAGGCTGCCGCGCGGCGCCTCCCCCGCCTTCCGGGTCAACGGCCTGGTCGTCTACGAGGCGCCGAAGAGCGAGGCCGGGCGGCTCTTCTTCGGCACCGGAGGCGGCGTCGTGCAGTGGATCGCGATCGTCGACCGGGGCCGCCTCGGCGGAACCGAGCCGGCCAGGCGAACCCTGGCGCTGCTCGACCACGACGGCCACGGCCGGGTCGACTCGACCGGGATGGCCTGGTAGGCGCCCGCCGGGCGCGGATCAGCCCAGGGCGTCGATCTTCGCCGCCAGCTCGAAGTCGTTCTCGGTGAGCCCGCCCTCGGCGTGGTTGGTGATCTTCACCGTCACCTTGTCCCAGGAAAGGTCGAGGTCGGGGTGGTGACCCATCCCCTCGGCCGGCTCGACGAGCTTGTCGACGAACTTGACCGAGCCGACGAAATCGTCGTTCTCGAACGTCTTGGTGATCGTGTCTCCGTCGCGGCTCCAGCCGTCAACGTCGCCCAGCCGCTGCTCGATCTCCTGGTCTGAGAGAAGTGCCATAGTGACCTCCGCGTGCGAATCGCCAGCCTCGTGCCCTCTTCGACCGAGATGCTATTCGCCCTCGGCCTCGGCGAGAGCGTCGTCGCCGTCACCCACGAGTGCGACTTCCCGGCCGAGGCCCGGGCGATACCGCAGCTGACCAGGACCGTGATCCCGGAAGGCCTTTCGGCACGGGAGATCGACGCCGAGGTCAAGCGGGTGACGGGAGAGGGCCGGGCGCTGTACGAGCTCGACGAGCCCCGCCTCGCCGAGCTCGACCCCGAGCTGATCGTCACCCAGGCCGTCTGCGAGGTCTGCGCGGTCTCCTACGACGACGTGGTCGCGGCCGCCGCCCGCCTTCCCTCACGGCCGCGGGTGATCTCGCTCGATCCCTCGACCCTGGCCGAGGTGATGGCCGACGTCGAACGGCTCGCCGAGGCGGCGAAGATCGCGCCTGCGGGCGCCGAGCTGCGCGCCGCGCCTCGAGGCGAGGCTGGCGGCGGTCCGCGAACGGGTTGCGGGCACCAGGCGGCCTTCGGTGCTGGCGCTCGAGTGGCTCGACCCGCCGTTCCTCGGCGGCCACTGGGTGCCCGAGATGATCGAGCTGGCCGGCGGAGAGCCGCTGCTCTCGCAGCGGGGAGAGAAGTCGCGCGAGATCGAGTGGGCGAAGCTTCGTGACACGCGCCCCGACGTCGCGGTTGTGATGCCTTGCGGCTACTACGTCGACGAGTCGGCGCGGCAGGCGGAGCGCAACGCGGACAAGCTTGCCGCGATCGGCGCCGGGGCGATCTGGGCCGTCGACGCCGCCTCCTCGTTCTCGCGTCCCGGCCCGCGGCTGGTCGAGGGGGTCGAGCTGCTCGCCCATCTGCTGCACCCCGACCGCGTCGAGCCTCCTTTGGGAATCGGCTTTGCGCCATTCGAGCCGTCGCCGCAGCCCTCGGCGATGAGTTGAGCGCGGCCGGGCGGTCTCTACCCCGAACTGAAAACGATCGGCCAGAGGCCCGGTCGACTACCGCAGGAGGCACGATGGCACTGACGTTTGACATTTCGATTTCGCTCGACGGCTACGTCGCCGGACCCAACCAGACCCGCGAGAACCCGCTAGGCGAGGACGGCGAGGCGCTTCACGAGTGGGTCATCGGGACGAAGACCTTCCAGGAGATGCACGGCCGCGGCGGCGAAGGGGGCGAGACCGGAGTCGACGACGACATCCTCGCCGGTGCCTTCGACCGAATCGGCGCGGTGCTGATGGGCCGCAACATGTTCGGCGGCGGTAAGGGCCCATGGGGAAGCGACCCCTCCTTCGACGACCCCTGGAACGGCTGGTGGGGCGACGAGCCTCCCTTCCGGATGCCCGTCTTCGTGCTCACCCATCACGCCCGCGAGCCGCTGACCCTCGCCGACACCACCTTCACCTTCGTCGAAGACGGGATCGAGCCCGCCCTCGAGCAGGCCCGCGAAGCCGCCGGCGGCAAGGACGTCGGGATCGGTGGCGGCGCCGAGACGATTCGGCAGTACCTGGCGGCCGGGCTGGTCGATGACTTCCAGCTCCACGTCGCCCCGGCCCTGCTCGGCGACGGCGCCCGCCTCTTCGACGACCCGGCGATCGGCGACCAGCGGATCGAGCGAACCGCGGTGGTCGAGGGGCCGGGCGCGACCCACCTCTCCTACCGGGTGCTGCGCTGAGCTAGGCGAAGGCGATCCCGGCCGCGAAGGTCGCGGCCCCGAGCAGGACCATCACCGCGGTCTCGACCGGGATCCGGTTCGGCCCGAGGATCTCGCGGTCGCCGGCGAGGATCAGAAGGCCGCAGAGCGCTCCGCCGCCGGCGCCGAAGAGGTGGGCGCCGATCGCGATCCCCGGGATGCCGAAGGTGAGTGCGAGGTTGATCACCAGCAGGAACCCGAGCTGGGCCGCGATCGACTCCAGCCGGCGGCCGCGGGCGATCACGAAGGCGGCGGCGAAGAGTCCGAAGATCGCCCCCGAGGCGCCGACGGCGTGCACGTCCGGCGAGAGGATGATCACGCCCAGCGAGCCGGCGAACAGCGAGGCGAAGTACATCGCCGCGAATCGGACCTTCCCGAAGGCCGGCTCGAGCAGCTGGCCGAGGATGTAGAGCGCGTACATGTTGAAGGCGATGTGCAGAAGGCCGGCGTGAAGGAAGGCGCCGGTCAGCAGCCGGTACCACTCGCCGTCCGCGACCTTGGGGGCGAAGACGCTGAAGTTGTCGATCACGGTCCCGCCGCCGTTCAGCCCACCGCTCCCCGACCCGATCTCGACCAGGAAGGCGGCGACGTTGATCGCTATCAGCGTCACCGTCACCGGGATGCCTCCCGACCGGCCGAAGGCAGCCGTCCCGGTCCGCACCTTGGTGCGCTGTCTGGCGCACTCCGGGCAGCGCATGCCGACCGGGGTCGAGGTCATGCAATCGGGGCAGATCGGCCGCCCGCAATTGGAGCAGGCGACGCCGGTCTCGCGGTCGGGGTGCCGGTAGCAGGTGGCCATCGGGGCGCTGAGGCTACAGAGGGGCCTGGCCGCGCCCCTGGGGCTAGTCCGGCAGCGCGACCCTCAGGATCGGAGTCCCGGTCGGCTGCCGGCTGCCACCGCGCGGCTCGACCGTGACCATCACCGCGGCGGCCCCGTCGAGCTGGTGCGAGATCGCGGTGCCGGCGCTGCCGTCGCGATCCGCCGCGAACAGCATCGCCGGCTCGATCCGCCCGTCCCGCTGCACCCAGGCCTCGTAGACCCGCGAGCGCGGCAGCGGGCGCAGGCCGGTCATCTCCAGCGTGCCCGAGTCGCCGCTGCGCTCCAGAGTCGCCTTGAGGGGGCCGCTCCGGGCGACGGTGGTGGTGTGGGTGGTGGTCGTCTCCGCCCCACCGCCGCCGCCGCGCAGCGCGTAGCCGCCGATCACGGCGCCGACCAGGGCGACCGCGGTCAGCCCCACCGCCGGGCGCATCAGGAAACCGAGCAGCCCGCTGGAGGAACGGCCGCGCCGCTCGGACCGGACGGCGGCCTCGTCCTCGCGCAGGGCGGCGGCCGAGGCGTCGGCGTGCACCTCTGCCATCAGCCGCTCACGCAGCTCCGGCGGCGGCTCGAGCTGGGCGACGGATTCCGGCAGCACGTCGATCGCCGGTTGCAGCCAGCGAAGCTCGGCCCGGCAGCGCTCGCAGCCTTCGAGGTGGCGCTCGACGGCATCGGTCTCGTCGGCCTCCAGCGAGCCCAGCAGGTAGGCGGCGAGCTCGGCTCGCCAGCTCTGGTGGTCGCGGATGCCGGCCATCAGGAGACCCCCTCCGCGAGCTGGGTGCGGATCTTCTCGATCCCCAGTCGCATCCGCCCCTTGACGGTGCCGAGCGGCATGCTCAGCATCTCGGCGATCTCGGAGTGGCTGAAGCCGCCGAAGTAGGCCAGCTCGATCACCTTCGACTGCTCGCCCGGAAGCTCGGTCAACGCTCCGCGCAGCCTTTCGGCCTCCTCGTTGCGGAGCGCCTGCTCGTCGGTGTAGTCGGGCGCGGGCCGCTGCTCGAGCACGGCGTCGTCGTCGAAGGTGAGCTTCGGCGCCCCGCCCGCCTGGCGGCGCAGGGCGTCGATGGCGCGGTTGCGGACGATCCCGAGGGCCCAGGCGCGGACGCTGCCGCGGGCGCGGTCGTAGCGGGCGCCGCTGCGCCAGATCGAGAGAAATGCCTCCTGGACCACGTCCTCGGCGGCGCTGCGGTCGCCGACGATCCGGTAGGCGAGCGAGTAGGCGGGGCCGCCGTGGCGATCGTAGAAGACCTCGAACGCCTCCGGGTCCTTTGCCGCGACCAGGGGCATCAGCTCCTCGTCGCCGAGGCGCTCCGCCTTCATCTTGTTCATCGCCATCGATCGGTCCCCGGATCGGCGCCGCCCTGATCCGCCCGGGCGCCACCTGCGTAAGAGCTCTTGATCCTGCCTACGCCCGCGGGCGTGCGGTGGATCATCGCTCGTCCGCCTGAGACGGGAAAATCAAACGGAATCGACTCCACCAGGAGGGACTATGGAAGGCTCAACCCCAGCGAGGCTGTACGCGACCTTGATCGGCGGCACCCTCGTGATCGCCGGAATCATCGGGTTCTTCTACAACTCCGACTTCACCAGCAACAAGGCGGTCCACGACGACGTCTTCGGCATCCTCTCGGTCAACGGCTGGCACAACGTCGTCCACATCGCCACCGGCGCGCTTGGCCTTCTCGCCGCGGGCTATGCGGCCCGAACCTATGCCCTCGGGCTCGGCGCCGTCTACATCGTCGTCGCGATCTGGGGATTCATCATCGGCAGCGGCGACTCGATCCTCAGCGTCGTCCCGGTCAACACCCCCGACAACTTCCTGCACCTGATCCTCGGGGTGCTCGGGATCGCCGCCGGGCTCGCGACCCCCGCGGTCGCCGGCGCACGGCCAACCTCCGAGGCGACCGCCTAGAGCCGCGAGCGAAGGTCGTCGGCGAGTCCGCGCAGGCCGCCGCTGCGCTGGCGGCCGCGGCGGCGCATCTCCAGCACCACCAGGGCGCCGGTGGCAATTCCTCCGGCGGTTACTGCGACCACCGGCCGCACCCAGTTGCGCGGGTCGCGAAGCGCTTCGCGTTCGGAGTCCGAGAGCTCCTCGGCCCACTCGGACAGCTCCGTCGCGGCCGCCTCGCTGATCGCCGAGAAGGTCCTCTCGAGCCTGCCCGAAAGGCTCTCGGGGGGATCGATCGGCCGCAGTGCGTCGGCCAGCAGCCGCTCCACCGAGTGCTCGGCGTGCTCAGTCATCGCCTCCCCCCTCCTGCATCTGCTCCTGCAGCTGCTTGATCGCCCTGTGGATCAGCACCTTGGTCGCCCCGTCCGTGCGGCCCAGGGCGCGGGCGATCTCGCGGTTGTCCATGCCCAGCGCAAAGCGCATGATCAGCGCCTCGCGGCGGTCGTCGGGAAGGTGCTGGAGGCCGTCCATCACCTCGCGCAGCTCCTCGCGGCCCTCGACCAGGGCTTCGGTCCCGTGCGGCGCCGAGACCGGGTCGGCGCTCTCGAGGGACGTCTGCGGGCGCCGGCTGCGGTCGCGAAAGTAGTTCGACGCCAGGTTGTGGGCGATGCGGATCAGCCACGGCCGCAGCGGCCTCCCGTCGGACTCGCGGCGGGCGCGGTCGAAGTGCCGGTAGGCCTGAAGGAAGGCCTGCTCGGTGAGGTCCTCGGCGTCGTGATGGTTGCCCACCCGGTAATAGGAGTACGAGTAGACGTCGCGCAGGTGAGCCCGGTAGAGATCCTCGAAGGCGCGGTCGTGCTCGGCCTTGGCGGCCGGATCGGTCGGCGGCCCGGCCTGCGTCTTTTGCTCTGCCACGAGGCAAGCGTATCCCTCGGTATGCCGCGTCCATCGATCGACGTCCGGCTTTGGCGAAACGGGGATCGATCGGTTGACGCGGCATTACGCGGCCCGGCGGGAGCGCTCGACACGGCGCAGGCCGGCCACCCACTCGTCGGTTCCGATTCTTCCCTCGATCAGGTCGGCAAGGCCCTCGAGAGCTTGCGCGTCGATGCCGGCGTCGGAGATCGTCTGGGCGATCAGCGGCACCGAGTCCAGTCCCTCCGACGCCTGACCGATCTCGGCCCGGATCTGATCCGCCGGCGTTCCGGTGCCCAGCAGCTCGCCGGCGCGGCGGTTGCGGCTGCCCGGAGCCAGCACGGTGGCGGTCAGGTCGCCGACGCCGGCAAGCCCGACGAAGGTCTCGAGCCGGGCGCCGCGCGAGGTCGCGTAGGTGACGCACTCGCGCCAGATCTCGCCGGCGGCGATGCCCGCCGCGTTGAGGCCGTGCGGCTGCGCCGCTGCGGCCGCCAGCGCGGCGGCGTTCTTGGCCGCGCCCGCCATCTCGACTCCGAAGATGTCTCCGGAGCGCTCGCAGACCAGTCCGGCGCGGTCGAAGACCTCGCCCAGCTGGGCCCGCAGGTCAGGGTCGGCCGAGCCGAGGACCAGCGCCGCCGAGCCCGAGACCGCTTCGCGCGCGTGCGCGGGGCCGCCGAGGCAGGCAATCGCCCGCGCCCGCACCCTCTCGTCGACGTATTCGCTCGGCAGCTCGCCCTGCGGTGCGACCAGGCCCTTGCTCAGCATCAGGATCGCGGCTCGCTCGCCGACCCGGTCGGCGATCGACCCGACCGCCTGCGGCAGCGCCTTCGAGGGCACCGCCAGGCAGATCAGGTCGAGGCCGGCAAGCTCGATCTCCGAGGCGCGCTTGACCTCGAGCGACTCCGGCAAGCGAACCCCCGACAGATAGCGCTCGTTGACCCGCGCCTCGGAGAGGTCGCGGGCCTGCTCGGCCGAGCGGCAGCCGAGCTGCACCTCCAGCCCGCCGCGGGCCAGCAGCACCGCGACCGCGGTGCCCCAGCTCCCGGCCCCGATCACCGCCGCGCGGCGGACCGGCGGCAGGCCGCCGAGATCCTCCCACTGAAGCTCGATGTTGGGCCAGATCCGGGCGGTGACGTTCGCCGCCAGCGCCGGCGAGGGGTGCTCGGAGCGCGGAAAGGTCATCGGCGGCCCCATGCGCAGCTTCACCTTGCGGGGGCGGATCCGCCAGCCGCGCCTGACCCGCTCGGTCCCCTGCACCGCGACCGGCAGCACCGAGGCGCCGGTCTGCAGCGCCAGGCGCCCGACGCCGCGCTTCGGCGTCGAAAGCGAGCCCGATCTGATCCGGGTTCCCTCGGGGAAGATGCAGAGGGTGCCGCCGCGCTCGAGAACCATGCGCGCGGTCGTCATCGCCTCCTCGTCGGACTCGCCGCGGCGGATCGGGAAGGCACCGCAGCGCGAGAGCAGCCAACCCTGCCAGCGCTTCTCGAACAGCTCCCGCTTGGCGACGTAACACATCGGCCTTCGCCACGGAAGCGATGCACCGATCACGAACGGGTCGAGGAAGCTGCGGTGGTTGGCGGCGACGATCAGCGCGCCCTTGACGCGGGCGTACTTGCGGCCCTGCTTCGAGAGGCGCAGCCAGACCCAGAACGCGGGCTGCAGGATGCCGCGCGCGATCGCGTACATCAGCCAGTTGACGCTGTGCCTGCGCGTGTACTCGTGGTAGCGCTGGAGACGGTCCTCGCCCACGCAGTGGGCTACACGGGCGCTCAGGCGTCGTTACATGCTGAGTTGTCGCTTGCCCGCAGGGCGGTTCTCAGCTATCGGTGTAGTGATGAAGCGGGGCGCGCGCAGCGGTGGCGGCAATCACGCTTGCCTGCCTGCTCGGGCTGGCGGGCTGCGGCGAGGTGAGCGGCGAGGGAGACCGGACCACGCCGACCACCGAGATCCTCTCGGTGCCGAAGGGCAAGCGGCCTCCCAGGGCCACCGGCCCGAGCGCGAAGGGCGGCGCCCGCCCGGCCGCGGGCGGCTCCTCGTCATCGAGCTACGCCTCCCGGGCGGACGCCGTCTGCGGGCGCTTCAAGCCCGGGATCGAGGCCTGGGAGAAGCGGGCTCAGATCGCGGCGGGAGAGGGCGACTTCGCGGCGGCGGCGGATCTGTTCGGGCGCGGCGTCAGCGAGAGCGAGCGGGAGCTGGCGGCCCTGCGCGGCCTCGACGCTCCCGCCGCCGACGCGACGACCCTGGATCAGATCTACGCCGGGCTGGCGCAGGCCAACCGGCTGTTTCGATCCTCGCTCGATCACCTGCGCTCCGGCGACATCACCGGCTTCAACAGCCTCGGCGATCGGGCGCGGCTTGCATCGAACCGGGCCAAGCGGGCCGCCGCCCCGCTCGGCTTTCAGGTCTGCGCGAAGGGCGCCTAGCGTAGTTCCTCACCAGGCGGCATTCGATCAGAGCCGCCAGCTCCTCGCGGCTCGGCGGCCGCGGCGTGAAGGCGAGCTCGGGCCGGGCCTCGATCCCGTCGAGGGCGTCGTCGAGGGAGCTGCGGTCGGCGCCGGCTGCGCCAAGGCCGCTCGGCCGACCGAGCTCGGCGATCCGCTCGGGCAGCGCCTCGGGGCGTGGTGCCGAGAGCCCCCGCCAGCGCCTCGATCTGCTCCGGCGCCCGCTCGCGCATGAAGCCCATCGCCTCGGGCAGGATCGAGGCGTTGGTCTCGGCGTGCGGGGTGCCGAGGGTTCGCACCAGGGTCTGGCAGATCACGTGGTGGATCGCGAACAGGCCGGAGTCGATCGCGTAGCCGCAGAGGATCGAGCCGAGGGCCAGCCCCGCCCGGTCGCGCTCGTCGCGGTCCTGGTCGAGGGCGCCGGCGATCAGCTCCGCCCCGCGCAGGGCCGTCATCCGCGAGACCGGATTCGCGAACGGCGTGTAGAGCGAGTCGGCGCCGTGCGCGAGGGCGTTCATGGCGCTGGCCCGCAGCTCGCGCTCGGGCTGCCCGGTCATCAGCTCGGGGTCGGCGAGCACCAGGCTTGGGCGCACCAGGCCCTTGGCGCGTTCCTCGGCCCCGGCCGGGAGCCGGTGGATGCCGGTCATCTCGGCGCCCGAGAGCGTGGTCGGGATCGCCACCACCCTGGCGCCGTTGACGGCGGCGACCGCCTTGGCGCTGTCGATCACCCGTCCCCCGCCGAGCGCGACCAGGGTCCGCGAGGAGGCGTCGTCGAGGATCGCGGCGGCCGCCTCGGGAACCGGGCCCGGAGCCACCTCGTGCACCGCAGCCGCCGCCGCGGCTCAGGTTCTCGGCGGCGGCGAGGGCGCGCGGCGTCGACAGCAGGTCGAAGTCCTGCACCCCCTGCTGGGCGAGGACCTCGGTCGCTTCGCTCGGGGGCGCGAACAGGACCGTGCGGTCGGCGTCGCGCCAGGTGAACGAAGCGTCGCCGGCGCTCAACGCGCCGCGGCGACGCGCGGATTGACGATCGGGCGCAGCTTCGGCTCGACCTCGGACCGCAGGTGCTCGAAGTCGGGCGGCAGCGACAGCTTCTCGCCCAGGTGCTCGAGCGGCTCGTCGACGGTGAAGCCCGGGCCCAGCGTCGCCAGCTCGAACAGGACGCCGCTCGGCTCGCGGAAGTAGATCGAGCGGAAGTAGAAGCGGTCGATCACCGGGGTCGGCTGGGCGCCCGCCTCGATCACCCGGTCGCGCCAGGCGAGGTGGTCGTCGATCTGCGACGCCCAGGCGATGTGGTGGACGCGACCCGCGCCCTGCAGGCCGGGCTCGCTCGGCGGCTCGTCGTAGGCCCAGAGGCCGCCGCGGCTGTCGCCGCGCAGCCTCCCAGCCGGCGCCCTCGGCGCGAAGCCGGGCTCGCTCGTAGGGGTGAAGCCGAGCGCGTCGGCGAGCAGCGGGCTGGCTCGCCCCGGGCGCGTGGCTGTAGGCGCGGGCGGCGTGGAAGCCCTGCAGCGCCAGCTCGGCGGGGATCTCGGGATGGTCGGCGATCAGCGGCTCGTCGTCGACCTCGACGACCACGAGCTCGTGCCCGAGGCCCTCGGGGTCGTCGAAGAGGAGGCGCGCCGTCGTGGCGCTCGGACTCGGTGCTCGTGGGCGGCGAGCCGCTCCTCCCAGAACTCGATCGCGTCCTCGGAGCCGACGCGCCAGACGATCCGGTGGATCATCCCGGCGCCGGCCCGGCCCTGGGGGACGCCCGGGTACTCGAAGAAGGTCAGGTCGGAGCCCGGGTCACCCTTCTCGTCGGCGTAGAAGAGGTGGTAGACGGTCGGGTTGTCCTGGTTGACGGTCTTCTTCACCAGCCGCAGCCCGAGCACGCCCGCGTAGAAGTCGACGTTGCTCTGGCCGTTCTCGGTGATCGCCGTTATGTGGTGGATTCCCTCGAGCTTCACTGCAACCTCCTCAGCTGGCGTCCGGACACCCTTCGAGTCTGTCAAATGGACCTATCCTGGTCCGGTCCCGCGCCGGAGTAGCTCAGTTGGTCAGAGCGCCTGATTTGTAATCAGGGGGCCGTCGGTTCGAATCCGACCTCCGGCTTCTCGCGTGCCGCTAGCGGTAGGTCGTGCTCGCCCGCAGCGCCCGCTTGAAGCTGTCGGGGTTGCGGAACAGCCGCGCGTAGGTGGCCGGCTTGACGTCGTAGCCGAGCCGGTCGAGGAAGCCCGATGTCTCGAGGTCGACCAGGTCGTGCGGCTTGTGGCGCTGCGACTCGCCCTCGCGCAGCAGCCCCTGCAGGCTGCACGGCGTGCCGGCGATCGTCTGCGGGTCGGGCAGGTCGGGGCGCTTGTAGTTGGGTGACTCCCAGTCGAAGCGTGCGGCCGATGTTGGTCGCGTAGCGGTGGCGCTTGTTGAGGTACCCGAGCGCGAAGCGGTAGGAGATCAGCTTCAGGATCGACTCGAAGTCGGCGAAGGCGTGGTTGACGACGTTGCGCTTGACCCACGGCGAGACGGCAACCGCGGGGACCCGGAAGCCGGTCATCCCGAAGTCGGAGCTGACGTCGCGGCTGCGGCGGTCGTCGGGGACGAAGTGGGGCTTCACGTGGTCGAAGAAGCCACCCCACTCGTCGTAGACGATGAACAGCGCCCCGCGCTTGAACTGCGGCGAGTCGATGAAGGCGTGCACGACGTCGGACATGAACGCCTGCCCGATCCGGATGTCGCCGTGGGGATGCTCGTCGCCGGAGATCCCGTCGCCGCCGCCGCCGTCGCCGGAAGGCGGGGTCGACGAAGTTGATGTTGGAGAGCGTCCCGTTGGCGGCCCGCTGGTAGTAGTTGGCGACCGGCTGGGTCCAGGAGAGCCCGCGGGGGCCGTAGAGGGCCGAGAACGGCAGGTCGGAGTTGAAGTAGGTGGCGCTGACCCCTTTGCTCTTTGCCCGGTCGAAGATCGTCTCCCAGTTGTTGACGGTCATCTGGTTGTCGATCTGGCCGCCCGACTGGGCCCCCCACATGTAGTGGCGGTTGGGGTAGGTCGAGGCCATGATCGAGCAGTGGAAGCGGTCGTAGAGCTGGAAGGCGTCGGCGGCGTGCGGGATGAAGGCGAGGTCCTGCTTGAGGTAGTAGCCCGCGGCGTAGGAGTCGCTGCCGTCGCCGGCGTCGTTGCCCTGGACGAAGCCGTCGAGCCTGCCGTGGTCCCACTGGTGGCGGCCGCCGTACCAGGAGTGGTCTGGGTCGCGGAAGTCGCAGCCCTGGAAGTCGGGCGTCAGGTGGTGGGTGGCGACCGGGTTGCCGGCCGCGTCGGGATAGCTCAGTCCGGCGTTGCGGGCGTCGGCCTTGGGGTGCCAGCCGAAGTAATGGTCGAAGGAGCGGTTCTCCATCATCAGGATCACGAAGGTGTCGATCGGCAGGTTGCGCGGGCTCGGCAGCTTGGTCCGGTGCTGGATCCGCGCCGCGGCGTTGACCAGGTCGTCGGGGGCCAGCATCCCGGCCAGCGAGACGCCGCCCGCGAGCGCCGCGGTGCGGGCGAGGAACTCGCGCCGCCGCAGCGCCTCCTCGGGGTGCTCGGCCTCGAAGCGCTCCACGGCTGCGGGGTCTCGCAGGTCGACGCCTTCCTGGCTCATGGCCTCCTCGCTCATCGGCGGCCACCCGCTGTGTTCGGCTCCTGCACGACTTCGCAGTCCAGGACGCCCTCCTCGCTGGCGTCGACGATCGCGACGTCGTCGCCGTCGCCGCAGTTGATCTCGTCCTCCTCGCCGTCGCGGGCGTCGATCACGTCGTCGCCCAGCGCCGCCGACCGGGACACCGTCGACCTCGTTGAACTGGTCATGTCCGGGCCCGCCGACCATCCTGCCGCCGGACGGCCCCTGGATCAGCAGGTCGTCGCCGGGGCCGCCGCTCAGCGTGTTGACCCCGGTGCCGCCGGTCAGGTCGTCGTCGCCGGGACCGCCCAGCATCAGGTCGTTGGCCGGACCGCCGAGAAGCTGGTCGTTGCCCTTGCCGGCCTTCAGCGTGTCCCGTCCGAACCCGCCCCGCAGGACGTCGTTGCCGCGCGAGGCGAGCAGCTTGTCGCGGCCCTTGCCGCCCTTCAGCAGGTCCGACCCTCGGCGCCCGAGCAGCTTGTCGCGGCCCCTGCCGCCGATCAGCTTGTCGGCGCGCCTGGTCCCCACCAGCTTGTCGCGGCCCGGGGTCCCGCGCTCGACCTTCGCCAACGCGATCCCTGTGAAGCCGGTTGCAGCGAGTGTGATCAGAACGGCAAATATCCCGCGCTTACCCAAGTCAGGGCGACACGCTAGGGCATCGCCAGGCCGGGATGTTTCAGTTCTGCAAACCCGGCCGGACCGGCAGCTCGGGTGGTCCGCGTGCCTAGAGGCGAACCTCGCGCGAGGCGAGGTGGGTGCCCACCTTGCGCTTGACCCGCTGCAGGGCGTTGTCGACCGTCTTCGTGTCGCAGTCGAGGCGCTCCGCGATCACCTCGTAGGAGTAGCCGTCGAGATAGAGCGAGAGCACCCTGCTCTCGAGCTCGGAGAGCACGCCCGACAGGCAGGAGACGAGGCTCGCCAGCTCCTCGGTCGCGATCACCTGGTTGACCGGGTCGCTCGCGGTCGGCCCGGGCAGGATCTCGTCGAGGGTCGAGTCCGAGTCGCCCGCCGCGGCCGGCGACTGGCTGAAGGAGACGTACTGGTTCAGCGGCGTGTGCTTGTTTCGGGTCGCGGTCTTGACCGCGGTGATGATCTGCCGCGTGATGCAGAGCTCGGCGAAGTTGCGAAAGCTCGACTCGCGGTCGGTGCGGTAGTCGCGGACCGCCTTGTAGAGGCCGAGCAGGCCCTCCTGGATCAGGTCGTCGGATTCGCCGCCGAGCAGAAAGTAGGACGAGGCCTTGAGACGCACGAAGCCGCGATAGCGGCGCACGATCGCGTCGTAGGCGTCGGGCTTGCCCTCCTTGGCGAGGGCGACGAGGTAATGATCGTCAAGCTCAGGTTGAGCGTTAGGCTGGACGGCGGTCGCCGCCGCTCGAGCGCGCCTGGGCAGCTCGACTTCCTGCGTACGGGTAGGTGCGGCCACTGAACTTCCTCCTTGCGGTGAAGTGTCGGTGGCGCCGCGTACCTCCCCTGGGCGCCCTGATCAAGCGTGCTGCCTCAAACTCAACCTGAGGTTCACCCTTGTGCGGCGGCAGTGTGACGACCGGATCGGATTCTGTCAAGGGCCGCTCCGGAATCGGCTCGGGCTCCTGCAAGATCGCTTGCAACGGGTCGTCCCGCCTCGTGCCTGGGCCGTGCCTGGCGAACGAGGCTCAGCGGCGCTGGCGCAGCGCCTCGAACAGCAGCACCGCCGCCGCCGCGGAGACGTTCAGCGACCCGGTCTGGCCCCGCTGCGGGATCGCCAGCAGCCCGTCGCAGCTCGCCGCCACCCGCGGCCGCAGGCCCTTGCCCTCGCCGCCCAGCACCAGCACCGTGCCGCCGGTCAGATCGGCGTCGGTGTAGGCGGTCGGCGCGCCGCCGTCGGCGCCCCAGGCCCAGAACCCGGCCTCGCGGGCCTCGCCGAGCCAGTCGGCGAGGTTGCGCACCCGGGCCACCTCGAGGTGCTCGACCGCCCCCGCCGATGCCTTGCAGGCCGCCGCGGTGACCGCGGCGGCGCGGCGCTGCGGGATCACCACCCCGGCGGCTCCGGCGACCTCGGCGCTGCGGCAGACCGCCCCCAGGTTGTGCGGGTCCTGGACCTGGTCGAGGGCGACCAGCAGGGCGCCGCTGCGGCCGAGCAGGGCGCCGGGATCGGAATAGGGGTAGGGATCGACCTCGGCCACGACCCCCTGGTGCTCGGGCGAGCCGGCCAGCTCAGTCAACTCATCGACCCCGGTCTCCGGCGCGCGCCAGACGCGGTGCACGCGGCGCCTTCCCCGCTCGGCCTCGGCGACCGGGCGGCGGCCGTAGATCCGCTCACGCGCCTCGGCCATCGCTAGCCGCGGGCACGACGCACCAGCCGCGCCCCGTCGGGGCCGTCGCGAACCTCCCAGCCGGCCTCGGCGAGCTGGTCGCGGATCCGGTCGGCGCGCTCGAAGTCGTCCTCGGCCCGCGCCCTCTCCCGCTCGGCCAGCAGCTCCTCGGCCTCTGGGTCGGGGGCATCGCCCGCCTCGCCCAGCGACTCGAGCCCGAGCAGCTCCAGCATCTCGACCAGCGCCTCGTGCGCCCCGCCCAGCTCGCGGCGGTTGCCCTCGGCGACGAGGTCGAAGGCGGCGGCCAGCGCCCGCGGCGTGTTGAAGTCGTCGGCCAGGGAGTCGAGGAACCGCCGGCGGCACTCGCCGACGAAGGGGTCCTCCTCACCGCCACCCGGCGGGTGCTCGCGCAGGAAGTTGCGCAGCCGCTCGACCTGGGCCGCGGCCTGCTCGAGCAGCTCGGCGCTGAACGCCAGCGGCTGGCGGTAGTGGCCCGAGACCAGGTAGGCGACCACGGTCTCGCGCCCGAAGCGGTCGAGCGCCTCGGAGAGCTGGAAGATGTTGCCCTCCGACTTCGACATCTTCGCCTCGTCGATCTCGACCATCCCGTTGTGCATCCAGATCCGGGCCAGGGGCTTGCGGCGCGCCGCCTCGGACTGGGCGATCTCGTTCTCGTGGTGGGGGAAGACGAGGTCCGAGCCGCCGCCGTGGATCGTGAACGGGATTCCGAGCTCGGCCTCGGCCATCGCCGAGCACTCGATGTGCCAGCCCGGCCGCCCGCGTCCCCAGGGCGAGTCCCAGGCGCTGTCCTCGTCCTCCTTCTGCGCCTTCCAGAGCGCGAAGTCGAGTGGGTCCTCCTTCAGCGACTCGGTCCCAGCCTCCTCGCCCTGGTCCATGTCCTCGGTCCTGCGGTTGGAGAGCTTGCCGTAGCCCTCGAAGCTGCCGACCCGGAAGTAGACGTCGCCGCCGGACTCGTAGGCGTGCCCGGACTCGATCAGGGCCTCGATCAGGGCGACTATCTCGGCGATCGTCTGCGAGGCCAGCGGCTCGGCGTCGGGGCGGCCGACCCCCAGCCGGTCGGTGACCTCGACGTAGGCGCGGGTCATCTCCGCCGCGTACTGCTCGGACGGGCGGCCTGCCTCGCGCGCCGCGTCGTAGATCTTGTCGTTGATGTCGGTGACGTTGACGACCAGCTTCACCGCACGGCCCTCCTTGCGAAGAAACCGTGCGAGCAGGGAAAAGACGACGAACGGCCGCGCGTTTCCGATGTGGATCGGCCCGTAGACGGTGGGTCCGCAGGCGTAGATGCCCACCTCTCCGTCGCCGTCGAGGGGGCGAAGCTCGCCGCTCAGGGTGTCGCGGATGCGGATCTCGCGCACGCCGAGGCATGCTAGTGGGGTGTCTCATGACGTTGGCCAGGGAATGACGCGGGCCAGGCGCCACCAGACCAGGACGCAGGGAGCCCGAATAGCAGGGACTATTCGGGCGACCGAGGACGCCGTCTGGTGGCGACTGGGACCGTCATTTCTGGTCAAACGTTGTGAGAGGCCCCACTGGCCGCCGCGATAGGTTCCGGCCGTGACCGCGAGCCCGAGACCCACCTCAGCGGCCGAGATCACCGAGGCCGTGATCGCCAGCTTCGCGAACTGTCCGGATCAGCGCCTGCGCGAGATCATGCAGTCGCTGATCCGCCACCTGCACCAGTTCGCCACCGAGACCCGGATCTGCGAGGGCGAATGGCAGACGATGATCCGCACCCTGACCGAGACCGGGCAGATCACCGACGAGAGGCGCCAGGAGTTCATCCTCTGGTCGGACACCCTCGGGCTCTCGATGCTGGTCGACGCGCTCGCCCACGAGCTGCCGCCGGGAGCCACCGAGTCCACGGTGCTGGGCCCGTTCTACGTGGCGGGCTCGCCGCGGCGCGAGTACGGCGAGAGCATGGCCGAGGAAGAGCGCGCCGGCACACCGGCCTGGGTCCACGGACGGGTGCTCGACATCGAGGGCAGAGCCGATCGCCGGCGCCGAGCTCGACGTCTGGCAGAACGGCGACGATCGCCTCTACGCGGTGCAGCGTCCCGAGGCTCCCGAGGACCACCTCCGCGGCCGCTACCTCAGCCGCGACGACGGGACATACGCACTGCTCGCGGTTCGGCCGGTCCCCTACCCGATCCCGGACTGACGGTCCGGTGGGAAAGATGCTCGCGGCCACCGGCCGCCATCCCTGGCGTCCCGCCCACATCCACATGATCGTGCGTGCGCCCGGCTACAGGACCCTGACCACCCACATCTTCGACGCCGCCAGCGACTACATCGACTCCGACACCGTGTTCGCGGTCAAGCCCTCGCTGCTGCGCCGGTTCGAGGCCCACGCGGCGGACGGCCCCGATCCCCCTCCGGGCGTGATCGGTGAATGGGTCTCGGTCGAGAACGACATCGTGCTCGTGCCCGCCGGCGACGGTGATGCCCCGGGATGAGCAGCGAAGCCGAAGATCGAGCGCTGATCGGCGAGCTGGTCCAGAACTGGGCGCTGTGGCGGGATGCCGGGGACTGGGAGCGCTTTGGGACCGTCTGGCACGACGACGGGGTGATGATGGCGACCTGGTTTCAGGGCCCCGCGACGGAGTTCATCCGGGTCAGCCGCGAGGGGTTCGAGCGCGGAGTGAACATCCTTCATTTCCTCGGCGGCACGACGATCGACCTCGCCGGCGCGAGGGCGATCGCGCAGACCAAGATGACGATCTCCCAGCGGGCCGAGGTCGAGGGGGTGCTCTGCGACGTGACCTGCACAGGCCGTTTCTATGACTTCCTCGAGCGCCGCGACGGGCGCTGGGGGATCGTCCTGCGCCAGCCGATCTACGAGAAGGACCGCCTCGACCCGATCGATCCCGCGGCGAGCCTCGCCCTCGATGCCGATCGGCTGGGCCGGTTTCCGGTCGGATACCGGCACCTGGCCTACCTTCAGACCGCGATCGGCTACGAGGTGAAGCCCGACATGCCCGGCCTCACCGGCCCGGCGGTGGACCGCCTCTACCGGCGCGGCGAGACCTGGCTCGCGGGCGGCGAGCTCGGCGATCCGTTTACGACGTCGCCCTAGGCGTGGCGGCGACCCCGGCCGTGCCGTTCGAGCCGTCCTCTAGGGTTTGCCCCGGACGATGAACGGGCGCTCGATGCAAGAGCATCGCCTGCGGCGCGTCGAGGAGGCGTTCTCGACGCTCTCGCAGCGTTACCTGGGCGGCGAGGAGGGCCGCGAGGGAACGATCCAGGTACGGCTCTCGGACGTCGGGCGCACCTGGGAGGTCGAGCTTCACCCCGACCGCTGCAAGGTCCGCACCTCCCCCAGCCGCCAGCCCGACGTGGTGATCGGAACCGACTCTGCGACCTGGCTGGCGCTTCGCCAGGGACGCCTTTCCGGCCTCGACGCCTTCCAGCAGCGCCGCCTCTGGGCGCGCGGCGACCTCGACGCCGCGGTCAGCTTCGAGGGGCTGTTCAGGCTTCCCGACGACCGCTCGCCCCTGCTTCGCCTCCACGACGTCAGGGTTCGCGGCGCCCGGATCTCGAGTCTCACCGCGGGGCGCGGCGACCAGCACGTCATCCTGATCCACGGCCTCGGCGGCGCCAAGAGCTCGTTCTACGAGACCGTCGCTGCGCTCGCCCCCGAGTACACCGTCCACGCCATCGACCTACCCGGCTTCGGTTCCTCCTCGAAGCCGATGACCGCCTCCTACAGCCCCGACTTCTTCGCCCGCCACGTGCTTCGCTTCATGGACACGCTGGCGATCGACCGCGCCCATCTGGTCGGGAACTCGATGGGCGGCCGAGTCTCGCTCGAGGTCGGGCTGCAGGCGCCGAACCGGGTGCGGACGATCAGCCTGCTCTCCGCCTCGATGGCGTTTCGCCGCGGCCGCGAGTGGGTGCCGCTGATCCGCGTCCTGCGTCCCGAGCTCGCCGCGCTGCCGCACATGCTGCGCTCGCAGGCGGTTCGCAACCGCTTCTGGAACATGATCGCCAGGCCCGAGCGCCTCGACCCGGCGGTCGGCGACATCGCCGCCGACGAGTTCCTGCGCACCTACCGCTCCCGCGCCGCCCGGGTCGCCTTCTTCGCTGCAGCGCGCCAGATCTACCTCGAGGCGCCGCACGGCCCCAAGGGCTTCTGGACCCGCCTGGCCAAGCTCGAGCCGCCTGCCCTGTTCATCTGGGGAAGCGACGACCGCCTGGTGCCCGCGCGCTTCTCGCGCTACGTCGCCGAGGTCCTGCCCGAGGCGCCCCAGGTGGTGCTCTCGGACTGCGGGCACGTACCTCAGGTCGAGCTGCCCGAGCGCACCCACGAGCTGATCGGAGAGTTCATCGCCTCCGACGGCCGCAGCGCCGCGGTGCCGCATGCGGCGTCTCGCCCGCTCGGCATAGACTTTGCCGATGGCGACAAGGCTGGCCGACCAGGCACAGCACAACGGCAAGGGGGATGCCGACGCTCCACTGCGCCGGGCACGCGACGGCATCGGCCTGCCGAACCTGCCGATTCCGGACTTCCTCGCCGGCGCCGCCGAGGGCGTGCGCAAACGTGTCTCCGACCGCCTCACCGCCCGCCTCGAGGACCGCGATCCCGACTACCTGCGCGAGATGCTGCCACTGCTCTGGCTTGTCTCGACCTTCTACTTCCGCGGCGAGGTTCGCAACCTCGGCAACATCCCCAAGGACCGCCCCGCGCTGCTGGTCGGAAACCACTCCGGCGGCAACGTCATCGTCGACACCTTCGTCTTCACGCTCGCCTACTACACCTACTTCGGGGTCGAGCGGCCCTTCCATCAGCTTGCCCACAACCTCGCGGTGGCCTGGCCTGTCGCCGGTGGCATGCTTCGCAAGTCGGGCACGATCAGCGCCTCCCACGAACATGCCGAGCGGGCGCTCGCCTCCGGCGCCCCGGTCCTCGTCTATCCGGGCGGCGACTGGGAGACCCACCGCCCCATCTGGGAGGGCAACAAGGTCGACTTCGCCGGTCGCAAGGGCTTCATCCGCCTCGCCCTGGATGCCGACGTGCCGATCGTGCCGGTGGTCTCGATCGGAGGCCAGGAGACGGCGCTGTTCCTCAGCCGCGGGGCCGGCCTGGCGAAGGCGCTGCAGCTCGACAAGCTCCTCCGCCTCAAGGTCCTGCCGATCTCGATCGCCCCGCCGTGGGGACTGAACGTCGGCGACTTCGCCGGCCACATTCCGCTGCCCTCGAAGATCACGATCGAGGTCCTGCCGCCGATCGACCTGCGCCAGGAGTTCGGCGCCGATCCCGATCCCGACCAGGTCTACGAGCAGGTGACCGGCGAGATGCAGGAGGCCCTCGACCTGCTCGCCGCCGAGCGGCGCTTCCCGGTGATCGGATGAGGATCAACGAGTCGATCACCGTCTCGGCGCCCGCGGAGACGGTCTGGCACTACCTCGAGGACCCCGAGAACTACCTGCGGTTCATGTCGGGGATCACCCACTGGGAGGTGATCGGCGACAAGCCCACTGGGCTCGGCGCCCGCTACCGGATCCTGGTCCGGGTCGGCGCCGCCGAGGTCGGCGGGCTGATCGAGATGGTCGAGTGGTCCGAACCCTTCGACATCGCCTGGCACTCGGTCACCGGGGTCGACCACCGCGGCCGCTGGCGGATTCGCGACCAGGGCAGGGGCCGCAGCCGGATCGAGTTTCGCTTCGCCTACGGGGTGGTCGGCGGCGGGATCGCCGGGCTGATCACAGAGTTCGCCTCCGCCCCGACGATGCGCCGTCACATGAAGCGGACACTGCAGCAGCTCAAGCGCCAGGTCGAGCACGAGCAGCGCCGCGCCGACGCCGAGCGGCGCCGCAGCAAGCGGCGCACCGCGGCCGCCTAGACGATTGATTCCTGGCCGCGTGTGCCTGGGGGCGCGCGGTCGTGGGATCAGTCGTCTTAGAAAGTCCGGTAGTTCGAGCGGCTGTGCTGCGGTGACGATCCGCCGCCGCCGTTGGACCTCAACCGCGGGTGGCTGGCGCCGCCTGCCCGCAGGGCGCTCTGCCGCGCTGGCTTGCTCGCGGCGTTATCGACAGGAGGCTCACTCGCGGCGTCCGGCGGCTCGCTCCCGGCCCGCGCCCACTCGGGGGCGTTTCGGGCGGCGGTTGAGCTCGCGACGCGGCGCGCCCGGTCGGAGGCCATCGCGGCCTGCTCCTCGACCGCCCGGTGGGCGCGGTCGGAGCGCTGCTCGGCCTCGCGGCGGATCTGGTCGGACTCGGCGCGCAGCCGCGCCTCGGCTCGCGCTCGCGCCGCCTCCTCTGCCTCTCTGCCCACCTGCTCGATCAGCTGCTGGACGCGCTCCTCGGCCTCCTCGCGGACCTTCTCGGTCCCCTCCATCACGCGCCGCTGGATGTCCGTCTCGATCCCCTCGATCCGCTCGTTGGTCTCTCGCAGGACCTGCTCCGCCTGCTGCACGGCCTCAGCCGCCTGCTGCTCGGCCGTAGCGGCCCGACGCTCCGCCTCCGCAACCTTCTTGCCGGCTTCCTCTTGCGCCGTGTCCGCTCCCTGCTTGGTCTTTCGGACCCACTCCTTGACCTGCTCCTTTGCCTGCTCCTCGAATGCCTTTACCCTCTGCCCGGCCGCGGCCTGCACCGACTCGGCTCGCTCTTCGGCCTCACGGGCCGCCTGCTCGGCCCTCTGCACCCGGGCCTCAGCCTCGCGCATCTGCGCCTCGGCCCGCTCCTGGGCGCTCCGCGCCGCGGCGAGCTGCTTGCGGCCCTCCTCGGTGAACTTTCGAAGGGTCGTCGCAGCCTTCTCCTTCAGCTCGACACGGATCTCCTCGCGCAGCTCGGTCCGGATCTCCTCGCGCAGCTCGTCACGGCTCTGCTCGGCGGCGGCGGCGCGCTTCTCGGCCGCCGTGGCCCTCTCCTCAGCCGACTGCTCGGCGGCCGCGGCGCGCTCCTCGGCCGCCTCGACCCGATCCTCGGCCGCCGCGGCGCGCTTTTCGGCCACCGCGATCTGCAGCTCGGCGGCCATCGCGCGCTGGCCGGCGTCGCGCGCCTGGGAAGCGGCCTTGCGGGCGAGGCCGAGCGCCTTCTGGACCCCGTCCTCCGCGCCCGGTTGGGGAGCGGGCATTTCGCTCATGGGGCGCAAGTTACTAACCGTGCTGGCCGCAAAAACCCCCTCGCGAAGCAGCCCCTCGAATTCTCCGCAAGGTGCGGAGAACGCGCCGCTACTGCTCGGACTTCTCGGCCTGCTCGGACTTCTCGGCCAGCTCGCGCTTCAGGACCTTGCCGGTGGCGTTGCGGGGCAGCTCGTCGAGGAAGACGACCTCCCTCGGCACCTTGTAGCGCGCGAGGTTCTTCTTGACGAACGCCTTGAGGTCTTCCTCGGAGGGCTCCTCGGCGCCGTTGCTGACCACGACAAACGCCTTGAGGCGCTGGCCGAACTCCTCGTCGTCGACCCCGATCACCGCCACCTCGGCGATCACCTCGTGCTCTGCAAGCAGGTCCTCGACCTCGCGCGGGAAGACGTTCTCGCCACCCGAGACGATCATCTCATCGTCGCGCCCGGAGACGAAGAGGCGCCCTTCCTCGTCGAGGTGGCCGACGTCGCCGCTGGAGAGCAGGCCGTCGATCTCCTCCTTGCTTCCGCCGCCGGTATAGCCCTCGAAGGCGGCGTCTGAGCCGACGAAGATCCGGCCGGTCTCGCCCCGTGGCACCTCCTTGCCGTCCAGATCGAAGATCTTCACCACCGTGTTGCGGGGCGGGCGGCCGGCGGTCCCGGGCGCGGCACGCAGGTCTTCGGGGCCCGCGATTGCCGCGTATGCGACCTCGGTCGAGCCGTAGAGGTTGTAGACGTTGTCGCCGAACAGGTCCATCCAGCGAAGCGCCAGCTCGCCCGGCAGCGCCGAGCCGCTGACGGCGGTGATCCGCAAGGCGCTGAGGTCGTAGGAGCGAAGCGCCTCCTCGGGCAGCTGGAGGATGCGCTGCATCATCACCGGCACCACAGCGAGCACGTTGGCCCGGTTCTCATCGGTCGCCCGCAGCGTGTCCTCGGGGTCGAAGCGCCGCCCCAGCACCATCGTCTGCCCGGTCCCGAGGCCGATCATGAAGTGCGAGAAGCCCCATGAGTGAAACAGCGGCGCCGCGATCATCATCGTCTCGTTGCGGCGGTAGGGGATGCGGTCGAACAGCGCCGCGGCGGCGCTGACCCCCGGCGGGCCGGAGCGCTGTGCGCCCTTCGGCGTCCCCGTCGTTCCCGAGGTCAGGATCACGTAGCGGGCGTCCTGCTTTGGCGGTTTCAGGTCCGAGTCCTCGGCTCCCTGGATCATCTGCGCGAGATCGCTCTCGGCCCCGTCGCGCCAGGAGGTGATCCGGGTCGTACTCGACGGCAGGCCCTCGAGCAGGTCCTCGAACTCCTCGTCGTAGATCAGAACCTCGGGGCCCTCGCGCTCCATCACCTCGACCAGCTGGCGGCCGGCGAAGGCGGTGTTGAGGTAGAGCATGCTGGCGCCGAGCTTGGCGCCGCCGAGGGTCGCGTCGATGAAGCCGCGGTGGTTGCGGCACATGATCCCGACCCCGTCGCCCGCCTTGACGCCCTGCGCCGCCAGCGCGTGGGCGGCGGCGTTGGTGCGCCGGTGAAGCTCCTCGTAGGTCACCTCCCCGGCCTCGTCGCGGACCGCGATCTGGCGCGGGTCGCGCGCCGCGGCCATCTTGATGATCGCCGCCGGCGAGGTGCCCCAGCGCACCAGGGTCGAGGTGATCGTGGCCAGGGCCTTCGGGCCAACCGGCCCCAGCAGGCCGATGTCCTTCATCACCTTGAGATCGAAGACGGCGTCAGAGACGACGCCAACCGGGTTGCGCACGATCCCGTGCGCGGTCTCCGAAACGTCCACCTTTACAGCCTATTCACTCTCCACAGAGGCGACGGCAATGCAGGCGATTCCCTCGCCCCGGCCGATGAATCCCATCCCTTCGTTGCTGCTCGCCTTGACGCTGGCCCGCGCCGACAGCACCTCGCTCAGGTTGCGCTCCATCTCATCCCGAAACGGCCCCAGCCTCGGCTCCTCACAGACCAGCGTCGCGTCGACGTTCAGCACCCGGCCGGAGAGGCTGCCGAGCGCGGTGCGCAGGAGGTCGAGCGAGTCGGCGTCGCGCCAGCGCTCCTCGTCGTCGGGGAACATTGTGCCGAGATCGCCGAGCCCCCCGGCGCCGAGCACCGCGTCGATCACCGCGTGGGTGAGCACATCGGCGTCGGAGTGCCCGCTGAGCCCGCGCTCGTGCTCGATCTCGACCCCGCCCAGGATCAGCCGCTCGCCCTCGACCAGGCGGTGGCTGTCGTAGCCGATTCCAACCGAGACGCTCATGGCAGCCCCGAATCCTGCCGGTTCGCGGCCCCCAGCGGCTCGAGGCGGCGGGAGCGGCGGTCGAAGACGCAGATCTGCTCCACGTCGAGGCTGCGCAGCAGGGTCTCGGCCTGGTCGTAGGCGTATCCGACCTGCTCGGGCATGTGGGCGTCGGAGGAGAGAGCGAAGTCGGCGCCGGCCTCGGCGCACATCTCGGCGAAGACCGGAGCGGGATAGATCTCGCCCACCGGCTTGCGCAGCCCCGCGGTCGAGACCTCGACGGCGACCCCCGATTCGGCGATCGCCTCGACCGCCGGCTCGTAGTGGGCCCGCGGGTCGCGCTTCGGCCCCGGGCGCCCCGCTCCCCAGACCTTGACCAGGTCGGGGTGGGCGAGGATGTCGAAGAGGCCCGAGCGCGCCGCGGTGGCGACGGCGCCGAAGTAGTCGTGCCAGACGCTGTCGGGGTCCTGCTCGCGGGCCCAGACGCCGTATTCCTCCATGTCCACCGCCCCCTCGCCGATGAAGTGGACCGAGCCGACGACGTAGTCGAAGTCGCGGCCGGAGAGCAGCTCCTCGGTTCGCTCCTCGGCTCCCGGCACGTAGTCGAGCTCGATCCCCAGCCGCAACGGGGTCGAGCGCACGAACTCGCAGTACTCATCGAGGTCGTCCTGCGCCTGCCGCTGCCAGAAGGGGTGGTCCCAGAGCTCGAGCGACTGGCGGAATCGGTAGACGTGCTCGGAGACCCCGAGCTCCTCCACCCCGGCCGCCTCGGCGGCGTCGCGGTAGCGCTTCACGTTGTCCTCGGTGAACCAGCGCTCGAACGGCGGGCTGCGGTCCTCGTCGGGCCGCAGGTGCAGGTGATAGTCGGTGAGCACGGCGGCTGAGGCTACCCAGGCGCGCCCGCCTGAGGCGCCACGGCTGCGAGTACGCTTGGCACGCCGATGATCCACCTGCGGATAATCGCGCCGACCTACGAGTGCGAGAACGTGCTCGACCTGCTCAAGGCATCGCCTTCGGTCACCAACCTGATCTACCTGCCGGGGGCCGCGCAGGAGCCGGAGGGGAACGTGATCCTCTGCGACGTCGCCCGCGAGGACGCCAGCGTGATCGTCAGCGACCTCAAGGAACTGAACATCCAGAGGGACGGCTCGATCGCGATCGAGAAGATCGATTCGCAGATCTCCGACGCCGGCGACCGGGCCGTGAAGGCGGCCTCGGGAGCCCCAGCCGACGCGGTGGTCTGGGAGGAAGTCGAGCAGCGCACCTCCGAGGAAATCGAGCTGAGCGCCAACTTCGTCGCCTTCATGATCCTCGCGATGCTGATCGCCGCGTCGGGGATCTTCCTCGACTCGACGATCCTGATCATCGGCGCGATGATCGTCGGCCCCGAGTTCGGGCCGCTCGCGGGACTCTGCGTTGCCGTCACCCAGCGGCGACTCGATGTAGCCAAGCGCTCGCTCATCGCGCTTGCGGTCGGCTTCCCGGCCGGGATCACCGCCGCATATTTTTTCTCGTTGATCGTCAAGAACACCGCTCTGGGCCCAGATTCCTTCACCCTCCAGGACCATCCGTTCACCCAGTTCATCTCGCAGCCCGACGCCTTCTCGTTCATCGTCGCCTTCTTCGCCGGGGTCGCGGGGATGCTGTCGCTGACCTCGACCAAGTCCGGCGCCCTGATCGGGGTCCTGGTCTCGATCACGACGATCCCCGCCGCCGCCAACATCGGCCTCGCTGCGGCCTACCAGGACTGGGGGGTGTGGCGGGGAGCGATGGAGCAGCTCGGCCTCAACCTCTCGGCGATCGTTATCGCCGGCGTCGCCACCCTCTACCTCGAGCGTCTGCTCTACATGCGGCGGAGGCGGGCCCACCTGCACGCCGAGGCGCGCGCGGTCGCCGGGCTTCCCATGGGACGCAGCCGCCACGCGCTCCGTGTTTCCGGGCGGGGGTCGGCGCGCAGATGACCTCCTTCGCCCGCCAGACCCTGATCCTCGCCGCCGCGTTTGCGGCCGGCGCCGCCCTCGCGGCCCTGCTCGGCGCGATCAATCTCGGCACCGCGCTCGGGGTCGGCCAGATCACCTTTGCCGCGGCGCTGGTCTGGATCCTGCTGCGCGACTAACCAGAGACCGGGTCGAGGCCGACGGCCGCCGCCCGCGCCCGCTCCACCGCCGCCGCCGGGCCTTCGGTCCAGGGCTCGCCGTGGCCGACCAGCACCAGGCCCGCGTCGAGGTTCTCGTAGCGGCTCAGCGAGTCCAGCGCCTGCGCGTTCGAGATGTTGAAGGCCATCTGCTGCGGCCCGCGCTTGCCGCTGATCGGGTGCCAGGTGCAGATCGTGTCACCGGCGAACAGCGCCCCCTGTTTGGGGAAGTGGAAGACGACGTGGCCGTTGGTGTGGCCGGGAGTGTGGATCACCCGCGGGCTGCCCGGCACGTCGAGCACCTGGGTCTCCTCGAGGTCCACGGTGCGCTCGATCTTCGGCTGGTTGAGCGCCCCGTAGCGGGTGAAATGGGCGAACAGCCGCCATGTGCCGGGCTTGGCCAGCATCGGCAGCATGCTGTCCTCGGTCTTCTTGTGCTTCCCCTGGACCAGGTAGCTGTCGGCGGGGTCGAGGTGGATCGGGGTGTCGTCGCCCTCGTCCCGGAGCTTCGCCGCGACCCCGACGTGGTCGCCGTCGCCGTGGGTGAGCAGGATCGCCCGCAGGTCCTCCCGCGAGCACCCGAGCAGCTTCAGCCCCGGATCGAGCTGGGGCAGGAACCCCTGGCAGCCGGAGTCGACCATCGTGACCCCGGAGTCGTCGGCGACCAGGTACCAGTTGACGACCGAGGTGCCGAGTCTGACCACGCCCTCGGCGAGCTGCCGCGGCTCGTCCATGCACCCAGCCTAGCGCCGGGGCTCAGCAGCTCTTGGTGACGTCGCGCCCGGAGCCGCCGATGCAGACGTCGTGCTTGGGGCCGCCGACCAGGGTGTCGCGCCCCGGGCCGCCCTTGGCGGTGTCCTTGCCCTTGCCGCCGCGCAGCAGGTCCTTGCCCTTGCCGCCGCGCAGCAGGTCCTTGCCCTTGCCGCCGCGCAGCAGGTCCTTGCCCTTGCCGCCGCGCAGCAGGTCCTTGCCGGTCTCTCCGTTCATCATGTCCTTGCCGGCACCCCCGCTGATGTTGTCGTTGCCGGCGCCGCCGCAGACGATGTCGTTTCCACCGCGGGCGATGATCTTGTCCTTGCCGCCCAGACCGTTGATCACGTCGGCATGCTGAGTGCCCCTCAGCGTTTGGGCGCCGTCGCTGCCGGAGATCGTCACCTGCTTGCCCTGGCAGCGGGCGGCTTGCGGCGGAGCCTCGGCGGTCGTGACACGGAAGCCGCCGATGAATACGAAGTCGCCGTTCCAGGGGGCGACTCCGTCGGGATCGGAGTAGGCGCGCCTGACGAAGAACCCGCTCGGATCGGTGGAGCTCGCTCCGGTTATGTTCCCGCCCCCCACGGGGTCAGCGGCATAGGTCGGGGAAGGGTTCGAGAAGCGGATGATCAGCCCGCCGCCTGGGAAACTGAACGGCGCGATCGACGTAAAGCGAAGCTCGAAGTTGCCCACGACCGTGTCTCCGGTCGCGTTGTCGGGAGTCTGGGTGTTGACCGCCACCCTGGTGAACGGCTGCGCCGCAATTTCGCCGCCGTTGGTCGTGGTCCTGGCGAGGTCGATATCGATCTGGACATCGCCGCCGTTGGTGGTCATGGTGTCGAATGCGAGTGTGTCGCCCGCCTTGAGCTCGAATGCGGGGATGTTCTTGTAGATGAAGGCGGCGAAGGGTGGCCAAACCTGCCCGCTGCCGAACGGGAAGAAGTTCCCTCCTGGATTCGGGTTCGCTGGCTCGATCGTGATCGTCGCGGCGCTGGCCGAGGCCTGGCCGATTGCAAGCAGGACCAGCAGCGCCGCGGCGAGCGTGGCAAGGCGTCCACTGTGCCCACGCCGCGACCTGCCATCACTGCCGTTCATTGAGGCGTCCTTGCCGATAAAAGGACCCTACAGGCGGTGGATTCACTTGGTGCAGGGCCCTAACTGGGTAGCCGGGGCTCGGCCGGCAGCTAGCGCCTGCGCCCCGCCGCGCGATCACGGGGCAGCGACAGGGTCACGCTGATCGCCCGGTGATCGCTGCCCGAGACGTCATGGGTCTGGAAGTCGGAGATCGCGATCCGCTTGTCGGCGAGGACGTGATCGATCGCGACCAACGGCGGGAAGGCCCGCCCGACGGGCCAGGTGAAGTCCAGCCCATCGCCCTCCGCGTCGGCGGCGTCGCGGTAGCCGCTGTCGATCAGCTTGCGCAGCGATTCGTTGTCGAGGGTGGCGTTGAAGTCGCCGGCGAGGACGCGCAGAGGGCCGTTGGGCTGGGCGCGGGGAAGGCTTGCGAAGGTGTCCTTCCATTCCCTCACAGCGACGGACCCGGTGGGCGCGACTGGATGAACGCAGGAGACCTCGACGGTTCCCCCCGGCAGCTTCACGGTCGCGTCGATCTCGCGGATCGCCCTCGACGGGCCATCCCGGCCGAGCGGGTAACGCGAGAAGAGGCCGCTGCCGTAGGCGTCGCCGTGCAGAGCCAGCAGGCCGTATGGCAGCAGGCGCGCGACGGCGCTGCGCCGCAGCTCCGCCGCGCCCTCGGTGGTGAGCTCCTGAACGCTCAGCACGTCGATCCGTTTCTCGCGAACCAGCCTTGCGATCGCCTTCGGATCGGCCTTGCTGTCGTGCGTGTTGAGGGTGAGGATGCGAAGGTCGACCGGGTTCGCGATCGCCGGATCTCCGTTCGCGATCGCGCGCGGCAGCACCACCGCCAGCAGCGCCAGCGTCGCGACCGCCCCCAGCCCGAGCGGCGCCCAGCGGCGCAGTAGGCCAGCGCAGCCGGTCGTCACGATGCCGAGCAGCGCCATGTAGGGCGTGTAGGCGATCAGCGGCACCAGCGGGTAGCCGCCCTCGATCCCGAAGCAGCGAACGACCGCCCACAGCGCGCCGGGGACAACCAGCACCCAGGCGATCACGGTGCGGGCGCTCGGGGCAGTGAGGGATCCGCTCATCGACTGCTCGGCACCGCAGGGAACCCGGCCTTGGGCTCAGGTGCTCCGCTCGGCCAGCAGCATCTCGGCGATCCGAAGGTCGAGCGGGGTCGTCACCTTGAGGTTCTCGACCGGGGCCTCGTGCAGAAGCACCTTGGCGCCGAGGCGCTCGACCAGCATCGCGTCGTCGGTGGCCTGGGCGAGCAGCGCGGTCGAGGCCAGCGCCTCGCGCAGCGCCTCGACCCGGAAGGCCTGGGGGGTCTGCGCCGCCCAGAGGCTGGAGCGATCGAGGGTGCTGTCCACCTCCATCCCCCGCGAGACCGCCTTGATCGTGTCGGTGACCGGCGATGCGGCGACCACCGCGGCTGCGTCCTCGTCGTCGAGCAGCTCCTCGACGACTGCGTCGATCAGCTCGGCTGAGACCAGCGGCCGGGCGGCGTCGTGGACGACGACGTACTCGGTGCCGATCGCCTCCATTGCGTTGCGCGACGGACTCCGATCGGGTCTCGCCGCCGGCGACGACCCCCAGGTCGCCCCCCGCGAGGTCGTGGATATGGCCCGGCGGGATGGCGACCACGATGTTGTCCACCCGGCGAGCGGCCCGCAGCGCATCGATCGAGTAGTCGAGCAGCGGGCGACCCGCCAGCTCGACGAAAGCCTTCGGGCCGCCGGCTCCGAGCCTCTCTCCGGAGCCGGCGGCCGCGACGATGGCGGCAGCTGGCGCTGAATCCTCAGGCGGTCGCCTTGGCGGCGAAGCGCTCCTCCAGCAGCTCGTCCAGGTACTCCTCGGCTTCGTCTTCGTCCTTCTCGAGGGCGTACATGAACTCGGACGCGAGGATCTTCTTGGCCCGCGTGTACATCTGCTTCTCGCCGGTGGAGAGGCCCTTCTCCCACTCGCGGATCGCGAGGTTGCGGACCACCTCGGCGAGCTCGAAGATGTCGCCGGTCTTGATCTTCTCGCGGTTGTACTTGAAGCGCCGGTTCCAATTCTTGGGCATGTCGGAGACGTCGTCGGTCAGAACGCCGATCACCTTCTTGACGTCTTCCTCGTCGATCACGCGCCGCAGGCCGGCCTTGCCCGCGTTCTCACAGGGAACCATCACGGTCAGCTCGTTGTGGAGGATCTTGATCGTCAGGTACTCCCTCTTCTCCCCCATCAGATCCTTTGTCTGCTTCTTCAGGACTACGCCGGCCCCGTGGTGCGGGTAGACGACCTTGTCGCCCTCCTCGAACTCACAGACGTACTCGATTTCTTCCTCGAGGTCGGCCTCGGGCGCTGCTTCTTCTTCTAGTGCGGGAATCGGATCCTCCTTCATCGGTGACGGCTCACGACCGTCAGCTCTGCAAATAGCGGTCGACCAAGTCGACCTCCTGTAGCCGCCGCAGGCCTTCGCGGATGTCCTTGGCTCGCGTGTCGCCGACGCCATCGACGGCTTCGAGCTCGGCATCCGAGGCGGCGAGCAATTCCTCCAGGCCCCCGAACTGCATGATGATCTTCTGGACCACCAGCCTCGGCAGGCGCGGAATCCGGCCGAGCACGCGATATCCGCGCGGCGCAACCGGAAAGTCAAGTGTGTTCATCTTGCGGTCGTAGCCGAGAAGCTCGGCGAGGCGACCGAAGTCGAGGACGTCCTGGTGGGGAAGGTAGGCGAGGGTCTGGAGGACGCTCTGCAGATTCTGCTCTGAGTCCTCGACGCTGTAGTCGCGAACCAGCGCCGACTTGTCGGCGGCGACGCCGACCATCGTCTCCTCGAGCTGCATCTCGATCAGGCGTCCTTCGGTGCCCAGCTCGACGATGTAGCGCTCGACCTCGACTGCCATCCGGGTCACCATCTCGGCTCGCTGCAGCACCGCGAGCACGTCGTAGAGGACGCCGCCGCCCTCGAACTCCAGCGCCGTCAGGCGCGAGGAGACCTGGTCGAGGCGGGCGCGGTACTTGTCCAGCGTCGCAAGGCCCTGGTTGGCCTTGGCCAGAACCGCCGGGATGTCCTGAAGGATGTACTTGGTCCCCTCGACGTAGAGCGAGACGACGTCACGGCGCTGCGAGATCGCGATCACCAGGGCGTCGGTCTGCTTCGAGACGCGCTCGGCGGTGCGATGGCGGGTGCCGGTCTCCGAGGAGAGAATCGTCGGGTCGGGCATCAACTGCACGTTGGCCCAGGCGATCTTCGTCGCCTCGCTGTTGAGGATGATCGCCCCGTCCATCTTTGCCACCTGGTAGAGCAGCGCCGGGGTGTAGTCGATGTCGAGGCGGATGCCGCCGGAGAACAGGAACGAGATGTCCCCGGGGTCGCCGATCGCGATCAACCCGCCGCTCCGCGAGTGGACGATGTTGTCGACCCCTTCGCGCAGCGACGTCCCGGGGGCGACCATGTCGAGAGCCCTCAGGAGTCTTGGATCTTGGCGGTCGGAAAGTTCCTGAAGCTCATCCCCGGACAACGACGCCATGCGATGAGGATGGCAAAGACTGCCTGCATTTGCGGAGTGACAAATCCTGACTGGAAAGATCGGAAAGAGCGATGTCAAGCGGGGTGAAGCCGCCCTCCCCAGTTCTGGTGCCCCCCGGTCCGTAATGCTTGCCCCGATGGCCAATCTCGACCGCCTCAGCCCCGACGACGCCGCGATCCTGAAGCTCGAGTCCTCGGCGATCACCGGTCACACCTGCAAGGTCCTGGTGCTCGAGCCGGGGCCCGAGGGACCACCCGACGTCGAGGAGCTGCGCCGCCACGTCGAGGGCCGGCTCTGGCGGGCACCGCGGGCACGGCGGCGGGTCGCCCGGACGCCGCTCGGGCTGGCGCCGCCGGTCTGGGTCGACGACCCCGAGTTCGAGATCGCCAACCAGGTCGGCGTCCGCGAGTCCCCCGGCGAGGAGCTGGCCGACGTCGTCGCCGAGCTGATGGCCCAGCGCCTCGACCACAGACAGCCGCTTTGGCACATGGACCTTGTCGGACCGACCGAGGACGGCGCGGCGGTGATCGTCTGGCGCATCCACCATGCGATGGCCGACGGGATGACCTGCCTGCGGCTGGGAAGCGAGCTGCTCTGGGACCACGCCACCGCGCCGGGCGAGGACCCCGGCCCGCCCTGGCTGCCGGAGCGAACCCCGAGCCCGCCGCGGTTGCTCAGCGGGGCGCTGGCCGACCGCGCCAGCGCGGCCGGCGGAGCCGTGCTTGGAGCGGCGCGGGCGATCGCCCATCCGCGCCGCCTTGCCGGCTCGGCGCGGCGGCTCGGACAGCTGCCGGGGGCGCTGCGCCGCGAGTTGCGCCCGCTGGGCGGCGAGTCGCCGCTCGACACCCAGCATCTCGGGACGGCGCGAGGTCGCCTTCGTCGCCTGCTCGCTCGAGGAGCTGATCGACGCCGAGCACCGAAAGCGCGCCTTGCTGGGAATTCACGTGACGATCAACGACCTGCTGCTGGCCGCGGTCGCCGGCGGGATCCGCCACTGGCTGGCCGGCGAGCATCTGCAGCTCGACGCGATGCGAGTCAAGGTCCCGGTCAGCCTGCACCGGCCCGACGAGGCCACCGAGGTCGCCAACCGCGACTCGTTCCTGTTCCTCGATCTGCCCTGCGACGAGCCCGATCCCGACCGCCGACTGGCGCGGATCGCGGAGGAGGCCGAGACCGCCAAGGAGGACCACGACGCGACCGCGCTTTACTCCTTCTTTCACGGCCTATCTCACCTCGGCCCGCTGGGCCGCGCCGGGGTCCGGCTCGCCTCCAGTCCGCACGAGTTCAGCCTCGCGGTCTCGAACGTGCCGGGTCCCCGCGAGCAGCTCTACGTCCTCGGCCGCCCGGTCGCCGAGCTCTACTCGATCGCCGAGCCCGCCGACCGCCACGCGCTGCGGGTCGCGGCGCTGTCCTGCGCCGGCGTGCTCCAGGTCAGCCTCTGCACCGACCCCACCCACCTGCACGGACTCGAGCGGCTGGCGGCGGGGCTGGACGAGAGCTTCGAGGAGCTGCTGAGCTAGACCGAGACGACCCGGTCCCGGCCCGCGCGCTTGGCGTCGTAAAGGGCGGTGTCGGCACGGGCCAGCAGCTCATCCTCGCTCTCGCTCCCGTTCCAGGCCGCCACCCCGGCCGATGAGCTCTCGCCCTCGGGCGTTTCCCGGCGCAGCAGATCGAGCATCTCCGTCGCCTCCGCCAGCTCGCAGTCGACGAGGGCGATCGCGAACTCCTCACCGCCGTAGCGGGCGATCAGATCGGTCTCGCGAATCCGCGCCTGCCACGCGGCCGCGGCCTCCTTGAGGAACCGTCGCCCGCCCTGATGCCCGTGGCGGTCGTTGTACTCCTTGAACTGGTCGAGGTCGAGGATCGCGACGCAGATCGGAGTCGCCGACGCGCCTGGCGCGAGCCATCTCACGCCCCAGGTACTCGTCCCAGGCACGGCGGTTCGGCAGGCCGGTGAGGTCGTCGGTGCGCGCCGCCCGCTCAAGCCGGGCGAGCAGCTCGGTGCGCTCGATCGCGATCGCCGCCTCGGCGGCGAGCAGGCCGACGACCTGCTCCACATCCTCGGGAAGGGCTGCGAGCCGCTCCGCCCAGTACAGGACGAGGACCCCGATCGGGGTCCCCTCGCGCAAGATCGGCTGGAAGAGAACCGACGCCACGTCCAGCTCCTGGACCAGCCCCTGGTCGACCTCGGCGCTGCCCTCAGCGTCGCTGACGAAGAACGACTCGCGTGTGTTGAAGGCGCGGATCGCCCCCGACGGCTGGCCGATCAGCAGGACCACGCTTCCGACCAGCTCCGGATCGGTGGCGGCGGTCGCCTCGAGGCCGGTGGTGTCATTGGTCGGCTGCCAGAGCGATGCGCCGGATGCTCCGGTCACCCCGTGCGGCCGCATCGCAGATCACCGGAGCCGCGGACTCGACGGTGGTGCGCAGCGCGAGCTCGTGGGCGACGGCGTCGACCGCCGCCAGCGCCCGTGCCTGTATCGCCGACTCGGCCTCGCGCTCGCGCAGGTGCCGGGCCAGCATCTCGACCAGCAGCCCGGCCACGGTGAGCGAGACAACGGTGACGAGCCAGAGGCTCGCCGGCGAGCTGGAGGGAACCTTGTCCAGCACCCAGCCGTAGGTGATGCCGACGATCCCCATCTGGACGAGCCCCCAGAAGCGACCGAAGAAATAAAACGAATAGAGGCTCACCCAGATGTAGAAGATCGAGTAATAGGCGTTGGGCTCGTGGCTGTAGTAGATCGCCCGGGCAACCGCCAGCGAACCGATCGCGACCGCGATCTGCATCGACCAGGACGGCAGCCGTCCCGCGGCCGCGCAGAGGACCGCGCCGAACGCCGCGGCGAAGGCGACGTTGCTGATCAGCGCCGGTTCGTTGAACCGGTGCGGATGCGGGATCACGAGGGTGAAAACGCCAAGCGCGGAGCCGATGAAGAAGAGCAGGCCCAGCGAAAGCGCCATCGTGCGCGGGTCGTCCAGCGGCGCCCTCTTCGGCGCACGCGTGCTCCAGCCGTCGTTGACCTGGTTCGCGGTCACGGATGGGGTATCGGCCACCTGGCTAAAACCCTCAAGACGGATTCGCCCATGGCGGCCCTCTGGCCTTCGCATGTCGCTCGACGTTCTCCGACAGCGGCGCGTCGAGGAAGTCGACCACGTCGACGTCGAAGCGGATTGCGATCCGGTCACAGCTCGACTCGAGGTCTGAACGAGCCCGGCGAATAGGCGCCGGCGCTGCTGGGAGCGCCGATCAGGGCGATTCGCTCCCGTATCGGTCCCGGCTATTCGGGGACTCCCAGGTCCTCGCCGGTGGCCTCGAGCCCCGCGGCTCCCTCCACGTGCACGATCTTGCCGTCGCGGAACCCGTACTCCCAGACAACAGTCCCCGTGACGCCGACCCCGCTCGCCCTCCCCTGCCCCTCGAAGGTGGCTGCCACGCGGATGCTTCCGTCCTCGCGCTCTTCGAATTCTCTGATCTCGAAACGGGAATCGGGATCGAACATCCGGAACCAGTCGCCGAACCACTCGCCGGTCGCGTCGCGGCCCTCGAAGGTTCCAGATGTGATGCCTCGACCCCGGACGACGAGAACGACGTCATCGGCATAGTGCGACATCGCTCGCTCGAAGTCGCGCTCGTTGGTCGCCGCGTATTGGTCGCGGATCACCTCGACATTGCTCAACGCCATCTACTGCTCCAGCCCCGCCGCTTTCAGCGCCTCCGCCTTGGTCCGGTAGATCTCGAAGCGGACCTGCTTGCCGCCCTCGAGCATGTGCACGCACCAGAAGTCCTCCTCGACCATCACGCCGCTCGCCTGGCCACGGCCGCGCTGGCGCATCCGCGCGACAACGCGCTCGCCGGCGTCGATGAACTCGTCGGTGCTGGAGCTGAACTCGTCGAAGTCCGCGGTCCAGTCCGCGATCGCCTCCAGGAGCCCCTCGGGCCCATGCCATGTGGCGCCATCCGGTTCTGCCCGGTAGGTGACGAGATCGGGATCGGCATCTGCGAGCATCGCAGCGACGTCTCCCCGCTCGAAGGCGGCATAGCCGCGCCGGACGATTTCGACGTTCTCCTCCGACACCGATTTCAGTATCGCGGCTCGGCGCTCAGGCGGCTTCGCGAAGCTCGGCGTCGCCGTCCTCGCCCGGCTTGCGCTTGCCGAGCGCGGCGCGAAGGGCCGCCCGCAGCGAGGAGTGCGCCGCCAGGCCCTCGAGCTTCTCGCCGCCCGTCGGGCCCAGCACCGGCCCGAGGCCGAACTTGGTCGCTTCTGCGACCCGGCGGTCGGGGTGGCCGACGTAGCGAAGCTCTCCCGTGAGCCCGAGCTCGCCGAAGCAGGCCAGCGGTTTGCCGTCGGGCGCGACCAGGGGCTGGTTTCGCTGCGCCGAGGCGACCGCCATCGCCACCGCGAGATCGGCTCCGGGCTCGTCGACCCGCACGCCGCCGGCGACGTTGACGAAGACGTCGGCGCCGCCCAGCGAGAGCCGGGCGTGGCGCGAGAGCACCGCCAGCACCAGGCTGAGGCGGTTGCGGTCGATCCCGTTGGCGACCCGGCGCGGCGACTCGAGCTCGCTCGTCGCGACCAGCGCCTGCACCTCGACCAGCACCGGGCGGCTGCCCTCCATCGCCGCCAAAACCACCGAGCCCGGCTCGCGGGTCGCCTCCTCGACGAAGCGGGCCGAGGGATCGGCCACCTCGGTCAGCCCGCCGGCCCGCATCTCGAAGACGCCGACCTCGCTGGTCGCCCCGAAGCGGTTCTTCAGCGCCCGCAGGGTTCGGTAGGTGCGCTCGCGCTCGCCGTCGAAGCGCAGCACGCAGTCGACCAGGTGCTCCAGCACCCGCGGCCCGGCCAGGCTGCCGTCCTTGGTCACGTGACCGACCAGCAGCAGGGCGATGCCGCGCTGCTTGGCGACCTCGGCCAGCGCCGCGGCGGACTCGCGCACCTGCCCGACCGAGCCCGGCGCCCCGCTCATCTCGCCGCTGTGCAGGGTCTGGATCGAGTCGATCACGCAGGCGTCGGGCTGCTCGGCCTCGAGTGTCGCCAGCACCGGCTCGAGCGAAGCCTCGGCCAGCACCGGCACATCGAGCGCCGGCTCACCGAGGCGCTCGGCGCGCAGCCGCACCTGCGCCGCCGACTCCTCGCCGGAGACGTAGAGGACCTTGCGCCCGGAGCCGGCCAGGTTGGCGAGCGCCATCCCGGTCAGCGTGCTCTTGCCGATCCCGGGCGAGCCGCCGAGCAGCACCAGCGAGCCCGGGACCAGGCCGCCGCCGAGCACCCGGTCGAGCTCGCCGATCCCGGTCCGCAACCGCGGCTCGGCCGGCGCCTCGACGTCGCGCAGCGGGGTCGGCTTCGGGGCGGCGGCGGCGCGGCCGCGGCGCGACCCACCCGACGCGCTCGGGCGCGCCTCGACCAGCGTGTTCCACTCCCCGCAGCCGGGACAGCGGCCGCTCCAGGTCAGCGCGACATGGCCGCACTGCTGGCAGGTGTATCGGGCTTGGGATCGCGCCACCCGCTGAATGTAAGGAGCGGCGCGGTCGGCACTCGCTCCCTGCTCTGCGCCGGCTCCCCGGTCCGCGCCGGTCTGAAAATCCGACTGCCCACGCTTCCGGCGCTACCGATTTCTGGAATTTCCGCCGCGCGGCCTCTCGGCAGATCGGAACCGCTGGCCTAGGATCGGCGGATGAGGAGAGTCGCCATCTGGACAGGGATCGCTGTGTTGTCGGTGTCGGCCGTGCTGCTGACGCTGTTCACCTTCATGCTGCTGCTGGCCCCGGCCGCAAGCGCCTAGCCGATCCAAGAAACATGCCCAGCGCCTAGCGGGGAGCGCCGGTTGCGTGCGCGGCGAGGTCGCGCTGCGCGTCGATCCCCCAGCGCCGGCCGACCTCGGCCAGCTCGTCGGTCAACGGCCAGCGGTCGGGGCGCTCGGCGCCCTCGTGCTCGGGGCTGGCGCCCTTCAGCGCCATGCAGCCGGTGTTGTCGCCGACCGCGCGGATCTCGTCCTCCTGCTCTGAGTGCAGCCGCTGCTCGGCGGGCAACGCCGCCAGCTCGGCGCGCTTGTCCTCGATCGGGCGGGCCTCGGGGCCGGCCTCCTGGATCAGGGTCGGGACCACGCACTCGACTGCCTCGTGGGCGAGGTTCCACTGGCAGGCGAGCTGGATCGGGGTCAGCCCGGCCGCCTCGCCGATCGGCCGGATTCGCTCGAGCTTCACGCATCCCTCCTCGATCCAGCCCGCGGGCCGGAAGGCGCGATGGTCGCCGTCGAGAAGCTCGGCGCCGGGGAGCAGGTCGTCCCAGAACAGCCCGCCGTAGTCGACTACGCGGGTGATCACCTTGACCTCGCTTCGCGCCGCCGCCTCGAGGCAGAGCTCGCCGGGCCAGGGCTCGAACGGGTTGAGGATGATCATCGCCCAGTCGATCGCCTCGCCGAACCGCTCCAGGCAGGCGATCAGATCGAGCGTGAAGCCGTTGGCGGGCCCCGGGGCGACGCCGATCGCCGCCGTCAGCCCGGCCTTGCGCAGGTTCGCCATCGCCTCCCAGACCGCCTCGCTCGAGTAGCCGGTGCGGTCGGGGTTGTGCAGCAGCAGCAGGTCGAAGGAGTCGGCGCCGGTGCGCTCGAGGCTGCGCTCGGTCGCCATCCGCAGGTATGCGGGGTAGTCGCCGGGGTCGCGCAGGCTCGGGTCGGTGAAGCGGGGAAAGCCGCGCGGCCCCTCGCGCTCGCCCTCGTAGAAGTCATGGCCGACGGCGCCGACCAGGCAGAAGTCCTCGCGCGGCACGCCCTCCAAAGCCCGACCGACCAACCGGTCGGCATCGCCCTCGCCGTAGACGTCGGCGGTGAGGACGGTGTCGATGCCGTCGGGGCGAAGCAGCGCCGCGAGGCGGTCCTCCTCGATCGTCTCGCCGAAGCGCAGATAGCGCCCGCCGCTCCAGGCCCCGATCGCCTTCTGGCCGGGCTCACGCATGGGTAAAACGTACCGGCGTCAGACCGTCCGCCACTGGAGCCTGCCAACCTCGGCCTAAGGTGCGACCACCCTCCAGGCGCGCTTGGCGGGCGTCGGGTCGCGGTTGCCGGCGCGGTCGATGGCGCGCACTTTGAACACGTGCCGGCGCGGCCTCAGGTGGCGATAGGTCCTCGGTGAGCGGCAGGGCCTGAATCTCTTGCGGTCGAGCTTGCAGCGGAAGCTCGCCCCCGGCTCGCCGGCGGTGAAGCGGAACTTCGCCCGGCGCTTGGTCGTGCGGCCCCTTGGGCCGCGGCGGATCCGCGTTTGGGGCGGCGTGGCGTCGACGGCGGGCGCCGGGGCAGCCGCGGCGCCCGGGGGGGTGAGCATGAACAGCTCGGTGTCGCCGCCCTGCGCGGCGCGGTTGTCCGACCAGGCCGGATAGAAGACGCCGGCGGCGGCGTCGGCGCCCTCGTAGTCGCCGTAGTCGAAGCCGTCGCTGTTGAAGCCGCTGAAGTTCGAGGCCGCGGTGCTGATCTGCTGCATGGCCCCGAAGCTGGCGCCGCCGTCGGTCGAGCGGACGTAGAACTGCTGCGTGGTCTGACCCGTGGGGTCGAGCTTGGTGCTGTAGAGGCTTGCCTCGACGGTGTTCGGGGCCGAGGGGTCGGCGGCCAGCGAGGCAAAGAAGTGGTCGTTGAACGCCAACGCACCGTCGTCGCTGAGCCGCACGCCGCTGTTGGTGGCGGGAATCGTGTTCGCGGCGCCCGAGGCGATGTAGCTGTCGAAGGTGCGGTCGCTGCCGCTGGCGCTGCAGCGGGTGCTGCCGTTGTTTCGCAGCTGGCTCCAAGCGACGTAGACGCGCCCGTCCGGTCCCACCTCGACGTATGTGAGCGCTCCAATCCTGCCTCCCGGCGCGGCGATGATCGGGCAGAAGAAGGGAAGCGGCGAGGCGGAGCCGGGATCGAGGTCGGAGTCGATCACTGCGTCCTCGTTCCAGCTGGCCGCCACCGAGCAGTTCTCGGCCGTCTGGCAGCGGTCGATCCTGATGTCGTCGTTGGTGGCGTCCCACCAGGTGACGTAGACGTCGCCGTTCGGGGCCGCTGCAACCGAGGGGTAGGTGTAGGTGCCGGCGGCGGCCGTGATGTCCACCGGCGCGCTCCAGCTGTCGGGGTCGTCGCAGTTGGTCGCCGTCGTGGCGTCGCACTGCGAGACGACCACGTTCTGGCCGGGATTCTCGACCCAGACCGCGTACAGCCGGTAGCGCTTCGGGCTGGCGGCCCAGCTGTCGATCGTGATCATCGGCTTGTCCTGCACGTCGGAGGTCGCCCTGGGGATCGCGGTGTTCTGCGCCTGCACGGTGGCGCCGTTCGGTCCCGCGATCCGGTTGACGACGATGTGGCAGAAGCTGGGGTCGGTGCAGTCGTCGGGCCCGACCGGGTCCAGGGTCAGGACCCCGTACCAGAAGTTGCCGCGGTCGTCGGCGGCGAAGGTCGGGTCGCAGCAGAGAGCCGGACTCGATGTCCCTCCGCCCTCGGAGCTGGGCAGCAGCGTCGCGGTGGGAAGCGCCTGGCGCGTGACCGTCCCCGGCCTCATCGAGTTGTTGGAGATCCAGGCGGCCGGATTGCCGCCGGCGGGGTTGACGCCGGCGATACCCGCGCCGCGTTGTCGGGCTCGACTGCCGTGTAGGCCTCGGCCTGGTTGCCGGCCTCATCGCTCACGTTGTGGTTGACGGAGGAGCTGGCCAGCGAGGACAGGGTCGGGGCCCGTGACGGTTGGCCCGCCGGTGACGGCGTCACGCTGCGCGCGGCCCCCTCCGTTGCCGTGTAGCCGGCCGGCGGCAGCCGATCGGGCGGCGGCGGTCCCGGCTCGCCGTTTCCGGCCGCCGTGAAGGCGAGCGAAATCGTCAAAGCCGCAACCGAGATCGATGCCGGCGCCGACCTTCTCACCGGACCATCGCCGCCCGGCTGGCGCAACGGGACACGCACCGATCGTAGCCGGGCTGGAGGGCGCCGCCGACCCGAATCAGCGCATGTTGCAGGCGGCGGCGCTCAGCTCAGGCGAGCGAGATGTTGTGGTTGCCGCTGATCAGGCCGTCGGGGTCGTAGCGGCGCTTGACGTCGCGCAGCCGGTCCAGCGTGTCGGCGGCAAAGATCTTCTCGATGCCGCGTGGCCGGTCGGCGAAGTTGAAGTAGCCGCTCTCCGTCGACCACGGCTCCAGCGCCAGCATCGAGTCGTCGAGGTGGCCGTTGATGGCCTCCCGCATCTCCGGCGTCATCGGCAGGCCGATCCCGCAGAACACGTACTCGGCGTCGAGGTGGGAGAGCGCCCCGCCTCCGTTGGCCGGTGCGGCGAGGGCTCCACCGCACTGGCGCATCTCCGCCGACAGCAGCGGCGAGCCCGAGCCGGGGCCGCACGCCTCGACGAACTTGTCGACCGCCTCGGCGGGCATCGCGCCGAGCGACGTCGTGTCGACGAAGCCGGGGACCGGCTCATCTGGCTCCATGTGGACCTGGGGCAGCCCCGACGGCGGCATCTCCGCGAAGGTGTCCATCACCGTCTCCCCGAGCCCCCGAAGCTCCGCGACCAGCTCCGCCCCCTCCGACTCCGGGCCCGCGAAACAGGCGCCAAGCGTGATCAGCGGCTTGTCCTGGAGCGGCTCGGGGATCTGCGGGAGCGGCGGCAGATGCAGGAAGCGGGAGATCGAGGTGACCTCCTCGGGCGCGTCGTTGGCCCACTCGAAGTAGGCGTGCATGATCTCTCCCGACCGCTCGTCGGCCGGGTAGATCGCGCTGCCGGCGAAGACCTTCGGCAGCTCGACGAGGTCGTACTCGATCGCGGTCACGATCGCGAAGCTGCCGCCGCCGCCGCGCATCGCCCAGAACAGGTCCGAGTCATTGTCGGCGTCGACGCGTCGCTTCTCGCCGTCGGCGGTGACGACCTCGAAAGCGCGAACGCTGTTGCAGGCGAGTCCATGCTTGCGGGCGATCCAGCCGAAGCCGCCGCCGGTCGTGTAGCCGACGATGCCGATGTCGGGGGCCGAGCCGGAGCGGTTGGCGAGGCCGTGCTCGCCGGCGGCCGGGTTGGCCTCCATCCAGAGCACGCCGGCCTCGTAGCGGCCGGTGCCGTTGTCTGGATCGATCTCGATCCCCTTCATGCGCTCGCTGCGAATCAGGATCGAGCCGTCGAGCGGCCCGCGCGAGCCGGCCCCGTGCCCGGTGCCCTGCGCGGCGACGCCGAGGCCGTTGGAGCGAGCGTGGTTGACCACCGTGGCGACGTCGTCGGCGCTCTCGACGTAGGCGACCGCGCTGGGGTGCTGGTCGGCGGTCAGGTTCCAGGCCTGGCGGTCCTGGTCCCAGGTCTCCGCGTCGGGACCGACCACGGTCCCCTTGAAGTCCCCGTTCAGGGACTGAATGTCGACGGTCCGCTGCTCCATTTGAGCTCCCTTCTGAAGTCGTTGCAGGCGCTTGTGCAGCGAACTTATATCTGGCGCTCGGCAGCCTGCATGTGCAGGCGCACGGTGGTGCCGTCATCGCCGGAGCGGATCTGGACCAGGTCGCAGAGCTGGTTGGCGACCCAGAGGCCGCGGCCCTCGATCTGCCCGGGCTTTGGCCGGCGGCGCCCGACCAGCGGCTCGTTGATGCGGCCGCGATCCTGGACCTCGCAGATCAGGCCGCCGGCCTGATTCCAGACCTTCAGCCGCCCCGGGCCGATCCCGTGGCGGATGCTGTTGGTCGCCACCTCGTTGACCGCCAGCACCAGGTCGTGGCGGCGCTGCTCGTCGAGCGCCGACTCGGCGGCGCGGTCGCTGACGAAGCGGCGCAGCAGGCCGAGGTCACCGGCGTGGGCGAAGGCGGTGTGGTGCGACGCGCTCGCGGGCTCGGGCAGCTCGCCCTCCAAGGGGTTGCCCTCGGCCGGGTCGATGTACTCGATGCTCTGCGCCTCGGCCCCGTCCCAGTCGAGGTGGGGGTGGTTGCGCCTCGCCCCCTCCAGGACCTCGTCGTCGAGCCCGGTCGTGTCATACGGGCATAGAAGCGACCAGGGATCGAATCGGCGAAGGCGAGGTTGAGCAGCGACTCGTGGATGTCGCACTCGCTCAGCTCCTCCGGGCTTCGCCCGGGCCAGATCGGCTCGCCGATTCCGCGCGGGGTGCGCCCGCTCCTGCCCGTCTGCTCGACCAGGTCGAGCCAGACGGGGATGATCCGCGCCGGGTTGCGGCCGATCGCCTCCATGTCGGCGAACTCGATCCCGTCGCCGAAGCCGTTCAGCACGCCCGAGATCAGCTCGATCTTCCGCTCGCTGACTGCGACCAGGGTCGGCTCCTCCGCCTCCAGCCCCTCGTGCAGGAAGGGGATCACGCCGGCGAGGAACTCGTCCTCGTCGGCGTAGAAAAGCGCCCGGTGGTCGAAGTGCCGGGGCGAAGAATCGATGTCTTGCCGGGTTGCAGCCATGACCGCCCTCTACCCAGCCGCTCCAGGACTGAGCCGGATCGGAGTCGGAGAGAGATGATGCCTGACCAGGGCGCCGACCGCTCAGGGCCTCGACAATCCGGCCAGTGCAGGCGCGGGCTCGGTTTCGCTCGCCGGCACCCGTACCGGGGCACCGATCGCGGCGCTGATCGCCGCCGCCGCGAAGCCGGCCCCGGCCATGAACGCCCAGCCGTCCTGGAGCCGGTCCAGCAGCTCGTCCGGAGCCGGATTGGCGAGGATCGCGATCAGGATCGCGACCCCGATCGCCGCTCCGAGCTGGCGCGACATCCCGAACACCGCCGATCCCGTCGCGAAGCGCGTCGGCGGCAGCGAAGCGGTCACCGCGGCCGGCAGGCTCGAGATCGAGAGCCCCACCCCGACCCCGCCGAGCATGAAGGCGGGCAGGAAGCTGCCGGCGTAGTCCGGCGTCGCGTCGACGGTCGAGATGAAGAGCAGGAAGCTGCCGCCGAAGACGATCCCGCCGAGCATCGCGACCGGGCGCGGTCCGATCCGGGCGCTGACCCGGCCCGCCGGAGCGGCGACGATCGCCGCCATCAGCGGTCCCGGCGCCAACGCCAGCCCGGCGTGCAGCTCCGAGTAGTGCCAGACCTCGGTCAGCAGCAAGACGCCGCTCAGCAGCATCGCTCCGAAGCCGGCGAAGAAGGCCATCGAGGCGAGGTTTCCGAAGGCGAACGAGCGCACCCGCAGCAGCGGCAGCTCGATCACCGGCGCCGGATGGCGCGCCGAGCGGGCGAAGAAGGCGACGATCAGAACGACCGAGGCGGCGAAGGCGCCGATGGTCCGGTCGTCGGCCCAGCCCCAGTCGGGGCCCTTGACGATCCCGGCGGTCAGCAGGCCGATCCCGCCGGCGAGCAGCAGCGCCCCCAGCGCGTCGGGGCGTCCGGCGCTCTGCGGCTCGCGCACCTCGTCCAGCGAGCGGGCGGCGATCACCGCCATCACCAGCCCGATCGGGACGTTGACGAGGAAGATCCAGCGCCAGCTCAGCCCGACCAGGAGCCCGCCGACCGGCGGGCCGAGGGCGGCGGCGACGCCGCCGACCGCCGACCAGGCGCCGACGGCGACGGCGCGCTTCTGGATCGGGAAGGCGGGCAGGACCAGGCCCAGCGAGGCGGGCAGGAACATCGCGCCGCCGCTTGCCTGCAGGATCCGTGATGCGACCAGGACGCCGACCGACGGCGCCGCCGCCGAGGCCGCGGAGCCGGCGGTGAATACCAGGAGCCCGGCGACGAGGACGCGCTTGCGCCCGATCCGGTCGGCGACCCGGCCGGCGGGGACGAGCAGCGCCGCGAAGACGATCGCGTAGGCGTTGAGGACCCAGGAGAGATCCGACAGCGAGCTGGTGCTGAAGTCGCTGGAGATGTCGGGGATGGCGATGTTGACGATGAACAGGTCGAGAGCCGCCATGAACACCCCCACCGATGTGATCAGAAAGATGCGCCAGCTTCTGTCCATTTCTTGCCTCCCAGCAGATCCGTCAGCAGTGGCTATGCGTTTGCGATCGCTATGCTTCTATCCTGACTTGCAAAAAGCAAGTAAGTGTGCGGAAGCTCACAGATGGCAATCGAAGCCTTCGAAAAGCAGAACTGCTCGATAGCGCGGACCCTCGCCTTCCTCGGCGAGCGCTGGACGCTGCTGGTGCTGCGCGAGATCTTCCTCGGCCACCGCCGCTTCGACCAGATCCAGGGCCAGCTCGGGGTGGCGACCAACGTGCTCAGCGAGCGGCTCGCGAGCCTCACCGAGGAGGGGATCGTCGAGCGCCGCCCCTACAGCGACCACCCCAACCGCTTCGAGTACCGGCTGACCGAGAAGGGCCTCGAGCTGCAGCCGGTCCTGCTGGCGCTGATGAAGTGGGGCGACCGCCACAAGGCGCCCGACGGCCCGCCGCTGTTGATGGTCCACGCCGACTGCGGCCATGCGACCGAGGCGGTGCCGGTCTGCTCGCACTGCGGCGGCGAGCTTCACGCCCGCAACCTCAGGGCGGAGCCCGGCCCCGGCGCGGGCGCGAGGCCGCGCGCAGCGCTGGCGCGCTAGGTTGTCGAGCGGATGACCGGCAAGGCCGATTTCAGCGAGGAGCAGTGGGCGCAGCTCGAGCGGGCGCCGTTCGTCGCCGGGCTGGCGATCACGCTCGCCGACCCCGGCGGGCCGATCGAGGCCGTCAAGGAGTCGATGGCGGCGCTCAAGACCGTGACCGCGGCGGCCCAGTCGGGTGTCGACGGGGACCTCGTCCACGAGATCGCCAAGAGCGCGGTCGAGAAGGCCCAGCACCGCAAGAACCCGATCGGCGACTTCAAGCCGCGCGGGGCGATGGCCGGCAACGAGATCATCGAGGACCTGCGGGCGTCCAACGCCCTGGTCAGCGAGAAGGCGACGCCCGAGGAGGCCGCCGCCTTCCGCGAGTGGCTTCTGAGCGCCGCCAAGGAGGCCGCGAACGCGGCCAAGGAGGGCGGCTTTCTGGGCTTCAAGGCCGAGCGCGTCAGCGAGGGCGAGCAGCAGATGCTCGACAAGCTCGGCGAAGTCCTGTCCTAGGACAGCGCTCGGATCAGCCGTCCTCGGCCGCGAGCTCGGCCGGATCGGGAATCTCGATCGGGCCCTCCTTCGGCGTCCCGATGCGGAGGTGGTTCCCGAACGGGTCGCGCAGGCCGCAGTCGGTGCCGTAGAAGCGCTCGGTCGGCTCCTCGGTGAACTCGACGCCCTTGGCGACCAGCTCCTTGTAGGCCTCGTGGATGTCGTCGACGGTGAAGATGCCGGCCATTCCCATCGCGCCCTTCGTCACCAGCTCGCGGATCTGCTCGGCTGTCGCCTCGTCCATGGCGGGCGGGCCGGGCTTCTCCAAGAACAGCTGGTGTTCCGGATGCCCCGGCACCTGAACCGTCAGCCAGCGCATGAAGCCGAGGTCGGCGTCGGTGTTCACCTCGAGGCCGAGCTTGCCGACGTAGAAGTCCAGCGCCTGGTCCTGATCGAGGACGTAAACCTGTGAATGAGTGTGTTGTTTGATCATGCCGGCGACGCTAGCCGACCGAACGCCGGCCCGCTTCTCCAAAACTGCTCGGTCTCGTCCAGGCCCGCGCGAAGCAGGCCGGCACGGCCCTCAGGTCCGCGGCCCGGTTGCGGTAGGTGGTCGGCGACTCGCCGACGATCGCCCGGAAGGTCCTGCCGAAGGTGCCGACGCTGGTGAAGCCGACGTCGAGGCAGATCTCGCTGACGCTGCGGTCGGTCTCGCGCAGAAGGAACATCGCCCGCTCGACGCGCCGGCGCTGCAGATAGCGATGCGGTGTCTCGCCGAACGTGGCACGAAAGGTGCGGATGAAGTGCGCCTCGGAGACGTGGGCGATTCTCGCCAGCGCCGGGATCTGGAGCGGCTTCGCGTAGTCGCGGTCCATCGCGTCGCGGGCGCGCAGCATGCGGCGGTTGGACTGCTCGACCGCCCTGCTCACGCGGCTACTGCTTCGCCAGGTCCCTGCCGGGGCCGCCGCGCAGCCGGTCCGTGCCGGCTCCACCGAGCAAACGGTCCTTGCCGGTGCCCCCGAGCAGGCGGTCCTTGCCGGATCCGCCGTGCAGGCGGTCCCTCCCGCTTTGGCCAAGAACCTTGTCCTTGCCTGGCCCGCCGGAGAGCCTGTCCTTGCCGCCGCCGCCGCAGATCACGTCGTTGCCCTTCATGCCCCTGATGACATCGTTACCGCGACCGGCCGAGATCACGTCCTTGTGCTTGGACCCCTTGATCTGGTCCTTGCCGTTGGTGCCGACGATCGTCGCCTTGCGGCCGGCGCACCTGCCGGGCGGGCCTCCGCCTGGCCAGACGCTCTCGTCGACCCGCAGGTTGTAGAAGCCGCTACCGCCGTCCGTGTACCAGATCTCCCGGCCGGGGGCGAACGCCGGCTGGGACATCGCGAAGTTGGAGCCGTCGAAGCGGTTCTCCATCCGCGGCGTCGACGGCGCGACGAAGTAGGCGATCTCCTTCGGGTGCTCGAGGTCGCTGATATCGAATACGCGCAGGCCGGAGGCGATGAACGAGCAGGCGACGACCAGCGGGTTGTCGCGGCTCGGAATGTTGCAGTAGTGCGCCGCGTATCCCTGCACCGGGCTGGAGGCGCCGGGGTCGTTGGCCGCGGCGGCGTGGTTGTCGTGCTGGTCTACCTGCAGGCGCAGGTTGGAGACGACGTGAGGGTGCGCCTCGTCGGCGATGTCGACGATCCGCCCGGCGCCGACCGAGTCGGGGTCGCCGCCGCCGGTCGTCCCCGCCGTGTATTCGTCGAACTCGAGGACGTAGGGGTGGCCCTTGCGGGTGAAGGGAATCGCGTTCTGGGGAATCGAGGCGTTGTCCCAGGTCAGGCGGCTGATCTCGCGCGCCTGCGGGTCGGGCTTGCGCGCCTGGATCTCGCTCGTGTCGAGGATCAGCATGTTGCCGTTGGTGTCGGCGATGTAGGCGCGGTTCCCGTCGTTGCTCAGCGACATCCCGTGCGAGCTGATGTTGCCCTGCCAGATGTCGTGGGGATTCTTCGGGTCGGTGACGTCGATCGCGGTGATCGCATTAAAGGAAACGCCGGTCGCGTAGAAGGTCTTGCCGTCCATCGAGAAGCCGCTCTCGTGCCCGAGTCGCGCGAGCGGCAGGGTGAAGTCATGCTCGGGGTGGCGGCAGTCCTTGTGGGCGTCGTACATCGAGACGATTCCGGGGTATGCGGCCGGGTTGCCCTCCACGGCCGCGAGCAGCCCGCGCTTCTGATTCAGAGCCAGCGACTCGTGCGGCGACAGCATCGTCGGGTCGGTCAGCATGTCGGTCTGCTTGGGATGGGCCGGGTCGGACATGTCGAGCACCGCGATGCCGAGCCCGTTGGAGTCGAGTTTCAGCGCGTTGATCGGGAAGAGCAGCGCTGTGTCGTAGAAGGCGCAGGTGTGGCCCGCGTTGTCGGTGTAGCGCAGGGTCTTGAACCCGCCGGTGTTGCCCTGGTGGGCGACCTCGTCGAGGTTGCAGTAGAAGCCGCTCGCCGGGGAGCCGTTGGGCACCCGGCCGTCGATCGGGGACGGGTCGGTCTTGTCGCCCGCCCGGCAGTTCACCAGCGGCGTCGCCGTCTGCGGCGGCTCAGCCGGCTTCTGGATCGCGACCTTCGCCGGCGTCTGCCCGCCCGCCTGGCCGAGCGCCAGCAGGTCGTTGAGCGGCCCCAGCGGCAGCGCGCCGCTAGCCGACATCACGACGACGTTCGAGGCGACGATGATCAGCAGCGGCGCCAGCCAGGACAGACTGCGCCCGCCTTTCTCCCGCACGGTTTCCCCGCGGTGACGCTCTCCCACGGGCGTGAAGGTAGCAGCGGGCTCCGGCGTCCGCGCCGGCCGATGATCCCGCCCCAGGGTAGGTTGGGAGCGTGGATCCCCTGCAGCTCTCCGACAGGCTCTGGCGTGGCGAGCTCGAGGTGATCGGGCCCGAGCCGGACGGGGGTCCCGGCGAGGACCAGGGGATCAACCCGTTCGCGCCCCGAGGCGAGCTGGTCGAGGTCGGGGCGGGGACCGCGTTCGTCAGCTCCTTTGCCAACGTCAGCGCCTTCGAGACCGGGGACGGGCTGGTCTGCGTGGACAGCGGCGCGCCGTTCTCGGCGCCCGAGATCCACCGGATGATCCGCGAGTGGTCCCCAGCCCGGCTGGACACGACGATCTTCTCCCACGGTCACATCGACCACGTCTTCGGGGTCGGCGCATTCGAGCAGGAGGCGCGCGAGAAGGGCTGGGACCCACCGCGGGTGATCGCCCACGAGTCCGTGCCGGCTCGCTTTGACCGCTACCGGCTCAGCGCCGGTTACAACGGCGCCGATCAACTCGCGCCAGTTCGGCGTCGAGGTGCCGTGGCCGACCGAGTACCGCTATCCCGACGAGACCTACCGCGACACCCATAAGCTCGAGGTCGGCGGCGAGCGTTTCGAGCTTCATCACGCCAAGGGCGAGACCGACGATCACACCTGGACCTGGGTGCCCGGCCGCCGGGTCCTCTGCCCGGGCGATCTGATCATCTGGTGCGTCCCCAACGCCGGCAACCCCCAGAAGGTCCAGCGCTACGCGCGCGAGTGGGCGGCGGCGCTTCGCGAGATGTCCGGCCTGGGCGCCGAGGTGCTGCTCCCCGGCCACGGGTTGCCGGTCGTCGGCGCCGATCGGGTGCGGGCGATCCTGACCGACACGGCGGCGATGCTCGAGCACCTGCACGACGAGACGCTGCGGATGATGAACGCCGGCGCCCCCCTCGACGAGATCCTGCACGAGGTAAAGGCGCCGCCCGAGCTTCTGGAGAAGCCCTACCTGCGGCCGATCTACGACGACCCCGAGTTCGTCGTGCGGGGGATCTGGCGCCTTTACGGAGGCTGGTACGACCTCGACCCCGCGAGCCTCAAGCCCGCCCCGGCCGGCGATCTCGCGCGCGAGATCGCCGCGCTGGCGGGAGGGGCCGGCGCGCTGGCCGGGCGGGCGCGGGAGCTGGCGTCGAAGGGCGAGCTGCGCCTCGCCGGGCATCTGGCCGAGATGGCGGCGCGCGCCGCACCCGACGACGCGGAGGCTCGCGCCGCGCGTGCGCAAGTGAGCGAGGCGCGCCAGGCGGCGGAGCCCTCGCTGATGGCGAAGGCGATCTTCGGCGCCGCCGCTCGCGAGTCGCGCGAGCCAGAATCCTGAGAAGTGTCGGCCGTCACGATTCGCGGATCTTCCAGAACGAATCCTTGCGCGTGAGCCTGCCGTCGTCTCCGAAGGTCCAAAGGTCGCAGCCTCGGACTTCGATTCGCTCGCCCTCGACCGTGGTTCCGCTGATCGTCCATTCCGAAACGCCACGGTTGCCGCAAGCGAAGTGGTCGTCGTCCCCGTAGTGGACGTCCGGAATGCCCTCAAAGCGAGCCGCAAGCCCTCGGCGCACTTCATCCTTGCCCACGAAACGCCTCCCCCAAGGATCCGCCCCGCGTGGGGATTCGAAGACGCAGTCGTCAGCGAAGTGGGACATGATCGCGTCGAGGTCGTGTCGGTTGAACGCCTCTAACACTTTTTTCAGTGCATCCAGCTTTTGCTGGTCATTCTCCATTTGCATCCCTTCTGAGCGGGCTGGCACTGAGGCGGATCTTGGTGCTCCTGAGGCCGAGCTCCCCTGGCGGCTACCGGCTAGCCTTCCTCGCACATGGCCACTGACAAAGTAGATCCCCAAGCAGCCCTGCAGGTCAAAAAAGCGACGATGCCGTGCCCGGCCTGCGGCCGTCGTGAATGGGTGAGCAGCGGCCAGGTCCAGCTCGTTCGTGAGCCCCGCACGGACGTATATCTGCTCTCCTGCAAATGGTGCGGATATGTCCGCATGCACGACCTTGACCTTCTGGTCCCGGAATAGTTCGTAGCCGCCAGCTTCGCGAAGCAGGGCCGACCGGGGCCGACTAGGCCGGAACCGGCGCCGGCTTCGATCCCCGCTGGCGGACCCTTGTACGGGCGCCGCCGCCGGGCTTGATGCTGATGTTTCTGCGGACCGCCGGCTCGAAGCGGCCGGGGCCGGGCTGAAGCTCGAATTCGCTCAGCACCGCCCGCAGGACGATCTTCATCTCCTGCAGCGCGAAGCTGGCGCCGATGCAGCGGCGGCGTCCGCCGCCGAACGGGATCCAGGTGAAGGTGCCGGGCTGCTGCTCGAGGAAGCGCTCGGGCCGGAAGGCGTAGGGATCGGGGTAGATCTCGGGGTCGTGATGGATCAGGTAGGCGTTCGGCACCAGGCAGACGCCGGCCGGATAGGTCCAGCCGCCGACCTCGAACTCGGTCATCGTCAGCCGCGGCTCGACGTTCGGCAGCACCGGTCGCCGCCGCAGGGTCTCCTGGATCGTCGCGGTCAAGTAGGCGTCCTCGCCCCCGCCGTCGATCTCCTCGACCAGCCGCGCAAGGACCTCCGGCTCGCGGGAGAGGCGCTCGAATCCCCAGGCGAGCGAGGACGCAGTCGTCTCGTGCCCCGCGACCAGCATCGTCATCAGCTCGTCGCGAAGCTCCTGCGAGGACATCGGCGAGCCGTCCTCGTGGCGGGCGGCGATCAGCATCGTGAGGATGTCGTCGCGCTCGCCGTCCTCGGCGCGCCGCTCGTCGATCAGCTCGAAGATCATCTGGTCGGCAGCTCGCTGGAGGCGGAAGAAGCCCCGGTAGGGCGGCATCTTCTCGCCGAGCTTGCGGCGCGGGGTGCCGGCCGGCGGTGCCGGCAGCGAGGCTGGCCGGGCGATCGCCGAAGGCGAGCATCGCGCCGAGCCGCTCGCGAAGCGCATCCAGCCGCGGCCCGGGGTCGAGCCCGAAGACGGTCCGCAGGATGATCTCCAGGGTCAGGCTCTGCATCCGGGGGTGAAGCTCGATCTCCTCGCCGTCCGGCCAGGACGCGACCTCGCCCTCGGCGACCTCGGCCATCAGCCCGGCGAGGCGCTGCATGTTCTCGCCGTGGAAGGCGGGCAGCAGCAGCTTTCGCTGCTCGAGGTGGCGGGCCTCGTCGAGCAGGATCACCGAGTTCTGACCGACCAGGGGCTCCAGCACCCGGGCGCCCTCACCGGGATGAAGGACCTCGGGCGGGGCCGCGAAGACCTCCTTGACCTCGTCGGGGTCGGAGAGGATCACCAGCGGAGGCGAGCTGGGAAAGCGCATCGTGAACCGCTTGCCGTAGCGGCGCCGGCATTTCTCCATGTAGACCAGCGGGCGGTTCCACTGCCCGATGAACTGAATCGATCGTCGGGTAACGCGGGCCTGGCGGTAGTCCTCGCATCATCTCCTCGCCTCCATCGTGGACCCTCCCCCGTGAAACCGCAAGCGTGTGTGACGTTCCGCACACAGCCCGCCGCCGCGAATCGCGGAGCGATAGGGTCGCCCGGTCCATCCGCGCAACCGGAAGGGGAGAGATGGCCACCAGCGCCAAGGGTTCAATTACCAGCTCCTGTACCGGGTCGGCTTCAAGCCCTGGGAGCGGCGCGAGACCTCGCCGTTCATGCGCGGCATCGCCGACGGCTCGGCCGGGCTGGCGCCGGGACGCGCCCTCGACGTCGGCTGCGGGTCGGGTCCCGACGCGGTGCTGCTCGCCAAGCACGGCTGGCAGGTCACCGGGGTGGACATCGTCGACAAGGCGCTGGCCGAGGCAAAGCAGCGAGCAGCCGATGAGGGCGTCGAGGTGCAATGGGTCGCCGGCGACGTGACCAAGATCGCCGGGCTCGGATTGGAGCCCGGGTTCGACCTGATCTACGACTTCGGCTGCATCCACGGGCTCCCCGATCGGGCTCGAGCCGACACCGCGGCCGGGTTGACCGAGCTGGCCGCCCCCGGGGCGACGCTCCTCGTCCTCGCCTTCAAGCGCGGCCGGCGCATCGTCCTCCCCCGCGGCATGGACGAGGGTGAGATCGTCGAGCTGTTCGGCGACTGGAAGCTGGTCGACTCCGAGCCGCAGGCGCAGGAGGACATGCCGCCGCCGATCCGCCGCGCCCGCCCGACCCTCTACCGGCTGGCCAGGAAGGGCACCGGGTAGGCGCTGCCCGTGCGATGAAGCTCTACCCAGGATGAGAGTCGAGTTCACCCCCTCCCCCGGCCTCTATCCGTTCCAGTCGCGCTGGGCCGAGATCGACGGCGCCCGCGTCCACTACGTCGACGAGGGCTCGGGCCCGCCGATCCTGATGTGCCACGGCAATCCGACCTGGAGCTTTCTCTACCGCAACGTGATCCTCGGGCTCCGCGACCGCTTCCGCTGCGTCGCGGTCGACTATCCGGGGTTCGGGCTCTCCGATCGACCCGAGGGCTACGGCTACACCGCCGCCGAGCACGCCGGCGTCGTCGGGCAGCTCGTCGACCAGCTCGAGCTCGAAGGATTCATCGTCATCGGCCAGGACTGGGGCGGGCCGATCGGCATGTCGGTCGCCACCGAGAGGGCCGAGCGGGTCTCCGGCCTCGCCTTCATGAACACCTGGTACTGGACGATCGACAGCCTCGGGCCGAAGATCTTCAGCCGGGTGATGTCGAGCGGCCCGATGCAGCGCCGGATCCTGGAGCGCAACTTCTTCGTCGAGCGACTGGTCCCGGCCGGGACCACTCGCAACCTCAGCGACGAGGAGATGGAGCATTACCGGGCGGTCCAGCCGAGCCCGGAGGCGCGCCAGGGAGTCGCCGTCTTCCCGCGTCAGATCCTCGACGCCGGGCCCATGGCTGGGGCAACTGGCGGCAAGCGCACCGCAGAAGCTTGCGGGCAAGCCGATCGCGCTCGTCTGGGGGATGAAGGACCGCGCCTTCGGATCGAAGCGGTTCATCGCCCGCTGGCAATCGGACTTCCCCGGCGCCGAGCTGACCGTCCTCCCCAAGGCCAATCACTTCATCCAGGAGGACGCACCGCAGGAGATCGTCGCGGCGGTCGGCAAGCTCGGGTAGCCCGCGGCGACCGATGAGTTCGCCGGCCCGGGGCGGTCGGCATAGTGAGAGTCATTCGTGACTGAGCAGATGCCCACGCCGCGGTCGATCCAGCGCACCTACCTGGTGCTGCATGCTCGGCAACACGCTTGCCGCCTCGCTGATCTGGGGGATCAACACGATCTTCCTGCTCGACGCCGGGCTGTCGAACCTCGAGGCGTTCGCGGCGAACGCGTTCTTCACCGCCGGGATGGTGCTGTTCGAGGTCCCGACCGGGATCGTCGCCGACACCGTCGGGCGGCGCGCCTCCTATCTGCTCGGCACGCTGACGCTGATGGCCTGTCGACGCTGTTCTACGTGCTGCTCTGGCAGATCGAGGCGCCGTTCTGGGAGTGGGCGGGCGCCTCGATCCTGCTCGGCCTCGGCTTCACCTTCTTCTCCGGCGCGGTCGAGGCGTGGCTGGTCGACGCGCTGACCGCGACCGACTACAAGGGCGACCTGGAGTCGGTGTTCGGGCGCGGTCAGATCGTCACCGGCATCGGCATGCTCAGCGGCTCGGTGGCGGGAGGGTTCATCGCCCAGCAGCTCAGCCTCGGAGCGCCGTTCGTCCTCCGCGGCGGGATCCTGATCGTGATGTTCGCGCTCGCCTTCAGGCTCATGCACGACGTCGGCTTCACCCCCGACCAGCGGGCCGGGGTCCTGCCAGAGATGCGCAAGATCGCCGTGGCCTCGATCGACTACGGCATGACGGGTGCCGGCGGTCAAGTGGCTGATGGTCGAGGCGCTGTTCACCGGCGGCGTCGGCATCTACGGCTTCTACGCCCTGCAGCCGTACCTGCTCGAGCTCTACGGAGACCCGCACGCCTACCAGATCGCCGGCCTGGCGGCGGCGATCGTCGCCGGCGCCCAGATCCTCGGAGGGATCGCGGCGCCGCGGATCCGCCAGCGCTTTCACCGCCGCACCTCGGCGCTGATCCTGATGGCCGCGCTCAGCACCCTGACCCTGTTCTTCGTCGGGATCGTGCAGAGCTTCTGGCCGGTGATCGGGCTGACCGTCGTCTGGGCCCTTCTGTTCGCCGCGACGATGCCGATCCGCCAGACCTACATCAACGGGATGATCCCCTCGCGCCAGCGGGCGACGATCCTCTCCTTCGACTCGATGATGAGCTCGAGCGGCGGCGTCTGGGCCCAGCCGGTGCTGGGACGGGCGGCCGACGTCTGGGGCTATGCGCAGTCCTATCTGCTGGCGGCGGGGATCTCGGCTCTGGCGGTGCCGTGCCTGGCGCTGTCGAGACGGCAGAACGCGCCGGCCGACACGCTTGATGTCGCCGAGGCCCAGCCCGAGCCCGAGCCTGCCCCGCAGCCGGCCTGACCCGCTCAGTCGGGAAGCAGCGGCACGGTGAAGCCCTGCTCGCGGCCGACCAGTGCGGCGCGGGTGATCGCTTCGGACCCGAAGCGCTCGCGCACCTCGTCGACCGCGGCGTCGAGCGCGGTGGCCGGGCGCCACAGCGGCAGCGCCAGCTGGATCGCGGTGCCCTGCTCGAGGTTGGTCAGCGAGACCCCGACCAGGGTCAGGCCCCGCCTCTCGATCGTCGGCCCCGCCTTGTCCAGCAGAGTCCGGGCGGCGAACAGGATCGGCTCGGTCTGCGCCGTGGCGTTGGGCAGGGTGCGCGAACGGGTCGCCCGCGAGAAGTCGTCGAAGCGCAGCCGCAGCACCACCGTGCGACAGGCACGCCTCGCCTTGCGCATCCGCCGGGTCACCCGGTCGACGAGCCCGGCCAGGGCGGCTTCGATCTCATCAGGTGACTTGGGCCTGCGGCCCAGGGCGCGCTGCGCCCCCATCGAGCGCCGCCGCGGCCGGGCCTTGACCGGCCGCGGGTCGCGGTTGCGCGCCAGCGCGTGGAGGTGGCGGCCCGAGGCCCGTCCCAGCATCGAGACCAGTTCCGATCGGGTCAGGCCGGCGACCTGGCCGACGGTGGTGATCCCCTGCTCGCGAAGCTTGCCGGCGGTGACCGGGCCGACGCCCCACAGCCGCTCGACCGGGAGGCGATGGAGGAAGGCGAGCTCGCCGCGCGGCTGCACCACGAGCAGGCCGTCGGGCTTGGCGACGCCGCTGGCGACCTTGGCGAGGAACTTCGTCCGCGCCACGCCGACCGTTATCGGCAGGCCGACCTGCTCGAGCACCTCGCGCCGCAGCTTGGTCGCGATCTGCAGCGGTGAGCCCGAGATCCGCTCCAGCCCGCGGACGTCGAGGAAGGCCTCGTCGATCGAGAGCCCCTCGACCAGCGGCGAGGTCTGCTCGAAGACCTCGTAGACCGCCTTGCTTGCCTCCGAATAGGCCTCCATCCGAGGGCTGACCACGATCGCCTGCGGGCAGAGGCGGCGGGCCTGCGCGCCGCCCATCGCGGTGCGGACGCCGTGGGCCTGCGCCTCGTAGCTGGCCGCGAGGACTACCCCGCCGCCGACGATCACCGGCCGGCCCGCGCAGGCGCGGATCGTCTCGCTGCTCGACCGAGGCGTAGAAGGCGTCGAGGTCGGCGTGCAGGATCGTGGCCTCGGCTGACACGAACGTATGTTCGCAAAGCGAGGCGACGGAATTGGCCCGATCGGGCCGGCCTCCCCGACTAGCGTCCCAGGCGCGGTCGGTTGATCGGCCGATTGCCGCGAACTAGGATCGGCTGGCTGTGTCTCGTCTCAGCGCCTGGCTGTTCGGCACGACCAGCGCCAGCTTCCTGGCTCTGATCGTCTTCGCGCTCGGCAGCTCATCCGCGGCCCGGGGAGGCGATGTCCATTACTTCAAGGCGCGTGTAGTCGGGACCGGCTCGGCCGCAGCCGATTACGGGGAGGACCGCAAGCAGCCCGGTCTGACCACCGCGGCAGGCGTCGACGGGCAGGAATCAACCCAGTGGCGCTGGGAGGTTCGGGCGGCGGCCAAGAGCGTCGGCTCCGGGCCGCTGGTCACGAGGGCGACCGCAGGGCGCGAGCGGGCCGTATTGCAAGCGTCCACCATCTCCTACTCGATCCAGATGGGAGTGCTGAGCGAGGATCCGCTCTGCAACGCCGACCTCCAAGGGGTGTCACCGGGCACCACGACGTTCGTGACCAACGACGGACGCGGCCGCAAGGCCAGCAAGTTCGGCCGCGGCGAGTACATCCAGGGCAGCGACTTGCGAATCTCCGGCGGCCAGCTCACCGCTTCCTCGCCGTCGAACCAGTTCTCACACACCTGCCTCCACGGTGCCCCCTACGGTCACGGCCTTCACTTCTTTGACTCCACCAGCAATGACGCCCGGGTGCGCCGCGGCGCCTTCAACCCGCGATCCGACCGCTCATACAGCCACACCTACAGCCCTCCCCCCGTCAACCTCGACCGTTCGCACAGCGGCGACCCGAACGGCGCCCACACCTTCCAGGCACAGAGCCAACTGGTCCTCCAGATCAAGGCAATCTCCGAGCACAAGTTCGACAAGCTCGTCCACAAGTACCAGCACGCTCCCGTGGGCGGCGAGGAGATCCCGTACTTCGTCCCCGCCCGGGCGCGCTGACGCTACCGGTGGGCTACTCGCCGGAGTCGCCGTCGCCGGCGGGTGGCTCGTCGGGGCTCTCGTCGGAGGGGCCCTCGTCGGCCCCGTCCTTGCGGCCGCCGACGCCGACCTTGGCGGGCTTCTCGGGGTCGGGGCGCCTGGCGGTGGTCGGCGGGATGATCGTCAGCTTCAGCGGACGCTCGTCCTCGTCGCCGGAGGGATCGCGGTCGACCATCACGGTCGAGCCGGAAGCCATCTCTCCCTGCTTCAGCACCTCGTCGGCCAGCGGGTCCTCGATGTAGCGCTGGATCGCGCGGCGCAGCGGCCGGGCGCCCATCGAGGGGTCCCAGCCCTTCTCGATCAGAAGCTCCTTGGCCTCCTCGGACAGGTCGAGCTGCAGGTCGTGCTCGGCGACCTGGACGCGGACCCGGTTGATCATCAGGTCGATGATCTCCTTGATCTCTTCCTTGGCCAGCTTGTGGAAGACGATGACCTCGTCGATCCGGTTGAGGAACTCGGGCCGGAAGACCTTCTTGAGGTCGCTCATGATCCGGTTCTTCATGTCCTCGTAGGACATCCCGGTCTCGTCGGAGACGGTGAAGCCGATGCTGGTGTTCTTGGCGATCTCCGAGGCGCCGATGTTCGAGGTCATGATCACGATCGCGTTGCGGAAGTCGACCGTGCGGCCCTGGGCGTCGGTCAGGCGCCCGTCCTCGAGGATCTGAAGCAGGATGTTGAAGACGTCGGGGTGGGCCTTCTCGATCTCGTCGAGCAGCAGCACCGAGTAGGGCTTGCGGCGCACGGCCTCGGTCAGCTGGCCGCCCTCGTCGTAGCCGATGTAGCCCGGGGGCGAGCCGACCAGGCGCGAGACGGCGTGCTTCTCCATGTACTCGGACATGTCGATGCGCACCATCGCGTCCTCGTCGCCGAACAGGAACTCGGCCAGGGTGCGGGCGAGCTCGGTCTTGCCGACCCCGGAGGGGCCGAGGAAGATGAACGAGCCCTGCGGGCGCTTGGGGTCCTTGATCCCGGCGCGGCTGCGGCGGATCGCCTTGCTGACGGCGGTGATCGCGACGTGCTGGCCGATCACGCGCTTGTGCAGCTCGTCCTCCATGCGGACGAGCTTCTTGGTCTCGGCCTCGGTCAGCTTGAAGACGGGGATGCCGGTCCACATCGAGACGATGTCGGCGATCTCCTCCTCGCCGACCTCGGGCCGGTCGCCGCTCTCGCCTTCCTCCCACTCGTCCTCGAGCGAGCGCTTCTTCTGGGTCAGCTGGCGCTCCTGGTCGCGCAGGTTGGCGGCCTTCTCGAACTCCTGGGCCTCGATCGCGGCCTCCTTGTCGCGCCGCGTCCCCTCGATCTCCTCCTCGAGGTCGCGGTAGACCGGGGGCGCGCTCATCGACTTGATCCGCAGCCGCGAGGCGGCTTCGTCGATCAGGTCGATCGCCTTGTCGGGCAAAAAGCGGTCGGAGATGTAGCGGTCGGCGAGCTCGGCGGCGGCCTCCAGCGCGGGGTCGGTGATCTTGACCCGGTGGTGCTGCTCGTAGCGCTCGCGCAGCCCCTCGAGGATCTTCACCGTCTCCTCGGTCGAGGGCTGGTCGACCTTGATCTGCTGGAAGCGTCGCTCCAGGGCGGCGTCGCGCTCGAGGTACTTGCGGTACTCGTCAAGAGTGGTCGCACCGATCGTCTGCAGCTCGCCGCGGGCCAGGGCCGGCTTCAGGATCGAGGCGGCGTCGATCGCGCCCTCGGCGGCGCCGGCGCCGACGAGGTTGTGCAGCTCGTCGATGAAAAGGATGATGTCGCCGCGCTGGGTGATCTCCTTCATCACCTTCTTCAGGCGCTCCTCGAACTCGCCGCGGTACTTGGAGCCGGCGACGAGGGCGGCGAGGTCAAGCGTGTAGATCTGCTTGTTCTTGAGCAGCTCGGGGACCTCGCCCTTGGTGATCCGGGCGGCCAGGCCCTCGACCACGGCGGTCTTGCCGACCCCGGGCTCGCCGAGCAGAACAGGGTTGTTCTTCTGGCGGCGCGAGAGGATCTGCATGATCCGCTCGATCTCGATCTCTCGGCCGATCACCGGGTCGAGCTTGGACTCGGCGGCGAGCTTGGTCAGGTTGCGGCCGAACTGGTCGAGCAGCTTCGAGGACTTCTTGCCCTCGCCCTGGGCGCCGCCGGCACCGGTGCCCTGGCGGCGGCCGCCGGGACCGGAGAGCATCCGGATCACCTCGTTGCGGATCTTGTCCGAGTCGGCGTCGAAGTCGAGCAGGATGCGGGCGGCGACCCCCTCGTTCTCGCGCACCAGGCCGAGCAGGATGTGCTCGGTGCCGATGTAGTTGTGGCCCAGCGAGAGGGCCTCGCGCAGCGCCAGCTCGAGGACCTTCTTGGCGCGCGGCGTGAACGGGATCTGGCCCGAGGTGACCTCTTCGCCGGAGCCGACGATGCGGACGACCTGGGCGCGGACGCGCTCCACTGTTATGTCAAGCGACTCGAGCACGCGGGCGGCGAGGCCCTCCTCCTCACGCAGCAGACCGAGCAGGATGTGCTCGGTGCCGATGTAGTTGTGCTTGAGCGTGCGGGCCTCCTCCTGCGCGAGGACGACGACCTGCCTGGCTCTCTCTGTGAATCGCTCGAACATGTGGGTTTAAGTCAGTATCGGCAAAGGGGTCGACGTTTGCTTAGGCCCCGCCTCCCAAGTTCCTGCCATATCTGATTCAGGCTGAAGGGACGCAACATCGCCGGGGGTCCTATCCAGGTGGTTCGTCGGCGTGGTGCCGAGGGATCTGACCTCCGGTTCTGTTGGGGACGCGAGAACCAATTATAGGGGGGTCGTTCCCCCGGCTAGCCGTGTCCAAACGCGCGCTAAAAGCGGGTTTTCGGGCACGGAGGCGGCGTCATTGGGCGAGACACCGGTCAAAAAAAGGCCGAAGCGGCGCCGGTCGGGAGCGATAACCGGGGCGTCCCGAATCCAGCGCCGCCCGCTTGTGGCTCGACCGGAGTCCTACTTCGTGGCGCTCGCGGCGCCCAGGGACTTTCCGGCGCTGTCCACGACCTTCTTCAGGAAGTCGTATTGCGTCTCGACCAACTTGTCGGCCATCTTCAGCGCCGAGTCCACGATCTCCTCGGCCTGCGAGGGGCTCTCGGCGCCCTCCAGCGTCTTGTCGACGCTGCGGACGAAGTGGCGCACCGCTTCGATCGCTGCCTCCTGGCCCTCCTTGATCTCCTCCAGCACGTCGTCGGACAATTCAACCGGCCTGTCGGCGATCGCCATCTGGATCTCCTTTCCTCGTCTGCTTCGGACTGTCGTCCACTGACACCGATCCTCGCCGCCTGCCGGCGCGGGCGCATCCGTAGCCAGCGTGGGTCTTGGGTCCGTAGGAGGCACTGATGCGCTCGTTGGAGGCATCGGGCCGGGAGGCGTGAGAGAAGGCAAACGGCGCCCTCTACGAGCGCCGCTGGATATCCGTGGCTTGCGATTTTTGCCTTACGTCTGACTCAATCCTCGCGCACCGGGGTGGCCCGTGCATCCGTAGTGGGCATGGGTCTGTCTCCGTGCCGGCTACTGAGCTCAGGTCCGCATCGCCGGGAACAGCACCACCTCGCGCAGGCTCGGGGCCCCGGTCAGGATCATCACCAGGCGGTCGATGCCGAGGCCGACCCCGCCGGTCGGCGGCATCCCCTGCTCCAGCGCCTCGACGAAGGCCTCGTCGTAGGGCTGGGTCTCCTCGTCGCCGCGCTCCTGCTCGGCGGCCTGCTGCTCGAAGCGGCGGCGCTGCTCGTCGGGGTCGTTGAGCTCGGTGAACGAGTTGGCGATCTCGACCCCGCCGACGAACGCCTCCCAGCGCTCGACCAGCCCCTGCTCGGAGCGGTGCGCCTTCGCGAACGGCGAGAGCTCGACCGGATAGTCGGTGACGAAGGTCGGCTGGATCAGGTTCGGCTCGACCCGTTTGGAGAGCAGGCCGTCGACCAGCTTCCCCCAGCCCTCCTCGGGGTCGGGCTCGGAGTCCATCGCCGCGGCGAGCTGCTCGCGGGTCGGGTGCTCGGCGATGTCGAGCCCGGTGTGCTCCTTGATCGCCTCGCGAAGGGTGACCCGCCGCCAGGGCGGGGTGAGGTCGATCTTGGCGCCGTCGCGCTCGATCTCCTGCGTCTCGAGGACCTTCTGGGCGACGGTCGAGACCAGCCGCTCGAGGTCGGCGGCGGTGTCGTTGTAGTCGGCGTAGGCCTCGTACCACTCGAGCATCGTGAACTCGGGGTTGTGCTTGGGCGAGATGCCCTCGTTGCGGAAGTCCTTGCCGAGCTCGTAGACCTTGTCGAAGCCGCCGACGATCAGCCGCTTCAGGTAGAGCTCGGTGGCGATCCGCAGGTAGAGGTCGCGGTCGAGCGCGTTGTGGTGGGTGACGAAGGGACGGGCGAGGGCGCCGCCGTAGAGCGGCTGCAGGACCGGCGTCTCGGCCTCGATGAAGCCGTGCTCGTCGAGCCAGCGGCGCACCTCGGCGACGGTGTGGGCGCGGATCGCGAACAGGTGCCGGGTCTCCTGGTTGGCGATCAGGTCGAGCTCGCGGCGCCGGTAGCGCGACTCGGTGTCCTGCAGCCCGTGGTACTTGTCGGGCGGGGGGCGAAGGCTCTTGGCGAGCAGCTCCCAGCCCTCGACCCGCAGCCTCAGCTCGCCGCGCTTGGTCGAGAAGGCGACGCCCTCGACCCCGAGGATGTCGCCGAGGTCGAGGCCGACGAGCTGCTCGAAGCGGTCCTCGCCGAGGATGTCCTCGCGGGCGTGGAGCTGGATATCGCCGCTGGCGTCGCGGAGGTCGAAGAAGGCCGCCTTGCCGTGCCCGCGGCGGGCGACGATCCGGCCCGCGACCCGGTGCCAGGACTCGGTCTCGCCCCCGGCCGTCAGCCCCTCGTGGGCGCGACGCACCTCGCCGATCTCCTCGCGCTCGGGGAAGGTATGGGGAAAGGGGTCGAGCCCCGCCCCGCGCAGGCGCTCGAGCTTCTCGCGCCGCTCGCGAGGATAGAAGCTCGGAGGTTTCGCCTTCGGGCTCGCTCATCGTCCTAACCCTATGGGGCGGCGGGGGCGGTCAGGCGGCGCCGAGATCCTTCTGATAGATGACGAAGTCACACGGCGTCGCGAGCAGCGGCGCCAGGGCCGGATAGGCCTCATCGATGGTTCCGGTGCGGACGACCCGGTAGCCGATGCGGGTGTACCAAGCGGCCAGGAACTCCTTTGTCGGGTGAGTCCAGTCTCTGGGCACAAGCAGTTCGAGCTGCATGGTGCCGAGCCCCTCGGCACGGAATTTCTGCTCGGCGAAGCGAACCAACTCGCGGGCGACGCCTATGCCGCGGTGAGCGGGGTCGGCGGCGAGCATCCCGAACTCGCCCGTGCGCTCGTCGAGACGCTGGACCCGGACGCTGCCGACGAGCCGGCCGCCCTGGCGAGCCACGGCAATCTGGCCGTCCCGGGTCAGCTCGGCGACCTCGTCCACCGTCGTACAGGTCGCACCGTCGGTCCATAGCCCGTCCTCTGCCACTGCGTAGACCTCGTTGCTCAGACTGGTGATGCGCTCCATCAGGGAGGAGTCTTCGCTCGCCGCGGCGGGCAGGAGCTGGATCTCGATCTGCGGCGTGCTTTCGCCCATCTGGCCGGTGAACCCTATGGGCGCGGCGGAGGCGGCGGCGGGTGCGGCGGGCGGCGCGGCGGGGCGGCGCCGGAGAGCGCCGCCTCGACCCGGGGCAGCGAGCGCGACAGCGCGTCGCGCTCGGGCCGGGGCAGGTCGGCGAGCAGCGAGTCGAGCCGCTTGCCCAGCATCGATTCGGCGCGCTTCAGCGCCCCCCAGCCGGAGCGCGAGAGAACCAGGGTCTGGCGCCGCCGGTCCTCGGCGATCGGCCGCCGCTCGATCAACCCGGCATCGGCCAGGCCACCGAGCAGCTGTCAGACCGCGGGGCCGGAGACCCCCGCCCGCTGGGCGAGCTCGGCGCCGGAGGCGCCCTCGCGCTCGATCGCCCGCGGGCGAGCCTACCGGGCGACGGTCAGCGGCGGCTGGTGCTGGGCCAGCAGACGCTCGATCCAGCGCGTCGCCAGGGGCGCGGCGGCGGCCAGGGCCTGCGCGGCGTCTGCGTCGGTTCGTGGGCGGGGCGGAGCGGCCTGCTGCCGGCAGGCGCCGCTGCCGTCCTCGGGCGCTGCCAGCGGCTGTTCGCGCGCTGGGGCGACGGCACCGTCTTCGTCGCCCAGCTGCTGCCGCTGGCGCACAGCTTCGTCTCCCTGCCCGCCGGGCACCTGCGGGTACGGCTGTCCAGCTTCGTCGCCCTGACCGTCGCCGGCTGCGCGATCTGGAGCCTCGCGTTCGTGCTGGCCGGGGCGCTGGCGGGCGGCGCTTGGGCGAGCGTCGCGGACGTTGCCGGGCGAGCATCGGCGGCGGTCGCCGTGCTGGTCCTGCTGGCCTCGCTAGCCAGCTTCGATCTTGGTGATCTTCAGCTTGCGCTTGGGCCCGCGGGGGACGTCGACGGTGACGACGTCGTTTCGCTTGTGGCCCATCAGCGCCTGGCCGATCGGCGACTCGTTCGAAAGCTTGTGCTCCACCGGGTTGGCCTCGGTCGAGCCGACGATCTGGAACTTCTGCGAGTCGCCCGACTTCTGGTCCTTGACGTGGACCATGGTCCCGACCCCGACCTCGTTGGTGTCGATCGCCTTGCCGTCGACCACGGTCGAGCGTCGCAGCCGCTCTTCGAGCTGGGCGATCCGCTGCTCGAGCAGAGCCTGCTCGTTCTTGGCGTCGTCGTATTCCGCGTTCTCGGCGATGTCGCCGAACTCACGGGCCTCCTTGATCCGCTCGGCAACCTCCCGCCGCTTGACGGTCGATAGCTGCTCGATCTCCTCCTTGAGCTTCTCGAGCCCCTCCTGCGTGATTACCGATTGACGAGTCACCGCTCTTCCTCTCGCTTTTTGGGGCCACCCTGGCTGGACGAGCCCCGGTGGCCCCCGACGGCAAAAACGACCCAGACGCGGCGACCTCTCGTCGCCACCCTGGGCCAGGAAGCCGGGCATTATAGCGCCGGGCCCACGAGGCTCAAAATCACCCCGATTCGTGCCTGGACGCTCCTACTTCGGCGCCGGGAACTTGCCGGCCCTGGCCAGCGGCAGGCACTTGCGAAACAGCTTCGTGAAGGCGTGGGCGCCGGGGAACGTCAGATGCAGGCCGTCGGGCTGAAACCAGCCCGGATGGCCCTGGCTGAAGTTGACCCAGTCGAGCACCCGGACCCGGTGCGGATGGCGGCGGCCCGCGTCGCGGACCTGGGTCGCGTCCGCGCCCGAGCCGCCCCCCGGCTCACGCGGCGTGACCAGGCAGAGCACCCGCCTTGGGCCGAGCAGGTGCAGCGTGTGCTCGATCTGGCTGCGGCTGATCGAGGCGTCGGCCCCGAGTGCGATCGCGGTCATGTGGGGCAGCTCGTGCCGGCGCTTGGCGGCCCCGACGACGCCGATCCCCTCGGTGAACTGGCGGCAGCCGCGGGCGTTCACCCGGTAGCCGGCGTGGGCGAGGTTGTGGACCGCGAGCAGCATCGAGGAGTCGCCGATCGCCAGCGGCGGGCGGCCCTTGGGGTTGACGTGGTGGGCGCGCTTGTGGGTCGGGCGCTCCTTCTGCACCCCGCCGCAGGATGCGCCGGCCGGCCCGGCGCGCCGAGCGCAGGAGCAGCACGGCCCCGCTCAGGATCAACAGCGAACGAATCATCTAGCATCAGCCGTCGCCCCGGCCGCGATCGCAAGCTAACAGCAGGGCCTCCCCAAACTGCTCTTCCCAACCGTCCAGTTCGGGATCTTCTTCCCGCTCGTGCTGGCGCTCAACTGGGCGCTGATGCCGCGACCGCGGTTCTGGAAGCCGTTCATCGTCGTCGCCAGCTACGTCTTCTACGCCGCGGCGAACCCGAAGTTCTGCTTCCTGCTCGCCGGGGTGACGCTGTGGAACCAGGCGGGGGCGGTGCTGATCGACCGCTCAGACGACGAGCGGCGGCGGCGCTGGCTGGTCGCCGCGGCGGTGATCGGCGACCTCGCCGTGCTCGGCTTCTTCAAGTACTACTCGTTCTTCGTCCAGGACGTCTCCGACACCCTCGACACGGTCGGGCTCGGGGTGCCGCTGCCGCTGATGACCGTGCTGCTGCCGGTCGGGATCAGCTTCTTCACCTTCCAGGCGATCTCCTACGTCGTCGACGTCAAGCGGCGGCTGGTGCGCCCGGCCTCGCTGATCGACTGCGCGATCTACCTCAGCTTCTTCCCGCATCTGGTCGCCGGGCCGATCGTCCGGGCGCGCGAGTTCCTGCCCCAGCTCGAGGGCCCGCGCGACCCCAACAAGGTCGCGGTCGGCGCCGGGCTGGGGCTGATCGGGCTCGGGCTGGTGAAGAAGGTGGTGATCGCCGACTACCTCGGGCGCACCGTCGTCGACCCGGTGTTCGGCGTCCCCGCAGGCCTTCGGCGGCCCCGACGCGCTGATCGCCACCTACGGCTTCGCGGCCCAGATCTACTGCGACTTCTCCGGCTACACCGACATCGCGATCGGGCTGGCGCTGCTGATGGGGTTCATCTTCCCCCAGAACTTCAACAGCCCCTACCGGGCGACCGGCTTTCGCGACTTCTGGCGCCGCTGGCACATGACCCTGTCGCGCTTCCTGCGCGACTTCCTCTACATCCCGCTCGGCGGCAACCGCGGCAGCCGCCTCTTCACCTACCGCAACCTGATGATCACGATGCTGCTCGGCGGGCTCTGGCACGGCGCCGCCTGGACCTTCGTGCTCTGGGGCGGCTTCCACGGCCTCGGCCTCTGCTCCGAGCACGCGCTCGACGGGCGGATCGGCCGCCGCACCCCGGCCTGGCTGCGGGGATTTCTCACCTTCAACCTCGTCTGCTTCGGCTGGATCCTCTTCCGCGCCGACAGCATCGGGGTCTTCTGGGACTTCGTGCAGCGCTTCGGGGTCTGGGCGGCGCCGACCCTGTGGACCTTCCCGGTGCTTGGCCCTGACCGGGCTCGTGGTCGCGCTGCAGCTGCTGCCCGAGCGCCGCACCGAGGGCTGGGAGGTGCGGATCGAGCAGCTCAACCCGGCGCTGCTCGGCGCCGCGCTGGCCGTCCTTATCCTCTTCGTCGGCGCCACGGTGCCGGGCAACGGGGTACCGCCCTTCATCTACTTCCGCTTCTGAGATGACCGACCCGCGCGCAAGAGACGACAACCTGATGGGCCGCTTCGACGAGGAGGGCCTGCGCCACTTCAGCGCCCGCCAGGCGGTGATCTCGGTCGTGATCACCTCGCTGCTGCTGGTCCTGTTCGCCGGCGCCTCGGTCCGCCGCGCGGGCGAGGAGATGAAGCCGGGGATCGGCCGCGACATCGTGCTCGGGTTCGGCAAGCCGGCCGGCTGGATCGCCGACCGCCTGCCGCTCGCCGACGCCGCCGACAGCGTCACCTCGGTCGTCGCCGCCAACGACGACCTCGGCAGCTCCGGCAGCTTCGACAAGACCGTCAGCTCCGCCCCCAGCGGCAAGGTCCCGCCGGCGACGCCGGACAACTTCGACCCGCTGGCGCTCGGCGAGCAGCCGCAGCGGCGGCCGCTGCGACAAACTGCTGGTCACCGGCGACTCGCTCTCGACCCCGCTCGACATCGACATCGCCCGCCGCCTCGCCCCCGACGGCGTCGACGTCGTCCGCGACCCCCATCTGGCGACCGGGATCTCCAAGACGACCCTCGTCGACTGGGGCGAGCTCTCGACCGCTCAGGTGGCCAAGGACCATCCCGACGCGGTCGTCGTCTTCATCGGCGCCAACGAGGGCTACACGATGCCGGGGCCGGGCGGCAAGGACGTGAGCTGCTGCGGCCCGGAATGGGCGGCGATCTACGCCACCCGGGCGCGGCAGATGATGAACACCTACCGCCAGGCCGGCGCGGCGCAGGTCTTCTGGCTCACCGTGCCGACACCGCGCGACCCGGCCCGGCAGCGGATCGAGCGCACGGTCAACCAGGCGATCGAGGTCGCGGCGCAGCCCTGGCGCGACCAGGTGCACCTGATCGACACCGTGCCGGTCTTCACCCCCGGCGACCGCTACCGCGACTCGATGCCCTCGACGGGCGCGACCAGATCGTCCGCGAGTCAGACGGCATCCACCTCAACGAGGCCGGCTCGAGCCTCGCCGCCGACATCGTCGTCGGCGAGATCGACAAGGAGTTCACTCACTAGCCGTCTGCGTGTAGGTGTTCTTGAGACCTTGCCGCCGCGCTTGCAGGTCGCGCGCGAGTTGTACTGGACCCGCGGGACCGCGTCGAAGCGGTGCTCGCTGCAGCTGTAGCCGAGGACCGCGTTGGTTGCACTTGCCCTGCGGCTGCCGCCCTCGGTGCGGCACTCGTGGAAGGCCTTGGCCACCTTGTGGCCCTTGGGGCAGCTCACTTGCTGACCTTGAGCGAGGTCACGTAGGAGGCGCCGAGGTGGCGCTGCTGGTGCGGCGTCAGGTCGCAGCCGTGCGACGAGGCGGTGGCGACCGAATTGGCCCCCCGGCCGAGGTGGCGATCCCGGCGACGACTATGCCGAGCAGGCCCACCCTGAACCCGGTGGCGATCCATTTGCGTGCAGTCATTCGATTCCTCCGATCCGGTCCCCGCACTTTCAGCGAGCGCGGCATGCTAGCCATACCCTGAAACCGAATGCGCTCCGGTCGATGCTGCCTCTCCGCCCTGCTCAGCACTCTGGCGCTGGCCGCCGCACTGGCGCTGGCCGCGACCCCGGCCGAGGCCGCCCAGCTCAGCCAGCGCGACGTCCGTGACCGGATCGCCGGCGGCTGGGTCGGGGCGCTGATCGGCGGCGCCTGGGGCATCCCCACCGAGTTCCGCTATCGCGGCCGCACGATCCCGGCGGACCAGGTGCCGGACTGGAGCCTGCGGCGCGCCAACCGCTACAGCTTCGGCGGCGAGTCCGACGAGACCTATGTCGAGATCCCTTTCCTCGACGCCACCCTCGCCGCCGGGCCGTCCGCCGGCTTCCCCGAGTGGGGCGCGGCGTTCGCGCGCACCGAGTTCCCACTCTTCTTCGCCAACCTGCGCGCCCGCGACCTGCTGCGGGCCTGAGCGCCGGCGCCGCTCTCGGGCGACCCGGCCAACAACCGCTTCGCCGATGACATCGACTTTCAGATCGAGTCCGACTGGACCGGGCTGGCGGCGCCGGCGCAGCCCGACGCCGCGGCCGAGCTCGCCTGGCGGGTCGGCCACGTGACCAACTTCGGTGACGGCGTCTACGGCGGCGTGATGATCGCTGCGATGCACGCCGCCGCCTTCCGCGCCCGCGGCATCGAGGCGATCGTCGAGGCGGGCCGCGAATCGGTGCCCAAGGGCAGCTCCTACCGGGCGTTGATCGAGGACGTCCTGCGCTGGCACGCCGCTCACCCGCGCGACTGGAAGGCGACCTGGCGCCGGCTGGAGCGGCGCTGGAACGCCCATTCGCCGGCGGTCAAGCACACCGCGACGCACACGTGAGTTCAACGTCGACGCGAAGCTCAACGGCGGCTACGTGCTGCTCGGCCTGCTCTACGGCCGCGGCGACTTGGCGCGGACGATCCGGATCTCGATCCGGGCCGGCCAGGACTCCGACTGCAATCCGAGCAACGCCGCCGGCATCCTCGGCACCTGGCTCGGCCGCAGCCGCATCCCGCTCCGCTACCGCACGGGATCGCCCACGGCCGCCGCTTCCCGTTCACCTCCTACACGCTGCGCCGCGCGATCGCCGCCAACCTAGAGGTCGCGCGGGCGCTGACCGTGGCCCGCGGCGGCCAGGTCGACTCGGACACCTGGACCGTGCCTGCGGAGCCCGGTCACGCCGCCGCCGCTGGAGCAGTCGGCCTTCTAGGCCGAACCCTTCTAGACCCAGTCGGGCCCGCGTAGGCCGAACGGCAAGCGAAGGGGACGAGTCCCGAGGACACAAGGGACCCCTTCAGCATGCCCTGGGGGTTTTCGGAAAAGCTTTGCCTCAGATGCAAATTCGATTCCCAGGGTTGAATTCGTTGCTCCAGGTTTAACCCAGTTCGCTCAGGCGCAAAGAATGTCTCTCGGCGCACGGAAATTTCCGAAAACCCCCAGGGTGCGCGGGAGGGTGTCGGGGCACGCAGAGGGTGGCGGGGTGCGCGGAGGGTGTCCGGGCCCGCAACGCCCAGCGGCGAGACGTCTAGGCGGGCACCGGTGCTGGGCCCGCGAGTGGCTCGATCAGCTCCCGCGCCCGATCCAGGTCGGCGCGGCGCTGTAGCTCCTCGGTGACCTCGCGCGGCGCGTCGAGCCGGTCCAGGTACCAGGGGTAGAACTTGCGCAGGTTGCGGGCCGCCCCGCTCGGCCCCGAAGTGCTCCTCGGCGCGGTCGATCACCCAGAGCAGCTCCTCACACCACCTCGTCGCGGGCCGGCGGCTCGCTGCGGCGGCCGGTCAGCTGCTCGAGATTGAGGGCCAGCCGAGTGACCCGCGGGCGATCATCACCGCGTCGGCGCGGGACTCGCGGTAGGCGCGGCGCGCAGCCTCGGCGCTCTGCAGGCCGCCGGAGACGATCACCGGGACGTCGAGGCGCTGGGCCAGCTCGGCGGTGAGCGCGTAGTCGGGCCTGCCCTTGTGGCCGGCTGCGGCGGCACGGGGATGAAAGGCAACCGCGGCCACGCCGGCCTCCTCGACCAGCGCCACCGCGAGGTCGAAGCCGGAGCGGTCGCCGGGCTCCAGGCCCGAGCGCAGCTTCACCGTCACCGGCACCCCGCCGCCCGCGATCGCTCCGCGGGCCAACTCGAGGGCGAGGTGGCGGTCGTGGAGCAGGGCCGCCCCCGCCCCGGTCTTCAGTACCTTGCGCACCGGGCAGCCCATGTTGATGTCGATCAGGTCGGCGCCGGCCTCGGCGGCGATCGCGGCGCCCGAGCGCATCACCTCCGGATCGTGCCCGAAGAGCTGTACCGAGACCGGATGCTCGTCGGGATGGATGCGCATCAGCTCGCGCATTGTGCGCTCGTTTCGGTAGTGAAGCCCGAAGCTGGAGACCATCTCCGAGACCGCCAGCCCGGCGCCGTGGCGGCGCGCCTGCAGGCGCACGAACCAGTTGCCGATCCCGGCCAGCGGCGCGAGCAGGACCCGGTTGGAGATCCGAACGCCGCCGATCGAGAATGGATCGGTGAGCGGCGGCTGTGCGCCGTTCTCAGGCATTGAGGTCCCAGATGAGCCGCAGGCCGGTCAGGGTCAGCAGGTCGTCGACCTCGTCGATCGTGTCGCAGAAGGGCACGATCACATCGGCGCCACCGCCGGTGGCGATGAAGCGGCCTGTCCTCGCCGAGCTCGACCTTCACCCGCCGCGCGATCGCGTCGATCGCGCCGGCGAAGCCGTAGATGATTCCCGACTGCATGCTCGCCTGGGTTGTCTTGCCGATCACCCCCGGCGGCTCGGCCAGCTCGACGTTGGGGAGCTTCGCCGCCGCGTTGGTCAACGCCTCCATCGAGATCCGAACGCCCTGGCTCGATCACCCCGCCGAGGTACTCGCCCTGAGCCGAGATCGCGTCGAAGGTGATCGCGGTACCGAAGTCGACCACGGCGCAGGGCCCGCCAAAGCGGTCCATAGGCGGCGACGGCGTTGACCAGCCGGTCGGCGCCGAGCTCGCGCGGGTTGTCCATCCGGATCACGATCCCGGTCTTGATCCCGGGCACGACGCTTAGGTGGCGGGCGGCCAGGTAGCGCTCCGCCATCCGCCCGTACTCGGGCGTCAGCGGAGGCACCACCGAGGAGACGATCGAGCCGTCGATCCCGTCGAGGGCCAGGCCGCGCAGCTCGAGCACGCTTGAGACCCGGATCGCCAGCTCGTCGGCGGTCGCCTCGGCTTCGGTGCCGATGCGCCAGTGCTCGATCAGCTCGGCGCCGTCGAAGGCGCCGATGTGGGTCTGCGTGTTGCCGACGTCTATCGCCAGGAGCACGGGCCGATTATCGCTGGGCTGGCATAGGATCCGGGGCGTGGACGTGCGTCTGTACGTGATTCCCGGCTCGCACCCGTCGGCCGCTGTGATGCTGATGCTCGACCACAAGGGGATCCCCTACGAGCGCACCGACCTGATGCCGGTGATATCCAAGGGCGTGCTGAAGGCGATGCGCTTCCCCGGGATCACGGTGCCGGCGATCAAGATCGACGGCCGCCGCATCCAGGGATCGCGCGAAGATCGCCGTGAGCTCGACCGGCTTCAGCCCCAGCCGCCCCTGTTCCCCGATCAGCCCGAGCTTCGCACCGAGGTCGAGGAGGCGGAGCGCTTCGGCGACGAGGACCTGCAGGCGCCGATCCGGCGCATCCTCTGGAACGCGATCAAGCGCGACCGCTCCGTCATGCGCAGCTATTCGGAGGGGGCGCGGCTGGGTATTCCGGTCGGGCTGGCGGTCAAGACCGGCGGGCCGATCGTCGCCGCCGCGGCGCGCCTCAACGAGGCCAACGACGAGAACGTGCGCCACGACCTCGCGGCGCTGCCGGGGATGCTGAAGCGGATCGACGACTGGTGCGAGGCCGGGGTGCTCGACGGCGAGCAGCTCAACGCCGCCGACTTTCAGATCGCGCCCAGCATCCGCCTCGCGATGACGCTCGACGACCTGCGGCCGCTGATCGCCGACCACCCGGCCGGCCAGCCTCGCGATGCGGGTCAACCCCGACTATCCCGGGGCAGGCGCCGCCGATCCTGCCGCCCGCCTGGCTCGAGCCGCTGCGCGCAGTCGGCCCCGGCGCCGGCCGCCTAGCGAGGCTGCAGCGCCCCGACCCGCTCCACCCGCTCGGCCTCGCCGAGCGACCGCCAGAGCCGTCGGCGAGCCGGGTCCCGTCGGGAAGCTGCAGCTCCGGGTCGAGCTCGAGCAGCGGCTCGAGCACGAAGCGGCGGCTGGTCACCTCGGGATGCGGCAGGGTCAGCCGTTCGCTGCTCACCTGAAGGTCCTCGAGCAGCAGCAGGTCGACGTCCAGCGGCCGCGGCCCGTGACGGGGGCCGCCGAACACGCGGCCCTGCTCGAGCTCAATGCACCTTGCAGAGGTCGAGCAGCTGCTCGGGCCCGAGCGTCGGTGCGAGATCCGCGCGGCGGCGTTGAGGAAGTCGGGCTGGTCGAGGATCTCGCCCACCGGCTCGGTCTCATAGAGCGAGGAGACCGCTTCGACCTCGACCCCGTGCTCGGTGAGCAGCCGCACCGCGGCGCGCAGGTGCTCCTCGCGGTCGCCGACGTTGGAGCCCAGCCCGAGGTAGCCGGTCCGCGTCAGTCTTCCCCGTCCTCCCCGGCCTCTTCGGGCTCCTCGCGATGGTGCGTGACCTCGACCGCGACCTCCTGCATCGCCAGCGGCAGCGGCGGCTCGGGCTTGGCGGCCCGCACCCGCACCTGCTCGCAGCCGAAGCGCTCCATCAGCCGCTCGCCGATCACCTTGCAGAGCCGCTCCAGGGTCTTGTAGTTGCGCTCGGTGGCGGCGAGGGCGACGATGTCGCAGACCTCGGCGTAGTCGACCGTGTCCTCGAGGCGGTCGGTCAGCACCGCGTCGCAGTCGGGGACGTCGAAGCTGAGGTCGAACTCGAGCCGCTGGCCGACCTCGCGCTCGGCGTCGCTCACCCCGTGGTGGGTGTAGATCGAGAGGCCGCGCAGCTCGACCTCGACGCTGGTCTCGGGCCCGTTTCCGTGCGATTCCACGGCCGCAGTATCTCTGAGAGAGTCCAGTCATGGCCGCGACGATCGTCATCGACGGGACGCTTCAACGGCCCGCCCGCAGAGCGCCCACGGCGGCTACGCCTGCGGGGTGATCGCCCGCCACGTCGATCCGCGGCTGGCCGAGGTGACGCTGCGCTCGCCGCCGCCGCTGGACACCGAGATGGAGGTGCGCGAGGAGGGACCGGGTGTGCGCCTGTTCGACGGCGAGACCCTGATCGCCGAGGCGCGGGCCCCCGAACCGCTCGAGCTCGAGCTTCCCGAGCCGGTCACCCTGGCTGAAGCCGAAGCGGGACGCGAGGCCTCGCCGCTGCACCGGCACTCCCCCTATGCGAGCTGCTTCGTCTGCGGCCCCGAGCGCCGGCCCGGGAGACGGGCTGCGGGTGATCGCGGGCCCGGTGCCCGGCCGTGACGACGTGATCGCCTCGCCCTGGGAGGTCGACGAGGGGCTGCCGCTCGAGGACGGCTCGGTCGCGCCGGAGGTCGTCTGGGCGGCGCTTGACTGCCCAGGCGGCTGCTCGCTGATGCTGCTCCCCGAGATCGACGTCGTGATGCTGGGGCGGATGACCGGGCAGCTCTACGGACCGGTCACACCCGGGGCCACCTACGTGGCGGTCGGCTGGCCCTTTCACCACGACCGACGCAAGCACCTCAGCGGCACCGCGATCTTCACCCCCGACGGCGAGCTGGTCGCGGCCGCCAAGGGGCTCTGGATCGAGCTCAAGGGCGGCTTCTAGCCGGCAGCGAGGATCGCCGCCGCGACCCGCATCCCCTCCGCCACCTCGAGGACGTCGTGGACGCGCACCATCCCGGCCCCGACCCGAGGCGATTGCGCAGCTGGCGGCGGTGGCGGCGAGGCGCGCGTCGACCTCGGCGCCGGAGACCTTTCCGATGAACCTCTTGCGCGACGTGCCGACGAGCCGCGGGCGCCCGAGCGAGGTCAGCTCCGGAGGCGGCGCAACACCTCGAGGTTGTGCTCGACGGTCTTGCCGAAGCCGATCCCGGGATCGACGAGATGCGCTCCTCGGCGACCCCCTGTTCGGACCGCGCCCGTCGCTCGGCGAGGCAGCCCTTGACGTCGTCCGCGACGTCGTCGTAGCGCGGGTCGTCTGCATCGTTCGCGGCGTCCCCAGGCGGTGCATGAGGACGAGCTCGACGCCGGCTCGGCGCAGACCTCGGCGATGTGCGGCTCGTCGCGAAGGCCGAGATGTCGTTGACCATCTGCGCGCCGGCGTCGAGCGCCGCGTCGGCCACCGCCAGCTTTCGAGGTGTCGATCGAGACCTCGCCGGGGACGCGGCGAGACCCTCGATCACCGGGCCGACGCGGGGCGTGTTCCTCCTTCCCCGCTCACCGCGGCCGCCCCGGGGCGGGTGGACTCGCCACCGACGTCGAGGACGCCGGCGCCCGCAGCCGCGAGGCTCTCGCCCGTGTCGATCGCCCGCCCTAGATCGAGGAACTCGCCCCCGTCCGAGAAGGAGTCCGGCGTGACGTTGACCACGCCCATGAGTGCACCGGCGCGGCTGGATGCTCTCCGTGAGGTGCGATCGTCGGCCTTATACAGCGAGGCGGAGGCTAAAGCGGCAGACCCGGCGTTCACACGAACATCAAATGAGCATGCAACCGCTGATCCGACATCGAAGCCGCGAAGAAAGCCGATCCCTACTGGGGGGGCTCGACATCGATCTGGTGCGCCGGATAGGCCGCGCCTCCTTCTCGGCCATCTCAGGGTCGCCGCTTCGCGTTGATGCTCTGGCCGTTCAGCCCGCTTGAGCGACCAGATCGGAAACGCCGGCTGGGCGATCGGCATCGCTCTGGCGGCCGGGGGCCCTGTTTTGACCGCCACGATGCTGATCCACGTTGGCCGTCCTGATGTGGACGTACGAGCGGAATGGAAGGATCGTCTAGCCTATCGCCAGCCCCTTCGACGATCTCAGTCTCGCAGTGGCTCGCGGGCGGCAGCCAGGCGAGCCCTAGAGTCACGGTCTTCTCAGTCCCGCTGCTGTTCGTCAGCCGCGGTCTACTCGCAGAGCTGAGTGATCGAGCCTGCTACCTGGTGCTCGCGGGCCAGCGAGCCTGGCCGCACCGCTGGTCTATGACGACTGTTGCGAGCGGCGACCTCGCCGCCAACGCCCTCGGTCCGGGTTCCTGCTGCTGGAGTCGGGCTGGAGCTTCGCGCTCCCCACTACCTGATGCTCGGAGGGGATCCGGACCCGGCGCTGGTCAGGGGCAGCTCGACGAGGAGGAGGCCCGCGAGGAGGCGCGCGTCGACCGCCTGACCGGAATCGAGCAACCGGCGGGCCTTCGAGGAGGCGCTGCTGGACGAGATCTCGCGCGCCAACCGGATGGGGACGCCGCTGAGCATGGCGATGGGCGACATCGAGCACTTCAAGGAGATCAACGATCTCTTCGGTCACCTCGAAGGAGACAAAGGCGCTGCGACGGCGTCACGCTCTCGCTCGGTGGCAACGAGCTGCGCCTGCCGGACCGCGCCTTCCGCTGGGGCGGCGACGAATTCGTGCTGCTGCTCCCCGGACGCCGACCACGACGGCGCCAAGGCGGTGACCGAGCGGGTAAAGGCGAGAGGTCGCCGCGGCGTGCCACCGACCCGACGACGAGCCGGTCCGGATCCACCTTCACCGACGCCCAGCTCGAGCCCGGAGGGGTGTCGGCCGACGAGGCCTGACTTTTACGGCCGCCTGGCGATGGTGGCAAGCGATGGCGCACCCGCCGCGCGCGCGCCTAGCGGTCGATTCCCCCGCAGGCGCTAAAGAGCAAATTGGCCGATTTCAGCTCTTTAGCAGCGACGACCGCACAAGGACTGTCATGGCCCTCGCTGATCGGCCAGCGCTCTGCCTCGACGTCGGGCGAGTACCAGCGCTGCGCGATCGCCGTCGGCACGATCGCCGACATGACGACCACGGTCACCAGCAGCGAGAACTGGGTCCTGTCGATGATCCCGGCGTTCAGGCCGTAGAGCGAGCGAGATCGTCCCGAAGGTCAGCCCGGTGCTCATCAGCAACGTCGTGAACGTCGCGTGCTCGGGCACGTAGCGGCGCGCCAGCGGCAGGATCAGGCCGACCTTGGGGACCATCTTCGCCGCGAAGAGCAGCGCCGAGGATCCCGAGGTTCGCGAACACGGCCCCGAGCGAGACGTTGAGGCCGCCCCGCAGGAAGAAGAACGGGCGTCAGGAAGGCGAAGGCGACCACGCGCAGGCGCTCCTGCTCCTGCGGTGCTGCTGGTAGTGGCGGGACATCACCAGGCCGAGGATGAAGGCGGGCAGCACGGCGTGGCCCTTGGCGGCGTCGGCGAGCCACCATCAGTACGAACAGGCAGACGAAGATCGAGCTTGATCTCCGGCTCGATCACGCGGTCGCCGTAGCGGCGGAAGAACCACGGCGCGATCTTCGGCAGCGCCGACGATCAGCGCGATCGAGACGACCAGGAAGACCGGAAACCAGGCGTTCGGCTTGATGAAGATCGCCGAGAGCGCGATCGCCGTCGCCATGTCGGTGACGAAGCAGGCGCTCATGATCAGCTTGCCGATCCGGGTCGAGTTGAGCCCGGTCTCGACCAGCACCGCGTAGACGACGGCCAGCGAGGTCGTCGAGAGCGCCGTGCCCGCGATCAGCGCCGCCTTCGGCGGTCCAGCCGAGCGCGCCCGTACGCGACCAGCCCGGCGACGACGAACGGCCCGACGAACGAGACCAGCCCGATCGCCGACCGAGGCGCCGAAGCGCTCGCGGAAGTCGTCGGGATCGACCTCGGCGCCGGCCAGGAACGTGAGCACGATCGACGCGAAGCTGGCGACGAAGTCGAGCCAGTCGCTGTTCGGGTCGAGGCTGAAGATGTTGCCGACGACGACCCCGAGGCCGAGCTCGATCAGCGCGACCGAGAGCCCGACCTCGACCGAGATCATGCTGGCGAGCACGACCACCGCGGCGAGGACTGCTGCGAGCTGAACCGGATCCATCGAAAGGCCTCCACGAGTCGCGGTTGACTTGGGTAGAGGCCATCAGCGGCACGTACCGCGGTTATGGAGCGAGCCTCATCGCTCAGACAGGGATCTTATCGCCTAGCCCCGGGCCCTCTCCGCTTGGCTACTGCGCCCGGATCAGCTTGCCGTTCGGGGGTCGAGCTCGACGAAGTGATGTGCCTGGCCCTCCCGGTAGCGAGGCGCACTGGTTGGCCGGATCGTCGTCGAACGTCCTGTCGCGGATCATGCGCTACGTCGGCGACCCAGTCCCCTTCAGAGCCCGGCAGGCGCTCGGTTTTCGATGCAGGGCCCGCGGGGAGAGATCGTTTTTGTGCCATTGCCGTCTTCGCGGTCTCGTAGATTTGAATGACGGTGGTTACGGCGTTGATCGACGGCGGCGCGGTCGGCGTCCCTGGGCTTGCTCACCGCCGCACCCCGCCGGCGGATGGCAGCAGGGCGGCAAGGCAGCGTGACGGCGAGAGCGGCTTCAGATCATTTTTTTTTTTTTTTTTTTTTTTTTTTTTTTTTTTTTTTTTTTTAAAACATCGTCAGCGCGCATCTCTGCCGCGCCGCCGCCGGCGAAGCCTGGGCGCGGGCGGGGCATCGGCCGGGCGCCCTCGCGCTGCGGCTTTTCCGGCTCGGCCGCCGGAGACTCGGGGAGGCTTCGCCGCCTCCTCCTCTCGGGGAAGACGTCCTCCTCGGCCTTGCCCGCCAGCAGGGCCTCGAACTGATCGCGTCGATCGTCTCGCGCTCGAGCAGGATCTTCGAGATCCGGTCGAGCTCGTCGCGGCTCTCGGCGAGTAGCCTTCGCGGTCTGGTGGGCCTCCTCGACGATGCGGCGGATCTCGTCGTCGATCTCGCGCGCGATCTCGTCGGAGTAGTCGGGCTCGGAGCAGAACTCGCGGCCGAGGAACGGCTGGCGACCGGTCGTGGCCGAAGACGCGCGGGCCGAGGCTCTCGGACATGCCGAAGCGCATGACCATCTGCTTCGCCGTCTCGGTCACCTTCTCGAGGTCGTTGGAGGCGCCGGTGGTGATCTCGCTGAAGACGATCTCCTCGGCGGCGCGCCCGCCCAGGGTCATCGCCATCGTGTCGGTCAGCTCGGCGCGGCGTGGTCAGGAACTTGTCCTCGGTCGGCAGGGAGATCGTGTAGCCGAGCGCCTGGCCGCGGCTGATGATCGAGATCTTGTGGACCGGGTCGGTGTTCGGCAGGAAGTGGCCGACGATCGCGTGGCCGATCTCGTGATAGGCGGTGACGAGGCGCTCCTTCTCGCCCATCACCCGGGTCTTCTTCTCGGGCCCGGCGATCACCCGCATGATCCCTTCCTCGAGCTCGTTCATCGTGATCTCGCGCTTGTCGGCGCGCGCGGTGAGCAGCGCCGCCTCGTTGATCAGGTTGGCGAGGTCGGCGCCGGTGAAGCCGGGCGTCTGGCCGGCGAGCGTGTCGAGGTCGATCTCCTTGGCGAGCGGCTTGCCGCGGGTGTGGACCTCGAGGATCCGCTTGCGGCCCTTGCGGTCGGGGCGGTCGACGACGACCTGGCGGTCGAAGCGGCCGGGCCGCAGCAGCGCCGGGTCGAGGATGTCGGGCCGGTTGGTGGCGGCGATCAGGATGATGTTGTCCTTCATCTCGAAGCCGTCCATCTCGACCAGAAGCTGGTTCAGCGTCTGCTCGCGCTCGTCGTGGCCGCCGCCCATGCCGGCGCCGCGGTGGCGGCCGACGGCGTCGATCTCGTCCATGAAGATGATGCAGGGCGAGTTCTGCTTCGCCTGCTCGAAGAGGTCGCGGACGCGGCTGGCGCCGACGCCGACGAACATCTCGACGAAGTCCGAGCCGGAGATCGAGAAGAACGGCACGCCGGCCTCGCCGGCGACGGCGCGGGCGAGCAGCGTCTTGCCGGTGCCGGGCGGGCCGAAGAGCAGCACGCCCTTCGGGATCCGGGCGCCGAGCGCCTGGAACTTCTTCGGGTTCTCGAGGAACTCCTTGATCTCCTGCAGCTCCTCGACCGCCTCGTCCACCCCGGCGACGTCGCGGAAGGTGACCTTCGGCGCGTCGACCGACATCCGCTTGGCGCGCGACTTGCCGAAGTTCATCACCCGCGAGCCGCCGCCCTGCATCTGGTTCATCAGGAAGATCCAGAAGCCGAAGAAGAGGACGAAGGGCAGGATGTAGGTGAGCAGCGAGAGCAGGCTCGAGCCGCCGGTGCCCTTGACCGTGGTCGTGACGTTGTTCGTCGAGCTCGTTGACCAGGGTCTGCTCGGTGTTGTCCGGGATAGCCGGTCGCGTACTTCGTCGCCGTCGGTCTCGCTCGACGTCGAGAGTGTTGTCCTTGGTGTTGATCGTGACCTTCGTCGATCTGGTCGGCGCGGTCCGATCTGCGGGAGAACTGTTGTAGCGTGGGCGGCTCGGTGCCCGAGCCGCTGCCCGATCAGCGCTGGGCGACGAACGCCAGGATCACCACCAGCAGGATCGGGAACGCCGCGCTCTTGAAGAAACGTCTCAACACTCTTTACGGCGGAAACAAAGGAAATCCGGCCTTGCAACCGGGATCTCAGCGTACCAGGCACGCTCTGGGCGCTGCGAAGCGCCCTGGCCACATCACGGGGCCGAGGGGGCCTGGATCAGGCGTCGCCGCCCTGCTCGTCGAGGACCGCGACGTACTCGAGGTTGCGGTAGCGCTGGGAGTGGTCGAGGCCGTAGCCGATCGCGAAGCGGTTGGGGATCTCGAATCCGACGTAGCGGGTCGGCAGGTCGACCCGGCGCCGCTCCGGCTTGGTCAGCAGCGCGCAGACCTCGAGCGAGCGCGGCGAGCGCGCCTTCAGGTTGCGCATCAGGTAGTGGAGCGTCAGCCCGGAGTCGATGATGTCCTCGACGATCAGCACGTCGCGGCCCTCGATCGGCGCGTCGAGGTCCTTGAGGATCCGGACCACGCCCGAGGAGTCGGTCGATGAGCCGTAGCTGGAGACCGCCATGAAGTCGATCTCGCAGGGCACGGTGAGCTGGCGCATCAGGTCGGCGATGAAGAGCACCGCGCCCTTCAGCACCCCGACCATGACCAGGTCGCGGCCCTCGTAGTCGCGGCTGATCTCCGCCCCCAGCTCGCGCACCCGCCGCTGGAGGTCCTCGCTGGAGACGAGGATCTCGCCGATCGCGTCGTCGCTCACCGGCGCAGTATGGCTCAAGCGCTGAGGCTGGCGGTCAGCACCGCCGCCCGTTCCGATCCGGGGCCGAGCTTGAACTCCTCCGAGACCGCGACTCCGGCGACCCAGGCGATGCGGCCGCCGGCGACGACGACCGGCAGCCCGTGGCGCAGCGAGCGCGGCACGCGGCTGTCGGTGAACAGGTCCTGCAGCGTCTTCGTGCCGGCGAGGCCGAGCGGCCGCATCCGGTCGCCGTCCCGCCAGGCGCGCACCTGGAGGCGGTCGCCGAGCGCCGCCGCGTCGAGGGTCGCGACGTCGGGGCCGATCGGCTCCAGGCCGGCGGGCTGCAGCTCGGCGCGGATCTCCCAGTCTCCGAAGCGGCAGCTTCCCGGCACCCGCAGGACCGCCGGCTCGGGCTCACCCACTCCCTCGCGCCTGGCGAAGCGGATCAGCCCCGCCTCGCAGATCGCTCGCAGCCCCCCGGACAGCTCGACCTCGCCGCCCTCCGGCTGGCGGGCGAGGCGCCAGATCTCGCCCACGCGCTCCGGGCCGAAGGCGACCTGGCGCCCGGCGGCCCGCTCGGCCAGCCGGCGCAGCGCCAGGCGCCGGATCGCCGGCGCCAGCTCGGCCAGGCGCTCGACCTGAACCGCGCTCGAGGGTGGCGGGGCGGCCGCCAGCTCGAGCGCCTCGGCGGCAAGGGCCTCCAGCGCCTCGGCCTCCTCGGCCAGCTCGGCCCAGGTCGCGGCCAGGTTCTCCTCCGCCGCCGGGTTTATCTCGCGCAGGGCGGGCATCACCTCCTCGCGGACCCTGGCCCGGGCGAAGCGCAGGTCGCGGTTGGAGGGATCGTCGCGATAGGGCAGTCCTGCACTCGCTGGCGAGGCGCCTGGTCTCGGCGCGGCCGATCGCCAGCAGCGGGCGCACCAGCCGGCCCCGGCGCGGCGCCAGGCCGAGCATCGCGCGGCGGCCCGGTGAGGCCGCGAGCCGGTAGAGCATCGTCTCGGCGAGGTCGCTGCGGGTGTGACCGGCCGCGATCCACTCCCCGCCCCGGCCTCCGCGCAGGCGCTCGGCCGCTGAGTAGCGGGCCTCGCGCGCGGCCTCCTGCACGTTCCCCTCGGCCAGCCGCGGGCGCTCGACCTCGAGCTCGATGCCCAGCTCCTCACAGAGCTCGCGGCAAGCCTCCTCGTCGAGGTCGGAGTCGTCGCGCAGGCGGTAGTTGAGGTGCAGGCCGGCGATCGAGCTCCGCCCCCCACCACCTCGGCCAGGCCCGCCGCCAGGCAGGCCGAGTCGGGCCCGCCGGAGAGCAGCGCCACGCCGGCGCTGCCCGGGGCCACCAGGCCACTTTCGCGAACGACCCGCGCAAGCCGCTCGAGCGCCTCGGGATCCTATCCCGGGTAGGTCGGCAGAGCGCTCAGGAGTCCGCCGGCCGCACTACATATAGGGGCGTCGGCAGCGGGAACCCCTTCAGGTCGACCTCGCCGATCGGCTCGAACTGGAGGTGGCCCTCCCGAATCGACTCGACGACGCGGTCGGTGACCAGCACCTCGCCGCCGAGCGCCCGGTTGACGATCCGGTGCACGAGGTTGACGTCGGTGCCGAAGTAGTCGCCGTCGCGGTAGACGGCCCAGCCGTGGTGGATCCCGACCCGCGGCCGCGGCCGCTCCTGGAACAGGGCGAGGAAGCCGACCGCCCACTCGGTCAGCGAGGCGGGGTCGGGCGAGACGATCATCACCTCGTCGCCGATCGTCTTGACGATCGTCGCCTCGGCGGGCAGGGTCGCCTCGACCGTCTCGATGAAGCGCTCGATCACGTCCAACGCCTCCTCGTCGCCCTCCTCCTCGGTGTAACGGACGAACCCGGTCAGATCGATGAAGCAGAGGGTCACCAGCACCCGGCCGAGGGTGGTGTCGCGGCCCAGCTCCGACTCCATGTGACCGACGACGTCCTGCTCGAGGAAGAAGCGGACGTAGCGGTTGTGCAGATACTCGAACAGCGGCGTTGCGAGCGGCAGCACGTCGGAGGCCAGGCCCTGGATCTCCTCCGCCATCTCCATCTCCGGCACCCCGTCGCGGATCAGCGGCTCGTGCACGTAGAGGTGAAACAGCCGCACCTCGGCGTCGGCGACGCGGCGCTGCGCCTGCGCGTAGACGCGGACCAGCTGCAGGAAGGCGACCAGCGGCAGGCCGGCCTCGAGAATGCGGGCGCAGTGGCGCATCGCCTCGAGGTCGGCCTCGCTGAGCGCGCGGTCGCTGCCGGTCGGGGTCCCCATCATCATCTGCAGCCGCTCGATCAGCTCCGGCTCCAGGCCGGTATCGGCCGCCGCCTCCTCGATCGAGTAGACGCCGGCGGTGTCGGGGAAGAGCTCCTCGGCGAGCCCGAAGGCGAGCTTTCCCTCGCGGCCCGCCCGCTTTAAGTCCTCGAGCGCGTGGCCCCGCTCGCGCATCCGCGCGACCACCCGGGCCTGGGCGGCGGCGACGGCCGTCCAGCGGCCCCGCCTGAGCGGGATCACCTTCTCCTCGGCCCAGCGCTTCAGCGTGCTCGCCGGCACCCCGGCCCGACGCGAAGCCTCGCTGAGGGAGATTTGCTCGTCGGCGGGCATTGGCTGGACGCCAGCACCTTAGTAATGCCCAACAAAAGCGACGGGGTCACGCGGCCCCGTCGCCTGCGGGCATTCGGCCCGCTACGTCGGCCTGGCGGCGCTCAATGCGCCTTGCGGGCTTTCTCGCCTCGCCTCAGTCGCCGGAAGGCTCGGCGGCCGGCCCACTTTCGGCCTGCTGCCTTGTCAATAGGCGGAGCATACGACCGGGGGGGTCGATGTCAAGCCGACTTAACGCAGCAGCAGATGCGGGAAATCCTGCTCCAGGATCCGCCTGTAGCAGGCGACGAGCTGGCGGTTGACCGAGAGCAGGCTGAGCGCCGCCCGCGACTCGCCCGAGCAGCGGACCCGGCCGCGAGCCATCGCAATCGCCAGGTTCTCGCGGCCCTGGAGATAGCGGTTCGCGACCACCGAGCTCATCTCCAGGGTGAGCCGGGGCTGCAGCTCCGGGTCGTCCGAGAACGACCAGCGAATGTTGTGATCGCCGTCGTCGGAGCTGACCACGGTGAGCGAGAGGTCGATGTCAGAGAAGACGTAGCGGTAGGAGACCTGCGCCGATCGCATCCGCGTTCCGAGCTCCCCCACGGAGTCGATCTCGGCCAGCAGGGCGCTGAGGACGTCGCGCAGCTCATCCGCCGAGCGAACTCGATCCGCTCGAGACTCTCCTCCGCTCGTGGCCGCCGTGGCGGGCATGCGGGCGGAGTCTATGCGCAATTTGCGGCTCGCGAAGGACGGCCGCGCCCGCGTGCAGCTCGACGGTCGAGAGCCCTGCGGCGACCGCGAAGCCCAGCGTGGTGATCAGGCCCGCGACCCGTCCGGCCTTCCGGCTCGCCTCGGGAATCATCGAGTCGATCAGCAGCACCAGCAGGGCGCCGGCGGCGAAGCCGTCGATCCCGGCCCGCAGGTCGGCCGAGGCGGCATCTGCAGCCGCGTAGCCGACGACCGTGGCGATCGTCGTCACCAGCGACCGCGCACCACAGCCGCAGCATCGGGCCGCGAGCCCGCCTGCTCCATCTCGGTCGCCGAGCCGATCGACTCCGGCAGGTTGGAGACGAAGATCGCCGCCAGCAGCCCGGCGCCGACGCCCTCGCCGCTGGCGACCGAGATCCCGAGCACCAGCTGCTCTGGCACTCCGTCCAGGAACGCTCCCAGCGCCAGTGCCGGCCCCGCCGGGGCAGCCTGCATGCGTCCCGAGCGCCCCCGCCCGCCCGAAAACCGCCGCCCCAGCGCGCCGTCGGCGAAGAAGTAGGTGATCGCGCCGAGGCCGAGCCCGATCGCGGTCGAGTCGCCGCCACCGACGTCGATCCCCTCCTCGACCAGCTCGAAGCTGACAGCGCTGATCAGCGCTCCGGCGCCGAAGGCCAGCACCTGGCCGACCTGGCGCTCGTCCCAGGAGCGAGCGGAGGCAAGCAGCGCGCCGATGACAAGTGAGGAGGCGGCCAGCGCGCCCCAGCCCAGTGCTGCGCCCATGGGCCGATGCTATTCACCGGCCAGGTCATAAGCTGGCAATCCGGAGGTGAAGCCATGAAGCAAAGCGTCTCGCTGATCACGCTCGGTGTCTCTGACTACGCGCGCGCCAAGGCGTTCTATGAGGCGCTCGGATGGGATGTCACAAGCGACGTCCAGGAAACGGCCTTCTTCCAGGCCAACGGCGTCGTCGTCGTCCTCTGGTCCCGCGAAAAGCTCGCTGGGGACATGGGTATCGAGGACGAAGGGGCGGATTGGGGCGGCATCGCGCTGGCCAACAACGTCTCCTCGCGCAACGAGGTCGACGAAGTGATCGCCCATGCACAAAGAAACGGCGCTGTGATCACGCGCCAGCCCGGCGAGACGTTCTACGGCGGCTACGCGGGTGGCTTTCGCGATCCCGATGGACACGTCTGGGAGGTCGCCCATAACCCGTCGTTCGAGGTCAAGGAGGACGGCAGCGTCGTCCTCCCTCGCTGAGCTCGTTACTTCGGCAGGGTCGGCTCGAGGATCCGGTAGGCCTTGATCCCGAGGCCGAGCCGCTCGCGGTCCGAGCTCGAGCCCGGGTCCAGCCCGCTCAGCTCCCGCACCCGATCGAGCCGGTAGGCGACCGTGTGGCGGTGGGCGAAGATCGCCCGCGCGGTCGCGTTCATGTTGCAGTCCTGGGCCAGGTAGGCCTCCAGGGTCGACAGCAGCTCGCTGCGGTACTGGCGGTCGTAGGCGACCACCGGAGCGACCGTGTCCTGATAGAAGCTGCGCACCTCTCCGGGGTCGGAGACCAGGGCCCGGAACAGCAGCCGGTAGACGCCGTCGCCGGCGCCGGCGTCGATCTGCTCGGCGAGGCGGCCGTCGCGGCGCACCACCTCGAGCACCAGCTCGGCCTCGCGCACCGCCTGGTGAAGGTCGCCCGGGTCGGGATAGAACGAGGAGACCGCCGCCGGGCCGTGGCTGCGCAGGCGCCCGGCCAGCTTGCGCGCCCGCGCCGCCGCCGCCTCGGGCCCCTGCTCGGCTCCGGGCAGGATCGCGAACAGCAGCTCGCCGATCGGCTCCGCCAGCGCCCCCGGCCACTCCGACTCGACCAGGGCCGCGGCGCCGCGCGGCTTCTGCGAGCGCAGCTCGGCGATCAGCACGAGCCCACCGTGCGGCAGCTCGCAGCCGAGCCGGGCGGCGCGCCGCTCGACGCTCGGCGCCCTCGACCTTGCCGGCCCGCAGATCCTCGACCAGGCTCGCCCGCACCTCGTGCTCGACCTCGTCGCGGGCCTCGGCGACCGCCAGCTCGGCGACGGCGGCGAAGGCCACCGCCCGCGCCACCTCCTCGCTGTCGATCGCCGGTGCGTCGCCGGGGGCCGAGCCGTTCGAGCTCATCACCAGGACGGCGCCGATCTCGTCCTCCCCGGCCTGGACCGGAACCGCGACTTCAAGCCCGGCGGGATCGGGCGGGTCCTCCCCCTCGAGGCGCCGGGCCACGAAGCGCGCGAGCTCTCCGGCCACCCCGCCGTTCGAGGAGGCGGAGAGACCGCGGGCCGGCAGCACGATCGCCACCGGCCCGCCGGTCTCGAGCGAAGCGAGCTCCGCCACGCCCTCCAGGCCCTCGCCGCCGAGTACGGCGCCCAGCATGGTGGCGTGGAGGTCTCGCATCGGCGGTCAGAGCACAGGGAGGTACTTCTCGAGCTCCCAGCGGGTGACCTGGACCCGGTACTCCTCCCACTCCTCGCGCTTGAGCTCCACGTAGCGCTCGAAGATGTGGTCGCCCAGCGCCTTGCGGACGAGCTCCGAGTCGGCCAGCTCCTCGATCGCCTCGCCGAGCGTCTCGGGAAGCTGCTCGATGCCGCGCTGGTCCCGCTCATCGGGTGTGAGGTCGTAGAGGTTGGTCTCCATCGGCTCCGGGATGTCGTAGCCGTGCTCGATCCCGTCCAGCCCCGCGTGCAGCATCGCCGCGAAGGTCAGGTACGGGTTGCAGGACGGATCCGGACAGCGCAGCTCGCACCGCGTCGCCTTCTCCTTGCCGGGCTGGTACATCGGCACCCGGACCAGGGCCGAGCGGTTGCGCTGCGACCAGGCGCAGTAGACCGGCGCCTCGTAGCCGGGCACCAGCCGCTTGTAGCTGTTGACGTTGGGCGCGAACAGGGCGCGATCTCGCGCGCGTGCTTGAGCAGACCCGCGATGTAGGCCCTTCCCGTGTCGGACAGGTGGTATTGGCCGCCCTCCTCGTAGAAGGCGTTCTTGCCCTCGTTGAACAGCGACTGGTGGGTGTGCATCCCGGAGCCGTTCTCGCCGAACAGCGGCTTCGGCATGAAGGTCGCGTAGACGCCGTGCTGATGCGCGACCTCCTTGACCACGGTGCGATAGGTCATCGCGTTGTCGGACATCCGCAGCCCCTCGGCGTAGCGCATGTCGATCTCGTGCTGGGAGGGCCCGACCTCGTGGTGGGTGTACTCGACCGGGATCCCGACCTTCTTCAGCGCATTGACGGTGTCGCGGCGCAGATCCGACGCCGCATCGAGCGTCGTCAGGTCGAAGTAGCCGCCCTTGTCGAGGATCGTCGGGATCCCGTCCTCGTTGAGTTCGTCGGAGGCGAAGTAGAAGAACTCCAGCTCCGGCCCGAGGTTGAATGTGTCGAAGCCCATCTCGCCGGCGCGCGCCAGGGCACGGCGCATCACGAACCGGGGGTCGCCCTCGTAGGGCTCGCCGCCGGGCCGCAGGACGTCGCAGAACATCCGCGCGACGTTGCCCTTGCCCTGACCGCCGTCGTCGCGCCAGGGCAGCACGACGTAGGTATCGGGGTCGGGCATCGCGATCATGTCCGACTCCTCGATCCGGTTGAAGCCGGTGATCGAGGAGCCGTCGAAGCCCATCCCCTCGTCCAGCGCGTCCTCCAGCTCCTCCTTGCCGACGGCGAAGCTCTTCAGCTGGCCGTTGATGTCGGTGAACCAGAAGCGGATGAACTCGATGTCCGTCCTCCTCCACCTTGGCGAGGATGTCGCCCGGTCGGGTCTTGGACTCGTTGATCGTTGCCATTTCTCTCCTTGTCTCCTTTCCTTGACGGAGGTTGCGGCGGGGCGGCCTCGCTCGTACGAGCTTGGCCGCCCCGCCTGTTCGTCCGATCGTATGTCCGCAGGCCTTAGGCCGGGATCTCCGTTTCCGTATGCGGGTCGAGAACCTCCTCGCCGTCCTCGCCGGTGCGGATGCGGATCGCCTCCTCGACCGGCAGGACGAAGATCTTCCCGTCTCCGACCTCGCCCGTTCGGGCGTGCTTGAGGATCGTCTCGACCACGAGGCCCTTGTCCTTGTCCTCGACGACGATCTCGACCTTCAGCTTCGGCCGCACGTTGACGGTCAGGGTGGAACCCCGGTACTGCTCGATTATCCCCTTCTGGCGACCCGAGCCCTTGGCCTCGAGTATCGAGATCGAGGGAAACCCTCGCTCGAGCAACTCGGTCCGGATCGGCTCGAACGCCTCGTGTCGGATGAATGCCTCGATCTTCTTCATCGTCAGACCTCCTTACTTGGGCTGGTGTGGCCGTCGGTCATTGCGTGGCCGCCGCCGCTGGCCGCCGGCTGGAGGCGCGGTGCCCGGCGGACCCGGTCGGATACTCCGGCTGCGGGATGAACTGCTCCGGGATAGCCGTACATCCCGTGCTCGGAGATGTCGAGGCCCGGCGTCCTCCTCGGCCTCGGTGACGCGCAGGCCGATCGTCTGCTTGATCAGCGCAGAACGTCGACGTAGCGACACGACGAACACGCACGCGAACGCGACTCCGACACCGAGCGCCTGGGCGCCGAGCTGGGGGAAGCTGCCGCGTGTACCAGAGGCCCCGTCGCCGACCCCGTTGAGCTCGGCAGCCGCGGCGCGGTGAAGATGCCGCAGGAGAGCGTTCCCCAGATTCCGGCGAGGCCGTGCGCCGAAAGCGCACCGACCGGGTCGTCGAGGACCTTCTCGATCGCGAACACGCCGAGCACGACGATCACGCCGGCGACCGCGCCGATGATCGGCGCCGCCCAGATACTCGACGTAGCCCGACGGAGCCGTGATCGCGACCAGTCCCGCGATCGCGCCGTTGCCGGCCATGCCGATGTCGATCGTCTTCGTCTTGAGGTAGATCACCGTGACCGCGGCCGACACACGCCGGCGGCGGCCGCCAGGTTCGTGACCAAGACGATCTCCGCGAAGCGCTTGCCGATCGCGGCCAGCGTCGAGCCCGGGTTGAACCCGAACCAGCCGAGCCAGAGGATCAGCACGCCGAGTCCGACCAGGGGCATCGAGTGCCCGGGGATCGCCCGCGGCTTTCCATCGGGGCCGTACTTGCCGATCCGCGGGCCGAGCAGCAGCAGCGCCGCCAGCGCTCCCGTCGCACCGATCAGGTGGACGACGGTCGAACCGGCGAAGTCCTGCATCCCGACGTTCGGCCTGCAGCCGAGCCCGCCACCGAAGATCCAGTGGCCGACGATCGGGTAGATGATCGTCGCTGAAGACGATCGCGTAGATCACGTAGGCGCCGAACTTGATCCGCTCCAGCGTCGTGCCCCAGACGATCGCCAGCGAGACGGCGCAGAACACGAACTGGAAGAACAGCAGCGCCGCCGTCGCGTTGGACAGCGACATCACCGCGAAGCTGGGATGAAGTCGTGCACCACCGCGGTGACGCTGTTGGCGCCGAGGCTGAGTCGAGGAAGAACCCGTCGTGGCCGGCGATCGCTGCCAGCGGCCGCCGAAGGCGAGCGCAAAGCCCGACCGCCCAGTAGCCGATCGCCGCGATCGAGAAGTTGATGAGGATCTTCGCGATCCACCGCCCCGGCGTTCTTGCCTCGTGAGAAGCCGATCTCCAGGAACGCGAACCGGCCTGCATGAACATCACCAGAGACGCCGGCGACGATCACCCAGGTCGTGTTGATCCCGACCGAGGATCCAGCTTTCCTGCGATCGAATTCGACAGGTCGGTCGGTCGGCGAATGCGCTGGGCGCGCAGGACCGCGAAAGCGAGCACCGCCAGCGGGTCGCCGCCAGGAACCTCCGTTTCATTGGCGTTCCTCCTTGCACGCCGGAGCTCACGCCCGACGGTCGCGGTTTGCCGATTGCGGCCACCGTAAGGAGGCAACCCGCGGCTGACTTTGGACGGCTGTCGGAAATCTCGGCGCCGCGTTTCTCCCATTTGTCAGCCCCAGTCGACGCCGCTCCAAACGTGACGGGCTCAGCGTGCCCGCATAGCCAGCGCGCGAGCGCCGCGCCGCACGGCGCGCCGAACTCGGCGATCGCCGAGCCTCGCCCCCCCCGTTCTGGCGCGGCTCGAGCACCGTCTGCGGCAACGGCGACTCGACCACTTTGCGCTCCGTCCCAGCTCACCGGTAGGCGGTGGCGCGCCCGGCGCGCCGAGTAGACCCCGGCCAGCTGGCGCTCGTTGAAGAGCAGCGCCGCGTGATCGTCGATCCCGTAGCCGTTCGGGACGCCGCTCCTCGACGGCCTCGAGCATCAGCTGGCGGCGCTCGGGCTCGGCGCGGTAGTGGACGCAGAGGCTGCCGGGCAGCACCCCGAGCCCGGCAGCGACCGCGCGGCGCGCCGGAGCCCTTCGTGATCCCGACCTCGAACCAGCACATCGCCCCGGCGCTCTGGCCGACGATCAGGATCCCGTCTCCCAGGCGAGCTGCAGGAGCGACGCCGAGGTCGTGCGCCTCCCAGACCGCGAGCAGGTTGACGAGGTTGCCGCCGCCGACGTAGATCAGGTCCTGGGAGAGCAGATGGTCGCGCACCACCACCGGCCGGCTGCCGAGCCGGAACAGCGACAGCTCGCTGGGGACGCAGCCGCGGTTGCCGAGGGCGGCTGTAGAAGCGGGCGCTCTGCTCGGCGGCGTCGCCGCTCGCGGTCGGCAGCAGGCAGATGCGCGGCTGCTCGCCCGGCCCCTCGCGGCCAGCGAGACGACCAGGTCGGTCAGTCGCGCGGTCGCCGGGCCGGGCGCCGAAGTCATGGCCGCCGATGCAGAGGATGCGCCGCATCAGACCGTCACCAGCTCGGGCTCGGCTCGGCGGCTCCTCACCGAGGAAGGTGGTCGCGAGCCGCATCTCCGAGATGCCCTCGCCGCGCCGCTCCAGCCGCCAGCCGCGCGCTGCGGGCCGCGATGCGACGACGCGGTCGAGCTTCAGGCCCTTGAAGTGAAGGGCGGCGCCGTCCTCGGCGGCGTAGCCGGGGCGCATCCCGTCGAGCAGGAAGCGGCGGTAGGCGTCGCGGCGCTCGCCGCCGGCCTCGTAGTGGACGCAGTTGCTCCAGGGCAGAAAGCCGAGGCCCTCGACCCCGCGCGGCTCGCCGTGAAAGCCGCTCACCGACTCGGCGAACCAGCACAGCGAGCCGGCCGAGAGCCCGCAGAGAACCACCCCCGCCTCCCAGGCCTCGCGCAGGATCGAGTCGATCCCGTGCGCGCGCCAGACCCCGAGCAGGCTGATGACGCTGCCGCCGCCGACGTAGATGACGTCCTGGGAGAGCAGGTGGGAGCGGAAGTCGAGCGCGCCCTGCTCGCGGCGAAACAGCGAGATGTGCGAGGGCTCGCAGCGGCTCGGCCGCGAAGGCGCGGTAGAAGCGGACGATGTAGTGGTCGGCGTCGCCGCTCGCGGCGGGCAGAAAGCAGATCCGCGGCCGCGCCGAGGGAGCGAGCCCGAGCACGTAGTCGTCGAGCAGCGGGTTGCCCGACTCCATCGAGAACCCCCCGCCGCCGAAGGCGACGATCTGTCTGCGCTCCTCGCCCATTGCGGCAAATGGTCGGGCCAGCGGCGCGCCGCTGTCGCTTTGCCGGCTGTCGAAAATCGCCGCCCGGCCGGCACCGGTGAGTGCAGGCGCTCAGAGGAAAGCCGAGCCGCGCCTGATCAGCGCCTCGTAGAGCTGCTCCTGGATCGTCACCCGGACCCGCTCGGAGATCTCGAACAGAAGCGCGCGGTCGTCGGCCGCCTCCGGCGGGTACTCGCTGATGTCGATCGGCTCGCAGAACTCGATCCGCCAGCGCGAGGGCAGCGGGATCAGGCCCAGCGGCCCGAGCCAGGGAAGGGTCGGCGTGATCGGGACGAAGGGTGCGCCGAGCAGCTTCGCCAGGGTCTGGCTGTCGGCCAGCTTCGGATAGATCTCCTCGGCCCCGACCACCGCCACCGGGATGATCGGCGAGCGGGTCCGGATCGCGACCTCGACGAAACCGCCGCGCCCGAAGCGCTGCAGGCGGTAGCGGTCGCGGAACGCCTTGCCGGTTCCCTTCACCCCCTCCGGGAAGACCATCACGATCTCGTCCTGCTCGAGCAGCCGGATCGCGTTGAAGGGGCTGGCCGGCACGCCGCCGACCTTGCGCATGAAGAAGCTGAGGAAGGGCAGCTCGAAGGCCCAGTTGAGGACCATCGGCCGCGGCCAGCGCGGCAGCGGATGCTCCTTCATGATCGCCCCGACCAGCATCGAGGCGTCGAAGGGGAACAGCGAGCCGGAGTGGTTGGAGACCACCAGCGCCCGCCCGTGCGAGGGAACGTGCTGAACCCCCGTCGCCTGCACCCGCCACCAGACCTCGTAGAGGAAGTCGAAGAAGGGATAGACCGCCTCGGCGAACTCCTCGTCGAAGCCCCACTCGTCCTCGTGGTAGCGGCCCGCCATCCGCCGGCCGATCCGCTCGACCGAGTCGCGAAGCGTCTTCGGCAGCGCCACCGCCGCGCGCTCGGCGGCGGTCATCGGGTCGAGCCCGCCGTTGAGCCCGGAGCGCATCCGGCGCAGGAACTCCGCCGCCCCGGCGGCCGCCTGCGCCTGCTCGCCGGCAAGGCGGGTCCGCTCGGTCGCGCTCATCGTCAGCGCGCCCCCAGCCGCTGCGCCAGGGCGCCGGGAAGCGGCGACTGGAACAGCCGCCGGCTGGCGGCGCTTCGCTCGACGAAGTCGCGCACCGCGCCCTCGGCGTCGAAGCGCGGCTCGTATCCGAGCTCGTTGAGCATCCGCGTGTTGTCGACCCCGCGGCCGTAGCGCAGCAGCAGCACGCCGTCGTTGTAGAGGTCGGCCGCCCCGAGCCGGCGCCCCAGCTGGGCGAACATCGTCCTGAAGAGCGGATGCGGAACCGGCAGGGTCGGCCGGCCGGCGAGGCGCAGGGTCCGGGTCAGCGAGATCGTCCCCCGCGGCGCCACGTTGACCGGGCCGCGAATCGGGTCCAGCGTCGCCGCCAGCAGCGCCCCGGTCGCGTCGTCGGCGTGCAGCAGCTGCAGCCGCGGATCGAAGCCGAGCTGGGTCGGGACGACGGGCAGCTGCAGGTAGCGGACCAGCGGGGTGTCGAGGTGGGGGCCGATCTCGGGCTGGTAGCGGAGCAGGCAGCAGGTGACGCCGGTGTGGCGGCGGGCGAAGTTCTCGAAGTAGCTCTCGAGCTCGCCGATGTCGCGCTGAAAGCGCGTCTTCAGCGGATAGCGCCGGGCCATGTCCTCGGTGAAGAACGAGGGCGCCGCCCCCTCCGACCCGTAGATCGCGGCCGAGCTGCGGACGACCAGCGACTGCAGGGTGTCGAGCTTCTCGCAGGCGGCGAGCAGCTGCAGCGTCCCGATCACGTTGATGTCGTGAAGCGCCCGCGCCGACTTCCCCGGCTCCGGGTACCAGAGGATCCCGCAGTGGACGACGGTGTCGGCCTTGGTGCCGGGCAGGATCCGGGCCAGGACGGGGTTGCGGATGTCGGCCTCGATGAACTCGGTGCGCTCGAGGTCGCTCGAGGGCTCGGTGGTGTCGATGCCGGCGATGAACTCGACCGACGGATCGAGCTCCAGGCGCCGCGCCAGCTCGCCGCCCCAGTGGCTGGCGATCCCGGTGATGACCACGCGCCGCCCGGGCGCCACCTTAACCCTCGACCTTAGGCTTGCGCTCGAGCTCGTCGACCCGCGCCGACAGCTTGTCGACCCGGTCCGAGAGCTCCCGCAGGTCCTCGTGGTTGGCGAGGCGCATCCCCTCGATCGCCTCGATCACCTTCGACGCCGCGCCGGCCGAGCTCTCACGCGCCTCCTGCGCCCGCCCGGCGACCGCCTCGCGAGCCTCGCGGCCGCGCCGCGCGACCTCGTCGAGCATCCCTTCGGCCCGCTCGCGGGTGCCGGCGGCGCCCTCGGCGGTCGCCGAGAAGGTGCGCTCGATCGCGCTCCGCAGACCGTCCGGCAGTCCCCGCGCTTCGTCCTTGTTCCGCTGCTCCGCCACGCGCTGCAAAGCTTATTCCGGATGAACCCCCTCCGCCCCACCGCACCGATCGCCGCCGACGCCCTGCTGCCCGGGGATCCGCACCGCGCCCTCGGCCTCGCCCAGGAGCTGCTGGTGAAGCCGAAGATGAGCAACCACAGCCACGGCCTCTGGGGCTACTGGGGCGAAACCGAGGACGGCCGCGAGCTGACGATCCAGTCGATCGGGATCGGGGCCGCGAGCGCGGCGATGGTCCTCGCCGAGCTCGCCTCCAACGGGGTTCGGCGCGCGGTCCAGGTCGGCACCTGCCGCGCGGTCGAGCCGGAGCTCGAGCTGGGCCAGCTGCTGCTGGTCGCCGAGGCGATCAGCGCCGACGGGGTGAGCCGCGAGCTCAGCGGCGAGGGCGCCGTCGCCCCGGACCCGGGTCTGGGCTCGGTGCTCGCCGGAGTCGCCGAGGCCGAGGGTCTGCGGCGGGTGAGCGTCGCCAGCACCGACCTGGTCGGGGAGCTCGACGGCCGCCCGGCCGACGATTGGCGCCGTCGCGGCGCGGTGGCGGTGGAGATGGCGGCGGCGGCGCTGTTCGCGGCCGGGCCGCGCTGCGGGGTCGAGGTCGCTTCCCTTCTCGCGGTCAGCGACCGCGAAGGCGAGGCGATCTCGGACGAGGAGCTGCTGCAGGCGTCTGCCCGGATGGGCCGGCTCGCCCTCGCCGCACTCTCTACTTCGGGTTGACCTTCAGACTCGACTGGTTGGCCGGGACTTCGGCGTCCTCGGCAAGCTGGCGGCGCATCGCCCCGACGTCGCGGGCGACCCGGTCGAGCTGATCCTCGAGCGACTCGAGGCGGTCCGAGAGCGAGCGCAGCCGGCGCTCGAGGCGGGCCAGCTCGTCGGCCGAGGGCAGGCCGACGGCGTCCATCGCGCGCCGCTGGGCCTGGGCCGCCTTCTCGCCCATCCCCAGGGCCCGCTCCAGCGCCTGGCTGAACAGCGGGTTGTCGAGCAGCGCGTTGGCCAGGTCTCCGACCGCGTCGCTGCCGCGGGAGCGGATGCCTTCCTGGCGAAATTCCTCGTCGCCCATGGGGGCGCCAGCCTACCGAGTTCGGGCATGTTGGGGTGGTGTTAAGCGGCCGCTCCGACGCCCGTGCCACGGCTCGGCCGTGCGCACGGTTCCCGGTTGCGAAGGGGTGGGCGGATGGGTAGCGTTGCGATGCCGTAAGCAGGCGGTCGCGAAAGCAAGGGAGTGCGATTTGCCAGGGGGCTTGCGGGGAGAGACGGGGTACGGCGGCAGATGAGGAGACAGCTCGTATTGACGATCGCGGTCGCGGTTGCGGTTGCGCTTACCGCAGGCGTGATCGGCGGCGGTCCCGCCAGCGGCGCCTCGGTGCCCGGCACCGGCATCAACGTGCCGACGATCTCGGTCCCGAACTGCCCGGCGGGGCAGATCCTCGATCCGACCAACCTGATCTGCATCCCCAACGTCACCACGCCGAACCTGCCTGCGCCCCCCGGCGGCGGCGGTGGAGGCGGCGGCGGCCCGCTCGGCGGCGGTGGCGGCGGCTCGACCGGCGGCGGATCGACGACGACCACCCCGGGCACCACAACCACCACCTCTCCCTCGGGCGCCAACGGGACCTCGATCACCGTCTCCCCGGGCGGCAGGGCCGGAGGCGCGGCCGGCGGAAACGGCAAGACCGGCGGCGTCGGCCCCGGCAAGTCGAAGTACCAGAAGAAGAACCAGCAGAAGCTCAACCTCAAGCCCCCCGCCCATCCCTACCAGGACAACGGCACCCCCACCGTCTCCAATCCCTCAACCACGATTGCAGCCTTTGGCCCCGCCCCGATCGGAGTCCCCAACTTCGTCATCGACCAGTTCGAGATCCCGCCCTTCCTGCTGCCGATCTACCAGGCCTGCGGGACCGAGTACGACATCCCCTGGCAGGTTCTGGCTTCGATCAACAAGATCGAGACCGCGTTCGGCACCAACCTCAACGTCTCCAGCGCCGGCGCGATGGGCTGGATGCAGTTCATCCAATCGACCTGGGAGGCCTACGGCGTCGACGCCAACGGCGACGGGCGCAAGGACCCCTACAACCCGGTCGACGCGATCTGCGCCGCCGCCCGCTACCTGCGCGCCGCCGGCGGCAGCGACGACCTGCGCTCGGCGATCTTCTCCTACAACCACGCCGACTGGTACGTCGACGAGGTCCTGCTCTACGCGCGCTCCTACGGAAAGATCCCGGAGGACCTGCTCGGCTCGCTGACCGGCCTCACCGAGGGCGCCCACTTCCCGATCGCCGCCAACGCCCGCTACGCCGACGACATCTCGGCCCGCCAGGCGATCCACGATTCCAAGACCGGGCGCAAGGAGTACGGCAACGCCGCCAACGTGATCCAGTCCTCGCCGACCCGGCGCGGGATCAACATCTACTCGCGCAAGGGCGCCCCGGTCGTCGCCGTCAACGACGGAGTGATCAAGCAGATCGGCACCAGCCCGAAGCTGGGCCGATTCGTGGTCCTCCAGGACGCCTACGGCAACCGCTTCACCTACGCGCAGCTGGGAAGCATCGCGCGCAGCCATCCCGTCCCCAAGCCGGCGAAGCTGAACGCCAAGGACTTCCAGCTGGTCAGCCCGCCGAGCGACAAGGCGCCGAAGGGGCCGGCGACGGTCGGCGGCGGCTCGGGCGACACCAAGACGGTCTCCCGCTCGAGCGAGTCGCTGGGCCGCCAGCTCGACTCGATGGCCGGCCAGAAGCTGCCCGCCTACACGACCTTCAAGAACTACTTCAAGGACGTCCTCGGGCTCAACCGCAAGGAGGCCAAGTTCGATCGCCTGCGCGAGGGCTCGAAGGTGGTCGGGGGCACGATCCTGGCCCGGGTCGGCGGCCCGGAGGGCGGCGCCGCCCCGCACATCAACTTCTCGATCCGGCCCGCCGGCCGCGGCGCCCCGCGGATCGACCCGAAGCCGATACTCGACGGCTGGAAGCTGCTCGAGGCGACGGCGATCTACCGCGCCGCCGGCCGCAACCCGTTCGCCAGCAACCTCGGCGTCGGCGGCGTGCTGCTGATGTCGAAGGAGGCGCTGATCCGCCGCGTCCTCGCCGACCCGCGGCTGGAGATCTACTCCTGCGGGCGCACCGACATCCAGACCGGGCAGATCGACCGCCGCATCCTGGCCTCGATGGAGTACCTGGTCGAGAAGGGCTTCCGCCTGACGATCACCTCGCTCAAGTGCGGCCACAGCTTCATGACCGCGTCGGGCAACGTCAGCGAGCACACGACCGGCGACGCGATGGACATCGCGATGATCAACGGCATCCCGGTCACCGGACACCAGGGGCCGGGAACGCTGGCAGCCGCCCTGATCCAGTCGCTGCTCGAGCTGCAGGGAACGATGGCGCCGCACCAGATCATCTCCCTGATGGACTTCCCCGGACCCCAGAGCTTCCCCCTCGCCGACCACTACGACCACGTCCACGTCGGCTACCACCCGATCTACAGCTCCGGCGAGCTCGACAAGCAGTTCACCGCGATGCTGAAGCCCGACCAGTGGCAGCGGCTGATCAAGCGCCTGGGCGAGATCCAGAACCCGCAGGTGCCGCTGAAGCCCTCCAAGGCGGCGCTGCCGGCCGGCAACGGCAAGACGAAGCAGAAGCAGACCAGCGCCGGCACGGATTAGGCTTCGGCCATAGCTGAGGCTCAGCTCTTTCCCTTCGCGCAGCTCGAGTTCGCAGGCCGGATCGGCCTCGGCGACGGCCGCTATCTGGCCCGCGCCGGTGGTCAGGAAGGACGCCAGGAGGTACTGGTCGTGCAGACGGTCGGTGCCCCAAGGGCGGGCAAGCGCCGGCGCCGCGCCCGCGAGGCCGAGGCCGCCGAGACCGCCGAGCTGCCGCTGACCAGGGTCACCGCCGTCCGCGCCGACCCCTTCTCCGGCGAGGAGGATGCCGCGGCCTGGCTCGATCAGGTCGCCGCCGACCACGAGGCGCTCGCCGACGCCGCCGAGGAGGGGCTGCGGCTGCTCAACCGGGCGCTCGCCGTCCAGCGCGCCGCCGCGGGCGACCCCTACGTGCAGGCGCGCAGCGCCGAGCACGCGCAGGCGATCCGGGTCGGCTACGGAAGCGGCGAGCAGGTCGCCGAGGGCGAGTGGGCCCAGGCCCGCGAGCTTGAGCCCGGCGCGCCGCTGCGCGGCCGCCGCGCCCGCCGCGACGCCGACCTGCGCCCCCAGGAGCGGATCGCCGCGGTGCTGGGCGGGCGCGAGAGCCTCGACGCCTGCGAGACGATGCTCGCCCGGGCGCGGCTCGACCTCGACGCCGGCCACATGCGCGAGGCCGCCCTGCAGCTTCGGGTCGGGCTCGAGGCGCTGCTGGTCGAGCTGCGCGGGGCCCTGAAGGACCCCGGCCACGAGGAGGACATGGAGCTGCTCAGCGAACGCCGTGGCGAAGTCGGCAACGCCGCCAACCTGGCGCTGCGCGGCGACCTCGACGAGGCCAGCGCCGAGAGCGTCCGCGAGCTGCTGCCGATCGCCGAGCGGGTCCTGCGCCGGCGCCGGGTTCTGCACGGCTAGCGCCTGCCCGTCCCGGGCGCTGAAGAAGCCACCCCTGTCCACAGGCGGAAGCCCATCACGGACGCCCCGCAAAGCCCTGGGGGCCCCTGCGGAGCCCCTGGGAGTTTTCGTAAAAATCTTTGAGCAGGGCGCAAATCGTTTGCACCCTGGTGAAAACCGTTCGCTGTCATGCAAGGTGTTTTGCTCTGACAGCGCAGGTTTTCTTCTGACGCAAAGAATTTCCGAAAACCCCCAGGGCAGCTGGAAGGGGTGCCCATTGCCAATCCTTGAGCAGGCGTGGGCCGCCACCGCCTCGATTACCACTGGCTCTACAACACCCGCCCGGTCAAGTCGTCCAGCTATGAGGAGATCGAGACGTTGAACCGCTGGGAGCTCTTCTACTCCACCCCCTACTCGCAGATGGTCGGCGCCCGGGTGCGCAGGGCCCGGATGCGTCGCGACCTGACCCAGGGGATGCTCCTGCGCCGTGTGGAGCGGCCACGCGGCGGCAGCTACTCGAACGGCCTGCTGTCGCGGATCGAGAAGGGATACGCGAACTCGCCGCTCTACGTCTACATGCATCTCGCTGCGGCGCTGGACCTCGATCCGGGCCGTCTCATGGGTTCGGACGACACCCAGAAGCCGATCACCGAGGCGGAGATGACGCTGGTTCGCTTTCTGCGCCGGGCCGGGGTCAAGCCCGACGAGGCAATCGCGCGGCTGGCGCGGCCCGGCGCCTGACCGCGTCGCGCGCAGTTCTCGGCCGCGCATCTCCTCCCAGTCTCAAGCAGCTCTCAGCCGCCTCTCAGCTTCGGCTGCTGATCTGACGGCGCCCGACCTTCGTCGAAAGGAGCCGCCGTGTTCTACCTGCGCTACGCCATCTCCGAGCTTCGCCGCCGCAAGGGGCGCACGATCGTCACCTCGCTGGGGCTCGGGATCGGCGTCGGGCTTGTGGCCACAGTGGTGGCGCTGTCGAACGGCCTCGACGAGGCGCAGTCGAAGGTGCTCGAACCCTTGACCGGGGTCGGCACCGACATGTCGGTCAGCCGGCCGCTGCAGGTGTCGGGCTCGGGCAGCGACCAGACCTTCACGCCGGGCTCCGGCGGGCCGCCGCAGCTCTCGGCCAAGGAGCAGCGCGAGCTGCGCAGGGAGAACGGCGGGGTGCGGTTCGGGTTGCAGAACCTCGGCAACCCGGGTGAGCATTTCTCGACCGACAACTTCATCACCACCGACCTCAGCTTCCCCGAGAGCGAGGCGAAGAAGGTCGCCGCGGTCGGCGGCGTCAGCGAGACGGCACCGGCGCTGACCCTCAATCTGATGCACGTCTCCGGCAGGGTGCCGGAGAACGCCCAGCGGCCGCCGGCAGGGGGCGCGGCGATCGGCGTCGGCCCCCCGAACAGCATCAACTTCGACCAATCGACGATCTCCGGCGTCGACACCTCGGCCCCCGACCTGGCGCTGGTCACCCCGTCGCAGCTGATACGCGGCCAATACTTCCACTCCGGCAAGGGCGCCAAGCATCAGGCGGTCCTCAGCCAGAGCTACGCCAACGACAACAAGCTCTCGGTCGGCGACCCGATCACGGTCCATGACGAGAAGTTCAAGATCACCGGCATCGCCCGGGCTCCGCTGGGCGGGCAGGCGTCCGACATCTACCTGCGCCTCGGGGTGCTTCAGAAGCTCTCCGATCGCGAGGGACGGATCAACGTGCTGCGGGTCCGAGCGGCGAGCGCCGGCCAGGTCGACAGCGTCGCCAAGGGCATCGAAGTGACATTCGCCGGCTCCAAGGTGACGACGGCGAAGGATCTCGCCGACCGCGTCTCCGGATCGCTGGTCGACGCCAAGAACCTCTCCGACAAGCTGGGCACGGCGCTGGCGATCGTTGCCCTCGCCGCCGCCTTCATGATCGCCAGCCTGCTCACCCTCTCCTCGGTCAGCAAGCGAACGCGCGAGCTGGGCACCCTGAAGGCGATCGGTTGGCGCCAGCGGCTAGTCGTCCGCCAGGTCACCGCCGAATCGCTGGCCCAGGGAGCCCTCGGTGGGCTGCTGGGCTTGGCGATCGGGATCGGGGGCGCCGCCCTGATCAGCGCCTTCGGCCCCACCCTTCAGGCGACCGTCGCCCAGGCTGCCACGGCGGCCGGGCCGGGCGCATTCGGCCAGGGCCAGATCACCACCGGCTCGAGCAGCATCTCGCTGACCGCCCCGGTCGACCTCTCGACCCTGCTTCTGGCGATCGGGCTCGCCCTGCTCGGCGGCCTGCTGGCCGGCGCGGTGGGAGCGAGCCGCGCCGCACGACTTCGCCCCGCCGAGGCGCTGCGCAGCCTCGAATGAGAACCCACCGACAGGAGGCAGCAATGCTCTATGAGCTCTACGGAGTCGACAAGCGCTACGGCCACGGCGATGCCGAGGTCGCCGCCCTTCGCGGGGTCGAGCTGACGATCGCGAAGGGCCAGTTCATCGTCGTCGCCGGCCCGAGCGGGTCGGGCAAGTCAACCCTGCTGCAGCTGCTCGGGGGCCTCGATCGAGCAAGCTCAGGCACGGTGCGCTTCGAGGGGACCGACCTCGGCGGCCTCGGTGACGCGCGGCTCGCCGACCTGCGCCTCAAGGCCTTCGGGTTCATCTTCCAGCAGTTCAACCTGATCCCGACCCTGACCGCCGCCACCAACGTCGAGGCGGCGCTGGCGCCGGACTCGATGGGCGCCGAGCAGCGCCGCCAGCGGGTCGGCGAGCTGCTCGAGATGGTCGGGCTGGGAGCGCGCGCCGAGCATCTGCCCGGCCAGCTCTCGGGCGGGGAGCAGCAGCGGGTGGCGATCGCCCGGGCGCTCGCCAACTCACCGCGGGTCCTGCTGGCCGACGAGCCGACCGGCAACCTCGACTCGAAGACCGGCTCCGAGGTGCTCGCCCTGCTGCGCGAGATCTCCGAGCAGGAAGGGCAGACCGTGGTCCTGGTCACCCACGACCCGGCGATCGCCGACGCGGCGCCGCTGCTGCTGCGGATGCAGGACGGCATGGTGCTGAGCGCTGCTTCGGCGGCCGAGGATCCCGCCGCGGCCCTGCGGATCGGGCTGTGAGCTCGAGGATCGCCCTGGCCCTGGTCGCGATCGTGCTGCTGCTCAGCGGATGCGGCGGCTCGGATTCGCCGACCACCACTTTCGACCAGGGCAATGCCCCACCCGGCCTCGGCCAGGGCGCCCCGGGAGGCGCCGATCCCGCCGCGCTGCGGCGCTTTGCGAGCTGCATGCGCAGGCATGGCGTCGACCTCCCCGCCGCCCCGACAAGCGGCGCGCTTCCCGCGCCCGGCAGCGGCTCCCCGCAATCCGGCGGGCCGCCCTCCGGACGCCCCCAGTTCTTCGGCAGCGCCAAGGCCCGCAAGGCGATGCAGGCCTGCCGCCAGAACCTGCCCCAGCCTCCGGGCGGATTCTCGGGCTGATCTCAGGCGCCTCCCAGGGTTGCCCGCGAGGGTCCCTGAGGACGGGCGGAGACAACCCGGCCCGAACAGCGAAGGAGGATCGAAATGATGAAGCGTTCCCGACTCATGCAAACCGGTGCCGCGATCGCAGCCTGCGCGGCGGTCGCCGCGATGGTCGGCATCGCGACCGGCGCCGCCGCGCCGTCGAAGAACGGCAACTCGGCCCCGGCGGGCCCGCCGGAGTTCGGCTTCGCGGTTGGCCCCCCGCCCGGGGCAGCCGTGCAGAGGTTCCGGGCCAGGGGTAGGAGGGGCGTCGTCGTTCGCGGGCCGCGCGAATTCGGAGGCCCGCCGGTGCATTCGGAGATGGTCGTCCCGACCAAGTCCGGCGATGACTTCGAGACGATCACCCAGGACAACGGCAAGGTCAAGTCCGTCTCCGGCGACCAGCTGACGATCACCGAGGGAACCGACGATGCGACCTACAAGACGGCGACGCTCGAGATCCCGAGCGACGCGACGGTGATCCGCAACGGCAAGAAGGCCGACCTGAGCGACCTCCAGGAAGGCGACCAGGCTCACGTCTCACAGTCGCCGGAGAAGACCTTCGTCTACGCCTCCGACGATGCCTTCATCAAGAACCTCACCCGTCACCACCGCGGCCTGCCCCCGCCACCGGGCGTCGGCGGACTTCCCCCCGGACTCCCGCCGATGGCTCCGATGGCGCGTCGCGGTAACTGATCGGGCGCCAACCCGATCCGACGCCAAGCCGACGGCCCGCCCCTGACCAGGGGCGGGCCGTCCGTCTTCAGGCAGGAACCCCGGCCTCGACCGGAAGCTCGAGGGTGAAGACCGCACCGCCCTCGGGGTGGTTCTCGACCGCGACGCTGCCGCCGTGGGCATGGACCACGCCGGCGACGATCGCCAGCCCCAGTCCGGCCCCGCCGGTATCGCGGCCCCGGTCCTCGCTACGGCGCCAGAAGCGCTCGAAGATCTGCTCCCGCTCCGAGCCGGAGATTCCCGGCCCGTGGTCGCGCACTCTCATCATCGCCTTGCCGCCGTCCCGCTCCAGGGTCAGCTCGATCGGAGTGCCGCCCGGCGTGTGGGCGATCGCGTTGGCGAGGACGTTGGCGACGGCCTGGTGCAGGAGGTCGGCGTCACCGAGGACCGCAAGCCGCTCGGGGGCGGTGAGGGAGATCTGGCGCTCCGGAGCCGCCGCCCGGGCGTCGGCACACGCCTCGGAGACGAGGGCGCCGAGATCGACCCGCTCGCGGACCGGCTCGCGGACCTCGTCGAGGCGGGCGAGCCGGAGCAGGTCGTTGACCATGCCGCTCATCCGCGCCGACTCCTGCTCGATCCGGCCCATCGCCCGCTCGAGCTCGGCCGGGTCGCGGACCGCGCCCATCCGGAACAGCTCGGCGTAGCCGCGGATCGAGGTCAGCGGGGTTCGCAGCTCGTGCGAGGCGTCGGCGAGGAAGCGCCGCATCCGCTGCTCGCTGGCCTCGCGCTGGTCGAAGGCCTCCTCGATCTGGCCCAGCATCGAGTTCAGCGAGCCGCCCAGCCGCCCAACCTCGGTGCGCGGGATTGGTCTCCTCGACGCGCTGGGATAGATCGCCGCCGGCGATCCGGCCCGCCGTCTCACCCATCTGCTCCAGCGGCCTCAGCTCGACCCGGATCAGCACCCAGGCCAGGATCCCGAGTCCGAGCAGCACCGACCCGGTGACGATCAGACCGATCAGCTCGACGTGGCGCAGGGTGTCGTGAAAGTCGTCGAGGGGCACCGCCACGACCGCTGTGAGCGAGCTGCCCGGCGGGTGAAACGCGGCGGCCCGGAAGGCAGTGTCGCCGCTTCGGGCGGGCATCGTGAAGGTCCGCACCGGACCCTCGGGGCCCGAGACCGGAAAGCTCGCGGGCAGCGCCGGAGCCGGCAGGCCCGTCTCCCCGTAGCTGAAGCCGATGTGCCTGATCGTCGCGGCCCTTGGCGTTTCTGAGGATCCCGTAGGTCCCGGGCGGAAGCTGGAAGGCGCCGGGGGGCCCGGCGCCCGGTGGGGGCACCGCTGCCGTACCGCCGCCGGGCTGCGGCCCCACGTTGGCCCCCGGCGGGATCACTCGGGACACGCGGAGCTCGCCGCCGCGGCGAGAGCCTGCGGCTTCCGCGGCGGCCGAACAAGGCAATCGTCGCCGGACCCCGCGCCGACTTCGACCTGCTGGTCGACCCGCTGCGAGAGATGGGAGCGAAGCGAGCTGTAGGAGACTGCGTCGACGATCACCAGCCCGACCGCGGCGAGAGCGAGCAGGGTGAGCAGGAGCCGCAGCCGCAGCGACATCTCAGCCCCGCGGCACCCGCAGCGCGTAGCCGACGCCGCGCACGGTGTGGATCAGGCGCGGCCCGTGGCTCTCGAGCTTGCGCCGCAGGTAGCTGACGTAGGTCTCGAGCACCCGGGCGTCGCCGCCGAAGTCGTACTCCCAGACGTGGTCGAGGATCTGGGCCCGGGTCAGGACGCTGCGCGGATGCAGCATCAGGTAGCGCAGCAGCCGGTACTCGGTGTCGGTGAGCTCGATCAGCTCGCCGCCCCGCGTCACCTCGCGGGTGTCGTCGTCGAGCTCGAGGTCGGCGAAGTCCAGGTGCCTGCCGTCCTGCTTGGCCAGCCCGACCCGGCGCAGGATCGAACGGATCCGGGCCAGCAGCTCCTCGACGCTGAACGGCTTGGTGACGTAGTCGTCGCCGCCGAGGGTGAGGCCGCGGACCTTGTCCTCGGTCGTGTCGCGGGCGGTGAGAAAGAGGATCGGGATCTCCGAGCGCCGCTCGCCGAGCCGCTTGGCGACCTCGAAGCCGTCGAGGTCGGGCATCATCACGTCGAGGACGATCAGGTGGGGGCGAAAGCGCTCGGCCCCCTTCAGCGCCGCCCGGCCGCCGTCGGCGACCTCGACCGCGAAGCCCTCGTAGCGCAGCGCCATCGAGAGCACGTCGGCGATGTTGCGGTCGTCGTCGACGACGAGTACGCGCAGGTCGTCAGGCATGCCTGGCAATCATCCTCGCCAAACCTGAGAGTTTCCTGAGAGCGGGGGTTGCCAGATTATGGTCCGGCGCTATAGGTTGGACCGAGCAGGCAGGCGAAGGATCGCCGTCCCGCCAGCACAAGGAGCGTGCAATGCGTGTCACCGTCCGAGCACTTCTCGCCAGCGCGGCAATCGCGCTTCTGGCCCCGCCGACCGCCGCAAGCGCCGCCGGCTGGAGCTTCGGAGTCGCGGGGGGCGAGGTGACGTCGAGCTCGGCGAAGCTCTGGGCGCGTTCCGACCAGTCGGGCTTCGCCCTGCTGCAGGTGGCAACCGACAGCAGCTTCCACCACGTCGCGGACCGTTCGCTGGTCTTCGCCAGCCATCTCAATGACCTCACCGTCCAGCGCACCGTCCGGCGGGCTGCACTCCAACACCCGCTACTGGTACCGGTTCGTCCGCGGCTACGCGGTCAGCAAGGTCGGCACCTTCGTCACCGCCCCGGGCCGAAACGACAACGCTGCGATCCGCTTCGGCTGGACCGGCGACTACGACGCCGAGACGACGCCCGGGCAGACGCAGCCGTTCTGGAACAACTTCGACGTCTTCAAGCGGATGCAGGATGAGAACAACCGCTTCAACATCGCGCTTGGCGACACGATCTACTCCGACAGCGAGGTGCCGGGCAAGCTCAACCCGGTCGCGATCACGGTCCCGCAGAAGTGGGCCAAGTACAAGATCAACCTGGCCCAGGCCGAAGCTCGCCGACCTGCGCGGCGCCGCCGGCTTCTACTCGCACTGGGACGACCACGAGTTCATAAACGACTTCTCCCGCTTCGAGAACGTCTTCTCGAGCGCGACAACCAACGGCCAGCTGCTCTACCTGCGCGGGCTGAAGGCGTTCACCGACTACGCACCCGTGCACTGGAGCCCCTTCGACGGGGCTGTACAAGACCGTGCGCTGGGGCAAGAACCTGGAGCTCTTCTTCCTCGACGAGCGCACCTTCCGCTCCGCGAAAGCGACAGTCAACGGCGCCTGCGACAACCCCGCGACCGGGGAGCCGGACCTGGCGCCGACCGCGCCGCAGAACGTCCGCAACGCCTTCGCCGCGCTGATCCCCTCGCTTGCCCAGCCGGTCTCGGCCGCCTGCCTGGCGGCGATCAACGACCCCGATCGGACCCTGCTCGGCAAGCCGCAGCTGGCGCGGTTCCTGCACGACGTCAAGAGCTCCGACGCGCGCTTCAAGGTGGTCGTCAACGAGGTGCCGATCCAGCAGTACTACGCGCTGCCGTACGACCGCTGGGAGGGCTATGAGGCCGATCGCCAGCGGGTCCTGCAGGGCCTTCAGGGAGTCAAGAACGTCGTCTTCCTGAGCACCGACGTCCACGCGACGCTCGTCAACGACGCCCGTTTCAAGACCCTCGAGCCGGGCGGCCCCGTCAACAGCGGCATCCTCGACGTGACCGTTGGCCCGGCCGCGACCGCCAACTTCGGGCTCGAGATAGACCAGGCGACCGGAGTCCCGGGGGGTGGAAGCCTCATCGACCAGCTGTTCTTCGAGCCCCCACCCCCGTTCGGGCTCGGAATGCAGTGCTCGATCATCGACCAGTTCAGCTACGGCGAGGTCGAGGCGACGAGCTCGAAGCTGACGATCACCCCGAAGGACATCAACGGCCAACCGCAGACCAGCGCCGACGGCCCCTGCGGCCCGTTCGTCCTCAACTACCAGCCCTGAGGCTCAGCCGCCGGGCGGCGTGTAATCGACCGAGCGCTTGGCTGCCTCGTCGACCTCCTCGGGAGTCAGCAGCACGATCGTCTCGACCGAGGCGCCCCCGGACGAATTGACGGTCAGGGCGACGGCAGTGGCAGCCTCGTTGTCCGGCATGTCGACGATCACGTAGGCGTCGTGCTCGCCGAACCCGAAGTGAAAGCTCTCGAGGCTGCCGCCGAGTCCCTCGACGGCATGCGTGACGGCGTCGCGGCGGCTGCTGCCGCCCTTGCTCTTGACTCCCTCGGCCCCTTGCGGCGAGTAATTCGCCGTGATCAGGTATTTCGGCATCGCTTTCTCCTTCGTCGTGAGTTTCGCCCCCACACTCGCACCCGCCAGTCGGCCGCGCAAGGGGCCGGGCTAAGGGTGCGGCCAGCTGTAGAGCAGGTAGAGCGCCTGGCGGTCGCGGGCGAGCAGCCGCGCGTAGCGCTGCACCGCGTCGACGTAGAGGACCGAGGCGTTGTAGGCGTACAGCGCGCGGCCGTAGCTGGCCGGGGCGCCGGAGCGGGAGAGGAAGTTGGCGGCTCCGACGATCGCGTCGTGGGGGTCGTAGACGTTGCCGCCGAGCCCGTAGCGGCGCCAGGTCGAGGGGATGAACTGCATCGGCCCGCGGGCGCCGGCGACGCTGGCGCTGCGGGCCCGCCCGAACGACGACTCGACCAGGTTGATCGCGGCCAGGGTGTGCCAATCGACCCCGAAGCGGCGCTCGCCCTCGTGGTAGGCGCGCACCAGCTCGTCGAGCGGCGCCGGCGCTGCCGCCTCCACCCCGCCGCCGCCCCAGCCCGCGGAGAGCCGGTGCAGGTCGCGAAGCGCCGCGGTCAGCTCCCGGGTCTGCCTGGCCAGCGGCGTCGGCAGGCGGCGGATCGTCGCGGCGGCCAGGCCCGGCCGCTGCGAGAGCAGGTTCACCGCCCGCTCGACGAACTCGCCCGGTCCGGTCAGCTTGCCGGGCGGGTCGTCGCCGAGGGTGTCGCCGGCGTCGTTCCAGGACGCCGCGCCCTCGCGCCAGGCGCGGTCGGCGGCCTGCAGACGGACCGCCAGCGCCTTGGCGTCGCTCGGCGGGGCGCCGGCCCACGGGGGCGAGTCCGAGCCGCCGCAGCCGAGCGGCCCGAGCAGGGCGAGGCCGGCCAGGCCGACCAGAAACCGCTTCACCCGGCTTCGGTCTCGCGATGGGTCGTGGTTGCCGTCGCCTGGGCGGTCGGCTTGATGCTCACGTAGTCGACGTCGACGTGCGGAGGGCGGGTGACGACGAAGGCGATCAGCTCGCCGACGTCGGCGGCGCTGAGCGGAGTCAATCCCTCATACGGCTTCGCGGCCAGCTGCTCGTCGCCCTCGAAGCGGACCAGCGAGAACTCGGTCTCGACCAGCCCCGGCGCCACCTCGCTGACCCGGATCGGCTTTCCGAGCAGCTCCTGCCGCAGCGTCTTGGCGACCGCGTGGGCGGCGTGCTTGGCGGCCGTGTATCCGCCCCCGCCCGGGTAGACCTCGACCCCGGCGACCGAGCCGACGACGACGACGAAGCCGTCGCCGCTTCGCTCCAGCGCCGGCAGCAGCGCCTTGGTCACCCGCATCACACCCATCACGTTGGACTCGTACATCGCCCGCCACTTCTCCTCGTCGGCTTCGGCGACCGGCTCCAGCCCCAGCGCCCCGCCGGCGTTGTTGACCAGCACCGCCGCCTCCGGCACCGCCTCGGCCAGCGCCGCCACCGACTCGGGGTCGGCGACGTCGAGCCGCAGCGCCCGCCCGCCGATCTCCCCGGCCAGCTGCTCGCAGCGCTGCAGCCGCCGCGCCGCGCAGACGACCTCGAAGCCGGCCGCGGCGAGGGCGCGCGCCGTCGCCTCGCCGATGCCGCTGCTGGCGCCGGTGACTACCGCGGTGCGCCGGTCTTCCGCCACGGGCGAACCCTAGTCGCCGCGCGGATCCTCGATGCCGAGATCGGCGATCGCCTGGTCCCACGTCGGGCCAGCCGCGAAATCGCCAGAGCTTTCCGCTCGCGCATCGTCAGCTCGTTGATGAGCGACAACTCGACCTCGATCCCCTGCCTGCCGCGGGCGTGAAACCGCACGTTCGACGAGGACAGTCCTCGGGGTCGAGCTCGTAGATCTCCTCGATCTCGATCTCCAGCGTCTCCCAGGGCTCCACGAACGCACGCCAGAACTCGCGCACGCCCTCGTGGCCGGAGTAGCTCTCGCGAAGGCCCGGGAAGATGCCCGTCGTCGACCAGACGACCTCCGGGTGCACGGTCTCCAGGAACGTCTCCACGTCGCCGCTGTTCCAGGCCGCATAGCCGCCGCGGGCGATCTCCTTCGGGATTGCCGCCGCTCGCCCGGCACTACAGCGCGGCGAGGACGGCGTTCATCTCCTCGACCACGTCGCCGTCCAGCTTCACCTCGGCCTCGGAGTCATACGGGGTGTCGCCCTGGGTGACGATCGCAAGCTTCGATCCGGAGGCGAGGGCGATGCTCGGCAGGCCGGCGACCGGGTAGACCTCGAGCGAGGAGCCGACGCAGAGCATCAGCTCGCAGCGCTCGGCGAGCTGCTGGGCCTGGTTGATCGCGTCCTCGGGCAGGAACTCGCCGAACAGCACCACGTCGGGCTTGACCAGCCCCTCGCAGCCGGGGCAGTGGGCGACGCCGTTGGTGAACAGCGACTCCACCTTCTCGAGCGGGAACGAGGCCTCGCACTCGGTGCAGCTCGAGGTGTCGATCGTCCCGTGGACCTCGATCAGGTTCGCCGTGCCGGCCTTGCGGTGCAGGCGGTCGATGTTCTGGGTCACGACCGCCTCGAGCAGGCCCTCGGCCTCGAGCTGCGCGAGCACCTTGTGGGCGTCGTTGGGCTGCTTGTCGCTCAAGCGTCTCGAAGCGGGGCCGGTAGAAGCTCCAGAAGCGCTCGGGGTCCTTGCGGAAGGCGTCGATGTGGGCGACCTCCATCGGGTCGGCCTTCTCCCAGATCCCCTCGCCGGGGGTGCGGAAGTCGGGGATCCCGGATGGGACCGAGATCCCGGCGCCGGTCAGCGCCATCGTGCAGCTCGAATCGCGGATCAATTCGGCCAGCCGACCAGCGGCTGTGCCGTCCCTGGCATCAGCACCCACGGAATTCAGGCTAGCGCGGCCTTTGTCCACAGTCCGATTCCCTTCGCCAATGAATTTGCGCATTCCAAGAACATTCCTGCACCCCCGCCTCAAATGAGCCGCTTCCCCACCCACAAAACGCGCCTGCAAAACTGGTGCGCCAAGCCTAGCTGGTCGATGCCCTCGGCTCAGGAGATCCCGAAGCAGGCGCGGACGCCGAGCGCGCTCTCGGCGTTCGCCAGTTTGCGGTTGTCCACGGCCTTGACCGTTGCGACGAACCCCTTCACGTCGGAGCTCTTCGCGGTCGCGATCTGACGCTTCACGTTGGCCACCAGCCCCTCGACCCCGGTGACGAAATCGTCGTAGTCCTGCCTCTGGGCCGCAGGCGCCTTCACCGCCTTCAGCTGGCTGACGAGCTTCTGATAGGCGGGCAGCGATCCCTGCTCGAAGTAGCGGCCGACCGCCGGCAGCCTGGCGGCGTCGGGGTGGATCGGGTCGAAGGTCGGAAACGGAAACCGGGGCAGCGAGCCGAGCGCCCGCGCGCCGTTGAAGCAGACGATCGTGACCCGCCTCCCGAACGGGGTGCTCTCGATCTTCTGCGACGTGGCCGGGCTGCTCTTCGGAGCGATCCCGGAGCTGGTGGTGCCGGGGGCGGTGGAGGAATCGGAGCCGCCGCAGCCGCCGATCAGCAGCGCGGCGACCGCGGTCAGGACCGCCAGCAGCCGCATCAGCGGCCCTTCCAGTGCGCCTTTCGCTTCTCCAGGAAGGCCGCGATGCCCTCCTTGGCGTCGAACGACATGAAGGCCTCGGCGAAGCCGGCCTTCTCGGCCTCGATCCCCTCGTCGAGGTCGCCCTTGTTCGCGGCCTTCTTTATCTGCTCGACCGCGACCGGCGCCGCCTCGGCCAGCCGCCGCGCGTACGACAGCGCCTCGTCGAAGAGCTCGTGGTCGGGGACGACCCGGTTGGCGAGCCCGTACTCGAACGCCTCCGCGGATGAGATCGCCTCGCCGATCAGGTTCATCTCCAGCGCCTTTGACTCGCCGACCAGACGCGGCAGCCGCTGGGTGCCGCCGAAGCCGGGGATGATCCCGAGCTTGATCTCCGGCTGGCCGAAGATCGCCGCCTCGGCGGCGATCCGGGCATCGCAGGCCATCGCCAGCTCACAGCCGCCGCCGAAGGCGATCGAGTTGACCGCGGCGACGGTCGAGACCTTGCTCTGGCCGAGCTCGCGCAGCAATCCGTGGCCGGAGTCGACCATCTCCCGCCCCTTCTCGGGGCTGTCCATCTGGGTGAAGGCCTTGATGTCGGCGCCGGCCGAGAAGACCATCGGGATCGAGGAGCAGATCAGCATCGCCCCCACCCCGTCGTCCTCCTTGACCCGGTCCCAGACCTTGCGCAGGTCGGCCATCACCTGCGGCGAGACCGCGTTCATCGGCGGGTTGGTGAGCCAGGCGATCGCGACGCTGCCGCGGGTGTCGAGCTTCACCTGCTCGGGCTGCTCGGTTTCCTCGTCGGGCTGGGCGTAGGGATAGAAGCCCTGGCCGGAGCTCAGGCCGAGCCGCCCCTGGGCGACCAGCCGCTTCAAGAGCCGCGGCGGGCTGAAGCGCTCGCCGTGCTTCTCCTCGAGGTTCTCCATCCGCTCCAGAGCCACGTCGAGCCCGTCGATGTCGGCCTTCCAGAACGGCGGGAAGATCCCCCGCCGCGGGTCCATCCCGGCGCCGGCCATCATCCCGACGTCGATGTCGCGCATCGAGCAGACGCCCTCCTCGATCAGCAGGCAGGCCTCGCGCAGCGCCTTCGAGCTGAACAGGTCGGCCAGCTCCTGGCCGTCGGGCTCGGCGTCGCCCTCGAGCTGCGGCTCGCCGTTGGCGTCGTAGAAGCCGCTGCCGGTCTTGGCGCCGAGGTTTCCCTCCTCGACCAGCTTCTTCATCCCCTTGTGGACGTAGAAGCTGTCGCCGTAGGACTCGTGCAGGTGCTCGGCGGTGTGCAGGGCGATGTCGAGCCCGAGCAGGTTGGTGAGCAGGAACGGCCCCATCGGCGCGATGTTGGCCTCCGCCACCCCCTCGTCGATCGCCTTGATCGAGAGCCCCTGCTCCTCCTGGGCGCGCAGGACCTCGCCGACCGCCGAGATCAGGATCCGGTTGACGACGAATCCCGGCACCTCGGCGCAGCTGATCGGCTGCTTGCGAATCGCCTGGGCGAAGTTGGAGGCCGTCTGCATCGTCTCCGACGAGGTGTCGGCGCCCCCGACCACCTCGACCAGCGGCAGCACCGAGGCCGGATAGAAGAAGTGGAAGCCGACCACCTTGTCGGGCCGCAGCGTCGCGTCGCCCATCTCGGTGATCGACAGCGAGGAGGTGTTGGAGGCGAGGATCGCGCCGCCGGGCGTGACCTCGTCGAGCTCGGCGAACACGGCCCGCTTGATCGCCATCTTCTCCGGCACCGCCTCGATCACGAAGTCGACGTCGGAGAACTCGTCGTAGCTGGTGGTGCCGGTGATCAGGCCGGTGATCAGCTGCAGCCGCTCATCGGCCTTCTCCTGGGTCATCTTCTCCTTCGCCACCAGGCGGTCGAGCTGGCCCTTGGTCACCTCGTGCGCCTTCTCGATCGCGTGGTCGACGAATTGCTGCTCGATGTCCTTGACGACGACTGGGATCTCGGCGTTGGCGATCACCTGGGCGATCTCGCCGCCCATCGTGCCGCCGCCGACGACTGCGGCCTTGAAGACGAACATTGGTCCTTGCTACCTCCGGGTTCGGGTCGGGCGAGCGGGGCGCCCGCAGGCTATAGACCGGCGGACCCTAGTCCTTACCTGCTTCGCCGTCCTGGCGCACGAAGGCGTAGACGAGGATCGCCGGCGGCGGCGATCCCGAGGATCGGGATCAGGCCCGCCAGGACTGCGGTCCAGGTGCTGCTGCCCGCAGCATGGTTGATGGTGCTGTGGGTGACGTAGCGCTGGGCATGGGCGGCGAGCACGAACGGTGGGCGCATCGAGGCGAGGATAGGTGCATTTGCACGCGCGGTACTGCGTCGAGCGGCCGGGTGCGCTAGCGTCCCCGCCGTTCAGCTGGGCAATAGCCCGGCAAAGTCGTGCATAGCGCTCGCGTCGTTGCTTCACCGCTCCTCCGCGTTCGCAGCACATAAGGAGGAGTACATGCCTACAGGAACAGTCAAATGGTTCAGCGACGACAAGGGCTACGGGTTCATCACGCCCGATGACGGCTCGAATGACGTCTTCGTTCATCACAGCGCGATCGGCGGCGAGGGATTCAAGTCGCTGCAGGAAGGCGCCAAGGTGAACTACGAAACCGAAGCCGGCCCCAAGGGCCCGGCCGCGGTTTCCGGTTCCGTCTCGCCCGTCTAGGACGGGCCAAGGCTCACACGGCCCGCAACCGACGGTTGTCGGTTGCGGGCCGTTCTTTTTGGGCGTATAAACGCGGCGACCATTCCGAGCGCTGGTCGGGCGCGGGTCCTGCTAGCCGCTGATCTGCGGCCGAGCGGCGTCAGTTCGCGCGCGTGAGCAGGCATCCAGCGAGCCGGTTCGCTACGGTGCGCGATGTTAGGCCGGGGTTACGCTCGGCAAGTTTGTGCATTGCGCTCGGGTCGTTTGCTCAACCGGCATATCCCGCGTTCGCAGCACATCGAAAGTGGAGGCATGTGTGCCTACAGGAACTGTCAAATGGTTCAGCGACGACAAGGGCTACGGGTTCATCACGCCCGATGACGGCTCGAAGGACGTCTTTGTTCACTTCAGCGCGATCCAGGGGGACGGCTTCAAGTCGCTCACCGAGGGTTCGCAGGTGAACTACGAGGTGGAGGAGGGCCCGAAGGGCCCGGCCGCCGCCCAGGTGCAGCCGGTCTGACCAACTGCACAGGCTGACCGCGGCGCCCGCCATCGGCGGGCGCCGCTCGTTTCGGGCCCGGCCCGACCCCGGTAGCTTCCCTGGCGTGCCCCAGCTGACCGAGACCGAGCTTCTGCAGCGCTGCCGCGACTTCGAGCTCGAGCGCGAGATCGACGCCGCGGAGCGGGTCGAGGACCTCGGCGACGGAGTGCGGGCTGTCCTCAACCCGACGATTCCGCTGGTCTGGGACGCCAACTACCTGCTGCTGGAGGAGCCGGGCCCGCCGGCGGAGCAGATCTCCGTGCTCGCCGACGAGGTCCTCGGCGAGCTGGGAATGACGCATCGCACGGTGAAGACACGGCGCCCGGCCCTCGCCGACGAGCTCGAGGCCGACTTCGTCGGCCTCGACTGGGACGTCGACCGGACCGTGAACATGGTGCTGCGCCGCGAGCCCGACCGTCCTCCGAGCGCGCAGGCCGAGCAGGTGCGGCGCGAGGTCGCCCAGCCGCTGCGGCTGGCGCTGATGGAGGAGCACCCCTGGACCACGCCCGCGGCGGCGCCGCAGCTGATCGAGCTCGACCGGCGGATCGCCGAGGTTCGCAGCGACCGCTCCTTCGCCGCCTTCGAGGGCGGCCGGGTCGCCTCGGCCTGCCGCCTCTACCAGGGCGACGGCGTCGGGCAGGTCGAGCACGTCGAGACCCTGCCCGAGTTTCGCAACCGCGGCCTCGCCCGGGCCGTCGTCGCGGCCGCGATCGAGGCCTCGCGGATCGACGGCGACGAGCTGATCTTCATCACCGCCGACGCAACCGACTGGCCCCAGCAGCTCTACCGGCGGATCGGCTTCGACGAGGTCGGGGTCAGCCTCGCCCTGCGCCGCCGCCCGACGATGCCGGCGACCTAGCGCGCAACCGCGGCGCGGGCTCCGGCGTTGCGCACCGCCGACTCGAGGGTCGCGACGTCGTAGGCGCCGTCGTGGCGGCGCTCGTTGATGAAGAAGGTCGGGGTGCCGGCGACTCCGCTGCGGTCGGCCGAGTCGACGTCCTCCTCGACCCGCGGCGCTCCCTTGTGATGACGCAGGTCGTGCTCGAAGCGCTCGAGGTCGAGGCCGAGCTGCTCGGCGTAGCCGATCAGGTCGCGCGGGCGCAGCTCATCCTGGTGCTCGAGCAGCACGTCGTGCATCTCCCAGAAGGAGTCCTGCATCGCGGCGGCCTCGGAGGCCTCGGCGGCGAGCTGCGCGTCGGGGTGGACGTCGGAGAGCGGCAGATGGCGCCAGACGTAGCGAACGTCGGCGAAGTCGGCCAGCAGCTCGCGCACCACGGGCTCGGCCCGGCCGCAGAACGGGCACTCGAAGTCGCCGTACTCGACCACCGTCACCGGTCCCTCGCCGGGCCCGCGGATGTGGTCGCGATCGGGATCCACCGGCACCGCCAGGTCGACGAGCGTCTCCGAGGTGCCGAACAGCGCCTCGATCCGCCGCCGGCGCGGCATCATCGCGGTCGCGCGCAGGATCAGCCAGGTCAGAAGCGCCGCCCCGACCGCGGCGCTGAGCACGCCCAGCTTCGCCTGCTGCAGCTCGACCCCGCTGAAGGCCAGCGTCGCGATCAGGATCGAGACCGTGAAGCCGATCCCGGCGATCGCGCCGCCGCCGGCGACCGCGGCCCAGCCGACCGGCGGCCGCAGCCGCTCGCCGCTCAGCCTCGTCGTCAGCCAGCTGAGGGCGAAGATGCCGATCGGCTTGCCGAGCACGTAGCCGAAGATGATCCCGAGGGTGATCGGCGAGGAATAGGCCTCGGAGAGAAAGTCCCGGTCGAGCGAGATCCCGACGTTGGCAAGCGCGAACAGCGGGACGATCACGTAGCTGGTCCAGGGGTGGTAGATCCGCTGCAGGCGGGCGTTGGGCGAGACCGCCGCCCGCAGGCCCACCCGCGCCGCACGCTCGAGCTCCGGCGTCGGCTGCTCGCGAAAGCCGCGGAAGAGGTCGGTGGCGCGCTCGAGCTCGTCGCGCCCCGCCGGATAGGCCCAGACGATCAGGCCGATCGCCAGCCCGAGCACGACCGGGTCGACTCCGGACTCATACAGCGGCACCCATGTCGCCACCGCGAGCAGGAAGTAGAGCGGGCCGCCGCGGATCCGCAGCGCCAGCAGCGCGACGACCACCGCGAAGATCGCCGATCGCGATCAACAGCGGAAGCAGGTCGACGCTGTCGGTGTAGACGAAGACGATCACGCCCAGCGCGACGAGGTCGTCGACGACGACGATCGTCAGCAGGAAGGCCCGCAGTCGGTCCGGGAAGCGCGAGCCGACCAGCGCCAGCATCCCGAGCGCGAAGGCGGTGTCGGTCGACATCGCCACCCCCCACCCCTGCGCCGAGGTGTCGCCGGCGTTGATCGCCAGATAGATCGCGATCGGCACCAGCATCCCGCCGAGGCCCGCGGCGACCGGAAGCGCCAGGCGGCGGCGCTCGCGCAGCTCGCCGATGTCGAACTCGCGCCGCACCTCGAGGCCGACGACGAGGAAGAAGAAGGTCATCAGCCCGTTGTTGACCCATTCCCGCAGGCTCTGGGTGATCCCGTCGTCGCCGATCCGGATCGCCAGCTTCGTCTGCCAGACGCTGTCGTAGGAGCCGAGGTCGATGTTGGCCCAGGCCAGCGCCGCGATCGCCGCGCGCGAGCAGGACCACCGCGCTGCCGGTCTCGGTGCTGAGGAAGTCGCGCAGCGGCGTCGGCAGGCTGCGCGCCCAGGCGGTGCGGCCGGTGAAGGTCTCGCGCGCCAGCGAACTAGAGCGAGCGCCCGTGGGTTCGCTCGAACTCCTGCTGCTCGGCGGGCGTGCGCTCGGCCCAGGGGATCGCCTCGAGGCGCTCGGCCGGGATCGGCTCCCCGCTCTCGATCGAGAGGCCGTAGCTGCCCTCCTCGAGCCGCTTCTCGGCCCGCTCGACCGCCTCGAGCTCGGCCCGCAGCTGCTCGGCGAGGGCGTCGTCGACCTCCTCGCTCTCGATCACCTCGGCGTCGTCCTCCGGATTCTGCTCGTCGGGGCGCTGCTCGTTCTCGCTGCCGCGCACCCTCTGCTGGTCGGAGAGCGAGCGCTCGATCCGCTCCCGCTCACGTTGCAGCAGCTCGCGGGCGCGGGCCTCGTCGATTGCGGGCTCGCTCTTGCTCATCGGGTGATCTCCTGTCTGTTCGCTGGTCGTATGGACAGGACTCTAGCCCGCGCCAGCCTGCGGGTGAGCGGGCATGGAGAGCCGGCAGAGCAGCTTCAGGCTGCGGCCAGCGGTCGAATCGGGGGGTGGAGGTGAAAGACGCCGGGTGCCTACCCCGGCGGAGTTCCCTCCGAGGCCAGCGGCGCGGCAGGCCCCCCGCCTGCCTCGGGCAGGTGCCAGTCCTCCCACTCCTCGTCGGAGATCGAGAGCAGCTTCTGGGCGATCGGGAGCACGCCGACGAACAGCAGCGCGAAGGAGATCGCGCCGATCGCCGGGCTCATGCCGAAGAAGCCGAGGATGGCGGAGATCACCAGGGCGATCGGCCCCCAGACCGGCACGACCCGGTTTCGCCACAGCGCGATCGCCAGCAGGATGCTGCCGATCAGCAGGCCGACGACGAAGCCGAGGATGACCGGGATCTGCAGGGCGCTGTCGTCGACGGCGTCGAAGAGCTTCGCCATCTGGGCGTGGTCGAGGCCGCTTTCGGTGGCGGCGATGTACTGGACCACTCCGTAGCCGTAGAAGGCCATCGTCATCAGGCCCCCGAACATGATCAGCGCCGCGCCGACCTGCCCCAGGGTCACGCCGCCGCGGCGCATCAGCCGGATCACGCCCATCATCCCCGGCACCAGGACCAGCGGCGCGAACAGGAACAGCAGCCCGCCGATCACGTCTCTGGCCTTGTTGTCGGCGACCTGGTTGAGCGCCTTGCCGGCGTCGTCGCTGCGTGTTGGGCGCGAGCAGGACCGCCGCGAAAAGCAGGATCGGCGTCGCGACCAGGCAGATCGCCGCCAGCGTGCGCGTGAAGTTGCGCGAATCCGAGATGCTGAGCATGCGAAACCCTCCAATCCCCTCAGGACACGGATCGGCGCACGGTACCGTCATGGACGGCGGCAAGATGAGCGCAGCCCAACGCGACGGACTCGAGTTCTTCAGCGAGCGCAAGGTCGTGACCAGCCGCTGGCCCTCGGCCTGAGCGTCAGAGGTGGGGCCGGAGGTGGTGCCGGCGGCCCGGCTCGGCCTCGCCCTGCGGCCCGCCCAGCAGCAGATACGCAGGCCGCCAGCCCGGCGAGGACGACGGCCGGCATTGACCAAAAAGGCGGCGGCGTAGCCGGCCGCTGGTCGGGACGCCGCCGCGCTCGGTGGCGTGGATCACCACCCCGAGGACCATCGTCCCCGCCGCGGCGCCGATCCAGCGGATCGGTCAGCACCAGGGCGTTGGCGTCGCCGCGCTCGCTCGGCGGCAGACCGCGTTGGACAGCGCGGTGAGCAGCGAGGTGAACATCGGCGCGATCGCCGATCGCCGAGCACCGAGCAGGCCGGGGACCAGGAGCAAGTAGCTGTCGGCGTCGACGAAGGCCGCCATCCAGGCCAAGGCCGACGGCGGCCAGCCGCGTAGCCGACGACCGCCGGGCGTCCGGGCGCCGATGCGGTCGGTGATCGCGCCCGATCGAGCGACGTTGATAGAGCGGCCCGGCGCGACATGGCCGGCAGCATCGCCAGCGAGGCCAGCAGCGCCCCGTAGCCGAGGATGTGCTGGAAGTAGGTGGCGATGTAGATCATGAAGCCGTTGAGCGATGAACTGGGCCGCGAACATCGCCAGCGCGATGCCGCGCAAGTACGCGCCGGCCGCAGCAGGCTCAGCGTCGAGCAGCGGGTACGTCCGCGCGCCAGCTCCAGCCGGCGCGAAACCGGCCAGCAGGCGACTGCTCCGTCAGCGAACAGCAGCACTGGTCGGCGCCGAGTCCCAGCCCCAGGTGAGCGCCTGCATCAGCGCCACCAGCAGCGCGGTCAGCCCGACCAGCAGCACCACCAGGCCGGCGATAGTCGAAGGGGCGCGGGCTCGCCGGCGGGGCGCTTGTCGACCCTCCGCCATGCCGACCGCGGCGAGGCGATCGCCGACCGCGGCCTGCGAGGGCGAAGATCGACCGCCAGTCGATCGCCTCGGTGAGCAGCCCGGCGGCCAGCGGGCCGATCACGAAGACGGAGACCCCGATCGCCGAGTACCGGCCGATCGCGCGGCCGCGGATGCTCCAGCGGCACGCTGTTGGCGATCAGCGCCGCGCTGGAGGGATAGAGCTTAGAGGCGCCGATGCCGGCGATCCGATGCTGGGACGAGCCAGCCGAAGCCCTGCGAGACCGCCGCCGAGAGCGAGCCCAGGGCGAAGACGGCGAGGGCGACGAGCAGCACCTGGCGGTGGCCGTAGTAGTCGCCGAGGCGCCCGCCGGGGGCGGCGAACAGCGCCAGGGCCAGGAAGAAGGAGTCGACGACCCACTGCGCCTCCGATGCCGAGAGCTGCAGCTCCGGCGTCGATCGTCGGCTGGATCACCCCGAGCGACGGTCTGGCCCAGATAGCAGGCGAAGAAGGCGCCGCCCCCGAACCACAGCAGCCAGCGGTCGATGCCCTCCCTCTCAGATGCGTCGCGAGACCCACGCGGCCAGCCTATCGGATGCGTCGGCTTGCGCCGCGAATCCCGCCCGGGTCCGCCTAGGCCGTCGTCATCGGGCTGATCGGGTGGTTCAAGTGAAAGACGTTGTCCGGGTCGTACTCCGCCTTGACCGCGGCGAGGCGGCGTGGTTCTCCGCGCCGAGCCGGCGACGACCCGGTCCTCGCCCTCGTCGCCGATGAAGTTGAGGTAGACGGCGCCGGTGCGTCCAGGGCTGGACGTCGGCGCGACGTCGTGGGCCCACTGCCTGCCGCGCTCGTCGTCCGCCGGGTCCTCCCAGATGCCGAAGGGGTGGACCGCCCACGGGGCGGCGCGCCAGGGCACCGGGTAGTCGGCGGGGCCGCGGGCGACCGCGCCGCCCAGCGGGAAGAGGACGTGCTGCGGGTGGCGACGGCACGGGCATGCCGTGGCCGCGGGCGCAGAACAGGTCCACCGCCTCGTCGGGGAGCGTCCGTCAGGTACTCGGCCGACCAGTAGTTCCGCAGCCCGGCGGGTCGTCGAGCATGCACTGGAGCTCGGCGTAGGGGAGCGCGGTGACGATCTCCGCCTCGTGGCGGAGCGCCGAGCAGCGGCTCGGGCGAGCGTCGCGGGCGTCGTCCTCGGGGCCCGTGTACGTGAGCAGCGCGCCGCACAGCAGCGTGTCCGACCAGGTGCGTCGGGTACGAACGTCCTCCGGCGGGCCGGTGAGGTAGATGCAACGCCGCCGCCCGCCTCGTCCGGGGCGGTCTCGATCGAAGTCGCGGTAGGTGCGCACGACTTCGGGGCCGACTCGGGGCAGGTACAGCAGCAGCGCGACGGAGAACTGCGGGCAGCGCGTGCAGCTGCAGGGTGAGGGCGGTGGCGACGCCGAAGTTGCCGCCGCCGCCGTGCAGGGCCCAGAACAGCTCGGGGTTCTCGTCGTCGCTCGCGTGGACGCGTCGCGCCGTCCGCCGTCACCAGCTCGACGCCGAGCAGGTTGTCGCACGGCCAGCCCGAACCTGCGCTCCAGCCAGCCGGGCCGCCGCCCAGCACGAAGCCGCCGACGCCGGTGGTCGAGACCCGGCCGCCGGTGGTGGCCAGGCCGTGCGGCTGGCTGGCGCGGTCGAGGTCGCTCAAGGTCGCGCCGCCCGCGCCACCGCCGTGCGCGTACCGGGATCGACCCGGACCGAGGTCATCCGCCGCAGGTCGACGACCAGGCCGCCCTCGGTCAGGCATGCGCCGGCGACGCTGTGGCCGCCGCCGCGCACCGCGATCTCCAGGTCGTTGCCTGGGCGAACCCGAGCGCGGCGATGACGTCGTCGGCGTCTCGCACTGCGCGATCACCGCCGGCCGCCGGTCGATCATGGCGTTGAAGACCGTCCGGGCCTCGTCGTAGGACCGCTGCTCGGGGGTATGGAGCTCGCCTCCGAAGCCCTCCCGGAGCCCTGCTGCGTCGAACGTATCAGCCACGATTCCTCCTTCGGTCGCGGCGCCATCCCTCGACCTTGACCCTGATCCGAGCCCCTCGGGCCGGACACCTCAGGAGCTGACAGGTCCGGGGCTAGCGCAGCCGGACCGGCAGCGTCTTCAGCTGGTTGATGAACGGCGACTCGGCGTAGACGGGCGTTCCGCCATCTCCATCGCCGGGATAGCGGGCCAGCGTCTCCTCGAGCAGGATGTTGAGCTCCAGGCGCGCCAGCGCCGCGCCGAGGCAGAAGTGCCGCCCGCCGGCGCCGAAGGCCTGGTGCTCGGGGTTGCGGGCGGCGTCGAAGCGGTCGGGGTCCTCATAGCGGGTCTCGTCGCGGTTCGACGAGACGTACCACATGCACACCTTCTCCCCCTCGGCGATCGGCTGTCCGGCGAGCTCGGTGTCTGTGGTCGCGGTGCGGGCGAAGTGGGCGAAGGCCGGGATACATCCGCAGCGACTCCTCGACCGCGCTGGAGACCAGCGAGGGGTCGTCGAGCAGCTTCTGGCGCTCCTCGGGGTGCTCCATCAGCGCCCGCATCGCTGAGCAGTAGGTCGCCTTGGTGCTGTCGTTGCCGGCCGCGACGAGCAGGAAGAAGCCCATCACGATCTCGTGCTCCTCGAGCCGTCTCGCCGTCGATCTCGGCGTGGACGAGGACGCTGGTCAGGTCGTCGGTCGGGTTCTCGCGCCGCTCGGCGATCAGCTGCCGGCAGCGCTCGAACATCTCCGGCACCTGCTGCTCGGCGACCGCGTCGAAGCCCTCCGGGTTCATGTCGGGATCGCCGGCGCCCATGATCGCGTTCATCAGCTTCGCCCAGGCCTCGTCGTCCTCGGGCGTGGTCCCCATGAAGCTGCCGATCACCCGGGTGACGACCGGCTGGGCGACGTCGGGGACCAGGTCGCAGGTCTCGCGGCCCTCGAGGCGATCGAGCACGCCGACCGTGATCTCGCGGATCTGGTCCTCGTGGTCGGCGATCCGCTTCGGGGTGAAGCCGCGCTGGAAGAGCTGCTTCAGGCGGTCGTGCTTGGGCGGGTCCATTCCGATGAACATCGCCTGGACCAGCTCCAGCGGCAGGACCGAGTGGGTGAGCGCGGTGATGCCGCCGATCTCCGACGAGTAGGTCTGCCAGTCGCGGCTGACGTCGTGGACGTCGTCGGCCCGGGTCACCGACCAGAAGCCGTCCTCCTTCGGGAACTCGGTGATCTTCGAGGTCCAGTGGACCGGGCACTCGGACCGCATCCGCTTGAAGAGCTCATAGGGCGGCCCGTCCTCCCAGACCTCGCGCTCGGTGACGAGCACTTCCTCGATCGGCGTGTCGCTGAGCGCGGGATCGTGCGCGGTCTGATCGGTGGGCGTCGGTTCCATCCGGACTCCGCCGCCAGCCTACACCCGGTCTGGCCGGCTGGCCAGTCTTTCTCAGGGTGATCCTCTTGCGCTCGACGTGCGCGGTGCCGCCGGTCGGCGTGTAGCTGACCTTGGCCTTCACCTTCGCCTTGCCGGTCCGGTTGAGCTTCTTCTTTTTCCTGCCCTTGGCCTTGACGAGCAGCTTCACCTTGCCCGCCGCCGAGACGGCCTTGCGGAGGACGCGGGCGACGCAGCGCGGGCCGCTGGTTGGCGAGTCCCTTGCCGGTCAGGGTCAACGTCCCCGGCCCCGGCACGATGACCGTCAACTTCGCCGTGCCCCTCTTCTCGTTCCTCGTCAGGTGACCGAATTTGAATTGATTGGATGGCGGGTAGGGGGCGGCGATTCCGTCGAGGAAGAACAGGAGGTCGGTGTCAGTGCCGAAAAAGCAGCTCGTCGTCCAATCCGTGCACGTGCCCCCGTTGAACCCGCCGCCGGGGTTGCGCACGACGGCGTGGTTGCCGGACTGCACTGTCGGGCGGTCCAGCCCCAGCGCCTTTGCCCCATGGTCGGCGGGAAGTGTCCATCGGCGATCTGGACCGACACCCAATAAGTGCCCGGCGCAAGCAGCGGGGCGTTGGCCAGCGGCAGCGCGAAGTTCGGGGCTCCGATCGGGGGGATGCCGAGCTCGCGGTAGATCTCGGTGCCGGGGGTAGATCCGGCCGAGTCATAGAGAAAGACGTTCACGCTCGACGACTGCGAGCTGGTCGCCTCGCCGAGAACGAATACGGATGAGATCTTCCAACTCGTCCCCGATGGCACGGTGAAGTCGTCGGCCGCCTGGGTGTCGAGGGAGTCACCGTTGTCGTCGTCCATCGATAACGGGGCAGCGGTCCCCGGGAAATCGGTCTGGTTTACGAGCACCGTCGCAGATGCCGTCGCGGGCCAGAATGCCAGCAAGGCAAGTACAGAGCCGAGCCAAAGAATGCGACGCATCGCCGGCAAGCTTATGACAGGGCAGTCGGGCTGAGCCAGCCGCCTCGGCACCGAGCCGCACCGGCAGGGCCTTGAGCTGGTTCAGGAACGCCGATTCGACGAAGGCGGGCTCGCCGGCGAGCTCCATCGCCGGGTAGCGGGCCAGGGTCTCCTCGATCAGAATCCGCAGCTCCAGGCGGGCAAGCGCGGCGCCGAGGCAGAAGTGCCGCCCGCCGGCGCCGAAGGCCTGGTGCTCGGGATTGCGGGTGACGTCGAAGCGGTCCGGGTCCTCGTACTTGGTCTCGTCGCGGTTCGACGACACGTACCACATCAGCACCTTGTCGCCCTCGCGGATCGGCTGCCCGTCGAGCTCGGTGTCGGCGGTCGCGGTACGGCGGAAGTGGGCGAAGGCGGGGTACATGCGCAGCGCCTCCTCGACCGCGCTGGGGATCAGCGACGGGTCATCGAGCAGCTTCTGGCGCTCGTCGGGGTGATCGATCAGCGCCCGCATCGCTGAGCAGTAGGTGGCCTTGGTGCTGTCGTTGCCGGCCGCCATCAGAAGGAAGAAGCCCATGACGATCTCGTGCTCCTCGAGGCCCTGGCCGTCGATTTCGGCGTGGACGAGGACGCTGGTCAGGTCGTCGGTGGGGTTCTCTCGGCGCTCGGCGATCAGCTTGCGGCAGCGCTCGAAGATCTCGGGGACGTCGCGCTGCATCACCGCGTCGGTGCCCTCCGGGTTGAGGTCGGGGTCGCTGGCGCCAAGCGTCGTGTTCATGAGGCGGGCCCAGACCTCGTCGTCCTCGGGCGGAATGCCCATGAAGCTTCCGATCACCCGCGAGACGACCGGCTGCGCGACGTCGTTGACCAGGTCGCAGGTCTCGCTGGCCCTCGAGGCCGTCGAGGACGCCGACCGCGATCTCGCGGATGCGGTCCTCGTGCTCGGCGATCCGCTTCGGCGTGAAGCCGCGCTGGAAGAGCTGCTTGAGGCGGTCGTGCTTGGGCGGGTCCATGGCGATGAACATCGCCGTCGCCAGCTCCAGCGGCACGACCGAGTCGGTGAGACCCAGCACCCCGCCGCGCTCGGAGGAATAGGTCTTCCAGTCGTGGCTGACGGTGTGGACGTCGTCGGCCCGCGTGACCGACCAATAGCCCGCTTCATTTGGGTACTCGGTGATCTTGTCGGTCCAGTGGATCGGGCACTCGGCCCGCATCCGCTTGAAGATCTCGAGCGGCGGCCCGCCGTCCCAGATCGGGCGCTCGGTGAGGCGAAGGTCCTCGATCGGCGTCTGGTCGAGGGGCCGGCCCTTGCCGGTCCGGTCCCAGCTGCGGGCTCAGCGTCTCGCTCGACCTGCTGGTCGGGCGGCGCTTGGTCGGTGGGCGTCGGTTCCATGCGACCGCGGCCAGCCTACACCCAGACTGGCCAGCTAGCCAGTCCGGGCGCGAGCTGGATCGGTCCGGCCCTAGACGTGCACAGCCGCCATGCCGGCCTTGTCGTAGCGCTCGCCGGCAGTCGCTCCGAGCGGCGCTGCCTCGTCGATCCGGGCGAGGTCGTCGTCGCTGAGCTCGACCTCCAGCGCGGCGACGTTCTGCTCCAGGTGCTCGCGGTGGGTGGTGCCGGGGATCGGGACGACGTCGTCGCCCTGGGCGAGGACCCAGGCGAGGGCGAGCTGGCCCGGCTCGACGCCCTTCTCCGCGGCGACCTCCTTCACCCGCTCGACCAGGTCGAGGTTGCGCTGGAAATTCTCGCCCTGGAATCGCGGCGTCGTCAGGCGCCAGTCGTCGTCGTCGAGATCTTCCGGCGACTGAATCCGCCCGGTCAAAAAGCCGCGGCCCAGCGGGCTGTAGGGGACGAAGCCGATCCCCAGCTCGCGGACCGTCTCGAGGACGCCGTCGTCCTCGGGGTCGCGGGTCCAGAGCGAGTACTCGGTCTGAACCGCGGTGATCGGGTGGGTGTCGTGGGCCTTGCGGATCGTCTCCGGCGCGGCCTCGGAGAGGCCGAGGTGGCGGACCTTGCCCTGCTCGACCAGCTCGGCCATCGCTCCGACCGTCTCCTCGATCGGAGTGTCGGGGTCGACCCGGTGCTGGTAGTAGAGGTCGATGTGGTCTGTGCCGAGGCGCTTCAGCGACGCGTCGCAGGCCTCGCGGACGTAGGCGGCGTCGCCGCGGACGGCGCGGGTGCCGTCCTCGCCCATCACGTTTCCGAACTTGGTCGCGAGCACGACCTCGTCGCGGCGCCCGGTGATCGCCTTGCCGACCAGCTCCTCGTTGGTGTGGGGGCCGTAGACGTCGGCGGTGTCGATGAAAGTGACGCCGAGATCGAGGGCGCGGTGGATCGTCGCGGTCGATTCCTCGTCTTCGGCCGGCGCGTAGGCGAACGACATCCCCATGCAGCCGAGCCCCATCGCCGAGACCTCGAGGGCCGCATCGCCGCGGCCCAGAGTGCGCTTCTCCATGCCTGCCTCCTTGATTGAGGTTCCAAGGAGTATGGCTACCCGCTTCGCCCGCCCTCCTACCTGCCTGTGAGCAGCCGGGCGCATGATCAGCGCCCTCCGTAAACCTCTTTCTTGATCAGGGAGAGCGAGCGGATCACCGAGTCGAGGAACGGCTCGACCTCCTCGACCAGCCGCTTGTACTCCTTCTCACCGGCTTTGGTGATCTCATAGAAGCGCCGCGTGCGCCGGTCGGGGTGCTCCCACTTGCCCTCGATCATCCCGTCAGCCTCGAGGTTGCGAAGCAGCGGGTACATCGTGTTCGGATTGACCGATACGACGCCCTGGGTGATCTCCTCGATCGCCTCGATCAGGTGGTTGCCGTAAGACGGCTCGGTCCGGATCAGGTGGAGGACGAGGAGCGGGAAGACGTCGCGCCGGCGGATCTCGCCGCCGAAGACGTCGGAGGGGCGACCGCGACGACGAGTGGTTGACGCGCCCGGCTCGGCAGATTCGGCAGCCTTGGCAGCCTCCTCAACGGCCTCACGCAGGGGCCGGGATCCCTCGCTCGCCATGGGGCGAGTGTAGGGGGGTTGTTAGATGTAAGCGCCTAACGAGCTGGTCTAATGGCAAACCCGCCGAAGCCCGAGTTAGAACTAGTATTGGACCGCCTTGCCCTGCAAAATGCATCCAGAGTGACCATTGGTGGGGGCAAATCCGTCAGGGACCCCGTTTTCCCCAACTTGCGGATTCGCGCGCCACGGGCGTCCGGTGGCGCCCTAGATTGCGGCAGTCGTGAATGCCGCAGACCAAATCCGAGAGGAGGAGCACTTCCGCGAGGTCGAGCGGGCGATGCTCTATGTCGATGAGGCCGCCCGCAAAGTCGGCGGGGCGGCGGAGACCCTGCAAACAGGACGGAGCGGCGTCCGCACCTCATCGCTGCGCTGGAGACAGCAGCCGAGCTCGATCCGCGCCGACACAAGCGCCTGATCAAGTCCGTCTACTGGAAGGCGCCCCAGCAGACCCCGCCAGGGCCAACTCGTCGCAACTGACGAGGACCCAGGAGCGGCTGGCTTCTTAGCCGCTGCACCCGTGCCGCTGACCGGCGAGGAGATCCGGGCGAATCTGACGCGTTTCGTTGCGCGGTGGAGCGTTCGCCCGGGATACGAGCGCGGCGAGGCGCAGACCTTCCTCAACGAGCTCTTCGAGTGCTACGGCACCGAGCGATCGGACGTCGCGCGACTTCGAGCACTTCCAGGCAGGCGGTTCGTCGATCTCATCTGGCCGCGCGTCTGCATCTTCGAGATGAAGTCGGCGGCCGAAGCCGGCCGGCTTCGCAATCACCGACGCCAGGCCCTCGACTACTGGCGGAGAGGCAGCCGACCCTGAGCGCAACGTGCCTGCACCCGAGTACGTCGTGCTCTGCGCATTCACGAGATTCGAGGTCTGGGAGCCGGGCGCGTTCCCCGATGCGCCGCGGGTCGAGTTCGAGCTCGAGAGCTCCCCGATCGCTACACCGCGCTGCTGTTCCTTGCCGGCGACGAGCCGGTCTTCACCGCGCGGCAGGAGGCGGTCACGCTCGAGGCCGTCGGCAAGCTCGCCGAGCTCTTCGAGCTGCTCGAGCGAGCGAGGCGAGGGCGACCCTGAGCGCGCCGCCGCTTCGTCCTGCAGGTCGTCTGGTGCATGTTCGCGGAGGACCTCGGCCAGATCCCGCGCAGGGCTTCACCCGCATCGTCGACGACCTGATCGCAAACCCTCGGCGCTCCAGCGCCGACGATCTCGGCCGGCTCTTCGAGTACCTCAACGATCCCGCGCCGGAGCGGCCCGAGCACGGCCTCTACGCCGGAGTCCCGTATGCGAACGGGTCGCTCTTCGAGCGCACGGCCCGCGATTGACCTCGACGCCGAGGAGCTCGCGTTGCTGAGGGAGGCGAGCGGCTTCAACTGGCGCCAGGTTCAGCCGTCGATCTTCGGCTCCCTTCTCCAAGGCGTCTTCGGCCGCGAGAAGCAGTGGCAGCTCGGCGCCCACTACACGCACGAGGCCGAGATCCAGAAGATCGTCACGCCGACGATCGTGGAGCCCTGGACCGAGCGGATCGAGTCGCTAGCCACGCTTCAAGGAGGCGAAGAGGCACAGTCGGACCTGCTGAACTACGTCGTGCTCGACCCCGCCTGCGGCTCCGGCAACTTCCTCTACGTCGCCTACCGCGAGCTGCGCCGGATCGAGTCCAAGCTCGCGAAGAGCGCGAGGGAACTAGCGACGGCAGAAGGGCGGCCGGAGCAAGCCGGTCTCAGCGCCTTCTTCCCACTCCAGAACATGCGAGGAATCGAGATCGAGCAGTTCGGCGTCGACCTCGCCCGCGTCACTCTCTGGATGGGCCACGAGCTCGCCGTCGAGGAGCTCGCACTTCACGAGAGCACCCTGCCGCTCGCCGACCTTTCGGGGATCCTACGGCGGGCGACGCGCTGCAGGTCGAGTGGCCGGCAGCAAACGCGATCATCAGCAACCCGCCGTACCACGGCTCCCAGAACCTGCGCAAGGTCCTGGATGAGGAGTACGTCGAGTGGCTGAAGAAGCACTTCGACTGTGGCCTCAAAGATCTCTGTGTCTACTGGTTCCGCCGCGCTGCTGATCAGATGAGACCCGATGACCGTGCTGGGATGGTCGGAACGAACTCGATCAGCCAGAACCGCGCCCGCGGTGCGAGCCTCAACTATGTGATCGAGCGGGGCGGGGTAATCACAGATGCGGTCTCCCGTCAGAAATGGCCGGGAGAGGCTGTTGTCAACGTCAGCATCAGTAATTGGGTGCATCAACCCAGCCATCCGCCCAAACGCTTCGTACTGGACGGAGAGCCGGTCGAGGGGATCAACACGCGCTTACGAGAGTCGAAGTTATCGGTAGAGGAATACAAGCCTCTCTCCGCCAACTCTAATCGGTCATTTCAGGGTCCGATCCCGGCCGGACCCTTCTATCTGGATGAGGGGGAAGCGCGCGAGCTCATCGAGAAGAGTGAGGCGAATTACGCCGACGTCGTGCGGCCGTACCTCGTTGGTGATGACATCACGGAGGACCTCGAACAGCATCCCCGCCGTTTCATCATCGACTTCGCGCTGAGTGCGCTCGAGGATGCCATGCAGTATCCGGCAGCGCTGGCTCTGGTCCGCGACCGTGTCAAGCCTCAGCGTGACAAGAACCGGCGGGAGGCCTACCGTAAATATTGGTGGCGCTTTGCGGAGCCCAGGCCTGGTATGCGCCAAGCGTTGGACGGGCTTCCCCGCTACATCGCCGGTAACGCTCAGGGCAAGCGATTCCTCTTCTGCTGGGTGGATCATTCCGTTTGTCCGAGCAACCTCACCAATGTCTTCGCCTTCGACGACGACTACGCGATGGGGATCCTGACTTCATCGACGCATGGGGCTTGGGCCCGTTCCGAGTCTTCGACTCTTGAGGACCGGCCTAGATATACGCCAACCTCCTGCTTCGAAACCTTCCCATGGCCCGAGCCCGAGGACGCCATGCGGAGGGAGATCGGGGACATTGCAAAGCGCCTGCTGGAGCGCCGCCAGGCGATCTGCGCTCGAGAGGAGGTCGGCCTCACCGACCTCTACAATCGCATTGACGAGGGCGCATGGGCTGAGGTCGCCGCGCTCCACCGCGAACTCGACGCTGCTGTCGGGCGAGCATACGGCTGGCCGACCGCGGTCGCCCACGACCCGCTAGAAACGAAGGCCCGGTTGGCAGCCCTTCACGCCGAAATCGCTGCAGGCCGAACTTATGACCCATTCAATGCGAATAGGGCGCTTCAGTGATGAGCCGAATCTCGATTTGCGGAGACGGGTTCGCATCGATTTGGGACAGGATTCGAGTTCGTTCGACGGCCTCGACCCGCCAGCCCAAACTGTCGATCGCCTCCGCACAGCCTCTAGCGCGTCTGGCAGCGGAAGGTCAGAAACTCGCCGCTTAGGCGTGTCACACGCGCTCCCTTTGTGTGGGCCCCCGCCGGAAGGCTCTCTGACTGGGAGGTCCGCGTCAAGCCCTAGGTCGTTGGCCCATCGGGCGTAATTCCATGGCAGCGAAGGTTCCAGGCAGGGGCCTAAAGAAACGTCCGGTCGTTTACACGAAGCATGCGGACAGAAGGGTCGCTGCTGCTTCTTTCACGGAAAGCGGCAGCGGTCGGTTGCTCGCGGCCCGCAGCTGCCTCTAAGACGTGCCGTGCAGGCGCCGTTCACTAGACAGATGTCAGGTACGCATTCACGTCCCGATAGTGCAAGACCTCGGCTGGCCGAAGTACCGTCCAGGCGGCATCCTCAGCCCGCGGATCCGGATTGATGACTACGGGACGTCGAAGTGCATCGTTCTCCTGGGCGAGGCCCTGAAAGAAGTAGCGAGCGTGATTATCTGCGTTCGGAAACGAATAGCCCCAGAAAATCACGCGGGTAGCCTCACGAAGAGCTTGCGCCGCACCGTCCCACATCTCTTGGAGATGGCGGCGAATAAAGCCGTGCTTTTCGTAGACGGGCGGCACGATGAGAGGAGAGATGTACAGCTTTCTCTTTCCCGGCTTGATCGTTGGCTTGCCTTCAATTCCCACGCTGTTCTCAAGGATCGAGATCTTCCGGGGTCGGTCTGCAATGGAGGGCGGCGGGTGTTGTCCAATCGTCGTAAATACCCAGTTCAGTGATCCGTGCAGCTTGTAGATGGGCACATGGTCCTCCCGCACACCCGGGCAGTCGAGATCGAATCGAGGGAGCCAGTTCGCAACGATCGTCGGTTTCCGGTCCGCAAACGGGTAGGCGTGCTCAAGGCACCATGCGGACCCGTAACGCCGACTAGAAAGGCAGGAGAGAGCGTTTTCAATCAGCAGATCGTGGTTAAAGGTCGCGATTGAGATCCTCCGGCCGTTTTTGACTCGCCCTCCACGACCTTTTTGATCGCGCCTGGACGGCTCGCCATCCATGCCGTTGTAAAGGTGAGTTCATTGGCATAGAGCTCGACGAGGTCGAAATAGGCGTTCGAATTCTCCTTCGAGGACTCCTGATAGAAATGAAAGTAGAGGCGGCCGAGATATTCCTCGAGGGAAGGTCCTTCGGAAAACAGATCTCGATGGCCGAGGCGTCGCGCGTGAGCAGCCACCCGCTGTTTCAATCCCACGGAGCGATTCCGGCCACCAGCCCTTAGAAAGAAGTTTGCGTCCAGCGGCGGGTGCTCTTTCGTTTGTTTGGGCCGATGGGCCATAGCTTCGGCGACGCTGGCGCCGGCCCCAAGCACAAGCACTGTGTGCCCTTGAACCTCTCCCACACATCGAGTATCTCAGCGGACCCAGATTGACCGAGCCAGCAGAGATACGGGATACTGAGCTGCCTGTGGTGCTGGAAGCCGCGCGAGCCCGCAAAGAGCTCGAGTGTGCGTGTGACCGCAATGTGATCCGCTGACGGCCCGCTTGGGTTTGAATCCGAAGTACCGCTTTGCACGAGAAAACGGAGCAGGACGCGGGCTACGAATCCACCGACATTGCCACCTGGAGTCTTTTCAGCTAGAGGTTGGGCCGGGCCGAGATTTTCCTTTTCGTAGCTTGGGTGCGAGAGTTATTCAAGTCCGAGCCTCGATTGCGGGTTCGCGGGGGCCGATAGGTCTCTCCGAGCGACGCACTCCGACCGCGGACAGGCGGAGTTGGCCGCCGAGGCAGAAGGTTGTCCAGGAACTTCCTAACGGGAAGAAACACCGGGCCGGACTCTCCTTGGTTGCACCTATCGGAGGTCATCCTCGTCTTCGTCCTCGGGATCCCCCTCGATCGACTGCTCTTCCTGAAGCTCGGCCTGCAGGAGATCGAAGTAGGCGTCATGTATTGCACGACGCCGAGCCCGGCCTGGGCCCCTGCGAAGACGTCAGCGTCCACAACAAGCCCAGGTAGTAGGTGGGGCGCCTCATTCGATGCAGGCCGGTTCAACGTTGAAATCTCGGTATCCCCGGAAACCAGGAAAGTGCGGTCCGCGACCCCAACTTCATCGAGCAAGGCCTCGGTCCGGGTGCGCCACGTCTGGGGCTCCCGCAACATCTTGGCCTCTGCGCGCCGCTCAATTTCCGCCGCATCCTCGAACAGGAGGGCGATAGTCATCACTACGGCTCCTCGCATTGATTATTCCCTTCTCGGAAAGGGGCCCCGGGCGCCTGGCCCGGGGCCTCGTTCCCGTTCTCAGGTCGTGAACTCGTTGTCGAATAGGTCCTCGAAGACTTTCGCGGCGATGATTGAGACGAATGTGGTCAGCGCGGCTTCGAGAAGCCGCAGGCCGAGTGTTGACACCGTTTTCTCCTTCCTCAGGTCATCTCTTCTTCGAGGGCTGAGGGAACTTGGGTGGTTCCCCCGGGCCCGGCTTCGGGCCGACGAAAATCGTTCCGTCGGTGCGTGACACCGACACATGACGGCCCCGGTAATTGGTGATGACAAGACCGCCATCGGTGCGCGGGTAGATCGGCATGGTTCGTTTCTCCTTTCAACTTGTTCTCTCGAGCTCAATGCCCGCGAAGAGCCAGTCTGGCAGAGCTGTGGCGGAAAGTCAAGGACTTTACATTTTTTATGCAAATCCAGTCCGATTACGCTGCTATCGTTCCCTGCGTGATCGAGAGCAACCCCAGAGGGCGACGCGCCGGTCGCCCCCCACGCCGCGCGCCGGCCGCCGTCGAGAAAATTGTCGAGCGGGCGAAAACATCCATCGATGCGGAGGGCGTGCCGGCTTACACGCTGGAGGAAATCGCGGAAGAGATCAACGCCCTGCCGTGTCCTCCGCCTCGCCCAAAGCCACATGAGGGGGAGCCTTGGACCGCTTCTGCCGTGCGCAGCATCTTCCCGGCTATCCGGCGGCCGCGATTGACGCTTCTGATGCGAATGGGTTCACTTCTCGAGGCTCTCGAACGACACGGCCCAGCTCCCGTATCGGATGTGTTGGACCTATGCCAACGCCACCAGGTGAACATCTATTGGCTGTGGGACCGCTATCAGCTGCCTTGGATCGAGCCGGATTCGCAGATGCTCGAGCCCTTCGCACCAGTTGTCGACCTTGATTGGAAACAGGCCACAGCGACGATCAGCTCAGGCGGTCGAGGCGTTCTTGGACTTTACGAGCAGGCTGATCGTTATCCCCACGAGCTTCAGGACGTCTTGGCCCAGCTGATCGTTGGACCGCCTCCGGTCAGCAGCAAAAGCGTCAGACGGCTCTGTAGGTGGTTTGGAACGTCCTTTGAGCGCCTAATTTCCTCGCGCCTCGTCCGGGTCACCGAAGGCGGGCACTACGAGCCGACGCAAGAAGGTGAAACTGTGGGAAATCAGTGGAACTGGATCGCTTGGAACATTGAGGAGCAGGGCCGATGGGATTGGGAGTTTCTGCCTGATCCCGACGAGGAGAGGCTTCTTGGACCGGGATGGGACTGGGACGATCGGCCTCCGCTACCCGCCTGATTTGACGCTCCGAGCATGTAGACCGTCTACCCCTTGCTCGTTGCACGAGCGGTTCTGACTCCGGGTCTGTCCATGTTTAGTCCGACTCCCTGGCAGCCGTTCGAACAAGCGCGATAGATCCAGCGAATGAAGGGCGCCGATTTGGCTCTGCGGCTGCACTCCGCGCGATAGTTGCGCGACGGTCGCGGCAGGCACCGAGGCCCGGACCCCCGACCTTTAAGCAATCCGTCTAATTGAGGTTCTCTCGCAGCTTCGGGCTTCCTAAAGCCGTTTCCGGCCTCAACATGGAGCGCGCCCGACAGGATTCGAACCTGTGATCTTCGGCTTCGTAGATTGACCATTGGTCTTGAAACCTTAAGATCGAGCCTCCTGGCTGAACAGCCCGATGGCTTCTGCCTTCACGCGAAAGCGAGAGAGTGAGGCTTCTCGTGGAGTTCCCCCACGCTGGGGTCGAGGTCTGCTGCCCAGAGTTCGCAGAGCGTTTCGGTTGTCGGGCATGAGGATTACCGCTCGAGCAAAGGAGCAGCAGTGGCGGACGCGGAAATGACCATGCGCGACGCGGAGAAGTTCATCGCCTCCGTCCCGTGGCGGGGGGTCAAGATGGTCGAGGTGGGTGACACCGGCAAGACGCCGGATCCGCACGAGTACGTGATCAAGGACTGGCGCGAGGTGGACACCAACTTGTTCGACGCCTTCGTCCGGCTGATCAAGGCCGAGGGCTACCGGGCCAAGTATCGGGCGCCGTACCGGCCCGACTACGTAATGACGAACCACTACCTCGAGATCAACGGCTGGTGCTACTGGTTCATCTACCCGAATATGCTCAACCGGGAGCGGGCCGAGCATCGGAAGCACGAGCCGATCCCTGAGTAGGCGAGTCTGCTCCGACATCGCGGCCTTCGCGCTCAGAGCGCATTTACGCTGAGATAACCTGGCCTCAAATGGAGTCCGAGTTTCGGGACGGTCTGGCCCCTGAGGCGGTGGCTGCTACCACCGAGGACATCAGCAAGATCCGGCGCGTTTCGCTCCGGGAAGTGTGGGCCCACGAGGCGCACGACTTCACGGCTTGGCTCGAGGAGAACCTCGATGTTCTCAACGACGCACTGGATTTGAATCTGGTGGATGCCAGCCGCGAACAGGCTGCCGGCAGCTTCAGCGTCGATCTCGTGGCTGAGGACGAGGCCGGCGACCGGCTCGTGATCGAGAACCAACTCGAGAAGAGCAACCACGACCACCTCGGAAAGCTCATCACCTACCTGGCCGCGATGGAGGCGAGGGCGGCGATCTGGATCGTGAGCGAACCCCGTCCGGAGCACATTCGAGCCGTCGGGTGGCTCAACGAGTCATCGGCCGACTTCTACTTGCTGAAGGTCGAGGCGATCAGGATCGGCGACTCACCGGCGGCGCCGCTTCTGACGCTGATCGCGGGGCCGAGCGAGGAGACGCGTCGCGTACGAGACACCAAGAAGGAGTTCGGCGAGCGTCATGAAATCCGGCTCCGGTGGTGGACCGAACTGCTCGATCGGGCCAAGGCTGCGACTCGGCTTCACGCTGCCATCTCGCCGAGCCGCTACAGCTACGTCGCCACCGGGGCCGGGAAGCGCGGACTCAGCTTTCACTATGCCGTCGCACAGCACGAGACGTGGGTCCACCTCTACATCGATCGCGGGCGTGGGCAGGATCGCGAGAACCTGGAAGTCTTCGAGTCTCTCCGTGCACACCAGGAGGAAATCGAGCAAGCGTTCGGCGCCCCCCTCATGTGGCAGGCCCTTGAAGGGAAGCGCGCGTGCCGGATCCTTGCTCCGATCATCAAGGGCGGCTATCGGGATGCGGAGGACCAATGGCCGCGCATCCACGAAGAGGCCATCGACGAGATGATCCGCTTGGAAGGGGCGCTTCGCCCACACATCGCAGCGCTCCCCGTGTAGCGCACCGACTTCGGCCAACCGTTTCTCAGCGGTCGGTCACGTCGAGGGTCGGTCCACGACTCCTACCACCCTCCTTCCCGTCGATGCAAGCACGTTGTCGAGTTCCCGACGTTGGCTGCCTTGGATGCGAGCGTGCGCTACGCGGTTATTTCGCGGCGCTCCCGCTATGCGCGAGAAGGGAGAGCCCAATGATTCTCTCGATCGTGCGCGCTAGTTAAACACCTCCCGCCTACGAGATTCGGCTCTGCGGGTGGCTTGCGCGCGATAGTTGCGCAATGGTCGCGGCAGGCACCGAGGCCCGGACCCCCGACCTTTAAGCAATCCGTCTAATTGAGGTTCTCTCGCAGCTTCGGGCTTCCTAAAGCCGTTTCCGGCCTCAACATGGAGCGCGCCCGACAGGATTCGAACCTGTGACCTTCGGCTTCGTAGATTGACCATTGGTCTTGAAACCTTAAGACCGAGCCTCCTGTCTGAACAGTCCAGTGGCTCCTGCTTTCACCTGATAGGAGGCGTCAGCCAGACACGAGGCTTCGCTACTACTCCCGGTCGAGGCATCTTTACGATCCGAACGGAAGGGTGATGGCCGAGAGTCTGGATGACACCGAGGGACTCAGACGCGTCTTCTATAACTGGCGCGAGGGCCGGCGGTACGGCTACCCGATCTGCTGCATCGCCCATTTCTGTTGGGACGGGCTAATCGGCTGGCCTTCCGGGGTGGTGCGTTGGCACCAGATCGACTACACCCGCTGCTCTCGGTGCGTCCCTTGCGGCCTACTCCACCCGGCCGACTCTCCCTACCCAGTCTGGAGCCGCGTCTGGCGCATTCTCGAGTTCAACTGGCGGCACCTCCTGCCCACGCGGACCGCCCGGACGCGAAGGGTGATGGCAAGGTGCGGCAGCACCGTGTGGCGATCCGCGTCTATTGAGTTCTTGTTCTGGGCGCAGCGCCACGGCGAGCTCGAGCGGTTGTACTGGGATGACGGCGGGCTAAATCCCGAGCTTGACTGGCCGGATATCTGACTGCTTTTCGCAGCATGGACGACGCCGAACATTCCCTTCTCGATGCCGCCGATTCCTACCGTCCCGGCAGCGAGCGCGAGAACCGGCTCACCGAGATCTTCGCTTCGGTCCTCAGAGCCGCGCCACGCCTCGTTGGCTGGCTCTCAGAGCAAGCGTTCGGCGTCAACGCGGAAGCGGCCCAGGACTGGGCCTCCTCTGGCTACAGCGTTCGAACCCAGCGCGGACTCAGTAGCGGCCGACCCGACATGGAGATTGAGTTTCACGATCCCGCACGGCCGCCGACCCGTCTGTTCTTCTGCGAGAACAAGATCGACGCACCCCCCACGCCTCTGCAGACGGCGGGTTACTGCGGCATCGAATCACGGATCCCAATTCTCTTCATCTCCCCCACCGGGGAGCGGCCGAATCCTCGTTTCGTGTCGATTGGTTGGCAGCAACTGGCGGACGAGGTGGATCAGCTGGGACGGCGCTGGGCGGCAGAATTCAATGCCGGGAATTGGCGCAGTTCGAGCATGCGTCCCGAGGCACCGAGCCAGTACCGGATGTTGGCCGAGCTTCTCCGCTATTTGGAGCGACAGAATGTCGGCGTGAAAGTTGCGGGACCCCTCACGGAGCACGACCTGCGGGTCGTGCCGCACCTCCGCGAGGTTCGCGAAAGATGGGACCTTCTCTTCGAGTATGCATGTGAAGAGCTATACAAGCTCGGGTTCGAGGGAGAGCCGGCCCGCTGGCAGATTGACAAGGGGGGCAGGACAAGAGACTGGACGGGATGGGAGCTATGGGCTTGGGTGGAGGACAAGCCGGTGCTCGATCGCCTGAGCGCTAACCCAGAGACGGTTTGGCGGGGGCTGATCCTCGCCCCCGAGAACTGGGTCACCGCGGAGCAAGATCAACCGACGATCGGAGCAGGTGTGTCCGTTTGGCTGGAAGCAGACTGGCCTGAGGGACTCCGCCCAGGCGAGCCCCTCCGGCTCGCGGTCGAAGACGCGGGATTTCGTGTTACTGGGACTTGGCAGGGACAGATCGGTCGCGTCTTCGATACTCGCGCCCTGTCGGATGTGGTATCCGAGGAGGAAAAGAGCCTGCGTGGACAGGCCGAGCGCATCGCGCGGTGGGCCGACGATCGCCTTATGACGATCCATCAATTGCTGTTAGCTCGCTCGACTGAATGAGCCGGGGTCAGGTCGCGGGGCACCTGAGGGACTGGGCTTCCCGGCCCGACCGGCCTTTAGCACCGACCTGGGCTACCCAAAGAGGTCGCCGATTTCCTTGATCCCAGCCCCCTCCATTCCAATAGCCGAACCCGAGCTCCTGCGAACCAAATTCCTCGAGTACCCGGCGGGACGATTTGGTCAAGATGCAGTTCCATTTCGGCGGCTGATCGAACGGAGACGGTGTCGACCGTCAGCTCGCTCCCGCTTTGCGCGAAAAGCAGCAGCGCCAGCGCGCATTGCCGCTTCATGCAAGGGGGTGACCGGACGCCATGAACCGATCCGTCTCGTGTGAGAGTCGGTCATTGGTGGGTGCAGGCACGAGAGAAAGGACGAACCCACGAAGCTGACGAACACGACGTGCCGCGCTGGGGTCGCCCGCGGCGAATACCTGAATTAGGTTTCTTGAGTTGAGGGTGTATGGTGGTCATTGGAACGGTTGCTGGACTCGCTGACGAGCCGAAGCAGACCCGCCACCCCGCTCGGCCCCCGTCCATCAATTCCGCTAGAGGACGTTCCCGTTCAAGCGACTCGCTTGGCGACTGCGGACTTACGAGAGCACAGAGAGGTTGCCCCGTGAGCGTCATTTCGGAGTTCTTCATCCGACACAAGTCCCCACCAGTCTCGGTTGAAGCGGAGTTCTCGATCCCGGCGGCGGCGATGCGGGACCCCGACTACGCCGAGCCTGAGGACTACGAGCACGCTCCCGTGCTGGCGCTCCGGCCGTGGGACTACGCCCACGGGCTGGAACAGACTGCCGCCGGATATGGCTTTGAGACCCCTGACGGGCGGATCTGGGCAGCGCATCACTGCATGTGGTCGACGTGGCGACGAGCTCGGTGTCCTGGCGATCAACGCGGTAGGCGGCAGGCTACCACCAGGACGACCTGGCCGATCCTGGCTTTGAGCCGGGCCAGCCGGTGCGACTGGTCCCCGAGCCCGAGAACCCGTATGACCCGAAGGCGATCGCCATTCGCAACTGGGCCGGGGACAAGACGGCCGGATACGTGAAGAAGGGCAGCACGAGCCGGCTTCGCAACCTCCTCCGCGGCGAGGATCTGCGGGTGATGGCCCTGAGCTGTCGCTACGACGCTCGCACCGCCTGGCGGTCGCCGCGAGAGTCTGAAGGTGGCGATCTTTCGCCCAGACCGTCTGCTGGGCGCCGAACACATCCCGCCTCACCCGAAAGTCTTCGACTAGTCGCTAATCCACAAAGAAAGGACATGACCATGACTGCCAAGTGCCCCTACTGCAACCAGCCACTGGGCAGCGATGAAGCTGTTCAACACCTACATCAGGCCGAGCAGAGGCAGCGGCGCCAGCTGCTTGCCGAGCTGAAGGCCGACTACGACCGGAAGGTCGGCTGCGATGCGAGCATCCGACAGAGAAGAAGATCCGCGTCGAGCTCGACCGCGAGAAGTCAAAGCACGAGCGAGCACTCGAACGGACGATCGCGACGCTTCAGACGCAGAACGGAGATCTTCAGAGACGGCTTGAGGGGCTGAGCGCCCCGGACCGTGGCGACATGAACGAGGCCGACATCGCCGAGGAGCTCACCAAGCTTTCCCCGATGACGAGATCAGGCGCGAAGGCAAGGGCGGCGACATCTTCCAGACCGTCCGTTATCCCTGCGCCGGCAAGCTCGAAGAGGCTGGCGTAATCCTTTACGAGTGCAAGGACACCAAGCGCTGGAGTAACGGCTTCATCAGCCAGATCAAGACGGACGGGCGCACACATCGCACGCCCTATCTCCTGCTTGTCAGCCACGCGCTGCCAGCGAAGGAACAGGGCGCCTGCGTGCGGGATGATGTCGTGATCACCGATCCGATCCACGTCCGGCATCTGGCGTGGATCGTGCGACATGCAGTGATCGAAACTCACCGCGCCGAGCGCGCCGGCGAGGATCGCGCCGGCAAAACCGCTCGGCTCTACGAGTATCTGCGCAGCGACGAATTCCGGGAGGAGCTGGCCGTGGTGGTGCAGACCGGGCAGCAGCTAAGCGAGATGCTCCAGAAGGAACGGAAGAACCACGAGCAGGACTGGACCAGTCGGCAAACGGTATACGACCAGCTGCTCCACAACTCGGCGGCGATCGAACTGACAATCCAGAGCATCATCGAGAGCGAACCAGAGCCGAACCACCGGCCGACAAGGACCAGGCGAAAGCGAGCCCGCTCGGTGAAGAAAGCCGCCCAATTGGTTCGTCATTAGGCCGCCGCTTCTGTCGTATTTGGACTCGTGACTTCGAAGCAGCCCGGGGTGCGCTGTCGCTTTGCGCGAGAAGCGAGAGCCCAATGATTCTCTCGATCGTGCGCGCTAGTTAAAGACTTCGCGCCTACGAGATTTGGCTCTGCGATTGGCTTGCGCGCGATAGTTGCGCAATGGTCGCGGCAGGCACCGAGGCCCGGACCCCCGACCTTTAAGCAATCCGTCTAATTGAGGTTCTCTCGCAGCTTCGGGCTTCCTAAAGCCGTTTCCGGCCTCAACATGGAACGCGCCCGACAGGATTCGAACCTGTGACCTTCGGTTTCGTAGACCGCTAATCCTCCGCTCTGCAATGCGGAATCCCGTAGGTATGAGACCAGGATGAGACATGACGGTTGCGGCGAATTCGACCGAAGCTCAGCGGCCGAGTCAGAGCGAATGACCCAGGGCCTGCAACACAGTGCACGTCGGCACGGATTCCCCGACAC
>CAVYWS010000003.1:0-332039 GCA_963772265.1 uncultured Solirubrobacterales bacterium | reverse complement strand
GCCGAAGGCGAAGCCTAATATTTCGGGAAGATCATCTGCTGGAAGTTCAGCCCGGGATTGTCCCACATCGGCGTGTAATCGCCGGAATTGGGCAGATAGCGGAAGTAGACCGACAGCACGAAGATGATCAGCGTGCCGAGCAGAAAATTCGGCATCGCCAAGCCGAGCAGCGCGAACAGCCGCGCGAACAGGTCGATGCAGCGAATTGCGGCTGATCGCCGAGAGAATCCCCAGCGGGATGCCGACCACCAGCGCGATGATCAGCGCCATGATCGCCAGTTGCAGCGTGACCGGGAAGCGCGGAGGATCAGGTCGAGCACGGGCTGACCGATAGCGCATCGACAAGCCGAGATCGCCGTGCAGCACGCCGCCGAGCCAGTTGAAATACTGCTCGACGGCGGCTTATCCAGCCCGAAATAGGCTTCCAGCGATGCGCGCTGCGTCTCGGTCAGCATCCCGGCTTCGGTGCCGAGCATGGCGGTGATGGCGTCGCCGGGCACGAGGCGGATCGCCGCGAAGATCAGGATCGAGACGCCGAGCAGCGTCGGGATGAAGGCAATCGCGCGTTGGGTCAGGTAGCGGAGCATGACAGTCAGAATCCCCCGCAACCGCCCGACGCTGGGAGGCGTGCAAGTACCCTTCATGCCCGCCTGAAGGCGACGAGAGGCAGTCTGCTTTAGCAGACTCGCATTTTGTAGCCGGAGGCGTGGGGCTATGAGGTGCAAATATATTACTTACGCCGGGCGGTCGATCGTGACCTGCGCCAGCGTCAGCAGCGAGTCGGTCGGGTTCGGCACGAAGCCGCTGACGTAGGGCTGCTGCGCGGTGTAGTCGTAGCCGTTGTAGAGCCAGATCCAGGGCGAGTCTTCGGTGATGTGCTTCTGGAACTCGGTGAAGATGTCCAGCGCGCTTCGCCGGGTCGGTCTCGACGCGCCCCTGCTGCATCAGGCTGTCGAGCGTGTCGTCGATGTACCCGGCGACGTTTTGCAGGTTGCCGGCTTTAGTCCAGTAGCGCACGTACATCGTGTACGGGTCGGGGCGACCGCCGTTGAGCGCGACCGCCGCGTCGAAGTCGCCCGCCAGCCAGCGGTCGACGTAGACGCTCAGTTCCATCGACTCAATCTCGACGGTGATGCTGATGTCGGCAAGCTGCGCCTGAATGTTCTGCGCTTCCGATAGCGCGGTCGGCGGCTCGCCGGTCGCGGCGATCATCGTTGAGGGTGAAGCCGTCGCTCATGCCCGCCTGCGCCATCAACTGCGTGGCTTTGTCGAGGTCTTTGGTGTAGCAGAACAATTGATCGGTCGGCACGCGGTACGCCGGGATGGTCAGCGGTCCGGTGACCGTGCCTTCGCCGAGCGAGGCGGTATCCAGCACTTCCTGGCGGTCAATCGCGCAGGAAATCGCCTGCCGCACTTCCAGCTTGTCCAGCGGCGGGTGGGCGGCGTTCAGTTGCAGGACGTGATAGGACAGCGAACTGACCTTGTTGAGCTGAATGGTCGGGTCGTCGTTGAGCAGCGTCGCGACCAGTCGGGTCGTTCAGTTGGGCGAAGTCAATCGTCCCGGCGCGCAGCGCGGCGAGGATCGAGGTTTCGTCGGGGATGATGCGGATTTCGATGCCATCGACGTCCGGGCTCGCCGCCCCACCAATCGGGGTTGGCGGTCAGTGTCGGTCATCTGATCCGGCGTCCAGCTTTCGAGCATGAAGGGACCCGTGCCGACGGCGGTGGACGAGAAATCGCCGCTCTCCGCCATTTCCGACGGCACAATCGCGGCGTTGATCGACGCCATCGCCGCCAGCAGCGGCACGTCGGGCTGCGACAGGTTGAAGACGACCGTGTAATCGTCCGGCGCGTCCATCGAGGCGATGCTGGTGTAGTTGGCGCGCGCCGCCGCGCCGGTCGCTTCGTCGAGGATGCGGTTGAAGCTGGCGATCACGTCCGCGGAGGTGAAGTCCGAGCCGTCTGGAACTTGACGCCCTGGCGCAGATGGAAGGTGAGCGTCAGCCCGTCGTCGGAGAACTCCCAGCTTTCCGCCAGCGCCGGGACGAGGTTCAGGTCGGCGTCGAGTTCGACCAGCGGCTCGTAAATCAGTTCGAGCAGGCGGAACGAGGCGAACGCCGTCTGCGTGTGCGGGTCGAGACCGGTCGCGTCCGTCGCCCGCGCCATGATCAGGATGTTGCTGTTATCCTGCGCCAGCGTCGGCAGCGCGACCAGCATCAATCGCCGCGATCAAAAACAAAATACGGACTAATTTTTTCATTTCTTTCTCCAATCTAACCATTCATCCAATCGCAGCCGTTTGCGAAAGATCAACTCGGTCACGTCCGGCAGGACGTAACCGGGAATTGCCCCGATCTGCTCGTAGCCCATGCGGCGGTAGAAGCGCTGCGCGCCCTCGTTGAAATCCGAGACGAGCAGCAGCAGGTCGCGGCTGGTCGCGCGCGCCTCGACTTCGCTCAGCAGCGCCGCGCCGATCCCCTGCCCGGCGCAGTCGGCGCGCACGCCGATCAGCCGCAGATAGTCGCTGCGCCCGAACGCGCCGCCGCGGCACGACACCAGGCGAAGCCGCACAGTCGCGCTCGCCCGCCACCAGCAGCAGATCGCCGCGCTGGAGCGCCCCGGCGAACTGCGCGCTGGCGCCTGCTGCGTGACGCCGTAACGACTGCCAGAGCGGCATGTCGGCCATCCAGTGGGAAATCGCCGGAATGTCCTCCGGCAGCATGGGACGAATGTCCATGCGAGGATTTAATCATTCTTTAACCGGATCGGCTAGTCGATTCGGTCAGAATTTCGGAAGTGTTAGGCGAAGTGATGGCTGTCGAGTAGACTAGGTAGCGTTGGCTTCCGTCAAGGCGATGTCTGCGCCGCACATCTCACTCGCGGGGCGCAGGCGCGCGCATGACCGCCGGGCGTTCCAGGCAGCCCGAACAGCTTGCAGCGGTGTATCGTCGGCTAAGCTGCCGACGCAGCGGACGACGCCGCGACGGTAATTGCCAGTCCGAGCATTCCGGGGATGGGAATGAGCGCACAATCGATGAGCGCGCTGCAAGCGCGCCCCGACAGACGCACGCTGGCAGCCGCGATCGCTAACAGCCATCATCCAACTGACCTCACACCACGCTCGCGCCGCCGTCGACGTGCAGCACCGCGCCGGTCAGAAAATCCTCGCTCGCCAGATAGACGACCGCCCGCGCCACGTCCTCGGCTGTGCCGGGGCGCGCCAGCGGGGTCGTCGCGCGCGGCCTGCTGCCAGCGCGCTTCGTCCATGCCCTCCGGCTTGAGCACCAGACCGGGGATCACGGCGTTGGCGCGGATGTCGGGCGCATAGCCGGCGGCGGTGACTTTGGTCAGCGCCAGCAGCCCCGCCTTGCTGATGCCGTGATGGGCGTAATCGACCCAGGGTTCGAGCGCGCCCCGGTCGCAGATGTTGACGATCACGCCGCCCGGCGGTCGTTTCTCGCGCATCAGGCGGATGGCGTGCTGCGTGCAGAGGAAGGGCGCGGTCAGGTTGATGCGCGATCGTCTCGTTCCACTCGTCGAGCGTCACGTCGAGCAGTTGGCGGCGCTGGAAGTTCGAGGCGCTGTTGACGAGGATGTCGAGCCGACCGAAATGCTCGCGCACGGCGGCGAAGACGGCTTCGACCCCTTCCGGCGCGCTCAGGTCGGCGCGAACCGGGAAGGCATCGACCCCGTACGACTTGATGTCGCGCAGCGTCTCCTTGACGACGTCTTCGGGCGAGTGGAAATAATGCACGAGGACGTGAACGCCCGCTCGCGCCAGTTCCAGCGCAATAGCCCTGCCGACGCGATGCGCCGCCCCGGTGACGACGGCGACCTGACCGGTCATGTCGATGCGCAATTTCCATCCCATTCCCGCAAGTGCGGAGATGATAGCCTGCGCGGGCGGTTTACGCCAGAGTAATGGACAGACGCATACGAATAAGGGCAGGTCTGGGACTTGCTGCGCAAGCGTACCGCGCCTACGAAGACCGTCAGAAACCGGCGTGATCAGTAGCCCGTCGGCGGCACGGTGAGCAGGAACAGCGCCGACACCAGCGCGATGAACAGCGGCAGGATCAGCGCGAAGGCGAACATGCGGCTGTCTTCGCGCAGGTGCATGTAGAACAGCACCACCAGGATCGCTTTGGTCGCCGAGAAGGCGATCAGGAGGATGTGCGTCAGGAAGCCGTGCGGCAGGCTGGAGACCAGCACTTCGAGGATCGTGATCGCGCCAGATGAAGTAGATGACCGTGTAGAGCGGCAGCGGAATGGTGTAGCCCCGGATCACCGTCGTCGCGCCGACAGGGTGCGGCAGATCGCTGTGCCGACCAGACGCCTGATCGTTCCGTCTGCCGCTGCGAGGCGGTCGCTTCAACCGCCTCAACCGGGGTTGTCGGTTCGTCTGCCATCTTCTGCCCCTCTAGATCAGATAAATCACGGTAAACAGGACGATCCACACCACGTCGACGAAGTGCCAGAACAGGCCGAAAATCTCGACGCCGAGGTACTGATTGTTGCTGTATTTGCCGCTGCCGCGCGCCCATGATCGACGTAGAGCGCCCACAGCACGCCCGCGATCGACGTGCGCGCCGTGAAACGCGGTCGGCGCGTAGAAGCGCATCCCGAAGGCGTCGCTGTAGAGCGTGATGCCTTCGTCGGAAAGCGTCGTGTATTCGACGTATTGGAAGCACACGAACAGCGTGCCGAGGATCGCCGTCGCGCTGATCCAGCGCACCAGCCCTTGCTGTCGTTCCTCTGAATGGCGCGCAAGCCCCATGACCATCGTCCAACTGCTGGTCAGCAGCAGGAAGGTGTTCAGGCCGACCAGCACAGGCCCGACGCTTTATGGACTTCCTCGACGCGCTCCGGGTTGTTGACGCGGAAGACCACGAAGACCGCGATCAGCGCGGTGAAGATCACCACTTCCGAAGCGAGGTACAGCCACATCGCAAATTTCAGATTGTCGATGTGGCGCGCTTCCGCTTTCGGGTCGGCGCGTGGGCGTGTGTCACTGGCGCGTGTTCAATACTCATATCAGTCATAAGCGTTTCCCGTTATTGGAGGAATTTCGGGACACTGCGCAGAACGTGCGCGAGCCAGCGCGCGAAACGGCCGATGGTATGCAGGACGCCCATCGGACGCAGAATCAGCAGCGTGAAAATCAGCGCGTTCACCAGCCGACAGCAGCAGCCACAGCTGCTGCGGGTTCGTCAGAAACAGCGACAGCACCGGCAAATCAGGCTTCGGCAGGATCAAGCCGATGGCGACGATGTAAAAGAAATAGTACAGGATCACGAAGATCAGGATGAACGGCATCGCCGCAGAGGAAACGATCCCGACCGAGACGCAGCCCAGGTGATGACAGAACGCGGCAGACCAGCGCGATCAGCGTGACCTGCGTCGGCGTGTCAAAGCATCCAGCTCAGGATAGGCAGGTGTAAATTCGGCGAAAATGACCGGGAGGATCAAGCCGATAACGACGTAGAACAGCACCAGAAAGGAGACCAGCACCATGCCACGAAAATGGTGTACTGCGTCGCGGACGCTGCGCTGAGGCTTTTCGCGGTTCGTCCGGCGCGGGCAGCGCGAGCGTACCGCCGCCAGCGCCAGCCGTCTTGCACTTCGGTCAGGCCGCGCGACAGAGAGGTGAAGATGAACGCGAGCACTCGCGGCGGCCGCGACCAGCGAAAGGAAGCGCCCAGATACAAACACCACGAAGATCACCAGCGTGCTGACCTGATCGTCGGGCCGCCAAACGGCAGCGGCACATCGGTATAGCCGACCATCGCGGTCGATGCGCCGGGGACGATCGTCTGCGTCAGCGCCAAAGCCGCCCGGCAGCAGCGCAAAGCCGCAGAATGACCACGACAGATCAGCAGTGATGGTGGCAATCTGCCAGGTCGAGCCGAGCAGGAGTGCAGCGCGGTTCGCGGCTTCGGCTTCGAGTTCTTCGTGGACGGCTTCTTCGAGCTTCGTCCCGTGAACGCTCAGCTTCGGGTTGAACGCGCCCATGCCCCAGACGAAGAAACCCGCCATGTGAACGCCGCCAGGACCAGTCCCGGCCCGGCTGCCCAGATGGTCAAGCCCTGTAAGCCGCGTAAGATGATGACGATCAGCGCGCCGAACATAAAGCCGAGGATCGCCATCGGTATGGCGCGACTTAACCCTGGTTGCATAGACTCCCTCTCCCTTGCCGGCAGTTCAAAGTGAAAATAATCGAGGCTCACCCGATCACGACTTTTCACTTTCAACTTAGATAAGTACAGCACCGCGTAAAACAAATCCAGGCAACGACTACAAAATACCACAATTTTGCCGACGCTTCCACCGCCCAGTTATGCACCGGATCGTAGGCGGCGGCGTTGCGATAGACGCGGATCATGATGTAGCCGATGACCAGCGCGTGAACGGCATGATAGGCGATCATCACGCGGAAAACGCGTGCTGTACTGCCCGCTGAAAGGCACGATCAGCCACTCGAAGCCATGATCAGCGACGAAGACCACGCCCAGCCCAATCGCGATCCGCCACTGCGCCTGGAACGAGCCGCGCTGGTCATCCTGAATCGCCCGCAGCCCGCCGCGCGCCAGCACCGCGCTGACCAGCAGCCCGAACGTCGCCAGCGTCGGCAGCACCGGGTCGAGCGCCTCGACGCCGGCGGCGGCCACGAGGCGAAATCGCCGCGCAGTTGCAGGTTGACGACGATCAGACAGACAAACACCATAATCCAGGAAAGCTGGAAGACGGTCACGCCCGTGCGCTTATTGCGCAGGTCTTGCAGTTCTTCGCGCGAAAGTTCGCGTTGTTCCAGTAAGTCGTGCTGCATGATGTATACCGTTAAACCGTGAACCTCATTTCGTCTCGAGAAACATCTGTCTGGCGCGCAGCCTGATCGCTTCGCTGCGCCCATTCAACAGCGTGCAGAGGGCGCGGTTAGGTCTGCCCCTGACGGATTGAACCTACCGCGTTGATTAATCGCCCGCGCGCGCGCTTTCGGGCGTCAGTTCGCGCGTGGGCGGCGGTGCTTCCGGCGCGCCGTACTGCTGGTCAATCGCGTCAGGTAGGCGTAAGCGGCCTGCGTGCCATAGCCATAGGGATTCTTGAACGGCACCGGGTCGCCGATGAAGTTGTGCGCCGGCGGCGGCGAAGTCGTCGCCCATTCCAGCGTCAGCGCGCGCCAGGGGTTCGCGCCCGCGCGCTGGCCGTTGCGCAGGCTCTAGAAGACGTTGGGAGCAGGATGAACGTCGAGACGCCCAGCACGAACGCCGAAATGCTGATCAGGACGTTCAAGCCCTGGTATTCCGGCGCGTAAACCGCCACGCGGCGCGGCATCCCCTCAATGCCGAGGAAGTTCATCGGGAAGAAGGTGAAGAAGAACGACGATGTAGGTGATGAAGAAGTGGATCTTGCCGAGCCGCTCGTTGAGCATCCGCCCGGTGATCTTCGGGAACCAGTGGTAAATCCCGGCGTAGATGGCGAAGACCGAGCCGCCAAACAGCACGAAGTGCAGATGGCTGACGACGAAGTAGGTGTCGGTTACGTCGATGTCGAACGGGATCGAGGCCAGCATGACGCCGTTGATCCCGCCGATCACGAACATCGACAGGAAGCCGAGCGCGAACAGCATCGCGGCGCGGAAGTGAATCTTGCCGCCCCAGATCGTGCCCAGCCAGCTAAAGATTTTGATGCCCGTCGGCACGGCGATGATCATCGAGGTGATCATGAACGGGATGCGCAGTTCCGGCGTCAGCGAGGTGAACATGTGATGTCCCCAGACCGTGAAGCCGACCAGCGCAATCGCCATACTGGAGAGCGCAATCGCGCGGTAGCCGAAGATCGGCTTGCGCGAGTGGATCGAACAGCACTTCCGAGAGGATGCCGAAGCCCGGCAGCACCATGATATACACGGCGGGATGGCTGTAGAACCAGAAGACGTTCTGCCAGAGCAGCACGTCACCGCCCTGCGCCGGGTTGAAGAACGCCGTTCCCGCCACCCGGTCGAGGATCAGCAGGGTCAGCGCGCCCGCCAGGAAGGGCGTCGCCAGCACGTCGATGATCGCGGTCGCCAGGATCGCCCAGCACGAACAGCGGCATCTGGAAGTAGCCCATGCCTTCGGGGCGCATGTTCTTGATCGTGACGATGAAGTTGATCGCGCCCAGAATCGACGAGATACCGAGCAGGTGCAGCGAGATCGCCCACATGGTTTGCCCGTCGCCGCTAAAGAGCGTACTCAGCGGCGGATAGCTCGTCCAGCCGGCTTCCGCCTGCCCGGCGAACTAGCCGAGCAGCAGGAAAATGCCCGCCGGGGGGATCAGCCAGAAGGCGAAGGCGTTCAGCCAGGGGAACGCCATGTCTTTCGCGCCCAGCATCAGCGGCACGAGGTAATTGCCCACGCCCGCGAAGAACGGGATGATGAACAGGAAGATCATGATCGTCGCGTGCATACGTGAAGAGCTGGTTGTACTGCTGCCCGGTCTGCACCACGTCCAGCTGCGGCGTGAGCAGTTCGGCGCGGAACACCATCGCCAGCGCGCCGCCGACGATGAAGAAGAAGAACGCCGTCACCATGTACTGAATGCCGATGACCTTGTGATCGACGCTCCAGCGCAGGTAACTGCTCCAGCGTGGGCGTTCCACTTCTACCGGCGCTCCCGGCAGAGGTCTTGTGATCGTTGCCATCCGAAGATTCTCCCGTAAAAAGCTCTCTATAGACGTGCGATAAATGGAGCGCCTCGCTCCACGCCAGAGATGAGTTACTTTGCTTCTGCGTGAGCAGGAACGCGGCAATCGCGTCCAGATCGCTGTCCGGCATGTAGTTCGGCATGATCCGGCTGATCGTTGAACTGCGGCATCAGCGGGCTGAAGCCAGGCACGATGTAGTGAGTCGGGTTGCGCACCGAGTCGTGAATGTAGGCCGCAGCCATCCATGCCCGGCGATGCGGGTTGCCGCGCGCGTGCCGATGCCGTCCAGGTGCGGGCCGATATTGCCCGTCCAGCCGAGCGACGTCAGCGTATGGCAGGTCGCGCACGGGTACTTGCCGCTCGTCAGAATCTGCTGACCCAGTTCCGCCGGGTCGGCGGGCGGGAACAGGACGCTCATGCGCTTCGCGGATCGTAGAACTCGCGCAGATACGTCTGCTCGTCGGGGTGGACGATCAGCCATGCGCCTTGCAGCGTCGCCGTTCGCGCCGACCGTACCCGCCATGTTGCCATGACCGGGGCCGCACAGTTCGGCGCAGGCGATGCGGTAGACGCCCGCTTCAATCGGCGTGAAGCGCACGTCGGTCTGGCGACCCGGCAGCAAGTCCTGCTTGATGCGCATCCCCGGAATCCAGAAGGAGTGGTTCACGTCCTGCGGTATTGAGGAGCACATGTACCGGCTGCCCGACCCAGGTATGAAGCTGCGGCGAACTGAAGCTCATCGTCTTGCCGTCGGCTGAGCGCCGCCTGCGTATCTGCCGGAAGCTGATCGAGGGTCACGCCTTCCGGCAGGTGTGTCTGGCCGTGAATGTCGTAGTTGAACGACCAGGCGAAGCGCTGCCCGACGACGTTGACCGTCTGCTCGTTGGGCTGCGGCTCGCGGATCGACTGTCCAGACCTGGAAGCTGTAGATCGTGAGGACCAGCGACGATGACCGCCGGGATGACCGTCCAGGTGAATTCAAGGGTCGTGTTGCCGTGAATCGGCGGACCGTCGCTGTTATCGCCCTTGCGGGCGCGGAAGCGGATGACCGAATACAGCAGCACGCCGTTGACCAGCAGAAAAATCGACCCGCCGATCGCCAGCATGAAGCGGAACAGGTTATCGACCTGCTGCGCCTGCGTCGATCCCTGCGTCGGGAAGATCGCTGGGGTGAACGAGGCAATCAGCAGCCCGCCCAGAATGATCGCCAGCCCTGCCGCAATGATCCACATCAGGCTCATCGACCGACCATTAGAATTGAGGTTGCCTAGATCCATGCACGACTTCCGTAGATACTCAGTGACGAGGGAACAAAGAGCGCTCGTTACGTCGCCAGGTGACCCTGCGCCGGGCGAACTGTTTGTTAATTTTTACACAAACCGTGATTCGATTGTACCTAACTCCACTAGGATTGGCAAGTAGATTATGCCAGCGGAAAGGGTGAATATCGAGGATACGCGCTTGCATCGCCTAGCCCGCTATATCCACGAAAGATCGGCTACCCTCATGCGCGGCGCGTTCAACTCGTTGCGGTACAATCGAAGCAGACTGCGTGAACTGGAGGCATCACGCTCATGACGAACGATCTCCGTGTACAATCAGGGAGCTGTGCAGGAGCACTGGATAACTCATGATCCTCGTCCAACAGGCGCTGGCTGATCTGGACAGCGGCGATCCGCCCGGCGGCTCGACGCGCTGCGCCGGCTGCGCGCGCAGACGGACGCGCGCATCGCGCCCCGGCTGATCGCCGCTGCTGCGCGACGACAAACCCGACCATTCGCCGGCTGACCGCCGAAGTGCTGGGCAAAAACGGCAGCGCGCGGCGGGTTCGCGGCGCTGAGCAACGCCCTCTACGACGACGAAGCCGACGTGCGCGATGCCGCCGCCGACGCGCTCGGACTGATCGGCGACCGCGCCGCCGTCCCTGCGCTGATCGACGCGCTCTACGACGAGGACATCGATGTGCGCTTCGCGGCTGCCGAGGCGCTCGGGCTGCTCGCCGACGCGCGCGCCATCGTCGACCTGATCTACCTGCTGGACAACGCCGACATTCCGCTGGCGATGATGGCGGCGTTGGCGCTGCACAAGATCGGCACGCCCGAAGCGCTGGCAGCGATCCAGCATCTGCAGGACGAGACCGGCTATAATTTCGAAGTCCCATCGCTTTCAGCGGGAGCTATGCACAGTCCGTTTGACATCACGGTCGCCAGCAATATCACCACCCTTGATAACAAACGCGAAGGCATAGCGAAGCGAGTCCGCAGATGCCGACCGACGACTCGCCGCATCGACACGCCCGCATCGGAACCGCACGCCTCGCATCGATTGCAACGGCCGAATCACGGCGACACGTATCGGACGGAAGCCGACGAAACGCCGCGCAGCATCCCGGCGGATCGGCTGCAGACCTGATCGACGCGGAGGAAACGCTGGAGGCAGAAACTCCGCGCGAGCATCGCCAAAGAGGAAGCCGCGCCGGAGCCGGTGCAGTTTTCGGCCTACTACCCGCGCGAAATCGCGCCGAACGTCTGGCATCCGCTGCGCGCATACGTCTTCAAGCCGTCGGCCGCCGATGCCGTCAGCGCCGACGCCGCGCAGGAACTCGGCGCGCTGCTGCCATCGTACCGCGAAGTCGAGCGCCCGGCGCAGACCAGCATCGCCGAAGGCGCGCTGATCACCGCCACGCCGGAGCTCGACGGGCTTTCAGTTCAACCCGCCGAGCGCGCAGGTCGCCTTTTACGAGGACTGGCAGCGCTTCGACTTCAAGCTGCGCGCGGTCGACGCGCCGCTGGATCAGGCGAGCAACGGCAGGATCACCTTCACGGTCGAGGGCGTGATCGTCGCCGACATCCCGCTGTCGATTTACGTCGGGCGAATCGGCGGCGGCGACCGCCGCCCCGGCGAGCGCCAGCACGCCCGATCTACCAGTCGATTTTTTGCAGCTACAGCCACAAGGATACGCAGATCGTCGAGCGCGTTGAGCGGGCGTACAAGGCGCTCGGCATGACCTTCCTGCGCGACGTGGAGACGCTCAGGAGCGGGCAGGATTGGAGCGCCGAACTGCTCAAGCTGATCGAGCGCGCCGACATCTTCCAGCTTTTCTGGTCGAGCGCCGCCGCCGAGTCGCCGGCGGTGCGCAAGGAATGGACTGTACGCGCTCAGCCTCAAGCGGCAGGACGACGCCTTCATCCGCCCGGTCTACTGGCAGCAGCCGATGCCGCCGCCCGCGCCGGAACTGGCGGCGATTCATTTCGCCTTACGAGCCGGAGTTGGATCAAGCCTGAGATCGCGGTGTACAATAGGCGATATTCAAGCGAACTGAGAAACAAGGGGAGTGACTCGATGCCTTTAGTTGGCTGGATTTTGATTATGGCGGCAGGTTCGGTGAGTACGGTGCTCTACATGGTCATGCGCGAACATCAGGAAACCGAGGAATAGTTCATCCCGCCGCCGGAGGACAGCCGCGGCATCCCACCGGGAAGAGCACGCCTGAGCGCATGGGCGGAAGAAATTCACTGAGCTGTCACGCCGTGACATCAGGCGCCCTGTGTGATTAGTCTCTCGCATCTTCATCGCAACACAAAAACCTCGACCCCGCCGCGCGGCGAAACTTCGTTTGCGCTAAGGCAAACGCAGTGGTTTGCACCCTGGCTGCCGCCTCTCCACAGTGTGGAGAGGGGATTGAGAGGCGAGGTCAATCTGCTGGTCGACTGCGTCTAGCTGAAGGGAACGCTGTCGATGTCGCCCTCGACGATCTTGACGTACCCCGACGCGACCCAGCCGACCGTATCCTGGAAGATCACCTGATACCAGCCGGTATGCGTCTGGCTGAGCACCGGGCATGATCTCGCCCCAGGGGATGCGACCGATCTGCTCCGCGTTGGTGGTCGGCGCGGCGCGCAGGCGCAGCCCCGCCTCGCTCTGGACGACGACGCCGTCGATGCGCGGCGGGATTGCCCTGCGCGACGAAGGGACTGGCGACGGGCGCGTTGAATTCGTTGCCGTTGACGTGGAAATAATAGCCCCAGACCCAGCCCTGCCCGCCGCTGAGCTGGATCAGGAACCAGTAGGCATTTTCGTCACGGGCGAGCACCTGATAGGTCTGCCCGCGCAGGACGCGCTCGACCACCGGAGCGCCGAAGAAGGGCGCCTGCGCGCACCAGCAGCACCGTCGCGCGGATGACCGTGCCGGAAAGCGCGCCCGGCGGAATCGGCGGGAAGGGGGTGGGCGTAATGCGCGCGGACGCGGTCGGCGTGAGCGAGCACGCCGCCAATGACGCCGGGCGTCAAGCCGGGCGTCACGCTCGCCGCTCACCTGGAACCACTGGAACTGCACCGCCGCCTGGTCGATGAACTCCACGTACTCCACCGTCAGCGAGTGCGTCCCCGCCGTCAACGTCTGCTGGAACCGATCCGTCGTCAGCACCCGCCCGATGAACCGATCCAGCACCAGCACCCCGTCGATGAACACCCGGATGCCGTCGTCCGACGACGCCACGAACTCATACGTCCCCTGGTTGAACAACTGCACCGACGTGAAGCGGGCGGAGAAGTTGTCCACGTTGACGGCGGGGTTGGGCGAGCCGGTGCCCCAGTTGACGTTGATGCCGTTGGGCAGGATTTCGGTGTAGACCGACGTGCCGGTCAGGTCGGTGCTGTTGTAGTACGTCGCCGTCCAGTTCGTGCCGAAATCCTGCAGATTATCGGCGTTGATCATCGTGCCAATCGACGAGAACCGCCAGCAGCGCCACCAGCGAAAAAACGATTGTTCGCTTGCCCATCAAATCATTCCCTCCCTGCAATAGCAGTTCAAAGTCGAAATCGGCAAGCTGAAAGTGGAGCCACTTTCAACTTCCTCTGTTCCACTTTCCCCGTAAATAATCCCCAGTATACATTGAGTGGGCGAACGCCGCATTGAGACATTACTCACAGCCCGAAGCGCGCGCGCACCAGCGGCAGAATTTGCGCGCGATCTCCTGATTGCCGCGCACGCCGGGATGCCCGTCCGCCGGGCTGACGCGATCCGTCCCGCGCGCGATCAGCGGGATGGCGCAGCAGTCGCGGACCGTCATGCGCCCGAAAGCGTCGTCGAAGGCGACCGCCAGCACGCGCTCGATCGCCAGAATCGCGCGCAGATCGTCGAAATAGCGCGGGATGTCGCCGCGCGCGATCTCGTCGCTGGCGCTGATGGGCGACAGATACTCCGGCAGGTTGAGCAGGTAGAGCGCCAGCCAGCTTGATGTATCCGGCGGGCGCAGGTGGTCGAAATCCGGCTGCTTTTCCGGCTCGGCGTCGTTGTTGACGATCAGGTACACCAGCGCGTCGGCATCGGGATACTGGGCCAGCGTGCGCGAGCGACGTTGGTCGAGTTGTAGCCGCTCACCCCGGCGTTGATGACGTGGACGTCGGGCAGCGTCGCGGGCGATCAGGTTGACCCAGGTCTGGTCGTCGTCCACCCCATAGCCGAAGGTCACGCTGTCGCCGATGAACACCAGCGTCTTCGGCGCGCGGGTTCGTATCGGGGACGGCGCGCGTGCCGTCCGGCAGGATGGTGAAGCGCGAACGACAGCGGGTACGTTCCGGGGCGAAAGTTATAGCCGCGCGGGTCGGGGATCATCTGCGCCGCCAGATACGCCTGATCGCGGAAGTAGACGAAGCCGAGCGGGTCGAGCCACGCCAGCAGCGCCTCGCCCAGCAGCAGCGCCAGCAGGATGCCGACCAGCACGGCGATCAGGCGGCGGCGTGCGGATTTTCCCAAACGTGACTATCCTTAAGCGATCAGATTCGCAAACAACGTCTGCGCGTCACTCGCGACGCTACGGAGTCGCAATGCTCAATTTTAACCCCGGAGGGAAAAAGGTCGATCCTCTCGATTGACGGCGGCGGGATGCGCGGCATGATCGCCATCGCCATGCTCGCCGAGCTGGAGAACATGACCGGCAAGACCTGCCAGCGAGATGTTCGACATGGTGGGCGGCACGAGCACCGGCGCGATCATCGCCGCCGGGATCGGCATCGGCATGACGGCGAACGAGATTCTGGAGATCGATCTACCGCGACCGCCTGCCGAAAGCCTTCCCGCCGAACAACCTGCTGCTGTGGCTGCGCTATCTGCTGACCGGGCTGCGCCACATCTACCCGATTGAGCCGTTCGTCGAGGCGCTGCAGCCGCTGGCGAACGGCGTCAAAATCGGCGACCTGACGCACCCGATTGTGTTCATGACCACCAAAGACGTGCGCATCGGCGATACCTATTTCATCGTCAGCAAGGGACCGGGGCTGAAGGCGGTCGCCGACTGGCCCCTTTCCGGCGCGGTCGCGGCGAGCGGCGCTGCCCCGATCTACTTCCCGCCGGTCGCGGGCAACCTGATCGACGGCGGCGTCGGCGTCAACGCCAACCCCTGCCTGGCGGTCGCCGTCGAAGCGATGGAGTACATCGGCGCGGCCGAGGGCTTCATCGACAACCACGTCATCCTGATCTCGCTGGGCACGGGCTACGTGCCGTATCTGTTCGGCGAAAACGCCGCCGATCACTTCTGGCTCAAGAACTGGATCGAGTACGTGATCCTCAAGGGGCTGGACGATGCCGCGCTTCAGCAGGCATCCAGCACGCGGGCGATCTACGGCAACCGCATCGACTTCCGGCGCTACAACCCCGAACTGACGCCCGAGAACCTGACCGACGCGCTCGGCATCGAGCCGAAGCACCGACCCGACCAAGCTCTCGCTCGATTCGCACTCGCCGGAGCAGGTCGCGCTGATGGAGGAAATCGGGCGGGTGTACGCGCGCAAGATCGACTGGAACACGCCGGGGCTGATGCCCTGGGATACCGTCGGCGGGCATCGCAAGCCCAACATCAACCACGCCAATGTCGATTGGTCGAAGCACGCCGTTCAGATATGACTGGACATGCTTTTTTATGCTGCTTGACAACAAACAATTGTTCTGCTATATTTAACCTCATGGTTAAATATCGACCGCTCGACGTGGTCAGTTTTCTCGGCGCTCGCTGACCCGACGCGCCGGGCGATTCTGGAACGGCTGGCGGAAGGGGAAGCCTCGGTCACGGAACTCGCCGAACCCTTCGCCGACGACGATGAGCCTGCCCGCGATCTCCAAGCACCTGCGCGTGCTGGAAACGGCCGGGTTGATCGCCCGCGCCAGAGAGGGGCGCGTCCATCGGCTGCGCCTGCGCCCCGCGCCGCTGAAAGACGCCGCCGACTGGCTGGCATACTACCGTCAATTCTGGGACGAGCAGTTCGACTCGCTGGCGCAGTATCTGGAACAGGTCGAGCACGAGGAGGCGGATGACCAACCCGATGCTTGAGACGTTTCTCACGCCTGCGGCCGCACCTTCGCCGCCCCGCGCGAGCAGGTCTTTCGCGCCTGGACGGAGCCGCGCGCCATTGAGCGCTGGTTCAAGCCGCCGGGGAGGCGCAGCGCGGTGACGGCGCTCGATCTGCGGGTGGGCGGCGGCTACTGCATCGAGGTCTACGATCCCGACGGCAGCGATCACCACGATTTCCGGGACGTATCTCGAAATCGCGCGCCCGGCAAAGCTGGTCTTCACCTGGCAGTCGGAGATGACCGACGAGCAGGAAACGCTGGTCACGCTGGAATTCGTCGAGCGCGACGGCAGAGACCGAGGTCATCCTGACGCACGCGCGCTTCACGACCGACGAAATGCGCTCCAGCCACCTGTTCGGCTGGACTACATGCTCGACGAAATGGGCAAGCTGTTCTGAAAGGACATGCGGATGGCGATCTACAAGACCGCGCAGTTCACGGTCAAGCCGGAATCGCTGGACAAGTGCGCGCCGCGCCATCGAGGAATTCGTCCGCAGCCGTCCGCGACAACGAACCGGGCACGACAGCTATACGTCTCCTGGCAGGAGCGTGACAACCCGACCCGCTTCCTGCACTACTTCGTCTTCGACGATGCCGCCGCCGAGGAATTTCACCGCGATACCGAGTGGGTCAAGCGCTTCACCAGCGCCCTTTACCCGGAACTGGTCGATGCGCAAGGTGTCACCTTCACCGATTTCACGCTCGTCAGCCACCACCGAAAGCTAAACCTGAATTCCGACTCAGGCGTACCAAATCTTGTATTTTGCGTCAATAGTTAACCTGATTGGTTAAATATCCTAGAGAAAGGGACTTGAAATGCCAGACATTCTGATGGAAGTGCCGATCAACGCAGCGCCGGACAAGCTCTACCAAGCCATCACCGACCAGGAACAACTCCGGTCGTGGTGGACACAGCAAGCCGACTACGAGCCAAAGGTCGGTTCCGTTTCCGAGTTCCGTTTCTATAACGGCGGGGTCGTCCTGCGGCTGGAACTCGCCGAGATGGAAGCCAACCGCAAGGTCGTCTGGAAGGCGGTGTCGGGCGTCCCGGATCTGGCCGGGAACGAGCGTAGTATGGGACATCGTCCCGGTCGAGAACGGCACGAAACTGCTGTTCAGCCACCGCGACTTTGCGTCGAGCGACGGATCGCTGCCCTACACGACCTACAACTGGGCGTGGTACATCATCAGCCTGAAGAAGTATCTCGAAACGGGCACCGGCAGCCCGCACACCGGCGACCCCAATACGTAGCGAGGCATTGACACGGGGAGACAAGAAGGTCGCACAGCTTCGCTTATGAAACCGTGCGCCCTTCGATTTCGCCTGTTGAAAGATTACTCCAGCGTGTACGAGCCGCCCGGATCGAGCACGATCGGCTGCGCGTCGGTCTCGCTGCTGACGCGGTTCGCCCACGCGCCCGCCTCCTGCATGATCGGCGGGAAGGTGTTGTAGTGCATCGGCACGACCACCTTCGGGCGCACGTAGCGAATCGCCTTGAGCGAATCGTCGGGTCCCATCGTGAAGTAAGTCGCCAATCGGCAGGAAGGCGAGGTCGATGCCCGTCGTCGCCGATCAACTGCATGTCGGAGAACAGCGCGGTATCGCCGGCGAAGTACAGGCGCTGCCCGCCGTGGTCGTGATGATGTAGCCGCACGGAAGCCCGCCGTTGCTGCCGTCCGGCAGCGACGAGCTGTGGATCGCCGGGGTCGATTTCGACCGTCATGAAGCCGCAGTCGTAGCCGCCCGCCGCACGTTCAGCCCGATTGTGTTCTTCAACCCCCTGCGCCTGCAGCCAGTTGCCGATCTCGAAATTGGTGACGACGCCTGCCCCGGTGCGCTTGGCAATGCCGACCGTATCGCCCAGATGGTCGCCATGCCCGTGCGAGAGCAGGATGTACTCCGCCGCAAGCTCGTCCGGCGTCGCTGCCGCCAGCGGATTGCCCGTGAGAAACGGATCGATCACGACCGGATGCCCGTCGATGTCCAGCGCGAATGCGGAGTGTCCCAGCCAGGTCAATTTTACGCTCATAGTGGCTCTCCTAATAATTGCGCGCTCTATCTTGTACGTGAGTATAACTTATTTTGTCCCGTGTCGATAATCTCGGCCTGCGGATGTCGGCTCGACTGCCGCGTCATTCCGCCAGCGGCATCGTGATCGTGAAGGTCGATCCCTGGTTCAGCCCGGCGCTGGTCGCCCAGATGCGCCCGCCGTGCGCCTCGACCATCGCCCGCGCGATGCTCAAGCCGATGCCCATCCCGCCCTGATGGCGCGTCATGTGATCTTCCACCTGATAGAAGCGCTCGAAGATGCGCTCAAGCTGGTCGCGCGTCAAGCCCGATGCCGGTGTCCGTCACCGTGACCCAGACTTCGTGTTCGTCGTGAACTTCCGCTCTGAACGATGATCCGCCCGTTTTCTGGCGTGAAGCGCAGCGCGTTGTTGAGCACGTTGGTCAGCGCCATGCCCATGCGCACCCGGTCAATCGACACGCGCACATCGGGCGGCGGCGGCGCGTATTGCAGGCGGTGGCGCCGCGCCTCGACCAGCGGCAGCATGTCGTGGATGATCTCGTTGAGGAATTCGCCGAGCGGGACCGGTCTCGCGGTGGAGTTCGCCTTCGTTCTGCTCCATATAGCGCAGGTTGGTCAGGTCTTCGATGATGCCGCGCAGTTGCAGCGCGCTGGCGACCACTTTCGACGCCAGTCGCCCGCACTTCGTCGTCGTCCGTCTCCTGCAGGAAGCTGGTATAGCCGAGGATCACGCCGAGCGGCGTGCGCAGCTCGTGCGAGGCGATGGCGATGAAATCGCTCTTGAGCTTGTCGAGCTGGCTGAGTTCGTCGTTGGCTTTTTGCAGCGCCGCCACCATCTGCGCGCCTTCGATGGCGACCGCCGCCTGCGCCGCGATGATCGACAGGTAATTGATGTCGTCCTGATTCCAGGGCAGCTGGCGCTTGTTGACCGCTTCGAGCACGCCGATCACCCGGCTGCGCGAGCGCATCGGCACGCCCAGCAGCGAGCGCGTCTGAAACTCCGCCGCCTCGTCGATGCCGGGAAAGTGGCGCTTGTCGTGCGGCATGTCTTCGACGGCGACCGCGCGGTTTTCGCGCAGGACGATCCCGGCGATGCTGCCTTCGAGCGGAACGGGCTTGCCGATGAACGCCTGCCCCGCCGGATCGGTGGTCGTCGCGGCGAAACGCAGGTCGTTCGTCTTTGTGATCCCAGCAGCAGCACCGATGCCGCTTCGGCATCGACGATTTCGACGGCCGCTTCCATGATCTGGTTGAGCAGCGGCTTGAGCTTCAGCGTCGAATTGAGGACGGCGCTGATTTCGGACAAGCCGCGTCAGGATGGCGACTTTACGTTCTAAATCGGAGACTGTGCTGGTTCAGCTACCATGTGCGTACTCCACCGACGTCATGTTCATTATAGATTACCTGCGGTGCGGTTGCTTGTAGGTTCAAAGAATCGTTCTGTCAGGTTCATATTTTTATCTTGTAGTCGTAGAAGTAGGGCTGTTCAAACTGTTCATAACCGAATGCGCTGAATACTCCGCAAATCCGGCTTATCGCAGAATAAATCCCATTTATCATCAGAATATGCTCGCTATTTGGGTAATCTTTGGGTTATAGCGAACGCCTGTGCGGAAAGTTATGAACAGGCGGCTGTTCGATAACTCGGCCGAGTTATCGACAGTTTGGACAGCATCGATGCCGTGTTCGCGTCGCTCGGCTGCCTGGCAGTCGCCGACTTATGAACATGACCGCCACGAGTTATGAACAACCGCGCCCGGTTGTGAACAGGGTTTTGAACAGCTTTTGAACAGGCGTATATGCGATCCTTAATATTGAGTGGCGGTCGTATTTGGGTAATCTTGGGTTATACTGGGCGCTAGCGCTTGGGATATCGGCTTCACGCCGATGTACAGGCCGCGCCCATCCAGCCCTTCGGCGTCGAAATAAGTCTCCAGCCCCGCGGCCTCGAACGCCGCGCGATACTGATCGTCGTCGAACAAGCCCAGGTCGTGCTGCTCGGTGAACATACTCGATGCCTTCAGGCGTGCCGACCAGATAATGAAAGTCCAGCATCGAGACGCCGTCCTCGATCCTGCTGGTGTTGATGCGCGCGATCTTCAGGTCGGGCAGATCGACGAAGCGCGCGTGGACGCCGCTGGGGATAAACTGCCCCGGCATGAGCCAGGGTTCGACGACCGCCACGCCGCCGGGCAGCAGATGGCGGGCGATGCTGCTGCGCGGCGCGGTTGAGCCGCTCGACCGTCCTCGCATAGCCGATGGCGCTGAACAGGCAGGTCACGGCGTCGAACTGCCTGCCCAGGTCGAAATCGACCATGTCCGCCTGATGGAACGGGACGCCGGGGCAGCGCCCGCGCGCCACCTTGAGCAGCTCGCCGTCGAGGTCCAAGCCCTTCGACCTGATAGTCTTCGCTGAAGATACTGGGGGTGATGTCCCGTCCCGCAGGCGACATCGAGCAGGGTACTGCCGGGCGACTGCTTGTTCTGCTTCGATGAAGCGGCGCACCAGTTCCGCTTCGGTCGCGTAGTCCTTCCAACTGTAGATCGCGTCGTAGAATTCCGCCGATTTGGTGAACATGCATTTCACCCCTGCATCCGTTGTCTCAATCAGCGGTCTGTACAGGTACAGTTACCCGCGTCCAATCCGACAGGAGTATACCGTTTTGATCGACCTGAAGCCGATTTTCGCGGCGGTGCGGCAGGCGGCTGACCTGACCCGCCGCGTCCAGCAGATTCACCTCGCCCACAGCCAGAAAGAGGGCAAGGAGCCGGTCACGATTGCCGACTACGGCTCGCAGGCGATCCTGTGCCGGGCGATCAGCCGGGCTTACCCCGACGACGCGGTGCTGGCGGAGGAACACGGCAGCCAGTTTGGCGAGCTGCTCCCCGACGACCAGCGCGCCGAGATCGTCCGCCTCGTCGCCGACGTGATCGGCGAGGAGGTGAGCGAAGATCAGGTCAAAGGCTGGCTCGATCACGGGCGCGACCGCGACTGCCGAGCGCACCTGGGTGATCGACCCGATTGACGGCACGAAGGGCTTCATCGCCATGCGCCGCTACTCGATTGCCGTCGGGCTGCTGGATCGCGGGCTGCCGGTGGCGGGCGTGCTCGGCTCGCCCGGCTACCCGACGCCGGACGGCAAGGGCTTGCTGTTCTACGCGCAGCGCGGCGCGGCTTACGTCGAGTGGATGTCGGGCGGCAAGCCGAACCGCATCGCCGTCTCGACGCGCAGCCAGCCGCGCACGCTCAAGGTGGTCGAGAGCGTCGAGCGCGACCACGCCCATCTGGAACTGATGGCGCGGATTTACGCCGAGCTGGGCATCGGCAAGGCAAGCAGGTCGAAGGCATCGACAGCCAGGACAAGTACGCCATGATCGCCTGCGGCGACGCCGACCTGTACCTGCGGCTGCCGCGCGAAGCCCAGCCGCAGCACCGCGCGTGGGATCACGCGGCGGGGGCGGCGCTGGTGCAGGCGGCGGGCGGCGTCGTCACCGACCTCGACGGCTCGCTGCTCGACTTCACCGACCGGCGCGATTTTGTCGAACAACATGGGCATGGTCGTCACCAACGGGCAGATTCACGACCGCGTGCTGGAAGTCGTGCAGGCGGTGATGCCGCAGGGCTAGTGCAGATACCATAGAGGCGGATTGAAAGCCGCCCCTACAGTAGCACACGATTGGCTCACAGCAGCTTGTAGAAAAAGACCGTATCGATCAGTTGGCTGCCGGTGCTGTCGAGCGCGAACTGCGGGATGACGCCGACCCGCGTATAGCCGACCCGCTCGTACAGTTTTTCGCCCGCGCTGTAGCGCTCGGTGTCCAGCACCAGCGTGTGCCGCCCGACCGCCCGCGCCTCGTCCTCGATGGCGTACATCAGCCGCGTGGCGATGCCCTGCCGCCGGGCGCTGTTGAGGACGAGCACCTTCTGCACCTCGGCGCGGTGGCGCCCGTTCGGCTGCATCGCCAGCACCAGATGGACGCAGCCGACGACCCGATCGCCGTCGAATGGCGGCAAGCACGATCCGCTGATTCGCGGCGACTTCCCCGGCGACCCTCTCCCAGAACGCGGCGGCGATGCGCCAAATCCAGCGGCGCGATGAAATTGACCGACGAGCCGCCGTCGACCACGTCGCGCAGCAGTTCGACAAAGACTCCTTGTGCGCGAGGATGTCCTGCGCGCTGAAGCGCTGGATCGTCAATCGTCATGATGACCTGTCAGTTGAATGGCGGACAGGCGAAATAATCGCCGATTTGAGGGCGAATTTGCAAGCGGGCATGTCATACCGCGCCCGCCTGGATTTCGATCAGAACTGCAACGCTGATCAGTTGATGCCGTGCGTGCTGCCGCCGTCGATGCGGATGTTGGCGGCGTTGATGTAGCCCGCCAGCGGGCTGCACAGAAACGCGATCAGGTCGGCGACTTCCTCGACCGTCCCCAGCTTGCCCGTCGGGTTGGGCAGCACGTCGGTCAGGATGTGATGCTCAATCGTCGCCCCAGTCGCTCCCCCAGCCGAAGCGCGCCGCCATGCCCTGTAGAACTGTTTCACCCCGTTGGTGGCGATGATGCCGGGGCTGACGGTGTTGACGGTGATCCCGGTGTTCGCCAGCGACTTCGACCAGCCCGACGGTCAGGTTGACCAGCGCCGCTTTGGTGGCGGCGTAAGCCGACATGAAGGCGAGCGGCTCGGTGGCGTCGCCGCTGGCGATCTGGATGATGCGCCCCCAGTGGCGCTCGCGCATCTGCGGGACGAGATACTGGATCAGCCGCGCCGCGCCGACGACGTTGACATCGTAGAGCTTCAGCATGTCGGCGGGCTTGTCGTCCAGCCAACTGCCGTGCGTGTAAATCGCCGCGTTGTTGATCAGAATTTCCACGCGCCCGATGCAGTCGCAGGCTTCATCGGCGATCCGGCGGGCGCTTTCGTCGGATGCGAGATCGCCCGCTACCGTGTAGACCTTACCTCCGCCTCCGGTCGCCGTAAGCTGCTGGCAACCGGCTCGATCTGGGCTTTGTCCAGCCCATGCAGGATGACGGTCGCGCCTTCGCGCAGGAACGCCCGCGCGATGCCCTGCCCAATGTCTCCGGCGGCGCCCGTGATCAAGACAGATCGATCTTGCAGCAGCAAGTCCATCGTTTTCTCCTCGTCACAAATGTGAGCTTATGAAGATTTTGGCATAGGGGTGGGCGAAATCATCAAGAATAATTACACGGCGCTACCAAGATCGTAATCGCCGTCGAGGCTTGTCAAGAGAGTACATGGTCGGCGCCAAAATATGGTAAAGTAGTCTCGAACAAATTTTCATATTTCAGGTGATGTATGACCGAACCGATCCGCGTGCTGCACTTCGCCGACGTTCACATCGGCATGGAAAATTACGGCAAGACCGACCCCGAAACCGGCTTGAGCAGCCGCGTCCGCGACTTTTTGCGCCGCATGGACGAGATGATCGACTTCGCCAGAGAACACGACGTTGACCTGACGATCTTCGCGGGCGACGCCTTCAAGACGCGCAGCCCCAACCCGACCTACCAGCGCGAGTTCGCCTAGCGCGTCCGCGACCTGATCGCGCTTGCGCCGCTGGTGATGCTGGTCGGCAACCACGACCTGCCGCCGACCATGCTCAAGGCGTCGAGCATCGAGATTTACGAGACGCTCGCCGTCCCCGGCGTGTGGGTCGCCGACGAGTACGAAGTCCGGGTGATCAGCACCAAGCGCGGCGATGTCGCCGTCGGCGCTGCGCCCTATCCGCTGCGCTCGCGCGTGCTCGACGGCGTCAAGACCGCCGGGATGACCATCGCCGAGACCGACTCGCTGCTTCAGCGCGAACTGACCGCCGCTGCTCGACCAGCTCGCCGAAGAAGCCGACCAGTACGACATGCCGCGCGTCCTCACCGGGCATCTGACCGTCAGCGGCGCGGCGTGGGGCAGCGAGCGCGGCATCATGCTGGGGCGCGACGTGCAGGTGCTGCCCTCGGCGCTGGCGGACGAGCGCTGGGATTACGTCGCGCTCGGTCACATCCACAAGCATCAGAACCTGACCGCCGGGCGCGAAGACGTGCCGCCGGTCGTCTACAGCGGCTCGCTGGAGCGGATCGACTTCGGCGAGGAGAACGACCCGAAGGGCTTCTGCTGGGTCGAACTGGAGCGCAAGCAGACGAACTGGAAATTCCACCGCGTCAAGGCGCGCCCGTTCGTGACCATCCGCGCCGACCTGCGCCAGAGCGCCGACCCGACGCGCGAGGCGGTCGACGAAGTCGAAGCCTACGACCTGAAAGGCGCGGTCGTCCGCGTGATCCTCGACCTGACGCCGGAGACCGAGGCCAAGCTCAACGAGGGCATGGTGCGCGACGCGCTGCTGCGCGGCGGCGCGGCCTACATCGCCGGGATTCGCCGCGAAGTCGAGCAGCCCGCGCGGGCGCGGCTCGGCGGCAACCCGGAAGGCATGACCGACGAGCAGCTGCTCGAACGCTACCTGATCAGCAAGGGGATCGAGCGACGATCGCCGCGCGGAACTGCTGGCGGCGGCGGGGGAGATCATCGCGGACGGCGGCAGCGAGTATGTCAGAGAGCTAGTGTCCGTTCCGAAAAAGTATTTTCTACTTTCTGTCGTGAGCTATACTAAAGTAGAAGACACACAGATTGCAGAAGTAGAAAACTGAAACCTGTGGCTGATCACAAAACTCAATATGTAGGTGCTCCGATTCACCCTATCAGCGCGGTCTTAGTGATAGTTTTAGATTATGTTTGGACGCTTCCAGAAGAGGGGGCGATTGTTTCCGTAATCGGTCTAGTAACCGTTCCATTTTTGATTGGCATTTTAGCTTTTATTTGCTTTGTTGGTGTCTTTCTCGTCCAGAAGTTCGTACGCAAATGATTCCGCAGGCTCGGCTATTGCTAAAGCTTTTGCAATGGGTGTTGTCGCCGCCGTGCCATTCCCGGTGACCGGGACAATTGTAGGTGGCATATTGTTGGCGTGGGCAGGACTAAATGCCGCCAGCAAACTGCTTCGCAGTTGAGTAGATCACACCTTGTTTACTTGCTCCAGAGACTTATCGATGGGGTTCTGTGTCCAGCCCTGCGGAGGTTCGGGGTTGCAGGATGCCGACATATCAGTCGCTTCAGGCTGCTGGAAGACGATTTCGACCGGATGTCCGGTCAATAGGCGCACGAATTCCCCCAGTACAAGCCGCACCTCCAACTCAGCGCGCCTGAGGATGCCACCTTCGAGGGCGTCGTCGCGGAACTGTTTCAGCGTCATGTAATTTGCCAGCAAGCGTGTTCCGTCCCAGTCAGGATTACATGCGTTGAGCGACCAATCGTACTGTTGAATGTAATCGATCCGGCAGCTTGTCAACTGCGGCGGGGGCACGGTCAGCACGTAGGTTTCGCGGGCAGCATCGTATAGCAGTGCGTCCGCGTCGATCTGGGTGACATCGATTCCGGCTTCGATTGTGCCCTGAACGGCGTGATTGACGTTGTATGCACACATATTGAGCACGCCTTGGCTGACGCTGACGTTCACGTTGACTTTGGCAAACTGTGCGCTCACCGTCACCAACTGTCCCAGCGGTTGGATACTTTCGACAATTGTCTGTGAGCTAAGCACGGTCGCGCGTGGTGAAGTCGCCGCGAATATGCTACCAATGCCGCTGACAATGCGGTCAACCGAGGTTACACCAAATAATACCAGACCTGCTAAGACGACTATCACTACCAAGAGACAGCCTATTGCCCCAAGGATGGTATGTAAATAGCCGTTACGAGTAGATAAGAGTTGGTCGTTGTCCCGCTGAATTGTCGTCTCCGGTGATGGCGAGTTGCTGTCTTGCGGTGGCGTTTCTTGTTCTGTCATAGCCTCAGAATTTAACCTATTTTTATAGGGTAACGCAAGCCACGACATTGATTACCAGCTATTGACCTCGCTTACGTCAGCAGCGTTTCGAGTTTATCCTCGCCGTAGCGGAGCAGCAGTTCGAGGTCGTGGATGCTTTCGAGAAGCAAGGCGTCCTCGTAGGACGATTCGTTGGCGAGATCAATTTCGGCGGATAAAGCGTCGAGGATTTGCAGCAGAACGCCGGGGTCGTTGCAACGGTCAATTTCCTGCTTGAAGTCACGCATGGCTCGCTCCTTCAGTAAAGCAGCGAATACCTGCTTTCATTTTACCACGAGGGTCTATTACGCTTAGTTCCGGTTCAGGCGCGGATCGAGCGCGTCACGCATCCCGTCGCCGAGCAGGTTGAAGCCGAGCACCGTCAGCATGATGGCGAAGCCGGGGAAGAAGACCATGTGCGGCGCAGTGAAGATCGAATTGCGCGCTTCGCTCAGCATCGCGCCCCATTCCGGCGTCGGCGGCTGCGCGCCCAGGCCGATGAACGAGAGCGCGGCGGCGTCCAGCACCGCCGTGCCGATGCCGAGCGTCCCCTGCACGATCAGCGGCGTGAGCGAATTGGGGAAGATGTGGACGAACAGAATCCGCATCGGGGTCGCGCCGAGCGAGCGGTTCGCCATCACGTACTCGTATCTCCTTGACCGACAGCACGCTGGCGCGGGCGAGCCGCGCGTAGACCGGGATCGAGACGATGCGCAATCGCCAGCAGCGCGTTCTGCAAGCCGGGACCGAGCACCGTGACGATCGACAATCGCCAGCAGCAGCGAGGGAAATGCCAGCAGCACGTCCATGAAGCGCATGATCACGTTATCGACCCAGCCGCCGGCGTAGCCGGAGACCAGCCCGAACAGCGTCCCGATGATGATCGAAAAGCTCACGCTGACGAAGCCCACCACCAGCGACACGCGCGAGCCGTAGACCACGCGGCTGAAAACGTCGCGGGCGTTCAGGTCAAGTCCCATGAAATGCTGCGGTTGCTCTGCCGGGCAGCCGAGCAGATGGATGCAGGGCGGCGCGCGCCGGCAGCCGCCCGGTCTCGCCCGGCTGACCGATCATCGGCAGGATCGGGTCGTAGTTGGCGATCACCGGCGCAAACACCGCGATCAGCATCAGAAAGCCGATCAGGATCATGCCGATCACGGCGCTGCGGTTGCGAAGCAGGTGCTTGAGCGTATCGCGCCACAGGCTGGTGGATTTACATTCTTCCTGAAGGTTCTTTTCGAGCTTGATCGGGTTTGGTGGTGGTTGCCATGATCGTCTCTCGCTCAGCTGACGCGGATACGCGGGTCGAGATAGCCGTAGATCAGATCGACGACCAGGTTGATCAACACGAAGGCGACGGCGATCACGATCGTGAAGCCCTGCACCAGCGTGTAATCGCGCGCGGTGATGCCATCGACCAGCGTGCGCCCCACGCCCGCTCAAGCCGAAGATCGTTTCGGTCAGCACCGCGCCGCTGACCAGCCCGCCGAAGTTCAAGCCGATGATCGTCACGACCGGCAGCATGGCGTTGCGGACGGCGTGGCGCATGACCACGACCAGTTCGCGCAGCCCTTTGGCGCGCGCCGTGCGCACGTAATCCTGTCCGAGCGTTTCCAGCACGCTGGAGCGCGTCATGCGGGCGATGATCGCCATCGGGATCGTGCCGACGGCGACGGCGGGCAGGATCAGGTAGCGCAGCGCGTTGACGAACAGGTCGCCGTTGAGCGTCAGTATCGCGTTGAGCGATATTCAGGCGCGAAATGAAGATCATCAATCCGCTGGCGGTGTCCTGGCTTGCCGCCAGCCCCCAGGCGACGTAAAACGGCGTCACCGAGTAGCCCGCCGGCAGGCGACCGGACGGCGGCAGCGCGAACGGCGTATCCTTTGAGGATCACGCGCGAAGATGTACGCCAGCATCAAGCCCAGCCAGAAAACCGGCATCGAGACGCCGATATTCGCGCCGATCATCGTGCCCACGTCCACCGCCGAGTTGTGGCGGTAGGCGGAAATAATCCCCAGCGGGATGCCGACGACGGTCGCAAAGAGCATCGCCGCGATCCCCAGTTCGAGCGTGACCGGCAGCCGCTCGATCAGCAGGTCGGAGATCTGCGCCCGTAGCGCAGCGACGTGCCGAAATCGCCGTGCAGGACCTTGCCGATGTAGATGACGAACTGGTTGTGACAGGGCTGATCCAGCCCCATGCGCGCCATGTAGGCATCACAGACCGCGTCGGTCGCGCGCTCGCCGAGCATCGCGCGGCAGGGGTCGCCGGGGATCAGGTGTGCCAGAAAGAACGTCACCGCCAGAATACCGATCAGAACCGGGATCGAAACGATCAAACGACGCGCTATGAATGAAGCCATAAAGCCAAATCATCAGTTGACAGGATTACCGGACGGTCTGAGTTAGAGGGGCATGGCGTCGCCATGCCCCTCCAGTAGAGCGAAAAGTCGCAGCGCTACTTACGACGCTGGCGGGTTCAGGAAGCCAGTGAACAGATACGTCCAGTAATCGAACGCGCCGCTGCGCCCGACGTGGAGCGGGTTGGCGGCGTCCCACTGGACGGCGTAGGACATCACCACGTCGTTCGCCGTCAGCGGCGTGCCGTCGGTGAACTTGACGCCGGGACGCAGGTGGAACGTCCAGGTCAGCAGGTCGTCGCTCGCCTCGTAGCTCTCCGCCAGCGCCGGGATCGGCGCCGTGCCGCCGGTTTCGTAAGCCAGCAGCGATTTGTTGACCTGCATACAGGCGCGGATCGACTCGCCGTCGGTCTCGTCAGCGCAGTAGAGGCTGATCGGCTCGCCGTTCTGCATCCAGATGATGTTGTCGTCATCCGGGTCTTCCATGATGGCGAAGTTCTCGTTGTTGAGCGAGCTGACGTTGGCGTTCGACGATGGACGCCTTGAAGGCGACGGCGTTACCGCCGTGCGCAATCGGCACCATCGGCACGAGGTCGCGGACGAGCGTGTTCGCCGTCGACGTAGAACGGATAACGCGCGTCCGGGTTCGCCAGTTTCCCGCCCTGCGCAATCGCGTCTTCGAGTTCGGGGATCTTGTCGCCGAAGGTGTCGTCCGCGCCCGCGCCGAAGTGGGTATCGAGCCAGTCGGTCGCGTCGGTGTAGTCCACGATCCAGCCGACCATCGACAGCGGCAGCTTCCCGGCGGCGGCGTTGTCGAGGAACGTGGCGGATTCCTGCACGTCAATCTGGACGTTGATGCCGATAGCGGCAAGCTGCGTCTGAATGTCGGCGGCGATCACGTTGGACTGCGGCTGATACGGACGCACCACGTCGCGGTAGCTGAGCTTGAGCGGCGTCCCGTCGGCGAGCGTCGAAAGCGGCAGGGTGAAGCCGTCTTCCGCCGCCGCTTCCGCCAGAAGCTGCCTTCGCCTTGTCGGGATCATACGGGAAGGGCGTGACTTCCGGCGTATAGCCGAAAATCTGCGTCGGGATGAACTGGTCGGCGACCGTCGAGCCGGGCGGGTAGAAGTTATCGACGATGCGCTGCTTGTCGATGCCGTAGGCAATCGCCTGGCGGACGCGCACGTCGTCGAGCGGCTTGTAGGTGTTGTTGATGCCGATGAACGAGGTGTTCAAGCCTTCGACCGGGAGCAGCTGGAGGTCGGGGTTGTTCTTCACGGCGTCGAAGTCGGTCGGACCGACGTTGTCGATACCATCGACCGTGCCCGCCTGAAGCTCGTTCAGACGCGCGGCTGCTTCGGTGCTCCAGCGGAAGATCAACTGCGACTTCTTTGGCTGGGTCGCCCCAGTAGTTGTCGTTGCGGGTGAAGACCACTTCGTTGCCCAGATCCCAGTGGTCGAACTTCCAGGGACCGGTGCCGATGGGATTTTTGTCGATTTCGGCTGTCGCGCCGCCGGTCGCTTCAAGCTGTGCTTGCGAGAAAATGCCCGGTCGTGGCGAAAGCCACTTTCGACGGCAGCGCCGGGTCGGGGAAGCACAGGGTCAAGACGACGGTGCTGGCGTCCACCGCCTGAATCGACTTGAATCTCACCGCCGTAGTCGCAGTTTTCGGCGGCATAGGTGATCATGCCGTCGCTCGGACATGGTTTCGTTGGCTGGCATGATCCTGCGCCAGCGCGGGGATGCTCAGCGCGAGGACGAACCAGCAGAACGAACGGCAATACACGTAACTTGGAACTCATAAACAACGCTCCTTTGACGAAAACGAAAGTAGCCGAAGAATACGCAGCACAATGCCACGTCGATCGCGGGTGACTTAAATAGTCACTGCACCCGATGATGGTTCAATTTCAAGCCTTGCTGCTTCCGAGCGATGATTGTAATCTCTTTGAGAGTTAAGGGCAAAAACATTTATCTATGAAAACCGCGAAGGAAATTCAGGCAGATTTTGACAGGATCGCGCGGGCGGAAACGCCGGAGCAGTGGAATCACGACAATCACTATCACGGCTTTCTACTGTAGCGACTCGGCACGATCAATTGTGTGGACGAAGCCTGGCTGAGGTCGAGAAACGATCAGGACGGGCAGCCTGCTGGAGGCGGCGCGCGGGCGCGTGGTCATGCGATGCGACACGGCTGGATCGCCGTGTCACACGGCGGGTCGTAAGCCGGGTTGTCCCAGACGATCACCACGCCCCAGCCGCGCGTTTCCGGGTCGGGCAGGTAGTTGGGGATCAGCGCGACGGCGCGAAAGCCTTTGCGCAACTGCTTGCTCAGGTTGGTGTCGAAATAGCGCCCGTCGACGACGCCCTGCACGTACTCCTCCGGCGCGACCTGATCGGCGCTTTGGTAGTAGTCGATGACGGCGCTGCCCGCGACCATGCCGCGCAGGTTGAGCGCCTTCGCCACCTCGAAGCGCGCCTCCATCAGCTTGCCGCCCACGCCCATGCCCCGGTAGCCGGGATGCACGCAGGTTTCGACGCCGTACATCCACTCGGCGGCGGGGTCGTGGCGCGTCAGCCAGCCGTCGCTGATGGTCTCGTACCACGATTCGATGAAGGGATGCGCCGGGTCGAAGGGGATGCGCATACTGGCGGTCAAGCCGACGACGCGCCCGCCTTCCAGCGCGACGAACTGCCCTTCGGGGAACAGTGTCCACGTGGCGGCGAAAATGCGGCGGCGGTCAGCGTGCCGTCGGGGTTGTCGCGCGTGCTGCCGTAGACGAGGTGCGACAGGTCTTCCATCGCCTCGGCGTAGCGCGGCGCGCTCGGGCACGATGGTGATCGGGTGTCTGGCGGGTTCGTCGGTGGGCATGATCGATCCGTCGCTTCGTTCTGAACGATGATGTGCTTTGGTAGGGGCATGGCGCGCCACGCCCCTACACGCATAGTCACAGAGGGGCATCGCCCCCTGAATGATTTCACGGTTAGGTTACGATCCCGGCGGCGCTCAGCGCGCGTCTCGACGGGCTGCGCGGGAAACGGCATGATGTGCGGGCGGTAGTCCGGGTTGATCCAGACAATCGCCGCCGCGTAATCCCGCGTGCGCGGCTCGTGGGTGTAGTTCGGGATCAGGTTGCGCACCTTGAAGCCCTTGCGAAGCTGCTTGCTCAGGTTGGAGTCGAAGCGCTTGCCCTCGATCACCTCCTGAACGTACTGCTCCGGCGACATCTGCTCGGCGACCGCCTGGTAGCCGACGAACAGGCTGCCCGCGACCAGGCCGCGCAAATTCAGACGGCGCAGCAAGCCAAAGCGCGCGTTCATCAGTTGGCTGCCCACGCCCTGACTCTGATAGTCGGGATGCACGAACGTCTCGACGCCATACATCCATTCGCCATTGGGGTCGTGCGTCGTCAGTCAGCCATACCCGGTGGTGCGATCCCAGTCCTCGACGAACGTCGATCTCCGGGTTGTGGTTGAAACGCATACTGGAAGTCATGCCGATGACCCTGCCGGTGGCAGCCTCCAGCGCGATGAATTGACCTTCGGGGAAATGCTCGATGCGGCTGGCGTATTCGTCGGTGGCGAACCACGTCTGCCACATCCGCCGGGGCGATGCCATAGGCCGCGCCCGCGAGCGCCTGAATCTGTTCGAGATGTTCTGCTGCCGCCGGAATGACGTGGATCGTCTCCGGCATCTGTCTATCTTTGTACTGGTACTTGTGAGCGATCATCGCTCGTGCTCCTATCTATTCAACGAGACTAAAATTTCGGCTGCTGCACGGCGACCACTCGCGTAAGCGCCATGCACCGTTGCTGACCATGCGACGGGGCTGTCGCCTCGCCCGCCCAGTAAAGCCGTCCCGTCGATGGGCTGCGCCAGCGCGTCGTGCGCGCCGCGCTGCCCCCGGCGGCGCGATGCTGTAGCCGCCGAACGCGAACGGATCGTCGATCCAGTTGACCATCATGGCGGCTTGCGGGTGCGGCAGCCTGCGCCCCAACTCGGTCTTGCAGCGTGCGGAAACCGTGTTCGAGCGCGCGCTTCCTCGCCTTCGGCGTGCAGCTCGCGCGCCCAGTCGCCTGTGATGAAGGCGGTCATCACCGTCACGTCGGTGTCGTGCCCAAAGCTGGGCGACCACCACATCGGCGGGTTGATGGCGCTGTAGAGCGCCATGATGCCCGGCGGCAGCACCGGCTCGTCGAAGCGGTAAATCAGCTTGAGCGCCGGTGCCATGATCAGCGCGTCGATTGCCGCCTGCTTCTCGTCGGGCAGGTCGGGCGACGAAGCGCACGCTGCCGTGTTGCAGCACGCCCAGCGGCAGCGTGACCAGCACGCGGTCGGCGCTGAAGCTCTCTCCCGCTTTTGTCGTCACGACGACGGGGGTTCGATCCCACTGTATCGTTTCGACCACCGTATTCAGGCGCACGTCGATGCCCGCGCCCAGCCAGTCGTGGAGGCAGTTGTAGCCGTCCCGAATGTGGAAATCGCCGCTGCCGGAGCTGTAGTCGCCCATCAGTTCGAGCGAGCCAAGCGCTGTGATCCGGCTGATGTCGTCGCCCTGCGAGTTGCCCCACGAACGGCGCGTATAGTAAAGCTGCGTCGTCCGTGAAGCCGACGCGCTTCAGGTAGCTTTCCAGCGATTCGTCGCCGGGCACGACCGGGACAGGCGGGCAGCGCCCACGTCCGCGTGATGTCGAAGTCGGGGTAGAGGCGGCGTGCATCCGCCATCGTCCGCAGCGAGCCGTCGGCAAGGCGAACGAGCGAGTCTTCAGGTTTACGCCATTGAGTGGTACTGAGTCCGAGCTGCCGGACGATCAGTCAGGTGGGAGCTGTCGTCTCCGTGAATGAATTCTGCGCCAAATTCGACGGGGATAGGGGAGAAGGTACGATTTGTGTACACGCGCCCCCCGACGCGCTCGCGCGCTTCCAACACCGTGACCGTTTCGCCCGCTTTGACGAGATCACGTGCGGCAGCCAAACCTGCCGTGCCTGCGCCGATGATGAGGGTTGTCATAAAACACCTGCTTTTGCGAAGGGTTATCGCTTCTGCTTCAGCTCAGGATAGCCGAACTCAGGCGAAAAGTCAACGGGGGCGGATTCGTTTTTAGACGAATCTAATACGCGAACGCGAAAGTGAAGCCTCTCTCTTTCGACCTTGTAAGAACCGTGCCGAACCTTACAATAATCTCATGGCGAAAGAGCAGCGAGAAGCGAAAAATGACGTATGAGCAGTTGGAAGCCCGTCTTGCTGCCTGGGCGCAGACGCAGCCCGCCATCCGCGCTGTGATCGTCTGCGGCTCGAGGGCGCGGGGCGATGCGGATCGCTGGTCCGACCTTGACGCGATCATCTTCACGAGCGAGCGCGAGCGCTACGCGGCTACGCTCACCCGCGCCGTCTCGCTGGCCACCCGGCGCTTCGGCTCCAACTTCCTCTCGGTCGGCCGTGTCCAGAGCCCGACCCTGGCTCTGATCGTCGAGCGCGAGCTCGAGCGCCGCGCGCACAAGGCGGAGCCCTTCTGGGAGGTGCTGGCGAAGTTCGAGCACCCCGACGGCAGCTTCGAGGCTCATCACGAGACCGACAAGTTCTGGAAGCGCGAGGAAGCCGACGCCGCGGTCGCGGGCACGAAGTCCCCGGGCAAGGTCAAGGAGGTCGCCCTCGCGACGCAACACCCGCCGTCCGCCGACCCCCTACAACACCACCGCCTTCACCACCGACGCCTCGAGCCGGCTCGGGATCACGCCTTCGCGTGCGATGCGGATTCGCCGAGGAGCTCTACATGGACGGCTTCATCTCCTACCCGCGCACCGACAACACGGTCTATCCGAGCTCGCTGCCGGTCGGTGAGCTGGTCCGCTCGCTGGTCAACATTCGCGACTTCGAGGCGGCAAAGCCGCTTCTCGACGGCAAGCTGACGCCGACCCGGGGCAAGAAGGAGACCACCGACCACCCCGATCTACCCGACCCAGGCCGTCAACCCCAGCGGTCTCGACGGTCCCAAGCGCCGCGTCTACGAGCTGGTCGCGCGACGCTTTCTCGCAACCTTCGGCTCGCCGATGATCACCGAGTCGACGCGGGCCGACATCGAGGCCGGCTCGGAGACCTACTTCGTGCGCGGCTCGGTCGTCGTCGATCCCGGCTACGCGGCGATCTACACCTACGCGCGCTCTTCCGACGAGGAGATTCCGAAGCTCGAAGAGGGCCAGGAGCTGGCGCTCGACGGCGACCCCTGGATCCTCGACAAGGAGACCCAGCCGCCTGCGCGCCTCTCGCAGGGCAAGCTGGTCGAGATGATGGAGGAGCGCGGCCTTGGCACCAAGGCGACGCGGGCGGACATCATCCAGAAGCTCTTCGACCGCGGCTACGTCTACTCCAACCCGCCGATCCCCTCGGAGACCGGGATCGCGATGTACGAGGCGTTCAAGCAGTACGTGCCGGAGATGGCGACGCCGGAGATGACCGCCCGGCTCGAGGCCGAGATGGACCAGATCGCTTCCGGGGAGATGACCAGGGACGACGTCGTCGGCGACAGCCGCAAGCTGCTGCACCAGACCTACGAAGAGATCGACGGCAGCCGCGAAGACTTCGCCAAGCAGATCTGGGCGGGGATGGACGAGGACAAGTTCCTCGGCCCTTGCAAGGTCTGCGAGGAGGCCGGCCGCAAGCGCGAGGACGGCGGTGCCAACCGGCTGCGGATCATCCAGCTCAAGGGCGGCAAGCGGATGTACGGCTGCGAGGGCTGGATCAAGGACGATCCCGAGTCCCGGACTCCTGCCCGGTCAGCGGCCCGCTTCCCGGCCGCGGCTATGACCTCTGGCGGCTGGAGGAGCGCTGCTCGGTCTGCGGCGAGATGCCGCGCCTCAGTGTCAAGGGCTTCCGCGGACGTCCCTGGAAGCTCTGCCTCAACGACGACTGCCCGACGATGGTCGAGATGCGCGAGAAGCGCGCCGAGCGCGAGGCCGCCAAGGCCGCCAAGGCCGCGGCCGAAAACGGGGCCGACGCAGACGGGGCCACCGCGGAGGCCGACGGAAAGGGCGACGGCAAGGCGGACGCGGCGAAGATCGCCGGAGCCGCCTCGGCGACCCGCACCCGACCTACGCGCGCCAAGCGCGCCTCGAACGCAAAGCGGGCCGCGAAGCGCTAGAACCGAGAGTCGTGTCCCAGGGCCTGGCGACCAACGACTAGCGACTGGGATGTTCGTCTCCCTGGAAGGCATCGACGGCTCGGGCAAGAGCACCCAGGCCGGGCTGCTGGCCGAGGCGCTGGGCTCCGACGCGCTGCTCGTCCGCGAGCCGGGCGGCACCGCGGCCGCGGAGCGGGTGCGCGAGCTTCTCGCCGACGGCGAGCTCGAGCTCGATCCGATGGCCGAGCTGCTGCTCTTCTGCGCCGCCCGCGCCGACCTCGTGCGGCGGGTGATCCGCCCGGCGCTGGAAGCGGGGCGCGACGTCGTCAGCGACCGCTTCTCGGATTCCACCGCCGCCTATCAGGGAGGCGGCCGCGGGCTCGGGATCGAGCTGGCCGAGCGGCTCAGCGAGGCCGCGGCGGAGGGGCTGCGCCCCGACCTAACCGTGCTGCTGTGGATAGATCCCGAGCAGGTGGCGGAGCGGGTAGGCGGCGACGATCGCTTCGAGGCAGCCGGCTTGGAGCTGCAGCTCGCGGTTGCCTCCGCCTACGAGGAGATCGCGCTGCGCCACCCGGATCGAGTGGTGACGGTGGACGCAAGCGGTAGCGTCGAGGAGGTGCACGCGCGAGTGATGGCCGAGGCGCAGAGGCGGCGCTCCTGATGGCGGAGGCTCGCGCCGCCGACCTCCCGCAGGCCCTGGCCGCCGCGACCGAGCATCAGCCGCGCGCCCGCCTAGCCCTGGGCGCGGCGCTAGGCGCCGGCCCCGCCCACGCCTATCTCTTTCGCGGCCCCCGCGGCTCGGGCAAGCGGACAGCGGCGCGGGCCTTCGCGGCGGAGATCCTCGCCGCCGGGGCGGCCGATCCCGACGACGCCCGCCGCCGCGCGCTCCTCGATCCCTCCCCGCATCCCGACCTCGTCTGGCTGCTGCCGCGCGGCAGCCAGCATCTGGTCGAGGAGATCCGGGCCCAGGTGATCCGCGCCGCCGCCTACCGGCCGTTCGAGGGCTCGAGCCGGGTGTTCGTGATCGAGCAGGCGGAGGCGATGCGTGAGGAGAGCCAGAACGCGTTGCTGAAGACGCTCGAGGAGCCGCCGGCGTTCGATCATCTGCTGCTGCTCAGCGCCGAGCCCGAGGCGCTGTTGGAGACGATCGTCTCGCGCTGCCAGGAGGTCGACTTCGCCCCCCTGCCGCCCGAGGCCGTGGCCGCGGCGCTCGGCTCGAGCGAGCCCGGCGAAGCGGTGATCGCCGCGGCGCGGCTGGCCGCGGGAGACGTCGAGCGGGCGCGGTTTCTGCTCTCCGACGAGGGCCGCCGGCTTCGCGGCGAGGCCGAGGCTCTGGCCCGCGCCGCCACCGGGCCCGCCGGGGGCGCTCCCTGGGGCGCCCTTCTGGAAGCGGCCGAGTCGGCCGGATCGGAAGCCGAGAGCAAGGCGCGGGAGCGGCTCGAGGAGGCCGAGACCGGCCGCCGCCCGCCCGCGCGGGAGATCGGCGAGGAGGCGCGCCGGGTCGGCCGCCGCCGGCGAACCGAGGTGCTCGACCTCGGCTTGGAGCTGTGCGCGGCCTGGCTTCGCGACCTCGGAGCGGTCGCCTCCGGGGCGCCGGAGGTGGTGCTCAACAGCGATCGCGGCTCCGAGCTCGAGCGCGAGGCCGGCGGCTTGGACCCGCTGGCGGCGCGCCGCGGCGTCGAGCTGGTCCAGGACACCCGCCGGCGCCTCGACCTCAACGTCTCCGAGGAGCTGGCGCTAGAGGCCCTCTTCTTCCGCCTGCAGCGAACGCTCGGCGGAGCCGTCCCCGTCTAGGCCCGGCTGCTCGCGGGCGCCCTCCAGCGCCTGCTCCTGGGCGAGGCGGGTGATCTGCTCCGCCTGGCGGGAGGCGATGACGCTGAAGCTGAGCGCCAGCCCGAGCAGGAGCAGGAAGAGCAGCGAGAAGAGCGCGATCGTCACGTCGCGCACGCCCATCGCGTCGGCGAGAACCCGTAGCAGGTCCGGAAAGGCGGCGCCGGCGAGCATCGCCACACCGGCGACGAACCAGATCACGCTGTAGCGCTCCTGCAGCTTGCGGCGGCGGATCAGCTCCAGGATCAGCACCATGAAGGCGATCGCCAGGATCGCGGCGATGATCCGCGCCTGCGAGGTAAGCCGGACGACGGGTTCCTCGGCGAGCAGCCACGCCGCCATCTAGCGCTCCTCCCGAACCCGGGGCCGGAACTGGCCGACGAGCAGCACGACCAGGGTCTTGAAGATGTAGAAGGCCGAGCGCAGCGGGGTGAGGAAGGAGCGGCCCTCGGTGCGTGACAGCATCCGCACCGGCAGCTCCTCGACCCGCAGGCCCTGGAGCACCGCTCGCTGCACCGACTCCACCTCGGCGAACTCGGGTGAATAGTGCTCGCTGAAGAGCGACATCGCCTCGCGGTTCACTGCCCGCATGCCGCTGGTCGTGTCGGTGAACCGCTGCCGGGTCGAGAGGCTGACGATGAGCCGGAACAGGTGCTGGCCGGTGCGGCGCGAGCGGCTCGCCTGGTAATCGTCCTCCTGGGCGAGGCTGCGATCGCGGTAGCGCGAACCGACGACCATGTCCGCCTTCCCGGCCGCCACCTCCTCGACCAGGCGCGCGAGCTCGGTCGGGAGGTGCTGGCCGTCGCCGTCGAGGTGGGCCGCGATCTCGTAGCCGCCGCGAAGCGCGTAGATGTAGCCGGTCTGCTGCGCGGCGCCGACGCCCTGGTTGAAGGGCAGCGTCGCCACCCGGGCCCCGGCAGCCCGGGCGCGATCGGCGGTGGCGTCGCCTGAACCGTCGTCGACGACCAGCACGTCGGCATCTGGCAGCGCCTCGTGGACGCCCTCGATCACCTGCGCGATCGACGCCTCCTCGTTCCAGGCGGGGATGAAGACCAGGGTGCGCACGGGCCGATTCTCCCAGGTGTCGAAGCCGGTACCGGGCGGGAGACTGCCCCGTGCGGGTTGAGCTTTGTGTTAAGAAAGACTCAAATGGCGCGAGGGATCCGCCAACCCAGGGTCTCGGATATGAGGCGATGGATCCGCCAACCGCGGGCGCCGGACCGACCGCGGCCGTGGGTCGGCATGCGCCTCTGGCTCGGCGCCGCCTTCGCGCTGGTCGGGGCGATCACCGCGGTCACCGTCTATCTGTTCGTCCACGACTCCAACGAGACGGTGCTCAAGGAGCGCTCGAAGGAGCTCGCCGTCGGCCGCACGATCAACCTCGCGGATCAGCTCGGCACCGCCGACAACCCGCGCGAGGTCGTGACGGCCTCGATGGAGACGGGCTTCTCCGCCTGGTACTTCGACGCCAGCGGGGACCTCGTCGCCCCCCGCGTCGCCGGGCCCCCGCTGCAGCAGATCTTCGACAGTGACGACCTGCAGGCGGCATTGGTCGGACGCCGGGTCACGCACAGCGCGCAGGATGGGGTGACCGTGGTCGCCGCGCCGGTGTACCGCGGCGGCCTGGTGCGGGGTGCAGTGCTCGGTCGCTACTCGCGGGCAGAGGTTCTCCAGAGCGCCGTCGATCGGCTTCGCTCCGACAGCCTCCGGGCCCTCGCGGTGGGGGTCTGCATCGCGATCCTGATCGGGTTCCTGGTCGCATCGGTGATCACCTACCGAGTCCGCCGCCTCGCCCGCAGCGCCGAGAACATCGCCGCCGGCTCGTTCGACGTGCCGCTGCAGATGACCGGGCGCGACGAGGTCGGCGACCTGGCCAGGGCTCTGGACAAGATGCGCGGCGCCCTTCGGGACAGCTTCCAGGTGCTGTCGTCCGAGCGCGACCGCCTGGCGGCGATCTTCGACGGGCTCAGCGATGCGGTGATGATCGTCGACAACGACGGCACCGTGCGGTTCTCGAATCGGGCCGCGACCGAGCTCGCGACCGCGGACGGCAGGCCGCCGTCGGAGATGCTCCCCCACCTCCGCCGCGCCGCCGAGCGGGGCCAGGCGGGAGCCGCGGCGCTGCGAATCGGCGAACAGGTCTTCGCCCTGCAGGCCCGCGACCTTCCCGCCGAGCAGGGGGTGCTGGTCGTGGTCAGGGATCGCACCGAGGAGATGCGGCGCGAGCTCGCCGAGCGCGAGTTCGTCTCCAACGCCGCCCACGAGCTGCGAAACCCGCTGGCCGGGATCTCGGGGGCGATCGAGGTTCTTCAGGCCGGCGCCAAGGACGACCCCGAGGCGCTGGACCACTTCCTGCACCGTCTTGCAGAGGACGTCGAGCGAATGAATCGGCTGATGCAGTCGCTTCTGACCCTGGCCCGGGTCGAGGCGCTGCCCGAGGGCGAGGCCGAGGTCGTCGACGTATCCAGCGCCGCTTCCGACGCCGCCGCGGCCACCCCCGTCCGCGAGGGTGTCGAGGTCCGGCTCGACGTCGAGCCGGGTCTCGGCGCCGAGGGCGACCCCCTGCTCCTGCGCCAGGTTCTGATCGGCCTGCTCTCCAACGCGGTGCGCCACACCGACTCCCCCGGGACCGTCGTGCTTCGAGGGCGCCAGAGCGACGGCGACATCGTGATCGAGGTCATCGACACCGGGACCGGCATCCCCTCGGACGAGCTCGACCGCGTCTTCGAGCGCTTCTACCGCTCCAGCGGCGCCCTCGCCCACGAAGGGTTCGGACTGGGGCTGGCGATCGCCAGGCGCATGGTCCAGGTGATGGGGGGGACGATCGGGGCCTCCTCCCAGGAAGGGCACGGCAGCGTCTTCTGGGTGCGGCTGCCGGCGGCCGAATCGATACCCGCGCAGGTGGCCTGATGAGCGAGGGACGGATCCTGATCGCGGACGACGAGCCCTCGGTGCGCGACTCGGTCACCTACGCGCTCCAGCAGGAGGGCTACGAGGTGACGCCCGCGGTCGACGGGACCGACGCCGAGTCGAAGCTGAGCGACGAGATGCCCTTCGACCTGCTGATCCTCGACATCATGATGCCGGGGCGCAGCGGCCTCGATCTCTGCCGCGAGGTGCGGGCGCGCAGCGCGGTGCCGATCATCATCCTCACGGCCAAGGATGCCGAGGTCGACAAGGTGGTCGGGCTGGAGGTCGGCGCCGACGACTACGTGACCAAGCCGTTCTCGGTCCGCGAGCTGCTCGGCCGGGTGCGCGCCCAGCTGCGGCGCCGCGAGCTCGACCGCTCGCCGATCCGCAGCGAGACGACCACCATCGACGCCGGGCCGGTGACGATCGACCTGGTCCGGCACGTGGTCATCGTCCGCGGCCAGCAGATCAACCTGACCCGCTCGGAGTTCCAGCTCCTGCGCCTGCTGGCCGGAAACCCGGGCCAAGTCTTCCGCCGGCACCAGATCATGGAGGAGCTCTGGCAGACCGACTTCGACGGCGACGTTCGAGCCTGCGACGTCCACATCTCCAACCTCCGCCAGAAGGTAGAGCGCGACGCCCAGCGCCCCGAGCTGGTCGTCACCGTGCGCGGGGTCGGCTACAAGTTCGCCGAGGGCTGATACCGCCTACTCGGCGGGGGTGGGGTCCGGCTCGCCGCCGATCGCGGCCTCCTCGAGCCCGGCGAGCGACTGGTTTAGCCAGCGGCGGAAGTAGAGCTTGGCGAAGGTCTTGTCGGCGATCCAATCGCTGACCCGGATCGGGTCCATCCCGAACTCGACGTCGACGAAGGTGTTGCCCTGGGCCTCGGTCAGCAGCCAGTTCGCAAAGGTGCCTGTCTTGGTGCAGCGCATCTGGATCTGGCGAAGATCGTCGAGTTGCACGATCTCCATCACGGTCTCGATGTGCCCCATCGGCTCCTTGGTCACCTGGGCGTAATTGCTGCCCTCGTCGAAGACCTCGCCCCGAATCTCGATCACCCGTGGCCACCACTCGGGATGGCGGCGGGGATCGCCGACCAGGTCCCAGACCCGGCTGGGCGGGGCGTTGATCAGGGCCTGGCCGCGGGCGACGGACATTGCCGCAAGTTTGCCACCCCGGCCTGGCTGAGCCAAATGCCACAAGCGCCCGGGTGTCGCCCCGCCGGCGGGCGTAGAGGTCTTCAGGCCCGGGTGACCGGGTAGCTAATCTTTAGTAAGGGCCGCTGGGAGGGCGGCAGACACCGAGTTTGCGCAGGAGGAACGCATCCAATGAGCCTTGGAATTCTGATCATCCGAATCGTCGTCGGCCTGCTGTTCGTGGGCCACGGCACCCAGAAGCTGTTCGGCTGGTTCGGCGGCAACGGCCGCGATGCAACCGCTTCGTTCTACGAGAACAACCTCGGCCTCTCTCCCGGGTGGCTGATGGCCCTCGCGGCGGGGACCGCCGAGGCCGGCGGAGGAACCCTGATCGCGCTCGGCCTGCTGACGCCGCTCGGTGCAGCCGCGATCACCGCCGTGATGGTGATGGCGATCGCGACCGTCCACTTCAAGAACGGCATCTGGTCCACCGACGGCGGCTACGAGTACAACCTGGTGCTGATCGGCGCGGTCTTCGCGATCACCGCGATCGGGCCGGGCAGCGCCTCGCTCGACAACGCCCTGAGAATCGACCTGGCCGGCAACGGCTGGGCGATCGCCGAGCTCGTCGCGGGTGGCGCCGCGGCGGCGCTGACGCTCGCCCTCGGCCACGCCTGGGCGAACCGCGGTCACGCCCCGCACCCGGGTCAGGCCTAGCCAGCTCTGCCGCGGCCGCTGGTCGCCGACCTGCGGTCGCGGCACACCCCTAAAGCCGGCGAGCGGACTCGAACCGCTGACCCCTTCATTACGAGTGAAGTGCTCTACCAACTGAGCTACGCCGGCCGACTGGCTCATTCTAGGCGCGGAATCCGTCGTCGCCCGCACCGATGATGCACGCCTAGCCGCCCCGCCCGCTGAGGATCTGCTCGCGTTCGGCAAGCCGGTTGGCCCGCCGCAGCTCGGCCTCGCGGTTGCGGCGCTGCTCGTCCTCGGATTCGGCGATCAGGCCGGGCACCTGCGTCGGCCGGCCCTTCTCGTCGACCGCGACCATCGTCAAGTAGGCGGTCGAGCCGTGCCGGACCTCGCCCCGGCGCGGGTCCTCGGCCTCGAGCCTGACGCCGACCTCCATCGAGGTGTTCCATGCCGCGTTGACCTGGGCGCGGCAGGTGACCAGCTCGCCGATCATGATCGGACTGATGAAGGTCATCCGGTCCATCGCCGCGGTGACGATCCGCATCTCGCAATGGCGAACCGCCGCCAGCCCGGCCGCCTCGTCGCAGAGCCGCATCACGACGCCGCCGTGGACGAAGCCGGCGGTGTTCGAATCCCGAATTGACATCCAGTGGGTGAGCACCGACGCCGACTCGGAGGCCCGCTTCGCTGCCCGCGAGTTCAGCTCGCCCGCCACGGCGGCGATGCTATTGCGTCGCGCCGAGCGGCGACGACGGAGGCCGCTGCCAAGATGCCCGCCGAGGTGAGCTGATGATCAGGCTGCCCCGATTGGCCGCACGCAGTGTCGAGATCGGCGAGCTGCTCGACACATTCCTGGTCTGCGCCGTGACGATGGTCCTGATCATCCGGCTGCAGCTCTTCCTGACCAACTATCCACAGCTCGGGGGCGGCGGCCTGCACATCGCCCACGTGCTCTGGGGCGGGCTGCTGATGATGATCGCGATCGTGATCGCGGTCTCCTTCATCACCCGCGCCGCGCGTCAGGTGGCCGCGGTGGTGGGCGGTCTGGGCTTCGGGTTCTTCATCGACGAGCTCGGCAAGTTCGTCACCTCCGACGTCAACTACTTCTTCAAGCCGACCGCGGCGATGATCTACATCATCTTCATCGCGATGTGGTTCTCGTTCCGGGCGCTGCAGCGGCATCGCGGCTTTTCGCAGCTCGAGTACCTGGTCAACGCGATCGAGCTGGTCAAGGAGGCCGCGGTCCGCGATCTCGACGTCGCCGAGCGCCGCAGGGCGCTTCACCTGCTCGACCTCGCCGACCAGGGCGACCCGATGGTGGCGCCGCTGCGCGAGGTGGTGCGCGAGGCCGACGCCGCCCCGGCTCGCGATCCAGTCGCGGTCGAGCGCGCGATCCTGGGACTGCGCGACTTCTACCTTCGGATCGTCGCGCTGCCGCGCTTCCCGGTCCTGATCGGCATCGTCTTCTGCGGCTTCGCGATCGCCTCGTTGGCCCAGGTCATCGCCCTGACGCTGGTGACCGGGGACCGCGGCCACCTCTCCCTGCTCGAGATCCTCAGCATCGCCTCCTCGCTGGTCTCCGGATTGTTCGCGGCGGTCGGCGTCGTCACGCTCCGCACCCGCGAGCGCTTGGATGCCTACCGCTGGTTCGAGCGCTCGGTCCTGGTCTCGATCTTCGTCACCCAGGTCTTTGCCTTCGCCAAGTCCGAGTTCTCCGCCGTCTTCGGGCTCGGGCTCTATCTGCTGCTCTGGACGACCCTGCGCTACGCGATCGGGATCGAACGCAAGGTCGGGGCTAGCCCGCGGCAAGGTCCCCGGCCCGCTGGAACACCGAGTCCAGCATTGGCTCGGTGAGCCTGCCGGTGAAGGTGTTCTGCTGGCTCGGGTGGTAGCTGCCCAGCATCGTCCAGCGGCCGAGCGACGCCTCGGCTCCGTGGCCGAAGCGCGGCTTCGGGCGCGGGGCCGGCTCGCCCAGGGCCTGCACGGCACGCAGCGCGCCGTCCCAGGCGAAGCTGCCCAGCGCCACCAGCACCCGCGCCTTCTCCAGCAGCCCCAGCTCCCGCTCCAGGTAGGGAAGGCAGTTGTCGCGCTCGGCCGTGGTCGGGCGGTTGGCGGGCGGCGGACAGCGGTTGACTGCGGTGACCCATGCATCGCGCAGCCGCAGCCCGTCGCCGCGGCGCTCCGATTCGGGCTGGTTGGCGAAGCCGGTCCGGTGCAGCGAGCCGAACAGCCAGTCGCCGGAGCGGTCGCCGGTGAAGATCCGCCCGGTGCGGTTGCCGCCGTGCGCCGCCGGCGCCAGGCCGACGATCACCACGCGCGCCGCGGGGTCGCCGAACCCGTCCAGCGGCCGGGCCCAGTAGCGCTCTCCCCGGAAGCGGCGCGGCGGGTTGGCGGCGCTCGCCTCGCGCCATTCGACCAGGCGCGGGCAGCGGGTGCAGCGATGCACCCGCCTCGCCAGCTTCTCGAGCTCCGCGGTCTGGCTGGTCGGCGCGATGACCGAATGATGCGGCACACTGTCGCCGGACGGGCAGGGATGGACCGTTGACGCGACCTCTCTACTTCATCGGGCGCTTCTGCTGCCGGCACCACTATCCGGTGATCGCGGCCTGGTTCCTGGTCACCGTGGCGCTGGTCGTCGCCGGGCAGGCGTCGGGCAACAAGACCAACGACAACCTGACCCTCCCCGGCACCGGGTCCACCAACGCCACCGACCTTCTCAACGACCACCTCCCGAAGCAGGCCAACGGGAACAACCCGGTGGCGTTCGAGGCCAGGACCGGCAAGCTCACCGACGCCGAGAAGAGCAAGGCCGTCGACGCCGCGGTGAAGCGGCTTCGCAACCTGCCGAACGTGACCTCGGCCATCAACCCGCTTGACCAGGACGGCGCCGCCTTCCTCAGCAAGGACAAGTCGATCGGCTACGTGCCGCTGCTCCTCGACGTCGGCCCGGCCGACCTCTCCGAGGAGCAGGCCCAGAACATCCTCGACGCGGCCGAGCCGGCGCGGTCGGCCGGGCTCGAGGTGTCGGTCGGCGGATACGTCGGCCAGGCGCTTTCGAAGCCCTCGACCGAGATCAGCGAGGTGATCGGCCTCAGCGCCGCGGTGATCATCCTGCTGCTCGCCTTCGGCACCGCGACCGCGATGGCGATGCCGATCGTCTCGGCGGTGTTCGGGTTGGCCTGCGCGCTCTCGGTGATCAGGCTGCTCCAGAACGCGATCGAGGTGCCGAGCATCTCGGCGACCCTGGCGACGATGATCGGGCTCGGGGTCGGAATCGACTACGCGCTGTTCATCGTCACCCGCCACAAGCAGCAGCTCAAGCAGGGCATGGAGATCAACGAGTCGGTCGCCCGCGCCACCGCCACCTCCGGCGGCGCCGTCGTCTTCGCCGGCTTCACGGTGGTGATCGCCCTCTGCTCGCTGGGAATCGCGGGCATCCCGCTGGTGACCGCGCTCGGCTTCACGGCGGCGGTTGCGGTCGTCGTCGCCGTGCTCGCGGCGACGACCCTGCTGCCGGCGATGCTCGGCGCCCTCGGGCCGCGCATCAACTCGCTGCGCGTCCAGCTCGGCCGCACCCACCCCGACGACCACGAGCCACACGGGTGGCTGCGCTGGGCCGAAGGAGTCTCGCGGCGGCCCTGGCCCTCGGTGATCGTCTCGGTGCTGGTCCTGATCGTGCTGGCGCTGCCCGTCCTCGATCTGACCCTTGGGCAATCGGACAACGGCGCGATGCCGAAGTCGACCCAGGTTCGCAAGTCCTACGACACGATCCGCAAGGGATTCGGCGTCGGCACCAACGGACCCCTGTTGATCGCCGTCAGCGCCGCCAAGCCGCTGCAGCCCGACCAGTCCCAGCTCGACAAGATCAACCAGCAGCAGCAGCAGCTCGACGCCCAGCAGCAGCAGATCGCCGCCGAGGGGGAGGCGTCCGGGCTGACTCCGCAGCAGGCCCAGGCGCAGGCCCAGCAGCAGACCGCCTCCCAGCAGCAGAAGCTCAGCGATGACAAGAAGCAGGCCTCCAGCCCCGCGTCTGACCCGGACCTGACCAAGCTCGAGAAGCAGATCTCAAAGGCGCCGGACGTGCAGTCGGTCTCGCCTCCGACCTTGGACAAGCCGGGCAAGGCGGTCGTCTTCACCGTCATCGCCGGCTCCGCGCCCTCATCGGACCGCACCGTGGACCTGGTCGACGACCTGCGCGACGACGTGATTCCGAAGGCGCTGAAGGGAACCGACCTCAGCGCCTACGTCGGCGGCCAGACCGCCGGCTACATCGACCTCGCCGACCGGATCAGCGACAAGCTGCCCTCGATGATCGCGATCGTGGTCGGCCTCAGCTTCATCGTCCTGCTCTTCGCCTTCCGGTCGATCCTGGTCCCGGTCAAGGCCGCGCTGATGAACCTGCTCTCGGTTGCGGCCGCCTACGGAATCGTCACCGCGGTCTTCCAGAAGGGCTGGGGGGCGGAGCTGATCGGCCTCGACCATGCGATCCCGATCGTCAGCTTCGTGCCGCTGCTGATGTTCGCGATCCTCTTCGGGCTCTCGATGGACTACGAGGTGTTCCTGATGTCGCAGATGTCGGAGCACTACCGCGAGGACGGAGAGCCCTCGAAGGCGGTCATCGACGGGCTCGCCAACACGGGTCGCGTGATCACCTCGGCGGCGCTGATCATGGTCTGCGTATTCGCCAGCTTCGTGCTCAACGGCAACCCCGTGGTCAAGGAGTTCGGAGTCGGGCTGGCGGTCGCGATCGCAATCGACTCGACCCTGGTCCGCTGCCTGCTGGTGCCGGCGGTGATGGTCCTGTTGCGCGGCCGGGCCTGGTGGATGCCCGGTTTGCTGGAGCGCGCCGTTCCCCACATCAGCATCGAGGACGACTCGTTCTTCGCCGACCGCGACGCCCGCGCCACGGCAGCGGGCAAGCCATCGGCCGAAGGCTGAGCCCGGCGGGTCATACTGAGCGCCGATGTTCCCGCTCAACCTGCCCAACGTGCTCACCGTGCTGCGGATCCTCGCGGTGCCGGTGATCGTCGTCGCGCTGCTCGACGAGACGCCGAACGGCGACGCGCTGGCGGCGGGAGTGTTCGCGCTGGCGGCGCTGACCGACGGCCTCGACGGCTACTTCGCCCGCTCGCGCGACGCGGTGACCACCTTCGGCAAGCTGATGGACCCGCTCGCCGACAAGCTGCTGATCGTGGCGGCGCTGGTCTCGCTGGTCTCGCTCGACCGGCTGGCGGCCTGGGTGGCGATGGTGATCATCGCCCGCGAGCTGGCGGTGACCGGGCTCCGCGCCCTGGCCGTCGAGCGGGGGATCGTGATCTCGGCCAGCTGGCTCGGCAAGGCGAAGACCGTGCTCCAGATCCTTGCTGTGTTCGCGCTGATCATCTTCGAGCCGGCGCCGGCCTGGGTCGACGTCCTGGTCTACCTCGCGGTGGCGATGACGGTGATCAGCGGCGCCGACTATTTCTTCGGGCTGCGGCGGCGCTTGGAGGAACAGAGGAAGAGTCGAACGGCGGCGAAAACCGAGCCTGGCTAGCTACTGCAGGGCGCCTCGAGCCACTCGCGCATCGTCAGGTGGTGGGGGAGATGGTCTCCCGTCTCCAGCTCCTGGCGCAGGTCGGCGGCCGTCCCGTAGCGCTCGGCGACCACGTTGTGGCGGTGAATCGTCTCCAGGTTCTCCTGGCGGGCCATCACGAACGCCTCGTCGTGCAGATTGGGGTAGGACTCGATCACGCGGCGGATCATCTCCCGCGCGCAGTCCTCGACGAAGCGGGGCTGCGAGTGGGCCTTCTCGACAACGGCCAGCTCGTCGGGCCGCTTCAGCAGGCCGTAGATCTCCGAGCTCATCGATTGCTCCACGATGTGCAGCAGGTCGCGCGCGTCGACGTCGGCGGGCCAGCCCTCCGGGCAGCCGACGTAGAGGGTTCCGATCCCGCGCTGGTTGTGGGTGGCGATCGGGACCGCGTCGACCACCTGCTCGATCTCGTCGTCGTCGAACCCCTGCTCGGCGAGGCGCTGGCGGGCGACCTCGGTGACCATCTCCTGGGCGCAGGGGCAGGCGGTCATCCCCTGGGCCTCGACGCCGCGCAGGGTGCGAAGCCCGCGATCGGAGGCCACGGCGGTGCCGAACAGCTTGTAGATCTCCTGGGTGCGGTTGCCCGACTCCGGGGTGACGACCGTCTCCGGGTAGCGGGCCGCCACCCGCACCTCCGAGCGCAGCCCGCCCTGGCGCTCGCGAATCCGCTCCGCGATGTGGGCGGCGAGGGTCTCGGCGCGAAACGCCTCGCCGAGGACCACCGCGTCGATCGCCTCGCCGACGACCTCCTCGAAGCGCGACATGTGGACGCCGGCCTGCTGCGGGTTGAGGTCGACGAAGCACTCGAGCTCCGCGTAGTAGAGCTCTTCGGTGCCGTTGGACTGGACCCGCAGGACCTTCTCGATGCCGGTCACGCCGACCCGCGAGAGGCTGACCTCGGTTGCCGGGCGCCCGGACTGGACGTCGCGCGTGGCGGTGGGAATGGTTGTTTCGCTGCTTGCCATCCAAATAGGAGGGTAGGGAATGCGAACCGTCTCTATACTCGGCGCGCGTCGGATCCGACGGCACTCTGCCGGGGGAGGACCGACGGGGACGATAGGGAGCAAGAGGAAATCGAGCAGCTAGGGACAGTCCCAGCGGATTCATCCATTTCCGAGCAGGAAGAGCTGCGAGGACTGATCTCACTGGGGCAGGACCAGGGCTATCTGACCTTCGAGCAGATCGCCGCGACGCTCGAGGAAGTGGACGTGTCCAAGGAGCAGGTCTCCCAGCTCCACAATCATCTGATCGAGCACGGCGTCGACGTCATCGCCGAAGACGGTGTCAGCGCCTACAAGGAGGCAAAGGAGTCCGAGCGCCGCCGCCCGGAGCTCGACCTCACGGTCGAGCCGAGCCTTGACTCGCTGCGGCTTTACCTGCGCGCGATCGGCCGGGTCGAGCTGCTCACCGCCCAGCAGGAGGTCGAGCTGGCGAAGCGGATCGAGCGCGGCGACATGGTCGCCAAGCGCCAGATGGTCGAGGCGAACCTGCGGCTCGTGGTCTCGATCGCCAAGGGCTATCTCGGCCGCGGGCTGAGCTTTTTGGACCTGATCCAGGAGGGATCGCTGGGCCTGATCCGGGCGGTGGAGAAGTTCGACTACCGGCGCGGCTACAAGTTCTCCACCTACGCGACCTGGTGGATCCGCCAGGCGGTCACCCGGGCGATCGCCGACAAGGCTCGCACGATTCGCATCCCGGTCCACATGGTCGAGAAGCTCAACCGGGTCGCCCACGTCGAGCGCCAGCTGGTACAGCGCCTCGGCCGCGAGCCCGAGCCCGAGGAGATCGCCGAGGAGCTGCAATGGACGGTGCGCGAGGTGCGCGACATCCTTCGCGTCGCCCAGCTTCCGGTCTCGCTGGAGAAGCCGGTCGGCGACGAGGACGAGTCCGAGCTCGGCGATTTCGTCGCCGACGACGGGATCACCGAGCCGTTCGAGGAGGCCAGCGAGCACCTGCAGCGCGAGGGCGTACGCAAGGCGCTCAACGTCCTGCCCGAGCGCGAGCGCCAGGTGATCGAGCTTCGCTACGGGCTCTGCGGGGTGGAGCCGCTGACCCTCGAGGAAGTCGGCCAGGCATTCGGGGTCACGCGGGAGCGCATCCGCCAGATCGAGAACAACACCCTGAAGAAGCTCAAGCAGCTCCCCGAGGCCCAGGTCCTGCGCGAGGCGGGCTAGGCGCGCGGGCGGCTTGCGATCGGGGCAGCCGGGTAGGACAATGCCGGCCGAAGCATTTCCGGCCGGCGGCCCGGAGCCCGGCAGCTTTCACCGACTGGATCGGTTCCTGCTGGGGCTGAGACGACCAACCTCCTGCGAGCGCGATGGAGGAGAGGCGTCCGGGCCCGCTGGCCGGCCCTCCGCCTGAGTCAGTCGGGATCCGCGCCCGGGAGGGTGGGTGGGGGCTCGATCCTCTCGATCGCCAGACGGCCGTCGCCGTCGCTTCGCACGCGGACCCGGTCGCCGTCCTGCATCCTCGCCTCAATGCAAGCTTTTCGGGGGATCGTCAGCCGCCGCTTCTGATTGAGGATGGCTTCGCCACCGCGGCTCAGCCTCCGATCGAACCTCGACGGAGGGAAGCCTGAGCGCGGCTGAAATGGGGGAGGCAGGATTCGAACCTGCGAAGGCTGAGCCGGACGATTTACAGTCGCCATCCGTTGACCGCTTGGATACTCCCCCGAGTACGGGGCGGATTCTAGAACCGAGCCCGAGGCGAACACGAGCTCACCAAGCGGGTGGCCGGGATCAATTTCGAACTCGGAATACCGCGGTCCGCCAAGCTTGATCGCTGTCTGGGGACGTAGGGCCGTACACGGGATGAACCACCGCCGCCCGCCGCCCGTATGAACGAAGAGATAGTCGAACCGTGCCGGATCGAGACGTTTGGTGAGCCCGTTCCAGCTCTGATTCCCGCCTTTGGTTGCCAGCGTAATCGCACAGCGCCAGTGTCCTCGAGGAGTCGAGTGAACCTGAGTCGAGGTCTTGACCTGGATCCGGAGCAAACGCCCGTGCGCTTCCGCGACGAGATCAACGTCCGGGCTGTGACCGAAGGGCAGAAAGACGGTCGCCCCTACCGACGTGAGCCATTCGATCGCGGAAGCCTCGCCAAGATCCCCCTGCTGGCGGCGGTTGATCAGTCGCTCCATGCTGCGAACATACGTTCGCAACCGCTACAGAGGACACGCAGATCGAATTAACTCTGTGACCGGCTTGCGCGGCCGCCGGCCAAGGGGCTACGCAGTCCGCGCCCTGCCGCCGACCCCGGCGTGCCGCAGCCGCGGCCGTTCGACCCCCTCCGGCGGCCCACCGGGGCGCCCGATCTTGGCCAGGCCGAAGGAGAGGATCATGACCAGCGTGATCGCGATGCCGAGCACGACCAGCGGCGCAACCGTCGTCAACCAGCTCGGCACGCCCTTCTTCTGCTCGCGCTGGAGCAGCTGCTTGTCCTTGACGAAGGCGCGATCGAAGCTGGCCGGGGCGGCGACCCCCGGCGCCGGGATCGCGGGATCGCGCGGGAAGTAGATCGGCAGCCCGAGCACGCCGCGCCCGGTCTGCATCCGCACCGTCGCCTTCCAGTCCCTGTTGACCGGGATCGGCTCGGTGGTCCGGTAGACGCCGTCGGCGACCTTGTGCAGCTTGTCGACGACCAGGCCACCCCCCTGCCATGAGGTGACGTTGAGCCACTTGGCGTCGGCCGCAGCGTCAGCGGGATGAATCCTCACCCGCGCCGAGACCTCGCGGTCGGGCGCCGGTCGAACCTCGGTCAGCTTCACCTGGGCGCCATATCCGTCGGGGACCGTGGTGACGAGCCCGTTGACGGTCAGCCCCACGATCGCAGTCGACGCGACCAGGGCGGCGGTGCGGGCCACACGCGGGGGCGGCAGCTCGCCGCACAGCGCCGCTCCCATCAAAGCGCCGAGCAGGCCGCCGGCGACCCCGGCGATCGCCGCGAAGATCGCCCCCTCGGGCAGCAGGTGGACGTTCCAGGGCAGCGGGTAGACCAGGTTGGTCCAGCCGTACTCGGCGGCGAAGCCGATCGTCCCGATACCGGTCCCGGAAGCGACGCCAAGGGCCAGCGGACGGCTGGCGAGCCAGATCGCTGCGATCTCGACCACTCCCGCCTCGACCAGATAGAGGGGCAGGGCGGGTGTCGTCTTGCCGAAGATCGGCCCGACGACGAACGACACCAGGCCGCGCAGCAGCAGGAAGAACGTCACTGCGCCGAGGGCGCCGCCGCGGCCGATCCAGATCCGCGCGCAGACCAGCGCCACTCCCGCCGCGAAGGCGATCAGGATCGGCTGGAAGATCATCTGGTACTGGGGAACGCCGAAGTCGAACTCGCCCTGGAAGGTCGAGAGCCCGATCAGCAGGGCGCCGATCGACATCGAGCGGCGGAGCACGGCCGCCTTGCGCTCGCTCTCGATCGAAGGCTTTGCCCGGATGCCCTCGACCAGCAGCACCGTCATCCCGACCAGGGTCAGCCCGGCGCCGCCGATCAGCATCAGGTGGGTCGGCCCCCAGAGCGTCACGTCCTGGCCGAAGAGGCGATGCCAGAGGTCGTCGAGCGGAAAGCCGAGCAGCGCGAAGCCCGAGGTGGCGATCATCAGCACGCCGCCCAGCGGCGCGTACCAGCCGCGGTTGATCCGCACCGCGGTCTCGGATGGCTTCTCGGTCGGCAGCGCCATCGCGATGAAGCCGGCGCAGAAGATCCCGAACAGCCCGGCGAGGATCAGATAGTGGGCAGGGTTTGCCAGCGGCCCGGGGTCGCGGCCGTCGTCGATGTGGAAGGAGATGTCCCAATACATGCCGACGCAGGGCGACGATCAGCGACACCATCGAGATCGCCAGCGGCAGCGCCACCCAGCCCGGCAGCCGGGAGGCGCGGCCGGCGAATTCGGCCGCCCGCCCGAGGTAGGGGCGGCGACCCTGGCGGTGGCCCATGACGAGCCAGAGCAGAGCCGCGCTGGCGGTGATCGCCATCAGGTTCGCGATCACGATCTGGTCGACCGCCGCGCCGCCCGCGGGCTTCGCGGCGGCCAAGGTCTGGAGCACCGTCGCCGTATTCATGCCGCCTCCTCGCTTTCGTCCACGCCAAGCATCAAGCTATTCATCACTCTGCTATGTATCACCAAACGATGATACATAAACCGATGTACAATTGTGTGAGACGCGACACCGACCGATACCCCGTCCTCTCATTCCGATGACTCGACTCGCCAACCCTGAGCCCGCGACAGACCGGATCACGATCGACGAGCTCGCCCGCCGCAGCGGGATGACCGTCCGCAACATCCGCGCCCACCAGTCGCGGGGCCTGCTGCCGCCCCCCGACGTCGTCGGGCGAACCGGCTATTACGGCGAGGACCACCTCAGCCGCCTCGAGCTGATCAAGGAGATGCAGGCCGATGGCTTCAACCTCGGCGCGATAGCACGGCTGCTGAAGGGAGTCGGCGACTCCAGCAGTGAAGTGCTCGGCTTCGCGCGCGCTGTGAAGGAGCCGTTCGAGGACGAGGCGCCCGAGATCCTCGAGCGGGACGAGATCGCGACCCGCTGGGGCGGCGAGGCGGACCCTGCCCTGTTCCGCAAGGCCGAGCGGCTGGGGCTGCTGCGCCCGCTCGACGACGAGCGCTATGAGGTGCTCAGCCCGAGGGTCCTGGCGGCCGGCTACGAGCTTGCCGAGCTGGGGATTCCGCCCGCCACGGCGCTCGAGGTCGCCGACCAAGGTGCGGCGCCAGTCGCGCGAGGTGGCGCGGACCTTCATCGAGCTCTTCCTGGAGAACGTCTGGAAGCCGTTCGAGCGCGCCGGCCGCCCCGAGGAGGACTGGCCGCAGGTGCGCGAAGCGCTGGAGCGCCTGCGGCCCCTGGCCTCGGAGGCCCTGCTTGGGATCTTCCAGCTGGCGATGACCGACGCGACCGAGAAGGCGTTTGGCCAGGCACTCGAGAAGCAGGCCTCACGCTCCGCGGGCCGGCGCCGGGCGAGCCGCCGCCCCGGGCGCGGCAAACGCCGCTAGATTTGGGCACCCCGCCCGGATAGCTCAGTTGGTAGAGCACTTCCATGGTAAGGAAGGGGTCGCCGGTTCGAGTCCGGCTCCGGGCTCTTCAGCGCGTCTTGCGTTAAAGTTCTTTTTAACGTGAACGTTAGAAATGCACGACGGCGGCCCGGGGTTGCCGCCGAGCATCCGAACTACAAATGGTGGGCTCTGTCGTGCACCAGCCTCGGGATGCTGCTGGCGACGATCAACTCCGGCACTTTGATCATCGCCCTCCCCGACCTCGAGCGGTCCCTGCATACGTCGCTCTTGCAGCTCGTCTGGGTGATCCTCGCCTACATGATCGCCTCGACCGTTCTGGTCCTCACCGCGGGGCGCCTCTCCGACCTGTTCGGCCGCAAGCGCGCCTACGTGGGGGCATTTCTGGTCTTCTCGGCTGCCTCGCTTGGCGCCGGATTCGCCGCCAGCGGGACCGAGCTGATCCTCTGGCGGATCGTGCAGGGGATCGCCGGCGCGTTCATCTTCGCCAACGCCCCTGCCCTGGTCACCGATGCCTTCCCGAAACGGCAGCTCGGGCTGGCGATGGGCACCAACACGATGGTGGCGGCGGTTGGGTTGGTGCTCGGCCCGATCCTCGGAGGCGTGCTGGTCGCGATCTCCTGGCACTGGGTCTTCTGGTTCAACGTCCCGCTCGGCCTTCTGGGCGCCCTGTGGGGAGGCCTCGTGCTGCATGAGCTCGCCAAGCAGGACACCCAGCGCGGCCTCGACCTGATTGGAACCGCCACCTTCGTCGCGGGACTGACGGGGCTCGTCTATGGCATCTCCAAGGGCGGCATCTCCGGTTGGGATGGGCCGCTGGTGATCGGCGGGCTGATCGCCGCCGCCGTGCTGCTGCCGCTCTTCGTCTACATCGAGCACCGCGGCCGCGCCCCGATGCTCGACCTCTCGATCTTCCGCAACCGGCTCTTCGCCGCGGCAACCGGGGCCGCGTTCATCAACGGGCTCTCGCGCTTTGCGCTGCTGTTCATCTTCGTCTTCTACTTCCAGGGCGCCCAGGGCGACGATCCGATCACGGCCGGCGTCAAGCTCGCCCCGATGGCGATCGGGATGCTGATCGCCTCGCCGCTGGCGGGGATCTGGGCCGACCGCCACGGCTCGCGTGCGCTCGCGGCGCTGGGAATGCTGGTCGGGGCCGGCGCCCTGGCTCTGATGACCCTGCTTCAGCCCCAGAGCCCCTACTGGCAGAGCAGCCTCTACCTGCTCCTGGTCGGGATCGGATCGGGGATGTTCAACTCCCCCAACACCGCCGCGATGATGGGCACCGTCCCGGCCCAGCGCCGCGGCATCGCCGCTGGCGCCCGCACGATGCTTCAGAACACCGGCGCGGTGATCTCGATCGCCTTCGTGATCGCGGTGGTGACCGCGGCGGTCCCCAAGCACGTGCTGTTCAAGATCTTCTCCGGCCTCTCGCAGGGCCTCTCCGATGCCGAGCTGCGCCCCGTTCATCCACAACATGCACACGGCGCTCTGGGTGCTGGCCGCCACCTCGGTGGTCGGTGCCGGCGTCTCGCTGCTGCGCCCCAAGCACTCCGGCGAAGAGGCACAATCCGACGACGCCCGGGGTGCATTTGGACGCGAGTGCAGCGATCGAGAAGGCGGAGGTGGTCTCGTGAGCGGCCATGGGGAAGGGGAGCGACTGAGGATCGGCGAGGTCGCGCGCCTCACCGGAACCACGACTCGGACGATCCGCTACTACGAGGAGATCGGACTGCTCCCCGCCGCCACCAAGCGGCAGGCGGGCACTCACCGAACCTTCGCCGAGTCCGACGTGGAGCGCCTCCAGGAGCTTCTGCGGCTCAAGGACCTGCTCGGCGTTTCGCTGGAGGAGCTCAGCGAGCTGATGGCGGCCGAGGACGCGCGGGCCGCGCTGCGAAGGGAATGGCACAGCGGCGTCGAGGACCCGGTGCGGCGCCGGGAGATATTGGAGGAGGCGCTCACGTTCATCGATCGTCAGCTGGAGCTGGTGCGCCGGCGCCGCGACGAGATCGCGGACCTGGAGTCGGAGTTGACCTCAAAGCGGCGCCGGCTCAGAGACCGGCTGCGCGAGCTACAGCCGAGCGCCGCGAGGCAGCCTGACGCCTGAAAGGCTTCAACCACGGCCCTCCCGGGCCACGACTCGACTTCAGGAACGTTGTCCGTCTGCCGAAGAATCCCTCGGGGGACTGCGAAGTCCCTTCTACTCGAAATGGAATTTCGAAGGCGGATACCGAATGGACCCCTGCTGCTGATCGCGGCAACGCTCGGCGCTGCCCTGCTCAGCACGCTTTACCTGACGATCCCTCACAGGGCTTCAGACCTCGACTCGCTGTTCAACGATTGGTTCTACAACGCGGTCTTCGTGACTGGCGCCCTGGCCTGCCTGTGGCGGGGCGTGGCGATCCGCGAGAACCGCGGCGCCTGGATCGCGATCGGACTCTCGCTTGCCTTCTGGGGCGCCGCGGACATCTACTGGACGGCGGTGGTCCAGTTCCAGCATCCAGAGCCGTATCCCTCCCTCGCCGACTACCTCTACATCGCTTCCTACCCGCCCTACTACATTGGGGTGATGCTCTTCGTCCGCTCCCGCGTCAGGCATCCGCCGATGAGCATGTGGCTGGATGGCGCGATCGCGGGCCTGGCGATGGCGGCACTGGCGGCGGCGATCTTGACCCCCGCGTTCATCGGGCTCACCCAGGGCAGCGTTGCCGTGGTGGCGACGAACCTCGCCTATCCCCTCGCCGACCTGACCCTTTTCATATTCGTCATCGGCGCCTGGTACCTGATGGCTGGGAGGGGAGGTCGCGAGTGGACGCTGGTGGTGGTGGGCCTGCTCACGCTGGGCATCGCCGACAGCATCTACCTCTACCAGGTGGCGGTCGGCTCCTATCGGGCCGGCGCGGTTCTCGATTCGCTCTGGCTCGTCAATCCGGCGCTGCTGAGCATCGCTGCCTGGGTGGTATTCAGGTCAGGACGTCACCGCGAGCGCCGCACCTATCCGCTGGTGTTGGTGATCGGCTTCGCCGCCCTTGCGGTCGGAATACTCGGTTACCAGTTCTTCGTCTCGATCAGCCACATCGCGGAGGCTTTGGCGGTGGCGGCGCTCGGAGTTGCGGTCGCCAGGCTGCTGATCGCACTGGCCGAGAACGCGCAACTGCTGGCAGTTGTCCATGAGGAGGCGGTCACCGACGCGCTCACCGGACTCGGCAACCGCCGCGCCCTGATCGACGACCTCGAGCACCGTGTCGGTGAGCTGGCGACCAGGCACGATCGCTTCGTCTTCGGTCTCTATGACCTCGACGGATTCAAGACCTACAACGATCACTTCGGCCACGCGGCCGGCGACGCCCTGCTGCGCCGCCTCGGCCAGGCGCTTGGCAACTCGATGCCGGAGAACGGCAGGGCCTATCGCATGGGGGGCGACGAGTTCTGCGTCCTGATCTCCGGCACCCGCGACGACTCCCTGTTGGACCGTGCTTCGATGGCCCTCTCGGAATCGGGACCTGGCTTCGAGATCACCAGTTCCTATGGCGCTGTCGAACTGCCCCGTGAGACGAGGGACTCCTCCGCAGCGCTGAAGGTGGCCGACACGCGCATGTACGCGAGCAAGCGCAGCCGGCGCGTCTCCGCCGCACGGCAGACCCGCGACGTCCTTTTGACCGCCCAACTCGAGCGCGAGCCCGAGATCCGCCAGCATCTGAAGGGAGTCGCCGATCATGCCGGCGAGCTGGGGCGCAAGCTCGGCTGCGACGGTGAGCAGCTGGAGGTTCTGTCTCGGGCGGCGGAGCTGCATGACATCGGCAAGATCGCGATCCCGCGAGAGATCATCGACAAGCCCGGGCCGCTCGATGACGAGGAAGGCCAGCTGATGAGGCAGCACACGCTGATCGGCGAGCGGATTCTCGGCGCCGCGCCGGCGATGCAGCCGGTCGCGAGGGTGGTGCGCTCAACGCACGAGCGCTGGGATGGGCGCGGCTATCCGGACGGGCTTTCCGGTGAGGAGATACCACTCGCCGCCCGCATCATCTTCATCTGCGATGCCTTCGACGCGATGACAAACGACCGCCCCTACCGACCCGCGATTCCCCCCGAGGACGCGCTGGCCGAGATCCGACGCCATGCGGGAAGCCAGTTCGACCCGGGACTCGTCGAGCCATTCTGCGCGATCATCGAGGCCAGGCAGGCCGCCGCCGTCGGTTAGCCGCTCGGCCCCTTCCGCAGCCGCTCCCAGCAGATAGCCTGCCCGCCGGGATGGACTTCTCGCTCAGCGACGAGCAGCGCGACTTCGTCGCCGCGATTCGCGACTTCTGCCAGCGCGAGTGCGGGACTCCCGAGCAGCGCGAGAAGCTGACGGCCGGCTACACCGAGGCCCACAACGCCGAGCTCTACAAGCAGATGGCCGACCTCGGCTGGCTCGGGGTGACGATCCCCGAGCAGTACGGCGGCTCGGGCGGGACGATGCTCGACGCCTGCCTGTTCATGGAGGAGACCTCGCGCGGCCTCGCCCCGATCGGCGGCTACGCGACGACCCTGATCGTCGCCGGAGCAACCGGCCGTTTCGGCAGCGAGGATCAGAAGTCAGAGATCCTCGGGGGGATCGCCTCGGGGTCGGTGGAGGCGATCGCGATGACCGAGCCCGAGGCCGGCTCCGACGTCGGCTCGTTGAGCACCGAGGCAAAGCGGGTCAACGGCGGCTTCGTGATCAACGGCCAGAAGGTCTTCTGCTCCAACGCCCACATCTCCGACCACGTCCTGGTCGTCGCCCGGACGAAGCGGTCCGACGACAAGCACCAGGGCCTGACGATGATCTGGGTGCCCCGCGAGGCGCCGGGGATGGAGATCAAGCCGATCGACACGATGGGCGGGCGCGAGACCAACCACCTCTACTTCTCAGACTGCGAGGCCCCGGACGAGGCGGTATTGGGGGAGGTCGACGCCGGCTGGATGCAGCTGATGGCGGGCCTGAACGTCGAGCGGCTGATTCTCGCCGCGACGATGCTGGGGATCGCCCAGCGGGCCTTCGACGATGCGCTCGCCTACGTCAAGGAGCGGCGCCAGTTCGGCCGCCCGATCGGCTCATTCCAGGCGCTCCAGCATCGGCTCGCCGACCTCGCCACCGAGCTCGAGGCGGCGCGCCTGATGACCCACTGGGTCGCCACGCTTACCGACGAGGACCCGGGCCGGATGCTGCCCCGCGAGGCCTCGATGGTGAAGCTGTTCGTCACCGAGACCGCGAAGCGGGTGGCGCTGGAGGGGATGCAGATGATGGGCGGCTACGGCTACTCGTCGGAGTACGACATGGAGCGGCTCGTCCGCCAGGCGCTGGTCTCGACGATCTACGGCGGCACCTCGGAGATCCAGCGCAACATCATCGCCAAGACTTTGGGCCTCTAGCCCCTCCCGGACCCGAATCACACCGACACCTGCCCGTGTCCCCTCGGTTGCGGCCGTGCCTAAGCGGACGAATAGCCAGGGGTCATTTACCGAATTTGCGGGTTGACCAATCCCTATCGGCAGATCTACCGTCCTCCTTGAGCCCTGGAGGCGCCGAACCAAAGACAGTCGGAGGGTCTATGAGTGCCGTTTCACTGGGGGAAACCCACAGCTTCAGACTTCCTGTGCGGCACCTGGGCAGGGTGGCCGCCGGAAGGGCCAGGCAGGGCAGCACAAGACTCAACGGCGGGTCCGGGGAGGCCTGCTGATGGGCGGGGCCGGCGACCTCGCGGTCGTGGCCACGGACGGCTAGATCGCTAGTCGGCTCCGGGATTCCGATCCCCACCGAGCGGCAGGCCCCACGCCGCCGCTCGGTGGTGGGTCGGTTCAGCCCTCAGGCACGAGCCACCCCACTATTGGAAGACCAATTCATCAGAAATATGGTTCTCGACTATTGAAAATTAAGTAGAGACTGTGTATCTTGCCGCAGTCGCTACGGCGACGTGCCCGACCAAAGCTCGTAATTCCTGTTGGCGTTCTCATCGCAGGTAGCTGAGGAAAGGCTCCGGTCCAAGCTGACCATCAGATCGATTGGGGAACTTCGCGGGAGGCGCCATGATGCGGCGCCCCTTCGCGTTTCAGGGGTCTTCCCGGGGTCCCGACCCGTGCCGGAGGCCCGCGTGGCGGCGCGCTATCCTTGGCCACGTTCCGGCGCCCTGCGCCCGGAACGTTTTTCTGTAAAGGCGTCCGCTAGGAGAAATGGCTCGCGGAGAGGTTCGCATCGCGGTGACGCTTGCATGCGAGAACTGCAAGCGCCGCAACTACCAGACGAACAAGTCCAGGCGCAACAGCCCGGACCGAATCGAGCTGCGCAAGTACTGCCGCTGGTGCGGTCGGCACACTGACCACAAGGAGACCCGCTAGTGGCCAAGACCCGCGCCCAGCGAAAGGCCGAGCGGCGCGCCCGCGAGGCCCGCGAACGCCAGTCCAAGGGGACCGACGGCAGCGAAGCGCGAGCCCAGCACGACACCCAGGTGCCGATCTCGGGCGACGTCGCCGAAGCCGAGGCGGTGGAGGCTGGGATCGGAGCCCACGCTCCCGAGTCGGCACTGGAGACCCCCGACGCCCCCAAGGCACCGAGCCGGGCCGACCGCCGCGCCGCCGAGCGCGAACGCAAGGAGAAGGAGAAGCGGGCCCGGGACGAGGAGAAGCGCCGCGAGCGCGAGCGGATCGCGAAGCGCGAGAAGCAGGCCACCCAGGAGCGCCAGCGCGGCGCGGTGATCGGCTTCATCGTCTCCTGCGCGGCGGAGCTGAAGCGTGTGCAGTGGCCGGATCGAGACACCCTTGTGCAGGCCTCGGCGGTGACGGTCGTCTTCGTCGCGATCGCCGCTGCCTACCTCGGGGCGCTCGATGCGGCCTTCAATTGGATGATCAAGCAGATCCTCTGAATCGAGAGAGGAAGACCCTTTTCACATGTATCGCTGGTACGTGATCAACACCTACTCCGGGCACGAGAACAAGGTCAAGCACAACCTCGAGCACCGGGTCCACACGATGAGCCAGGAGCGGCAGATCCGCCAGGTCGTCGTGCCGACCGAGCAGGTATCCGAGCTCAAGGACGGCCAGAAGGTGCAGACCGAGAAGCGGACGATGCCCGGCTACGTGCTGGTCAACATGGAGATGTCCGACGACGCCTGGGGGCTGGTCAAGAACACCCCGGGGGTGACCGGGTTCGTCGGCTCCCGCAACAAGCCGGTCGCGCTGTCGAAGCCAGAGGTGGACCGGCTGCTGCACCGCGAGACCGCCGAGCGCCCGCGCACCCAGGCCCAGTTCTCGATCGGCGAGCAGGTCAAGGTGATCTCCGGCCCGCTCTCGGACTTCTCGGGCGAGATCGCCGAGATCAACGAGGACGCAGCCAAGCTCAAGGTCCTGGTCTCGATCTTCGGCCGCGAGACGCCGGTCGAGGTCGGATACGACCAGGTCAAAAAGATTTAGGCTGGCCCGATGGCCAAGAAGGTCCTGACGATGATCAAGCTGCAGATCCCTGCCGGCGCCGCCAACCCGGCGCCGCCGGTCGGCCCCGCCCTGGGCCAGCACGGGGTCAACATCATGGAGTTCTGCAAGGCGTTCAACGCCCAGACCCAGCAGGAGGGCGGGACGATCATCCCGGTCGAGATCACCGTCTATGAGGACCGTTCGTTCGAGTTCGTCACCAAGACGCCGCCGGCCGCGGTGCTGATCAAGGAGGCGATCGGGATCGACAAAGGGTCCGGCGAGCCACACGTCAACAAGGTCGGCACGATCAGCATGGCCCAGGTGCGGCAGATCGCCGAGCGCAAGATGCCCGACCTCAACGCAAACGACATCGACGCGGCGTCGAAGATCATCGCCGGGACCGCGCGCTCGATGGGCGTCGACGTGGAGGGCTGATGGCTCACGGCAAGCGCTACCGCCAGGGGATCGAGAAGATCGACCGCTCGCATCACTATCCGCCGGGCGAAGCGGTGCGGCTGCTGAAGGAGACCGCGACGGCGAAGTTCGACGAGACGGTCGAGCTGCACGTTCGCCTCGGGGTCAACGTGCGCCACGCCGACGAACAGCTACGCGGAACCCTCGCTCTCCCGCACGGTCTCGGCAAGGACGTCACGATCGCCGTCTTCGCCAAGGGCCAGAAGGCGCGCGACGCCGAGGCGGCCGGCGCGACCTTCGTCGGCGACGAGGACCTGGCCAAACGGGTCGAAGAGGGCTGGACCGACTTCGACGTCGCGATCGCGACCCCGGACATGATGTCGGTGGTCGGGAAGCTGGGCCGGGTCCTCGGCCCGCAGGGCAAGATGCCCAACCCCAAGGTCGGCACCGTCACCGACGACATCCAGAAGGCGGTGGGCGAGTCGAAGGCAGGCAAGATCGAGTACCGGACCGATCGCCAGGCCGTCGTCCACCTGACGATCGGCAAGGCGAGCTTCGACGAGCGGGCGCTGCTCGAGAACTACGCCGCGGTGATCGAGGAGATCGTCCGCGCCAAGCCCGCCGGCGCCAAGGGCCGCTACATCCTCTCCAGCACGCTGACCACGACGATGGGCCCAGGGATCCGCGTCGATACCGGCAAGACCGGTGAGCGCGACATCGTCGGCGCTGGTGCCACGTCCGATCAGAATGGGGCGGGGGGCTCGGGGCAAGAGCCCGAGGCCGGGGGCGGGGACTCCGCCGACGAGGCCGAAGCGCCGGCCGCCGCCTAGCTGTGGGCTCCAGCCAGGTTGTTGGCTTGGAGCTCGCGTAGCCGTTGCATCGGAGTCATCCTCGCAATCCCGCGGTGAAGGCGATGGTGGTTGTAGTGATCGAGCCAGCCGGGCAGGGCCAGGGCGCGCTCATCACTTGAGCCGTAGACAGCCGCGTAGGCCCAGTCATCGACCAGGGTGCGGATGAAGCGCTCTGCTTTGCCGTTGGTCTGCGGGCGGTAGGCCTCGGTGCGCAGGTGGCGGATCCCCAGCTCGCGGCAGGCAACCGCATGGGCAGTGGAGCGGTAGGGGTTGCCGTTGTCGGTCATCACGCCTTGGACCTTCACCCCAAAACCCGCGAAGTAGCGGACCGCCCGGCGCAGGAAGCCGATTGCTGTGCCTGGGTGCTCGTCGTCTAGGACCTCGACGTAGGCCAGGCGGGTGGCGTCATCAACGCAGACGTGCACGAACTCCCAGCCCTGCTCATAGGCCTGGAGGTGATAGCCCTTGGGGGCTCTGGAGCCGGTGACCCGATGCCCTGGGCGGGCGATGCGTCCCAGCTTTTTGACGTCGATGTGAATCAGCTCTCCCGCTGCAGAGCGCACGTAGCGGCGCTCGGGCTCTTGGACTCCCAAGCGAGGCAGGCGCCCAACGCCTTCGCGCTTGAGGATCAAGGACACGGTGGAGTGCGGCATGCTCAGCGCCTCGCCGATCTGCTCGGCGGTAAAGCGCAGCCGCCGCAGCGCAAGGACCGCCCCCACGCGCTCTCGCGGGGTGCGGTTGGGGCAGCGTCTGGGCGCTGAGGAGCGGTCGTCAAGGCCTGCCTCGCCGTCCTCTTTGAAACGACGCACCCACTTGCGCGCGGTCGGCACGCTGACGCCGGCGGCCTCGGCCGCCGCCGTCAGCCCCCAGCCTTCCTCGAGCACGCGACGAGCTATCAGCCGCCTTGAGGCTGGACACGTCCTGGCGTTGCGATGCAATGTCATCCGGTTCCTCCTTGGTTGAGCTGGGTGGGGTCTCATCCCCCAGCCTCCAAGGAGGGCCGGACGAAAGAACGTGGTTGGGGCGCAGACCTAGCCGGCGCTCTCGGCTAACATCGTCCGCCTGCCAAAGACCACCGGCGGGGCGAGAGCCCGGAAGCCCGGTGCAGGTGGAGCCAGAGACCGTTGGATCTTTGTGCCCGCCTGCCGGCGGGTTTTTTGTTGCCCACCCAGCACCCAGATGAACCGCGAAGAGAAAACCGCAGCAGTCGAGGAGATCGCCGGCCAGATCGAGGCCGCCGAGACGATCTTCGCGATCGACTACAGGGGGATAAGCGTGCCCCAGGCCGCCGAGCTGCGGGCGAAGCTGCGCGAGGCCGACGCCAGCTTCCGAATCGTCAAGAACCGGCTCACCAAGCTTGCCGCCGAGAAGGCCGGCCGCGACCAGCTCACCGAGCTGCTCGATGGCCCGACCGCGCTGACCTTCGTCCGCGGGGACGTGGCGCTGGCGGCGAAGGCGATCACGACCCTGGACCGGGAATGGCAGGTGCTCGAGTACAAGGGCGGCTTCGTCAACGGGGACGTACTGGAGCCGGACGAGTTCAAGGCGATCGCCCGCCTCCCGGGCCGCGACGCCCTCAACGCCCAGTTCGCCGGGATGGTGGCGAGCCCGCTGACGGGACTCGTCCGCGGGCTCAACTCGATGATCGGCGGGCTGGCGAGCCAGTTGCAGCAGATGGCCGACCAGGGCCTGGTCAGCGGCGAGGCGCCGGCTGAGGAGGCGCCGGCTGAGGAGCCGGCGGCTGAGGAAGAGGCTTCGGAAGAAGCGCCGGCTGAGGAGGAAGCGGCCGAGGAGGAACCCGAAGGCGAGCAGGCTCCTGCCGCCGAGGCCGAGGAAGCGCCGGCGGAGACCGCCGAGGAACCCGCCCCGGCGGAGGAACAACCAGAAGAGACTTCAAGCGAGAACCAGGAGGAACAGGAGTAGATGGCAACCAAGGCAAAGACAAGCACCGAGGACTGGATCGAGGAGCTCAAGGGCATCTCGGTCCTCGAGCTCTCCGAGCGCATCAAGGCGCTGGAGGAGGAGTTCGGCGTCTCGGCGACCGCAGTCGCCGCCGCCGCCCCCGCCGGAGCGCCCGCCGCGGGCGATGGCGCCGCAGGCGAGGAGGAGGCCACGACGGTCGATGTCGTGCTCACCGAAGTCGGCGGTCAGAAGGTCCCCGTGATCAAGGTCGTGCGCGCCGCGACTGGGCTCGGCCTGAAGGAGGCCAAGGCCCTCGTCGACGAGGCGCCGAAGGCGATCAAGGAGGGAATCGAGCGTGAGGAAGCCGATAAACTGAAGGGCGAGCTGGAAGAGGCCGGAGCCTCGGTCGAGCTCAAATAGCCTCAAATGGCCATATTGCCGTGCCCAGGCTTGAAGTAGGCACGGGCTGTGTGTTATTTTCTACGGTCGCGCGCCGTTGTGCCCTGCTGCCCGCAATCCGCGCTGTACAACCGTCGCTGAACTGCGCCGTATAACCGTCCCTCTGAACCTCTGAGGAGTCGCCGACTTGGCACGTTCCAACGCTGCCCCCGTAACCCGCAGGAGCTTTTCCCGACTACAGAACCCCCTAGAAGTCCCCCACCTGATCGATATCCAGCGCCGCTCCTTCGAGGAGCTGACGGATCCAAAGAAGGGGCTGCTGAGGGAGACAATTGACGACATTTCCCCGATCGAGGACTACACGGGGAACTTGGCGATCGTCTTCGGCGAGTTCAAGTTCGAAGAGCCGCCCCATTCGATCGAGGAATGCCGCGAGAAGGACATGACCTACTCGCGGCCGCTCTCGGCCACCGTCGCCTTCCAGAACAAGGAGACCGGCGAGATCCGCGAGCAGTCGGTGTTCATGGGCGACTTCCCGTGGATGACCGACCGCGGCACTTTCATCATCAACGGCACCGAGCGTGTCGTCGTCACCCAGCTCGTGCGTTCCCCTGGCGCCTACGTGATGGCCCCGAAGGACCCCGAGAAGCAGATGTTCATCGCCAACCTGATGCCGGCCCGCGGCTCATGGCTGGAGCTGGAGATCGACAAGAAGGGACGCGTCTACGTCCGCATCGACCGCAAGCGCAAGCTTCCGGTGACCGTGCTGCTGCGCGCGATGGGCTACGTCGAGGACGCCGAGCTTCTGAAGATGTTCGACGACTCGGTCTACATCAAGCACACGATCGCGGCCGACACCGAGCAGACCAAGACCGACGAGGGCGCGCTGATCGAGCTGTTCAAGAAGCAGCGCCCCGGCGAGCCGCCCTCGGTTGACGCCGCAAAGGCGCTCCTGGAGCAGCTCTTCTTCGATCCCAAGCGCTACGACCTGACCCGGGTCGGCCGCTACAAGCTGAACGCGCGGCTGGACCTCGACATCGACCTCGACACCAGGGTCCTCACCCACGACGACATCATCGCCCTGGTCAAGGAGCTGGTCAGCCTTCCGAAGCTGCTCGGTGTCTCCGAGGAGATCGACGAGGAGAACCCGATCAAGGACTACGCGGCGGAGTCGCTGACCTATCAGCGCGAGCCGGTCGCCGACCATCTCGACGAGTACGAGCACTTCGGCAACCGCCGCCTGCGCACGGTCGGCGAGCTGATCCAGGAGGCGTTCCGGATCGGGCTGTACCGGATGGAGCGCGTCGTTCGCGAGCGCCTCACCACCGAGGACTCCGACGCCATCACCCCGCAGACGATCATCAACATCCGGCCCGTGGTCGCGGCGCTGAAGGAGTTCTTCGGCTCCTCGCAGCTGTCGCAGTTCATGGACCAGACCAACTCGCTGTCCGGGCTGACCCACCGCCGGCGCCTCTCGGCGCTGGGAGCCGGAGGGCTGACCCGTGAGCGGGCCCCGATCGAGGTCCGCGACGTGCACCCGACCCACTACGGGCGGATGTGCCCGATCGAGACCCCCGAGGGCCCGAACATCGGCCTGATGGGCTCGCTGTCCTCCTACGCGGAGGTCTCCGAGCACGGCTTCGTCACCACCCCCTACCGGGTGGTCAAGGACGGCACGGTCACCAACAAGATCGTCCATCTCGACGCGACCCAGGAAGAGGACAAGCTGATCGCGCAGGCGAACGCCGAGATCGACCCGAAGACCAACAAGCTGAAGGGCCCGCGGGTCCTCTGTCGCGCCCGCGAGGGCGAGGGCGAGGTCGTCACCGCGGCCCCGAAGCAGGTCGACCTGATGGACGTCTCCCCGACCCAGATCTGGTCGGTGGCGACGGCGCTGATCCCGTTCCTCGAGCACGACGACGCCAACCGGGCCCTGATGGGATCCAACATGCAGCGCCAGGCGGTGCCGCTGCTGAAGCCCGAGCCGCCGCTGATCGGCACCGGGATGGAGAAGCGCGCCGCGATCGACACCGGCGACGTCACCCTGGCCACGGCCGCGGGCGACGTCACCTACGTCGACTCCGAGCAGATCGTCGTCACCCATGGCTCCAAGCGGGACGAGTACCCGCTGCACAAGTTCATGCGCTCAAACCAGGGCACGATCATCCACCAGCGCCCGATCGTCGACGTCGGCGACAAGGTCAAGGAGGGCGACGTGCTCGCCGACGGCTCCTCGACCGCCGGCGGCGAGATCGCGCTGGGCAAGAACTGCCTGGTCGCCTTCATGTCCTGGGAGGGCTACAACTTCGAGGACGCGGTGATCCTCTCCGAGCGCCTCGTCAAGGACGACGAGCTGACCTCGATCCACATCGAGGAGTACGAGATCGACGCCCGGACGACGAAGCTCGGTGACGAGGAGATCACCCGCGACATCCCGAACCGCTCCGAGGAGAGCCTTCGCAACCTCGACGAGCGCGGCATCGTCCGCATCGGGGCCGAGGTCGCCTCCGGCGACCTGCTGGTCGGAAAGGTGACGCCGAAGGGCGAGACCGAGCTGACCGCGGAGGAGAAGCTGATCCGCGCGATCTTCAAGGAGAAGGCGCGCGAGGTCCGCGACACCTCGCTCAAGGTTCCGCACGGCGAGGGCGGCGTCGTCATCGACGTCCTGACCTTCAGCCGCGACGAGGGCGACGACCTGCCGCCCGGCGTCAACGACCTGGTCCGCGTCTACGTCGCCACCAAGCGCAAGATCGCCGAGGGCGACAAGCTCGCCGGCCGTCACGGAAACAAGGGCGTGATCTCCAAGATCGTGCCCGAGGAGGACATGCCGTTCCTCGAGGACGGGACGCCGGTCGACGTGATCCTCAACCCGCTCGGCGTGCCGAGCCGGATGAACATCGGCCAGATCCTCGAGGCCCACCTCGGCTGGGCGGCGGCCAACGGCTGGTACGACGACGGCAGCGAGGCCTACAAGCAGGCCAAGGAGGACGGCGGCCGGGTCTTCGTTTCGACTCCGGTCTTCGACGGCGCCTCGGTCGAGGACGTCGACGAGGCGCTGGTGCGCTGGTCGGAGGAGAACGCCGACCGCGGCATCGACCTCGGCGTCGACATGAAGGAGCGCCCCGGAAGCCGCTGCTACGGGACCGCGAAGCTCTACAACGGCCGCAGCGGTGAGCCGTACGAGAGCAAGGTGACGGTCGGCCACATGTACATCCTCAAGCTGCTGCACCTGGTCGACGACAAGATCCACGCTCGCTCGACCGGCCCCTACTCGCTGGTCACCCAGCAGCCGCTTGGCGGCAAGGCGCAGTTCGGCGGCCAGCGGTTCGGAGAGATGGAGGTCTGGGCCCTGGAGGCGTACGGCGCCGCCTACACCCTGCAGGAGCTGCTGACCGTGAAGTCCGACGACACCGTCGGCCGGGTCAAGGCCTACGAGGCGATCGTCAAGGGCGAGAACATCCCCGAGCCCTCGATCCCGGAGTCCTTCAAGGTGCTGCTGAAGGAGATCCAGAGCCTCTCGCTGGACGCCAACGTCGTCTCCGAGGGCGGCGAGGTCGAGCTGGCCGAGGAGGAGGACGACCTGCTGAAGGCGGCCGAGGAGCTGGGCATGGACCTGACCGGGGTCCGGTCGGAGGGCGCCGGCAACGGCGCCGCCGACGAGCGCGAGGAGCAGGTGGTGGAGGAAGGCGCCGGTGGAAGCACCGACGGCGCCGGCGAAGCCGAGGAAGCAAAGGCGGAGGGCTAGGCGCAGGCCGGCCCGGAGACTGACTACTGACGACTAAGGACTGAATTTGATCGACATCAACAATTTCGACGCCATCGAGATCGGCCTCGCTTCTTCGAAGAAGATCCGCTCCTGGAGCTGGGGCGAGGTAACCAAGCCCGAAACGATCAACTACCGGACCCTGAAGCCGGAGAAGGACGGGCTGTTCTGCGAGCGCATCTTCGGTCCGACCAAGGACTGGGAGTGCTACTGCGGCAAGTACAAGCGGGTCCGCTACAAGGGCATCGTCTGCGAGCGCTGCGGCGTCGAGGTGACGCGCTCGAAGGTGCGCCGCGAGCGCATGGGCCACGTCGACCTCGCCGCCCCGGTCTCCCACATCTGGTTCTTCAAGGGCGTCCCGAGCCGGATCGGCTACCTGATCGACATGGCTCCCAAGGAGCTGGAGAAGGTCCTCTACTACGCAGCCTCGATGATCACCACTGTCGACACCGAGGCGCGCGACAAGGACCTCAAGAAGCTCGAGAAGGAGGTCAAGAAGGTCACCGACGAGTACGAGGCTGAGCGCGGCAAGCGCACCCAGGAGCTGAACGAGTCGCTGGAGCGCCGCGTCAAGTACCTCGAGGGGGGCTCGCAGGACAAGTTCAACGACGAGGACCACATCTGGGCCGAGGGCCTGAAGCTGACTGCTGCGCAGCTGAAGAGGCTGAAGGAAGACGAGCGCACCAAGATGGTCAAGGAGCTGCGCAAGACCTTCGACGCCGAGATCTCCGACACCGAGGCCTACATCGACGAGGCGATCGAGCGGATGGAGCGGACCTGGGAGACGTTCCAGAACATGAAGCCCAAGGACGTCATCAACGACGAGACGGACTTCCGCGAGCTCAAGGACCGCTTCGGCTCTTCCTACGGCTGGGGTGAGTACTTCACCGGCGGCATGGGCGCCGAGGCCGTGCGCGACCTGCTCGAGCGGATCGACCTCGAGGCCGAGTGCAAGGAGCTGGAGGAGACGATCAACACCTCCAAGGGGCAGAAGCAGGCCCGCGCGGTTAAGCGGCTCAAGGTCGCCTCCGCCTTCCTGCACTCCCCGAACAAGCCCGAGTGGATGATTCTCGACTGCGTGCCGGTGATCCCCCCGGAGCTGCGCCCGATGGTGCAGCTCGACGGCGGCCGCTTCGCGACCTCCGACCTCAACGACCTCTACCGGCGGGTGATCAACCGCAACAACCGGCTCAAGCGCCTGCTCGACCTCGGCGCGCCCGAGATCATCGTCAACAACGAGAAGCGGATGCTCCAGGAGGCCGTCGACGCGCTGTTCGACAACGGCCGCCGCGGGCGCCCGGTGACCGGACCGGGCAACCGGCCGCTGAAGTCGCTCTCCGACATGCTCAAGGGCAAGCAGGGACGCTTCCGTCAGAACCTGCTCGGCAAGCGCGTCGACTACTCCGGCCGCTCGGTGATCGTCTCCGGGCCGAACCTGCGCCTGCACCAGTGCGGGCTGCCGAAGCTGATGGCGCTGGAGCTGTTCAAGCCGTTCATCATGGCGCGGCTGGTCGAGCGCAAGGCGGTGCAGAACATCAAGGCCGCCAAGAAGATGGTCGAGTCGATGATCCCCGAGGTCTGGGACGTGCTCGAGGAGGTCATCCACGAGCACCCGGTGCTGCTCAACCGGGCACCGACCCTGCACCGCCTCGGCATCCAGGCCTTCGAGCCGGTGCTGGTCGAGGGCAAGGCGATCCAGATCCACCCGCTGGTCTGCCACGCCTTCAACGCCGACTTCGACGGCGACCAGATGGCGGTCCACGTGCCGCTCTCGGCCGAGGCCCAGGCGGAGGCCCGCATCCTGATGCTGTCCTCCAACAACATCCTCTCGCCGGCCCACGGCGCGCCGCTGGCGACGCCGACCCAGGACATGGTGCTGGGGATCTACTACCTGACCTATGGGCAGAGCGACGACGAGCTCGCCAAGCTCGACGAGAAGCTGAAGTCGGGCACCCAGGCGGCCAGGAACGGATCGCGACCGAGCGTCTTCCGCTCCGCGCAGGAGGCCGAGCTCGTCTACGAGAACGGCGGCACCGGCCTGCATGACCTTGCCGAGTACCGGCGCGCCGGGCACGAGCACTTCCTCACCACCGTCGGGCGGATCATCTTCAACGACCGCATCGAGCGGGCCCTCGGTGAAGCGATGGGCGACGAGTTCGACCTCGACAGCTACGAGTTCATCAACCACTCGCTGAAGAAGCGCGACGTCAACGAGATCGTCACCAACCTGGTCGAGACCTATGGGGCGCCGGCGGTGTCGCTGGTGCTCGACGCCTTCAAGGAGCTCGGGTTCCATTACGCCAGCCAGGCGGGGATCACGATCTCCAAGAACGACGTCGTCTCCCCTCCCAACAAGGAAGAGATCCTGGAGCGCTACGAGAAGGAAGCCGACGAGATCGCCACCCAGTACGACGACGGCTACATCACCCAGGAGGAGCGCAAGGAGGCCGTCACCTCGCGCTGGGATGCCGCCACCGACGAGGTCGCGCAAGGCGATGGAGGACAACCTCGACGAGCTGAACCCGATCTTCATGATGGCCAACTCTGGCGCCCGCGGATCGTTCAAGCAGATCCGCCAGCTCGCCGGCATGCGCGGCCTTATGGCGAACCCGAAGGGCGAGATCATCGAGCGGCCGATCAAGGCCAACTTCATCGAGGGCCTCTCGGTGCTCGAGTACTTCATCTCCACCCACGGCGCCCGCAAGGGCCTCGCCGACACCGCCCTGCGGACCGCCGACTCGGGCTATCTGACCCGCCGCCTGGTCGACGTCGCCCAGGACGTGATCGTGCGCGAGGAGGACTGCAAGACCAAGGACGCGATCGAGATGGCGCTGCGCAAGGACGACGGCTCGCTGAACGACAACCTGCTCGGGCGCCTGGCGGCGAAGAAGTTCGCGACCAAGCGCGGCCGTGAGCTGCTGAAGCGAAACCAGGAGATCGAGCTGGAGCACGTCGAGGCGATCGCTGAGGCCTTCGAGGACGAGGAGGTCACGGTCCCGGTTCGCTCGGTGCTCAAGTGCGAGGCCGAGTCAGGGCTCTGCCGCAGCTGCTACGGGGTCGCCCCGGCGACCGGCGCGACGGTCGACATCGGCGACGCGGTGGGGATCATCGCCGCGCAGTCGATCGGCGAGCCGGGCACGCAGCTGACCATGCGCACCTTCCACACCGGCGGTGTCGCCGGCCAGGACATCACCCAGGGCCTGCCCCGCGATCGTCGAGCTGTTCGAGGCGCGCAAGCCGAAGGGGCTGGCGCAGATGGCCGAGGTCGCCGGCAAGGTCGCGGTCGAGGAGACCGACAAGGCGGTCAAGGTCACGATCACCGACGAGAAGGGCGAGGAGCACGCGCACTCGTTCCCGGCCCGCACGCGCCTGTACGTCGAGCCCGGCGAGAAGGTCGAGCCCGGCCAGCAGCTCAACGAGGGCTCGCTGTACCCGGCCGAGCTGCTGTCGATCCGCGGCCGCACGGAGACCGAGCAGTACCTCGTCGCCGAGGTGCAGAGGGTCTACCGGGCGCAGGGCGTCGACATCAACGACAAGCACATCGAGGTGATCGTGCGCCAGATGCTGAAGAAGGTGCGCGTCGATTCGAAGGGCACGACCTCGCTTCTCCCGGGCCAGCTCGAGGATCGCCAGAAGCTGAAGGCGATCAACAAGGAGGCCAAGGAGAAGAAGAACGGTCAGCCCGCGAAGGGCGAGGAGGTGATCCTCGGGATCACCAAGGCATCGCTGGCGACCGAGTCGTTCCTCTCGGCGGCCTCCTTCCAGGAGACGACGAAGGTGCTGACCGACGCCGCCCTGGAGGGCAAGCGCGACCGCCTGGTCGGCCTCAAGGAGAACGTGATCATCGGCAAGCTGATCCCGGCCGCGACCGGGCTGCGGCACTACCGCACGCTCACGATCGAGCCGACCGAGCCGGTCGAGCCTCCGAGCGAGGAAGGCCTGCTCGACGAGGAGGAGCTCGCCGCGGAGCTCGGGCTCGAGGGCGACGGCGCCGAGGTCGAGGGCTTCGGCCCCTCGTTCGCCGAGGAGCTGGAGGAGTTGGCTCAGGAGATCGAGACCGGCACCGACGGCGGCAGCGGCGGGAGCGGCGGCAGCTCGAACGAGTAGCCGCATCCTGGCCAGCTAGCCAAACACAGTTCGGCAAGGTAGTTTGGGGCCGTGGCAGCCCTGCGCCCGGGACAGAAGGTCTGCGTGATCGGGGCCGGTTCCTCGGGCATCTCCTCCTGCCAGGTCCTCGACGCACGCGGCATCGCCTTCGACTGCTTCGAGAAGGGCTCCGAGGTCGGGGGCAACTGGCGCTATGAGAACGACAACGAGATGTCGTCGGCATACCGGTCGCTGCACATCAACACCTCGCGCGACCTCATGTCCTACGCGACCTACCCGATGCCCGACGACTACCCCGACTACCCCAACCACTGGCAGATCGCCAAGTACTTCGACGACTACGTCGACCACTTCGGGCTCCGCGACAAAGTCCGCTTCCGCACCGAGGTGACCAGGGTCGAGCCGGTCGACGGAGAGTGGGAGGTGACGGTCGAGGACGACCGCGGCCGCCGGCAGACCGACCGCTACGGGGCGGTGATGGTCGCCAACGGTCACCACTGGGACCCGCGCTGGCCCGAGCCGCCGTTCCCGGGCTCCGACCAGTTCGCGGGCGATCAGATCCACGCCCACTACTACCGCGAGCCCGACGTCCTCGAGGGCAAGCGGGTGCTGGTGCTCGGGATCGGCAACTCGGCCACCGACATCGCGGTCGAGTCCTCTCGCTACGCCGACGAGACCTTCCTGGCGATGCGGCGCGGCGCCTACGTGATCCCCAAGTACCTGCGCGGCGTCCCCACCGACGAGGCGGGGCCGCCGGTCCTCTCGCGCCTGCCGCTGCCGATCCAGCGCTTCTTCTTCATGAGCTCGATAAAGGTCGCGGCCGGGGACATGACCAAGTACGGGCTGCCCGAGCCCGACCACAAGCTGCTCGAGGCCCATCCGACCGTCTCCTCGGACCTGCTGCCGCGGCTCGGCCACGGCGACATCAAGGTGAAGCCGAACATCGATTGCTACCCGGGCGGTCGAACCGTCCGCTTCGTCGACGGCAGCGAGGAGGAGGTCGACCTCGTCGTCTACTGCACCGGCTACAAGATCAGCTTCCCGTTCTTCGATCCGGGCCTGATCTCTGCCGAGGACAACCGGATCCCGCTCTACCGCCGGGTCGTCTCGGTAGAGCATCCCGGCCTCTACTTCATCGGCTTCATCCAGCCCCTGGGGGCGATCATGCCGATCGCCGAGGCGCAGTCGGAGTGGATCGCCGACCTGTTCGAAGGCAAGGCTGCGCTGCCGCGCGAGGACGCAATGAAGCGCGTGATCGAGCGCGAGGACCAGCGCATGGCGAAGCGCTACGTGGCGTCCAAGCGACACACGATCCAGGTCGACTTCTACCCCTACCTGCGGACGATCGAGCGCGAGCGCCGCAACGGCGCCCGCCGCAACGGGCCGCTGGGCCGGTTGCTGGCGCGCCGCTCGCACGAGCTGCGCCTCGGCACCAGCTGAGCGAGTGTCAGAGCTGGCGCACGACCGCGTTGGCACCGGCGAGCCGCTGGTGCTGACGCACGGGTTGGGGTCGCGGCGTGGCGCCTGGGGACCGGTCGTCGAGTTGCTCGCGCCCCATCGTGAGGTGCTCAACGTCGACCTGGCCGGGTTCGGCGAGTCGCCTCCCGATTCCGCCGGGACGAAGCTTACGGTCGCCGATCACGCCGATCTCATGCAAGAGCTCTTCGATCAGCAGGGCCTGGTGCGCCCGCATTTCGCCGGCAACTCGCTGGGGGGAGGGATCGCGCTGGAGCTGGCGCGGCGCGCCGCGGTGCGCTCGGCGACGGCCTTCTCCCCGGTCGGCTTCTGGGGCAGGCCTGGTGAGGCATGGTGCCGCTGGGTGCTGCGCCTCGAGCATGAGGCTGGAAAGCGGTTGCCCCAACCCTCCTCGGAGCGGGCTCGGGTGGCTATGGCCCGGTTGCCCCTTTTCCTGCCCGCCTTCGGTCGCCCGTTCCAGGTGCCCGCACACGAGGTGCTCGCGACCGCCGACAGCGGCCTCGCCGCGCCCGGCTTCGACGACGCGCTTCACTACGGGCTGGCATACAGGGTCGACGAGCGGGCGGCGCCGTACGGCGTCCCGCTGACGATCGCCTGGGGAAGCCGCGACGTGCTGCTGCCGGCCTGGATCCAGGCTCGGCGCGCCCGTCGAATGCTTCCCTGGGCACGGCACGTGAGCTTGCCGCGCTGCGGCCACGTTCCCTTCTTCGACGACCCGCAGCGCTGCGCCCGCGTGCTGCTGGAGGGGAGCTCGAGAGCCGCCTAGGGCGTGCGGTGCGGCTGGCGCTTCGGGCTCGGCGGCGCCCCGGGCGTGCGCCATGCCGGCGCGTGCTGTCGCGGGAGGCGTGAGGATCCGGGTGCGCCCGCCGGGCGGGCAATCGGGCAGCGGACGGGCGCCGGCACCGTGCGGACCGCGGCGCGGCCCCTTCGGGCGCGGCTGGGCGTCCCAGCGGCGGAAGCCGCCATGGCCCTCGTCGGGGGCGTCTTCAGGCAGCGGCTCGGCCCGGCTCGCCCACCAGACCAGCCACAGCGATCCCAGCACGGGGATCTTCAGCACGACCAAGAGGAAGAAGATTGCCCAGAACCCCTCCACCGGGGCCAGTCTACCCGGCCCGAGTCGCCGCTCACCCGGATTCGGCGGCGGCGCCCGGCAGCGCCTGCGCCCAGTCCAGCATCGCGTCGGTTTGCGACTGCTCGAGGCCGAGCTGCGAATTGGTGGGGACGAGCAGGGTTGGGGCGTCGCGCCCCTCGGCCCAGTCGTAACAGCTCTCGTCGAAGGAGTCGTCGATCCAGGCGAGCGGCCGCCGCCCCGCGTACTGATCGAGCGGGCCGAGCTTCCAGTGCGCCGAGCCGAACCGCGCCGCCCCGTCGAAGGTCAGGAAGGGGAGCTCGGGAAGCCCGAGCAGCGGCGAGAGCGAGTCGTTGGCGCGGTCCTCCCAGCCGGTCGCCCAGACGAGGTCGTAGCGCTCGGAGAGCTGCTTCAGCCGCTCCCCCGCGGGGAGCGAGATGCAGTGGACCATGCCGTCGATGAGCTGGAACTTGGCGAGGCTGCGGTCCGGCGCCTCGTCGAATCCGAAGAGGCTGATCACCCCGTCGACGTCGACGGCGAGAATCGGTCGCTCCATAGCCCGCAGGGTAGAGGGCGCGAAAACCGATGCGAAGGTTTGCAGCGCCCTCTCTGTACCATGCGCCGTCGTGCCGAACACCAATCAACTCGTCCGAAAGGGCCGCACCCGCCCGAAGAAGAAGGTCGCCACCCCGGGCTTGAAGTCCGGGCAGGGGCGCAAGAAGCGGATCGCTGCGCCGCAGCGCCGCGGAGTCTGCACCCGCGTCTACACGACCACGCCGAAGAAGCCGAACTCGGCGCTTCGCAAGGTCGCGCGCGTCCGGCTCACCAACGGGATGGAGGTCACCTGCTACATCCCGGGCGAGGGGCACAACCTCCAGGAGCACTCGGTGGTCCTGGTTCGCGGAGGCCGGGTCAAGGACCTGCCGGGCGTCCGCTACAAGGTCGTCCGCGGCACCCTCGATGCCTCAGGGGTCTCCGACCGGCGCCAGGCCCGTTCGCAGTACGGTGTGAAGTCCCGCTAATGCCGCGCCGCAGCAGGGCACAAATACGCACCATCGAGCCGGACTCGCGTCATCGCAGCCGGCTCGTTCAACAGCTCGTCAACAAGGTGATGGTGGATGGGAAGAAGTCGATCGCCGAGCGGATTGTCTACGACGCGCTGGCGATCGTCGGCGAGCGCGGTGGATCAGATCCGGTGGAGGCGCTCGAGGCTGCGATCAAGGAGCTGACGCCGGTACTCGAGGTGCGTTCGCGCCGAGTCGGCGGCGCGACCTATCAGGTGCCGGTCGAGGTTCCCGCTCGCCGCGCCCGCACCCTCGCGGTGCGCTGGATGGTCCAGTATGCGCGTGCCCGTCGCGAGTACTCGATGGCCGACCGGCTGGCGAACGAGATCCTCGACGCCGCCAAGCAGCAGGGCAACGCCTGGAAGCGGAAGGACGACATCTACCGCATGGCGCAAGCCAACAAGGCGTTTGCCCACTACCGCTGGTAGGGCCGCTGCAAAACGGCGCATCTCGGGGTCCTCGGCTTCGACGCCTAGCTCACTTGCGATCCAGTAAGCTCGCTTCGGCGCTCAGCCTGCTTCCCCCGACCTGCTTGCTTTTCCCGGCCCTGTTTTCGGTTCCTCTCCGCGGTTGTCCGTTCGCGCCGGCTCGCGGTTCCGCCAGCGCGACGAGGGGCGGCGGTCCTCGACCGTGCGGGCGAACGCGCGCAGCTGGTCGGGGCTCAGGGTGGCCAGGGCTCCGCCGCAGATCGCCAGCACCAGGGCTCCGATCAGCTCGAGCCAGAACCCGGTCGCCGGGTCCGCCTTTGCTTCGGTGAAGTTGACGTCGCTGATCGCGCCCACCTTGCCCGCGTCGGGAAGGTCGATGAGCAGGAAGATGAGCAGCGCTCCGGCGCCGCAGAGCGCGACCGCGGTGGCGGCCGGCTTGGAGCCGGTGGTCACCGCTATCACCAGCGCCACCAGGGCGAAGCCGGCAAGCACCAGCAGCGCGTAGTGGTGCTGATCGGCGGCGGTCTGGACCTCCTGCAGGGTCGGCCCCGGGCCCATTGAGCTTGAAGGTGTCCATGAACTCGGAGGCGGCCAGGACCGCGCACGCGGCGGCGCAGGCGATCGGAAGCAGATGCTCGGCGCGCAGGCGGCTCATGCTCCGCCTCCGGCCACCGATGCCGCGCCGCGCGGGCGCGGTTCGCTGCGAGGCGCACGACGGGCGGGTCGGCGCGGCGTCACGCTGGCGCAGGTTGGTCCCGAGGACCCAGCCGCACAGCACCAGCACCGCCGAGGCGGCGAGCTGGACGTAGAAGCCGTCGGTCAGCGTCGCCTTGGCGCCGGCGAAGGCGACGCCCGCGGTGCCGGCGTCGAGCCCCTTGGGAAGGTCGATCGCGAGGCTGACCGCGATCCCGATCAGGCCGATCAGCGAGATCAGGCGGGTGAGGCGCCAGCGGCCGGTGACCAGGGCGACGACCGCAATCGCAACCGCGATCACCGCCAGCGGGATCAGGATGTAAGCGTGCGCTGCGCCGGCGTCGATTCGATCGGTCTGCGGCGCCGGAGCGACCGCGCTCACCGACGAGTACTGGGGCTGGCCGACCTCGACCCCGCGATAGGCGGTGAACTGGGAGCCGATCAGGCACGCCGCCGCGCCGGTCGTGACCAGCACCAGCACTCGCTCCGGCGTCAGGTGGCGCTCGGCGAAGGTGAGGGTGCGCGATCCAAGGGCCGCGAGGGCGGAGAGCAGAGATTGCGCCACGCGCTCGAGCAGGGCGGCGAGGCGAAGGGGCCAGGCGACAAGCCAGCCGAGGAAGGCGCCGAGCCTGCTCCCGGCCCGCCCGATGCCGGGCCTGACCTGCTCGGCGGTCGCCCTGGCTCCGCGCTGTCGACGCAGAGCGCAGGCCCGCGAGGCGGCGGCGACGCGTGCGGCGCCGCCGCGGCTTGGCCTCGGCCCGCCGCGGGGCGGCGCGGGGGCGCTGGAACTCACGCCAGGCGGGGGGCTCCTCGGCGACCTCCTGCGGGGGCGCCTCGACCGGCTCCTCGGCGACCTCCTGCGGCATCGCCTCGACCGGCTCCTCGACGATCTCCTCCGGCGCCGCCTCGACCGGTTCGGTTGGCTGCTCGGCCTCGGGCCCGGCACGCTCGCGGCCATACGCCTGGCGCTCTCGCTGGACCAGCTGCTGACGCCGGGCGCGGGCTCGTGACTCGCGGCTCTTTCGACGCCTGAACGGGCTCATGCCTCTGCTATCATCGCGCGCTCGCTCAGGCGTCGTTCAGGCACGCTTCGAGTGTGCCCGGCAACGCCTCCTACGACAATGGACCGCGAGCAGACATAACCGTGTGTCCCGGTCTTGCGCGTGAACGCTGCGCCGGGCCCGTAAGGGCCTTTTTTATGCGCAAAAAGCGCTCTCACTCCTAACACTCTCTCCGGTCCCTGCCAGAAATCCAAGAAACAGACTTTACGCACCTATGGCACGCAACTTTGCACTAGAGAAGACCCGCAACATCGGGATCATGGCGCACATCGACGCCGGGAAGACCACCACCACGGAGCGGATTCTCTACTACACCGGCCGAACCCACAAGATGGGAGAGGTGCACGAGGGCGCCGCGGTGATGGACTGGATGGAGCAGGAGCAGGAGCGCGGCATAACGATCACCTCCGCCGCCACCGCCTGTGAGTGGCGCGAGCACCGGATCAACATCATCGACACCCCCGGCCACGTCGACTTCACGGTCGAGGTCGAGCGCTCGCTGCGCGTCCTCGACGGCGCGATCGCGATCTTCGACTCCGTCGCCGGTGTCGAGCCACAGTCAGAGACGGTCTGGCGCCAGGCTGACAAGTACCGCGTCCCCCGGATCGCCTACGTCAACAAGATGGACCGCACCGGGTCCGATTTCGCCGGCGCCGTGGAGACGATGCGCACCCGGCTGGGGGCGCATCCGCTCCCGATCCAGCTTCCGATCGGCCAGGAGTCCGACTTCGTGGGCGTCGTCGACCTGATCGAGATGAAGGCGCTGGTCTGGAAGGACGAGCTGGGGACCGAGTTCGAGCAGGAGGAGATCCCCGAGGACATGCGCGAGCAGGCCGAGCAGCACCGCACCGAGCTGATCGAGGCCTGCGCCGACTACGACGACGAGTTGATGGAGGCCTACCTCAACGAGGAGGAGATCCCGCACGAGCGGATCGCCCAGTCGCTGCACCAGGCGACCCTCGACATCAAGGTGACCCCGGTGTTGTGCGGCTCATCGTTCAAGAACAAGGGCGTGCAGCCGCTGCTCGACGCGATCGTCGAGCTTCTGCCCTCGCCCCTGGAGGTCCCGCCGCTGACCGGGATCGTGCCGCCGAAGAAGGGCGAGAACGGCAGCGGCCGCGAGGAGGCGCGCCCGCCCGACGACGACGCCCCCTTCGCCGCCCTCGCCTTCAAGGTGATGGCCGACCCCTACGTGGGCAAGCTGACCTACTTCCGCGTCTACTCCGGGAAGCTCTCGGCCGGCAGCCGGGTGCTCAACGTCTCCAACGGCCGCACCGAGCGAATCGGGCGGCTGCTGATGATGCACGCCAACCACCGCGAGGAGATCGACGAGTGCTACGCGGGCGACATCTGCGCCGGCGTCGGGCTCAAGCAGACCAGCACCGGAGACACCCTCGCCGCCCCCGACGCCCCGATCGAGCTCGAGACGATCGAGTTTCCCGAGCCGGTGATCGCGGTCGCGATCGAGCCGAAGACGAAGGCCGACCAGGAGAAGCTCGGCGCCGCGCTGGTCCGGCTCGCCGAGGAGGACCCCACCTTCCAGGTTCAGACCGACGACGAGACCGGGCAGACGCTGATCCACGGCATGGGCGAGCTTCACCTCGAGGTGATCGTCGACCGCATGCTGCGCGAGTTCAACGTCGACGCCAACGTCGGCAAGCCCCAGGTCGCCTATCGCGAGACGATTCGCAAGGCGGTGACCAAGGTCGAGGGGCGCTTCGTGCGCCAGACCGGCGGCCGCGGCCAGTACGGCCATGTCGTGATCAACCTCGAGCCGGCCCCCGGCGAGGGCTTCGACTTCGTCAACAAGATCAAGGGCGGCGTCATCCCCTCCGAATTTCTGCCCGCCGCGGAGCAGGGCATCGAGGAGGCGCTGGAGAACGGCGTCAAGGCCGGCTACCCGATGGTCGACGTGCGGGTCGAGCTGATCGATGGCTCCTACCACGACGTCGACTCCTCCGAGATGGCCTTCAAGATCGCCGGCTCGATGGCTCTTCAGGCGGCGGCGAAGAAGGCGAACCCGGTGCTGCTGGAGCCGGTGATGTCGGTCGAGGTCGTCACCCCGGAGGAGTTCCTGGGCACCGTCAACGGCGATCTCAACCGCCGGCGGGGTCAGGTGCACGCCCAGGAGCAGCGCGGCAACGCCCTCGCCGTGCAGGCCTTCGTGCCGCTGGGCGAGATGTTCGGCTACGCGACCGACCTGCGATCATCGACTCAGGGCCGGGCCACCTTCACGATGCAGTTCGAGCGCTACGAGCAGGTGCCGGACAACATCGCCCAGGAGATCATCGAGTACCACGCCGGGGAGCCGGTCGGAGCCGCAACGTGAGCCTCACCTGCCGGGCCGGTGGCCTACGGCGAGACGCCAAAATATCTATATTCCCCTGGTTCGCCGCAAGGCGGGCCAGCGCGCGCTGATCAGGCGCCGTAAAGACCCAACCACCCCAAAGGAGCGAGATGTCCAAGGAGAAGTTTGAGCGCGACAAGCCGCATGTGAACGTCGGCACCATCGGTCACATCGACCATGGCAAGACGACGCTGACGGCCGCGATCACAAAGACGCTCGCCGAGAAGGGCGACACCGAGGTACGAAGCTTCGAGTCGATCGACAACGCGCCGGAGGAGAAGGAGCGCGGGATCACGATCGCGACCTCCCACGTCGAGTACGAGACCGAGAATCGCCACTACGCGCACGTCGACTGCCCCGGTCACGCCGACTACGTAAAGAACATGATCACCGGCGCCGCCCAGATGGACGGGGCGATCCTCGTCGTCTCGGCCGCGGACGGGGTGATGCCCCAGACCCGCGAGCACATCCTGCTCGCCCGCCAGGTCAACGTCCCGCACGTCGTCGTCTTCCTCAACAAGATCGACCAGGTCGACGACGAGGAGCTGATCGAGCTGGTCGAGGAGGAGGTCAAGGACCTGCTCAAGGAGTACGAGTTCCCGGGAGACGAGACGCCGATCATCAAGGGCTCGGCGCTGAAGGCGCTGGAGGGCGACGAGGAGGCAAAGCAGGCGATCTTCGAGCTCGCCGATGCGCTCGACAGCTACATCCCCGAGCCGGTGCGCGACCTCGACAAGCCGTTCCTGATGCCGATCGAGGACATCTTCTCGATAACCGGCCGCGGGACCGTGGCGACCGGGAGGGTCGAGCAGGGCGTGATCAACACCGGCGACGAGGTCGAGATCGTCGGCATCAAGGACACCACCAAGACCGTGGTGACCGGGGTCGAGATGTTCCGCAAGATTCTCGACCAGGGTCAGGCGGGCGACAACATCGGCGCCCTGCTTCGCGGCACCAAGCGAGAGGAGATCGAGCGCGGCCAGGTGCTCTGCAAGCCCGGCTCGATCACGCCGCACACGAAGTTCAAGGCGGAGGTCTACTGCCTGAAGAAGGAGGAGGGCGGACGCCACACCCCGTTCTTCTCCGGCTACCGGCCGCAGTTCTACTTCCGCACGACCGACGTGACCGGCATCGCCAACCTCCCCGAGGGAACCGAGATGGTGATGCCGGGGGACAACGTCGAGATGTCGATCGAGCTGATCCAGCCGATCGCCATGGACCAGGGCCTTCGGTTCGCGATCCGCGAGGGCGGTCGCACCGTTGGCTCCGGGGTGGTTGCCGAGATCGTCGAGTAGCCACCAGAGGGCGGGCCAGCGGCCCGCCCTTTCGCTGCCAACAGAGGGCAGCAGCACAACTGCAAGGACATACGACCGGGGCGGCGCCCCACCAGAAGTAGGGGCGGCGCCCCTTCCGCGCGAGAAGGACCGAGAGAGAAAAACAGCAGTGTCAGCCATAGCAACCCAGAAGATCCGCATCAGGCTCAAGGCGTACGACCACGACGCCATAGACCGCGCTGCGCGCGAAATCGTCGAGACCGCCGAGCGCACAGGCGCCACGGTCTCCGGACCGGTTCCCCTGCCGACCGAGAAGAACGTCTACTGCGTAATCCGCTCACCGTTCAAGGACAAGGACTCGCGCGAGCACTTCGAGATCCGCACTCACAAGCGGCTGATCGACATCCATCAGCCGACGCCGAAGACCGTGGATTCGCTGCAGCGCCTCGACGCCCTGCCGGCCGGGGTCGACATCGAGATCCGGTTGTGATGCCCGCGATCATCGGACGAAAGCTCGGAATGACCCAGGTCTTTACCGAGGACGGAACGGTCGTCCCGGTGACCGTGGTCGAGGCCGGCCCCTGTCCGGTGACGGCGATCCGCGACCCCGAGCGCGACGGCTACTCGGCCGTGCAGCTCGCCTTTGACGAGGCGGCGGAGGGAAAGCTGACCAAGGCAGAGCTCGGGCACCTGAAGAAGGCCGGCGCCGGCAGGCAGCGCAGGCTGATCGAGTTTCGCGACACCGACATCGGCGGCGAGGAGGGCCCGAAGATCGGCGACACGGTCACGGTCGAGTCGTTCGAGCCGGGACAGAAGGTGAAGGTCGCAGGCACCGGGATCGGCAAGGGCTTCGCGGGAACGATCCGCCGCCACAACTTCCACCGCGGCCCGGTCAGCCACGGATCCCACAACGTCAGGGCGCCGGGCTCGATCGGCGCCAGCGCCGACCCCGCCCGGGTCTTCAAGGGCACCCGGATGCCGGGACGCCTCGGGGGCGGCCGCGTCACCCAGCTCGGCCTCGAGGTGGTCGACATCGACGCCGAGCGCAACCTGCTGCTGATCAAGGGCTCGGTGCCGGGCTCGCGCAACGGCGTCGTCGAGGTTCGCAGCGATGAGTAAGGCAACCGTGCTCGGCAAGACGACCAAGTCCGACCTCCCGGCGGCCCTTTTCGGCGAGGACTTTCACCACTCCCTGGTCCACGACGCCGCGCGGGCCGATCTCGCCGCCCGCCGGCGCGGAACCGCGTCGACGCTGCGCCGCGGCGAGGTCTCGATGACAACCGCCAAGGCCTGGCGCCAGAAGGGCACCGGCCGCGCCCGGGTCGGGGCGCTGAGCGTCCCCAACCGCACCGGCGGCGGCGTCGCCTTCGGGCCGAAGCCGCGCCGCTACACCTTCAAGATCAACCGCAAGGCCCGCCGCCGCGCCCTGCGCGCGGCCCTCTCGGTGCACGCCGAGCGCGACAGCGTCGCCCTGCTCGACGCCTCCGCCTACGAGTCGCCTTCGACCAAGCAGGCGGCCGAGGCGCTGCAGAAATGGGGCGCCGAGCGGCCGACCCTGGTCGTCCTCGAGCAGGAGGAGACCGGTGCCGCGCGCAGCTTCCGCAACATCGCCCGGGTCGAAGTCGCCGAGGCTACCGGCGTCGGTGTCGCCGACCTGATCGGCGCCGCCTCGCTGGTCGTCTCCGAGAAGGCCCTCGAGGTCCTCCAGCAGCGAGCGACCGACAAGCCGCGCCCGAGCGGCAGCGCAGGTGGGGCGACCAAGGCGAAGCCGGCCGGGGCCAAGGCTGTCGCGGACGAGCCGGCCGAGGCGAAGGCGGCCGACGAAGGGGACGGTGAGTGATGGATTCGCGCACCGTGCTCATCCGCCCGGTCATCTCCGAGAAGAGCTACGCCCTGATCGGCGAGGGCAAGTACACCTTCCGGGTCCACGAGCGCTCCAACAAGACCCAGATCGCTCACGCGGTCGAGGACGCCTTCGGAGTTCACGTGACGACCGTGCGCACCGCCAAGGTGCGCCCGAAGCCGAAGCGGCGAGGCCTGCACCAGGGCCACAGCCGGGGCTGGAAGAAGGCGGTCGTCCAGCTCGCCCCCGGCGAGCGGATCGAGCTGTTCGAGGGCGCGGCGGCGGAGGGCTAGGCAGATGGCGAACCGAAGGACAAAGCCGACCAGCCCCGGGCGCCGCTTCGCGACCTATCCGCTGCGCGAGCAGCTCACCCGCACCGAGCCCGAGAAGACCCTCACCGAGGGCGCTCGCAAGTCCGGCGGGCGCAACTCGAAGGGCCGCGTCACCAGCCGCCATCGCGGCGGCGGCGCCAAGCGCCGCTACCGGCGGATCGACTTCAAGCGCCGCAAGGACGGTGTCCCGGCGAAGGTGGCCGCGATCGAATACGACCCCAACCGCAGCTGCTACATCGCGCTGCTGAACTATGCGGACGGGGCCAAGAGCTACATCCTGGCGCCGCAGCAGCTCGGGGTGGGGGACGAGGTCAGCTCCGGATCGGGCGCCGACATCAGGCCCGGCAACTCGATGCCCCTGCGCGAGATCCCGACCGGCACGGTCGTCCACAACGTCGAGCTTCAGCCCGAGCAGGGCGGACGGCTCGGGCGCGCAGCCGGCACCGCGATCCAGGTGGTCGCCAAGGAGGGCCCGATGGTCAGCCTGCGCCTGCCCTCCTCGGAGGTGCGCATGGTGCGCGCCGAATGCCGGGCCACGGTGGGGGCGCTGTCGAACCCCGAGCATCAGAACATCAAGCTGGGCAAGGCCGGGCGCAGCCGCCACAAGGGCCGCCGGCCGCAGACCCGCGGCGTGGCGATGAACCCCGTCGACCATCCGCACGGCGGCGGCGAGGCCCACCACACCCCCGGTGGCCATCCGGTGACCCCCTGGGGCAAGCCGACGCTCGGCTACCGCACGCGCAAGAAGGGCAAGGCGTCGAGCCGCTACATCGTGCGGCCGCGCCGGCGCGGCAAGCGGAAGGGCAAGGGCTGATGGGACGCTCGACCAAGAAGGGCCCCTGGGCCGAGGAGCGACTGCTGGGGCGGATCCAGCAGATGAACGACTCCGGCAACAAGCAGATGGTCAAGACCTGGTCGCGGACCTCGACGATCTTCCCCGACATGGTCGGGCACACGATCGCCGTCCACGACGGCCGCAAGCACGTCCCCGTGTTCATCTCCGAGTCGATGGTCGGGCACAAGCTGGGCGAGTTCGCACCGACGAGGACCTTCCGTGCCCATTCCGGAGCCGACTCCAAGCGAGAAGACTGATGCCCGAGGACGACAAGACAGCCAAGTCCGGAGCGACCGAGGAAGAGGCCAAGGGGTCGCCCAAGCCCGCCCGCAAGAAGGGCGCCACCCGCAAGCCCGCCGCGAGCAAGGCCAAGTCCGAGAAGGCGCCGGCGAAGAAGCCCGCCGCGAAGCCGAAGGCCAAGCCGAAGCCCAAGCCGGCCGCCGAGAAGGCCGCTCCGCCACCGCCGATCGTTCGGGCAAGCGCCCGCTACGTTCGCACCGCGCCGCGCAAGGCGCGGCTGGTCGCCGATCAGGTGCGCGGGCTTCAGATCGACCGGGCCAAGGCGCTGCTGCAGTTCTCGCCCCGCTCCGCGGCGCGCGACATCTCGAAGCTGCTCGACTCAGCCGCCGCCAACGCCGAGAACAACCACGAGCTGGTCGCCGACGACATGAAGATCCTCGAGATCACCGTCGACGAGGGGCCGACGCTGCGCCGCTGGCGCCCGCGGGCGCTGGGCCGGGCGACCCGGATCAACAAGCGGACCAGCCACATCTCGGTGGCGCTGACTCCGGAGGAGGACCTCTAGATGGGCCAGAAGATCCACCCCGAGGGCTTTCGGGTCGGCTACATCCACGACTGGAAGGCGACCTGGTTCGACGATCGCGGGTTCGCCGACAAGCTGCTCGAGGACATCGCAATCCGCGATCACATCGAGGGAAAGCTTGCCCACGCCGGGCTCTCCGACATCACGATCGAGCGCCGCGGCGAGGTCACGGTCGACATCCACACCGCCCGGCCGGGAATCGTGATCGGCAAGTCGGGCAGCGAGGTCGACGCCCTGCGCCGCGACCTGCACAAGCTCACCGGCCAGCCGGTCAAGGTCAACATCCGCGAGGTTAAGCGCCCCGAGCTCGACGCCAAGCTGGTCGCCCAGTCGATCGCCGAGCAGCTTCAGAACCGGGTCGCATTCCGGCGCGCGATGAAGCGCGCCCTGACCTCGGCGATGCGCTCCGGCGCCAAGGGCGTCAAGGTCCAGGTCTCGGGCCGGCTCGGCGGCGCCGAGATGGCGCGCACGGAGGGCTACTCGGATGGCCGGGTGCCGCTGCACACGCTGCGGGCCGACATCGACTACGGCTTCTTCGAGGCCCGCACGACGACGGGCAGGATCGGCGTCAAGTGCTGGATCAACAAGGGCGAGGTGATGCCCGAGGGCTTCCGCAGCGAGGGCGGCGGTGGCGACGAAGGCGACTCGTCGCGTGGCGACGGCGGCCCGGGTGGCCGCCGCGGCGGAGGTAACCGCTGATGTTGATGCCGAAGCGGGTCAAGTACCGCAAGCAGATGCGCGGCCGGATGCGCGGCAACTCGAAAGGCGGCACGACCGTGGCCTTCGGCGAGTACGGGCTGAAGGCGATCGAGCGGGGTTGGATCACCAACCGCCAGATCGAGGCGGCGCGGATCGCGATGACCCGAAAGATCAAGCGCGGCGGCAAGGTCTGGATCAACGTCTTCCCGGACAAGCCGGTGACCAAGAAGCCGGCCGAGACCCGGATGGGTTCCGGCAAGGGCAACCCCGAGGGCTGGGTCGCGGTGGTCAAGCCGGGCCGGGTGATGTTCGAGCTCGCCGGGGTCCCCGAGGACCTTGCCAAGGACGCGATGCGTCTCGCCGGGCAGAAGCTGCCGATCAAGACCAAGGTCGTGAGCCGTGAAGGGGGCCCCGAGGGATGAAGGGCTCCGACGCCCACAACCTCAAGGATGCGGAACTGGTCGCGCAGCTGCGCGACGCCCGCGAGGAGGCTTTCAACCTGCGCTTTCGCCACGCGACCGGAGAGCTGGAGAACACAGCCCGGATCGGCGCCGCGCGACGCGACGTGGCGCGGCTGATGACGGTCGCACGCGAGCGCGGCATCGACCTCAAAACCGAGTTGAGACGAAGCTGATGGCAGACGAAGAAAAGACAGAGGACACAGAGCAGACCGCAGAGCCCGAAGCGCAGGCCGAGGAGCAGGCACCCGAGGCCGAAGCCGAAGAGGCCCCCGCGGAGGAGGCCGAAGAAGCCCCTGCCGAACAGCAGGCCGAGGAGCCGGCGGCCGAGGAGGCGGAGGAGCCGGCGGCCGAGGAGGCGGAGGAGCCGGCGGCCGAGGAGGCCCCCGCCGAGGAGTCGACCGAGGACGCAGCAGATGAGGCGGCCTCCGCCGCCGATACCGCGCCGGCCGACGACGACGAGACCGACTGGAAGACCCGCAGCCGGCTCGAGCGCTCGCGCCGGCCTGCCGAGGCCCGCCCGCAGCGCAGCCCCGAGGAGCGCCAGAGCGAGCGCCGCGAGCGCCGTCAGGCCAGATCGGTGGAGCGCCGCCGCCACCGCCTCTCGCGCAGGGCGAAGAAGGGCGAGCCCGCAGGCGGGACGCCGCGCGCCGAGCCGAACCCGAACCCGTCCAAGGTCCGCCAGGGCATCGTCGTCTCCGACAAGGCCGACAAGACGATCACGGTGAGGATCGACATCGCCCGCCGCCACCCCGCCTACGAGAAGATCGTGCGCCGCTCGCGCACCCTGCACGCACACGACGAGCAGAACGAGGCCGGCCAGGGCGACGTCGTCAAGGTGATCGAGACGCGGCCGCTCTCACGGACCAAGCGCTGGCGTCTTCTAGAGGTCGTGGAAAAGGCACGGTGAGGCGACGTGATCCAGCAGGAGACCCGGGTCAAGGTGGCCGACAACTCCGGCGCGCGGGAGCTTCTCTGCATCCGTGTGAAGGGCGGCTCGCACCGACGCTACGCCGGAGTCGGCGACGTGATCACCGCCACCGTCAAGCAGGCCAGCCCGCAGAGTGGGGTACGCAAGGGGGAGGTCGTGCAGGCCGTGGTGGTTAGGACTCGCAAGCAGTTCGGTCGTCCCGACGGCACCTATATCTCCTTCGACGAGAACGCCGCCGTCCTGATCGACCCTCAGAACAACCCCCGTGGGACGCGCATCTTCGGTCCGGTTGCGCGCGAGCTTCGCGAACGCAACTTCATGCGCATCGTCTCCCTCGCTCCGGAGGTCCTGTAGCGATGGCCAAGTCGATGAAGATCCGCAAGGACGACCAGGTGAAGGTGATGGGGGGCAAGGACCGCGGCAAGACGGGGCGGGTGCTCCGCACCGAGCCCAAGCGCCAACTGGTCTATATCGAGGGGCTGAACATCGTCAAGCGCCACGAGCGCCCGCGCTCGGTCAAGGAGGCCAGCCGGGGCGGAGAGGTCGGCGGGATCATCGAGAAGGAGGGCCCGATCCACGCCTCCAACGTGATGCTGCTCGACCCCAAGGACAACAAGCCGACCCGGGTCGGGATCCGGCGCGACGGAGACAAGCGGGAGCGCTACTCGAAGCGCACCAACGAGGCGCTGGACTGATGGAAGCTGCGACCACAGCCCAGGCCACGCCGCCGCCGCGGCTTCGCGAGCGCTACAAGCAGGAAATTGCGCCGGCGCTGATCTCCAAGTTCGGCTATTCGAGCCCGATGGAGGCTCCGCGCCTCGACAAGATCAGCCTCAACATGGGCGTCGGCGAGGCGAAGCAGGACGACAAGATCCTCGAGGCGGCCAGCGAGCAGCTGGCGACCATTGCGGGTCAACAGCCGAACGTTCGCCGTGCCCGCAGGTCGATCGCCTCGTTCAAGATCCGCGAGGGGATGCCGGTCGGGGTCTCGGTGACCCTGCGCCGCGCCCGCATGTGGGAGTTCCTCGACCGGTTGATGTCGATCGCGATTCCCCGCATCCGCGACTTCCGCGGGCTCAACCCGCGCTCCTTCGACGGTCGCGGCAACTACTCGATGGGGATCCGCGAGCAGCTGATCTTTCCCGAGATCGACTACGACTCGATCGACGAGGTGCGGGGCCTCGACGTCACGATCACGACCACCGCGGCCACCGACGAGGAGGCGTTCGAGCTGCTGCTGGCGCTCGGGATGCCATTCTCCGAGCACGGCCGCCCCGGCGCCGCCGACCTCGAGGCCGAAGCCGAGGAGGAGCGCCGCCGCGAGGAGGCACGCCAGCGCGCCGAGGCCGAGCAGGCCGCGCTCGAGCAGCTCAAGGAAGAGAACCCCGAGGCCTACGCGAAGCGGGTTCGCGAGGAGGAAGGCGAGGAGGGCGAAGAGGGCGAGGAAGGCGCCGCCCCCACGGAGGGCGAGAGCCCGGACTCAGAGCAAAAGGAAGAGGAATAACCGCCGGATATGGCCAAGACGTCCCAGAAAGTCAGACAGCAACGAAAGCCCAAGTACAAGAGCCGGGGCTACAACCGCTGCCGCCGCTGCGGGCGGCCGCGCGCCTACTACCGCAAGTTCGGCCTCTGCCGGATCTGCCTGCGCGAGGCTGCCCACGAGGGCTACGTGCCCGGAATGACCAAGTCGAGCTGGTAGGCATGCTGACCGATCCGATAGCCGATTACCTGACCAGGATCCGCAACGCGGTGCAGGCGGGCCAGGACGAGGTCGAGATCCCGGCCTCGCGCCTGAAGTTCGAGATGTCGCGGATCCTCAAGGAGCAGGGCTACATCACCGACTTCGAATCCGAGCCGGCGCGGGTCGGCGACCAGATCCGGATCCGCCTCAAGTACACCGATGCGCGCCGCCCGGTGATAACCGGGCTGGAGCGAGTCTCGCGCCCCGGCCGGCGCCGCTACGTGGACCGCAACCAGGTCCCGCGCGTGCACGGCGGCACCGGCACAGCGATCGTCTCGACCTCGCGCGGTGTGATGACCGGCCACGAGGCAAGCGCGAAGGGCGTCGGCGGCGAGGTCGTCGCCTACGTCTGGTGATCGTGGGGGTGTGAGCAATGAGCCGGATCGGTAGACAGCCAATCGCGGTGCCCGACGGCGTCAGCGTCGACGTCAAGCCTGGCCACGTGACCGTCAAGGGCCCGAAGGGGGAGCTCGAGCAGTCGGTTTCCTCGGAGATGAAGGTCGCGGAGGCCGACGGCAGCCTCGTCGTCGAGCGCCCCACCGACCGTGGCGAGCACCGCGCCCTGCACGGGCTCACCCGCAGCCTGATCGCCAACATGGTCCAGGGCGTCACCGAGGGCTACGAGAAACGGCTCGAGATCCAGGGAGTCGGCTACCGTGCCCAGCTCCGCGGCAATGCGCTGGAGCTCTCGCTCGGGTTCTCGCATCCGGTCTCGGTCGAGGCGCCGGAGGGGATCGAGTTCGAGGTGCCGCAGCCGACCGAGATCATCGTGCGCGGGATCGACAAGCAGCAGGTCGGGCAGATCGCGGCCGACATCCGCAAGCGCCGTCCCCCCGAGCCCTACAAGGGCAAGGGCGTGCGCTACGCCGGCGAGCAGGTCGCGAGGAAGGTCGGCAAGCGGGCCTAATGGCCACTCCTACTCCCACAGCGCACGTCAGCCGGCTGCAAACCTTCGCTGGTCCCTCCCCCACACACGCCACCTCCCTGCGCCCTCGACCAACTCGGTTTTCGCTCAGCTGACGCACACTGCGCGAGCAGGGGCCATTGACCGTGCTCACCAAGCAGCAGAAGCGCCTGCGCCGCCGCCGCCGCGTCCGCGCCAAGGTCCGCGGCACCGCCGAGCGGCCCCGGCTCTCGGTCTACCGCTCCAACCGCGGCGTCTTCGCCCAGCTCGTCGACGACGACGCCGGCCGCACGCTGGCGGCGGTCAACTGGACCGAGTCCGATCTGCGCAAGCTCGACCGCATGGAGCAGGCCAAGGCAGCCGGCAAGGCAATCGCCGAGCGGGCCGGCGAGGCGGGCGTCCGCAGCTGCGTCTTCGACCGCGGCGGATACCGCTACCACGGCCGCGTCAAAGCCCTCGCCGAGGGTGCCCGCGAGGCGGGGCTGGAGTTCTAGTGGTTCGTCCGATGAGACCGGTGCCGATACGGCGAGCGAAAACCGAGCAAGCAGCGGACAGGGGGAGGACGAATAGTGGTGACTATTCGGCCGACGAAGGACAAAGGCTTGCGACGGTTTGCAGCCCCCGAATCGGTGCCGGGATTCGTTGGGCGGACCACAGGTTCGCTACGGTGAGCCGCTCGCGATGAAAGGTTCGAATACCACAGAGATCGAGACCGTGAGCCCGCGGGGCCTGGACCTGCAGGAGCGCGTGATCGAGATCAACCGCGTCGCCAAGGTCGTCAAGGGCGGCCGGCGCTTCTCGTTCACCGCCCTGGTCGCGGTGGGAGACGAGGAATCGGTGGTCGGGATCGGCTACGGAAAGGCGCGCGAGGTGCCGCTGGCGATCCAGAAGGCGGTCGAGGACGCGCGCAAGAGCCTGATGCGGATTCCCAAGTACGGCAACACGATCACCCACAAGATCGTCGGCCGCTACGGGGCCGGACACGTCGTCCTGCGCCCGGCCAGCCCCGGTACCGGCGTGATCGCCGGCGGCGGCGTGCGGGCCGTGCTCGAGCTGGGCGGCGTGCGCGACGTGCTGACCAAGAGCGTCGGCACCCAGAACCCGATCAACCTGGTCAAGGCGACGATGGACGGCCTGATGCGCCTGCGCCGTCCCGAGCAGGTTGCAGAGCTGCGCGGCCTCAGCGTCAAGCAGGTGCTCGGCCTCGACCTCAAGGGCGATGCCCCGGCGCAGGCAAACGGCGAGCCGGCCGAGCCGGTCGCGGTCGCGACCGAGTCGGTCGAACCGGCGCCCGAGCCCGCTCCCGAGCAGCCGGCCGGCGACCAGGGCCCCGCCGGGGGCGGTGAGGGCACATGAGCAACGTCAAGATCAAGCAGACCCGCTCCTCCAACGGCACCAAGCCGAACCAGCGCGCGACCCTGTTCGCCCTGGGATTGGGCCGGCCCGGCGCCACGGTCGAGCGCGCCGACAGCCCCCAGCTGCGCGGCCAGCTTCGCGTCATCGAGCACCTCGTCGACGTCGAGGAGGGCAAGTGATGTCGGCGTCGAGCAGAGCGGGCGTAGCCCGCGAATGCGAGGCCAGAGGCTGGTGGGGTTTCAGTGACTGACCGCTCCGAACAGATCGGTCTGCACAACCTGAAGCCCAAGCCGGGTGCCCGCACGCGGCGCAAGCGCGTCGGGCGGGGCGAGGGCTCAGGCCTGGGCAAGCAGTCGGGCCGCGGCCACAAGGGCGCCGGCGCACGCTCGGGCAGCAAGCGCAAGGTCGCCTATGAGGGCGGGCAGAACCCGATCCACATGCGGATGCGCAAGCTGCGCGGCCCGCATCGCAAGATGTCGATGCCGTTCGAGAAGTTCCGCACCCGCACCCAGCCGGTCAACCTCTCCGACCTCGAGGACCGCTTCAAGGCCGGGGCGGAGGTGACGCCGGAGACGCTGCGCGAGGCCGGTCTGGCGAAGCGCCGCGACCCGGTCAAGATCCTCGCCCGCGGTGACCTCTCGAAGAAGCTGACGGTGCGCGCGCACGGGTTCAGCGCCGCCGCGCGGGAGAAGATCGAGGCCGCCGGAGGCAGCTGCGAGACTTTGAAGAACCCAACTTCGGATTAGCGATGCTGCAGACGATCGCCAACGCTTTCACGGTCCCGGAGATCCGCCGCAAGATCGGCTTTACCGCGGCGATGCTGCTGCTCTACCGGCTCGGGGCCTACATCCCGGCGCCGGGGATCGACGTCGATACGGTCAAGAACGCGTCGGACCAGTTCGGGGGCAACAGCATCCTCGGGTTCCTCAACCTGTTCTCGGGCGGCAGCCTCTCGCGCCTCTCCCTGTTCGCGCTGGGAATCATGCCCTACATCACGGCGTCGATCATCCTCCAGCTGATGACCGTCGTCGTGCCCTCGCTGGAGCGGCTGCAGAAGGAGGGCGAGGTCGGCCAGCAGAAGATCACCCAGTACACGCGCTACCTGACGGTGGGGCTGGCCTTCGCCCAGTCGCTCGGCTACGTCTTCCTCTTCAGCTCCAGCAACTTCCTCGGCGGCGGCGCGAGCCCGATCGGCGAGCGAACCTTCTCCAAGGTCTTCCTGGTCGTGATCGCTCTCACCGCAGGCACGACGCTTCTGATGTGGCTGGGCGAGCTGATCACCCAGCGCGGGATCGGCAACGGGATCTCGCTGATGATCTTCGCCTCGATCGCGTCGCGGATCCCGGACGGAATCGACAAGTGGTGGAACAACCCCGACCAGGTCTTCGTCGTGATGATGCCCTTCATCGCGCTGGCGGTGATCGTCGCGATCGTCTTCGTCCAGGAGGGCCAGCGGCGGATCCCGGTCCAGTATGCGAAACGGGTCGTCGGCCGGCGGATGACCTCCGGCGGCTCGACCTACCTGCCGCTGCGGGTAAACATGGCCGGGGTGATCCCGGTCATCTTCGCCGCCTCGATCATGGCGATGCCGCCGACGATCGGCCAGCTGCTCAACACCCCCGCGGCGCTCGACTTCGCCTCCTTCTTCGGTCCCAACAAGTGGGCCTATGTGGTCGGCGAGTCGTTCTTCATCATCATCTTCACCTACTTCTATACGGCGGTCACCTTCAATCCGGTCGACCAGGCCGACAACCTGAAGAAGTACGGAGGCTTCATCCCCGGGGTGAGACCCGGCCGGCCTACGGCCGAGTATCTGGATCGCATCCTCTCCCGCCTCACCTTTCCGGGGGCGCTCTACCTGGCGGCGGTGGCGGCTCTGCCAACGATCCTGATCAGCCAGACCTCGGCCAACTTCTTCTTCGGGGGGACCTCGATCCTGATCGTCATCGGCGTCGCGTTGGACACCGTGAAGCAGCTCGAGGCGCAGCTGATGATGCGCAACTACGAGGGCTTCTTGAAGTAACGCCCGGCGGGGTAGGCTGCGCGCAGTGTCTGAGTTGAATCTCGTGCTGCTGGGCCCTCCGGGCTCCGGCAAGGGGACCCAGGGCGAACGCCTGCAGGAGGACTTCCGGCTGCCCTATTACGCGACCGGAAACATCCTGCGTGCCGCGGTCAGCGAGGAGACCGAGCTCGGCAAGTCGGCGAAGGAGTACATGGATCGCGGCGATCTGGTGCCCGACGAGGTGATCATCGGCGTGATCACCGAGCGCCTCGACGGCTCCGAGGCGGCGGACGGGTTCATCCTCGACGGCTTTCCACGCACGATGCCGCAGGCCGAGGCGCTCGATGCCGCGCTGGAGAAGCTGGGGCGGGGGCTGACGCTCGCGCTGCTGATCGACGTCGACGACGAGGAGGTCGTGCGGCGGCTTGGCGGGCGCCGCACCTGCGCCAAGAACGGCAGCCACATCTACCACGTCGAGTTCGATCCTCCGAAGGAGCCTGACGTCTGCGACGTCGACGGCAGCCGGCTGGTTGTCCGCGACGACGACAAGCCGGAAGTGATCCGCCACCGGCTCGAGCAGTACCGCGAGAAGACCGAGCCGCTGATCGGGTACTACGAGCAGAAGGGCCTGCTGCGACGGATCGACGGCTCGCCGTCCCCCGACGAGGTCGGGGATCGGATCCGGGCCCTGCTCGCGACACTGAAGATGGAAGAGGACACCTGAGAGGCATCGCGCGTGTACCGAATGATCATCCGCAAGACACCGGATCAGGTCGAGAAGATGGCGGCGGCCGGCGACGTCCTCGTCCGCTGCCTGCGGCTGCTGAGGTCGAGCGCCCGGGCCGGGGCCACGACCGGCTGACCTGGACCGCGCCGCGGAGCGCTTCATCCGCTCCCAGGACTGCGAGCCGGCCTTCAAGGGCTACCGCGGCTTTCCCGGCTCGATCTGCGCCTCGCCCAACTCAATGGTCGTGCACGGGATCCCCGGCCCGCACGAGCTGAAGCGCGGCGACGTGCTCTCGCTCGACGTCGGGGTGGTCCGCGACGGCTGGGTGGCCGACGCGGCGATCACGGTCCCGGTCGGGCCGGTCAGCGCCGAGGCCCGCAAGCTCCTCGACACCACCCGCGAGGCATTGCTCGAGGGCACCGACCAGGTCCGGCCCGGCAATCACCTCGGCGACATCTCGGCGGCGATCCAGCGCCGGGTCGAGCTCGACGGCTTCTCGATCATCCGCAGCCTGGTCGGCCACGGGATCGGCCGCGACATGCACGAGGAGCCCCAGATCCCCAATTACGGCGAGCCGGGCCGTGGCCCGCTGCTGGAGGAGGGGATGGTGCTGGCGATCGAGCCGATGGTCAATGCCGGCGGCCCCCTGGTGCGGATGGGAGAGGACGGCTGGGCGGTCTACTCCCAGGACGGCTCGCTGGCGGCGCACTTCGAGTTCACGATCGCGGTCACCGCCGAGGGCCCGCGCGTGCTCACCCCCTGGCACGAGGAGGAGTAGTCGCCCGCTGACCTCGGCGCCGGAGAACCGGCGCCGCGCCCCTGAGCTGTGCATATACTCGCGCCGCCGCGCTAGGGGTAGCGCGGCAGGAGAGAAACACACCAGTGAAGACGGGGATCGGGCGCCTGGGTGGAGGGCTTTTCGCAGCCGCGGCCGTCGCTGCCCTGATTGCGGCCGCACCAGCCCCCGCCGCCGTGCCCCAGCCCTACGGGACCAATGACGCGGGCGGGTTTCGCAACGTCCTGCCTCCGGGGGAGAACGGCCTCGACACCGCTCCCCAGCTGCTCACCTTCCAGCTCAACGGCACCTATCCGGACCACTGGATGGACCAGCAGCCGCTCTACAACCGGCTGATCTATGCGGCGCCGACCCTCACCGACTCGCTGGTGCCCGACTACTTCAAGGACGCCACCTTCGGCGTTCGACCCGGTGCGGTCGCCTCGACCACGGTGCCGCCGGGCAGGCCGGGCGTGACGATCGTCCGCGACAAGGCCTACGGCGTCCCCCATATCTACGGCACCACCGCCGAGGACGTCGCCTTCGGCGCGGGCTACGCCGGCGCCCAGGACCGGCTCTTCCTGATGGACGTGCTCCGCCACACCGGCGAGGCGAGCCTTTCCTCCTTCGTCGGCGGCTCGGCCAGCAACCGGGCGATGGACGCGGCGCAGTGGCAGGCCGCGCCCTACACCGACGCCGACCTGCAGCAGCAGTTCGATCGCGCGCCCGAGTTCTACGGCCAGGCGGGGGTCGCGCTCCAGCACGAGGTCCTGGCCTACGTCGACGGGATCAACACCTACATCCGCCAGGCGACCAACCCGCTCAACGCCGCCAACATGCTGCCCGCCGAGTACGCGGCGCTCGGAAAGCTGCCCCAGCCGTGGAGCGCCAAGGACGTGATCGCCGAGGCCTCGCTGATCGGAGGCTTCTTCGGCCGCGGCGGCGGTCGCGAGCTGGATTCGGCCCAGACCCTGCAGGCCTTCCAGCAGCGGTTCGGCGCCGATGCCGGCCGCAAGGCCTGGGTCGACTTCCGCGAGAAGGACGACCCCAACGCCCCGACCACGGTGCTCGGCAAGCGCTTCCCCTACGAGACGGCCAGCCCGTTCTCACAACGGGGGCTGGCGCTGCCCGATCCGGGCTCGGTCCAGAGCGCTCCTGTGACCGCCAACCAGGCCGCAGCCGGTTCCAACGGCAGCGGCGAGTTCGCGAACCTCGGATCGCAGCTGATGCGGGCACTGCACTTCCCGCACGCCTCGAATTGGGAGCTCGTCTCGGCCCGCGAGTCGCAGACCGGGCACCCGATCGGCGTCCTCGGCCCCCAGGTCGGCTACTACCTGCCCCAGATCCTCATGGAGGAGGACCTGCACGGTCCGGGATTCGACGCCGAGGGCGCGACCTTCCCCGGGGTCAACCTCTTCGTCCTGCTCGGACACGGGCGCGACTACGCCTGGAGCGCCACCACCGCCACCTCCGACAACGTCGACACCTTTGCCGAGGTCCTCTGCCAGGACGACCTCCACTACCTCTACAAGGGCCAGTGCCTGCCGATGGAGAAGCTGGTGCGGACCAACACCTGGACGCCGAGCGCCGCCGACACCACCCCGCCCGGCTCCGAGACCCTGACCGCCTACCGGACCGTGCACGGCATCGTCTACGCGCGCGGAACCGTCGGCGGTAAGAAGGTCGCCTTCGTCACCGCCCGCACCACCTACGGGCACGAGGCCGATTCGGCCCTCTTCTTCCGGCAGATGAACGACCCCGGGGCGATCCACGGGCCGGCCGATTTCCGCACCGCCGCGAAGCTCATGAACTTCGCCTTCAACTGGTCCTACATCGACTCCCAGCACATCGCCTACCAGCTCACCGGCTGGTATCCACAGCGGGCCGACGGCACCTCGCCGGACTTCCCGGTCCTCGGGACCGGCGAGTTCGACTGGAAGGGCTATGACCCCTCGACCCGCGAGGCCACCTGGCTTCCCCAGTCGAGCCTTCCCAACGTCACCGACCAGGCCTATCTCGTCTCCTGGAACAACAAGCAGGCGCCCGGCTGGGCGGCGGCCGACGACAAGTACTCGTTCGGCCCGATCTATCGCAGCCAGCTGATCGCCGACAAGATCGAAAGCGCGATAGCCGGGAGCAAGAAGGCCACGCTCGCCCAGGTCGTGCAGGCGATGGAGCTCTCGGCGACCCAGGACATCCGGGCGATCAAGGACCTGCCGATAATCCTGCAGGCGATCGGCACCCCCTCCGACCCGCAGCTTCGCGACGCGATCGCCAAGCTGCAGGCCTGGCGGGCGGCCGGCGCGCATCGCGCCGATCTCGACCAGGACGGGGTCGACGAGTTCACGCCGGCGATCCAGCTGATGGACGCCTGGTGGCCGAAGCTCGTGCGAGCCCAGTTCGGACAGTCGCTCGGCGACGGCGCTTTCCAGGCGCTGGAGAGGATGCTGCCCGACGGCGACTTCACCGGCCGCGACCCGAACGCTCCCGACTTCGCCGACGGCTGGTACGGCTACGTGCTCAACGACCTTCGCGACCTCTACGCGGGTGGCCATGCCTACAGCCGCATCTACTGCGGCGACGGCACCCAGGCCGGCTGCCGCAACGCCCTGCGCGAGTCCCTGCGCGCGGCGCTCAGCGTCACCCCGCAGCAGCTCTACGGCTACGGCGACTGCGAATCCAACCCGCAGCCGAGCTGCTTCGACCGCAACCGCTCGACCAACGGATCGGGCCTCTCGATCGACCCGCAGCCGTTCCAGAACCGCCCCACCTTCCAGCAGACGGTTTCGATCACCCGCGGGCTTCCGCGCTAGCCCTCCGTCCGTGCCTGAGGCAGGCGTGGGCACCCTGCTATCCTTCTCGGTCGGCCGAAAGGCCGGTTTTTTTAGCCCGTAGCCCAACTCCTGGGGCGCCGGGCCTCCTTTTCCGATACGAATTCGAGGGCGATGAAGGTACGAGCGTCCGTAAAACCGATGTGCGAGAAATGCAAGGTGATCCGCCGTGGCGGCGCCGTGCTCGTGATCTGCTCGAATCCCCGGCACAAGCAGCGGCAGGGCTGATGGCGCGGATCGCGGGCGTAAACATCCCCACCGACAAGCGGGTCGAGGTTGGCCTCACCTACGTCTACGGCGTCGGTCCGTCGACCGCGCGCAAGATCCTCAGCGCCGCCGGCGTCGACCCCAACACCAAGGTCAAGGACCTGACCGAGGACGAGGTGGTCAAGGTCCGCGAGGCGGTCGAGTCGGAGAACGTCGAGGGTGACCTTCGGCGTGAGCGCTCGCAGAACGTCAAGCGGCTGCAGGAGATCGGCTCCTACCGCGGGCTGCGCCACCGGCGCGGGTTGCCGGTGCGGGGCCAGCGCACGAAGACCAACGCCCGCGGCCGCAAGGGCCCGAAGCGGATGAGCGTGGCCGCCAAGCGCAGGGCGCCGACGCCGAAGTAGGGATCGAGCGATGGCGCAACCAAAGGCACAGAAGGGACGGGCTCGCCGGCGGGTCAAGAAGAACATCGCCTACGGCCAGGCTCACATCAAGACGTCCTTCAACAACACGATCGTGACCCTCACCGACACCGACGGCAACGTGATCGCCTGGGAGTCCGCGGGCAGCGCGGGCTTCAAGGGGTCGCGCAAGAGCACCCCGTTCGCCGCCCAGGTGACCGCCGACTCCGCGGCCAAGAAGGGCATGGAGCACGGGCTGCAGCGGGTCGAGGTGTTCGCCAAGGGAGCCGGCTCGGGCCGCGAGACGGCGATCCGCTCGCTGCAGGCTGCCGGGCTCGAGGTGACCACGGTCAAGGACGTCACGCCCCAGGCCCACAACGGCTGCCGCCCCCGCAAGCGGAGGCGCGTCTAAGCGATGACTCCTCCCACGACAGCACGCCTCAGCCGTCTGCAAACCGTCGCCAGCCTGCGTCCTCGGTCGCTCGCGCACTTTCAAGCGCACCACGCTCCCTACGTCCTTCGCTGACTCGGTTTTCGCCGGCTGAGTCGCACTCTCGCGAGAGGAGGCATCGCTAATGGCCCGCGACACCAGCCCCCAGTGCAAGCAGTGCCGCCGCGAGGGCCAGAAGCTCTTCCTCAAGGGCGAGCGCTGCTTCACCGACAAGTGCGGAGTCGAGCGCCGCTCCTATCCGCCCGGCGAGCACGGCCGTGGCCGGATGCGCCAGTCCGAGTACCGGCAGCAGCTTCGCGAGAAGCAGAAGACCCGGCGCTATTACCAGCTTCTGGAGAAGCAGTTCCGCTCCTACTACGAGAAGGCATCGCGCCAGCCGGGGATCACAGGCGAGAACCTGCTGCGGCTGCTCGAGTGCCGGCTCGACAACGTCCTGGTCAGGCTTGGGTTTGCGGCCTCGCGGCGCCAGGCGCGCCAGCTGGTGCGCCACGGCCACTGGATGGTCAATGGCCGCAGGGTCGACATCCCCTCCTACCAGATGCGGCCCGATGACGTGATCTCGATCAAGCCCGACTCGGCGGCAACCGAGACGGTGCGCACCGCGACCGAGCTCACCGCCACGGTGCCGGCCTGGTTGCAGGCCGACCACGACGCACTCACGGCAAAGGTGCTCCGCGCCCCGGAGCGCTCCGAGATTTCCGCGCCGGTCCAGGAGCAGCTCATCGTCGAGCTGTACTCCAAGTAGACCGCGCCACCCGAAGTAAATCCACAATCCGAGGAACGAATGACCACTGATTTCCAGGTACCCAGAATCAGCGCCGAGAAGGTGGACGACAACCGCGGCTCCTTCACGGTCGAGCCCCTCGACAAGGGGTTCGGATACACGTTCGGCAACAGCCTGCGCCGCGTCCTGCTGTCCTCATTGGGCGGCGCCGCGATCACCAGCGTCCGCATCGAGGGCGTCGCGCACGAGTTCTCGAGCGTGCCGGGCGTCAAGGAGGACGTCACCGACATCGTTCTCAACCTCAAGGACATCGTCGTGCGCATGCACACCGACGCCGACGAGGTCGAGGCGCCGCTCGTCGCCACCGGGCCCGGTGAGGTGAAGGCGAAGGACATCGACCTCCCCTCCGGAGTCGAGATCCTCAACCCGAACGCGCCGATCGCGACGCTCGAGAAGAAGACCAAGCTCGAGATGTATTTGACGATCGGGCGTGGGCGCGGCTATTCGGCCGCCGAGGACAACAAGGCCGAGGAGGCGCCGATCGGGGTCGTCCCGATCGACTCGATCTTCTCGCCGATCCGCCGGGCCTCCTACAACGTCGACTCGGCCCGAGTCGGGCAGCGCACCGACTTCGACAAGTTGACGCTGGACCTCGAGACCGACGGCTCGATCGAGCCCTCGGCGGCGCTCCGCGAGGCCTCCGAGATCCTGATCAAGAGCCTGGCGATCTTCACCGACGCCGACCGGGTCGAGGAGCTGACCGCGCGTGAGCCGGCGGTCATCGGCGGCGACACGATCCCCGACACCGTCGCGGCCCCGGGCGGCGACGGGCTCGACGAGATCCTGATCGAGGAGCTCGAGCTGGGGGTGCGCTCGTACAACTGCCTGAAGCGCGCCGGCGTGCAGACGGTCGGCGACCTGGTCCGCAAGTCGGAGTCGGAGCTGAACGCGATTCCGAACTTCGGCCAGAAGTCGATCGAGGAAGTGATCGAGACACTCGAGTCTCGAGGGCTCTCGCTCCGCCCCGACTGAGCTCGAATAGGCTGCCACCGTGCGCCATCGAAAGCAGCGAGGAAAGCTGAGCCGTGACTCAGCCCACCGCAAGGCCCTGCTGGCGAACCTCTCGAAGCAGGTGATCACCCACGAGCGAATCAAGACCAGCCAGGCGAAGGCGAAGGCGGTCAAGCCCGAGGTCGAGAGGCTGATCACGCTGGCAAAGCGGGGTGATCTGCACGCCCGCCGCCAGGCGCTGAAGTCGCTCGGTCAGGACAAGTTCACGGTCCACAAGCTGTTCGATGAGGTTGGCCCGCGCTACGGCGAGCGGGCAGGCGGCTACACGCGGATCGTCAAGCTCGGACCGCGCCGCTCGGACTCGACCGAGATGGTCTTCCTCGAGCTGGTCTGACTACCAGCCCTTGCGATTGGGGCTGATCGCGATCATGAAGCCGACCACGGTCGCCACGATCGCTCCCAGGACGACCCACTGCGCCCAGCCCTCGATGACGCTGAGCGCCGCGACGCAGAGCGCCGCGCCGACGATCAGCGCAAAGACGTTGTAGACGAGGGCGCCGCGCTCGGAGCCGCGTCGGATTCGCTCGCTCGAGCCGGAGAAGGTCGCCCGCTCCATCTCGTTGCGATCGTTGACCGTCATGTTGGACATCGCTGAGCTCCTGAGGTCGGGGTCGCACCAAGGCTACGCCGATGGGCCCCGCGACGCCAGCCCGGCTAGCGTGAGATCGGTCACTTTGCCGACGACCAGGCTCGACATCGAATACGACGGCTCCGGGTTTCGCGGCTGGGCAGCCCAGCCCGGGCTGCGCACGGTGCAGGGCGAGCTTGAAGCCGCTCTGGCGACGATCCTTGCCGATCAGGCGACGCTCACCGTCGCCGGCCGCACCGACGCCGGCGTCCACGCCTGGGGCCAGGTGGCCAGCTTCGAGACCGAGACGAAGGTCGTCCGATGGCCTCGCGAACCGGCTCAACGCGGTCCTGCCGGCCGACGTCGCCGTAACCGCCGCCTCGGCCGCGGACGGTTTCGACGCCCGCCGCGACGCGCGCTCGCGAACCTACTGCTACCGGATCCTCGCCCGCAGCGGGCCGAGCCCCTTCGAGCAGGGGCGGGCGCTGTGGTGGCCGCGCACCCTCGATCTCGAGGCGCTGCGCGCCTGCGCCGAGGCTCTGCCCGGCCGGCACGACTTCACCGCTTTCACCCCGACCGAGACCGACCATGTCCATTTCGAGCGGCAGGTGATGCGAGCGGAGTGGGATCAGGGGGCGAGCGGTGTTCTCTGCTTCTGGATCGAGGCCGACGCCTTCATGCGCAACATGGTCCGCGTTCTCGTCGGCACGATGCTCGAGGTCGCCGAAGGGAAGCGAACACTGGACCAATTCGCCGCCCTGCTCGAGGGCGCGCCGCGCCAGCGAGCCGGCGACACCGCCCCTCCGCACGGGCTCTATCTGGCCTCCGTGCGCTACTAGGGCGGCGAGGCGGGCGTCCTTAAGATGGCACTGGTGAAGCTCCTGCTCACAAACGACGATGGCATCGCCGCCGAGGGACTGCACGCGGCACGGCGGGCGCTGCAGGAGGTCGAGGGGCTCGAGGTCAACGTGATCGCGCCCGACTCCAACCGCAGCGCCACCGCGCGCAGCATCACCACCCGCTCGCCGCTGTCGATCGAGGAGATCGAGTTCGGCGACGGCGCGCGTGGCTTTGCCACCGACGGCACGCCGGTCGACTGCGTGCGCTTCGCCGACCTCGGGCTGCTCGGCGACCGGCCCGACCTGATCGTCTCCGGGATCAACCACGGCTCCAACCTCGGTGACGACATCACCTACTCGGGGACCGTCGCCGCGGCCTTTGAGGGCATCGTGCTCGGGCTTCCGGCGGTGGCGATCTCGCAGCAGTCGCAGCGGCGCGAGATGGACTTCCGGCTCGGCCGCAGCTTCGACTTCGAGGTCGCGGCCGGGTTCCTCGCAGGCCTGGTGCGGCGGCTGGCCGAGGACGGGATGTCGGAGGGGACGCTGCTGAACGTCAACTGCCCGGCGGGCGAGACGACCGGAGTCGAGGTCACCCACCTCGGCAAGCGCCTCTACAACGACGAGCTGAAGCTGGTCGACGAGGACTCGGGGAACCGGCGCCGCTATGAGATCTACGGCTTCGAGCCCTCGTTCGAGGACGAGGAGGGATCCGACCTCTCGGCGATCGCCCGCGGCAGGGTCTCGGTCACCCCGGTGCACTTCGACCTCACCGACCGCAGCGGCATGGAGCCCCTGCGCGACTGGGATCTCGCGGCGATGCTCGACGCGGCCGAGACGGCGGCGGCTGCGGAACAACAGTGAGCCCCGCCGACGCGGCGAAGCGAGCCGCGAAGCTGCGGCGCGAGCTCGATCACCACAACCGCCGCTACTACGTCCTCGACGACCCCGAGATCGGCGACGACGAGTACGACGTGCTGCTCGACCAGCTGCGCGTCCTGGAGGCCGAGCATCCCGAGCTCCGCAGCCTCGACTCTCCGACCCAGCGGGTCGGCGCCCAGCCGCTCGATCGCTTCGAGCAGGTCCAGCACGCCGAGCCGATGCTCTCGCTGGCCAACGCGCGCAACGAGGAGGAGCTGCGCGGCTGGGAGGCGCGGCTGCGCCGCCTGCTCGACAAGCTCGACATCTCAGCCGCCCAGACCAGCTACACGACCGAGCCGAAGATCGACGGCCTGGCGATCTCGCTCACCTACGAGAACGGGGTCCTGACCCGCGGCGCCACCCGAGGCGACGGCCGGATCGGGGAGGACGTCACCCACAACCTGCGCACGATCAAGGCGATCCCGCTGAGCTTCGAGGACTGGCCGCCGCTGGTCGAGGTGCGCGGCGAGGTCTACCTGCCGATCGAAGCCTTCGCCGAGTTCAACGCCCGGCGCGCCGAGGCCGGGCAGCCGACCTTCGCCAACCCCCGCAACGCGGCGGCGGGATCGATCCGCCAGCTCGACCCACAGGTGGCGTCGGAGCGCCCGCTGTCGATCTGGTGCTACGGGATCGGCGCCTCTGAGGGCCTCGACCTCGCGACCCATGCGGAGGAGATGGACTGGCTGCGCGAGCGCGGCTTCAAGGTCAACCCCGACACCGATTCCCACGACGAGATCGACTCGGTGGTCGAGCGATGCCGCTGGTGGGAGCAGCGCCGCGACGAGCTCGACTACGAGATCGACGGGGTGGTGGTGAAGGTCAACGAACGCGGCCTCTGGCGCGAGCTCGGCGTCGTCGGCCGCGAGCCGCGCTGGGCGATCGCCTGGAAGTTCGCCCCGACCACGGCGACGACGAGGCTGAAGAAGGTGGTCTGGAACGTGGGGCGGACCGGGGCGCTGTTCCCGTTCGCGATGCTGGAGCCCGTCCATGTCGGCGGGGTCACCGTCAGCACCGCGACCCTGCACAACGAGGAGGACCTGGCGCGAAAGGACGTGCGCGAGGGCGACGAGGTGGTCGTGATGCGGGCCGGTGACGTGATCCCGGCGGTCGTCGCCCCGAAGCTGCCGCGGAAGAGGAAGGGGCTGCGCAAGCCGAAGCCCCCGAAGAAGTGCCCGCTCTGCGGGACCGAGACGGTGAAGCCCAGCGAGGGCGTCTTCACCTACTGCCCGAACCGCAGCGGCTGCCCGGGTCAGCAGTTCCAGCATGTCAAGCATTTCGTCAGCAAGGGAGCGATGGACATCGAGGGCTTCGGCGAGAAGCAGGCCTGGCGCTTTCTCGACGAGGGGCTGATCGAGGACGTCGCCGACATCTACGATCTCGAGGCCGAAGAGCTTCAGGAGCTGGAGGGATTCGGGGAGGTCTCGGCGGGAAACCTGCTGGCGCAGATCGAGGCCTCGCGCGAGCGGCCCTTCAACCGCGTCCTCTACGGCCTCGGGCTGCCCGGAGTCGGCTACGTGACCGCGGAGGCGCTCGCCGACCATTTCGGATCGGTCGATGCCCTGCTCAAGGCCGATCCCGAGTGGATCGAGGAGGTCGAGGGGGTGGGACCGATCATGGCCGTGCAGATCGCCGACTCGCTGGCCGACGAGCGCACCCGGGAACTGATCGGCCGGCTTCGCGAACGGGGGCTGAAGTTCGAGCAGGAAGGCCCGCGGCGGCCGGCCCGCGGCGGCCCTTTGGACGGCAAGACCCTGGTCCTGACCGGCACCCTGCCGGAGATGACCCGCGAGGAGGCGACGGCGCTGATCAAGCGAGCCGGCGGCAAGGTCACGGGCTCGGTCTCGAAGAAGACCGACTACGTGGTGGCCGGCGAGGATCCCGGCTCGAAGATGCAGAAGGCCGAGGAGCTGGGGACGGAGATCCTCGACGAGAAGGCCCTGCGGAAGCTAGTCGGCGGCTAGCTCGGGGCTCTCCTGCGGCGCCGGCTCGCCCCGGCGCGAGGCGGCGGGCTCGCGGCGCGAGAGCTCGCGCAGGTTGCGGATCACGCGGAATGTCAGCGCTCCGAACATCGCCGCCACGATCCCCAGGCCGACCAGGTCGAGCGCGGTCAACCGCAGGTCGAAGGCGTGGAAGCTCAAGCCCCAGCCGAGGGCGACGGCGGTGTTGATCGTGATCAGGATCAGCCGCACCTCGGTAGGGCCGATGAAGCCGTAGCCGATGTTGAAGCGGCCGAAGGCGTAGCTCTCGAGGTAGACGTTGATCGAGAGGATCAGATAGCCGACGACGATCAGGGTGCCGACCGCGAGCAGCATCAAGGGAGAGAGGCCGAGCCCGATGCCGATCGCCGCGGTGGCGAAGGCGTCGACGATGTGGTCGATGTAGTAGCCGTAGGTCGGCCGCTCGATCTTGCGCACCCGGGCAAGGGTGCCGTCGAGGCTGTCACCCAGCCATTGCACGACCAGCAGCCCGCTCGCGACCCAAAGCCAGGCGAGGTCGTTGTTGGAGAGTTGGTAGGCGGCGCAGATCCCGAGTGCGCCGAGGACGCCGAGCAGGGTCAGGTCGTCGGGGAGGATCCAGCGCGGCAGGCGGGCCGCGATCCAGCGCAGAAGCTTGCGCTCCGGGATCGCGGTGAGAAAACCTGGCTCGCGCTCCGCCTCGACTGCCTTGCTCAGATCGGGCATGGCGACACATACCCCGCCCGTCGAGGCCGGGTTTCAGTCCTGGCTAGTAGCGGGCGATCAGCGCCGCGATGCGGTCCTGCTGCAGGTGCGCCCGGTTGAGGTCGCTGACCCGGTTCATCAGGATCGAGAAGGCCATCACCTTGCCGTCGCGGTTGAAGCAGTAGCCCGACAGCGCGCTGACCCCGGTCAGGGTGCCGGTCTTGGTCCGGCAGCGGCCGGCGGCGGCGGTGCCGCGCATCCTCGTCGCCACGGTGCCCTCGCGGCCGGCGACGGGAAGCGAGGCGACGAAGTCCTCCCCCGCCGGCGTCTTTCGCATCGCGACCAGCAGCCTCGCCACCTGCGCAGGGGTAACGCGGTTGGAGCGCGTCAGCCCCGAGCCGTCGATCTGCTGCACGCCGCTTCCCAGGCCGCGCACGTAGCGCTTCACGACCTTGACACCGGCGCCGGTGGTGCCGCCACCGCCGAAGTGCGCGCCGATGTCCTTGAGCAGGGTCTCGGCGTAGAAGTTGTTCGAGTAGACGTCGGTCTCGTTGGTCAGCGCCTTCATCTTCGGCGAGCCGACCTCGCCGATCTTCTCGGTGCCCTGCTCGGGCAGGGCCCGCCGCGACACGTCGCGGGAAACCCTGACGCCGGCCGCGCGCAGGTCGCCGGCCAGCGCCCCGGCGGCGACGATCGGGGGGTCGGAGGCGAAACGGCGCGCCCGGTCGTCGCTGTAGCCGGAGTCGTAGTTGAGCCCGGAGAGCGGGCCGATGTAGGGGCTGGTGCGATAGCCGGAGTCGGCGACCCCGCGGACGCGATCGAAGATCGTGTCGTCGGCGTAGAGGTGCCCGGTCACGCGCGAGATCCCGGCCGACTCGACCAGCGGCGTCAGCCCGAACAGGTTGGTGCCGACGCCGCCGAGGAAGCGGCGGGCGAAGATCGGGCTGGAGAGGGCGGGGTCGCCGCCGCCGACGAGGTAGAGGTTGCCGTGCAGGACGCCGGCCGCGTCGACGTCTCCGGAGCGCCAGATCGACGTCTCGAGGCGCTCCTCGGGGCCGAAGCGGGCCAGCGCGGTGGCGGTCGTGAACAGCTTCATGTTGGAGGCGGGGATGCGGCGCCGGCGGCCGTGGCTGCCGCAGACGCGGCCGCCGGTCTCGGCGTCGAGCACGAACAGGCCGCTGGCCCCGCCGCCACGGCGCAGGCGCGCCCGCAGGCGCCCGCATAGGGCCCTGCGCGAGATCGAGCTGGTTGCGGCGCCGGTTCCGCGCGCCACCGGCGTGCGGGCGGCACGGTCCGGCGCCAGTGCCCGAGGGCCCGATCGCGGCGTCGGCCGGGCAGGCGCGGCGGTGCTCGCTGCGACCATCGTGATGAGCGCCACGAGGGTGGCCAGGGCGACGATCGAGGCTCGCTTCACGTGGATACCAACAAGCGCGGGGGGCGAGGGTAGCGGGATTGGGCAAACCCGCTTGGCTGCCTGGCCAGGCTGGTATAACCGATCCGGCCATGGGCAAGGTCGTCAAGCTGGAGGCGTCCACGGAGGGGCGGAGGAAGCCGAGGAGGCGTCGCTCGAAGACGGCCCTCGTCCTCGGCGGCGGCGGCTTCACCGGCGGCGTCTACGAGATCGGGGCTCTGCGGGCCTTCGACCTGCTGGCCGTCAACCGCACGGTCAACGAGTTCGACCTCTACGTCGGCACCAGCGCCGGCTCCTTCGTCGCCTCGATGCTGGCCAACGGGGTGACTCCGGAGGAGATGATGCGGGTGCTCAACAAGCGCCTGCCGTCCCCGATCAAGGACCCCGACCTGGGCACGATGCTGCGGCCCAACTACCGTGGCTTCGTCCAGAAGGCGGCGGTCTATCCGCTGCGCCTGGTCGGCCTCGCCCAGCACCTCGTCCAGCGGATCGGCCAGTTCTCGCTGATCGACGTCGGCGTCGGCCTCGCCGAGGGCCTGCCGAACGGCCTCTACACCGGCAACGGCCTGGAGAACTACGTCGAGGAGGTGCTCTCCGACCCGGATCGCAGCAACGACTTCCGGATGCTGCAGCGCGAGCTCTACCTGACCGCAACCGACCTCGACACCTGCGAGCGGGTGATCCTGGGCGAGGGCGAGTGGTCCGACGTGCCGATCTCCAAGGCGGTCAAGTGCTCGACCGCGCTCCCGATCGTCTACGAGCCGGTCGACCTCAAGGGCCGCCAGCTCGTCGACGGCGGAATCCGCTCGACCACCAACGTCGACATCGCGGTCGAGCGGGGCGCCAGGTTCATCGTCGTCGTCAACCCGTTGGTTCCGTTCGTCAACGACTTCCAGAAGCAGATCCCGACCATCTTCGGGACCAGGGTGCGCCGCGTCTCCGACATGGGCCTGCCGGCGATCGGCAACCAGGCCTTCAAGCTGATGGCCCATGCGCGGCTGCACCAGGCGATGGCCTCGTGGCGAGAGAAGTACCCCGGCGTCGACATCATCCTGATCGAGCCCGAGCCCAACGACGAGCTGATGTTCGGCACTTCGATCCTCGACTACTCGGCGCGGCTGCAGATCGCCAAGCACGGCTTCGAGTCGGTGACCGTGGCGCTGGCCAAGGACTATCGCCACTACAAGGAGATCACCGAGCGCCACGGGATCAAGATCTCGGCCCGCCGGGTGCGCAAGGTGGTCGACCGGGCGACCGAGGAGGAGCCGGGGCCGACCTCGGCCTGGCGCCGGGTGCTCGAGCAGACCACCTCGGCGCTGCTGCGCGGGTCTGACGAAGCCGGCTAGCCGCGGCTAGCTGTTGTAGAGCTCGTCGATCTCGCGCTCGTAGTTCGAGGCGACCGCGGCCCGCTTGACCTTCAGGGTCGGGGTCAGCTCGCCGCCGGCCTGCGAAAGATCGTGCGGCAGGATGCGGATCTTCTTCACCTGCTCGACCCGGGCGAACTTCTTGTTGATCTCGGCGACATGGGCGTCGATCTCGGCCTTGACCCCTTCGTTTGAGGCCAGGGCCTCGGGATCCTCGGGCAGGCCGTGCTGCTTGGCGTAGGCGACGGCCTCGTCGGGATCGAGCGTGACCAGGCCGACGAGGTAGGGGCGCCGGTCGCCGATCACCACGCACTGGGAAACCAGCGGATGCTGCTTGATCTCCGCCTCCAGGTTGGCGGGGGTGATGTTCTTGCCGCCCGCGGTGATGATGATGTCCTTCTTGCGGCCGGTGATCGTGATGTAGCCGTCCGGGTCGATTGCGCCGAGGTCGCCGGTGTGCAGCCAGCCGTCGGCCAGCGCCTCCTTGGTCGCCTCGTCGTTCTTGTAGTAGCCCTGGAACACGTTCGGGCCCTTGACCAGGATCTCGCCGTCGTCGGCAATCTTCACCTCACAGCCGGGGAACGGCTTGCCGATCGTGCCGATCTTGTAGTCGTCGGGAGTGGAGATCGTCGCTGCGGTGGAGGTCTCCGTCATCCCCCAGCCCTCGAGCACGAGGACGCCGGCGGCCTCGAAGAAGCGCAGGATCTCGGGGTTGATCGGCGCCGCGCCGGAGACGGCGAGGCGCAGCCGGCCGCCGAACAGGCCGCGGATCTTCGACAGCACCTGGCGGTCGGCGATCTTGTACTGCAGGCTCAGAAGCGGCCCGGGCTCGCGCCCCTGGCGCTCCACCTCGCGGACCCGCTTGCCGACCCCGATCGCCCAATTGAAGACCAGCCTCGTGAGCCCCCCCGCGGCCTCCGCCCTGGCGGTGGCAGCCGCATAGATCTTCTCGAAGATGCGCGGCACCGAGGGGAAGTAGGTGGGCTTGAGCTCGACAAGGTTGGCGGCGATCTTCAGCGGATCGCGCTCCCAATAGGCGAGGGTGGCCCCGAGGTCGAAGCTCCCGAACTGGATCAGCACCGCAAACGAGTGGGCGAGGGGGAGGAAGAGATAGGTGAGCTCCTCCTGCTCGATCACCGAGACCGAGTTGACCATGTCGAGCATCGCGCGGTAGTTGCCGTGGGTGATCACGCAGCCCTTCGGCGGGCCGGTGGTGCCCGACGTGTAGATGAAGGTGCAGACGTCGTCGGGGGTCACCGAGCGCCAGCGCTGATCCCAGTCGGACTCGTCCATCCCGGCGCCGCGGTCGGCGAGGTCCTGCATCGAGATCGCGTCGTCGCTCTGCCCCGTCATCCGGATCACCTGCTCGAGCTGCGGGCACTCGTCGCGCACGGCGCGGATCTTCTCCATCTGCTCCTCGTCCTCGACGACGACGACCTTCGCGTCGGAGTCGACCAGGACGTAGCGGCACTCCTCGGGGGAGTTGGTCTGGTAGATCGGGGCGACGACGGCGCCGGCGGTCAGCGCGGCGAAGTCGAAGTAGGTCCATTCGGGACGGGTGTTGGCGAGGATCGAGACCTTGTCGCCCTTCTCGACTCCGAAGTCGATCAGCCCCAGCGAGAGGCTGCGGACGGTGTCGGCGACCTCGTCGAAGCTGCGGGTCACCCACTTACCGTCGTCGTCCTTGAACATCACGGCCGGCTGTGGGCCGAACCGAGCGACCGCGTTGGGCAGCAGGTCCGCGATCGTCTTGCTGGCGCCCTCGGCGCTGACGGTCGGCGTGGTCTCGGGGCGCGGCGCTGCCGCCTGCTCCATGTCTCTCCTAGCTCTCGACTGCCTTGCGAATGCGGGGACTGGCTCCCCGGCCAGGGAAGTCTACGTCAGGGCTCTGGAGGACGCCAGGGGCGGGCGATCGCGCCGCTCAGGCGGCGCTGGCCTGGCTCTTGTGCTCTGTGATGCTGCGTAGCGAAGAGGTGAAGAGGGTCTTGTCGATGCGGCCGTTGAAGATCGGGACTCCCATCTCCATGCACTTGGCGATCACCTCCCGCCGCTTCATGTTCATCTCGTCGGCGAGCTCGGTGGGCGTCAAGTGATTGGCCACTCTAAATCTCCCTCTCTCGAACTAATTGGTAGGGCGGATATATACCGACTGTTGCGGATGTGTCAACCAAAAAAGCCGAATTTGCGGCATGCCTAGATCGGGTTCGGCACGTCGACGAATCGGTGCTCGATACCGAAGCGATCCGCGGCCAGCTCACCGAGGCGTCGGATGCCGAACGTCTCGGTTGCGTAGTGGCCCGCCGCCAGGTAGTGGATCCGCCCCTCGCGGGCCTCGGCCATCACCGGCTCGCGGGGCTCGCCGGTCAAAAAAGCGTCGAGTCCGAGCTCGATCGCACCCCGCAGCTCCGAGGAGCCGCCGCCGCTGACGATGCCGATCGAGTGGACCCGGTCGGGCCCCGCGTCGAAGGCGAGCGGCTGGCGACCGCAGAGCTCGGCAACCCTGCGGACCAGCTCGGTCGGCTCCATTCCCTCGCGGCTGCGGCCGACGATCCCGATCGGATGCCCTTCGATCACGGCGAGCTCGGTCGCGTCCGCCTCGAAGCCCAGCCGTTCGCAGAGCAGCGCGTTGTTGCCGATCTCCCGGTGGGCGTCGAGCGGCAGGTGGTAGGCGGCAAGCGAGAGCTCCGCCTCCAGGGTCACGCGCAGCCGCGCCGCCATCTGCTCGCTGAGCGCCTGCGGGTCGCCGCCCCAGAAGAGACCGTGGTGGACGACGGCGAGCTGGGCGCCGGCCTCGACCGCGCCCTCGAGAAACTCGCGGTTGGCGGACACGCCGCTGGCCATCACCGATACCTCGGCCGCGCCGGGCACCTGCAGGCCGTTCGGGCCGTAGTCGCCGAACCGCCCGACGTCGAGCAGCTCGTCACAGAAGGCGATGATCTCGTTGCGGGAGGCCACGGCCGAAACCTACGCGACCGTGGCCCGTCGGCGGTCGGCGGCATGCTCGCGGCCCGGCCAATCTACGATTCAGCGATGGCGCGTACCGAGGCAACTCCGGAGCAGCTCGGTGGCCGCGACTCGTTCATCGAGTCGCTGATGGACACCGACCTGTATTCGATGGGGGCGTTCTTCAGCGACCAGCATCCCGACCTCGTCGATGAGGTCGTGCGCTGTAGCGTCGAAATCGAGGAGCGCGGGCTGGAGGCCTATGCCGAGGGCGAGGGGATCAGCGTCGAGGAGGGATTTCGCACCCTGCTCACCGGCCTCGCGGTGCGCTACTACAAGGCGGTCGCAGGCTAGATGAGCCCAGCCGTCGGCCAGCGGGGCCGCCGTCGCGGTCGCTGGCGGGTGCTGGCCCTGCTCGCCCTCGCCGCCTTCATCCTGGTTTACGGGATCGTCGAGCTCTCGACCCAGAAGCCGGACCGCGGCCAGGTCCGGATCAACGGCATCGACGACGCCCAGCAGATCTTCGGCGGCGTGCGGGCCGACGGCGACCGGCTGGGCTCGCCCGACGCCCCGGTCACGGTCGAGTGGTTCGACGACCTCCAGTGCTCGAGCTGCCGCGAGCAGTTCCTGTCCACGATCCCGACCCTGGTCGACGACCAGGTCCGCCCCGGAGACCTGCAGCTCGAGTACCGCCATTACTCGTTCAGCCCCTCGACCGAGGAGCTGGGCTTCTTAGGCGCGGAGGCGGCGGCCGACCAGGATTACGCCTGGCCCTACATCTACCTGTTCTTCCGCAACCAGAACGAAGCGAAGCGCTTCGGCGTCGACGAGGACTTCCTCACAGCGGTGGCGGGGTCGATCCCGGAGCTCGACGTCCCGCAGTGGCGCGATTACCTCGATCAGGAGGGCGGGCCCGACGGCAAGATCCACAAACGCCTCGCGAGCTACGAGAGCCTCGCATCGGGTCTCAGGATCCGCGCCGAGCCGGCGGCGATCGTCACCGGGCCCGGCGGCACCCAGACCCTGCAGGACAGCCCGAGCCTGGGCAAGATCGAGCGCGCGATCGATTCGGTCAGATGACCGAGCCTCAAGGTGCAGGACCGCTGGCCCCGGGTCCCGAGCGATCGCATGGCCGCTCGGGTCGTTCGCCAGCACCGTGCTCTAGCTGACCGGGGCCAGCCTGCAGCTGCCCTGCTTTCGCACCGCGGCCCCGGCGACAGTTGAGCAGCTGCCCTCTGAGATAATCGCGATCTCGGGGCGTGGCGCAGCCTGGTAGCGCGCACCGTTCGGGTCGGTGAGGTCCCCGGTTCAAATCCGGGCGCCCCGATTGCTCGATCCAGTTGGTCACGGCCGGCCAGCGGCGGCCCGTCAGGCGCGGCTGCCGATGCCGAGGAGGCTCCGAACCCCGGCCCAGGTGTCGTTGTGGCAGTGCGGACAGACGGGCAGGTTGGTGACCCGCGGGTCGGGGACCTCGAGCTGGTGCCCGCAGCGCTCGCAGGCGAAGCGGCCCGGGGTGACGGTTTCCCCGGCCAGGTACGGCTGCCCCGGCGCGAATGACTCCTTCATCGGCGTGCCATCAGCGCCGCGCCGGCGGCCAGCGCCGCGGTTCCGATCGCTGCGGCCCCAACGGCGCGCCAAGGGCGCCCGTCGAGCACCACGTCCGGGTAGCCGCTCTCCGGGTACGCTCCGGCCGCCCCCGCGCCTTCGACCAGCGCCATCTTCAGCACCTGGGCGGTGTGCAGGGCACGGCGATCGCTGAGCTGCTCGATCTGGGTCTTGCAGGAGAAGCCGTCGGCGATCAGCAGTGCGTCCTTCGGTGCCTCCCGTACGGCGGGCATCAGCCGCTGCTCGCCGATCTGCACCGAGATCTCGTCGTGGCCGCGCTCGAACCCGAACGAGCCCGCCAGTCCGCAGCAGCCCGAGTCGAGCAGCTCGAAGTCGAGGCCGAGCCGCTCGTACAGGTCCCGCTCGGCGCTCATCCCGATCACGGCGTCCTGGTGGCAGTGGCCGTGGACCAGGGCCTCGCGCTCGAGGCGCGGGGGCTGCCAATCCTCGGCATGGCGCTGCAGGAACTCGGCCAGGGTCAAGGTCTGCAGCGAGAGGCGCTTGGCATCCTCGTCGTGCGGCATCAGGTTCGGCAGCTCGTCCCTGAAGGCCGCCACGCAGCTGGGCTCCAGCCCGACCACCGGCGTCCCCGCCTGGATCTGCGGCCGCAGCGCTTCCAGGTTGCGGCGCCAGAAGCGCTTCGCCGTGTCGAGCATCCCGTAGTCGTAGAGCGGGCGGCCGCAGCACAGCGCCGGAGCCGGCACGACGACTCGAAGGCCGGCGTCCTCGAGAACCTCAACCGCCGCCTTGGCCGGTTCCGGGTGCAGGAAGTTGTTGAAGGTGTCGGCGAAGAGCACGACCGGGTCGGCGTTGGGATTCACGACGGCCCGGCCGGCGAACCAGTCCTTGAAGGTCTCGGGGGCGAAGGGGGGCAACGTGCGCCTCGCCGTCAGTCCTGCGGCAAGCTGCACCAGCTGGCGCAGGCCCGGTGTCTGGGTGAGGAGATTGGCGAGGCGCGGGACGTGCTGGGCGGCGCGGGCGTGAAACATGATCAAGCCCATCGAGTAGGCAGCCAGCGGCCGCAGCCGGCGCTTGTAATAGCCGGAGAGGAACTCAGCCTTGTAGGTCGCCATGTCGACGCTCACCGGGCAGTCGCCCTTGCAGCCCTTGCAGGAGAGGCAGAGGTCGAGCGCCTCGTGTACCTCATCGGAGCGAAAGCCGTCGCGGACTGTTTCGCCCTCGAGCATCTCGTAGAGGATGCGTGCGCGCCCGCGGGTGGTGTGCATCTCTTCGCGGGTCGCCATGTAGCTCGGGCACATGGTTCCGCTGTCGGTCTCGCGGCACTTGCCGGCGCCGACGCAGCGAAGCGCGGCGTGGGCGAAGCTGCCGCCGTCCTCGGGGTAGGAGAAGTGCGTCTCGGGCTGCGGCGGGCTGTAGCCGGAGCCGAGCTTGAGGTTGGAGACGATCGGATAGGGGTCGACGACCTTGTGCGGGTTCATCCGGTTGTCCGGATCCCAGATCGCCTTGAACTCGCGGAAGGCCTGGACCAGCTGCTCTCCGTACATCTTCGGCAGCAGCTCGGCCCGCTGCTGCCCGTCGCCGTGCTCGCCCGACAGCGATCCTCCGTACTCGACGACCAGGTCGGCTGCCCGGTCGAGGAAGCTGCGCCAGGTGCGCAGCCCTCCGGCGCTGCGCAGGTCGAAGTTGATCCGGCAATGCACGCAGCCGTCGCCGAAGTGCCCGTAGAGGGCCGCTCGGTAATCGTGGTCGTCGAGCAGGCGCTGAAAGCGGCGCAGATAGTCGCCGAGGTGCTGCGGGGGGACCGCGGCGTCCTCCCAGCCCGGCCAGTGATCGCGTTCACCGGGAACGTAGGAGGTGGCGCCGAGGCCAGCCTCGCGAACCTCCCACAGCCGCCTCTCCTGCTCGGGGTCGTCGAAGAGCTGCATGCTGGGCGAATCGGCGTCCTTCTGCAGCTTCGCCATGCACCCCCGGGCCCGTTCGTCGCTCTCGCTCTTGCTGTCGGCGCCGAATTCGACGAGCAGAAACGCGTCGCCCTCGGGAAGCATCGTCAACTCGCCGGTGTGCTCCTTCTTGACCACCATGTCCTCGATCAGCCTGTGATCGATGCCCTCGAGGCCGACCGGGCCGAACTCGAGGATCTCGGTCACGTGGTCAGCGGCGTGGAACACGTCCTCGTAGCCGAGCACCAGCAGGGAGCGGGCCGGGGGCGAGTGGACCAGGCGCACGGTTGCCTCGAGCACGGCGGCCAGCGTTCCCTCGGACCCGGTGATCGCTCTGGCGACGTTGAATCCCTTCTCGGGCAGGAGCTCGTCGAGGTTGTAGCCGGACACCCGTCTGGGGATGTCCGGGAAGCGCTGGCGGATCAGGTCCGCGTGGCGGTCGCGCAGGCCTTTCATGCGGCGGTAGATCTCGCCGCGGCGACCGCCGCCGGCGATGATCCGCTCGAGTTGCCCGGGGTCGGTGGGCCCGACCCGCATCCTCAGCCCGTCGTAGGTGACGACCTCCAGCTCCTCGACGTTGTCGGACGTGCGTCCGGCCATCACCGAATGGATCCCGCAGGAGTTGTTGCCGATCATCCCCCCGAAGGTCGCGTACTCATGGGTCGAGGTGTCGGGGGCGAAAGTGAGGTTGTGATCGCGCTCGGTCCGATTCGAGAGCTGGTCGCGGATCACCCCCGGCTGGACCCGGGCCCGGCCCGCGCCCGGATCGACCTCGATGATCTCCCGCATCAGCTTCGAGAAGTCGATCACCACCGCAACGTTGGTGGTCTCGCCGGAGAGGCTCGTCGCGCAACCCCGGGACAGCACCGGAGCCCGGTGCTGGCGGCAGACTTCGATCGCCGCGACCACGTCCTCGGCGTCGGTCGGAATCACGATCCCGATCGGAGGCTGGCGGTAGTTCGAGCTGTCGTGCGAGTAGATCGCCCTGCTGCCGGCGTCGAAGCGAACCTCGCCCCGCACCGCGTCGCGCAGCTCCCGCTCCAGAGCGCGGCGGTCGATCCTCTCGACGCCCTCCGGCGCCAACGTCTCGTGGCCGCCCCCGCCGCGCTCGCGCCAGGCTGCCACAGCCGGGTGGGTCCAGCGGCCTCGCCCGGCGGCGGTGCTCATGCCCGAAACCTCTCCGCCTCGGAGCGCTTCAGCTCCAGACCCAGGCCGGGGCGCGAGCGATCCGGCTTCAAACGGCCGCCTTCGGGCTCGAGGGTGCCGTCGAAGAGCATCCTCTCGATGCGGACGTGGTCGTGGAAGTACTCGAGGTGGACAAGCGTCTCCATCGCGCAGCAGGCGTGGGCGGAGATCGCCGGAGCGCAGTGGGCGGAGAACGGGACCTGCAGCGACTTGCAGATGCCGTCGGCGCGGATCAGGTTGGTGATGCCCCCGCAGCGGGTGACGTCGGCCTGCAGGACGTCGACGCAGCCGCCGAGCTCGGCGAGGCCGGGCAGATCCCACGCGTATTCACCGGCGGCGATCGCCAGCCCCGGGGGGCCGGCGTCCCGCAGCATCCGCAGGCCCTCGGTGTCCTCGGAGCTGACCGGCTCCTCGAAGTAGGTGACGCCGAACTCGGCCGCATAGCGATGTGCCCAGGCGAGCGCCCGCTTGCGGGAGAAGGCACCGTTCGCGTCGACCATCAGCTCGACCCCGTCGCCGACCGCCTCCCGTGCGACCTTCAGGCGGTGGGGGTCACGCATCGGATCGCGGCCTACCTTCATCTTCACCCGAGGTATCTGCTCGCCGTGGGCCCAGCCCGAGAGCTGTTCGGCAAGGCGCTCGTCGCTGTAGGAGGTGAAGCCGCCGCTGCCGTAGACGGGCACGGCCTCGTGAAAGCGTGGAAGTGCATCGGCGAGCGCCACCCCTAGCAGCTTCGCCTTCAGGTCCCAGAGCGCCACGTCCACCGCGGAGGCGGCCATCGCTCCGATTCCCGGTCGGCCGGCGTTGCGGAGCTGGCGCTGCATCGCCGCCCACGCCTGCGGCGGAGACATCGCGTCGGCGCCGGTCACGACGTCGGCGAGCTTGGTGCCGATCAGCTCGGCGACGGCGGTCTCGCCGTAGGTGTAGCCGAACCCCGACTCGCCGCCGGCACGCGCCTCGACCAGGACGATCGTCGTCGAGCTCCAGGCAAGCGTCCCGTCGGACTCGGGCTCGTCGGTCGGGATGGTGCAGGCGCTGACCTCGAGGTCCTCGACCCCGACCTCGACGCGGGCGGGGGCGATCACCGCCATCAGCGCGTGACCATCTCCTTCACCTTGGCCTTGAACGACTGCCGGATGATCTGGCCGGCGGCGGGATCGCCCTTCAGCAGCGCCTTGCTCAGCGAGGTCGCCTGCTCGACCGAGATGTGCGGTGGCAGCGGCGGGACCTCGGGATCGGTGATCGCCTCGTAGACGACCGGCCGGTCGGCGGCCAGCGCCTCGTCCCAGGCGTCGCCGACCTGGTCCGGGGACTCGACTCGGATCCCGCGCAGGCCCAGCATCTCGGCATAGCGGGCGTATGGGAAGTCGGGAATCACCTGTGAGGCCTCGAGCTTGGGGTCGCCGACCATCACCCGCTGCTCCCAGGTGACCTGGTTGAGGTCGCGGTTGTTGAGCACCAGCACGACCAACTGCTTGTTGCCCCACTGCTGCCAGCGGTTGGCGATATCGATCAGGGCGTTGATGCCGAGCATCTGCATCGCGCCGTCGCCGAGAGCAGCGATCACCGGGCGATCGGGGTAGGCCATCTTGGCGGCGAACGCGTAGGGGACCCCGGGGCACATCGTCGCCAGGGTTCCCGAGAGCGCAGCCTTCATCCCCTTGCGCAGGCGGAGTTGGCGTGCCCACCAGTTCGTCGCCGAGCCCGAGTCGGCGCTGAGGATGCAGCGCTCGGGGAGGCGCTGGTTGAGCTCGAAGAAGACGCGCTGCGGATTGATCGGATCGGCTTCCAGCATCGCCTGCTCGGCCTGTATCTCCCACCAGCGCTCGACGTTGGACTCGATCTCCTCGCGCCATGAGCGATCGGGCTTGCGCTCGAGCTGCGGAATCAGCTCGGCAAGGGTGTCGCGGGCGTCGCCGACGAGGCCGACCTCCATCGGATAGCGGATTCCGACCATGCGGCCGTCGATGTCGATCTCCACTCCACGTGCCTGACCGGGTTCCGGCAGCCACTCGGAGTAGGGAAAGCTCGAGCCGACCATCAGGAACGTGTCGCAGCCCTGCATCATCTGGTCGCTCGGAATCGAGCCGAGCAGGCCGATCGGCCCGGTGACGAAGGGCAGGTCGTCGGGAAGCGCGGCGCGGCCGTTGAGCGCCTTGGCGACCCCGGCGCCGAGCAGCTCGGCGACCTCGATCACTTCATCGGCGGCGCCCGCGGCGCCCTGGCCGATCAGGATCGCGGGCCGCTCGCCGGCATTGAGGATCTCGGCGGCCCGCCGGATCTCGCGGGCCGGGGGGATGACCCGTGAGGGTGCCGGCTCGGTCGGCGAGGAGAAGACGGCGCCGTGCTCGCGCGGGGGCTGCTCGTAAGGTTCCTCCTGGACGTCGGCGGGGACGATCACGCAGGTCACCGACCGCGTCGCCTTGGCGATCTGCACGGCGCGGTCGACCAACTGGGTGATCTGCGCCGGCGACATGCAGACCTGGACGTATTCGGAGGCGACATCCTTGAACAGCGTCGTCAGGTCGATCTCCTGCTGGTAGTTGGCCCCCAGCGAAAGCGTCTTCTGCTGGCCGACGATCGCGACCACCGGCTGGTGATCGAGCTTGGCGTCGTAGAGGCCGTTGAGAAGGTGGACGGCTCCGGGCCCCGAGGTCGCCATGCAGACTCCCACCTCACCGGTGTACTTGGCGTGGGCGCAGGCGCAGAATGCGGCGATCTCCTCATGCCGGGTCTGGATGAACTCCACCTTGTCGCCGTGCTGATGAAAGCCGCCGAGGATGCCGTTGATGCCGTCGCCGGGGTAGCCGTAGACGCGGTCGATCCCATGCTCCGCCAGGCGCCTGAGGGTGAATGCTCCTACGGTCTCTGACATGCAGCGGTCCTTTCCTCGTCGGAAGCTGGTTGTTGCCGAGCTCATTTGACCGCAGGCGTCGGAGTGGCTCTGTCGCCGCGGCTGGGATGGAACTCGAAGCGCGGCTACCCGCGCCCGCGGCCGGGAAACGAGCACCGCCCCCGTTGGCCGGGGGAATCCGCCTCGACGGTCAGTTTTCTGACAACCGACCGCGATCGGGCGCGGCAGAACGCAGCGGTTCGGAGGCGAAGGCCGCGCGCCCCCAGACGGCGTCGCCGAGCGAGACGCCCATGTCACGGGCCCGCCGCACGTGCTGCAAGGCGGCGACCGCCTCTTCGGCCCCGAGCGCGAAAAGGCCCAGCGAGAGGGCGGCCGAGACGAGGCAGAGGGTGCACCAGGATCCCGCGACCGTGGGTTGCACGACGATCAGCCCGATCGAGATGACGGCGCCTGCGGCCAGCATCGCCCCGAGCGCCAGGCAGGCCCAGGGAAGGCTGCGCCAGCGGTCGCGGCCGCCCAGCGCCAGCAGGACCAGCTCCCCGCCGTAGGCGAGCACGCCGGCCAGCGCGTCGGGGACCGGTTCGGTGAGGTCGAGCACTTTGCGGGAGTCGAAGAACGGGTCCCAGACGTCGCCCCAGGCGTCCCACTGGTAGAGCGTCAGGTAGATCGAAACCAGCAGGCCGGCCGCCGCCAGCGCCGCGAGCAGGCCGCGGCGCGAGGGCGAAGTCGGGTTGTGGCTCCATCCCGGGGGAACTCCATCCGCCCGCAGGCGCTCGGCGCCGGCGGCGGCGCGATCGGTTGGCGAGGACCGGGACTGCACGTCGAGGAGCCGTCTACCCCGGGCGGGGCCGGGCCACCCGTCCCGAGTTCGGCGCCGGTCATTCATCCGACAGCTCGGATTGGCGATCGTGCGCGAGGGTAGCCCGAGTGCAGGTGGGCAGTCGGCCGCGCCGGTCTTTGGATCGAAAGGGGAACAATGGGCAGAGCATCAGCCGAATCGGTGGTTGTCACCGGAGCGTCCGCGGGGGTGGGCCGCGCGGTGGCCCACGAGTTCGCCAGGCGCGGCGCTCGCGTCGCCCTCCTCGCTCGCGACGAAAAGGGACTTGAGCAGGCGAGCAGCGAGGTCGACTCGCTCGGCGGCGAAGCCCTGCCGATCCCCACCGATGTCGCCTACGCCGACCAGGTCGAGCAGGCCGCGCGGCAGGCCGAGGACCGCTTCGGCGCCATCGACGTCTGGGTAAACGACGCGATGGCGACGATCTTCGCGCCCTTCACCGAGATCAGCGCCGAGGAGTTCACCCGCGCCACCCAGGTCACCTACCTGGGCGCGGTCTACGGGACGATGGCGGCGTTGAAGCGGATGGTCCCCCGTGACCGGGGCACGGTGGTCCAGGTCGGATCAGCGCTCTCCTACCGTGCGATACCGCTGCAGGCCGCCTACTGCGGGGCCAAGTTCGGAATGCGGGGCTTCACCGACTCGGTCCGCACCGAGCTCATGCACAACGGCAGCAATGTTTGGATCACGATGGTTCAGCTTCCCGCCGTCAACACGCCGCAGTTCAACTGGTGCCGCACCAGGCTGCCCAGGCATCCGCAGCCGGTGCCGCCGATCTACCAGCCCGAGGTCCCGGCGTCGGCGATCTACCACGCCGCCCACAAGCGCCGCCGGGAGCTGTATTGCGGATTCCCCGCCGTCAAGGCAATCGTCGGAAACAAGCTCGCCCCCCGCCTTGGCGACTGGTATCTCTCCCGCAACGGGTTCGACTCGCAGCAGGTCCAGGATCTGCCGGTCAGCCCCGACCGGCCGGACAACCTCTTCGAGCCGGTTCCCCGTGAGGCCTCCACCCATGGCCGCTTCGACGGCCAGGCGCGCACCCGCAGCCTGCAGCTCTGGGCAACGACCCACCGCCCGCAGATCGCCGCGGGACTTGCCGCCGCCGCTGGCGCCGCCGGCTTGGCGCTGGCGCGCCTGGCCAGATGAGCGGCGAGGATCTCGAGCTTCAGCCGGGCCTCGCCCACCCGACCGTCCTGCGCGACTACGCCTTTCTCGCCGACGGCGAGCGCGGCGTGCTCGTCGGCCCCCGCGGCGACTTCGTCTGGATGTGCTTTCCCGGCTGGGACGACGACGGCGTCTTCTCCTCGCTGATCGGAGGGTTGGGCGGCTACGCGGTCACCCCGGAGGCGAGGTTCGTCTGGGGCGGGTTCTATGAGCCGGGGAGCCTGATCTGGCGCAGCCGCTGGGTCAGCGCCGACGGAGTGATCGAGTGCAGGGAGGCGCTGGCGCTGCCGGCGCAGCGCGACAGGGCTGTGATCCTGCGCCGGATCGTGGCTGTGGCGGGCGACGCCCGCGTGCGCGTCGTCCTCAACCTCCGCAGCGGGTTCGGCGCAACCGCGGTGCGTGAGCTTCGCCGCTCCGACGACGGAGCCTGGACCGGTCGGCTGGGTGCCGCCCACGCCCGTTGGAGCGGCGCCGCGGAGGCGAAGCAGTCTCCCGATGGGCACCGTGGGCACGCGCTGAAGGCAGGGCTTCGAGGTGCCCGAAGGCGAGCACCGCGACCTGGTCCTGATTCTCGACGCGAACGAGGCGCCGGAGGAGGTCGAACCCGGTCGCGCCTGGACAGCGACCGAATCGGAATGGGGCGGGAGGGTGCCAAAGCTCGATCGGACCATTGCCCGGCGCGACGCCCGCCACTCCTACGCGGTGCTGTCGGGGTTGACGACCGCAGGAGGGGGGATGGTCGCCGCCGCCACCACCTCTCTGCCGGAGCGGGCACGCAGCGGCCGCAACTACGACTACCGCTACGTCTGGATCCGCGACCAGTGCTACGCGGGGCAGGCCGTCGCGCGAGCTGGTCCCCACCGCCTGATGGACGACGCGGTCCGGTTCGTCGGGGAGCGGCTGCTCGCCGACGGGGCGAACCTGAGCCCCGCCTACACCTCCAGGGGCGGCGAGGTCCCCGCGGAGAGGCAGCTCGACCTGCCGGGCTATCCAGGTGGAAGCGACACGATCGGCAACCGGGTCAGGGACCAGTTTCAGCTCGACGCCTTCGGAGAGGCCCTGCTGCTGTTCGCCGCCGCGGATCGTCACGACCATCTCGACGCCGATGGCTGGCGGGCGGTGGAGGTCGCGGCCGACGCAATCGGCCGGCGCTGGGGGGAGAAGGAATCCGGAGTCTGGGAGATAGAGCCTGCCCATTGGACACACAGCCGTCTGATCTGCGCCGCCGGCCTGCGGGCGGTCAGCGAGCGCAAGGCCGCCGGGCGCCACGCCGCTCGCTGGACTTCGCTCGCCGACACGATGATCGCCGAGGCGGGCCGCGGGGCGGTGCATCCCTCCGGGCGCTGGCAGCGGGCGCCCGACGATCCCCGTCTTGACGCGTCGCTTCTGCTGGCCTCGATTCGCGGCGCGATCCCGCCTCAGGACCCACGCACGATCGCCACCCTGCAGGCGATGGAGGAGGAGTTGACCGAGGATGGCTACGCCTACCGCTACCGCATCGACGAGAGGCCCCTGGGCGAGGCCGAGGGCGCCTTCCTGCTCTGCGGCTTCTGGATGGCCTTGGCCTGGCGCCAGCAGGGCGATAGCTGGCGTGCGGGCCGCTGGTTCGAGCGAAACCGGGCTGCCTGCGGCACCCCAGGCCTGCATTCGGAGGAGTTCGACGTCCGCCAGCGGCAGATGCGCGGCAACCTGCCGCAGGCTTTCGTCCATGCCCTGCTGCTCGAGTTCGCCGCGCTCGGCTGCGGGGCCGAGGACGCCGACGCCGACTAGGACCGCGGCCGAGTTTCCGGTGCTTCCGACGGGGGTAGGTTCACGGAAATGGGCACGGGTCAGGCACGGAAAGCGACCCCGTCCGGGGCTGGCGCGAGCGTCGGGGCGAAGGCTGGGGACCTCGGCTGTCAGGACGCTGACATCGGCGCCCGGGGCGCAGCCGGGATCCGAATCGCGCCGGGGCCGGGGTCGCATGAGCCGGGAGAGACTCGCGCGTTGACCGATACGCGAGACGAGTTCTCGGGGCTCTTCTCGCTTTACGTTGCCGTCGCAATCGCGATCACGGCGATCGTCTTCGGCACCGTTCTCTGGGCTCTCTGGCGCTACCGGCGCTCCCGCTCTCCCGCGCCCTCCCGCCGCTCGGAGGCGCACCTGGTCGAGGGGCTGACGGCGCTCGCCATCGCCGTGATCGTCGCAGCGGTCCTGGCCGCCACGTTCAGCACCGAGACGAAGGTCGATGCGACCCCCCGAGGATCGCTGCAGGTGAAGGTGACCGCGTTCCAGTGGGGCTGGCGCTTCGACTATCCGCGCAAGGGGGTGACGGTGATCGGCAACTCCAATGACGAGCCGGTGCTCGGCGTGCCGGCCGGCCGGACGATCGCCTTCTCGCTCACCTCACGCGACGTCATCCACGCCTTCTGGATCCCGTCGGAGCGGTTCAAGCGCGACGCCTTCCCCGATCGCGTCAACCGCTTCGACCTCGTCTTCGACCAGCCGGGCGGCCACGCCGGCGAGTGCGCCGAGTTCTGCGGGCTTCTGCACTCCGACATGCGGTTCCGGGTCCTGGTGCTGGGGGAGGGTGACTTCGAGCGCTGGCTGGCGGTTCAGCGCCAGAACGGGAATCCCGCCGGGGGCCCGGGCCAGGCGGGCAAGCCACTGCGATGAGCACGGTCTCGCCTCAGCCGTCGCTGCGGCCCAGCGGGGCGATGGTCCCAGACGCGCCCCCGACCGCGCTGGCCTGGATTGCCTCGACCGACCACAAGCGCACCGCCGCCAAGGTCGCCGTCGCCGCCTTCGCCTTCTTCATCGCCAGCGGCGTGCTGGCGCTGCTGATGCGGGCCGAGCTGGCCCAGCCCGGGCTGCAGGTGATCTCGGACGACACCTACAACCAGCTCTTCACGATCCACGGCTCGGGGATGATCTACCTCTTCCTGGCTCCGACGGCGCTGGCCCTGGCCCTCTATCTGGTCCCGCTGCAGGTCGGCGCCGCAGAGATCGCGCTGCCGCGACTGCCCCTCGCCGGCTTCTGGATGTTGGTCAGCGGCGGGCTCACCATGTACTCCGGCTTTCTCACCGACGGGGGGGCGGGCCGGGCGGGGTGGACCGCCTTCTACCCCGCTCGTCGGGCAGCTCGGCCACGCCCGGCACCGGAATGGACCTCTGGATCATCGGCGTGATCCTCGCCACCGCCGGAGTCACCCTGATGGCGGTCTCGATCATCGCCACGATCGTCCGCCTGCGGGCGCCGGGGATGTCGATGATGCGGCTTCCGGTCTTCACCTGGACGTCGCTCGTGACCGCGCTGATGGTCGTCGGCAGCTTCCCGGTCCTGGTCGTCGCGATGGCTCTGCTGCTCGCCGACCGCCACATCGGGGGCATCTTCGACAGCCCCGGAGGGCCGCTCGTCTACCAGCACCTGTTCTGGTTCTACGGCCACCCCGTCGTCTACGTGATGTTCTTCCCGTTCCTCGGCGCGGTCGCAGAGGTCGTCTCGACGTTCTCGCGGCGGCGCTTCTTCGGCTACCCGTTCCTGGTCGGCTCGCTGATCGTCTTCACCGGCCTCTCGATGGCCGTCTGGGCCCACCACATGTTCACCACCGGCGGGGTCCAGAACCAGTACTTCTCACTCACCTCGCATCTGCTGGCCGTCCCGGCCGGAATCGAGTACTTCGACCTGATCGCGACGATGATCGGGGGATCGATCCTGCTGCGGACGCCGATGCTGTTCGCGGTCGGCTTCATCCTCCAGTTCCTGGTCGGCGGGTTGACCGGGATCATCGTCGCCTCGCCGCCGCTGGACTACCACGTGCACGACAGCTTCTTCGTCGTCGCCCACTTCCACTACACGCTGTTCGCGGGCAGCCTCTTCGGTTTCTTCGCCGGCGTCTACTTCTGGTTTCCGAAGGTGACCGGAGCGATGCTCCGCGAGGGGCTCGGAAGGCTGCACTTCTGGCTCCTGGTCCTCGGCGCCAACCTGACCTTCTTCCCGATGTTCTTCCTCGGCTTCGACGGCATGCAGCGCCGTGTCGCCGACTATCCCTCCAACCTCGGCGACCTCAACCTGCTCTCCTCGATCGGGGCCGCGGTGATCGCGATTGCGATCTGCGTCTTCATCGCCAACGTCGTCGTCTCGCTGCGCCGTCGCCAGCCCGCCGACCCCAATCCGTGGGAGGGCCAGTCGCTGGAATGGTGGTCGGCGTCGCCGCCGCCGCGCCACAACTTCGGCTCGCTTCCCGAGATCCGCTCCTATGCGCCGCTGCTCGACCTGCGCCAGGAGGGCAGCGGAGAATGAAGCCGGGGCCGTTCCTGCTCGCATGGGGCGTTTGGATCACGATCCTCGCGGCGATGCTGGCGCTGTGGTCACCGGGCGACGCAACGCCCGTGCTGCTTTTCGGCGGAGGGGCACCGGCGATCGCGGCGGCCGCCTACGCCTGGTTGCGGCCGGGATCGGATTGGGAGCCGCGCCTGATCAGCGACTCCAGCGTCGGAACCGTCCTGATCGCGATCGGGGTATCGGTGGCGCTGGTCGGAGCCACGGCAGGATTGTGGCTCGCATTGATCGGGGGCGAGATCACAGCCTTCGGCGTCGGCGCGCTGCTGCGGGAGCTGCGGGCGATGCGCCGCGCCGGCGCGGCGCCGGGGAGGAAGCGAGGAAGCCGTGCTTGACGCCGTGCTTGTCGTGCTGCCGCTGGGCGCCCTCTACGCGATCGGGGCGGCCCGCAGCCGCTGGCCCTTGCGGCGGAGCGCCTGCTTCATTTCCGGGCTGGTGGCGCTGGCCGCTGCAGCCGCCCTCGGCGACGAGCCACTTGCCCGCCACATGGCGGCGCACGCGCTGATCGTCTGCGCGGCGGCTCCACTGCTCGTTCTCGGGGCGCCGGTGACGCTTGCGCTGCGTGCGCTTCCACGCGATCAAGCCCGGTCCTTGTCGCTTCTGTTCGCGAGCCGACCGGTGCGCGCCCTGGCCACCCTGCCCGTCGCATGGCTGGCGTTCGTTGCGGTCCAGCTCGCGTTCCACGTCACGCCGCTGTTCGAGGCCGCCCTCAGCGATCCGATTCTGCACGCGCTCGAGCATGGGTTGTTCCTGATCACGGCGCTGCTGTTCTGGGACTGCACGATCGGGATCGACCCGATGCCGCGCCCCGGCGCCCCGTGCGCGCGGCCTATCTGCTCACCGCGATGCCGGCGATGGACGTCAGCGGCGTCTATTTGATGGCGCAGGGACACGGCAGCGCCGGCGCGGCGATGATGGCCGGGTCGATGCCGCTGGCGCTGGCGGCCGGTGTGCTCTTTTGGCGCTGGCTGGTCGCCGAGGAGGCGACGACGAGGCGCAGGGAGGCACTCGGTGCGGCGCGCTAGCCGGGTCAGGCGCTGCTTTCTGCTCGCGCTGGCGGCGATCTCCGCCGCCGTGCCCCTCACCCGGCTCGCGGACCTCGCCGCCGGCCAACCGGCAGCTTCGCCGCGAACCGCTGCCGCGTCCGAATCGGCGCTGATCGAGCGAGGCCGGCGCCTGTTCGAGGAGTCCTGTTCGTCCTGCCACGGCTTCGACGCCCGCGGCGTCGGCGGTCAGGGCCCGACGCTTCGGGGGGCGGGCGCCGGCGCCGCCGACTTCTATCTGCGCACCGGCAGGATGCCCTTGCAGGGGCAGCCCGGGGAGCAGCCTCTGAGGGCCCAGCCGCGCTATCCGAACGGCCAGATTCGCGCCCTGGTCGCCTACGTCGGCTCGCTCGGCGGGCCGGGGATTCCACGGGTCGACCCACAGCGGGGCTCGAGGAGCGAAGGGATGCAGCTCTTCACCTCGAGCTGTGCGGGCTGTCATGCGATCAGCGGCAAGGGCGGCGTGGCGATCGGCGGCTACGCTCCGCCGCTGGGCGAGGCGACCCCGGTCCAGGTGGCCGAGGCGGTGCGCATCGGGCCGTTCCTGATGCCGGCCTTCGGCCCCCGGCAGATCAGCGACGAGCAGCTCGACTCGATCATCCGCTACGTCCAGTTGACCCAGAGCCCGGACGATCGGGGAGGCTGGGGGATCGGGCACATCGGCCCGGTTCCGGAGGGGCTCGCAGCCTGGGCGCTCGCCGTCGTCGCGCTGCTGCTCGTGACGCGGCTGATCGGGGAGCGGGGCGCGGACGGGGAGGCGGGCCCGTCAGCGGGCGCGCCGCAGGGCGGCCAGGGGCGGAAGTCGTGATCGGCCGCGTGATCGCGGTCCTGCGCTGGGCTGGCCGCGGCCTGGTCGCCCTCGTGCTGCTCGTTCTCGGGCGCCGGCGACGAGGCGGGGAGCGGACCTCGCGCGAGCTTCCAGCGACGCCTGGCCGCGAAGGGCTGGTCCTGGCGCTGATCCTCACCGGCTCCATCGCCGCGGTCGCGTTCATCGTCGTCTATGCGGTCAGCGCCGACACTCAGCTGCTGGGAATCTCGATCGGGGCCGCACTCGGTCTGCTCGGAGCCGCGGCGATAGTCGCCGGCAAGGAGCTGGTGCCCCAGGAGGAGGCGAGCGAGGAGCGACCGCCCTTCGCGGTTGCAGGCGGGGCGGAGGCCTCCGGGGAGGCCGAAGGACAAGCGACCGCACGGACCGCGGCGCGGGCAGGCGAGGGCATCACCCGGCGCCGGCTCCTGCTCGGCGCCGGAGGCGCCGCCGGGGTGGCCCTCGGCGCGGCGGCGGTGACCCCGCTCGCCTCGCTGGGCCCCGGTGTCGGCAGCGAGGTCTTCGCCTCGTCATGGCAGGACGGCGTCAGGCTCGTGGACGAGAACGGGCTTCCGGTCCAGGCCGACGTGCTCGACGTGGGCAGCTTCCTGACGGCCTTCGCCGAGGGCTCGGACCCGCGCCGGTTCGGCTCCCCGGTGGTCGTCGTCCGGGTCGATGCGGCCCGGCTGGAGCTGCCGCCCGAGCGTGCAGGATGGGCGCCGCGAGGGGCTGCTCGCCTTTTCGAAGATCTGCACTCACGCGGGATGCGCGGTGAACCTGTTCCGCAATCCGATCTACCCGGCCAAGGAGCCGGGCCCGGCGCTCGTCTGCCCCTGTCACTACTCGACCTTCGACGTCCTGCGCGGCGGTCGGCGCATATTCGGCCCCGCCGGGCGTCCCCTGCCGCAGCTCCCGCTGCGCATCGACGCGACCGGCGCCCTCGTTGCGGCGGGACCGCTCTCAGGCCAGGTCGGGCCGGCGTGGAGTGGGGTGCGGGATACGTGATTCGCCGCCTGGTCAGGTTTCTCGACCAACGCGCCGGCGCCGCCGAACCGCTTCGAAAGGCGCTGCGTTACGTGTTTCCCGATCACTGGACGTTCCTGTTCGGCGAGATCGCGCTCTACTCATTCGTCGTCTTGGTCGCGACCGGGATCTTCCTCACCCTCTTCTTCGATCCCGACACCTCGCGGACCGTCTATCACGGCCCCTACGTCCCGCTGCAGGGCGTCGAGGTCTCCCAGGCATACCGGTCGGCGCTGGATCTCTCCTTCGACGTGAAGGCGGGCCTGCTGATGCGCCAGACCCATCACTGGGCCGCGCTGGTCTTTCTCGCAGCGATCGTCCTGCACCTGATGCGGGTCTTCTTCACCGGCGCTTTCCGACGGCCCCGCGACCTCAACTTCTATGTCGGCCTGACGATGCTGATCATCGCGGTGCTCGAGGGCTATGCCGGCTATTCGCTGATCGACGACCTGCTCTCCGGCATGGGGCTTGCGATCGGCAACGGGGTAGCGCTCTCCATCCCCGGGGTGGGCGCCGGCATCTCCAACCTGATCTGGGACGGGCCATTCCCGGGATCGCACGCCTTCGAGTCGCGCTTGTTCATCGCACACGTCCTGATCCTGCCGGTGGCGATCGCTGCGCTGCTGAGCGTCCATCTGCTGATGGTCGCGCTGCCCCATCACACCCAGTTCCGCGGCCGCGGCCGAACAGAGGAGAACGTGGTGGGGACCCCTATGTGGCCCGGGTATGCACTGCGATCGATCGGGCTGCTGTTCGCCGTCTCGGCGGTGCTGTTCGCGATGGGCGGCCTGGTCCAGATCAACCCGATCTGGCAGTGGGGGCCGTACGAGACCTATCAGGCGACCAACGGCGCGCAGCCGGACTGGTACCTGGGTTGGCTGATCGGGGCGCTGCGGCTGATGCCGCACGGGGATGTGGTGATCGGCGGTTACACCGTGGTCCCCAACCCGTTCTGGGGCGGGGTCCTGTTTCCGCTCGTGGTCTTTGCGACTCTCTACGCCTGGCCGTCGATCGAGCGGCGTCTGACCGGCGATGATGCCGCTCACAACCTCCTCGACCGGCCCCGCGACGCACCGCTTCGAACCGCCTTCGGCGCCGCCCTGTTCACCTGGGTGGCCACGGTCTTCTTCGCCGGAGCCGCCGACCGGGCCTTCGTGCAGTTCGGCATCCCCTACACCACCCAGATCTGGATCTACCGCGGCGCCGTGGTCGTGCTGCCGCCCCTCGTCTTCTGGATCACCAGGCGGGCCTGCGAGGAGCTGCGGAGATCGGGCGGGCATCCGACCCGTGGCTGGGATGGGCGCGAGGTCCGCCGCCTGCCCGGCGGCGGCTTCGACTCCGGCGCCTAGGCTGCCGGCACCGGGTGGCCTGGCATCGACCCCGCAATGGGTGCCGTCTCGCGGTCTCGAGTCTGGGTAAGGGATTTGAAAGACCCGAACGAGCAAAGGAGTCACCAATGTCCGAGCAGTTGCAGGGGAAGAAGGTCGCCTTCCTGATGGCGAACGAGGGGGTCGAGCAGGTCGAGCTGACCGAGCCGCTGAAGGCGGTCCGGGAAGCCGGGGCGGTCGTAGATCTGATTGCACCCGAGAAGGACGACATCCAGGCTTTCAACCACCTGGACAAGGGCGATGTCTTCCAGGCCGATCGCGGAATCGACGAGGTCGATGCCTCGAACTACGACGGCTTGGTGCTGCCCGGTGGAGTCGCCAACCCGGACCAGCTGCGCACCGACGAGCAGGCGGTCGAGTTCGTCCGCTCCTTCTTCGAGCAGGGCAAGCCGGTCGCGGCGATCTGCCACGCGCCGTGGACCCTGGTCGAAGCTGATGTGGTGCGCGACCGCACCCTCACCTCATGGCCAAGCCTGCAGACCGACATCCGCAATGCCGGCGGAAACTGGGTCGACGAGGAGGTCCATGTCGACAGCGGCCTCGTGACCAGCCGCAAGCCGGACGATCTGGAGGCCTTCTGCGCGAAGACGGTCGAGGAGATCGCCGAGGGCGTTCACGCCGAACAGCGCGAAGCTACGGTCGGCTAGGCGGGGAGCTCCGCGAGCGCTTCCTCGCGGGTGTCGCGAATCGCGATTGCCTGGTCGAGGCCCGTCACCTCGAGCAGGCGCCGCACCTCGGGCTCGGGACAGCAGATCGCGAAAGAGGCCTTCTCGCCGTTTCGCTCCTGAAGCATCTTCCAGGCCTCGACGATCACCCCCAGGCCGGTCGAGTCGATGAAACCGCAGGCGGTCATGTCGATCATCACCGCACGGGTTCCCGACTCGATCGCGTCGTGCAGAGGGTCGCGCAGGTCGGCTGCGGTCGCCTGGTCAAGCTCCCCCGAGATCGCGAACACTCCCACCCCGCGCATCCAGAGATTCCATCTCGACGTTGAATGGCGCGATGTTCATTTTTCTCATCCTTGACGTCGGGCACGCCTCGAAGCACGGCGCAGATGGCCCCTGGAGTCCGGTTCGAACCCGCTAGGCGAGTCTCGGTCCGTCCTCAAGGTTCTCGGCTGTAGCACTCCGGAGTCGCCGTTCGCTTTGACGCCTCCAAGGTGCCCCGTGATCCTACCTGAGCGGGCCTCGCAAACCGCGCAGAATGCGGTTGCTGGAGACGCTCAGAACCCCTCGAAGGACTGAGGCCGTTGGTTGCCCACGAAACCCCCGGGGTCTAAATTGAATCGCGCCGTGTTCGCTCGGGCCACAGAACGCGTTCTGGAGCCCGCGTCTCCATGGCCCGGGCTCCAGCTTGCCCTCGGTGCGTTGACGGTCCTCATAGGCCTCGACCTGGTGTTCGGAAGCAACGCCAGCATCGTCGGCGTCTACGCGACGGTCCCGTTTCTTGCCGCCACCGGCGGCAACTCCAGGAACACCGCCCTCGTCGCGGCGGCCGTGGTTGCGGCGGCTGCCTTGAGCGGAGTCTGGAACGACAACACGTTCAGCGGCGGGTGGTGGGCGCGACTGGCGGTGATCGCAGTCGCCGGTGTGATCGCGATCCTTGCCGCGCGCGCATCTGGCCGCGCTCGCCGAGCGATCTTCCGTCTCCGCCTGCTCGACCGGGTTGGAAGGATCGCCGACGGGTCACTGCCGCTCACCGAGACCCTCGACAAGGTGACGGAAGCCGTCGTGCCCGCATTCACCGACCTCTGCATGATCGACACGATCCGCGCCGGCGACGTGCGGCGGATCGCGGTCGGAGCAGCCGGTGCCGATGCGGAGCGGATCGAAGCACAGATCCGCAAGCGGGTTCCGAGTACCCCGGACTGGTTGCGTGACCCGGAGTCCGACTCGCTCGCCCCCCAGTTCGTGCCGTCGATGCCCGAAGAGGTGCTGCAGCAGATGGCCAACGATGCCGAGGATCTCGAGTTCCTGCGCTGGCTCCGCGCCCGCTCTTACATCGTCGCCCCGCTGATCAGCCGGGGCCGCAGCCTCGGCGCCTTCACGGTGGTCAGGCTTCGCGGCTCCGAGCCGCTTCGCTACGAGGACGTCGAGTTTGTCTCCGCCCTCGCCTCGCGAATCGCAGTCGCCCTCGACAACGCCGGGCTTTTCTCCGACCTCGAGAGCATCGAACGCCGCATGGACTCGGTGATGGAGAGCGTCCAGGAGGCAGTGCTGGTCCACGACGGTGCGGCGAACCTGGTCTACGCCAACACCGCGGCTTCCGAGCTCGTCGGGCTCGGCCAGGTGCAGGAGATGGTCGCGGGGGAGGCGCCGCGGCAGGAACCGAATTTCGTCCTCCGCGACGAGAGCGGTGAAGAGCTGCCGGTCGAGCGGCTCCCGCGGCGGCGGGCGTTGGCAGGCGAGGACCCCGAGCCGATCGTCTTTCGCCTCGTCGACAACGACACCGGCCGCGAGTCGTGGCGCTTAGAGAGGTCGAGCCCGATTCGGGGGCCGGCGGGCGATGTCCTCTACGCGGTCACCACCGTTCAGGACGTCACCGAGGTCAAGCAGGCTGAGTTCGCCCAGCGGGTGCTGGCGGAGAGCGCCGAGGCGATCGCCTCGGCGTCGGACTTCGTCTCCGCGCTGCAGGCCCTGACCCGCGCCGTGGTGCCGCAGCTCGCCGATTGGTGCTCGGTGAACGTGCCGACCCCGAGCGGCGAGATCGAGCAGATCGCGGTGGTGAGCGAGCACCCCGAGATGTTGGAGCTCGACCGCCGCCTTCGCGAGGGCCTCGAGGTTCGGCCGGGGTTGACGCTGACGATGGCCGACGTTCTGCGCGCGAGCCGGCCGGTGACCGCCGAGCTCCCCGCCGAGCCTTCGCCGGGATGGGTCCTGCTGAAGCCGATTCGGGCCGAAGGAGGGGCGATCGGGGTAATGACCCTCGTCAACAAGGCCGGCCGCCACGCATTCAGCACGGCCGAGGTCAGGCTCGCCCGCGCCGTTGCCGACCGGGCCGGGATCGCAATCCTCAACGCCAAGCTGGCGAGCGAGCGAGCCGAGATCGCCGACGCCCTTCAGCGCGAGCTGCTGCCGCCGCTGCTTCCCGACGTCTCGGGCTGGAGCATGGCGGCGATGTACCGGCCGGCCGGGCAGGAGAACCGGGCGGGCGGCGACTTCTACGACGTCTTCGAAGGGCGCAATGGCTGGTTCGTGGTGCTCGGCGACGTCGAGGGCCACGGCGCCGAGGCGGCCGCGCTCACCGCGATGGTCCGCTACACGGTTCGCACCGCGGCGATGCTCGGACAGGACATCATCTCGGCCCTGGAGATCCTCAACGCCCAGCTCTACGGTCGCGAGCAGCCGCGGCTCTGCAGCGTCGTCTGCGTCGAATTCAGCTCCGCCGAGGAGGCTTCGGTGATCTCCGCCGGACACCCTCTGCCGCTGCTGGTCTCGGACGGATCGGTCCGCGAGGTCGGGCTGCCGGGATCCGTCCTTGGCGCCCTCGAGGACCCGCAATGGTCACTGGTTCGCTTCAGCGTCTCACCCAGCGATGAGCTCGTCGTATATACGGACGGGGTGGTAGAGGCGAGGCGCGACGGGGAGCGATTCGGCCGCGAGAGACTTGGCTGCTCTGCTGCGCCGGGTGGGCGAGCCGGGCGATGCCGTGAGCCGGGTGGGGGAGGCGATCGACGCCTTCGCCGAGTCGATCCAGGACGATGCGGCGATGGTCGTCCTGCGACGCGAGCGCGACGGAGGGGACGGAGTGAGCGCGGGCATGGAATCGGTAGTGGAAGCAGTCGAATGATCGACTGCGATGTTTCTCGGTTATCCCAAGGGGTAGCCGAGCCGCAGACCTCGCACAACGGCCCGGGGGCAGCAGCCACGGCCATGCCTACTTCGAAATGAGCTCGATCTCGTTGCCTGAATCCGATCGGGAAGGCGACTCAGGGCAGAAGGAGCCCGGATTGCTTTTCACGATGCCGGCCTCGGCGGAGAACGTCGCGATCGTGCGTCACGCGGTCGGCGGCCTCGCCGAGACCCTCGGCATGGACCCCACCGGCGTAGTAGATCTGAAGACGATCGTCACGGAGGCCTGCACCAACGTCGCGGTGCACGCGTACGGCGACGAGGGCGGGCCGCTGGAGGTGCAGGTGACTCCGGATCAAACCGGGATCACCGTCGCCGTCAGGGATCAGGGCACCGGAATCGAGCCCCGCGCGGACCTCGATGAGTCGCGCCTTCGCCTCGGGCTGCCCTTGATCGCGTCGCTTTCGAAGAGCTTCATGATCAGCGGCGGCATCGGGAGGGGCACCGAGGTCGTGATGCGAATGGATCTCGAGCCGGAGTCGGGCACGGAGCCCGAGATTTCGCTGAGCCCACCGGAGAGCGTCCCGGGGACCGCGATCGAGGTCAGCGACGAGCGGATCGTCGCTCCGGTGATCGCCCGGGTGCTCGCCGTGCTCGCCGCCAGGACCGACTTCCCCGTCGACAGGCTCACCGACACGATGTTGATCGCCGACGCCCTGGCGGCCCACGCCGCCCAGGGGTTTGCCGACCGCAACGTGCGGATGACCGTCGAGGACGGCGACGGTTCGATCCACGTGCGGGTCGGCCCGATGCAGGAGGGCGCGGCGGAGCGACTCCGTTCCGAGCTCGAGATACCCGGGCTGGGGGCGACGCTGGAGAAGCTTGCCGACGACGTCAGCGTGGATCAAGAGCCCAAGGGCGAGTTCTTCAGCCTCAGGATGCGGGCCAGCCGGCCCTGAGCTCGCTAAGCCTCGGGCTCGACCGGCGGGTCCGCGTGCTCGCGGAGCCGCTGCAGCGCCCCACGCAGGATCCGCGACACGTGCACCTGTGAGCAGCCGATTCGCTCCGCGATCTGGCTCTGGGTCATGTCCTCGACGAAGCGAAGCCGCAGCGCCAGAATCTCGCGCTCCGTGAGGCCGGGCAGGCTGGCCTGGACGGCCGCCATGTCCTCGACTCCCTCATAGCCGGCGTCGTCGCTGCCAACCTGCTCGCCGACCGTTCCCTCCTCCGGGGTGCCGACGACGGTGACCGGCTGGTCGAACGAAAGCGTACGGCGGGTCTGGATCGCCTCGAACGCCTCCAGGATCTCGGTTTGGTCGACGCCCATCTCCTCGGCCAGCTCGGCGACCGTCGGCGGGCGCTCGAGCTTGCCGGTCAGCTCGCTCGCGATTCCCTCGAGCTTCAGGATCCTCTCCTGCAGGCCGCGTGGCAGCCGGAGGTTCCACACCCGGTCCCGGAAGTGGCGCTTCAGCTCACCGAGGATCGTCGGGGCGGCGAAGGACTTGAACGACGTTCCCCGTGTCGGATCGAAGCGCTCGATCGCCTGCACGAGTCCCAGGTTGGCGACCTGAACAAGGTCCTCGATCTGCTCGGTGCCGCCGCGGTAGCGCAGCGCCAGGCTGCGCGCGAAGGGCATGAAGCGGCGCACGATCTCCTCCATCACCGCGGGATCGCGGGTACGGCTGAAGCGCCGCAGCAGCTCGTCCTCGTCCGCAAGATGCTCGGCCGGGCCTGGCGTACTGCTCGGTGTGCCGTCGGCGGGTCTGATCGAGCTCACTTGGGTTGGACCTCGGTCGTCCTGCATTGGCGATACCCAAACTACTCCCGAACAGACCTCGCCAGGCCGATCGGTCAGGCGCGGTCCATCGCCGCCGCGAGCAGCGAGAGGTCCTCGATGAAGCCCTCGAGCGCGCCCTGGCGCTCCTCCTCCTCGCGGATCCTCAGGATCGACGACGGGTGGACGGTGACGCCGACGATCGGCGCCAGCTCGCAGTCGATCAGTTTGCCGCGATCCCGCATCACCTTCACCTTGCTGCCGAGCAGGGCCTTGGTCGCGGTTGCACCGAGGCAGACGATGGCCTGCGGCTCGATCACCGCGATCTCGGCTTCGATCCACGGGCGGCAGGCCTCGATCTCGTTGGCGCGCGGAGTCTGGTGTAGGCGCCGCTTGCCGGCCGGCCGCCATTTGAAGTGCTTGACCACGTTGGTTATGTAGGCCTCCTGCCGCTTGATCCCGGCGCCGTTCAACCCCTGGTCGAGAATCCGCCCGGCCGGGCCGACGAAGGGCTCGCCCTCGATGTCCTCGCGGTCGCCAGGTTGCTCGCCCACGAGCATCAGCTTGGCCGACGGGCGGCCCTTGCCGAACACGGTCTGGGTGGCCGGCTTCCAGAGGGGACAGGCTCGGCAGCCCGCGGCGGCCCGCCGCAGGCTGGCGACGCTGGGACGCTTCGGGATCAGCTCCGCGGCGCTCATCGACGCCCCTCTACCCGCGCCGGGCCATGGGCAGGCACGGTTTACCGGCATGGGCCGCGGGTAGATGCCAGCCACAGCGACAGGGATAGGAGAGGGCGCGATGGAGGCAGCGACAGGCACAGGGATCCGAGCCGACTACGCGGAGCTGACGCTTAGGACCAGGAGCCGCCGCCACAGCGCTTTCGGTTGTCACACCCCGGGCTGCCGCGAGCGCGTCGCGACCGGCAAGCGCTTCTGCAGCGGCTGCCAGGCAACCCTGGATCGGGTCAGGGCGGAGCTGAAGTCGGCCAAGCCGGGCGGACGCGGGCGCGCGGTTCGAAAGGCTTGAAGCCGGTTCACGTCGGCTGCTCGGGCTGGAACTACCGCGACTGGAAGGACCGGTTCTACCCCAAGGGCGTGCCGACGACGCGCTGGCTCGAGCACTACGCCGGCATCTTCGACACGGTCGAGGTCAATTCGACCTTCTACCGCCTCGCCTCGGAGGCAGCGGTGCGGAGATGGGTCGAGCAGACCCCGCCCGGGTTCGTCTTCAGCGTGAAGGCGAGCCGCTACCTGACTCATGTGCGGCGGCTGCGCGAGCTGGACCGTGGCATCAGCCGTTTCTACGCGCCGCTGGCCCCGCTCGCCGAATCCGGACGCCTCGGGCCGGTGCTGTGGCAGCTGCCGGAGACGTTTCGCCGTGACGATGAGGTCCTCGAGCGGGCGCTCGGATGCCTGCCGCCTGGCCGGCACTGCTTCGAGTTCCGCCATCCGAGCTGGTTCGTTCCGGAGGTGCTCGACCAGCTCCGCGCTCACGAGGTCGCGCTGGTTATCGGCGATCATCCCGAGCGGGCGTTTCAGCCCCTCGAGATGACGGCCGGATGGACGTTCATCCGCTTCCACTACGGCCGCCGCGGGCGCGGCGGCAACTACTCCGAGGCCGAGCTGGAGACCTGGAAGCGCAGGATCGCCTCCTGGCGCTCACGGGTCGAGGTCTTCGCCTATTTCAACAACGACTGGAAGGCCTACGCGCCGCGCGACGCGCGCTGGCTCTCCGATCGGCTGAGCTGACCCAGGCTCAAACCGTCGTCCTGCCGCGCCAGCCGCTGACGAACATGACCAGCGCCAGGATCGCGAGGACGAAGAGGATCGGATGAACGATTGCCCCGCCGGCGATCGCGATCACCAGCAGGACGATTCCGAGTATCAACCAAAGCATCTGCGGCTCCTTCCGCCGTTTGCTGTGCGGCCCTCCTACCCACCGCCGCGTGGTCCCACACCCGGCTGCGGGCCGTATAGCCCGGCTGCGGCTCGGGTAGGCGAAACCGAGCATGTACGGAACCTGGTTCGGCACAGTCTCGATCGGCGTCCTGGCGCTGATCGCTCTGATCGCTCTGTTCGTCGCCGCCTCACCGTTGTTCGCGGTCCTCTTCGTCTTGTTGGCGGTGGCGTTCCTGGCCTCGCTCGTCGTGTTTCGGCGCGGGCAGAAGGCGGCCGCCGGAGGTTCGCGGAGCGGTGGCGTGCCAAGCGGCGCGAGCACCGCGGCGGGGGGCAGCGCCGGCGCCGGGGGACGGGCGCCGAATCCCCGGTCCGGCGGCGAGCCGGTTTCCGGAGAGGGCCACGCGACCGCCGGCGAGACCGCCGGCCAGCGCGCTTCGTCGCGCCACTGACCGGCAGTTCGCCCGCAGCGGCGCCTCGCTAGGCTCAGATCTAACCCATCGACGGAGGACAAAGCCATGGCCTACAGCGTTCCCGACCTTCCCTACGACTACGACGCCCTCGAGCCCCACATCGACGAGGCGACGATGAAGGTGCACCACGACAAGCACCACCAGGCCTACGTCGACAAGGCCAACGCGGCGCTGGAGGGAACCGAGTGGGCCGACAAGGACGTGCAGGAGGTGCTCGAGAACCTCTCCAGCCTGCCCGAGGACAAGCAGAAGCCGGTTCGCAACAACGGCGGCGGCCACTTCAACCACAGCCTCTTCTGGCAGATGATGAGCCCCGACGGCGGAGGCGAGCCGGAGGGCGATCTCGCGGCGGCGATAGACGAGGCGTTCGGGAGCTTCGACGACTTCAAGGGCCAGTTCAAGGACGCCGGCGTGAACCAGTTCGGGTCCGGCTGGTCCTGGCTGGTGCACGACGGCTCCGGCCTGGCGGTGGTCTCGACCGCGAACCAGGACAGCCCGGTCTCCGACGGCAAGACGCCGCTGCTGGGCTGCGACGTGTGGGAGCACGCCTACTACCTCAAGTACCAGAACAGGCGCCCCGACTACATCGATGCCTTCTGGAACGTCGTCAACTGGGAGTTCGTCGCCCAGCGCCTGGGCGAGGCCGGCTGAGTCGGACCGCATCCGGCGGCGGTCGCGCGGGTTGAACTCTGCGATGGGTAGGACGCGTAGGACCAGCCGGGCCATCCGCCTGCGGAAGCCCCTGGCGATCGTCGGGCTCGCCGCGCTGGCGGCTGGCACGCTTGCGGTCGGCGTCTCGTTCGGTGCCGCGGAGACGATCACCGCTTCGACCGCCAGCAACACGTTCACCCAGGCCAGCTACGCGATCGACCAGGGCGAGGTCGCGACCCTCGACAACCCGGCCGGCACCCAGCACAACGTCTTCGCGACCACTCACGGTCCCGACGGCAAGGAGCTGTTTCGCTCCGAGACGATCAGCTCCGGGCAGACCCCGGTCAACGGCACCCAGTACCTGACCGCCGGGACCTACCAATTCATCTGCACGATCCACACCGGCATGGCAGCCGATCTGGTGGTGACCGGCAACGGCACCGCGGTCGCCCGGCCCGACGTCTCGGTGAAGGTCGTCAGCGGCAAGCTCGACAAGGTCGTCTCGAGCCGCAGGCTGAAGGTGAAGCTGACCGCGACGACCCAGAGCGACGGTATCTCGGTGACCGCCCGCAAGGGCGCCCGCAAGCTGGCCTCCAAGAACAACGTCGCCCTCGCGGCGGGCAGGTCGAAGACCGTGAAGCTGCGGCTGACCTCGTCGGGCCGCAAGGCGATCAAGGGCCGCGACTCGGCGAAGGTCAAGGTCGCGACATCGGTGCCGTTCGGCGCTCCCGACAGCGCCAAGCGCAAGCTGCGCTGATCTCGTCGGGCTGACGCCTAGGCGCGGGCGGCCGGCCGTTCGGCGGGCCTCGCCTGCTCGGGAAGGTGACCGATCTCGGCGCCCTGCTTCGGCGGGATCGCGCCCATCGCGTGCTCGGCGACGGCGGTGATCGTGAGGCTCGGGTTGACGCCGGGGTTGGCGGGGATCGCCGCCCCGTCGCAGACCAGCAGGTTCTCGTAGCCGTAGGCGCGGTTCTCGGCGTCGATCACCCCCCGCTCGGGCCCGGGGCCGATCACGGCCCCGCCGAGGATGTGGGCGGTGGTGGGGATGTTGAGGGTCGACTCCGTGAAGCCGCTTTGGGGGATGCCGCCGATCCGGTCGGCGAACCAGAGCGTCGCCTTCTCCGCCGCCGGCAGCCAGGTCGGGTTCGGCCGCTCCGGGTCCTGTTCGGTCTGAAGGCGCACGCCGCGGCCGAGCAGGCGCCGCTTGGGTACCAGCCGCATCGCGGTGTCGGTGGTCTGCATCACCAGCAGGATCACCGTGCGCCGCGACCACTTTCCGGGCCAGAGCAGCCGCAGGGTTCGCAGCGGATGCCGCAGCATCGCCGCGATCCACTGCAGCGGCCGGGTCAGCCGGGTGCCGTTGCCGGTCATCGTCGTGAACAGGCGGCTGATCGCGTCGCCGCCGCGGCCGTAGGTCACGACTTCGATGTGGGTGTCGGGGTCGGGATAGATGCTCGAGGTGATCGCGACCGACTTCGCGAAGTCGCGGCTGTCGTCGCGGGCGGTAACCGCCTGCACCGACTCCGAGTTGGTTCGGACGATGTGGCCGATCCGATCCGAGAGCCGGGGCAGGGCGCCGCGGTGCCTGCAGTTGGCGAGCAGCCGGTTGGTTCCCAAAGGCCCGGCGGCGACGACCACGCCGCGGGCGCTGAGGGTTCGCGGCCGGCGCCGCAGCCAGGCGCCGGGGTGGACGCTGGTCACCTCGTAGCCGTCGGACCCGTCGGCCGACCCGCGCGGCCGGACCTCGGTCACCTCGCGCTGCGGGACGATCTCGACCCCGAGCTTCTCAGCGAACCAGAGATAGTTCTTGACCAGCGTGTTCTTGGAGTTGTGCCGGCAGCCGACCATGCAGCTTCCGCAGCGCTGGCAGCCGACCCGGTCCGGACCCTCGCCGCCGAAGTAGGGATCCGGGACCTCCCTGCCGGGCTGGTCGAAGAAGACGCCGACGCGGGTGTTGGCGAAGGTGTCCCCGACTCCGATCTCGTCTCCGTACTCGCGCAGGAGCGCGTCGGCTGGACCCGATCCCCTGGTAGTCGGTGACGCCGAGCATCCGCTCGGCGACGTCGTAGTGGGGCTGCAGCTCGGCGTCCCAGTCGGCCATCTCGGACCACTGTGGATCGCGGAAGAAAGCCGGGCGGGCGCGGTAGAGGGTGTTGGCGTAGCCGAGGCTGCCGCCCCCGACCCCGCTGCCCGAGGCGACGAAGACGTCCTTGAAGAAGGTCAGCCGCAGGATCCCGCGCATCCCCAGACGGGGGCTCCAGAAGTAGCGGCGGAAGTTCCAGGCCGACTTGGCGAAGTCCTCGTCGGCATAGCGGCGGCCGCACTCCAGCACGCAGACCGAGTAGCCCTTCTCGGCCAGCCGCAGCGCCGAAACGCTGCCGCCGAAGCCCGAGCCGATCACGATCCAGTCGTAATCCAACCCTTCGCTGCGGTCTGGGGACGAGCCTGGCGCCGACATCGCGTCTGGGAATTAAAGCGCTCGCGCCAGGCCGCTCGCCAGACGCGCGGACAACCGGCGCCGGCCGGCACGCTTTCTGTTTAGATCCCGACACGTTGGAGGGCGAGGGGAAAGTCGGCCGGTCGAGGACCGTGGCGCGCTGCGCAATCGCCGCTGCCCTGCTCGGCCTGCTCGTCTTCGCCGCCGCCGCCCCCGGCCACATCGAGCGCGCCTCCTACTGGCCCGACCCGGCAGCGGACAACTCGGTGAGCCCGGCGGCGGGGGGCAGGATCCCCCTGATGCGAACCCTGAAGTCGTCGCTGGACGACAGTCTGCCCGGTCAGACCCGGGTGGTCTGCCAGTCCGACTCGCTGAAGCGGCTGGGTGCCTCGCTGCACGAGGCATACCAGCATGGCTATGACATCCGGCCGCATGACCATCGCAGCCTCGGCTCGTCGGAGGTGCAGAACCTGATCAACGTCAACACCGCGCTCTGGAAGCGCTGCGCCTACCACGAGATCCAGCCGGCCGTCACCGACTCGGGCAACAACGACCGCGTCGTGGTCATGCCCGGCGTCTACACCGAGCCCACCTCGCGCGCCCAGCCGACCAACGACCCCGCCTGCGACCAGTACAAGATCACCAACGACAAGAGCCAGGCCGGGGCGGTCTCCTACGCCTACCAGTTCCACTGCCCCAACGACCAGAACCTGATCGCGGTCCTCGGACGGGCTCCGGGCTCGGGGCAGGATCCGCAGCCACCGCTCGAGGATCGTCACAACATCCCCAACCTCGGGCCCTGCATCCGCTGCAACCTGCAGATCGAGGGCTCCGGGGTCAGCGCCGACGACGTCGTCGTCGACGGCGGCAACCCGGCCGACGGCAACGGCCCGCCGGAGGGAGGGGTCAAGGACGTCGGGATCCGCGTCGACCGCGCCGACGGCTTCGTACTGCGCAACATGACCTTTCGCCACGTCAACGAGCACGCGATCTACGTGCTGGAGTCGGACGGCTACATCCTCGACCGCTTCAAGACCTACTACGCCGGCGAGTACGGCGTGCTGACCTTCGTCGAGGACCACGGTCTGATCGAGAACTGCGAGGTGGCGGGAAACGGCGACTCCGGGTTCTACCCCGGCGCCGGAGCCGACACCGGCGCCCAGCGCCCGGCCGGCACCGCCTTCCGCTACAGCCAGGAGCTGCGCGGCTGCGACAGCCACCACAACACCTCCGGCTACTCGGGCACCGACGGCAACTCGGTGTACCTGCACGACAACAACCTCTACGACAACGCCCTCGGCTTCACCACCGACGTCTTCACCGCCGCCGGCCACCCCGGCTTCCCACAGGACTCCGACCTGATCGAGAAGAACAACTTCTACTCGAACAACTTCAACCCCTACCTGCCCGGCTCCGACGTCGTGCCGACGGTGCCGGTGCCGGTCGGCACCGGGATGTGGATCGCCGGCGGCAACGACAACGTAGTCCGCAACAACCGCTTCTTCGACAACTGGCGGCGCGGCACGATGCTCTTCGCGGTCCCCGACGCAACGGTCTGCAACGACCCCTCGATCCAGCTCGCCGGCTGCAGCCCGGGCCAGGTCTCAACCTCGTACCGGAATTCGTTCCACCACAACGTGATGGGCGTGGCTCCGGACGGATCCGCTGCAGCCGAACGGCACCGACTTCTGGTGGGACAGCTTCCCCAGCAACACCGGCAACTGCTGGTACGCCAACACAGCGGCTACCGGCAAGACGATCACGAGCTCGCCGCCGGCGCCGCTGCTGCCCAACTGCAACAACGGGCAGAACCCGAACAGCAGCGTCGGCACCGGCTATGCACCGAACGAGGCCGAGTTGGTCCAGTGCCTGGCCGGGTTCTCGACCTCGGGCTACGACCCCAACCTCTGCCCGTGGTTCAAGACGCCGCCGAAGCCCTAGCCTGAGCGGCCCCTGACCTAGCCGATTTCCATCCTTTCGGCGCCTGGACCAGGCGCCGAAGTTCATATAGGCTCGCCGCCGGTGTCTGGAAGTCGGAGGAGCTCGTCAGGGAAGGCGGCACGCCGGGTCATCGTCGCGGCGGCGCTTCTGGCAGCGCTCGCGCTCGCCACAGTCGCCTCCGGTCACATCGAGCGGGCCTCCTACTGGCCCGACCCGGCACCCGATGCCTCGGTCAGCCCGGCGGCGGGCGGCCGGGTGCCGCTGATGAAGACGCTGAAGTCGTCGCTCGACGACAGCCTGCCGGGGCAGACCCGGGTGGTCTGCCAGTCCGACTCGCTGAAGCGGCTCGGCGCCTCGCTGCACGAGGCCTACCAGCACGGCTACGACATCCGCCCCCACGACCACCGCAGCCTCGGCTCGTCGGAGGTGCAGAACCTGATCAACGTCAACGTCGCCCTCTGGAAGCGCTGCGCCTACCACGAGATCCAGCCGGCGATCACCGACTCCGGCAACAACGATCGCGTCGTGGTCATGCCCGGCGTCTACACCGAGCCGACCTCGCGGGCGCAGCCGACCAACGACCCGGCCTGCGACCAGTACGAGATCACCAACGACAAGAACCAGGCCGGGGCGGTCTCCTACGCCTACCAGTTCCACTGCCCCAACGACCAGAACCTGATTGCGGTGATCGGACGTGGCCTGGATGGCGATCCTCCCCAGCCGCCGCTTGAGGATCGGCATGGAATTCCAGACGCTGGGCCCTGCATCCGCTGCAACCTGCAGCTCGAGGGCTCCGGGGTCAGCGCCGACGACGTAGTCGTCGAGGGCGGCGACCCGGCCGACGGCAACGGCGGCCCGCAGGGCGGGGCCAAGGACGTCGGCATCCGCGCCGACCGCGCCGACGGCTTCGTGCTTCGCAACATGACCATCCGCCACGTCAACGAGCACGCGATCTACGTGATCGAGACCGACGGCTACATCCTCGACCGCTTCAAGACCTACTACGCCAGCGAATACGGGGTCCTGACCTTCGTCGGCGATCACGGCATCATCGAGAACTGCGAGACGGTTGGCAGCGGCGACTCGGGCCTCTACCCGGGCGCCGGCGCCGAGGGCGGGGAGCAGCGCCCGACCGGGTCGCCGTTCCGCTACACCCAGGAGATCCGCGGCTGCGACTCCCACCACAACGCGTCGGGCTACTCGGGCACCGACGGCAACTCAGTCCACATCCACGACAACAACTTCTACGACAACGCGCTCGGCTTCACGACCGACGTCTTCACCGCCGCCGGCCACCCGGGCTTCCCGCAGGACTCCGACCTGATCGATCACAACAACTTCTATTCGAACAACTTCAATCCCTATGTGGCGGGCTCCGACGTCGTGCCCTCGGTCCCGGTCCCGGTCGGCACCGGCCTCTGGATCGCCGGCGGCAACAACAACGTCATCCGCAACAACCGCTTCTGGGACAACTGGCGCCGCGGGACGATGCTGTTCGCGGTCCCCGACGCCTTCGTCTGCAACGACCCGACGAACCAGATCCCGGGCTGCGATCCGAGCCAGGTCAACACCTCGCACCGCAACTCCCAGCACGACAACATCATGGGAATCGCCCCCAACGGCGACCATCTGCCCAACGGGCAGGACTTCTGGTGGGGCCCATGGGACGGCAACACCGCCAACTGCTGGTACCAGAACACCAGCTACAAGCCGATCACCAGCAGCCCGGCGAGCCTGCCCGACTGCAACAACGGCCAGAACCCCGAGCAGAGCGTCGCCACCTTCGCCACCAACCCATCGGCGACGTCCGAGCTGCTCGCCTGCCTGGCCTCAGTCGAAACCGGCCCTGATCCGAACAGCCCGACCTGCGACTGGTTCCGCACCCCGCCGCAGCCGACCCCCTAGAGTTCGCGCGGTGACGGTGGCTCGCGGGACAACGGCGTTGGCGATTGCCTGCGCGGCCCTGCTCGCCGGCTGCGGCGGCTCGGACTCCAGCAACACCGCCTCCGGCGCCGGCCCGCGGATCGCGGTGCCGCTGCGGCTCGCCGACTGCACCGACTGGAAGAAGGCCGACGCCGCCGAGCGGCTCGGCACGATCGCCGAGCTGCGCAACTTCGCCGGCGGCCCGATCGGCCAGACGCCGGGGCACGGCAACGTCCTCGAGGACAAGGCGGCCTACAACCTGCTGCAGAACTACTGCGCCAACTACTTCGCCCGCGGCTTCAAGCTCTACAAGCTCTACGTCCGCGCGGCGGCCTTCACGCCGCCGCAATAGCGGCGGCCTACTTGTCGAAGTCGACCGCGACCGGCTCGCGCTCGCCGGCATCCTCGATCTCGAAGAACTCACGCGCGGTGAAGCCGCCCTGGTTGGCGATGATCGAGTTCGGGAACACCTGGATCTTGGTGTTGTAGCTCTGGACGTTCGAGTTGTAGATCCGGCGCGAGGCCTGAATCTCGTCCTCGAGCTCGGAGAGGTTGCGCGACAGCTGCTGGAAGTTCTCCGTCGCGCGCAGCTGCGGATAGTTCTCGGCCACGGCGCGGAGGTCGGTCGAGCGCCCCGGTCAGCTTCTGCTCGGCCTGCGCCGTCTCGCCGACACCGCGGGCGGACATCGCCTCGGCACGGGCCTTGGTCGCCTTCTCGAAGACCTCCGACTCGTGGGTCGCGTAGCCCTTCACCGTCTCGACCAGGTTGGGGACCAGATCGTGGCGGCGCTTCAGCTGCACGTCGATGCCGCTCCACGCCTCGTCGACCCGGTTGCGGGCCCCGATCATGCTGTTGCGGGTGCCGATGTAGACCAGCACGCCGATGACGATCAGCGCGGCTATGACGATGATCACGATGGTCATCTCTTGCTCCTGTCTGGCTGTGGTGGACTGGGACTGCCGGCTAATTCGCCAGGCCGCTGATCCTACAGCCGTCAGCCGCCCACCCGCCGCCTTAACGCCAAATCAACCCGTGCCTGGCTCAGGCACGCACGCGGGGGCGGCCAGAGGCGACGGTTGTCCTTTGCGCACGCACAAGGCGGATGCTAGGTTCGATTCAAGCCGGGTCAGGGGAAAGGCGCGGCACTCAAGGGGTATTCAGGGCATTGGTAGGAAGTTCATCCGCAGTAGGGCGGATAGCCGCCGTGGTGGCGCTTGGCGCTGGCGTCTTGGTGATCGCGCTTGTCCTGCTCGGCGGAGGCAGCTCCTACACCGTCACCGCCCAGTTCGAGAACGCCTCGCAGCTGGTCAAGGGGAACCTGGTCGAGGTCGCCGGCGTCCGCGCCGGGACGATCAAGGACATCTCGCTCGGGCCGAACGGGACCGGCCTGGTGAAGATGGAGATCGACGACGAGTACGCGCCGCTTCACGAGGGAACCACGGCGACGGTCCGCTCGCAGTCGCTCTCGGGGATCGCCAACCGCTTCATCCAGCTCGACATGCCCTCCGCCGGCCAGCGCGGGCCGGCGATACCGGATGGCGGAACCCTGGGGCTGTCGGACACGGTCTCCGAGGTCGACCTCGATCAGTTCTTCAACACTCTCGACAAACCCACGATCGGCCACTTCAAGCAGCTGATCAAGGGCTTCGCGACGGCCTATGACGGGGTCGGGCCGTCGACCAACCAGGGCTATCACTACCTGAACCCGTTCCTCTCGACCTCGCGGCGCCTGTTCGACGAACTGACCCTCGACGAGTCGCGCTTCCAGCACCTGATCGTCGACACCGCCTCGCTCTCCGGTGCCCTTGCGGAGCGCGCGCCGGACCTCGAGAACTTCGTCACCAACACCGACCGGATGATGGGCGCGATCGCGGCGGAGAACAAGAACCTCGCCTCCTCGATCGGCGAGCTGCCGAACTTCATGCGCAACTTCAACACCACGTCGGTGAACCTGCGCGCCGCGCTCGATGACGTCGACCCGCTGGTCCAGGCGTCGAAGCCGGTTGCGCGCAAGCTTCGCCCCTTCACCCACCAGCTGCGCGGCTTCGCCACCGACGCGGTGCCCGCGATCTCCGATCTCGAGCACATCGTCCGCCGCCCCGGCGCCGACAACGACCTCGTCGAGCTGACGCGCCTGCAGCCGGCGCTGGCGACGATCGCCGCGGGACCGGTGGACCGCAACGGCGCCACGCGGCAGGGAGCGCTGCCCGAGTCGCAGCAGGCGCTGGTCTCCAGCCTCCCGCAGCTTTCCTTCCTGCGCCCTTACGTCACCGAGGAGGCGGTGAGCGGTTGGTTCGATGACTTCGGCCATTCGGGGATTACCGACGCGAATGGCGGGATCGGGCGGATCGGCACCACGCTCAACATTTTCTCGCCCTCCACTCCCGGCTTCCCGGACATCCTCGGGGTGCCCGTTAACCAGACTCTCTCCAATCTCGAGGGCATGGGTCTGAGCGTCGACAACCTGCGCCGGTGTCCGGGCTCCAACGAGCGGCCCGCGCCCGACGGCTCCAACCCGTTCACCGACAATGGCGCACTCGACTGCGAAGCGAGCGAGACCCCGCCGGGCGACTGACGATGCGAAGGCTCGCGACACTCGTATGCCTGGTGGCCGCTGTCCCGGCGATCGCCTTGGCGACCGGCGCCGGCGCCGACGACAGCCACACCTACCGGATCGAGCTCGACAACGCCTTCGGCCTCGTGCACGACTCCGAGGTGCGAATCGCCGGGGTCACGGCCGGGACGGTCGAGAGCGAAGACATCAACGCCGCCAAGCGCGCTGTTGTGACCATCAAGGTCAGCGGCCCGCTCTCGCAGTTCCGCGAGGACGCGACCTGCTCCTCCCAGCCCCAGTCGCTGATCGCCGAGTACTTTCTCGACTGCCAGCCCGGCCGCTCGAAGCAGCTGCTTCCCGACGACGGCCTCGTGCCAGTCACCCAGACCCGGACCACGGTCCAGAACGACCTCGTCCAGGCGACCCTGCGCGAGCCGTTCAAGGAGCGCCTGGCGCTGATCATCAACGAGTTCGGCACCGCGCTGGCCGGCAACCCCGACAACCTCAACGCGGCGATCCGCCGCGGTGCCCCCGCCCTGCAGGCGCTGCGCAAGGCGCTGGCGATCCTGGCAAGCCAGAACACGGTGATCCGGGACCTCAACGTCAACTCCGACCAGATCATCGCCCGCCTCACCGAGCGCCGCCAGGACGTCGTGCGCTTCATCCAGAACGCCAACCGCACCGCCGAGGCCTCGGCCGAGCGCCGCGCCGACCTCGAGCGCAACTTCGAGCTGCTGCCCGGCTTCCTGACCGAGCTGCGCCCGACCCTGGCCCGGCTCGGTGACCTCTCGCAGCGCTCGACGCCGCTGCTGATCCAGCTCAACGGCGCCTCCGGCCAGCTCAACCGCCTGACCCGGACGCTGCCGCCGTTCAACGACGCCGCGACGCCGGCGATCGAGACGCTCGGCGACGCGGGGGATATCGGCAAGCAGGCGCTGCAGGAGGGCCGCGACGAGATCCAGGCGCTCAACGCCGCCTCGACGCACGCCTACGGCGCGGCGAACCCGATCGCCAACTTCCTCGTCGACCTCGACGACCCCAGCCGCGCGGTCGAAGCCGACGCCCGTGCCGCCCGCGACACCGGACGTCCGGCGCCGACCGGCTACACGGGCCTCGAGGGCCTGCTCAACTACGTCTACTACCAGGCCCTGGCGGTCAACCAGTTCGACCAGGTCGGCCACCTGCTCCATTTCATCCTCTTCGGGTTCAACACCGGTCCCTGCGGCAACTTCAACGCCGGTTACAACTCCGGCAACAGCAACTTCGCCTCGGTCCCGAAGGCCGGAGGCGGGTTCACGACCAGCTCTGCCGACAAGGACCCCTGCGTCTCCTGGGTCGGGCCGACCCAGCCCGGCATAAACGCGGGCCCGACCCTGCCCCCGTACAGCGGCGCGGTCTGCCCCTCCGGCTCTGACGATCCCTCCCTCTGCCAAGCCTCGAACCCCCGCCAGGCGGCGCGGCAGACACGCAATCAGAACCACCAGGACCAGGGGCCTGGGGCCGCGGCTCCGACCGCGCCCCAGGGTGCGCCGCCGGGCGCCGGCTTGCCCAAGGCGCCGAACCTGCCGAGGATGCCGAAGCTTCCCAACCTGCCGAAGACGCCGAAGCTGCCCAACCTGCCGAAGAACCCCAAACTGCCCAACCTGCCCAACCTGCCACCCGGGCTGCAGGACCTGCTGGGCGGCGGGCAGGGCAAGAACGGGACCAACCTCGGCCTCGTCGGCCCGAACACCGGCCAGCAGAACAGCAACGGCACGCCGGACACGACCAACGACCTCCTCAACTTCCTCTTCGGGGCATGAGGCGCGGACGAGCACAGAGCCTGGCCGGTTCGCCGACCCTGGTCGGGGCGATTACGACGCTGATCGTGATCGTCGCCGTCTTCCTCGCCTACAACTCGAACAGCGGCCTGCCGTTCGTGCCCACCTACCGGATCTCGGTGATCCTGCCCAACGCCTCGCGGATCTCACCCAACAACGAGGTCCGGATCGGCGGCACCCGGGTCGGGATCGTCGAGTCGATCGAGCCGGTGGAGGGAGGAAAGAACGGACGGGCTGCCGCGAAGCTCGACCTGAAGCTCGACAAGTCTGCGGAGCCGATACCCAAGGACTCGACCGTGAAGGTCCGCTACAAGTCCTCGTTCGGGCTCAAGTACCTGGAGCTGACGCGGGGCACCGGCTCGGGGCTGGACGAGGGCGGGACGATCCCGATCAGCCACTCCTCATCGCAGACCGAGTTCGACGACATCTCCGACACCTTCAACGCCCGCACCCGGGAGGCGTCGCGGGTGAACCTCGAGGGCTACGGCGACGCCTTCGCCGCCCGCGGCGCCTCGCTCAACCAGACGATCCAGGCGCTCGACCCCCTGTTCACCAACCTGAAGCCCGTCGCCAGGGTGCTGACCGACCCGGCGACGCGCCTGGAGCGCTTCTTCCCCGCCCTCGGCCGCACCGCCGAGATCGTCGTCCCGGTGGCCGAGCAGCAGGCCGAGCTGTTCACCAACATGGCGATCACCTTCGGCGCCCTCTCCGAGGACCCCCGGGCGCTCAAGGACACGATCTCCTCCGGCCCGCCGACGCTCGAGCAGGGCACCCCGGCGCTTCGCGAGCAGCGCCCGTTCCTGGCCGACTTCGCCGACCTGAACGAGCGCCTCGTGCCCGGGGTCCGGGCCCTGCGCCATGCGCTGCCGACGCTGAACAGCGCCCTGGTGGTGGGCAGGCCGGTGCTCGAGGACACGCCCCCGATCAACAAGAAGCTCGGCGGGGTCTTCACCGAGCTGCGCGACTTGGTGCGCCAGCCGCAGACCAAGACCTCGCTGCTGCGGCTTCGAGAGACCTTTGACCAGGCCGAGCCTGCTGCCACCTATATCGCGCCCTACCAGACCGTCTGCAACTACTGGAATTACTGGTTCACCTGGCTGCCCGAGCACCTCAGCCAGCAGGACAACATCGGCACCACCCAGCGCGCCGAGGTGATCGGGATGCCGCAGGGCCTTCCCGGCGGGCTCGGGCAGGCGGAGGCTCCTCTGGGCGGCTATAGCGGCCTCCAGGCGAACGGGATTCAGGGCGCCGCGCCGCTGGGCCCGCCTGCGTTCTCCCCCAGCACGCCGCCGGGGACCGAGGGCGAGTTCAGGCCCCACCTACTGCCGATTGTGCACGCGAACGGCTACGCACCGGCGGTCGACTCGAACGGGAACGCCGACTGCCAGCCCGGGCCAATCCGGCTATCTACTCGGTCAGGACCGGGTGGCCGGGCAGCCCGCCGATAGCCCGGTGTTCATCACCTCCAACATCCCGGGCAACCGGGGCCCGACGTTTACCGGGCGCACCCACATCCCAGACGGGCTCAAGCCGAGGAAGCTGCCGTGAGCGGCACCCGCTCCAATCACAGGATTCCGAACTGGGGCGTCGGCCTGATCATGGTCGTGCTCGTGGTGTTCGGCTTCTACCTCGCCTTCACCAAGAAGCTGCCCTTCACCGGCAACGGCTATGAGGTCAAGGCCGTCTTCCGAGACGCCCAGAACATCGCGCTGAAGTCGCCGGTTCGCGAGGCCGGCGTCAACGTCGGCGAGGTGACCGGGGTGGACCCGCTGCCGAAGTCCAACGCGGCGGTGATCACGATGTCGATCAAGGACCAGGGGCGTCCGCTCCACAACGACGCCCGCCTGCAGCTGCGCCCGCGCCTCTTCCTCGAAGGCAACCTGTTCGTCGACGTCCACCCGGGCAGCCCGAGCGCTCCGGAGCTGCAAAGCGGTGACGAGATCCCGATCCAGCAGACCTCGAACTCGGTCCAGCTCGATCAGATCCTCACCTCCCTGCAGGCCAACGTGCGCGGAAACCTGCAGCTTGCCCTGCGCGAGGTCGGCAACGCCTTCGAGAAGCACGGCGGGGCGAAGGGCCTGCGCGACATCTTCGCCAAGGGCGGCCCCGCCTACAAGAACACCGCCTGGGTCAACGAGGCCTTCCTCGGCACCCGCGCCCATGACCTCTCCGGTCTGGTCCGCAATTTCGACATCGTCGCCTCGGCGCTGGACCGCAACGAGCCGCAGCTGAAGAGCCTGGTCACCAACCTGCGCATCGTCACCGGCTCCTTCGCCGCCCAGGACCAGGCGCTTCAGGCCTCGATCCACGAGCTCCCGGGAACGCTGTTCGCGGCCCGGCCCGTGTTCGCGAACCTCAACCGCTCGTTCCCGTTCGTGCGGGCGTTCTCGCGCGAGGCGCTTCCCGGCGTGCGCTCCTCCGGACCCACCCTGACGGTCGCGACGCCGTTCATCCACCAGCTCCGCAAGCTGGTCTCGAAGCCCGAGCTGCGCGGCCTCACCCACGACCTTCGACCCACAGTGCCGCAGCTCGCCCGCCTGACCAGGGCCCAGCTGCCGTTCATGGAGCAGGCCCGCGCCCTTTCGTCCTGCTTCAACCACGTCGTGATCCCGTGGAGCAACGAGACGGTTCCTGCGAATGACAGCGACACGGATAAGAACAGCGGCGATATCGGCAAGATCTACGAGGAGGCTGGCTACGGCTTGGCGGGCATCGCCGGGGAGAGCCGCTCCGGTGACGCCAACGGCCAGTACATCAGGGTCGCGGCCGGCAGCGGCACCAACCTCGTGACCATCCCGCCCGCGGCCAGCGGTTTGACCGATCCGCTCTTCGGTCTCACCCCGTTCCCGATCGACGGCTCGGAGCCCGCGATGGAATCGTCGGCAAAGACGCCGATGCAGGAGACGGTTCCCTGTGAGACCCAGGATCTGCCAAACCTCGACAGCGGCGGGATCGGAGCCGCGCCGCAGCAGTCGCGCAACAGCGGGTCGCTGAGCATCCTGCACGGGGCGCTCGCCAATACGCAGGCTGCACAGCTGAGCCGCAAGTACGCCGAGATCGTGATGGACGCCGGTCGAGCCTCTCATATGCAGACGGCGGGCAACTTCCGCGCAGGCAAGAACCTGATGGATGAGGTCCAGCAGCGGCTACAGGCGTACAACAAGAACGACCTGCCTCTCTATGAGAAGGCGATCCGCAACCTCACGGGCGGTGGCTAGATGAGCGCCGCGATCCGCAAGCACCTACGCGATTTCCTTGCCGTGGCCGGCCTCTGCGCCGTTGCCCTGCTGACCGTCTACGTGCTTCTGCAGCAGCAGCGCCTGCGGATCCCGGTCCTCGAGGAGAAGCCGTTCGAACTCAAGGCCGAGTTCGAGACCGCCCAGGCGGTCACCCCGGGGCAGGGACAGACCGTCGTCGTCGCCGGGGTCAAGATCGGCGACATCTCAAAGGTCCAGCTGGCGAACGGCAAGGCCGTCGTGACGATGGACATCGAGCGCAAGTTCCTGCCGATCTACCGCAACGCGACGGCCATGATCCGACCCCGTACCGGACTTCAGGACGTCTTCATCGAACTCGACCCGGGGACCAAGTCGGCGGGAAAGTTCGACGACGGCGACACAATTCCGCTCGCCAACACCGCGCCGGAGGTCAATCTCGACGAGATCCTGCAGGCGCTCGACTCCGACACCCAGGCCTACCTGCGGACGCTGATCGTCGGTGTCGGCCAGGGGCTGAAGGGGCAGTCACGCAACCTCGGCCGCGTCCTCGGCGGGCTCGGGCCGATCAACCGGGAGCTGGCGCAGCTCAACCGCGAGGTCGCGACCCGGCGCCACAACCTCGCCGACCTGGTCCACAACCTCAACGTCCTGACCGGGACGATCGGCCAGCACGGCGACGAGCTGGCGGCACTGGTCGACTCATCCAACGCGGCGCTGGGGGCGATTGCGCGCCAGGACGCCAACGTCCAGCGCACCGTCCAGCTGCTGCCGGGAACCCTTGCCACCGCCCACGACACACTCGACAAGACGGCGCCCTTCGCGCGCCTGCTCGGCCCGACCTTCAACAACCTGCGGCCCTTCGCCCGCAACCTCGACCGCCTCAACGCCTCGGTCCGCCGCGTCTCGGAGACCAAGCCCGCCGTTCGCGACCAGATCCGGCCCTTCGTGCGGGCTGCGCGGGCGCCGGTGCGCGAGCTGAAGCCGGCGGCCGCCAACCTCGCCGACGCTACGCCTCGACTCACAGACATTGGGACGATCATCAATCGCCTCGGCAATATGGCCGCCTACAACCCGAGGGGTGCTGAAGATGCGCTTTCTCCCGGCACCTCCGGCCGCGACGAGGGATATCTCTACTGGCTCGCCTGGCTCGGCCACGACGCCAACAGCGTCTTCCAGGCCGGCGACGCGCACGGCTTCTACCGCCGCATCTATCTGACCATGACCTGCTCCTCGGCCGCCCAACTTCTGGCCGGGACGCCGCTGCAGCCGATCATCACGCCTTTCTCATCACTGTTCGGCCCGGGAGGGGCCTGCCCTTAAGGGCTGAGTATGCAAAAACAAGCCCCTTCGATAGCCAGGATTCTGATCGCCGTCGGCTTCGCGCTGTCCTGCTTCGGCCTGCTGCTCTTCCTCTGGGTCACCTTCGGCGGCCCGACCCCGTTCGAGGCGAAGAAGTACGAGTTCACCGCCGACTTCCCCGAGGCGGTGACCCTGGCCAAGGAGTCCGACGTGCGAATCGGCGGGGTCAGCGTCGGCAAGGTCGCCTCGCTCTCCCTGCCCGACAAGGGCAACGCGACCGAGGTCAAGGTAGAGGTCGATCCCGAAGTTCGCACCGATCCCCTCCGACACCAGGGCGATCCTGCGCCAGAAGACGCTGCTCGGCGAGACCTTCATCGAGCTGACCGGCGGAACCAAGAGCGCGCCGAAGCTGCCCGACGGAGGCCACCTGTCCCTGACCCACACCGTCGACTCGACCCAGATCGACGAGATCTTCCAGGCGCTGGACCCGAAGACCCGCAGGGCGTTCCGAACCTGGATGCAGAACTCGGCGATCGCGGTCAACGGCCGCGGCCAGGATCTCAACGACGCCTTCGGCAACCTCGGCCCGTTCGTCGACGACGCCAGCCACATCCTTGCGATCCTGCACCACCAGCAGCGCTCGCTGCAGGGGCTGGTCCGCGACACCGGGCAGGTCTTCGAATCGCTCAGCGCCCGCGACGGCGACCTGGCCGGGGCGATCCAGAACTCCAACACGACCTTCGCCGCGATCGCGTCCCGCGACCGCGCCCTCGCCGACGTGATCCACATCTTCCCGACCTTCAACAACCAGACCCGCCTCACCCTCAACCGGCTGGCAACGTTCGCCGACGACACCGAGCCGCTGGTCAAGGACCTGAAGCCCGTGGCCCGCGACCTGACCCCGACCCTGAAGAAGGTGCGGCGCCTCTCGCCGCACCTGCGCGGCCTGTTCATTCACCTGAAGCCGCTGCTGAAGGCCTCCGACACCGGCCTGCCGGCGCTGCAGAGCACCCTGCACGCGCTGCGGCCGGTGCTGGCGGCCCTCGACCCGTTCCTTGCCAACTTCAACCCGGTGGTCCGCTACGTCAACGCCTACAAGTCGAACGTCGCCGACTGGATGACCAACCCGCCGGCGGCTCTCGGCGGCACCCTGCCCCATGATCCGGACGAGCCAGCGCCACGCCACTTCCTGCGCCAGCTTGGATACACAAGCGCCGAGACCCTCTCGATCTATCCCAACCGACTGGACACCAACCGCGGCAACGGCTACTTGGCCCCGCTGATCATCAACAGCGCGGGCTCCGCCTCGCACGGGATTCCTCCCGAGTTCGACTGCACCAACAGCGGCGAGATCTCCGCCGACGCCGCCACCCCGGACACAGCGCCCTGCTGGGTGCAGCCGAACTTCCCCTCCGAATTCGGCGGCGAGCACGCCCCGCAGATCTTTGCCGACCCGTAAGCACCGGCGCGCTCCTCTCCCCTCAATACGATCCGGGGCGTGAGCGCCAAGCAGGACGCCGGCGACTGGGCGGGGATCGTTCAGTCCTATGCCGAACGCAACGATCTGCGCTACGAGCCCGTGGGCGGGATCAACCCCAAGGACGGGCCGGTTGCGCTGTGCGTGGGCGGCACCAACCGCCTCACCGGCCAGCTCGACCCCGAGCGCGAGTTCTGGGGCTCCTCCTGCGACGCCGACGAGCACGAAGAGGGCGGGCTGTTCAGCAAGTCAGTGGTTCCGAGAGCGGTGCTCGCCAAGGCGCACATGCCCGACCTGGCGAAGGTGATGCCGGCCTTCAACGTCGAGTCGATCGAGGCTCGGCCGGACGAATTCGTCACCAAGCACACCGCCCGCAAGGTCGAGTTCGAGTCGATCGACTTCAACCGCCGCTTCCTCGCCACGGTCCCGAGCGAGTACGACCCGGTGGCGCTGCGGGAGCTGTTCAGCCCCGCATTTCTGGGCTGGGTGACGACGATCTCCAACGAGATCGACTTCGGGGTCAACGATCGCCAGCTCTGGTTCCTGTGGAGGCTGCGGGAGCGCAGCGAGCGCGAGCTGCGCGAGTCGCTGCACAACGCCGGGCAGCTTTTCCGCCGCGTCCGCACCGAGATGGACGAGCACGGGATCCAGACCTACCCGGCCGGGCCCTGGCACGCCGGGCTCGAGCCCTTCCCAAACGCCGGCTAGACGGCTAAGGCCGCTTTTCCTTCAGGTAGCGGCGCCGGGTGCGGTAGAAGCGAACCGATTTGCCGAAGTTGCGCCGGTAGCCGGCCATGACGCCCTCGTCGGGCAGCTCGAAGCCCCCGACCAGGCGGTGGGGGACCAGCGCCCAGCCGCCGGCGTCTTCGATCAGGTCGCCGCGGACCTGGAAGTTCTCCTGCCACTTGAAGTCGGGATGGTGGGAATGGGCGGTGATGCAGGCGCGGCCCTCGAGCAGCGGCAGCCCGGCAGGCTCGTCTTCGAGGCGCAGCACTCGGTTGGAGTCGTCGCGGCGGACCGGAAGGCGAACCGAGAGCGGGAAGCCGTCGGGCGCCATCCAGGCGAGCACCGCGTCGTCGTAGCGCCGCCCCAGCTCCTCGATCCGCTCGTCCCAGGCGACCCCGCCGCCGGACCGCGGAGCGGGTTCCTCCTCGGCCTCCTCGCTATGGCCGGAGCGGACCTCCTCGATGTGGGTGTCGAGGATGCTCGGCTCATCGCCGAGGTCGCCGTCGGGCCAGACGAAGACCCGCTCGGGGCGCACCTTGATGTAGATGCGCTCGAAGTACCAGCTGAAGAGGCCCCGGATCGCCTTCGGCGGCAACAGCTCCTTGGTCCCCGGGAGCTTGACCGTCGACTCCTCCTCGTAGCGCCGGCGGTTCGCCTTGGGGTCCTGGTCGTCGACCTCGGCGGTTCCGTGGACGAGCACCTGGATTCCGCTGCCGATGCCCGATCCGGTGGGGTCGGAGAAGAGCAAGCTGACGTGGGGGTTGCGCCGCGCGTCCAGCGCCTTCTTCGGGATAGCCGATGCCGGTGGTCACGTCGATCGTCTCGCCGCCCGGTTTGTAATAGGGCGTCACCGGCCAGGCGATCGGCTGGCCGCGGGAATCGACGGTCGTGAACTCGGTGGTGATGAAGCGGCCGAATACGTCCTGGACCTCGGCCGGCAGCGTGCTGGTCATCCCCACAAAAGCTACCTGGGCTCGGGGTAGCCGGGCTCGCCCGGGCAGGGCGATGCGGCGCCCTTCCCCCTCGCCGATCACCTTCGGCAGGATCGGCTCCACCTTCAGGTCGCGGGCCGCCTCCAGCGCCTCCTCCGAGCTGTCGTAGGGGAGCAGGGTCTCGAGCTGCTTGATGGTTGGGAAGACAAGCTCCAGCTCGCCGGCGCGGTGCGCGTCGAGGGCCCTGCGGGGCTCCCACCAGGCGATTTCGGTGGTCTCGAACCCGTCCGCCTTGGGGCTCGAGTGCGGCGGCGCCAGCGCCAGGTAGAAGCGGGTGTCGAAGCGGACCGGAACCTCCTCCGGGGTGATCCAGTGCGAGAAGGCAACCAGCTCGTCTGGCCCGGACAGCTCGATCCCCGCCTCCTCGGCCAGCTCGCGAACCGCACATGCCCGGTTCCCGGCCTCACCCTCGCCGTCCGTCGGGTCGACCGCGCCGCCGGGGAAGACCCAGACTCCTGGCATGAACCCGGAGTTATCGGATCGTCGCAGCAGCAGCACCTCGAGCCCGCGATCCGAGTGCTTGCCGCCCCGCCGCAGGGGGATCACAGAGGCGGCGGGTCGCGGCGTGGCGATCGACACGAAACCAGCCTATCCCCGCTAATCTGCGCCCGCGGTGGAAGCAGCGACGAAGCAGCTTTGGGTCTGCACCTCGTGCGGGTTCATCTACGACCCCGACGAGGGCGACCCGGATGGCGGCGTTCCGGCCGGGACCGCGTTCGAAGACATCCCCGGCGACTGGTTCTGCCCCGTCTGCGGCGCCCGCAAAGCCGACTTCGAGCCCTACGAGGGCGACTAGCGCCGCCGCCGACGGGGCTGGGCGTCCGCCCGGCATACTGAGCCAGTGGCGGAGAGCGAGAATGTCCGGCGCCTGCTGGCGATGCGCGACGCGCAGAAGCGCGGCGACCTCGACGCGGTCTCCGAAGCCGTGCACCCGGACTTCGAGCTGGTCCGGATCCAGGGTGGCCCTGAGTCGGGCGAGCCGCCGCTGCGCGGCCGCGAGGCATTCCGCCGCTGGCTCGAGCCAGACGTCTTCGAGTCGTTCTGGGTCGAGTTCGATCGAGATCCACGAGAACGGCGACGTGCTCGCGGTCGAGGCGAGGGCACACGGCGTCTTTCGCGACAGCGGCATGGAGATCGACCAACCGACCTACCTGGTCTGGGAGTTTCCGCGACGGCCTGCCGGCCCGGCTGCACTCCTACACAGATCGCACCGAGGCGCTGGCGGCGGCGGGGATCGCAGGCGCCTAGGCAGCCTCGCGCAGGGGAGCCGCGACGGCGTCCATCTCCGCCGTCGTCGCCTCGGCAGCGCCGTCGCCGTAGGCCCCGGCGAGGGCCGCCGCGATCGAGGCTGCGGTGATCTCCACCAGCCGACGCAGGTCGCCCTTGCTGATCGAGAGCGGCGGCATCAGCACGATCACGTCCCCCAGCGGCCGCACTATCGCCCCCCGGCGCCGGGCCTCCATCGCGACCCGGTGGCCTAGGGTCAGCCCCGGCTCGTGGCGCCCGAGATCGATTCCCGCCATCAGTCCGCGGCCGCGCACCTCCGCCACCCCGTCGATCTCGGCGACCTCCGCCAGCAGCTCGCCCAGCAGCCGCACCTTGGGCTGAAGGCGCAGCAGCGTCCTCTCGCGCTCGAAGACCTCGAGGCTGGCCAGCGCCGCCGCACAGGCCAGCGGGTTGCCGGTGTAGGTGTGGCCGTGGTAGAAGGTCCGGCCTTCCTCGGGGGCGCCGAGGAACCCCTCGTAGACCGTTTCGGTCGTCAGGGTGGCGGCGAGCGGGAGGTAGCCGCCGGTCAGGCCCTTGGCCAGGCAGAGGAAGTCGGGCTCGACCCCCTCCTGCTCGCAGGCGAACATCGTCCCGGTTCGGCCGAAACCGGTCGCCACCTCGTCGCAGATCAGCAGCACCCCGTGCCGGTCGCAGAGCTCGCGAACCGCGCGCAGATAGCCAGGCGGATGCACGAGCATCCCGGCGGCGCCCTGGACCAGCGGCTCGACGATCACTGCCGCGATCTGCTCCTCACGCCAGCTGAGGACCCGTGCGAGGTCGGCGGCGTCGCCGGGCTCGGCCGCGTGCGACTCGAACAGGAGCGGGCGGTAAGCGGCGTGAAAGAGGTCGATCCCGCCGACCGACACCGATCCGATCGTGTCGCCGTGGTAGGCGTTGCGCAACCGCACGAACGAGGTCCGGCGCACGTGCTGGCCGCCGCGCTGCTGCCAGTACTGGAAGGCCATCTTCAGGGCCACCTCGACCGCGGTCGAGCCGGAGTCCGAGTAGAAGACCCTGGTCAGGCGCTCGCCCGGGGCGAGGTCGCTGAGCCGGGCGGCGAGCTCCGCCGCCCCTGGGTGGGTGAGGCCGAGCATCGTCGAGTGGGCGACTTTGGCGAGCTGCTCGCGCAGGGCGTGGTCGATATGGGGGTGGCGGTGCCCGTGGAGGTTGCACCAGAGCGAGGAGACGCCGTCTATGTAGCGGCCCCCGTCGGGGTCGATCAGATCGGTGCCCTCAGCGCGTTCGATCACCAGCTGGTCGGACCCACACCAGTCGCGCTGCTGCGTGAACGGGTGCCAGACATGGTCGTGATCGAAACGCTGATGATTGGCCGCGACATCTTGTCGCGGCGCTGGCTTGTCAGGCGGCGAAGCCGCCGCATTTGACTTTGCCTTCATCGCCACCGCGAAAGCTAGATGCCGAGGCGGCGGCAAATCGCTCTGGGCTGGACGCCTGTGTGAGTCGCAGCACACAAACAACTATTGCGATTGCACAATGGTTGCATCCGTGCAAACATTGCCTTTCGTGGAACCAGCGACAGTGACATCGGAAGAGCGGATCCAGGTCCAAACCACGCCTGAGGTCCGCTCCACGGCGGCGCGAATCGCCGCCCTGTTCAGCCACATCTTTCTCTTCGACCAGGGCCAGCAGCTCCGCACGCTGGAGGAGAGCGGCCTGACGATGGCGCAGTGCAAGACCCTGCTTGCGCTGGCCGGGCCAGGGGAGAGCGCCGAGCCCCGCCAGATCTGTGAGATCGGCGACCACCTCGGTCTTTCGAATCCCTCGGTGAGTCGCGCGATCGACGGAATGGTCCGCAAGCGCCTCGTCACCCGAGTCGAGGACGAGCAGGATCGCCGCGTGCGCCGGATTGCGATCACGGCCAAGGGCGAGAAGCTCGTGGCTGAGCTCGTCTCGATGCGCCTCGCCGGCCTCGAGGCCTTCGCATCGACCCTCAGCGCCGCGCAGCGACGCAAGCTCGACGCCGCGATCGAGTCCCTCTTCGATCGCGATCAGATCGAGTCCACCTACCACGACCTCGTCCAGAAAGGACGCGGCTCATGACCCGCTACGAGCACCTGATCACCGACGGAAACCGCAAGTGGTGGACGCTCGGCGCGATGTGCTTCGCGCTGTTCATGGTCATGCTCGACAACACCGTCGTCAACGTCGCGCTGCCTTCGATCCAGCGCGAGCTGCACGCCTCGATCTCGTCGCTGGAATGGACGATCAACGGCTACACGCTGACCTTCGCCGTGCTGATCGCGACCGGAGGCCGGCTCGGAGACATCTTCGGCCGCCGGCGGATGTTCCTGGCCGGCGTGATCATCTTCGCGCTCACCTCTGCCACCGCCGGGCTCGCGCAGGACTCCGCGATGCTGGTCGCCAGCCGCGCGATCCAGGGTATCGGCGCCGCCCTGATGATGCCGGCGACGCTGTCGATCATCACCAACGCCTTCCCGGCCGAGGAGCGGGGCAAGGCAATCGGCACATGGGCGGGCGTTTCCGCACTGGCGCTCTCGATCGGCCCCGTCGTCGGCGGCTTTCTCACCGAGTACGTGAGCTGGCGCGCGATCTTCTTCATCAACCTTCCCGTCGCCGCCGCTGCGGTCCTCGTCGCTGTCTTCGCGGTCCGCGAATCGCGCGATGAGACCGTGGGCAGTCGGGTCGACTATCCGGGCGTCGCCGTCCTCACGGCGAGCCTGACCGCGATCGTGCTGGCGCTTATCGAGGGCAACAACTGGGGCTGGACGTCGACGACGATCGTCTCGCTGCTCGCCGGTGGGGCGGTCGGCCTGGCGGTGTTCGTCGCGATCGAGCTGCGGTCGTCCTCGCCGATGGTCGAGTTCGGTCTCTTCCGGACGCGCCAGTTCATCGGCTCCAACCTGGTCAGCTTCATCATCACCTTCGCGATGATGGGGACGTTCTTCTTCATGGCGCTGTACATGCAGGACGTTCTCGGCTACAGCGCCCTCGAGGCCGGAATCAGGTTTCTGCCGACGACGATGGTGATCGCCGTGATCGCTCCGGTCTCCGGCCGACTCGCCGATCGCCTCGGCCCCGGACCCCCGATGAGCGTGGGCATGGCGGTCCTCGCGGTCGCGATGTTCCTGTTCGCCGGCATCGACACCGGCACGACCTACAGCGGCCTGATCGTCCCCTTCGTGCTGATGGGAACCGGGATCGCCCTGGTGATGTCGCCAATGTCGACGGCGGCGATGAACGCGGTGAGCGCGCAGAAGGCGGGAGTCGCCTCGGGGATCCTGCAGATGTCACGCATGATCGGAGCTTCGGTCGGCATCGCCGCCACCGGCGCGATCTTCCAGGCACAGCTTGGTTCCGGCTTTGACCCGGCCCGATTGGCGACGGCACCGGAGCACGCGCGTGCAATGTTCATCGATGCGCTCGCAAGCGCGATGCTGTTGGCCGCGTTCGTGGTCGTCGCCGGTCTCGTCGTCTCCCTGACGATGCTCCGGGGCGCTCGCGCAAAGCACCCCGACTCGCACACGGCTGCGGTGGAGAGCGCCGAGGCCGTGCCGGAGGCGGCGGTGGCCGGGGAGGCTCGCCCTCGGGTCGCCGCGTCACGCCGATGTCTGAGCTGCGGACGGTCATCGTCCGCGGCCTTCCGGTCCTCATGCCGCGGCCGGAATCTCGAGCGCCGGCCACGAGCCCGGATCGCTCAGCTCGAGCTGAGGCAGCAAGCGCACCTCCGCGCCGCCCAGGGCTTCCAGCGTTCGACGGTTCGAGCTCTGGATCGGATTGGGGTCTGCGGGCCAGGGGGTCAGTACCACGGCAGCGACCTCAAGGCCGGCGGAGCGAGCCGCTTCCAGCGTCAGCAGGGTGTGGTTGATCGTTCCGAGCTCGGGGGGCGCCGCGACGACGAGCGGAAGCGCCAGCTCGCGGACCAGGTCGCGGACCAGATAGCCGGGGCAGAGGGGCACCATCAGGCCACCGACGCCCTCGCAGACGACGACGTCGGCGGACTCCTCGGCGGCCAGCGCGGCATCGAGCAGCCTGGTGGGATCGATCCGCTCGCCGGCCAGCTCCGCGGCGAGGTGAGGCGAGGCTGGCGGCGCGTAGCGGTAGGGGGCGACCTCGTCGTCGGACTGGCCGCTGGCCGAAGCTCGCCGCAGCAGCTGGTGGTCGGGTTCGCCCGGCTCGTCGAGGCCGGTCACCGCTGGCTTGAAGACCGCCACCACGGCGCCCGCCGTTCGCAGGGTGCGTGCGATCGCCGCCGCGACGACCGTCTTTCCGACCTCGGTTCCGGTGCCGGTTACGAACAGCCCGCGCACGCGCTCAGGCAGCTTCTTCGAGCTGCGGCAGCACCTCGCGCCGCTGCGGCTCGGCCGGCTGCTCTTCTGAGTCGGGCACCTGGATCGGCGCCGGGGCCGGCTCCGAGAGCAGCCCGATCTCGCGCGCCGCGTCGCCGATCACCTGCGCCGCCCGCGCCAGCTCGGGGCCGCGATGGGTTGCCATCGTCGCCAGACGCAGGCGCGAGGTCCCCTCGGGAACGGTCGGGGGCCGGATTCCCTGCGCGAACACTCCGCGCTCGAGGGCGAGCTCGCTGAGCCGCAGGGTCGCCTCGGGGTCGCCGACCATCACCGGCACGATCTGGGTCTCGGAGGGGCCGAGCGGCAGGCCCTCGGCCTCGAGCGCCTCGCGCATCAGCCGCGCATTGCGGGCCAGGCGATCGACCCGGTGCGGGTTGGACTCGATGATCTCCAGTGCCGCCAGCGCCGCCGCGACGACCGGCGGTGGCGGCGCGGTCGAGAAGATGAACGGCCTGGCGACGTTGATCAGGTACTCGACCAGCACCCGGCTGCCGCAGACGTAGGCGCCGTAGCTGCCGAGTGCCTTGCCCATCGTCCCGACCACGACGTCGACCTCCTGGCTCAACCCGGCGGCTGCAACCGAGCCCCGTCCCCCGGGCCCGATCGCCCCGGTCGCATGGGCCTCGTCGACCATCAGCCGGCAGTCGTAGCGGCCCGCCAGCTCGACCAGGCCCTCGATCGGGGCAACGTCGCCGTCCATCGAGAAGACCCCGTCGCTGACGATCAGCGCGCCCCGGCCCTGCGCCTTCCGCAGCCCCCACTCGAGGTGCTCGAGGTCGCGGTGACGGTAGGCGAAGGTCTCGGCCCGCGAGAGCCGACAGCCGTCGATGATGCTGGCGTGGTTGAGCTGGTCGGAGAAGACGACCTCGCCGTTGCGGGCGAGGGCGGCGATCGCCCCGGTGTTGGCGAGGTAGCCCGAGCCGAACAGCAGTGCCGCCTCGTGCTCCTTGAAGGCCGCCAACCGCTCCTCGAGCCGGCGATGCAGCTTCATGTTCCCGGAGATCAGCCGCGAGGCGCCGGCGCCGACCCCCCAGCGCATCGCCGCCTCGGCGGCCGCCTCGCGGACCCTGGAATGGTCGGCAAGACCGAGGTAGTTGTTCGAGCAGAGCAGCAGCACCGGCTTGCCGTCGAGCAGAACCCGCGGGCCCTGCGGCCCGCTGACCAGCCGCAGCCGCCGGTACAGCCCTCGCTCGCGCAGCTCCTCGAGCCGGTCGGCGAGGTCGCTCACTAGTCGCCCCAGCCCGCCGGCTGCTCGGCCGGTCGGCGCGGATAGGCCGGCGGCTTCGCCTTCTTGCGGATCACCCGAAGCTGGGTGGAGGGATCCCACATCGGCGCATCGGCCTGGCTGTCGATCAGGTCTTCCATCGGCGTGCTCGGAGTCGCGCCGTCGAGCCATCCGGAGCGGTTGTCGGGGCGGGGGTTGGCCCCGTTGTCCGGCTGGCGGGCGACGTTGAGGCCGAGCTCCTCGAACATGCCGCGGTCATCCTCCGGCTCGGCGCCGAGTGTGGTCAGGAAGTTGCCCATCATCACCCCGTTCAGCCCCGCCTTGACGGCCAGCGGCTGCAGCTCGCCGAGGTTCTCGACCCGGCCGCCGCAGAGCCGGAACAGGGCCCCGGGGATGATCAGACGGAAGATCGCGACCCACTTGACGACGTCCCAGGGATCCATCAGCTCGCGGTCGCCGAACTTCGTGCCCGTCCTCGGGTTGAGCAGGTTGATCGGAACCGAGGTGGGTTCGATCTTCGCCAGCTCGAAGGCCATCTCGACCCGCTGATGCGGTGTCTCGCCGAGGTTGAGGATGCCGCCGACGCAGGTCTCCAGGCCGGCCTCCTCGACCGCCCGGATCGTCCGCAGTCGCCCTTCGTAGCGGACCGTGGTCGAGACCTCGGGGTAGTAGGAGCGCGCCGACTCGACGTTGTGGTGGACGCGCTGGATCCCCGCCTCGCGCAGCTTGTGCGCCCGGTCGGCCGACATGTGGCCGATCGACGCGCAGCGCTTCAGGTTGGTGTGCTCGGCGACCAGCCGCGCGCCGGAGAGCACCTTCTCGAAGTCGCGCTTCGAGAGCCCCTGGCCCTGGGTCACCATGCAGAAGCGATGCGCCCCGGCCGCCTCCGCCGCCCGGGCGTGCTCGAGGATCTGCTCGGGCTCCATCATCGCGTGCATCGGGGTGTCGGCCTCCGCGTAGCGCGATTGCGCGCAGAAGCCGCAGTCCTCGGCACAGCCGCCCGACTTCGCGTTGACCAGCGAGCACATGTCGGTCGAGTCGCCGAAGTTCTCGCGCCGCACCTCCCAGGCCCGCTCGACCAGCGCCATGATCTCGTCGCGGTCGCTGAGGTCGCCCAGCTGCAGCGCCTCGTCGAAGGTGATCAGGGATGCCATCGAGAGGGAGACTCCGGACGCAAGGCTACGAGCGCCTCCGGACGGCGGTCTGCAGCAACTCCGCGCAATCCTCCTCCGGAGCAAGCGGGGATGCGCCTCGGCCGGGCCGACCGGCCGCCCTCTCCTCGACCCTTATCTCTTCCGCTCACCGACCCTGGTGACCGCCGAGCGCCCCAGCACCCCGCCGCTCGCATCCAGCCCCTCCATGGCCACGAACGGGCCGGTCGTGCTCGCGGTGACCGCGGTCTCGAATCCGCTGCGGGGGGCGCTGCCGACGACCGAAAGCGAATTCGCGTCGGGGCCCGCCAGCAGCCGCCAGCTCGCCACCTCGGTGTCTCCGTTCCAGCTCGCCCAGGCGCTCACCATCCCTCCCGCCAGCGCCTGGGAGGCGATCGCCGGCCGGCCGCCTGGCCGCCCCGTCCACGCAAACCGGTAGCAGCGGTAGGAGGAGGTAGCGGCGGCGAAGGTGCCGTCGAAGAGGACCTCGCCGGTGGGGGAGAACTCGGTGAAGTACGGCTCCGCGCCCCAGCCGACGAAGACGTTGCCGTTCGGCAGCAGCTGAGTGTTCGCCTGGCTGCTCGAGAGGGTTCCCGGACGCACGTATTGGCCCTCGAGCCTCGCTGTCCGGTGGCGGCCGTCGATGCGCAGGATCAAGCCGCGCGAATGGTTGCGAAATGGCTTCCGCGCCGGCGGTGCGTCGCTGTTGTCGAACATGACGAGCCGATCGGAGCCCTCAAGATGGGCATCGTGCTGCCAGGCGAACGCGGCTCCTCTTCCAAGCTTGAAGTTGCTTCGCTTGCCCCCGATTCGCCATTTGATCCTGCCGGTGCGGCGATCGATCCTGTAGACGGTGTGCGTGTCCCGGCCCGACACGAGGACGTCCCCGCCGGGGACTGGGGCGACGGAGTTGATGTGGAAGTAGTCGTAGCCGGACCCCCGATGCTTCGGCACCCGGTCGAAGGAGTTGCGGATCGGGACGTGGTCGAGGCTATGCCATTCCCAGACCACCCGACCGGACTTCACGTTGAGCTCCTGGGCGATCGAGTCGAAAACCACCGCGTTTCGCGGTCCGCCAACCGGTCGCAGGTCGCGGCGGACGGCATGGTAGGCCGTGATCAGGGCCTTTCCCCCGGGCAGCAGTAGAAACTCGTGCTGGTCCCCCGCGTAGCCGTTGCCTGCCTTGAAACGCGCGATTGGCCTGTAGTGGCTGTTGGCGATCACGTAGGTGGCCCTGTGCCGCCGGCCCGAGGGTGCCCGCCACCAGGTCAGCACCGGGCGGCCGTGGAATCTCTGGACCCTGAAGTTCGACGACCGCATCGGCCGGTACCAGATCGGCTGGCCGCGGTTGTCGACGATCATCGCCCCGTCCGATTTCGGGGCCAGGAAGACGTACCCCGGCGTGGTGCCGTGCGCGGCCACGTCGACGCTCACCGCGGGGATCCGCAGGTCAGGCCGGGAGTGGAAGCGCAGGTGGTCCGCGCGATTGGGCCTCTGCCGCGCCGCGGCCGAGTCCGCTAGCCCGGGAAGCGGCAGGGCGGAGGCGAGGCGGCTCCCGGGCGGCGAGCTGGGACGGTCCGGTGCCTGACCGAGGACGGCGATCGTCAGCAAGACAGCGGTCACCGCGAGCAGCAGCTTCAAAAGCCTGGACATCTTGGCGCTGGCGTCAGCCGGTCTACCTGGATTGCTCACCGACCCTGGTGACCGCCGAGCGCCCCAGCACCCCGCCGCTCGCATCCAGCCCCTCCATGGCCACGAACGGGCCGGTCGTGCTCGCGGTGACCGCGGTCTCGAATCCGCTGCGGGGGGCGCTGCCGACGACCGAAAGCGAATTCGCGTCGGGGCCCGCCAGCAGCCGCCAGCTCGCCACCTCGGTGTCTCCGTTCCAGCTCGCCCAGGCGCTCACCATCCCTCCCGCCAGCGCCTGGGAGGCGATCGCCGGCCGGCCCCCTGGCCGCCCCGTCCACGCAAATCGGTAGCTGCGATAGGAGGAGTTGCGGGCCAGGAAGTGGCCGTCGAAGAGGACCTCGCCGCTGGGCGAGAACTCGGTGAAGTAGGGCTCTGAGCCCCAGCCGACGAAGACGTTGCCGTTCGGCAGCAGCTGCACGCTTCCCTGGCTGCCGGCCAATAGCCCCTTCGGGTGGGTGAAGGCCTTTTCGACCCGGACGGTGCGCCCCTTGCCGACCAATCGCAGGAACAGGGCCCGCGAGGCCTTGTGCACCGGGGGCGCGGCTCCGTTGTCGAAGACGGAGATCGTGCCGTCCGCCTGTCGCATGGCGTCGTGCTGCCAGGCGGTTCTGGTCGCCTTGCCGAGCTTCTTGAAGTTGGAGCGCTTGCCGCCCAGCCGCCACATGACGTTCCCGGTCGCCTTGTTGACGCGGTAGACCGCGCTGGTGTTGCGCGACGAGACCAGCAGGTTGCCGTCAGCGTCCTCGTTGACCGAGTTGACGTGGAAGTAGTCCCAGGCGTCGTGCACCGTCTCCGGGGGAGGCACCATGCTGTTCTTCAGGGCGACGTTGCCCAGGCTGTGCCATTCCCACACAACCAGCCCGGTGCGAACGTCCACTTCCTGCACGATCGAGTCCAGCACCGTGCCGTTGCGGGGGCCGCCGAATCGCCTCAGGTCCTTCTTCACCCCGCGGTAGGCGGTCAGCAGGGCGGTGCCCCGGGGCGTCAGGTTGAACTCGTGCAGGCCTCCCACGTCGCCGTTGCCGGCCCTCACCCGCTTGACCCTGCGGTAGTGGGAGCTGAAGATCAGGAAGGTCCCCTTGGTGACGCCGATCGGCGTGAACGGGCCCTGCCACCAGGTCATGACCCGGTGGCCCTTGAACGTCTGCACCCGGAAGTCGGTGGTCCTTCCCCGCCTGTGCCAGATCAGGTTGCCGGTGTTGTCCAAGATCATCGGGCCGGATGACTTCGGTGCGATGAAGACGTAGCCCGGGGCGGTGTTGTGGGCGGGGGTGTCGATCGTCACCCTGGGCGCCCTGAGGGTCGGGCGGGAGTGGAAGGTCACCGCGTTGGGCGAGAATTCGCCCTCGTGCGGGATCTTGTGCGGAGGGCGAGCCGCCTGGCTTCGGAAGTTCCCGATCCTGAACCGGAAGTCGCCGTGCCTGGCCAAACGGATCCTGCGGTGGGTCCCCACCCTTACGACCTCGTTGACCGCGAACTTCCGATTGGGGATGAAGCTCACGCCGTGCCCGTCGGTCTGCCTGCGGAGTTTGCCGTGATGGCGCCCGGTCTTCGACCCGATCACGACCAGCTTGCCGAGATGCTTGGGCTTGATCCCGCGAAAGCTGATCGTCGTGCTGTTGGACGCCACACGGGTTCCGGGCGCCGGGAAGACGCTCACCAGCTCGGCAAGGGCCGATCCGGGCTGCAGTCCGAACAAGGCGATGCCCACGGCGATACCCCAGGACAGGTGAGTTTTACGAGACATCGATAGCTCCCTCCTCCTGTCGACGATCATTGCAACAACTCCGGCGCCGTCTCGTTGCGGTCCCGGGCGGTGGCCCGGGGGCGCTGCCCGCAACCGCGCTCGCGCAGCCGTGTTCAGGCCAGGGGCGTTGACACCGAATAGGCACGCAAAACCGAGAAGCGCGGCCGCGCTTTGGCTTAGCGGCTCGCTCCTGCTCGGCCTGCTGGCGCTGCTGCTACTCAGTCCTGGCGGTCAGCGCCGGGAGCAGGCGCTGGCCAAGCCGAAGCCCGCGAAGCAGCGCCCGAACGTCGTCCTGATCGAGACCGACGACCAGACCCAGGCCTCGATGTCGGTTATGCCCGAGACCCGCGAGCTGATCGGCGAGGCGGGGGTCACCTTCGCCAACAGCTTCGTCAACTATTCCTATTGCTGCCCGTCGCGCGCCACGATTCTCAGCGGCCAGTATTCGCACAACCACGGCGTTCGTGAGAACCGCCGGCCCGCCGGCGGATACGACAAGCTCGACAACCACGACACGCTGGCCGTCTGGCTGCGGCGCGCCGGCTACTACACGAGCCTGATCGGCAAGTACCTGAACGGCTACGAGCGTCACCGCGACGATCCCGCCGGGCCCCTGATCCCACCCGGATGGAGCGAGTGGCGCGGATCGACCCGCACCTACGACTACTACGGCTACGAGCTCAACGAGGGCGGGCTGCTGACGACATACGGCTCGCTCGGCGACGATCCCGACAACCCGCCCGACCCGGCCCTCTATCAGACCGACGTCTACACGGCGAAGGCAGTCGAGTTCATCAACCGCCGCGCTCAGTTCGACCGGCCCTTCTTCCTCTGGCTGAGCTGGATGGCGCCCCACAGCGGCGGCCCCAACCCCGAGGGCAACCATTGTGCGGGCACGGCGAAGCCGGCCCCCCGTGACCTGCACGCGTTCGACTCAGAGCCCCTCCCTCGCTCCCCCTCGTTCAACGAGGCAGACGTGTCCGACAAGCCGCCGATCATTGCCGGCTACCCGACGTTCGGGGAGGAGGCGATCTCCGACATCACGCGCTTCTACCGCTGCCGTCTGGCCGCGCTTCAGGCCGAGGATCTCGGAGTGGCCCAGGTGATGGCGGCGCTGTCCGCCAGCGGAGAGCTCGATAACACGCTGGTGATCTTCACCTCCGACAACGGCTTCATGCACGGCGAGCATCGCCTCAAGTTCGGCAAGAAGGTGCCCTACGAGGAGTCGATCCGGGTTCCGCTGCTGATCCGCGGACCCGGATTTCGGGGCGCCAAGACGGTTCGCGACCTGGCGATCAACGCCGATCTGGCGAAGACGATCGTCACGGCCACCGGCGTCAGGGCCGGCCGGCCCATGGACGGCAGGGCGCTGCAGCGGTTTGCGAGGCGACCCGGGCGCCTGCGAGGCCGCGAGCTCTCGATCGAGACCAACCACTACACCGGGGTGAGAACCGGGCGCTACATCTACGTCAAGTACACGTCCGGTCGCAACCACGGCTTCAGGGAGCTGTACGACCTCGACCAGGACCCCTTCGAGCTTCAGAACGTGGCGGCGGACCCTGGCTATGCGGCGGTGCGCTCCGCGCTGGCGAAGCGGCTTCACCGGTTGCGCCACTGCTCGGCGAAAGCGGTGCCGCGAGTCGCCGCGCCTGAGGCTGAGGCTTCTGCGTCGCGGCAGCGCAGGCGGCTGCGCGCTGCGGCCAGTGCGTGCAAGGGTCGGGGGAGCCGACGCCGGCAAGGTGGTGCTGGCCGAGTTCCTCGTCAACGGCAGGCGCTTCGCCCGCGACCGCAGGCGGCCCTTCCAGCGCAAGCTGCCCTACCGGAGGCTGAGGCGCAAGCGGGTCTCCCGGGTACGAATTCTGGTGACGCTGATCGACGGCCGCCGGATGACCATCGACCGCGGGGTTCGCGTCTGCCGCTGATCCGCTCATAGACTCGGCCCCGTGAGGACGCGGAGGATTCGCAGGCGGCGAGCGGCTGCCGCGGTCGTGCTCGGCGGGCTCGCCGCCGCGATCGGGCTCAGCGCCGCGCTCGGCGATGGCAGCAAGTCGGACGCCCAGGGCCCGAGCGCCGCCGACCTGACCCGGCGGCAGCTCGCCGGCGAGCGTTTGGTTTCCGGCTTCCACGGCACCAGCCCCCCCGCCTCGGTGCGGCGGATGATCCATCGCGGAGAGCTGGCCGGGGTTGTGCTGTTCTCGGAGAACCTCCCCGGGCGCGCCGTCGCCCGGCGCATGATCCGCCGCCTGCAGGGGATCCGGCGGCCGCCGGGCCTGCGTGATCCGCTGCTGGTCATGGTCGACCAGGAGGGCGGCGAGATCAGGCGCCTACCCGGCGCGCCGGTGCCGTCGGCGGCCGAAATGGGCGGCCGCGGCACCGACTTCAGCCGCCGCCAGGGCCGCTTGACCGCGCGCAACCTCGCCGCCGCCGGAATCAACGTCGACCTGGCCCCCGTCCTCGACGTCGGCCGGCCGGGCGGCGTGATCAGCGAGGAGAACCGCTCCTTCGGCTCCAGCGCCGCCAAGGTCTCGGCGACGGCGGTGCCGTTCGCCACCGCCCTGCAGGGCGGTGAGGTGGCGGCGACCGCAAAGCACTTCCCCGGCCTCGGCGCCGCCGAGGTCAACACCGACTTCGGGACCGAGCAGATCGACCTCTCCAAGAGCCAGCTGCGCAACGTCGACGAGGCGCCGTTTCGACGCTTCGCCGCGGCCGGAGGGAAATTGGCCATGATGAGCATCGCCGTCTATCCCGCCTTCTCGCAGCGCCCGGCGGTCTTCTCCCGTGCCCTCGCAGGCGACGAGCTGCGCGGGCGGCTCGGCTTCAAGGGCGTTTCGGTCAGCGACGACCTCGGCGCCGCGGCGGCGAAGGCGTTCGGGCCGGCGGCGAAGACCGCCCGCGCAGCGGCCGGCGCCGGCACCGACCTGCTGCTGTTCCGCAGCAATCGCTTGGCGTCCCGCGCCGGGGCGGCGCTACGGGCCGCGCTTCGCAGCCGGGCGCTGGCGCGCGCCGACTTCGTCGCCTCGGCCCAGCGGGTGCTCGAACTGCGCGCCGGCCTCGGCCGCCCGCACTAGGTCCCGCCGACGGTCACGTCGCCGGCCAGCGACTCCCAGAGGTAGATCGAGGCAAGGCTGCGATGGGGGCTCCAGCGCTCGCCGATCTCCTCGACCTCGGCCGGCGTCGGCATCTCATCCCTCTCGTAGGCGAGCTGGATCGCCTTGCGGATCCCGAGGTCGCCGCCGGAGATCACGTCGGGCCGTTCGAGATGGAAGATCAGGAACATCTCGGCGCTCCACTTTCCGAACCCGCGCACCGCGACGATCTCCTCGATCACCTCCTCGTCGCTGAGCTGGTCGAGCCGGTCCAGCTCGAGCTCGCCGCTCTCGACGTGGGCGGCGAGGTCGCGGATGTACTCGACCTTGCGCCCCGAGAGCCCGGCGCCGCGCAGGTCGGCCTCCGAGGCGGCAAGGATCTGCTTCGGGCTCGGCGTCCTGCCACCGAACATCTCAAGGATCCGGCTGTAGATCGTCCGCGCCGCTTTCGAGGAGAGCTGCTGGCCGACCACGGTCCGCAGCAGCGCCCCGAAGGCGTCGGGCTTGGGCTCGCCGCGGCGCCGCTGGACGACGCTGCGATCGCCGAGCCGCTCCATCAGCTCCGCCATCACCGGGTCGGAGGCGGCCAGCTCGCGGCGCGCCGCGGTCAGCGTCCTCGCCACTTCGGCTTTCGCTTCTCGCGGAAGGCGGTGATCCCCTCGCGGAAGTCCTCCGAGGCAAAGCAGGACTGGCGCAGCTCGATCAGCTCGCGCTCCTGCTCGGGGCTCAGCACCGGATTCTCGTTCAGGGCGCGGATCGCATGCTTGTTGCCGCGCAGCGAGAGTGGCGCGCTGGCGGCGACCCGCTCGGCGAGCTTCACCGAGGCCCGCTCGAGGTCGCCTTCGCCTACCTGATAGCTGACCAGCCCGATCTCCCTGGCCCGGTTCGCGCCCATGTTGCGCGCCGGTCAGAAACAGCTCGTTGGTGTATGAGAGGCCGATCGTGTCGAGGAAGCGGCGGAGACCGGTGTGGCCGTAGATCAGCCCCAGCTTCACCGGCGGCATCCCGAGCCGCGCCCCCGCCGCGCAGATCCGCAGGTCGCAGCTGATCGCCAGCTCCAGGCCGCCGCCGAGGCAATCGCCCTCGATCGCCGCGATCGTCGGCCACGGGTGGGCGAGCAGCGCCTCGATCGCATCGTGAAAGGGATGGGCGACGAGCGCCTCCGCTTCGCTTTCGAAGCTGTGCTCGGAGATCGAGCCGATGTCGTAGCCGGCCGAGAAGTGGCCCTCGGAGCCGCTGATCAGCACGCAGCGAACCTCGATCCCGCGATCGAGCCTCGGCATCACCTCGGCGATCGCGTCGAGGATTTCGTGGTCGAGGGCGTTTCGCTTCTCCGGGTTGTTGATCCGGAGCCGCGCCACAGCCTCGGCGGGCTCGTCGAGCAGAAGCTTTCCCGCGGCGAGTTCGTCGGCCATCGCAGCGGTGCTACTCGAGGACGACGAGCACGTCGCCCTCGCTCACCGACTGGCCCTCCTCGCAGCGGATCTCCTTCACCGTGCCGTCGTCCTCCGCCTCGACCGGGATCTCCATCTTCATCGACTCGAGGATCAGCACGGTGTCGCCCTCGGAGACCTGATCTCCGACCGCGACCTCGATCTTCCAGACGTTGCCGGTGATGTGAGCCTCGATATCCGCCACGGCGCGGCACAATACCCGCCGCGTGGGAGCCGAGTCCGAGCGCAGCCGCAACCGCCCGCGGGTGGCGATCGTCGCCGCCCACAACGAGGCCGATTCCGTCGGCGCGACCCTGGCGGCCCTGGCCGCGGCGCTTCCGGGCGTCGAGCTGTGGGTGGCCGACGACGCCTCCGCCGACGGCACCTCCGAAGTCGCGATGACAGCGGGGGCCCGGGTCGTGAGCCGGGGTCGTCCGCACGGGAAGGGGGCGAACGTGACCGCCGCCGCCGAGGCGATGTTCAGCGACGGGCCAGAGCCGGGTCTGGTGCTGCTCTGCGACGGCGACCTCGGCGATTCGGCAGCAGCCCTGGCCCGTCTGGTCGAGGCCGTTGAGGCGGGGGAGTGCGACCTCGCGGTCGCGGCCTTCGCGCAGCGGACAGGGGGTGGGTTCGGGATCGCCCTCGGCTTCGCCCGCTGGGCGGTGCGCCGCCTCTGCGGCGCCGAGCCGGCGGCCCCGATCTCAGGCCAGCGGGCGATGCGCCCCGAAGTCCTGCGGGCCACGCTTCCGTTTGCCGCCGGGTTCGGGATGGAGATCGGGATGACGGTCGACGCGGTGCGGGCCGGCTACCGCCTGCGCGAGTACGAGCTCGACCTGCGCCACCGGGCGACCGGCCGCACGGCGCGCGGGTTCGCCCACCGGGCGCTGCAGCTGCGCGACTTCGCCCGCGCCTACCGGTCGCGCCGCTGAGCGCTCAGCCGGCCCGTCGCCGTCGCCCTTGCCGGCTGCGGATCCCCCACGCGCAGCCGGTAGGCCGCCGGGTCGAAGCGGGATGCGCGGCGGCGGAAGCGCCAGGTCCAGTCGGGCCACAGCGCCGCGTTGCGGCCGCCCTCGTCGAAATACCAGCTCGAGCAGCCCGTGTTCCAGACCGTGCCCGCGAGGCGCCGGTCGAGCTCGCGGTTGTAGTCCGCCACCGCTTCGGGGCGGACCTCGACCACATCGCATCCTCGCCTCTCCATCGTTCGCAGCGCCTCCAGCACATGCGCGATCTGCGACTCGATCATGTAGACCATCGAGCCGTGCCCGAGGCCGGTGTTGGGCCCGAGCATCACGAAGAGGTTCGGGAAGTCCGGCACCGTGGCGCCGAGGTAGGCGAGGGGGCTCCTGCCCCAGCTCTCCCTCAGGTTGCGCCCGCCGCGCCCGCTGACCATCCGCGCCGCCGGCATCTCGGTGACCTGGAAGCCGGTGCCGAGGATGATCGCGTCGACCTCGACCTCGATGCCGCCGGCGGTGACGATCGAGGAGCGCCTGATCTCGGAGATCCCCTCGGTGACGAGCTCGACGTTGGGCTGCCCGAGCGCCGGATACCAGCGGTTCGAGGGAAGGATCCGCTTGCAGCCGATCGCGTAGTCGGGAGTCGCCTTGCGCAGCAGCTCGGGATCGGAGATCTGGCTGCGCATGTGGCGTCCCGCGACCTTCTCCAGGAGCCGCAGCAGGCGGGGGCGTTTGACGAAGCCCGGGACCAGCAGCTCGCGCGCCGAGTAGACGCCGCCGCGAACCAATCGCTGCAGCGCCGGAAAGCGACTGTAGAGGCGGCGCTCGACCGTGGTCACCGGGCGGTTGCTGTGCGGGACCACCCAGGGAGCGGTGCGCTGGAAGACGTGGAGCTGCGCGACCTCGGGCTGGATCGCGGGGACGAGCTGGATCGCCGAGGCCCCGGTGCCGATCACCGCCACCCGCTTGCCGGCGAGGTCGTAGCCGTGGTCCCAGCGCGCCGAGTGGAAGACCCTGCCCTCGAAGTCCTCGAGCCCGGAGATCTCCGGCAGCTTGGGCTCGAACAGGGGACCGGTGGCGAAGATCAGGACCCTGCTGCGCAGCGGCCCGGCGCTGGTCTCGAGGTTCCAGCGGCCGCTCTCCTCGTCCCAGCTCGCCCCGGTGAGCTCGGTCCCGAGCCGGATATGAGGTCGAACGCCGAAGCGGTCGGCGCAGCGGCGCAGGTAGTCGCGAATCTCTGGCTGGCCGGAGTAGGTCTCGCTCCAGTCGGGGTTGGGGGCGAACGAGAACGAGTAGAGGTGCGAGGGCACGTCGCAGGCGCAGCCCGGGTAGGTGTTGAAGTGCCAGGTCCCGCCGACGTCTTCGCCGCGCTCGAGGACGAGAAAGTCCTCGCGGCCGGACTGCTTCAGCCTGATCGCCATCCCGAGGCCGGAGAAGCCGCTGCCGATCACGGCGATGTCCGTTTCCTGTCTCGTCATCGCTTCCGTCTCCTGGTTACACTATCGTAAGTTACACCACCGTAACTCCTACCCGACCGGATCGCTGTGACACCCAGCACACGAGCTCGAATGACGGCCGAGCAGCGCCGCGAGCAGCTGCTCGACGTGACCAAGGAGCTGGTCGGCGAACGCGGCTTTCACGGTCTCAGCATCGAGGCGGTGGCGCAGCGGGCCGGGATCAGCCGCCCGGTCGTCTACGGGCACTTCGGCGACCTGCGGGGCCTGCTCGAGGCGATGCTGGAACGCGAGGGCGCCAAGGCGCTGCGCCAGCTGGCGGAGGTGCTCCCGGTCGATGCCGACGACGCTCCCCAGCGGGCGCTTCGACCGGCGTTGCGGGGCTACCTGGAGGCGGTCCGCGCCGACCCGGTCACCTGGCGCCTGGTCCTGATGCCCCCCGAGGGAGCGCCCGACCTGCTGCGTGCCCGAATCAACGAGGGCCGCGACGCGGTGATCGCCGCCCTCGCCGCCTATGTCGAGCGGGGCGGGTCGCCCGGTCGCGAGTCGCCGGACCCCGAGCTGACCGCGCGCATGCTCTCGGCGGTCGCCGATGAGGCGGCCCGGCTGCTGCTCACGGACCCCGACCGCTACCCGGTCGAGCGGCTGACGGAGCATGCCGGCTGGCTGCTCGAGCAGCTCGGCGGCGAGCCCGGATAGCCTGGGCGGGATGATCCTGGCGATCGACCAGGGCACGACCGGGACCACCTGCCTGGTCTTCGACCAGGAGGGGCGGATCGCGGGCCGCGGCTACAGCGAGTTCGAGCAGCACTTCCCGCGCCCCGGCTGGGTCGAGCACGACGCGAACGAGATCTGGAAGGTGACGCGGCGGGTCGCCACCGCTGCGATCGTCGACGCCGGCATCCAGGGCGCCGACCTGAGCGGGATCGGGATCACCAACCAGCGCGAGACGGTGGTCGCCTGGGACCGCGAGAGCGGCGAGCCGATCCATCGCGCCCTGGTCTGGCAGGACCGGCGCACCGCCGGGCGCTGCGACGAGCTGCGCGAGGCCGGGCACGAGGAGCTGGTGCGCGAGCGCACCGGCCTGGTCATCGATCCCTACTTCTCCGGCACCAAGATCGAGTGGCTGCTGCGAAACGTCGAGGGCGCCGAGCGGGCCGTCTTCGGCACGATCGACTCCTGGCTGGTCTTCAAGCTCACCGGACGCCACCTGTCCGACTACTCCAACGCCTCGCGGACGATGCTGTTCGACATCCGCCGGCTGGCCTGGGACGAGGACCTCTGCGAGCTGCTCGGGATCGACCCGCGGAGCTTGCCCGAGCCGGCCCCCTCGTCGCAGGTCTATGGCACGACCTCGGAGTTCGGCGGCGAGGTCCCGGTGGCCGGGATCGCCGGCGACCAGCAGGCGGCCCTGTTCGGCCAGGCCTGCCACACGGCCGGGACGGCGAAGAACACCTACGGCACCGGCAGCTTCGTGCTGCTCAACACCGGGACCGATGCGCCGCAGCCGGGGGCGGGCCTTCTGACCACCGTCGCCTGGGGCCTCGGCGACCGCACCGTCTACGCGCTCGAGGCGGCCGTCTTCGTCACCGGCGCCGCGGTGCAATGGCTTCGCGACGGGCTCGGGATCATCTCCGAGGCCGCCGAGTCCGAGCCGCTCGCCGCGTCGCTCGAGGGCAACGACGGCGTCTACTTCGTCCCGGCGCTGACCGGGCTCGGCTCCCCCTACTGGGACCCCTACGCCCGCGGGACGATCGTCGGGCTGACCCGCGGCAGCGGCCGCGCCCATCTCGCCCGCGCCGCGCTGGAGGCGATCGCCTACCAGACGGTCGACGCGGTGCGCGCCCAGGAGGCCGCGGCGGGCGAGCGGCTGGAGCTGCTCAAGGCCGACGGCGGCGCGGTCGCCAACGCCTGGCTGATGCAGTTTCAGGCCGACGTCCTGGGAGCGCCCGGTGATCGTGCCCGAGATCGCCGAGACGACTGCCCTCGGCGCCGCCTATCTGGCCGGCATCGCGACCGGCCTCTGGACCCGCGAGGGCGTCGAGGAGATGTGGCGCGAGGCGGCTCGCTACGAGCCGCGGATGGGCGAAGACGAGCGCGGTTCCCTGCTCGCCGAGTGGGGCCGGGCGGTCGAGCGAGCCAGGGGATGGGCATCGGCGGAGGCCGGTGAGGCGTAACCCGCGCAGAGGGGGAGGGTAGGACCCTTCAGCATCCGGCTTTGCCGGAGACTCCACCCGCGCCGCATGGCAGACATCAAGCCACAGGTCTACAAGGACCCTCGCCCAGCCAGCTACTTCGAGCGCTTTCACGAGCGTGCCCGCAGCCGCGGCCCGGACTGGGTCTACGACGTCGCCCGGATCATTCTCACCCCGCTGACGCTGCTGATCTACCGCACCCGGGCGATCGGCTCCGAGAACGTGCCCCAGAGCGGGCCGGTGATCCTGGCGCCGAACCACTTCAGCCAATGGGACCACTTCTTCGCGGCGGTCTTTCTGCGCCGCAAGGTGCGCTTCATGGCCAAGTCGCAGCTTTTCAAGCCGCCGTTTCTGACCTTCATCCTCTCCCACGGCGGCGCCTTCCCGATCCGCCGCGGGCATCGCGACGAGGAGGCGTTCAAGACAGCGCACGCGATCCTCGGCCGCGACGAGTGCATGCTGATCTACGCCGAGGGCGGCCGCTCGCGCAGCGGCGGGCTCGGCGAGCCGCGCCCTGGGATCGGCCGCCTGGCGCTCGAGTCGGGGGTCCCGGTGGTCCCGATGGCGATTCACGGATCGGCCGACGTGCGCGGGTGGAAGCGGCTGCGCTTCCCGAAGGCGACCGTTCAGTACGGCAAGCCGATCACCTTCCCGGCCGAGGCCGAGCCCTCGCGTGAGCGCCAGCAGGAAGTCGCCGACGAGGTCTTCGACGAGGTCCGCAAGATGTACGTGGCGCTCGAGGAGAACGGGCGCCGCGGCGTCATCCGCTCGCTGCGCAAGGGCCTGCCGGCGCCGGAGCCGGGCAAGGCGTCCCCCGGCGAGCGCTAGCCGCGGCCCTAGTCGTAGTAGCGCGGGCCCAGTTGCTCGTAGAAGGAGACGTCGTGCCCGGGCGTGACGATCGCGTGCGGGAACTGGCTGCGGAACAGCTTGATCTCCTGCAGCGAGCGGCGCCAGTTGTGGGCGTCGAACGGGCGGGGCGGGGGCGGTCCCCCCTCGAGCTGGCGGAAGGTGTAGACGGCGTCGCCGCCGATCAGGAAGTCGCGCTCGCGCAGCCGCGCGATCACGCTCATGTGGCCGGCGCTGTGGCCGGGGGTGTAGGCGAGCCGGATCGAGCCGTCTCCGAATAGGTCGAAAGTGCGCCCGAAGCTCGCGTACGAGGAGACGTTGCCGCGCCCGAAGTCGATCGTGCGGTAGTCGAAGACGAAGTCGTAGTGGATCGGCCGGTACCCGCGCATGATCGGCCGCCCCCCGTCGTCGCGTCCTCCCACTCGGCTTCGCTGAGGACGAAGGTGGAGTCGGGGAACTCGGAGATCGCCGAGGCGTGGTCGACGTGCAGGTGGGTCATCACCACGACGCCGACCTTCGATGGCTCGATTCCGCGCTTGCGAAGCTGGGCCGGGACGTCCTCGCCCTTCTCCAGCTGCGGTGGCGCGAACCTGGCGGCGAGGCGGCCGAAGTTCGCGCCCGGGTCGCTGGCGACCGAGGGATGAAGGCCGGTGTCGACGAGGACCGGCCCGGCGCTGGGGTGGCGGATCAGGAAGGCCGGGCAGGGGACCATCCAGCGGTTCTTGCTCGAGAGAAGGGCCCGGGCCAGGCGCAGGTCGAGGAATCTCCCCCCGGGCGACTCCATCGTGTCCTTCGGCCAGCTGACGTGGCCGGCGATCAGCGGCTCGACGACGACGGTCGAGCCCGGTTTGCCCCCGGCGAGCGGCTCGTGAAGGGGCCTCGGCTCGGCGTGAATTCTCATTAGTGCGGGATCAGACTAACGGCGCTGCGCCCCACGGATAAGCTGGCCCGCCGATGGCTGACAGCGATCCTTCGCGAGTCTTCGCGCCCCAGCTCCTGGCCGGCAAGGTCTGCCTGGTCTCGGGGGCCGGCAGCGGCCTGGGCAGGGCGACGGCGCTGGAGCTGGCGCGCCTGGGGGCGTCGGTGATCGGCTGTGGACGCCGGGTCGGAGCCGCTCGAGGAGACCGCCGCCGCCGCGGCCGGGCTGGACGGCGCCTTCGAGGCGGAAGCGGCCGACATCCGCGACGAGGAGGCGGTCGAGGACCTCGTCGACGGGATTCTCGAGCGCCACGGGCGCCTTGACCTGCTGGTCAACAACGCCGGCGGCCAGTTCCTCAGCCCGGCCGAGGCGATCAGCCCGAAGGGCTTTCGGACCGTGATCGAGCTCAACGTCCAGGGAACCTGGCTGATGACCCATGCCGCCGCGACCAAGGCCTTCATCCCGCAGCGCGAGGGCAAGGTGGTCAGCGTCACCCTCTCGCCCCACCACGGGATGCCGGGAATGGTCCATTCGGGCGCCGCGCGGGCGGCGGTCGAGAACATGATGCGCACCCTTTCGATCGAGTGGGCCCGCTTCAACGTCAAGCTGACCGCGGTCGCCGCGGGCCAGTTCGACACCGAGGTGCTGCGGACCAAGTACCCGGCGCCGGTGGCCGAGAACGTCCACCGCACGGTCCCCCTGCAGCGCCTCGGCACCCCGGAGGAGATGGCCTGGCTGGTCGCCTACCTGGCCTCGCCGGCCGGCGACTTCTTCTCCGGCTGCGTGATCACGATCGACGGCGCCCGCGACAACTGGTTCGGCGCCTGGCCGCCCGGCGGTGCCAGCGACGAGGCGGGCGAGCCCCTCGCCGAGGAGCGCAGGCCGAAGGAGTGAGCTGTGTCTTCTGAAAACGTCGAGCTGATCAAGGGCATACTCACCGGCTTCGAGGGCGGCGACAGCGAAGCGATTCGCGAGATGCTGCCGGCGGTCGTGCCGCAGTTATGCACGCCCGACATCGAGTTCGTCGAGACGCCGGAACGGGTCGACGCCCGCACCTTCCACGGCCACGACGGCGTGCTGGAAGCCTTCAATCGCTGGCTCGACCAGTGGCAGGAGTACGACGCGGAGCCGCTGGATTACGAGGACCACGGCGACGACGTCTTCGTCGTCGCCGACGAGAAGGCACGCGGGCACGGCGGTGCCAGTGTCGGCGCCCGCATCTATCTGATCTTCACCCTTCGCGACGGCAAGGTTTGCCGCTACCGCGAGTTCTACGACGAGCAGGCAGCGCGCGCCGCCCTCGGCGGCTAATCCTCTAGCCGCCCCTCCCTGATCCGGGCGGCGAGCTTGCCCGAGTCCTCGCGCAGCCAGCGCCCGTCCTCGAACTCGATCGCGGGCAGCGCCTTCTGACCGGTCTTCTCCTCGACCTCGGTTCGCTTGCTGCGCCGCATCGGGTGACTGACGAGCTCGTATTCGACCCCCGCCTCGTCGAGTGCCTTCTGCACCTTCCAGCAGGGATGGCCGCTGAGCTTCACCCAGGTCGCTGAACAGCGATGGAGCTTGATTGCCATCTGGAGCCTCCTCCCTAGATGTACATTCCCCCGAACTGGCCGCCGGTCACGTTGATCACCTGGCCGTGGACGTAGTTGGAGAGCGGCGAGGCGAGGAACAGAACCGGAGCCGAGGCCTCCTCGGGGGAGGCCGGGCGGCCGAGCGGGATGATCGCCGAGGCCATCGCCCGCATCTGCTCGGGGATGCCCAGCTCGACTTCCTCGCCGCCGGGGGCGGTCATCTTCTCGCCCGCCTCCTTGGCGGCGGTCAGGCGGGTCTCGACGAAGCCGAAGGCCAGCGCGTTGACGTTGATCTTGAACTGGCCCCACTCCTTGGCCAGGGTCTTGGTCAGACCGACCACCCCTGCCTTGGCCGATGAGTAGTTGGCCTGGCCGGCGTTGCCCATCGTCCCCGAGATCGAGGAGACGTTGATCAGCTTGCGGAAGACCTCGTTGCCCTCCGCCGCCTCCGCCTTGGCGGCCTCGCGCCAGTGCGGGGCGAGAGCGCGGGCGACCCGGAAGGGGACGATCGTGTGGATGTCGAGCATCGCCTGGAACTGGCGGTCCTCCATCCGGTGCACGACCCCGTCCCAGGTGTAGCCGGCGTTGTTGACCGCGATGTCGACGGTTCCGAAGGCCTCGAGGGCCGCTTCGACCAGCTTGTCGGCCGCGCCCTCCTCGGTCAGGTCGCCGGCGTGCACCGCGGTCTCGCCGTCGATCTCGTTCGAAGCCTCCTCGGCGACGTCGGCATCGAGGTCGTTGATCAGCACCTTGGCGCCCTCGCTGACGAACCGCTCCGCTGTGGCCCGGCCGATGCCACGCGCCGATCCGGTCACGATCGCGCTCTTGCCGTCAAGTAGTCCCATTCTCTGTGCGTTCTCCTTCCGGGGTGTGTGAGCGGCGGGAACGCTATCGGTAGGCGGGATCCGCCGGCGCCGCAAGCGATGTCGCAGGAATGCCCGCGGTTGCGCCGAATGCGGCGGACATGGAAGGCTCAGAGCAGGTTCCGCCCGCAGCCCCCTCGCCAGGGGGCGTCTCCGACTACCCGGTCACCTTCTCGGTCGACTATCCGGACCGCAAGCTGAACCGGGTCAGCACCGGTTTCCGGATCTTTGCCGCGATACCGATCCTGATCGTCAGCGCGCTCCTGGTCGGGGAGACCTTCGGAACCGGCAGTGGCCCGGGGTATTGGAGCGGACAGGCCTCAGGGGTCGGCGCGGGCGTGTTGTTCCTGCCGACCCTGCTGATGATCGTCTTCCGCCAGAAATATCCGCGCTGGTGGTACGACTGGAACCTGCAGCTGCTGCGTTTCGCGCAACCGGATCGGGATCTACCTCGCCCTGATGGACGATCGCTATCCCTCGACCGACGAGCAGCAGTCGGTGCACCTCGACTTCCCCTATCCGGACGCGAAGGTCGACATCGACCGCGGGATGCCGCTGGTCAAGTGGCTGCTGGCGATCCCGCACTACATCGTCCTGATCTTCCTCTACATCGGCGCCTTCTTCGCGGTGATCTTCGCCTGGTTCGCGATCCTCTTCACCGGCACCTATCCGCGCGGCGTCTTCGAGTTCGTCGAGGGCGTGATCCGCTGGCACAACCGCGTCGTCGGTTACGCCCTGACCCTGGTCACAGACAAGTACCCGCCCTTCCGCCTCGCTCCCTGAGCCAAGGCCTTGGGCTGGCTGTTCCTGGCAAGCTGTCGCTTGCGATGGCGACGACTGATCCGGCGATGCAAGAGGAGACCGCGCGCGTGCGGCGGGTCCACGACAAGCACGCGGGCGGCTATGACAGGCAGATTTCCCTTTTCGAGCGGATCCTGTTTGCCGGCGGCCGCGCCTGGGTTTGCTCCCAGGCACGGGGCAAGGTTCTGGAGCTCGCCTGCGGAACCGCTCGCAACCTGCCCTTCTATCCCCAGGAGGTGGAGGTCACCGGGATCGAGCTCAGCCCGGAGATGCTCGCCTTGGCTCAGGAGCGCGCGCGGCAGCTCGGCCACCCGGCGGACCTGCGCCTCGGCGATGCTCAGGAGCTGTCGTTCGAAGACGAAAGCTTTGACACGGTCACCTGCACCCTCGGCTTCTGCACGATCCCGGATACGAATCGCGCCGCAGCCGAAGCGCTGCGGGTGCTACGGCCCGGGGGACGGCTGCTGATGCTCGAACACGTGCGCAGCGATCGGCGCGCCGTTCGCGCCGGCCAGAGACTGCTCGAGCCGCTCAGCCTCCGCTTCGAGGCGGATCATCTCCTGCGCCAGCCGCTCGACTACCTGCCCGAGGCCGGGTTCGAGATCGACGAAGTGATTCGCTCCAAGCTTGGGATCGTCGAGCGCCTGCGCGCGCACAAGCCCGGGCGATGAGTTTTCGCATCGGCGCGGGTCTCATTCGTGAGCCCGGTAGCGTCCGGTCCATTCATGGATTCGACCCGCCGAGCGGCCAAGCACACCAGGAGGGAGTGAAATGCCTGAGCACAAGATCGGAACGCGAGAGGAATGGCAGGCGGCCCGGGAGGAGCTTGCGAAGCTCGAGGCCGAGCAGGCGGAGCGAAACGAGGAGATCAAGGGGAAGCGCCGCGATCTCCCCTGGGTCCCGGTCGAGAAGGAGTACGAGTTCGACACCGAGGACGGTAAGAAGACCCTCGCCGAGCTCTTCGACGGGCGCTCGCAGCTGCTCGCCTACAACATCATGTACGGCCCCGATTACACGGTCGGAGCCTGCCCCGGCTGCACCAGCCTCGGGGACGAGCTCGACGGCACGCTCGTGCACCTGAACCACGCCGACGTGACGCTGATCTGCTTCTCGCGGGCGCCAATCGACCGGCTGGCCGCCTACAAGCAGCGGATGGGCTGGCAGTTCCCCTACGTCTCCACCTACGAAACCGACTTCCCATGGGACTTCAACCTCGCGATGACCGAGGAGCAGGCTCAGCAGGTCCCCGAGGTCCAGGAGATGGTCGACAACCCGCCCGAGTGGCTCGTGGAGTGGTCAGAGCAGGTCGGCGCCGAGCTCAAGGACGGCCTGCGCGAGGCGCCGAGCTGGATCGCCTTCGCGCGCGAAAACGGGACCGTCTACCACACCTACACGGTGGTGGCACCCGACCCGTTCGTCGCGCCCTACCACAGTTTCCTGCTCGACCGGACGCCGAAGCCCCAGCCCGACGACCCACGCATCTGGCGCAAGGACGAGTACCCGGACTGAGCTGGTCCCTACAGCCCCAGCTGCTTTCCGAGGATCTCCTTCATGAGACCGGGATATGGAACGGGCGGGCCGGCGGTATCTCACAAGGACACGAACCCGCTGCAAATGAAGCTCTTCGATGACGTGGACGATGACCGGGCATGATCGCCAGTGCCCGGTCTGATGCTGTCCGTTGTGCCTCCGCCGGAGGGTCGTGCGATGGCGCTGACGATCAGCGCGGGTCGCTGCGGTATGCAATGGAGCGGTGGCGGATCGCCGCGATGCGGACGGTCTTCCCTGCGTCGGTCACCTGGTAGATGATCCGGTAGGTGCCGACGCGAAGAGACCGTAGTCCCTGGAGTCGACCGCGAAGGGCGTGGCCCGCGTGCGGATCGCGCTCAAGCATCCCAAGCGCGTCCTCGATGGCGTCGATCAGTGGCCAGTCGAGCTCGAGCAGCTCCCCTCGGGCGCGCCGCGCCAGGACGACGCGGGCCACCGGTCAGCGGCTCGCCCGGCGCTCGGCCAACTCACGGCGAAGGTCCTCGAGCGGGACCGTCTCCTCTCGCGAGAGTTCCGCCAAGCCGGCCTCGAGCGCGGTGAGCGCATCGGGATCGGAGAGGATCTCGGCAGTCTCCTCAAGCGCCTCATACTCGTCGATCGGGACGAGCACGGCAGCCGGTGTGCCGTTGCGGGTCACGAGCACATGGTCACGGCGATCGGCGACGTCGCTCAGCAGCCGGCCGAGGTTGCTCCGGAACTCGCGGACGGGGACGATCTTGGCCATGCCGCAGTGTACACGATTGCGTACATCTCCCCCCCGCAGGGCTTGTACGGCAGCAGATCCCAATTTCAGGGTTGCCGGGTGCTCGCCGGAGCATCAGACTGACCCGGGGCTCGTCCGAGGGAGATGCCCGGCCCGCCAGCCTGCATAGCGACGGTGCCCGCTGCGCGATGACCGTCGTGACCCAGACTCGCATCGACCGTCCGGAGCTAATCCGGCGGTTGATGGACGGGCTGGACCACGGGTCGGTGATCCTGGTGGGCGACGCCGGCTTCGGCAAGACGACGGCGCTCGAGCAGGCGCTGGCCCGGTGGGGAAGACCGGCGGTCTGGCTGCGCGCAACCGCTGCCGACCGCGACCCGGGCCGGTTCGTGACGCGATTGGTGCAAGGCGTCCGATCGCAGCTCCCGGGCGTGGCCGAGGATCACGCGGAGCGGCTGGCCGGCGCGATCGAGCCGCTCGACGTGCACGCGGTGGCGCAGAGTCTTGTGGAGGACCTCGAGCTGCTGCTGGTCGAGCCGCTTGTCCTCGCGGTCGATGACGCCGAGCAGATAGAGGGTTCCGCCTCCATCGAGATCCTGGATACTGCTGCTGGCGGGCGGCGCCGATGTGCTTCGGGTGGGGATCTGCTCGCGGCGGTCCCTCGGGCTCAAGCTGGCGCGGTGGAAAGCGACGGGTGGCATCAGTGAGCTGGGCCCGGCCGACCTGACCTTCTCACCGGCGGAGTGCGCCGCATACCTGCGGCTGGTGCGCGGCCAGGAGCCGTCCAGCGACGAGGTCGAGGGGTTGTTCGCGGCCACCGAGGGGTGGCCCCTGGGTGTGGCGCTGGCCGCGGCGGCGGGGTCCGGCTCCGAGCAGCTCCCGGCGCGGGGCAGCGAGGCGATCTTCGGGTACCTCGCCGAGGAGGTCTTCGACGGACTCGAGCCGGAGCTTCAGGGATCGGCTGCTCGACGCGAGCGTCGCCGAGAGCTCGATCCCGAGCTGGAGGGGGGCGCTCGGCCTTCCCCAGTCGTTCCGCGAGCGAGGTCGAGGCGGCCGGAGTGTTCGTGCGCCCGCTCGGCGATTCGTACGCGCTCCACCCGCTGTTGCGCGAGTTCTTACGCGCCCGTCTGGCCGAGGAGCGGGACGCGGGGGAGCTATCCGACCTTACATCGGCGCGTGGCGGGCGCTCTGGTATCGGGCGGGCAAGTGCCGGAGGCAATCGGGCACTGGCTGGCGGCTGGTGACTTCGACTCAGCCGCCGACGCGATTGCGGGACATGGCATCGGGCTGGCGGGGACGGCCCCCGAGACGGTTGAAGGCTGGCTCGATCGGCTTCCCGCGGAGCTATCGCGAGCGACCCGGTGCTGCGCCTGCTCGCCGGCCGCCCTGGCGATGGGGGCGGGGGATTTCGACACCGCGGTCGCGCAGTGCCAGGCCAGGGTCGCCGAGCTGGAGGGGGAGGAACGCACCGGAGGCGCTGCTCTGGGCCGCCCGCTTCGCGCTCACCGATGCCCACATAGCGGCGCTCGACCTCGAGGCGGCCGCCGACGGCGTGCGCTGGCGCCGAAGATGCGGGCCCGGAGGCCGGGCCTGCCGCCGTCTTCTGCGCGCTCACGCACGCCGCCCTGCTGGCGCGCCTCGGCCGTGCACGGGGTCCGAGAAAACCATCGAAGTCGCACTCGAGCCGTCCCAGCGGACGCGAGCTGCTCGCCCCGGGGCTCGCCGCCTTCGAGGCCCACTACCGCGAGCTGCCGGGCGGGCCAGCTCGACGAGGCGCTGGAGCACATCGACCAGGGGGTCGAGACGCTGGGAGGCCACCGACATCTTCAACCGGCTCCCCTACGTCCTGGCGTCCAAGATGGCGGTTCACGAGGCGCGCGGCGAGCTCGAGCAGGCGCTCAAGGCCTTCGACGCACCTGCTAGCGGCCGCGCAGCGCACCGGGCTCGCCGGCTTTATCGGGGCGGGGGCCCGGCTCGCGGGCGCGACGATGCTGGCCCAGCGCGTATCGGCGTGCCGAAGCGACGGTCCAGGTCGAGCGCGTCGATCGCACACTGGTCCTCGTGGGCGGGCTGCGACAAGCACGTCGCCCGCGCACTGCTCGCCGGGCGGAGCGGGGACCGGACCGCCACCGCTCGCGGAGGCCCGGGCCGCGCTGGAGGAGGCGAATCGGATGCCCGCCTTCGACCGCGTCCGCGTGGCTGGCGGTGCTCGCACCGGCCCTCTGCGCCGCAGGCCAGCCGGCCGCGGCGCGCAAGCCGCGCTTGAAGGCGTGCTTGCAGCCCTTGGGCCGGGCGAGTCGCACGCGCGCACTCGCACCGCCCTCGCCTGCGTCATGCATCGGCCGGGCGACGAGGCGGCCGGTCTACGCAGCGCTTGCCGCCGCATTCGCGGAGGCCGGCGATATGGCGCGGTTTTTCCTGCGCAGCGAATGGCCGCAGATCGAGGAGGTGCTCTGGGGCGCGCTGGAAGCGGGGGCGCTGGACGCGGCGCCCGGCGTCGCGGCGCTCGATGCGGCCTTCCCGGGCGGCCCGCAGACCGTGGCGCTGGCCCAGCACCCGCAGCGCAGCCGTGCGCGCGGCCGCGCTCGCCGCCGCCGCCGCGGCGGGCCGCCCGGAGGCGCTCGCCGCCGAGCGGTTCGGCGGGAGCCACGGGCTCCCGGATCGAAGTCGCTGCGGGAGCGCCTCGAGCGGAATCCGCCTTGACTCGCGTTCAGGACCCTCGGGCGGCTTCGAGATCCGCCGCGGGGCCTACGCGGTGGACGGGGGCCTGCTGGGAGCGCAAGGTGGCCGAGCGCGTCGTGCGGTTCCTGCTCTTGCGCGGCGGCGAGCTCGTGCCCGAGGACGAGCTGTTCGAGGCCTTCTGGCCCGACCGGCCGCCGGCCTCCGCCCGCCGCGGGCTCCAGACCGCGATCTCGAGCGCCCGCGCGCCGTTCTCGATCTGCCCTGGGAGGAGAACACGGTTGCGGGCCGCAACGGAGCGCGCCTACGCGCTCACGCTGCACGACGGGGACCGTCGCGACGCCGGCGCCTTCGAGACGGCGGCGCGCCGGGCGCTCGCAACCGCCGGGCCGGAGCGGATCGCGGCGCTGGAGGCGGCATCCCTACTCTGGGCCGGCCAGCCGCTGCCGGAGGAGCGCTTCTCCGACTGGGCGGCGAGCTGGCGCGAGCGGCTGAGCTCGCTCCACGCCGACGTGCTTGGCGGCGCTCGCCGAGGCCCACAGCCAGGCGAGGGGATCACGCCGCGGCGGCTCGGGCGGCGAGGGCGCTCGTCGACCTCGACCCGCTGGATGAGCACGCCCAGCGGCTGCTGATGGGCGCCTACGCCTCGGCGGGGCGGCGCGGGGCGGCGCTGCGGCAGTTCCTCAACTGCCGCCGTGCCCTCGTCGAGCAGCTCGGAATCGAGCCCGAGGCCGAGACGCTCGCGCTCCAGCGCCGTATCCTGGCCGGCGCCTGAACCGGCGTGAGGATTGCGTGACACCCCGCTGGTATTCATCGCGGCGATGCTGACGATTCGCAACACTGCGATTGCAGGTCTGTGCGCCGCCCTTGCGATCGCGCTGATAGCGGCCTCTCGCGCGCATGCTGAGCCCTGCACGACCACGGGCACGGCGACAGACATTGCGAACCACGACCGCATGTGCGGTTCACCGGGTGCAGACACGATGCTCGGGCTGGGCGGCGGGGATCGGTTAGACCGGCGGAGACGGCAACGACACGCTTCCGCGGAGGCGACGGGGATGACACGGTCGAGGGGGGCAACGGAAACGACGTCCTCGTTGGAGATCTTGGCTTTGACCACCTCGAAGGAGGCGACGGCAAGGACATCCTCATCGGAGGGCCCGGCTTCGACGCGGGCCTGCAGGGAGGCTCCGGCAACGACCAACTCCAGGCCCGCGACGGCGAACTGGACAACACTTTCTTCCGCTGTGGATCGGGAACGGATACGCTCGATATGGACCTCCTGGACGCCGCCCACGTTGCCGGCCTTCTTGGTCTCTCGCTTTTCGGAGCGGGTTGCGAGACCATCACGGTGGGTGCCATCAACGAGGGGCAAAACGTCGTCATCTCCCGGCATTCGGTGCACGTCGGGACCGACGGCCGCGCGGCCGTGCGCCTCCGCTGCCCCGCCTCGCTGACGGCTCCCTGCGCCGGCACTCTGAGGATCGGGCACTCCCCAAAGAGCCAAGGCAAGAAGAAGCACTACAGCATCGACCAGGGCGAGAAGGAGGACGTCTCCGCACGCCTCTCCCGGCGCGATCGACGCAGGCTGAGCCGCCACGGCGAAACCACCGCCCTCGTCACCTCGGTCGAACAGGGCGAGTTCGGGGACAAGACCACCGTCGAAACGCTCAAGCTGGTCGCCCGCGACGGAAAGCATCGGCAGCATCGCCGCCATTGATCGCGGCGATGTCCTCAACTCGCAAGACCTATGTCGTTTCGGTGCACGAGCAGGACGGGCCGGCGACCGTCGAGGAGGTCCGCACCGGACGCAAGGCCCGGCTGAGCTCGCTGCGCGAGATCGCGGCGCAGATCGAGCGCTGGCTGCGAGAGCCGACGCCGGCCGCCGCGGACCGTGCCGAGGGGGGCCGATGACGCTCCGACGAGCTGCTGCACTCGTAGCTGCTCTCGGTCTTCTGTGGTCGCTGGCCGCGGCCGGCGAGGCCGCGGCGGAGGACTGCGTCTTCGGCGATGGTGCGGCCAGCTGGCACACCGCCGGCGCCTGGTCCTGCGGCCACGTCCCCGACGGCGGCGACGACGTGTTCATCGGCTCCTTCTCCGACGTCAGCGTCGCCGCCGACGCCAGCGCCGGCTCGCTGACGCAATCGGCAGGTACTGTGAGCTTCTCGAACGACGCCACCCTCGCCGTCGCCGGATCCGCCGACGCCGGCGGGGACCTTGCTGACGCTCAAAACGGCTCCGTGTTCTGGCAGGGAAACGGCACTCTGAGCGTTGGAGGAAGCTTCACCAAGACTGGCGACGGGACCCTGTACGTCAGGAACGACGCCGCCCTGCAGAGCGCCGACCTCGTCCTGAACGGGGCGTCGACCCTCAGCGAGGGCGCGATGTGCGTGGCCACGAACAACGGCTCGGCCACCGACAACCCGAACCTGTACATCAACAACAACTTCACGATCGCGACAGGAGCGGCCGCCACGGCCTTCAACTGCACCCCCGGCGTGCCGACGGTCCACGTCAATGCACCCGACGGCCACCTGATCAAGGCCGCCGCTGGTGTGACGAGCTCCTTGACGGGGATCGAGAACGACGGCACGTCACGGTCGAAACCGGCGAGCTGATCCTCCAGGCCGGCACCGCCAGCGAGACAAACGACGGCGAATACATCGCCGATGACGGAGCGACACTGCAATTCGGAAGCTGCTGCGGCGATCAGTTCCTGATCGGGGCTACCGGGCACATCGGTGGCGCCGGCACGGTCGACATGTCAGCCAATCCATTGGTGATGGCGGCGGGATCGACGCTGGACCCCGGCGTGCTCAACCTCCAGTTCGCGACGATGAGCGTAGACGGCAACACAGCGCTCGCGCTGCCCGAGGTCAACATCACCGGCGGGTTCCTCGATGTCGACCGGCCCACGACCATCACCAAGCTGACGGCCACCGGCGGCGGCATCCAGGGTTCGGGCACGGTCACGGTGCCAAGCAACGGCAGCTTCTCCAAGACCGGTGCCGGCACGTTCTACGTCAGGAACACCGGGGCCAGTGTCAGCGCGGATCTGGTCCTGAACGTCGACGCGACCCTCGCGGGCGGGGCGATATGTGTCGCGAGCAACAACGGCTCGAACCCCGACAATCCGAACCTGTTCATACACAAGCACTTCACGATTGGCTCGGGAGCGGCCGCGAATGCGTTCCCCTGCGGTGGCCTTGCGAAGCTGATCCACCTCAACGGTTCCAACGCGAGCCTGACGAAAGATGGAGCCGGCACGACGACGATCACAAACGGCATCGACGTCGCCGGTGGCACCGTGTCGATCGGCGCCGGCCAGGTGTTCGCGCTCTCCCACGGCATCGACCTGCTCGGCGGCGGGGTGCTCGAGGGCGCCGGCCAGGTCACGGGCAACGTCACCAACACCTCGGGCACTGTCCGCCCGGGGGCGTCGCCGGGAACCCTGACCGTGACCGGCAACTACAGCCAGGGCGCCGGCGGCACTCTAGAGGTCGACGTCAACGGCACCGCGCAGGGGACCGAGTTCGACTACCTCTCGGTCGGCGGCGCCGCCTCGCTGAACGGCACGCTCGCCGTGGTCCAGGGCGCCGGGTTCGACCCGCAGCTCTCGGACACGTTTCAGTTCCTCACCTCCGCATCGCGCACCGGCACTTTCACGAACCTGACCGGATCCTCGCTGCCGAGCGGCAAGTCCTACACGCTCGACTATCCGGGGATCCCCCGACTTCGGCGCCCGGCTCGTCGTCACCGGCCCCACCGACTTCGTCGTCACCGACTGCGACGATCCGGAGTTCGCCACGGTGACCGAGATCTCCGGCGACCTGATCGCGGAGGACCTCAGCGGCTGCGACTCCCTTGCGTTCCCCAACCTCACGGAGGTCGGCGGGGACGTGACGATCACCAACACGGACGCAGGCGACATCTCCCTGAACAGCCTCGACTCGACCGGCGGCAACATCGACATCAACGACAACGCATCCGCAGGCGATATCGATCTCAGCAGCCTCAACTCGACCGGCGGCAACATCGACATCAACGACAACGCCTCCGCAGGCGACATCTCCCTGAACAGCCTCAACTCCACCGGCGGCAACATCGACATCAACGACAACGCATCCGCAGGCGATATCGATCTCAGCAGCCTCAACTCCCCCGGCGGCAACATCGACATCAACGACAACGCATCCGCAGGCGATATCGATCTCAGCAGCCTCAACTCCACCGGCGGCAACATCGACATCGAGGACAACGGCGGCGGCACGCCCACGGTGACGCTCGGGTCGCTGACCGACGTGGACGGCAACCTGACGGTGGAGACCGAGGGGGCAGGCACGTTCGACCCCGGTCCCGTCTCACCCGGTGGGAACACCAACCTCACGACCGAGGGCTACGACGCGGTCACCGCGACGACTGCGGCGGGCGACACGAGCGTGCAGAACGAGCGCGCCGAGGCGACGATGCGCGCGGAGCTCCCGGCGGGCACCTTCACGACCCCGGTCGAGTTCACCCTCACGCGCCTCGATCCGACGGCGCTCCCACCCGAGAACGGCACCGGCGCGGGCGGCGGCGCGGCCGTCGTCGACCCGGTCGCGGCGTATGAGTTCGGTTTCGCCGTGCCGACCCTCAACCAAGACGCAACTCTGTCGTTCGATGTCCAGGTGGATGACCTCGACCCGGCGACTCGCGCCGACTTCCTGGCGGCGCTCGATGCCGGGACCGCGACCCTGGTGACCAAGGGCGACGGGCCGACCGACAGCTATCAGGCGTTCCCGCTCTGCGCGGGGACCCAGGTCCCGACCGCGGACGGCTGCGTTGCGGTGGAGAAGCTTGACGCGAACGGTCAGCCGACGACGGGGACCCCGGCGGTGGTGCGCTTCAGCGGCGTCACCGGCCACTTCTCGACCTGGGCGGTGGCGATTGTCGAGTCCCAGCCGGTGCTGAAGATCTCGGCCCGCGGCCGAGTACAGACCGCCCAGGGACCGCTAATCCTGTTCTCGGCGGCAAACGACTGCACGCCCTCCCAGTCGACCGGCCGAGCATCGTCGCGAGCACCTCCGGCGCCCGCATCTGGACGAAGAGCACGGTCACCGCCTCGAGCTGCACGGACGCGCCCCCCGCATCGGGGCTGGGCTTCGACACTCAGACCGGCACCGCAACCGGCACCTTCGGTCCCTCCGCCCCCGGGGGGCTGAGCGGACAGCAGGGAACGCTCACCTGGAGCTACCGCGACGGAAGCCCGGACACCGTCCAGTTCACGCTCAGAAACAGCTCTGACGCGGTCGTCTATTCGGTCGCCACGCAATCACCGGCCGCCTTCAAGGGGGCTCCCGGCGGCGTCTGGACGTTCCAGGGCTGAATCAATTCGCTTCCCCCGGCTTTCGGGTCTCGGTGCCGGACAACTCGACGACGACCTTCTCGGCCACGGCGAGCTTGCCCGCCGGCGAGACCTCCGTCTGCTCGGGCCCCGCTCACATACGTCCAGGACTCGCGGGCCCCGCGGACAAGGATCACCGGTGGGCCCCCGACGTTTGGCCACGACCGCACTCCGACGTTCAGGTTCAGCGCCGATGAGGCCGCCTCGTGCTTTCAGTGCAGCATCGACCTCAGGCCCTACGCGATGTGATCCTCCTCCCAACGACCAGGACGCTGGGCGCCGGGTGGCACATATTCATGGTGCGCGCGATCGACTCCGCCGCCAATGTCGGTTGGCCGGCTATACGGATCTTCTGGATCCACCCCCGCTAGCCCCCGATCGTGGCCACCGCGTGCTCGATGTCGGCGAGGGTGCCCTACAGCCCCATCTGCTTGCCGAGGATCTCCTTCATGACGTGCGAGGATGGTCCCCGCGGGCACGCGCGATCAAGGGACGACACGAACCCGCAGCAGCTGAGGGTCTTCGACGACGAGGGCAACGACCGGCCGTGATCGCCGGCGGTCGGTCGGATGTGTCCGTTTTGTGTCCGCGCCGACGGCGACCAACAGCCCTCGGCCCTACACCTAGCCCGGCGCCGGAATCGCGCCGATCTGCACCATCAGGCCGAGCATGTCGGGATTCGTCCAGCGCTCTACCACCTTGCCGTCGCGGAAGCGGTAGATGTTCTGAACCCCGATCGTGATCTGGTTGCCGCTCGGCGCGACCCCCATGAATTCCCCCTGGTGCGTGGCTCGCACGGTGACCCGGAAGGCGACCGTTTCGCCCTCGCCGAGCACCTCCTCAAGCGTCACCTGGACGTCGGGGAAGGCGCTCCACATCGTTTCGTAGAACTCCTTCACGCCATCGAAGTCCACCGGCTCTTCGGAACCGAGTCCGTGTGCGGTCACGGACGGATCGTGAACCTCGAGGTATCTGCGCCGGTCATCGACGTCGTTGAAGGCCTCGATTGCCTCGACGACGGCCGCCTTGTTCTCCTCGACTCCCATCGTTCCTCCTTCTATAGGCCCATCTGCTTCCCCAGTATCTCCTTCATGATCTCGTCGGTGCCGCCCCCGATCGGGCCGAGTCGAGCGTCGCGGACGGCGCGCTCGATCCCGTACTCGCGCATGTAGCCGTAGCCGCCGTGGATCTGCAGGCACTCGTCGGCGATCTCGACCAGGGCCCGCTGGGTCATCAGCTTCGCCATAGTCACCTCGCGAATGCAGTCCTGGCCCTCGTGGAAGAGGCGCAGGGCGTTGTAGGTCAGCGCCCGTGAGGCCTCGATCCGCATCGCCATCTCGGCGAACTTGTGGCGGATCACCTGGAACTTGCCGATTGGGCGGCCGAACTGCTCGCGCTCCAGCGCGTACTCCAGGGTCCGGTCGAAGACCTTCTGCATCCCGCCGATCGCGCCGATCGACATGTCGAGCCGCTCCCAGGCGAAGTTGGCCATGATCAGCTGGAAGCCGCCGTTCTCGGTGCCGAGCAGGTTCTCAGCCGGGACCTCGACGTCGGTGAAGGCGAGCTCGCCGGTGTCGGACGCGTGCCAGCCCATCTTCTCGAGCTTGCGCGAGACCTCATAGCCGGGCATCTCGCGCTCGAGGACCAAAAATGAGATCCCGTCATGGCCGCCCTCCTGGGTCGTCTTGCAGGCGCAGACCAGGAAGTCGGCGCGGACGCCGTTGGTGATGAAGGTCTTCGAGCCGTTGACGACGTAATCGCCGTTCTCACGCCGGGCGAAGGTGCGGATGCCGGCGACGTCCGATCCGCCTCCCGGCTCGGTGATCCCCAGGGCGCCGATCTTCTCGCCCTTGATCCTGGAACGATCCAGCGCTGGCGCTGCTCCTCGGTGCCGAAGTTGAAGATCGGAGGCATCGCGATCGAGGCGTGTGCGTTGAGCCCCGCCGCGACCCCGCCCGAGCCGCCCGAGCGCGACAGCTCCTCGGTCCAGACCGCGTCGTGCAGGTAGCTTCCGCCCTGGCCGCCGTAGGCCTCGGGGAACTTTAGGCCGAGGAAGCCGAGCTCGCCGCAGCGGTTGAACAGCTCGCGCGGGAACTCCCGCGCCGCCTCCCAGTCGTCGACGTGGGGGGCGATCTCGGCCTGCACGAAGCGCCGCACCGTCTCGCGCAGCTCCTCGTGCTCCTCGGTGAAGGGGGGGAGTGGGGCGCGGGTGCCGCTGTCCTTGATCACCGCCATGCGCGCACGGTAACGCGCCGCGACTCCGTTGTCGCGAGCCCCCGGACGGGGTTGATCGCGGCTCAGCCCTGGGGAGCGGCGCGCCGTCAGGCCCTCGAGGAGCACCTCGATCGGAGAGCGGCGCTTCTTGCTGCTGTCAATCGCCTCTCGCGTGTAGCGCATCTCGGTGGTCAGCTCGCTCACCTGCTGCCCCAGCCTGCCGGCGTGTTTCGCGGCCGTCGCGAGGTCCTTCGTCGATGACTGCAACGCACTCCGGTGCGGGAGTGGCACTCCCAGCACCTTCCGCCGCCGTGTCCCACGCGTCGCGATCGCGACGCCTCCGGCGAGCCCCGCCAGGGCGGCCCCACTGGCCACCAGCGGTGTCTTCGCCTTGCTCGCCGCCTTGCCGACCGACGATCCGGCGGTCTGTGCAGCCTTTCCGACCGAGTCACCGGCCGTCTGAGCACGGTTTGTCACGGCCTTGCGCGCAGCTTTGACCGACGCCTTGCCATTCGAGCTTCTTGGGGAGCGGCGCGTCGTGCGCGTCGAGGTTCGACTCGAGGTCCTGCTTGAGGAATTGCTGCCCGACGATCTGCGAGCCCGCGACGTCGCCGACCGGCGTGGGGTCGAGGACCCCTTCCGCGTGCCCTTCTTGGTTTGAGTGGCCATCCTTTTCCCTCCTGCTTTGGAATCCGTTCCGATAGACGGCTACCCAGCCGGGCAGGACTCAATCGGGGTGTCTCCGGCATAACATGGCCGCAATGCGCTCAGCCGAGCGGGGTTCCAGAGGACTCCCGTCCCTGGGCCGGCACGGGCAGGGCTGGGTCCGCCTCCAGCAGGTGCTGATCATCGCCGTGGTGATCTGCTGCACCGCTGGACCACGGTGGCCGGCTGCGGTCCGCACGCCTCTGCAGGTCGCCGGAGTGATCGGCCTCGTGCTCGGGGCGGCGATGCTGATCGCTGCCGTGCTGTCGCTGGGCCAGTCGTTTCGAACCCTGCCCGAGCCGCTCCCCGGCGCGCAGCTCAAGCAGGGGTATCTCTACGGCCTGGTCAGGCATCCGATCTACGGGGCGATCACCGTGCTGACCTTCGCAGCGGCGGCCGCCTTCTCGCCGCTTGCCCTGATCCCGTCGGCGCTGCTCGTGCCCGTACACACCGGCAAGTCGATGCTGGAAGAACGGTGGCTGACCTCGGTCCACCCCGACTACCCGGATTACCGGCGCCGGGTCAGGCACCGCTTCCTGCCGGGCCTGTTCTAGGTCCCAGCGGGCGGGCTCCAGTCCTCGAGCGTCGTGTGTCCGCGGCCGGTGTGGTCGAAGCCGAGCAGATGCCCTGCGGGTTCTTGGCGTCGCCGTGGTGGTAGGCGCGGACCTCGCAGATCTTGCCGTCGCGGAGGCGGAAGAACTCGGCCCCGCGGTTGATCCGCTTCTCGCCGGACTTGGGGTCGCGCCAGGTCATCGACCACTCGATGCAGGCCTCGTCGCCCTGCTCGATCCCCGACTCGATGTGCCACTGCCCGTCGATCTGCTCGACGCCCCATTTGGCGTTCTCGGCGATCGCCCTGGCGCCCTCGTGTGGGCCGAGGCGGGTGTAGTAGTGGACCGCGTCGTCGGTGAAGTGCGAGGCGATCAGCTCGACGTCGCCCGTGTTGAGCGCCTCGTAGTAGGAGCGGATGTGGTCGAGGTGGCTCAGAGCCCGTAGGACCGGCCGATCACGTCGAGCATGATCTCGTCGGTGCCGGCCCCGATCCGGTTCAGGCGCATGTCGCGGTAGGCGCGCTCGATCTCGTACTCCTTCATGTAGCCGTAGCCGCCGAGGATCTGGATGCACTCGTCGGCGACCTCGCAGGCGACCCGCGACGCGTAGAGCTTCGCCATCGTGATCTCGCGCACCGGGTACTCGCCGTTGGCGAAGCGCCAGGCGGTCGCGTAGGTGAACTGCTTCGCCGCCTCGATCTTCGTCGCCATCTCGGCGAACTTGTGGCGGATCGCCTGGAACTTGCCGATCGGGCGGCCGAATGCCTCGCGCTCCTTCGCGTACTCGAGCGTCCTCTCGATCATCCGCTCGCGCCGCGCGACAGCCGGCGGCGGCGACCAGGCGCTCGCCCTGGAGCTCCCAGCTGATGTGGTAGAAGCCCTTGCCGTCCTCGCCGAGCATCGCTTCGGCCGGCACGCGGACGTCCTCGAACGCCAGCTCGCCGGTGTCGGAGGCGTGCATGCCCATCTTCTCGAGCTTGCGCGAGACGGTGAAGCCGGGGACGTTGTTGCCCTCGTCGTCGCGCAGGTCGACACGAACAGCGTGATCCCGTCGTGGCGCGCCTTGGGGTCGGTCTTCGCGACGAGCACGATGAAGTCGGCGCGCGGGCCGTTGGTGATGAAGGTCTTGGAGCCGTTGATGACGTACTCGTCGCCGTCGCGGATCGCTGTCGTGCGGATGCCGGCGACGTCGGAGCCGGCGCCCGGCTCGGTGATCCCGAGGCAGCCGATCTTCTCGCCCTTGATCCCGGGGACGAGGTAGCGCTGCTTCTGCTCCTCGGTGCCGAGCATGTGGATCGGCGGCAGCACCATGTCGGTCTGCACGGCGAAGCCCATGTTGGTGCCGCCCGAGCCGGAGTAGCTCATGCACTCGGCGCGGACCAGCGAGTAGTAGTAGTCGCCGCCCTGGCCGCCGTACTCCTCGGGAAAGCAGAGGCCGAGGAAGCCGAGCTCGCCGGCGCGCTTCATCGCCTCGCTCGGCCAGTGGGTCTCCTCCCACTCGTTGCGGTGGGGGTAGAGCTCCTTCTGCACCCAGGCCTGCATCGACTCGCGCAGGTCCTCGTGCTCGTCGGTGAAGATGAAGTGCTTGCGGCCCGCCTCGTGGTCGGGCTTGATCACGGTCGAGGCGCCGTTCGTCGTCGCTGCTCGCCACTGTCTCCTCCTGGCTGGACGGCTCCGGGCAGAGTGGACAGTAGCACTTCCTACTTCCCACTGGTATCTTGGCCCGCGATGGCCGCCGAGGAGAAGGTGCTCTACGAGGTCGCCGACGGCGTCGCCACCGTGACCCTGAACGACCCCGAGAAGCGCAACATGCTCTCGGGCCAGATGCTGGCCGAGCTGGTCGACGCGATGAAGCTGGCGCGCGACGCCGACGAGGTGCGCGCGGTGGTGCTGACCGGCGCCGGCGAGAAGGTCTTCTGCGCCGGCGCCGACCTCGGCGGCTTCGGCGCCGACGTGCCGCTGGTCCAGAAGCACTTCGCCTCCGACCTCTTCCTCGAGTTCTTCCGGCTGATGCCGCGGCTCGGCAAGCCGTCGCTGTGCGCGCTCAACGGCCACGTGCTCGCCGGCGGCATGGGCCTGGCGCTCTCCTGCGACCTGCTGATCGCCAAGCGAGGGCGCGACCTTCGGCACGCCGGAGATCAACGTCGGCGCCTTCCCGTACATGATCATGGCGATCATCTACCGCAACGTCCCCGCAAGAAGGTCAACGAGATGATGCTGCTGGCGAGCGGATGAGCGCCGAGGAGGCGGTCGAGTACGGGCTCGCCAACAAGGTGGTGCCGGCGGACGAGTTCGACGCGGCGGTCGCCGAATGGGCGACGAAGCTCGCCTCGAAGAGCCCGGTGCTGATGCGGCTCGGCCACGACGCGATGTACCGCCAGCAGGACATGGCGCTCGACGACGCGCTCGAGTTCCTGCGCTCCCAGCTCTCGCTGACCTTCAGACCGAGGACATCCTGGAGGGCGTGCAGGCGTTCTTCGAAAAACGCGAACCGAAATGGAAGGGACGCTGATGGCGACGAAGGACAAGTCGAAGGGCAAGGCGACAGAGCACAAGGCCGAGGCTCCCGAGGCCCCGGCCGAAGACGAAGCCGGCGAGGAGACCGGGATGAAGCACCTGGTCGACGACCTGCACGAGCGCCGCGAGAAGGCGAAGCTCGGCGGCGGCGAGGAGAAGATCGCGGTCCAGCACGAGCGCGGCAAGCTGACCGCGCGCGAGCGGATCGACCTGCTGGTCGACCCGGGCACCTTCGTCGAGATCGGGATCCAGGCCGGGCCGCACTTCTCGCAGCGCTCGATGGAGGGCAAGGAGGCCCCCGCCGACGGCGTGATCACCGGCTGGGGCGACGTCGACGGCCGCCGCTGCGCGATCGCCGCCTACGACTTCACCGTGATGGCCGGCTCGATGGGGATGACCGGCGAGTTCAAGGTCGGCCGCCTGCGCGAGATGGCGCTGCAGAAGCGGATGCCGCTGATCTGGCTGCTCGACTCGGCCGGGGCGCGGATCCAGGAGGCGGCCGGCTCGCTGTTCGCCGGCTCGGGCCACCTGTTCCGCGAGGAGGTCATGATGTCGGGCGTGGTGCCGCTGGTCGCCGCGATGCTCGGCCCCTGCGCCGCCGGCACCGCCTACATCCCCGGCCTCGCCGACTTCGTGCCGATGGTCGTCGGCCAGGGCGCGATGGCGCTGGCCGGGCCGCACCTGACCAAGGCGGTCACCGGCGAGGACATCTCGATGGAGGAGCTCGGCGGCGCCAAGGTCCACTGCCGCAAGTCCGGCGTCGGCGACCTCGAGGTCGCCGACGACCCCGAGTGCATCGAGGCGATCAAGCCCTACCTCTCCTACTTCCCCTCCAACTGCGAGCAGAAGCCGCCGATCCGCGAGACCTCCGACCCCGACGACCGGATGTCGGAGAGCTGCTCGACATCGTCCCCGAGTCCTCGCGCCAGCCCTACGACATGTACGAGGTGATCCGCGAGATCGTCGACGACGGCGAGTACTTCGACATCAAGCCGAAGTTCGCGAAGACGCTGATCACCTGCCTGGCCCGCTTCGGCGGCATGCCCTGCGGGATCGTCGCCAACCAGCCGAAGCAGCTCGCCGGGATCCTCGAGAACGACTCCGCCGACAAGGCGGCTCGCTTCATCAACCTCTGCGACGCCTTCAACATCCCGCTGGTCTTCCTCCAGGACGTGCCCGGCTTCATGGTCGGCTCGAAGGTCGAGCAGGCGGGGATCATCCGCCACGGGGCGAAGATGCTCTACGCGGTCTCCCGCGCGACGGTGCCGAAGGTCACCGTCGTGGTCCGCAAGGCCTACGGCGCCGGCTACTACGTGATGTGCGGCAAGGCCTATGAGCCCGACCTGATCGTCGCCTGGCCGAGCGCCGAGATCTCGGTCATGGGCGCCGGAGGGCGCCGTCAACATCATCGGCCGCTCGGCGATCGAGGCCTCCGACGATCCCGAGGCGACGCGCGAGCAGATGCTCGACGGCGGTCAAGCAGCAGATCGACCCCTACCTCGCGGCGCGCAACGACCTGATCGACGACATCATCGATCCGCGCGAGACCCGGCCGACGATCATCAGCGGGCTGCGGATGGCGAAGGACAAGCGGGTCGAGCGGCCGTGGAAGAAGCACGGCGTGATGCCGGTATGAGCGACCGGCGGGTCGAGCTGACCCGCGATGGCCTCGACGCCTGGAACCGCCGCGACGTCGAGTGGCTGCGCGAGCACGCCGTCGCCGGACTTCGAGTTCGTCCCCGCGGTCGCCGCACGGTCGAGGGCGGCTCCGTGCACGGAGCCGAGGAGATGATCCGCGTTCTTCGAGGACCTGGACGAGACCTGGGAGAGCTTCGAGATCGAGATCGGACGAGTTCCGCGCGGTCGGCGACCAGGTCGTCGGCGTCGGACGAGTGGTCGCGAAGGGGCGCGGCAGCGGCGTCGAGCTGGATCAGCCGCTCGGGTCTGTGCTCTCGTTCGAGGGCGACAAGATCGCCCGGCTGCAGAGCTTCCTCGACCGTCGATGCGGCACTGGCGGCCAGGCGGCAACGGACGAGACCCGATGAGCCGCTTCGAGGACCCGGCGATCATCAGCTGCTCGATCTCGGGCGCGGTCGCCAACCGCGACCAGTGCCCGGCGATCCCCTACACGCCGGAGGAGTACGGCGGCCGAGGCGGCGCGGATCGTCGACGAGGGCGGCTCGCAGATCCACATCCACGCCCGCACGCCCGACGGCATGCCCTCCTATGAGATCGAGGACTTCCGCACGATCACCGAGGCGATCCTCGGCGCGGTCGACGACGTGATCATCAACTACTCGACCGGCGCGATCGGCATCCCGATCGAGAAGCGGATCGAGTACCTGCGCGAGCTGCGCCCCGACGTCGCGGCGCTGAACATGAGCTCGATGAACTACGCCAAGTACTCGAAGCGCCGCAAGGAGTTCGTCTTCAAGGCGGTGTTCGAGAACAGCTTCGAGACGATCATCGAGTTCCTCAAGGCGATGCGCGAGATCGGGATCAAGCCCGAGCACGAGTGCTTCGACGCCGGCCACATCGCCAACCTCGATCCGCTGCTCGACATGGGCCTGCTCGCCGAGCCGCTCCAGGTCTCGCTGGTGATGGGCGTCAACGGCGGCATCCGGCCGAACGCCGCGCAACGTCGCCTTCATGTCCGAGCAGATCCCCGGCGGCGCCGAGGGCCAGAACCAGTGGCAGGTGATCGGGATCTCGCGCGACCAGTGGAAGCTGGTCGCCGCGGCCCTGGCGCTGGGCGGCAACGCCCGGGTCGGGCTCGAGGACAACTTCTATCTGCCCGAACGGCGAGATGGCGAAGTCCAACGGCGAGCTGATCGCCAAGGCGCGGCAGATGGCCGAGGACATGGGGCGGCGCGCGGCGACCGTCGCCGAGGCGCGCGAGATGCTCGGCGTGCCGCGCCGCGAGCCGGCCGCGGCGGAGGGCTAGCGCGATGGCCACCCGGGCCGCGAGCCGCCGACGGAAGAGCCACTGCTGCGGATGGGCGAGCTGGCCGAGGCCTCGGGCGTCTCGGCGGCGACGATCAAGCACTACCTGCGCGAGGGGCTGCTGCCCGAGCCGGTGAAGACGAGCCGCAACATGGCCTACTACCCGCCCGAGTTCGCCGACCGCATCCGGCTGATCAAGCAGCTGCAGGAGGAGCGCTTCATGCCGCTGAAGGTGATCCGCGAGGTGCTCGAGGAGGACCCCGAGCGCGCCCGCGCCCTGGTCGAGCTCGAGGACCGGATCCTCGAGCGGGCCCTGGCCGGGGAGCGGACCCGGACCAGCGCCGCCGAGGTGCGCAAGCGCTACGACGTCCCCGCCGAGGTGCTCGACCGGCTCGAGGAGATCGAGGTCCTGAGCCCGAACAGCCGCGGCTACACGGCCTCCGACGTCCGGATCATCGAGGCGATCAGCCGCTTCCGGGCCGGCGGCTATCGAGCAGGAGATCGGCTTCACCGTCTACGACACCCTGCGCTACAAGCGGGCGATGGAGGAGCTGGTCCGCGAGGAGGTCGAGGTCCTGATGGACCGCCTCGCCGGGCAGATGGACACCGACCGGGCGATGGAGCTGATCGAGGCCGGAGCCGAGCCGCTCAAGGACCTGATCGCGGCGATGCACACGAAGATGCTGATCGCCGAGCTGGAGCGCGAGCGCGAGCGCAGTAGTCGGGCCTAGGCTGCCCGGGCGACCGGGCCCCCGCGAGCGGGCGACCGCGAGGATCTCCGAAGCCAGGCGCGAGCCGTCCGAGCGCCGCTCGGGCACGGCGGTGATCTTCAGCACCACCTGGTCGCGCTCGAGCTCCTCGAGCTCGATGTGGGGCGGGTAGCGCATCGGCGCCTCGACCTGGTCGCTGAGCATCTCCTGCACCTCGCTGGGGGTCGTGTCGGCCGGGAAGCGGGCCCGCAGCTCGACCCTGTCCGGCTCGCGCAGCGGCATCACCCCGACCTGCAGCATGAGGCTGTTGGGGATCATCAGGCGGTTGGCTCCTGTCGACCAGGGTGACGTAGAAAAGCCCCAGCGAGCCGACGATCCCCTCGACCTCGCCGCCCAGCGGCCCGGCCTTGCAGCCGCACCCGCTCGCCGACCCGGAACGGCCGCGCGCTCTGCAGCACGATGCCGGCGAAGACGTTGCCGATCGTCTGCTGGGCCGCGAGACCGAGGATCACCGCGGTGAACGCGCCGCCGACCGCCAGCGAGCCGGCGCTGAGGCCGACCAGCCGCAGGGCGACGCGATCACGACCACGATCGAGACCAGGCGGATCAGGAAGCCGACGGTGCCGGCGGTGCCGGGGTCCATGCGGCGGAACAGCGACGGAGCGAGGCCCCCCGCCAGCGCCCGGGCCAGCGCCCAGCCGAGGATGACCAGCGCGACCGCGGTCGCGTAGCGGTCGTAGCGGGCGTAGGAGCCGAAGAGCTCGTGGCGGTGGCTGAAGACGACCATCACCCCGACGATCAGGGCAGCGAGGACCACCAGCTGGCCCTTCGCCCGGGCAGCCGAACGCGCGTCGACCTCCGCCCCCAGCCCGACCTCCTGCCAAACCTGGGTGCGGCGTTCGAACACGCGACGTTGGTTGTCGCGTCGCCACGAGAACATGGCCCCTACACGATTAGCAAATCACCCCGGGCGATTTGAATCGTTCGGTGACGTGTGACGCTTCTCACGCACCGCGCAGCTCGGCCAGGCCCTGCTCGCGGCTGACGATCGGCGCATATCCGAGCTCGCTCCGCGCCTTTGAGTCGTCGATCGTGCACTCCTGGGTCAGGACCCAGAAGGTGAAGCGGGTCAGCGGAGGCCGCCCCGGCAGCGGCAGATGGCTCCAGGCCGGCTCGCCGACCGCCGCCAGGGCGTGACCGAGCCAGCCCGGCATCGTCCGGGTCGGCGGCTCGACGCCCTGGGTCTCGATCATCGCCGAGACGAACTCGCGGAAGACCACCGGATCGCCGTCGGTGACGAAGTAGGCCTCGCCGGGCCTGCCCTCTTTCGCCGCCAGGATCAACCCCTCGACCACGTTGGCGACGTGGGTCGTCGCGGTGAGCTGGCCGCCGCCGCCGACCCAGACGAACCGTCCCGCCTCGACCATGCTCGACCATCTCCGGCAGCAGCGTCGTGTCGCCGAGGCCCCAGACGAAGCGCGGTCGCAGCACCACCGTCTCGAAGCCGTCGCGGTTGGCGTCGCGGACGAGCTGCTCCGCCTTCGCCTTGGTCGCCGGATAGGGGGCGGGGGAGTCGGGCCGCAGCGGCGCCGTCTCGTCGACGCCGACGAGCGGCTCGCCGGCCATCAGCGCGGCCTCGGTTCCGCAGTGCACGAAGCGCCGCACCCCGGCCCGGGCGCAGCCGTCGAGGGCGTTGCGGGTGCCCTCGACGTTGTCGCGCTCGAACTCCTCCCAGGGCCCGTAGTCGCCGAGATGGGCGGCGAGATGGAAGGCCAGCTCGCAGCCCTCGGCGCCGGCGGCGATCGAGCCCGCGTCGCCGAGCTCGCCGCGCACCGGCTCGGCGCCACGCTCGGCGACGCTCTTTTCAGACTCCTCGGAGCGGGCCAGGGCGCGAACCGCCCATCCCTCGTCGGTCAACCGCTCGATCAGCCGACCGCCGATGAAGCCGGAGCCGCCGGTGACGAACGCGGTGGGCATCGGCGGCGATCCTATGCCCTCCGCTCTGTGCGACCCCGTCCGGCGAGACTCGAGCTAGCGTCGCTTTACCAGCTTCACCTTCCTGGTGCTGCACATTGCGGTCTCCGCCCTTGGGCTTGAAGATCGACCTTGACCTTGACCTTGACCTTGCCGTTCTGGTTGAGCTTTCGCTTCTTGCGGCCCTTCGCCTTGATCCGGAGCTGCACCCTTCCCTTGTGCTTGACGAGCTCTCGAAAGCGCTCGCCACACTGCCCGGCCGGCCGCTGCTTCTGTGCACTCCCCTTGCCGGCGACCTTCAGGTGCCCCTTGGCCGGGCACCTTGACGATCAGCTTCGCGATGCCCTTCTCCCTGTTCACCCGCAGCTTTGCAAGCTTGAAGGTGGCCACGCGGCGGGTCACCGAGGCGAGCGAGGAGCCATTGCAGTAGGCGGTCTGGCCGGTGAACACCAACGCGGTCGAGCAGCCCTCGTCGTCGGAGACCGTGAGCCTGGCCTTGAACAGACCCACCTTGCGGTAGCGGTGCCTCACGGTCGGGCCTGCCGTCGTTGGCGCTGCTGCCGTCGCCGAAGAACCATCTCGTAGGTGGCGATCCCGCCGTCGGGGTCGCTTGATCCGGCGCCCTTGAGGGTCGCCTTGAACTTCCTGGCCGGGGCACGGAGCCTTGCCCGCGGAGGCTGGTTTGGGGCGATCGCGATCGCCGAACGCGCTGGAGCCGCCGTCCATCGGTCGCGCCTGTTGCACGGTGTTGGTCTGCGGTGTCGATCACCGTGACGGTTCCCCCGAGTCGTTGTTGGCGACGTAAGCCCGGCTGCCGTCGGGGGTGATCGCGATCGCGTCCGGGTTGGCTCCGACTGCGATCGGTGCCCCGACCACTGTGTTGGTCTGCGGTGTCGATGACCGAGACGTTGTCCGGGCCGACGTTGATGACGTAGGCACGGGAGCCGTCGGGCAGTGATCGCGATCGCTGCTCGGGCCGGAGCCGACGGCGATCGGTGCCCCCACCACCGTGTTGGTCGTGGTGTCGATCACCGAGACGTTGTTGGAGCCCGAGTTGGCGACGTAGGCGCGGCTCCCCGTCCGGGGTGATCGCGAGCCCGATCGGGGAGCTGCCGACCGGGATCGGCGCCCCGACACGACGTCGGCCTCGGTGTCGATCACCGCGACGCTCCGAGGTCGGCGTTGGTGACGTAGGCGCGGCTGCCGTCGGGGGTGATCGCGATCCCGGAAGGGTTGGTGCCGACCGGGATCGGTGCCCCCAGCACGGCGTTGCGGCTGGATATCGATCACCGAGACGTCGTCGGAGCTCTGAAGTTGGCGACGTAGGCCCGGGCGCCGTCGGGGGTGATCGCGACCGCGGTGCGCCCCGATCGCCGACCGGGATCGCCCCCACCACGGATTGCCGGTGGCGGTGTCGATCACCGAGACCCTGTCCGAGCCGTTGTTCGCGACGTAGGCGCGGCTGCCGTCGGGGGTGATCGCGATTCCTTCCGGGAAGTTGCCGACCGCGATTGGCGCCCCCACCAGGGTGTTGGTCCTGGTATCGATCACCGAGACCGTGCCCGGCTCGGTGTCGGTGGTGACGTAGGCGTTGCGGGCCCGCGCCGACGACACCGGGAGGATGGCGCAGGCAATCGCTGTCAGCGCCATCGTCGCGCCCCGCCGGGTCCATTTCCCGACCGCTGCCCGCGTTTCGGCCCTCTCACTCTCCACGGTGACGAGGCTAGGCGTGAACCCCACGTGCTCGCGTCGTGGTCGGACCACGAACTTTGTGAATTGGCGTTCAGGCTCGACTAGCGTTGGCCCGTCACCGAGAAGATGGGGAGCAAGGCGTGAGTTCCAGCGGCGATCCCACCTAGCACCGGCCGGCGGTCCGTGGCGCTGCTGGCCGGGCTTGCGATCGCGGCCGCGGTGTTGGCGCTGGGTGCCGACCCTTCGCGCGCCGCGTTCCCGGGCACGCCCGGCCCGATCGCCTACTCGAAGTTCACCGGCGACGAGCTGACCGGCGGCTCCGGCGGTCTGTTCGTCCACGGCCCCAGGGTCAACCAGGCGCCGGAGCGGCTGACCGACGGCTTGACGACCGCAACCCGTCCTTCTCGCGCAGCGGCCGCCAGATCGCGTTCGCGGCCGACCGCGACGCCGTCGGGCTGCCGGGCGGCGACTCCCACATCTACTTGATCAACAGCGACGGATCGGGGATCAGGCAGCTGACCGACGGCCCCTTCTTCGACTCGGACCCCTCCTTCTTCCCGCACGGAGGCCGGATCGCCTTCGCCCGCCACGCCGGCGGGCACACCCACCTGTTCACGATCCGCCTCGACGGCACCGGCTTGCGCCAGCTCACCCGCGGCCCCCACACGGACTCCGATCCGGTCGTCTCGCCGAACGGCAGGCGGATCGCCTTCGTCAGCGACCGGGACCGCGACGGCAGGCGCGACCGCACTGACATCTTCTCGATGCGACCCGACGGGACGCGCCTCCGCGTGCTGATCGACGGCCCGCGTAAGGAGCTCGACCCCGACTATGCGCCGAGCGGCCGCCGGATCGCCTTCGCCAGCGACCGCGGCCACGGCGGGCCCAACGTCTTCGTGGCGCGCGCGAATGGGAGCCACGTCAAGGCGCTCACCCGCAGCCGCGGCGACTGCTTCGCCGGCGGCTGCTTCACGGATCCGGCGTTCGCCCCCGACGGCCGGCACATCGCCGCTCTTCGCACCACCCGCTACTCGACCGAGATCGAGGTGATGCGCAGCGACGGCCGCCGCCTCAAGACATTCGACAGCGCCGGCACCGACCCCGAGGGATTCGGCGGCAATATCGGCGCGCCCGCTTGGGGGCCGCGGCCGCGTTAGGCGACCCCGCGCGCACGAAGTCAGGGCGACCGGACCGCACCGTCGTGTGCGGATCACGAGATTTCACTTGGCGCATTCGGCGCGCGAGGCGGATACTTACTCCTGTGTCCCGTCCCGACCAGGGACCGTTGCTCGAACGGGAGAGCGAGCTGGAGGCGATCGACCGCGCTCTCGCCGCCACGGTGCGCGGCGAGGGTGCGCTGCTGTTCGTCGAGGGCGAGGCCGGGATAGGCAAGTCGAGGTTGCTGGTCGAGGCAGGGACGCGGGCGCGGGCCAGGCGGATGCGCCCTTTGATCGCCAGGGGGATCGATCTTGAAACCGGGTTCCCGTTCGGGGTCGTCCTCCAGCTCTTCTCCGACCCGCCGACGCTCACCGGGCCGGCGGCGCTTGCCGCGCCGCTGCTGAAGGCGCGAGCCCCGGGCCTCCCAGTCGGCTCCGCAGAGTCGCTCTTTCCCCTCCTCTACGGGCTGTACTGGCAGGTCATGAGCCTTGCCGAGCGCCAACCGCTGCTGATCGCCGTCGATGACGCACACTGGTCCGACGTCGCAAGCCTCGAGTTCCTCAACTTTCTCGCCGAGCGCATCGAGGGGCTCCCGGTGGCGATTGCGATCGCGGTCAGGGCCGGCGAGGGGGAGGAGGACCTGGTCGGTCACCTGCGCCGCCACGAGGCGGCTCGGCGGCTGTCACCGGAGCCGCTCAGCGAGGCGGCGGTCAGGCGGTTGGTGAAGGGCACCCACCCCGACACCGATCCTGTCTTCTGCGCGGCATGCAGCCACGCCAGCGGCGGGAACCCCTTCTACCTCCACAGCCTGCTCGCCGAGGCTGGGGCCACCGGGGTCGAGCCGACCGCGGCCGGAGCGACCGCGATCGCGAGCCTGCAGCCGCGCGCGCTCCAGGCCTCCGTGCAGGCAAGGCTGGAGCGGCTTCCCGAGCAGGCCCACCGCCTGGCCGCAGCGGCGGCGGTCCTCGGCGGTGACGCGCCGCTGGCCGTCGCCCGCGAGCTGGCCGGGATCGACGAGGACGCGGCCCCAGCCGTCGCGGACCGGATGGCCGACCTGGGCCTGCTGCGCGATGGCGAGTCGATTTCATTCGCACATCCACTGGTCGAGACCGCCGTCCTGCAGGGGATCCCGACCGCGCAGCGCGCGCGCCAGCATCGTCAGGCCGCGGAACTGCTCGAGAGCCGGGGTCAGCGCCCGGAGCGGGTCGCGGTGCAGCTCCTCCATGCTGAACGGGGCGACGGCGCCTGGGCGCGAGAGGCACTGTCCGCCGCCGCCGAGGAGGCGACCGGTCGCGGCGCTCCGGAGAGCGCGCGCCAGTATTTGCTCCGCGCCCTGGAGGAATGCCCAGCCGAAGAAGAGCGCGGAGAGCTGGACCTGCGACTCGGCCTCGCGGAGGCTGCGCTCGGCGCCGACGGCGCCTGGGAGCGGATGCGGGAGGGACTGGTGGCGGTTCCCTCGCCCAGGCGACGCGCCGAGGCGCTGCGCGACTTCGCGATGAGCGCCTTCGGTACCCGGCGCTTCCTGGTCTCCGCCGGCGACCTTCGCGAACAGGCCGGCGCGGTGGGCGACGACGACCCCGAGCTCGCGGCGGAGCTCGAGGCCCTGGCACTGGTCTCCGAGGCATACGGCCTCGACCCCCAGCGCGGCGAGGACCTTGCGCAGATGCAGCAGATCCTCGGCCGCGAGGAGCTCACCCGCACGCCCGCCGGTCGTACCCTGCTCGGGCAGGCCGCCACCACCAGCGCCGCGCGGGCCCGCCCGGCGAGCGAGGTGACGAGCCTGGCGCACAGGGCAATCGAGGCGGCGCGGCCGTTCGAGGATCCCGACGATCTGATGGTGGCGCCGATCGCCGCCAACAGCCTCACCCTGGTCGATCGGCTCGATGAGGCCGAAGAGGTCCTCTCGGAGGCGCTGGAGCAGGCCCAGCGCGCCGGGCGGGCGCTGCCCTTCGCGGTGATCTCCCATAGCCGGGCGATCAACCGCTACAGGGCCGGCTCGGTCACTGGGGCGGTCGCCGACGCGGAGCGCGCCGTCGCGGGCTACGCCCACGGCTGGCACTGGGGGCTCCCCGGCTCCCACGCCTATCTCTGCCAGGGCCTGCTGGAGCGCGGGGAGGTCGACCAGGCGGCGGCGGCCCTCGAGCTGCCCGAGAGCCTCGAGGCGTGGTCGCAGAGCATGCTGATGCTGCTCTATCTCGAGGCGCGCGGCCGGCTGCGCCTCGAGCGCGGCGACGCCGAGGCTGCACTCGCCGACTTCATGCGGGTCGGAGAGCTTGGGCCCGCGGCGGGGTTCGAGAACCCGGCGGTCGTGCCGTGGCGCGCCCGCGCGTCGGAGGCCGCCCGCGCGCTTGGGCGGGGACCGGAGGCCGTGCGGCTCGCCGACGAGGCGGTGCGGCGGGCGCGTGCATTCGGGACGCCCTGGGCGCTTGGCGTGTCGCTGCGGGCGCGCGGCCTGGCCGAGGAGGGCGAGGCGTCCCTGAGGTGGCTTCGGGAGGCGGCGCAGGTGCTCGCGCCCTCACCCAACCGACTCGAGCGGGCTCGGGTGCTGGTCGACCTCGGCGCGGCTCTGAGGCGGCTGGGTCACCGTCGCGAGGCGAGGGAGGCGCTGCGCGCCGGGATCGAGCTCGCGCGCGAGTGCGGGGCCCACGGCCTGGTCGGTCGCGCTGAGCAGGAGCTGAGGGCATCCGGCGCCCGCATGGTTCGCCGCCGACAATCGGGCGTCGACTCGCTCACCCCGAGCGAGCGAAGGGTTGCGGAGATGGCGGCGCAGGGAAAGTCGAACAGGGAGATCGCGGCGGCGCTGTTCCTCACCCTGCGAACGGTGGAGACCCATCTGACCCGGACCTACCGCAAGCTCGGGATCTCCTCGCGCGAGGAGCCTCGACGGCGCCCTGGCGCAACACCCGAGTCAGCTTCGCGGCTTGGAGCCCGGCGCCTGATGAGCGCGCCGGCGGGATGCGGGCGCCTCGACCCCTGTGGGCCCCGACCCCTGTGGGATACTGGCCCGGCCCCGATTGACTGGTCAGTCAACCAGGGTGGAGAGGGGTTTTTTGCATGCGGGCCGCTGCAGTTCAACTCAATTCCCAGGCGGACAAGGGCCGCAACCTCGAGGCGGCTGAGCGCTTGGTGCGCGCCGCCGCCGGCGACGGCGCTGAGCTGGTCTGCCTGCCGGAGAAGTGGAACGTCCTCGGAGACGCCGCCGCCCTGCACGACGGAGCCGAGCCGCTCGACGGCCCGACCCTGGGCGCCGCCCGGAGCTGGGCGGCCGAGCTCGGCATCCGCCTCGTCGCCGGCAGCATCGCCGAGCGGGTCGAAGGGCAAGATCGCCTCTTCAACACCTCGGTGCTGATCGGGCAGGACGGCGAGGACCTCGCCGTCTACCGCAAGATCCACATGTTCGACGTCGAAGTCGGGGGCGTCTCCTATCGGGAGTCGGAGCACGAGCAGGGGGGCGAGGAGATCGTCAACGGACCGCTCGGAGAGGTCGAGCTGGGGCTGACCGTCTGCTACGACCTGCGCTTCCCCGAGCTCTACCGGATCCTCGCCGTGCGCGGCGCCCGCGTGATCTCGATTCCCTCCGCCTTCACCGAGGTGACCGGGCGCGACCACTGGGAGGTCCTGCTGCGGGCGAGGGCGATCGAGAACCAGGTCTTCGTGATCGCGCCGAACCAGTTCGGCAAGGCGCCGCCGCACTACGAGTCGCATGGGCACTCGGCGATCGTCGACCCCTGGGGCCGGGTGCTGGCCCAGGCGCCCGCAGAGGAGTGCTTCGTCGCCGCCGATCTCGACCTCGGCGAGCAGGAGCGGGTGCGCGAGCAGCTGCCCTCGCTGGCCAACCGCCGGCCCGCCGCATACCGCTGGCCGCAGGAGGTCCACGCCTGATGGCGAGCCGGGCGCGAACATCGCCAGTGACTGACAAGCGGCAGGCGATCCTCGACGCCGCGGTGCGGGTGTTCGCGCGCCAGGGCTTTCATTCGACCCGGGTCTCCGACATCGCCGACGAGGCCGGGGTCGCCTACGGCCTCGTCTACCACTACTTCTCCTCCAAGGAGGAGGTGCTCAACGAGCTCTTCACCGAGCGCTGGTCGCTGCTGCTGGCGACGATCGAGCAGACCGACGGCGACACGCCGCCGCGCGAGCGGCTGGCCGCGGTGGCGCGCTTCATCGTCGACTCATACCGCCACGACCCCGAGCTGATGAAGGTGATCATCGTCGAGGTCACCAGAGCCGCCAACTCGTTCGGCCGCACCCACCTGCCGGAGATCCGAAGCGCCTACGAGCTGATTGCCGAGATCGTCGCCGAGGGCCAGGCGCAGGGGGCGTTCCGCGGAGACATCGATCCCAACTTCGCCTCGATGTCCTTCTACGGCGCGATCGAGCAGCTTCTCTCGGGCTGGATCTTCGACCTGATCCCGTCCGGGAGCCAGGACTTCGACCGCGCCGCCGATCTGGTCGTGGAGACCATCTGCGGCGGTCTCGAGCCGCGAGAGTGAGGCACCGCTAGAGCGATGTGGGAAGGGCTTGGAACGACGCGGCGCCAGGACCGCTTTCTGCACGGGTCGGCGAAGCTGCTCAACGTGCTGATCGGCCTGATCGCGCTGCCCGCCTGGCTGATCGGGCAGCGGCTCGCAGGCCCGCTGCGCAACTGGCTCGAGCGCCGCGGCGCCGCCCCCCGGCCCCTGCCGGTGCCGCCCGAGCAAGAGCGCTCGATGGGCGCCTTGATGTCGGACCTGGAGGCGATCCCGAGCAAGATCCACCCGAGCCCCTGGGCCGAGCCGCGCAAGGGCTTGGCCGACATCTCGACCTTCGTCATGACCCAGAACCATGACGCCGCCAACTACGGCTACTCCTACCCGCGCCAGTTCCACGAGCTGGTCTTCGAGGGCGCCGACGGGGTTCGGATCGCGGCGTCGGTGGCGCTGCAGGAGGTTCCCCGCCCCGGCCTGATCGTCGTCCACGGGCTGTTCACCACCCGCCGCTTCGACTACGTCCGCGAGCCCGCGGTGCGGGCCTTCTACGAGTGGGGGTTCAACGTCGCCGCCATCGACCTGCGCAGCTTCGGCCTGACCGGGCTGATGAACGAGGCTCCCTCCAGCGGCGGCTGGAAGGAGGGGGAGGATCTGCTCGCGGTAGCGAAGCAGCTGCGGGAGCTCGGAGCGACCAGCGTCGGGGCTTTGGGGATCTCGCTCGGCGCCTCCTCGGTCCTCGGCGCCAGCCACCTCGAGGGCGCCGCGGAGGCGCTTGCGGGCGGGATCCTCGCCATCTCGCCGCCGGCTGACATCGCCAAGGCCACCGAGCGCCTCTCCCGCCGGGTGCCGCTCAACCATCCCGGCTACGCGCTCAACTACGGATTCCGGGCGATGCTGCTGTCACGGGTTCGCGGCTCGCGCTGGCCCGACGTCACCCTGCTCAGCGAGGCGCTCGACCAGGTCAGCGCCGCCTACTACGGCCTCGACGTCGAGCAGCTCCACGAGCGCTCCTCGGCGGTCAAGCACATCGCCAACGCGCGGGTGCCGGTGCTCGTGCTGCATCCGACCGACGACCACGTGATCCCGGTCAGCCACGCCGAGATGCTCGCCGAGGCGGCCAAGGACAACGACCTTGTGCGGGTCTGGATGCCGCCCGGAGGTGGGCACGGTGCGCTCGACGCGATCGATCGCGACTGGACCTACTCCGTCTACAGGGGGTTCTTCGAGCGCTGGGCCGCCTTTGCCGACCGCGATGAAGGGGAGATGGTTTACTCCCCCGCATCTAGCGGGAACTTGCGGGTAAGTGGATAACGAGATCGTCAGGCGCATCATCTGGAGCGGCCTTCTGGCCGCCACCGGCGCGCTGGCCAGTGTCCTGGCGGCGCGGGTTGCGTCGATGATCTACAGGCGCCTTTTCGACGAGGACCCACCCGACTGAGCCCCTTGCAGGACCCGACCTTCACACCCCCACCCCCCGAGACCGACAGGTCGGTCGGTGAGCTCGTCTCCGACGTCTCCCAGCAGACCTCGAACCTGGTCCGCGAGGAGATCGAGCTTGCCAAGGCGGAGATCTCCGAGAAGGTCAGCCAGCTGGTTCGTGGATCGGTGGTCGGGGTCGTCGCCGCCGTCTTTCTGTTCTTCTCGCTGATCCTGATCATGGAGGGGGTCGCCTGGTTGCTCAACGACCTCGTCTTCGACAACTTCTGGCTCGGCTTCTTCGTCGAGGCGGCCGCCTTCATCCTGATCGGCGTCATCGCGGTGCTGGTCGCCGTCCGCGCCTTCAAGAAGGGCGCCCCGCCGACCCCGGACCTCGCGATCGAGGAGGCGAAGCTGACCCGGGAGCGGCTCGAGAAGGGGGCGTGAGCGCGGTATGAGCATCCAGCCCGGGGAGCGCCGGCCGAGCACGGTCGGAATGCCGAACCGCAGCTCGCAGCAGATCCGGCGCGACATCGAGGCCCAGCGCGAGGAGCTGGGCCGCTCGGTCGAGCTGCTGCGCGCCCGGGTCGGGGAGTTGACCGACTGGCGGCGCCAGGTCCGCGAGCATCGCCGCGAGCTGATCGCGGGAGCCGCCGTCGCGGGCTTCGTGATCGGCGGCATCATCGCCCTGCGCCGGCGCCGCTAGACCTCCGTAACGTCCCGGGTCCGAAATGACCCGGTGGAGGCACCGTGGGGGAGTGCGGCTCGCGATCGGCGGGCTCGTCGCGCTGCTGGTTTTCGCCTCGGCGGCGCTGGCCGCGATCCCGAGGTCGGGCAGGTTCAGCGGCAGCACCGACCAGGCCTACCCGGACGGGAGCCTCGGCGCGGTGAGCATCAAGATGACCCACGGCGGACGCCGGATCAAGGGGTTTGAGATCGCCTGGCTCGCGGCCTGCGACAACGGCTTCACGGCGCTCTCGCAGGGCACCCACGCGCGGGGGACCCTGAGCGGTCGCGGCGGATTCCGCGGCCACGGCAGCTATTTCTCCGACGGCGGCAACCTCGCCGGAACCCCGTACACGGCGACGATCACCGACCGTCTGCGGGGCCGCTTCGTCAGCCGGCGCCGGGCCAAGGGGACCTTCAGCGCCACCGCGGTGCTGCGCGACGCCGCCGGGCAACCGGTCAGCACCTGCGCGACGCCGGCGATCCACTGGCACGCCGGCCGCGGCCGGCCCTAGCGCGTCCGGGACGCCTCATACCCTCGCCGGCATGTCGGGCGAAGCCTCGGCCGCCTCCTCGCGGCTGATCGCGAAGATCGTCTTGGTCGCCTGCGGCGTGCTCGCGGCTCTCTATCTCCTCTACCTGATCCGTGAGGTCATCGGGCTGCTGCTGATCGCGATCTTCTTCGCCCTCGCGATCGCTCCCGCGGTCAACTGGCTCAACGACCGCAAGGTCCCGCGCTGGGCCGCGATCCTGCTCGTCTACCTCAGCATCGCGGGTGGGATCTTCGGCGTCGGCCTGTTGGTCGTGCCGCCGATCGTCAACGGCGTCAACAACCTCTCCGACGACCTTCCCGGCTACATCGACGACCTGCGCGAGAACAAGACCTTCCGCAAGTACGACAACAAGTACGACATCACCGCGAAGCTCAACCAGCAGGCCGAGGAGCTGCCGAGCAAGCTCGGCGATGCCGCCGGAACTCTGCGCGACGTCACCGTCGGCGTCTTCGACCGCTTCGTGCAGCTGTTCTCGATCCTCGTCATCACCTTCCTCTTATTGATGGACGGGCCGAAGATCCTCGAGTTCGCCTACAGACAGCTCCCGGAGGAGCGCGAGGCGCGGGTGCGGGCGGTCGCCTCCGACATCTCCGAGGCGATCAGCGGTTACGTGTTCGGCAACTTCGTGATCAGCGTCCTGGCCGGATCGGTCACCTACGTCACCCTGAGCATCCTCGACGTCCCCTTCGCGGCGCCGCTGGCGGTGATGTTCGCCTTCTTCGACCTGATCCCGCTGATCGGCGCGACGCTGGGCGGGATCATCATTGCGATCGTGACCGCTTTCGTCGACTTCCCGACCTCGCTGATCGTCTGGGCGATCGTGATGATCGGCTACCAGCAGATCGAGAACAACCTGATCCAGCCGGTCGTCTACGGGCGCACCGTGCAGATCCATCCCCTCGTCGTGATCGTGGCGGTGCTGATCGGCGCCTCCCTGCTCGGGGTGCTCGGCGCCCTTGTGGCGATCCCGGCGGCGGCCGCGATCCAGAGCGCGGTGCGCGATTGGTGGCGCTTCCGGCACGGCGCGACCGCCCAGGCTCCGCCGCTGGCCGAGGAGCCGGCGACCTAGCTGCGCTCCTTGTTGGTCTGCGGGCGCTAGCCTCGGTGCGCAGGTGCAATCCCCAGCTCGCGGCAGCAACCGCATGGCCAGTAGCGCTACAGCTTGCCGTTCCCACCCACACGCCTTGCACCTCACCCCCACCCCGCGCGTCGACCCCCGCCAGAAGCCGATAGCTGGCCTAGTGCTCGTCGTCTAGACCTCGACGTGGCCAGCGCGTGGCGTCTCATCGCGCGTGCACGCTCCCAGCCCCGCTCAAGCCCAGGTGAGAGCCCTTAGGGCGCTGGAGCCGATGACCCGAAGCCTCGGCCGGCATGCGACCCAGCTTTCTCACGTCAATGAATCAGCTCTCCCTCTGCACAGCGCACGTAACGCCTCGAGCTCACCGACAACCAACGAGCACCCAACGCCCTCACGCTCGAGGTCACACACGTATTCCAAGCCAGCGCCTAGCCAGCACTGCTTCGGAGACGCTGCCGACCCCGATAAGACCCGGGCCGACGTGGGCCCCGATCACCGGCCCGACCTCCGAGGTGAAGACCGGCTCGCGGCCGAAGATCTCGCGGCAATCGTCGATCAGCTCATCGGCGGCCTCGCGGTCCTGGATGTACTGGACCACCCAGGCGTCGGCTCCGTCCTCGTGCCGCTGGCGGGCATAGCCGCGCATCCGCTCGAGCGAGCGGCGCCGGGTCCGCACCCGCTCGACCGGGGTTATCTCCTCCTCCAGGGTGAGGATCGGCTTGATCTTCAGGGTGGTGCCGAGCCAGCCCCGCGCCCGCCCGATCCGGTCGCCGCGGCGCAGGAACTCCAGGGTGTCGACCACGAACCAGATCTTCAGCGAGTCCCGCGCCTCGACCGCCCTCTGCAGCACCGCTTCGGCGCCGGCGCCGTTGTCGGCGACCTTGCAGGCGGCGAGGGTGCAGAGGCCGAGCCCGCCGCAGCCGGTGTGTGAGTCATAGACGTGGATCCGCTCGCCGCCCTTGCCCTCCTCCGCGAGGCGGTCGCGCGCCTGCTCGGCGGCTTCGCAGGTTCCCGAGATCCCGCCCGAGATGTGAAGCGAGACGATCTCCTTGCCGTCGGCGAGCAGCGGCTCGTAGACCTGGACGAAATCGCCGACCGAGGGCTGGGAGGTGGTCACCTTGGCGGTGCTGTTGCGAAGGCGGTCGTAGAACGCCGCGTAGTCCGTGATCTCGGATTCGGCCTCAAGCTCCCCCTCCAGCCCGACGTAGAGGTCGACGAGGTGGATCCGGTTCTCGGTGACGAAGTCCGGAGGCAGGTAGATCGTCGAATCGGAGACGATCTCTGTCTGGCGTTCGGGCATGGGCGCGGTTCTATCAGTAGCCGTCGCAACGCGATCGGCCGGCCCGATCATGGCGCGCGACTAGCATTCGCCTGTGAGCGCGAGGCTCTTCAAGAGAGCTTGGCCTGGGGCCGAGCGCGAACTTCGGTTGGTGTGATGGCCAAGACGCTGGTAACCGGCGCCTCCGGCTTCATCGGCAGCCACCTCGCCCGTGCCCTGGCCAAGCGCGGGGACGAGCTGCGGCTTCTGGTGCGCCGCGGATCCGATCTCGATCACCTCGCGGATCTGGAGTTCGAGCGGGTCACAGGAGACATCACCGATCGCCGCGCGGTGCGGCGGGCGGTCAAGGGAGCCGCCACCGTCTTTCACGTCGCCGGCTCGACCTCGATGCGGGCCAGCCAGCGCGAGAGGGTGTTCGAGGTCAACGTGACCGGAACCCGCAATGTCGTCGAGGAAGCGCTTCGTGCCGATGTCGAGCGGGTCGTCCACACCTCGTCGGCCGGCGCGATCGGCCCCGCCAAGCCCGGAGGCACCGCTGACGAAGGCCAGGCCTTCTCCGCCGGCCACCTCGGGATCGCCTACGTCAACTCCAAGCACGAGGCGGAGGTCGAGGCGCTGCGGGCCGCGGCGCAAGGCTTGCCCCTGATAGTCGTCAACCCGACCTTCGTCCTCGGGCCCGACGATCCCAGTGGGGGCGCTCGCTCCTCCAACGCCCTGGTCAAACGGGTGATGCTGCGCCAGATCCCCTTCTACGTCGACGGGGGTTTGAACATCGTCGACGTGCGCGACATCGCCGCCGGCCATCTGCTCGCCGCCGGCAAGGGCAAGGTCGGCGAGCGCTACATCCTCGGCGGGCGCAACTTCACCCTCGGCCGGCTGTTCGCCGACATCGCTCGGATCGCCGGGGTGCCGGCCCCGCCGGTCAAGGTGACGCCGCGGCTGACCAGCGTCACCGTTTCGGCGGCGCGGCGGGTCGGTCTACCGGTGCCCGTCGCCGAGGACGAGCTGCGCTCGGCCGAGCACTGGTGGACCTACCGCTCGACCAAGGCGCGCAAGGAGCTCGGCTTCAAGCCCCGTCCCCACGAGGAGACGCTGGAGGACACCGTCAACTGGCTGGCCGAGCGGCTCGGAGACCGGGTCGGGCGGGCCCCCCGCAGCGACCTCGCGCTGCGCGTCGTCGGACGCGCGCTTCAGCTCGGGGAGAGGGTCGGCCTGGGATGAGCGAATCCGATTCGAAGCGGGTTCTGTTTCGCTGCCGCACCCCGACCAACTTCCTCTGCCCCTGCGGTGCCGTCGCCCGCCGCCTCGGCAAGCACGGGCTCGAGTACCGCACCGTGCGCGTGCCCTATTCGCGCAAGGACCGCCCCGAGATCGTCGAGCTCACCAGCCAGAGCCGGGTGCCGGTCCTGGTCGACGGCGACGAGGTGATCCACGACTCGAAGCGAATAGCCCAGTACCTGGACCACGAGTACGGCGGTTAGGCGCCCCCTCTCACCGCTATCATTTGTAAAGCAATGACGGAGACGCCACAGACAGCGATCACCCTCACCGAGGTGGCGGCGGGCAAGGTCCGCGAGCTGCTCTCCGGCCAGGAGGATTCAGAGGGCCAGGCCCTGCGGGTCGCGGTGCGGGGCGGCGGCTGCTCTGGCTTTCAGTACGCGCTCGCCTTCGACCGCCCAAAGGACGACGACAACGTGTTCGAGGTCGATGGCGTCTCGGTGGTCGTCGACAAGGTCAGCATGCAGTTCGTCTTCGGCTCCGAGGTCGACTACGTCGAGGGACTCCAGGGGGCCGGCTTCTCGGTCAACAACCCCAACGTGGTCGCCGCCTGCGGCTGCGGCTCCTCCTTCCAGGTCCGCGAGGACGCGGCCGAGCAGGCCGCGAGCGTCTAGGCGCCTCTAGCGTTTTCGCGCCGGCTTGCGGGCGCGGACGATCGCCGAGCCGGCATGCTCGTGCACGCGGTGGGTTTCGCGGACCTCGATCTCTTCGAAGCCGGCCGCCTCGAGGGCATGCTCGAATTCGGACCCGGGTCAGGGCACCGGCCACACACCCGGTCCACTGCTTCATGTCGGCCCGGGTTGCCTCGTCCATGTCGGGGTCGGCGATCACATCGGTGACCGCGAAACGACCGCCGGGCCCGAGGACGCGGGCCGCCTCGCGCAGAACCTGGCGCTTGTCGGCCGAGAGGTTGATCACGCAGTTTGAGATCACGACGTCGACCGACTCGTCGGCGAGCGGAATCTGCTCGATGGTCCCCTTCAGAAACTCGACGTTCTCGACCCCCGCCCTGCGCTGGTTGGACCGGGCCAGCTCCAGCATCTCGTCGGTCATGTCGAGCCCGTAGGCCTTGCCGGCCGCCCCGACCCGTCGCGCCGAAAGCAGGACGTCGATGCCGCCGCCGGAGCCGAGGTCGAGGACGGTCTCGCCCTCGTGCAGCTCGGCGACCGCGGTCGGATTGCCGCAGCCCAGCGATGCAAGCTGCGCCGTCTCAGGCAGTTCCTCGCGCTCGCCGTCTGAGTACAGGGAGGAGCCAAAGACTTCTCGCTGCTCCTCGGGAAGGACGGCGCTGCCGCAGCCGCACCCGGAGGGCCCGCAGGACGCTCCTTCGCCGGCGCGCGCCGCCTTCGCCGCGTCCGCATAGCTCTCGCGCACTGCCTCGCGAATCTCCTCGTCCGTGTTCAGCTCAGCCATTTCGCAAGCTCCTTCACCGCATCGGGTTTGACGTAGTAGTAGGCCCAGAGTCCCTGGCGCTCGGATTCGACGATGCCCGCCTGGCGCAGGACCTTTAGGTGGTGCGAGACGGTCGGCTGTGAGAGGTCGAAGAGGGGGACTAGTTCGCAGACGCACACCTTGCCGGCGTGCTTGCGCAACACGTCGACCAGCTGCATGCGGATCGGATCGCCGAGCGCCTTGGCGACGGAAGCCATCCTTTCGGCCTGCTCCCGCTCGATGTCGGGGTAGACGACCGGTTCGCAACAAGGCTCGCCCGCCGGCCGCTTCTGCTTTGGAGCAAGCTCCAGATCGATCGCCATCGATCTACGTATATCGATTGAAGTGACATTTGTCAATCGATAGGATCCTCTCGCGATGGACAGGGTCGCGATCATCACCGACATCCATGGCAATCTGCCGGCCCTCGAAGCGGCGATCGCGCGGATCGATCAGATCGGCGTCGACGCGGTCTATTGCGGCGGCGACCTGGTCGGCTATGGGCCCTGGCCCAACGAGGTCTGCCGGTTGATCGAGGAGCGCCGGATTCCGACCATCTACGGCAATTACGACTACGCGATCGGGCGCGACCTCGAGGACTGCGGCTGCGCCTATCGGGATCCCCACGATCGAGAGTTGGGGGAGAAGTCGATCGCCTGGACCCTGGAGCACACCGACCGGCGCTCGAAGGAGTTCATGCGGGAGCTGCCCTTCGACCTTCGCTTCGAGATCGGGGGCAAGGAGGTCCGACTCGTCCACGGGTCTCCGCGCAAGGTCAACGAGTATCTGTTCGAGGACAAGCCGGCGCACACGTTCGAGCGGATCGCCGCGGGCGCGGGGTGCGACGCGCTCGTCTTCGGCCACACGCACCAACCCTGGATCCACGAATACGGCGGAGTTCTCTTCGTCAACTGCGGCTCTGTGGGCAAGCCGAAGGACGGCGACCCGCGCGGGGCCTTCGCGGTCGTGGAAGACCCTGGCGCCGAGCTTGAGGCTCGTATCGAACGTTTCCAATACGACGCCGAGTACGTTGCTCGGGAGGTGGCCGCCGCCGGGCTTCCCGCCGAGTACGGAGAGAAGTTGCTGACGGCTGCATAGGGAGGATCGAGATGAAGTACGTGTTGTTCGTTTGCACCCAGAACGCGGGGCGCTCACAGATGGCTCAGGCACTGTTCGAGCTGCATGCGCCCGACGACATCCGGGCCGAGTCGGCGGGCCAGCGGCCGGCCGACCGGGTCCACCCCGAGGTGGTCGAGGTGATGAAGGAGATCGGCATCGACATCTCGGGGCGCCGTCCAAAGAAGCTCGACCTGGAGATGCAGCTGCACGCCGACTGGGCGATCACGCTCAACTGCGGGGCAGCCTGCCCGTACGTGCCGACGACCGTCGAGGACTGGGATATCGCCGACCCGGCTGGGCGGCCAATCGAAGAGGTGAGGGAAATCCGCGATCAGATCGAGGAGCGAGTCAACGAGCTGCTGGAGGAGCGAATCGACGACGTCCGCTCCGACCAGACCGCGCATCAATTCCGCCTCGCCCGCCTGCTGCCATCGTTGGTCGAGGAGTTCGAGGGCCTGAGGTCCGCGGATGAGATCCGCGCCTGCGCCGACGCGATCCTTGGCGACTACGACGACGCGCCGATCCGGAGCTTCACGATGACCCTGGCCGATCGCCGGGCGCGGGAATGCCTTCGCGCCGAAGTCTGCGAGCCGTTGGCGAGGGCCTAGGTGGACCGTTCGCTTTCGCTTGGCCGGCGCGCGGCCGCCGAGGGTTTCGCCGCATTCAGCCTGGTCTTCGCGGGATGCGGGGCGATCATCACCGACGCCGAGCACGGCGATCTCGGAACCATCGGCGTCGCTCTGGTCTTCGGTCTCGTGATCATGGCGATGGTCTATGCCACCGGACACCTCTCCGGGGCGCACATCAACCCCTCCGTGACGCTGGCCTTCACCCTGACCCGCCATTTCCCGGCTCGTGATGCCGTCGTCTACGTCGCCGCCCAGCTCGTCGGGGCCACCGCTGCGGCGGCGCTGCTGCTGGCGGTCTGGACCGACCAGCCGGCGGCGCTGGGAGCGACCACGCCTTCGATCGGGGCGGGAAGCGCAGTCGTTTACGAGCTGGTCATGACGATGTTCCTGATGTTCGTGATCATGGCCGTGGCCACCGACACACGGGCCGCCGGCGCCGCCGCGGCGATTGCGATTGGTGGGACGATCGGTCTCGATGCCCTGTTCGGTGGACCCTTGACCGGGGCCTCGATGAACCCGGCCCGCAGCTTCGGGCCGGCGCTGATCAGCGGGGAGTGGCGCGATTTCTGGGTCTATGTCGTCGGGCCGATCGCCGGGGCGAGCCTCGGGGCCCTTGCCTACCAGCTTGTGCGCGGCGAGCATCCTCAACCCTCCGCGGCCGGAGGCGACGGCAGCCCCGATTAGAGGCTGCGAAGCTTCAAGGCTTGCGCCAGGAGATGAAGGTCGCGCTGCCGCCGTCGCCGCGCGGCACCCGCCCCGCCTCGAGGTCCTCCGCGAGCCGCCGCAGCCCCGACTCGAGCTCCCCGGGGTGGTCGCGGCCCATGCGCTCGAAGTAGCTCGTCTGGCGCCGCCAGCGCTGCTCCAGGATCAGGTCGGGGCGCCCGGTCAGCGCCGCCATCGATGCGTCGCTGAGGTCGTTGAGCACCAGCCGCGACTTCCGCGCGCCGGGCAGCATCGCCTCGAACTGGGCCGAGGAGGGGTGGGTCTCGATCATCCAGCCGCGAGAGGCGGGGAAGTAGTCGTAGAGCCAGAGCCCCTCGACGTCCTCGCGGCTGAACATCTTCAGCGCCAGCCGGCCCCCGGGGCGAAGCACCCGCTTCGCCTCCGCCAGCGCCGCCCGCGGGTCGTCGACGTGATGGAGCATCGAGATCAGCAGGACGGCGTCGAAGCTCTCGTCGTCGAGGGGCAGCTCCTGGGCATCGGCGAGCAGGGTCTCGAGGCCCTTGCCGTCGGCGTGCTCGAGCATCTCCGGCGAGCGGTCGACCACCAGCGGCCGCCAGCCGCGCCGGGCCAGGGGCAGCGCGTAGTTTCCGGTCCCGCCGCCGATGTCGGCGAGCCGACTCCCGGGAGCGCCGTCGATCGCCTCGAGAATCGCTGCGACCACGATCGGGCTGGCGCCGCGGGTGCTGTCGTAGGTCTGGGATTGGCGGGAGTAGTCGGGGAGGATTCCTTCGGGCATCGCCTGCGCCCGAGCCCCGGCTAGCGCTCGTCGATCTGAAGCGGCGGCGCCTGGCCCGGCTGCTGCGCGGCGACCGGCTGCTCGGGCTGCTCGACGCCGAGCTGCTCGGCGAGCTCGCCGGACTCGTACATCTCCTCGACGATGTCGCAGCCGCCCACCAGCTCGCCGTTGACATAGAGCTGCGGGAAGGTCCGCCAGTCGGAGATCTCGCCCGTCACCTCGCGCAGCGGCTCCAGCGCCTGCAGCACGTCGACGGAGCCGTACTCGACTCCGAGCGAGTTGAGGATCCCGGACACCCGCATCGAGAACCCGCAGCGCGGCATCTCCGGCGTCCCCTTCATGAACAGAAGCACCTGGTTGTCGGCGATCAGCTGCTCGACCTGCTGCTTGAACTCGGGATTTGGCATACCCACAGGTTAGGGAACCGAGGTCTTGACAGAAAGGGCATGGATCGATCCGTCGTCGAAGCGCTCGCGGACAGCGGCCTTGACCAGGCGGTGCTGCTCGAGCCGGCTCAGCCCCTCGAACTGCGCGGCGCGGACGGTCGCCCGCAGATGATCGCCCTGGCCGGTCTCGTCGACCACGTCGACCTCGGCGCCGGGCAGCGCCCCCTCGATCATCGACTTGACCTCGGCCAGGTCCGCCATCAGATGAGTGGCACCACGGCGCTGTGCGCCTGGGGGCGCACGTGGCCAAGCAGGTCGAGGACGCAGGGCGCGATGTGTGCGGGCAGCACACAAGCGCCCGAGGACGTCGGACTGCGACAAGTCACGTGCGTCATCCAGGCGTGCGTGGTCGTGGGGTCACTCATCTAGCCGGGAACAGAGTCGCGGGCCGCCTCGAGCATCTCCTCGACCCGCACGAACTTGACTCGCGGCCGGCCCTGGGGCTCGCCGCGCGCGGTCTCGGCGGCGTCGATCGCCTGCCAGCCGGGGTAGCTGACGAAGTCGACTCCGCGCTCGCGCAGGAGCTCCTCGACCGCAGCCGCCTCGGGAGCCTCCGGGGCTCCGAGCCGGCCGGCCTCGACGTCCTCGACGAGGGCGTCGACGGTCTCCTGGGCGCACTTCTTGTTGGTCCCGATCACCCCGCTGGGCCCGCGCTTGATCCAGCCGGAGGTGTAGTGGCCGTGGCGGTGCTCGCCGCCCTCGGACTCGAGCACCCGGCCGCCCTGGTTGAGGATCGTGCCGCGCTTCTCGTCGAACGCAACGCCCTCGAGCGGGACGCCGGTGTACCCGACCGAACGAAGCAGCAGGCCGCACTCCAGCTCCTCGCGCTCGCCGGTGTCCTGGGCCCGCAGGGCGCCGCCGCTCTCGACCAGCTCGTTGCGGCCGACGATCACCTTCTCCAGCCGGCCCTCGCCCTGAAGCTCGATCGGCGAGCGCAGGAAGCGCAGGATGATCCTCTTCGGCTTGCCCTCGAGCGGGCGCTGCGCGAACTCGGACAGGATCTCGACGTTCTTGCGGGTCGTGATGTCAGCCTCCTCGGACCCCAGGTAGGCCTGGCTGCGCTCGTCGAGCTCCAGCTCGGCCGGGTCGACGACGATGTCGGCCTGCTTCATCTCACCCAGTTCGCGCAGCTCCGGGTTGGTGAAGGCGGCCTGGGCGGGGCCGCGGCGGCCGAGGACGACGATCTCGGTGATCGAGTTCCCGGCCAGCGCCTCGATCGCGTGATCGGCGGTGTCGGTCTCGCGCAGCTCCTCCTCGGTCAGCGCCAGCATCCGAGCGACGTCGGTGGCGACGTTGCCGTTGCCGATCACCACCGCTCGCTCGCAGGAGAGGTCGAACTCCTGGTCAACGTAGTCGGGGTGGGCGTTGTACCAGCCGACGAAGGCGGTGGCCGCGTGGCTTCCGGGCAGGTCCTCGCCCGGGGATCCCGAGGTGGCGGTCGGTCTCGGCTCCGAAGGTGTAGACGATCGCGTGGTAGTGGCGCTCGAGGTCGGAGACCGAGACGTCCTCGCCGAGCTTGACGTTGCCGAAGAAGCGGAAGCCGTCCCGGGCCGCGGTCTTGTCGTAGACGCGGGTCACCGACTTGATCTTCGGGTGGTCGGGCGCGACCCCGCCGCGGACCAGGCCGTAGGGGGTGGGGAGGCGGTCGAAGAGGTCGACCTCGGCCGTGGTCGCCTCGTGCTTGAGGATGTGCTCGCAGGCGTAGAAGCCGGCCGGGCCGGCGCCGATCACGGCGACTCGCAGGGGCGGCTCAGGTGTTCCGACGTTCGCCATCGAACGCGGAAGGATAGGGAAGGCAGCTCGGGCTCAGGCGGGCTCGAGAACGACCACCGGGATCTCGCGCGGGGTCTTGCGCTGGTACTCGTCGTAGGCCGGCCACTGCTCGGTCATGATTTTCCAGAGCCTGGGCTTTTCTTCGGCAGTTGCGGTTCGGGCGCGGGCCTTGAAACGGTCACCCTTCACCTGTACCTCGACCTCGGGATTCGCCTCGAGGTTGAGAAACCAGCCGGGTGGATTCGGTGCGCCGCCCTTTGAGGCGACGACCAGGTAGGCGTCCCCGCCGCGCCCGTAGATCAGCGGCGTGGTGTGCGGCTCGCCCGACTTGCGCCCGGTCGTGGTCAGCAGCAGCACGTGCGCGCCCTTCCAGTCGTGTCCCGTCTCGCCGTCGGTCGCCCGGTAGGTGTCGACGTGCTCCTGGCCGAAGAGGGAGTCGGCGTCGGTCATGTCCGCACCAGTGGCTCGCTTGGGATCGCCGAGGCGGCCTGGCCGTCGAGCGCGTCGAGGGCCCTGGCGACCGACATCGCGACGCAGGTGAAGATCGGCGTCTCGCGCTCGGTGAAGGCGCTGGACTCGGTCGGCCGCAGCTCCTGGACGAGATCGAGGAACATCCCCGGGTCGTCGCCCTCGAAGGCGACGACGAACTCCTGGTCGTCGAGTCCGAACGAGTAGGAGGTGTTGATCGAGATCTCGGGATAGCGGCGCCCGACCTCGATGTGGCTGCGCATGATCCGCTGGCGCTCGTCCTCGGGCAGCGAGTACCACTCGCCGCTTCTTGACCATCGGATAGAGGAACAGGTACTTGCGTCTCGAGACGCAGATCTCCGGCCGCGCGCCCTCCTCGGAGTAGGGCGACTTCTTGGTCATCGAGAGGTAGGAGTGGGGGGTGGTCGACCAGCGCGCCAGGCCGCTCTGCCCGAGCACCACGTGGAAGGTGTGGATCTCCTCCAGCACCGGGCTCTGCAATAGCAGCAGCAGATCGGCGTCGCCCCGCGTTCCTATGGTTGAGTAGGCGCGCAGCGAGCGGTCGGTCGCGAAGTCCTCGCAGGCGGCGAGGAACTCGCGCTTGTCGGCGGCCCGCAGCTCGTCATCCCGGCGGCGCCAGGCCGGATCGATCTTGAAGAAGGTGAACTTTGCGAAGGTCCGGTCGGCCAATGCCCTCCGAGTATAGGTTTCGCCGCCTGCCGTTCTGGGCAGCCGCAATCGCGGTCCTGGCGCTCGCGGCGCTGCCCGCCTCGGCTGCCGCGAAGGGGACTGCTCACGGCCCGCGGGTGCTCATCGCCCTGCTCCCCAACGGGACCCCGGTCGAGGCGCTGGAGCGCGCCCCGGCGATCGCGCCGGGGCTGCTCAGCGCCGGCATCGACGGCGTCTCCCCCGAGCAGACCTATCTCGACGTCACGCAGGGAAACCGGATCGACGACGACCTCTACGACGAGCCGCTGCCCGAGGTCGAGCCGCTGGGGACGCGGGTGCCCGGCTGGAGCCGGATCGTCGATCGCGCCGACGCGGCGCCGGCCGACCTCGTACCCGGCCTGCTTTCGTCGGCGATCCGGCAGTCCGGGCAGACGCTCGCCGCGGATTTCGGCCTCATGTTGCCGTCGCTTCTGGCCGCGGACCGCGGCGGCCGGATGCTGCGCTTCGGCGGGCCCGGCCCCGGGCCCGGAGCCGGGTTCGGCCGCTGCTCGGCCGCGGTCTGCGTGCGCGACATCGAGGTCTCACAACTCTTCCGACTCAGCAGCGCTCTGCGCGCCGGAGAGCTGCTGATCGCAATCGAGCGCCCGCCGCCCGCCCCCGACCACCAGCTGACGATTGGAATAGCCGGGTTCGGGTTCGCAGGCAACCTGACCTCCGACAGCACCCGGCTCCGCGGCTACGTGCTCTCCACCGACGTCGCGCCCACCGTGCTCGACCATCTCGGAGTCCCCGTCCCGTCGCAGATGAGCGGCGAGCCGATCCACAGCGAGGGCAGCCGCGACGTCTCCGCGGTGGCCTCGCTGCAGGACCGCCTCGCCTCGATCATCGACCGGCGCGGGTCGGTGATCGGGCTCAGCGCGCTGATCTGGATCGCCCTCGGCCTGCTCGCCGCGGCGATCAGCCGCGGCGCCCTGGCGAGGCCGGCGATGCAGATGGCGGCGCTCAGCGGCATCTACCTGCCGGCGACGCTGCTGGTCGGGGCGGCGCTCGAGCCCTCGCTCGCGGTCGAGCAGTTGATCGTCGCCGTCGGCGCCCCGCTGCTTGCCGCGGCGACCCTGCTGCTGGCGCCCGGGTACCGGGCCCTTGCCCTCGCCTGCGCGGTTACGGTCGGCGCCTTCGCGGTGGACGTCATCGTCGGCTCGCCGTTGACGCCCCTGTCGCTGATCGGGCCCGACCCGGGCCTCGGGGTGCGCTTCTACGGAATCGGCAACGAGCTCGAGGCGACGCTGACGCCACTGGTCCTGGTCGGGATCGGCGCCGCGCTCACCGCCCTGCGCCCCGACCTCGCGCCGCGGCCGGCGGCGACGGTCTTCCTGGTCGCCGGTCTCCTTCTCGCCTTCGTCTTCGCCTCGGGCCGCTTCGGCGCCGACGTCGGTGCCGCGATCGTCCTCCCGGCCGGAGCAGCAGCCGCCGCCGCGTCGCTGACCGCGGCCCGCCGCGGAGCGCTGCTGGTGATCGCGGTCCCGCTCGCCGCCCTCGCCGCCCTGGCGCTGCTCGATCTGCTCCTGGGCGGCGACTCGCACCTGACCCGCTCGGTCCTCGACGCCGGTGGCCTTCACGATCTCGGCGACGTCGCCGAGCGGCGCCTGCGGCTCTCGGCCCACAGCTTCGCCCGCGGGCTCGACGCGCCGCTGTTCTGGATCGCATTGGTGGGAATCGCGGTGGCGGTCCACTGGCGGCGCCGCATCCTCGCCTGGTTCGAGCCGACGCCGGCGCTTCGGGCCGGCTTCGTCGGAGCGGTGGTCGCGGTCGTGGTCGCGACGCTCGCCAACGACTCGGGCGTGCTGCTGCTCGAGGTCGGGACGATCTACCTACTACTTGGTGCCGGTTTCGCCTGGACCCAGGCAGGAAGCGAGGTCCCAGGCAGCGAAGGGGAGATCCGGCATGAGCCCCCTCCGCGGCCCGCCTGAAAGCAGCACTTCGGTCCTCTACGATTCAAGTGTGCGCGTTGCTCTGGTCTCGCCCTACTCCTGGACGTACCAGGGTGGAGTCAACCGGCACGTGGAGGCACTCGCCGAGGAATTCATCGGACGGGGCCACCACGTTCGGGTGCTCGCTCCCTGGGACCCTCCCGACCGGCTCAGCCGGTGGCTTCACCGCGCCGAGGCTGGGAACAGCGAGCCGCCCGACTACCTGATCCCACTCGGACGGACGATTGGGTGGGGCGCCAACGGAGCCGTTTCGAACCTCGCATCGTTTCCCGACAGCGTCGTCAGGATGCGGCGGGAGCTGCGCAGCGGTGGATATGACGTCGTCCACGTGCACGAGCCGATCGCGCCGCTCGTCGGCTGGGACGCGATGGCCAGCACCGAGGCGCCGCTGGTCGGCACCTTCCACGCCTACTCGACCAAGGGGCTGCCAAACCACGTCGCGACGCTGCTCGGCGCGCGTCGCCTCTTCAACAAGCTCTCTGCCCGGATCGCCGTCTCCGAGGCCGCCTCCTGGACCGGTCGGCGCTGGTTCGGCGGCGACTACACGATCGTCCCCAACGGCGTCGACGTCGACCCCGGTCCCTCCGCCCCCAAGCCGCCCAGCGAGCTGCTGCGGGTGCTGTTCGTCGGCCGCCCCGAAGAGCGCAAGGGCCTGCCGGTCTTGCTGACCGCGCTCGGCGGTCTGGTCGAGCATGTCCCCTGCAGACTTACGGTGATCGGCGCCGAGCCGCAGGACATCCTGCGCTATCTGGCCGATCCCGACCTGATCGAGCACATCGACGCCCGGGGCCGGGTCACCGACCAGGAGCTCTGGCGCGCCCTGAAGGAGGCCGACGTGCTCTGCGCCCCGTCGCTTTCGGGCGAGAGCTTCGGCATGGTCCTGACCGAGGCGTTTGCGGCCGGCACACCCGCGATCGCCTCCAACATCGCCGGCTACAAGGACGTCGTCACCGACGGCGTCGACGGAGTCCTGGTGCCGCCCGCCGATCCCCAGCGCCTCGCCGAGGAGCTCCAGCGCGCCCATCACGAGCCGCAACGGCTGCGGGAGATGGGGGAGGCGGCTCACCGCAGCGCCCAGCGCTACGCCTGGCCGCGGATCGCCGATCAGGTCATGACCGTCTATGAGCGCGCAATGGCGGCGCCCCCGGCCAAAGAAGGCCAGCGCTTCGCCCGCAAGGTCGGTCTGATGCCCGCCGACGGCGGCACATCCCGGCCGGCACGCGAGCTTCCGTCGCTCGACCCCGAGCCCGTCCACCAGACCGGCCGGGGCCGGCGCACCGCCCGCCGCATCGGCCTCGGTGTGACCGGGGCACTCGGGGTTGGCCTGACAGCACTCGCGGCCAACAAGGTCGGCGTCTCCCAGGTGGTCGAGAACATCGTCCGTTCCGACGTCGGCTGGGTGCTGATCGCCTGCGCGCTGATGTCGCTGGCGATGTTCTTGCGCGCCGCCTCCTGGTTCGCGATCGCGCGCGCCGCGCTGCCCAACCGGCCGGTGCGCCGGCGCGACGTCACCTCGGCGACGATGATCGGAGTGCTGATGTCCGCGACCCTGCCGGCCCGCCTCGGCGAGCCGGCGAGGGCGATGGTCCTTGCACGGCGAACCGGCCGCATGCGCGAGACCTTCCCGGTCCTGCTCGGGACCCTGGTCTCGCAGACCGTGCTCAACATCCTCGCCCTGGCGATGCTCGGCGGGATCATCGTCGCCAGCACCGACCTCTTCCACTCGAGCTCGCAGAAGCTTTTCGCCTTCAGCTTCGTGCCGCTGGGGATCCTGCTCGCCCTGCTGATCGCGCCCTTCCTCGTCCGAGTCAACGGCAGCGGCCGCCTCGCCCGCCTCGCGGCGACGGTGCGCGGCGCCGTGGTCTCGGTGCGCCGCGGGCTGCGGGTCTTCCGCGATCCGCGCCGGGGAAGCTTCGCCGCCGCGGCCCAGCTCGGCGCCTGGGCGGTCCAGCTCGCCGCCTGCTGGGCTCTGCTCGCCGCCCTCGGCCTCGATCACCGGGCAAGCATCGGCGCCGCCGCCGCGGTTCTGTTCGCGGTCAACGTGACCGCGGTTGTGCCCGCCACCCCGTCGAACATCGGCATCTTCCAGCTTGCCGTGATCAGCGTCCTGACCACCGGATTCGGCATCGGCTCCGCCAACGCCCTCGCCTACGGCGTGATCCTGCAGGGGGTCGAGATCGCGACCGCGGTCGCACTCGGCCTGCCGGCCCTGGTCCGCGAGGGGATGACCTGGAGTGACATGCGGCTGCGCGCTCTCTCGGCCGCGCCGGTCCGTCTCTCGCCGACGCCCCCCGCGCGCGACTCGGCCCGCGAACCGGCCTCGGTTTAGGGCCCAGAGCCGACCGTCGTCCAGCCCCCACAAGGGGGCGCCCCTACCCAGTTGTGCCCTCTTTGGCGCACCGCTACTCAGTTATGCCCTTGTGGGGTCGTCTGGGCGCTGACACGATCGACTCAGAAATTTGCAGCGAATTCAGCCACCAATACGGACCCAACCGCATCGAGTGGCCCGGGGCTCCCTCCTCTTTGCTTCGGGCCTTCTCATGCTGGCTCTGATCGCTCCCGGGGCGCAGGCAGGCGACACCTACATCCTCGACCGCAACCGGACCCTGGCGCCGCCGGCCGGGCGCCGGGGATCGTCCGCCTCGATCCCGCTCTTGGGCAGACACGACTTGTCGCTTACGCCGTCGCCGCCGGCCGAGCCGCTGCACGAGCCGGTCGGAATCGATGTGATCGAGAGCACAGACACCCTCCTGGTAACGGACGCCGGTGGGGGGGTCGGTTATCCGGGGATGACCGATTTCGGGCCCTGTCTTCGAAAACAGCTGTGGGGCAGCTCCTCGGCGATAATCCGACGAGCGGGACGATGTCGATGCTCGCCGGTCCGTCCGGCCCGACGGATCCGAAGCAACAAGCTCGAGAATCCATATGACGTTCTGGTCCGCCCCGACCGCGGGGATGCTCTTGGTCACCGACCAAGGCACCGGCCGAGATCATTAGCGTTGACTCTGTCGACCGGGGCACAGACCGTCTTCAACCAGAGGCCCGGCCTCTACAACCCCTGGGGTCTGGCGCGGGATCCCAACGGGGACTCCTGGTCGCCAATGCCGGGCCTGGCTTCAATAGCCACGGCGAGTTCAGCCCTGGAGAGTTCCTGCTGAGTTGCATGTCGACAGGGGTTACATCCTGCAGGCTGAGCGACCAGGGTGCTTTCAAGCGGATCTACTGTGACGAGGCTTTCAGGCGCCCCCGCGACGTGCTTGTCAATGGCGACGGGACGATCTTTGTCGTCGATCCGATCACCTTTGCCCTCAACCCCGCAGTTCAGTGGAGGCCGGCGTCCTGGTCACTGGTTTCGGCACCGTGTTCCAGGTCAATCCGCGACTTCGGGCGAATACCGAGATCATGGCCGCGGGCGGCTCGATGGCCACGCCCAGCGGAATCGACTTCGACTTCGAGGGCACGCAGCTCCTGCTCGCCGATGAGACCCTCTTTCCCCGCGATGGGGCGTGTCCAGGGGGCTGCGGGGGCATGCTCGGCCTGATTGCGAATGGCGGCGCGGAGGCCGACGCTCTCCAACACGGGGAGCCCACAGGGCAACTCCTACGTTGACCCGATCGATCTCGCGGTCAACCGGGACGGACTCGGCCGACCCCGACCCTGCCGATTCAGGACAGTCCCGCATGTTCTTCTCGAACCTCGCTCGTCCGGAAGGCTCACCGGAATCCAATGGCCGCAAGATCACCGCCCTCCCGTTCTTCCCTGTCCTGGGGCAGGAGCAAGATCAAGATCTTCTGCCTGCAGCGACTCGTGCGGGCGACGAGGCACCGAAGAATGCGACCAGCACTCGATAACCAGCGCCATGGTCCCGCCCGGACAACGCAAAGTACAGGATCAACTACCGCAAGCGTCCGCCGTGTAGGCACGCGCCCTGCAAGAGGCCGCGCCTGCACCTCAGTGCGAGAGCTCGGCTACCGCGCCGTCGCCGCCAAGGCCGGCTTCAGGGGCAGGTTCCAGGACTTCAAAGTCGTTCGCCGTCGCGAACGGGGACCTCGGCCTGAAGCTGAAGCGGTCCGGTTGCCTGCGGCCCGGGGGCGACCAAGGTCGGACGCCACAGGCCTCACAAGACGGTCGTGAGCCTGCCCGAGACGGTGAATGGCTCTGCCCTTCCTGCTGACCAGGAATCGGCCGAGGCACCGTCGCGCTCTGAGCCCGACCCCGCCGCGACGCCGTCGGCGGAGGTCGACTCTGCAGCCGTATTTCATCAGCTACGCGCGCGCTCGACGAGAGCTTTCGTTGATCAGCTCCATAGACGGGCTCGCGAGGCGCGGCCATCGATGTTGGGTCGACACAGAAGGCATTCGACCAACAGCCAAGTGGATGGACGCGGTGCGAGCCGCGATCGAGGGGGCCTCGGCCTTCGTCTTCGTGATCGGCCCCGGCTCCGCCGAGTCCGAGGTCTGCCTGCACGAGGTCGAACATGCGGTCAAGGTGCGCAAGCGCATCCTGCCGGTCGTCCACGACGACGTCGACCCGAAGGCCTTGCCGGAGGCGGTGGCGACCCGCAATTGGATCTTCATGCGGCCGGGGGACGATCTCGAGGCAGCGCTCGATGCCCTGCAAACGGCGCTCGACACGGACCCGGAGTGGGCGGCAATGCACACGCGCCTGCTGGTGCGGGCATCCGAATGGGACCACAATCGCCGCGACGGCAGCTTCGCGCTTCGCGGTAGGGACCTTGCGTCCGCCGAAAAGTGGCTGACCGCTGCCGATGAGCGAAAGGATCCTCAGCCCTCGCGCCTCCAGACCGAATACATCTTCACAAGCCGGCAGGCGGCGACCCAGAGCCAGCGGATTCGCATGACCGCGCTCGGGGTTGGCCTGGTGATCGCTCTCACATTGGCGGTCTACGCGCTGATCCAGCGACACCAGGCCGATCAACGTGCCCGCGATGCCCACTCCAAAGAACTCGCCGCCCGGGCACTGGGACTGCGAAACACAAATCCGGAGGCTGGCCTTCTCCTCGCCGTGGAGGCGGCCAGAACCTCCGAAACGGCGGAAGCTGAAAGGGCAATCCGTCAGACGATCGCTGGCTCCGATGCGCGCGGAGTCCTCAGCCAACACGCCGATGCCGTGAACAGCGCCGTCTTCAGCCCCGATGGCCGGTTGGCTGCAACGGCCAGTGACGACGGCGGGGCGTGGATTTGGGATGTCGCGGGCGAGCGGACAACGCATCGCCTCGATCCCGGCCCGGGAAGGGCAACCGCCGTGGCATTCAGCCCCGACGGGCGCCGGCTCCTGACAGCGACGAGTAGAGGCGCGGTCAAGCTGTGGCGGGTTGGATCAGGCGAGCATCTGCACTCGTTCCAGGGCCTGGCGGGCGATGTCGAAAGCGTTGCCTTCAGCCCAGCAGGCAACCTGGTGGTTGCCGGAGGCGATCACGGGGCGCGCGTTTGGAGGATGAGCGGCAGCAGCGTGAGTCGATTCGCAGAAGGGCCGGGCACTGTGAACGGCGTTGACATTGATCGGGGCGGCAGGAGGGTTGTGACCGCCAGCACTGACGGGAGTGCGCGGGTATGGAGCGCGGCAGACGGCCACCTCGAGCGAACGCTGATGGTCGATGGGCAACCTGGAGTCGAACGGGGAACAAATGTCGAATCGGCCCGATTCAGCCCCCGCGATGACGCGGTGTTGACCGCGAGCGACGACGGCGCGGCCCGCATCTGGAGCCTTCGAGCTCGCCGGGCGGAAGTGGTCCTGCCGGCATCGACCGATCTGACCAAGGATGCATCGTTCAGTCCCGACGGCTCGCGCGTGGTGACCGCGAGCCTCGATGGCCAAGCCCGCGTCTGGGACCCTGGCCAGCTTCGCGAACGTCCTTATGCCCATCCCCGCCGAGGGCAACTCCTGTCGTCCTACCCAGCCCCCTCGGGACAGATCCTCGGTGCTTCATTCGGGCCCGACGGGCGCACCGTGCTCACGGCGGAGGGGAGCGGTCTTGCCCGGATTTGGAAGCCACCCCCCAAGGACGTGGTCCTCGCTTTCCCGAGGCCTTCTGGCAACTCGGTACTGGGAGGGGGCTTCAGCCCCGATGGAGAGCGGATCGTCACCTCGACCGCATACGACGGCGGCGCCACGATTTGGGACGCACACTCGGGCGTAGAGCTGGGGGCGCTGCCAGGAGTCCAGGGCAGGGACGCGTGGAGCGCCGAGTTCAGTCCGGACGGGTCGCGGGTGGTGAGTGGGCTCTCCAACGGCACGGCTGAAGTCTGGAACGCGAAAAGCCGGGCACCGCTCAGGACACTGAACGCGCAACAGGGCATCGTGTACTCGGCGACCTTCAGTCCAGACGGTAGGCGGGTAGCGACGGCTGGGAGCGACGGGACCGTGAAGCTCTGGGACACGGCGCATCGAAGCCGTCCGCTCACGATCAAGACCGGGGGCCGATTTGAAAACGACGTCAACGATGTCGCCTTTAGCCTCGACGGCCGCACCCTTGTGGAGGTCGGGGAGTCGAGGATTGCCCGGCTCTGGGATGCCTCCACCCGCAGACCCCTCGGGGTCCTCCGAGGGCATACCGACACCCTGAACAGCGCGGCCGTGAGCCCGGACGGCGAAACCGTCCTCACCACGAGCGAGGACAAGACCGCCAGGACCTGGGATCTTGTATCGGGACGGTCGCTCGAGGTGTTCCGGGGACATTCCCAGGCGGTTCTGAGTGCCGCCTTCAGCCCAAACGGTGAGCAGATCGCAACCGGTAGCGCCGACTTCCGTATCGGGGTGTGGGACACCGAATCGGGACAGCTTCTCGACATGCTCCATGGGCCGACAGACTGGGTGACCTCGGTCGCGTTCAGTCCCGACGGCAAAAGCATCCTCGCGGCCAGCTATGACGGCGAGGCCTACGTCCTCCGCTGCCGGATCTGCATTCCCATCGACCGGCTCGAGAGGATCGCGCGCCACCGGGTCGAGGAGGCCCTCACCCCCGCGGAGCGCCGGCAATATCTCAGCGAGGCTGGGGTCTCGGCCCCCTGAGCCTCAAATGGATGGCGCCGGATCCGCGCTCAGCGCCGGAAGCTGAGATGCGCCGAGCCCCCGGCACGAACGCGGACCGTTCGCCCATGCGCCGTCCGCTTCCCGGCCGGGTGCAATTGCGTTACCGCCAGGCCGTAAATGCCGGGGTTCTTGACCTCGGCGGCATTCACGTTGAGTCGCCTGGTCGCGGGGTGGGCCTCTGCGGTCAGGGTCGACCCGCCCTGGATCGGGGGCGCAGCGACGGAGAACCGATAGTCGGTTCCGGGACGCTCCAACCCGATCTCCAGATGCGGCTGCTGCGCTTGGCCCGCTCCGGCGCGGTAGGTGAGCGAGGTGCCGTTTTCGGTCACATGAAGTTGCCCAGTCTGCTCCGGCTCGAGGTGGATGGTGCCGGCCACCGCCGAGTAGCTGGAGCCGATAACCGTTATCGACTCGACGTCCGGCGCCTTCAGCGGATCGCCATCGAGAGAGACCGTGATATCGGCGTCGATGGGTATCTCGTAATGCGGCTCAGGTGCCTCCTCGAAGGTCCGGGTGAGAATCGGCTTTATCACCCGGGCCCCCTGTATCTGGTTAACGATTTTGCCCTCCACGAACCCCGTTCGGCGGCCGGTGCTGTCCGTGATCACCAAGTGGCCATGGTTCACCGAGTCAGCCGTGAGGGAAATCTCCTCGTATCCCGGCGGAGTCATCTCCAGATGCCGGCCGGATGTCGAAAGTGCGGTCGGCTTGGAAGTGCCAAGTGTGCTGCAGAACGGGCAGTGAAGGAGCTGTACCACTGCATCGGTGGGGATAAGCAGCGGGCGGTTCCTCGAGCCCCGGCCGCCGTATATGAATGACCCCTGCGCGGGATTCGCCGCCCCGTCATATCTCCAGGAGTTCGTACGTCGGTTGAAGATCACCGCCCGTGTGATCCCCGGGAAGTTGTTGTCGTAGGCCAGCGCCGCGAACACGCCGTTGCCTTTGTCTTCGACCGCGTACGGCGTGATGGCGTGTCCTGCTACGCGGTTGAACATGCCCAGCGTGTAAGCGTCCCCGCCCGTCCGCAGTTCGTCGACCAGGTCTGCAAGGACTCGATTCGGCGTCTCTTCGATGAACTCGTCCTTGACTGTGCTGATGTTCTGCAGGACGAATGACTCGCCAATCGCCTCTTGTAGAGGGAGGTTGTCTAGTGACAACGCAGGCACGCTCGCACCGCCGTAGCTGAGCGGGTCAAGTTCCTTACCGAACATCAAGAGGCTGGTGAGCGAGAAGCCGAAGCAGTGCCCGCCCTGCATTTCGGCGTTTTCCTTGGTCATCCAGTCCTGGGCAACCGGCGTTAGAGCACATACTCCGTCCGTCTGGCTCGCGCATACATCGGACCCGAAGATGTCCACCATCTGGGCCGGAGCCAGGCCCTGTAGTCCGTCCGGAGGCGGATAGTTCTCGAAGCTGAATCCGTCGGTCTTCGGTTGAAACCCGGAGTCGGCCACGATCCTCCCGGTCGGGGTGTACACAGCGGCCCCCGGTCCGGCAGCCGAAATTGCTGCGATTCGACTTCCGGCGTTTTCCCCCACCGGCGTTGTAGCGTTCGAGGAGCCGCCGCAACCGGCCGCCGAAAGCCACAGGAGGATGACGAGAACAGCGATGCCGCCCCTATGGGCGAGGCGTTTGCTCATCGCGCGGTCGTTCCTACCCAGCGCCGAGACGCGGGTCAACCTCAGTATTCGGAGATCGGGTGCCGCAGGGACGACGTGGGGCGGCAATCCAAATAGATTCTTGGGCGTTCCATGCGGATCGCGGCCGGCAATCAACACACCCGCTGGACGTCAGGCGCCTGGAGGCAGCACCGGCTCGGCTTGCTCGTCTTGCTGGCGATCGCCGCCCTAGTTCTCGGGTTCATCGGCTTCCTGCAGGGTGGCGATTCGGTAGTCGACGCCGCCTACGGCACCCTCTCCCTGCTCGCCTTCAGTTACAACAAACCGCCCGGCGAGCTCCATGTGACACTCCAGGTGGCACGATTCATGGTTCCGGCGGTAGCCGCCTTCGCAACCTTCAATGCCCTGACCGCTGTGCTCGAGGACCAATGGCACCTTGTTCGGGCCCGGCGCGCACGCGGCCATTTCGTCGTCTGCGGGCTCGGTCGACGTGGCTTGCAACTGGTTAGGTCGCTCCGGGTCCGGGATTCACCAGTTCAGGTCGTCGCGGTGGAAATTGACTCCTCGAATCCCAACGTCAAGTTGGCCCGCCAGCTTGGGGCAATCGTGGCGATCGGCGACGCAACCGATGCGGGATTCCTGTCTGCGGTGCAGGCGAAGCGCGCAGCGAGACTGGTCTCGGTGCTTGCCGAGGATGCCGAGAACGCAGCAGTCGCCAACGCCGCCGCCGAGGCCTGTCGTGGTCGGGTCGGCAACCTCGACGCCTACTTCCACGTCGCGGACATGGAACTTGCTGGGGATCTCACCAGCTTCGCAATCGGGGCTGGCGGTGAGGAAATGACCTCGGAGTGGTTCAGCGTGCCGGAGCGAGCCGCCCGACTCCTTCTCTCCCAGCACGCGGACCTGGTCGAGCGATCCGCGGAGGGAGCGCCACCCCATCTTGCGGTGATCGGCAGTGACGACCTGGCGCGGGCGATCGTCGTCAATGCGGCCCGTCAGTGGCGGGCAGCGGGGATCGAGGAGGACCGTCAAGGGGCTCCGCTGCCTGGCGGCCGTTGCGGATCACGATCGTGGCCCAGGCGGCAAGGGAGTGGCTCGATCGGCTGGCTGAACGTCAGCCGTCGATCGCCCGGGCCGCGGAGCTGGGGGCATACGAGCATGACCTCGGCGCGGCGGTCTGGACCGAGGAGGCCCAGCGCGTCCTGAAGGACGCTTCCACGCTGTTCGTCTGCGCATCCAGTGACAGCGAGAGCCTGAAGCTGGGGTTCGCCGCCTCCCGAGTTCTCGCCGGTGCAACCGTTGTGGTGAAGCTCACGATCGAGAACGCCGGCTTCGCCACGCTTCTGGAGGCTGGTGAGCCGAGCGAACAAATTCGGCTCTTCAGCGTCATCGACGAAACCTGCTCGGCGGAGATGATCATCGACGGCTTTACGGAGACCCTTGCCCGCGCGCTCCACAACGTCTACCTGACTCAGGGCACCCCGAGCGAGGCTTCCGTTCCGTGGGAGGGGCTCAGGGAGACCTACCGGGAGGCGAGCCGCGCCCAGGCCCGGCACATCAGATTCAAGCTCCAAAAGGCGGGCTGCGGGGTCAGGCCACTGACGGATTGGGATCGGCCTCCGCTGGAGCTCGGCGCGGACGAGGTTGAAGAGCTCGCAGAGATCGAGCACGAGCGCTGGAGTCAGGAGCGCAAGGACCAGGGATGGGCCATGGGGGATGTGCGCTCCGACGAAGCCAAGAGGCACCCGTTGATCGACGTGCCTTGGGAGCAGCTTCCCGAAGAGGACGCGGAACACGACCGGGCATTCATCCGCGAGTTGCCGCGGCTGCTGGCCGCCGCCGGGTACGAGGGGTATAGGACAGGCCCCCCGGAACGCTGAAGCCGCTCTGCGGCGTGGCGGCGGCAAAGGTTGGGTAGCCTGCCGTCATGGCACTCTCCAACATCGCGGGCTTCCCGCGCATCGGGCCCAACCGTGAGCTCAAGTTCGCGACCGAGGGCTATTGGCGGGGCGAGACTTCGGCCGAGCAGCTCGCCGAGACGGCGCGCCAGATCCGCCGCTCGAACTGGAAGCTGATGCAGGACGCCGGGATCGACCTGATCCCGTCCAACGACTTCTCGCTCTATGACCAGGTGCTCGACACCCTGGCATTGGTCGGCGCCGTACCCGAGCGCTACGGCCATCAGGGCGGCGAGGTCGACCTCGACACCTACTTCGCGATGGCCCGCGGCCGCCAGGCCGACGGCGTCGACGTCACCGCGATGGAGATGACCAAATGGTTCGACACCAACTACCACTACATCGTCCCCGAGCTTGGGCCCGACACCCGCTTCTCGCTCTCCAGCACCAAGCCCTTCGACGAGTTCGTCGAGGCCGAGGACGCGCTGGGAATCACCACCGTGCCGGTGCTGATCGGCCCCGTCTCTCTGCTGCTGCTCGGCAAGCCGGGCGACGGCGTCGACGAGGACTTCGACCGCCTCAGCCTGATCGAGCCGCTTCTCGGCGTCTACGGCGAGGTGATCGAGCGCCTCGCCGAGCACGGCGCCGACTGGGTGCAGATCGACGAGCCCTGCTTCGTGATGGACCGTTCCGAGCGCGAGCTCGACGCCCTGCGGCTCGCCTGCGAGGAGCTCTCCAAGGTCCACGAGCGCACTCGGCTTGCGGTCAAGACCTACTTCGACCACGCCGGCGACGCCTACGCGGTGCTGCGCGATACGCCGATCGACGGAATCGGCCTCGACTTCGTCCTCGGCCGCGAGAACATGGGGATCGCCCACGACGTCGGCAGGCTCGAGGGCAAGACCCTGTTCGCGGGCATCGTCGACGGCCGCAACGTCTGGATAAACGACCTCCACGGCAGCCTCGAGGAGCTCAAGCACATCGAGCGAGCTCGCCGACGAGGTCGTCGTCTCGACCTCCTGCTCGCTGCTGCACACACCGGTCGACCTCGACGCCGAGCCGGACCTCGACGACGAGCTGCGCTCCTGGATGGCTTTCGCGAAGCAGAAGGTCGGCGAGGTCGCGGTGCTTGCGAAGGGACACACGGAGGGCGCCGAGGCGATCGAGACCGAGCTTGCCGACAACGTCGAGGCCCTGGAGAGCCGCAACGAGTCCGAGCGGACCCGCAACCCCGCCGTGCGCAGCCGGGTCGAGGCCCTTGGTGAAGAGGATGCCCGGCGAGCCAGCCCGTTCGAGGCCCGCCGCGAGGCGCAGCGCGCCGAGCTCGACCTGCCGCTCTTCCCGACCACCACGATCGGCTCCTATCCCCAGACCCAGGAGATCCGCACCGCCCGCGCCGAGCTTCGCGAGGGCAAGATCGACCAGGCCGAGTACGAGAGCCGGATGCGTGCCGAGATCGAGCGCGTGATCCGGTTCCAGGAGGAAGTCGGGATCGACGTCCTCGTCCACGGCGAGCCGGAGCGCAACGACATGGTCCAGTACTTCGCCGAGCAGATGGAGGGCTACGCCTTCACCCAGAACGCATGGGTGCAGTCCTACGGCTCGCGCTGCGTTCGCCCGCCGATTCTCTACGGCGACGTCTCACGGCCCAACCCGATGACCGTCGAGTGGATCCTCTACGCGCAGTCCCTCACCGGGCGGCCGGTGAAGGGAATGCTGACCGGCCCGGTGACGATGTTGCAGTGGTCCTTCGTGCGCGACGACCAGGACCTCTCCGAGACCTGCGAGCAGCTGGCGCTGGCGATCCGCGACGAGGTCCACGACCTGGCCGAGGCCGGTGTGCGGATCATCCAGGTCGACGAGCCCGCGATCCGCGAGGGCCTGCCGCTGCGCCGCGACCGCTGGAACGAGTATCTGGAGTGGGCCGTCCGCTGCTTCCGCATCTCCACCTCGGGGACCGAGGACGCGGTCCAGATCCAGACCCACATGTGCTACTCGGACTTCGGCGACATCATGGAGCAGATCCAGGCGATGGACGCCGACGTGCTGCTGATCGAGGCGGCGCGCTCGCGGATGGAGCTCCTGCACGACTGGGAGCGCACCGGCTACGCGCAGGAGATCGGCCCGGGCGTCTACGACATCCATTCACCGCGCGTCCCGCCGGCCGAGGAGATGGCGGAGCTGCTCCAGGCCGCCGCCAAGGTGCTGCGCCCGGAGCTGCTCTGGGTCACCCCGGACTGCGGGCTGAAGACCCGCGCCTGGCCCGAGACCGACGCGGCGCTTCGCAACATGGTCGATGCCGCCCGCCAGGCGCGCGAGCAGCTCGTACCCGCCGGCTGATCCGCTCCTGACCCGCTAGGCGGGAGCCGGGGCGGTGCGCTGCCCGAACCAGGCCTCGAGCCGCTCCTTGGTCTGGAACTGCGAGGGCTCGATCTGGCGCGCAAGGCAGTCGCGCAGGTCCTGCCCCACCCCGGGCTCCGAGGCCCAGCCGCGGAACAGGGGTCCCGCGACCTCGGGCTTGGGGAAGCGGCCCCAGGCAAAGGACCAGTCGTAGTGCTCGGCGGAGCGCGCGTCGCGCCACTGCTCATAGCCGGCCAGGCTCGGTTTGGCGCCGGAGAGCGCCTCGGCGACATAGAGCGACTGCTCGACCGCGTCGCCGATCCCCTGCGCGGTGGCCGGGTGCTTGAAGTGGCAGGCGTCGCCGACCAGCGCCCAGCCGGGGCCGGCGGGGGTGCGGTAGAAGCCCTGCAGCAGGGGCTCGGGTGCGACCGCGACGTCGGTGACCATCTCGGCGCCCTCCAGCAGGCCCGGGTCGAAGGTCTCGGGGAAGCGCCGGATCGCCTCCATGTACTTGCGCTTGCGCTCGGGCTTGGTGCCCTGGGCCAGGTCGGGCACCCCGTTCGGGATCAGCATGTAGAGGCCGTCCTCGACCGGGCCGTGGTAGAGCATCTCGTCGAGATTGATCTGCAGGGTTATCTCGCCGGTCGAGGGGATGCCGCGCCAGTAGGAGTAGGCGATCGCGATCTCGCCCCGCTGCGGCCGCTGCTTCTCCAGCCCCAGCCGGGTGGCGACGACGGACCCTCGCCCGTCGGCCCCGAAGACCCAGCTCGCCCGCAGCTCGCGGCCGTCCTCGAGCATCACCCCGGCGGCCGGGTCATCCTCGGTGCCCCTGCCGATCAGCTCGACGGCCCGGGTGCCGAAGTAGCCCTTGACACCCTTGGCGAGCGCGGTGTCGACGCCGGCCTTGTCGAGCACGATCCTGCGCGGTGCAGCCGCGCGGTCGTAGCCGTCCACCGAGGTGAAGAGGCCGGCGATGTCGTGGTCGAGGGCGCGAACTCGATGCGAGACCAGCGGCAGGTCGTGCTCCGAGCGGAGGCGGTCGAGGACGCCAAGCTGGTCGAGGCGGGCGAGGGTCTTGGGGTAGAGCAGATGGGTGGAGACGGTCGTGCTGGGGAAGGTGTCGCGGTCGACCAGGGCGACGTCCCAGCCACGATCGGCGAGGGTGATCGCCAGCGTCGACCCTGCCGCGCGCGCCCCGACGATGACCGCGTCGTATACCTCCATCGCCGACAGGCTAGGGCCGGGCCGGCCGGATTTCAGTGACTCTCGTCACCCCGTGCTCCGGCGCCGAGCAGCCGTTCAGGCCTAGCCGCGGAAGCGGCGCCGCAGGTCGCGGGCGTTGAAGATCCGGCTCAGGCGCGCCAGCAGGTTTCGCCGTTTCTCGGTGTAGGGGAACCAGAGCAGCTCCCGCTTGCCGCCGAAGCGGCTGATCACCAGCGACTCCGTGCGGCAGAACTTCTTGATCCCGATCTCGCCGTGCCGGTAGCCGATCCCCGAGTCCTTCCAGCCTCCCGAACGGGACGTCGGAGGCGAGGAAGCCGACCATCACGTCGTTGACGTTGCAGACACCGCACTCGACCTTGCGCGCGACCTGCTCGGCGTGGCGCTTGGCGCCGAAGACCGAGCCCGAGAGCCCGTGGCGGGTGTCGTTGGCGAGCCGCAGCGCCTCCTCCTCGTCGCGCACCTTCATCACCCCGATCACCGGGCCGAAGGTCTCCTCGCGCATCACCTCCATCGAGTGGTCGACGTCGACCAGAACAGTCGGCTCGTAATAGTCGCCCGGCCCGTCGAGACGCCTGCCGCCGGTCAGCGCCCGGGCGCCGGCCTCGACCGCCTCTTCGACGTGGCGTTCGACCAGCTCGGCCTGGACCGGCGAGGTCATCGCGCCGACCTCGTGCTCGAAGTTGGCGCCGTCGGCTCCCTGCCGCAGAGAGCCGACCTCGGCGGTGAGCTTGGCGATGAACTCGTCGTAGATCGGCTCCTCGACGTAGACGCGCTCGGCGGAGATGCAGATCTGGCCCGAGTTCGCGAACCCGCCCCAGGCGGCGGCGTTGGCGGCCCGCTCGACGTCGGCGTCGCGCAGGACGATCATCGGGTCGTTGCCGCCGAGCTCGAGGCTGACCGGGGTCAGGGTCTCGGCGGCCTTCGCCATCACCTTCTTGCCGGTCCGGTCCGAGCCGGTGAACTGGATGAAGTCGACCTCCTCGACGAGGGCGCTGCCGCATTCGCCGAGCCCGTTGACCACCTCGAGCACGTCGGGAGCGCCGATCTCGTTCTTCCAGGCGTCGACGATCTCGGCCAGCCCCAGCGGCGTCAGCTCGGAGGGCTTGATCACCACCGCGGCCCCGGCCTGCAGGGCCGGTATCCCGTCGCCGAGCGAGAGGATCAGGGGGAAGTTCCAGGGGCTGATGATCCCGGCGACCGGATAGGGCCGGTACTGGACCCGAAGCTTCTTCGAGCGCAGCAGCGGGGAGTGGGGGCGGATCTTGTCGTCGCCCAGCATCTTCTCCGCCTTGCTGCCGTAGAAGTTGATCAGGTCGGTTAGGTAGACGCTCTCGCTTGCCGCGTCTGCCCGGACCTTGCCGGTCTCGGCCTGCATCGTGTCGGCGACCCGCTCGTGGTTGTCGATCAACCAGTCGCGCAGCTGGCCGAGCCAGCGGCCGCGGCCCTTGTTGCCCAGCGCCTCCCACTCGGCCTGGTTGGCGCGCACCCTCGCGACCGTCTCCCGAACCTGCTGCGGCGAGTCGATCGCCACCCTGCGGATCAGCTCACCGGTGGCCGGGTTGCGGACCTCGATGCTCTCGCCCGGGGACGCGCCGTTGCCGCCCTGGGTACCGGTGGCCGTGGGTTGCGCCGTGCCGCTCTCCATCTTCTCCTCCGCTCCTGGCTGGTCAGCCAGACTCTAGTGGTTCGGCTCGCAGCGTTGGCCAGGGAATGGCGGGGGCCCGGCGTCGTCAGGCGATTTCGCCTCAGGCGGGGGTCAGTGGCCGCGAACCAGGCGGTAGACCGGCCCGTTCAGCGAGCAGACGTAGATGCGGCCGCGGGTGTCCTGACCGAACGAGCTCGGGTTGTCGACGTGGACGCCGACCCGGCGGTCGTGGCGGGCGCCGCCGAGCTTTGGCACGAAGCTGCGCAGGTTGCCGGCGCAGAAGTCGGAGTAGATGTAGTGGCCGCGCAGCTTGCCCAGGTGCTTGTTGCGGACCACGTAACCGCCGATGATCGTGCAGTTGCCGTCGGAGTGGGTCCCGTAGACGAAGATCGGCTTCGTCGTCCCGCCCGGGTTCGGTGTGCCGCTTGCGTCGCCGGTGTACTTGCTGAACCCCTCGAACGCGTCCCAGCCGAAGTTGGCCCCGGCCGTCGCCGAGACACGGGTGTAGTCGACCTCCTCGAAGCGGTCCTGCCCGGCGTCGCCGACCGCGATGTAGGGCCCGCCCGCCGCCTGGGTGTCGAACGAGAAGCGCCACGGGTTGCGGAATCCGTAGGCGAAGATCTCGTCGCGCCCGGGCCGTCCAGCGAACGGATTGTCGGCCGGCACCGTGTAGCCGCCGCCCGCGGTTGGGTGCACGCGGAGGATCTTGCCCAGCAGGCTGTCGATGTTCTGAGCGTTGTTGGGCGGGTCTCCGCCGGCTCCGCCGTCGCCGGTCGCGATGTAGAGCTCCTCGCCGAGGAACTGGAGCTGGCCGGCGTTGTGGTTGGCGTTGGCGCGATGCGGGATCACGATCACCGGGCGTCCCGAGCTCCGCTTCGCGCGGGTCGCGCCGCGGCGGCTGAACTGCCAGACGTTGAGGTCGCCCTGGTTGTCGGTGAAGTCGACGTAGAAGCGGCCCGATCGGCGATAGTCGGGCGGGAAGGCGATCGACAGCAGGCCGCGCTCGGCGCCGTCGTAATTGACCATCCCGCGGATGTTGAGGAATGGGTGGCCGACCTTGTGGCCCTTCTTGACGACCCGCACCGTCCCCGTCTGCTCGACCACGAACAGGAGCTTGTTGAAGCCCGGCGCCCCGGTTGCGTAGACCGGCGAGTCGAAGTTGCCGATCTTGCGCTTCTTGATCTTCGCCGAGGCGCAAGGCGCGATCGCCAGCAGTCCAAGCAGCGCGGCGAGCGCCAGCAGCGAGGTCCGCGTTGCTCTGACCATCGAGTGCCTCAACACGAGAGGCGCCGTCACGGAGCGGTGGTCGGGTCCAGCCTGTAGACGGCGCCCTCGAGGGAGACGGCGTAGACGTGGCCCGCGTTGTCGACTCCGAACGAGCTCAGCGCCGGCACCGTCGGCCCCAGCGGCTTGTCGTCGGCGGCCTTGGGCAGGCTCGGGACGAAGCTGTAGAGCTTGCCGATGCAGAAGTCGCCGTACACGTAGCGGCCGTAGAGGGTTGTGAGGTCGGGGTCGCGGACCACGTAGCCGCCGGTGATCGAGCAGCCACGGTCGCGGCCGTAGGTGAGGATCGGGGCCACTGCCCCCGGTGCCTTCTGGTCCTCGTTGAACCGGGCATCTCCCTCGAACGCGGACCAGCCGAGGTTGGCGCCCGCGTGCTTTCCGCGCGGCAGGTCGTCGACCTCCTCGAACCGGTCCTGGCCGACGTCGGCGATCAGCATCGAGCCGCTGACGGGGTCGAAGCTGAAGCGCCAGGGGTTTCGCAGCCCGTAGTCGAAGATCTCCGGCCGGGCTCCGGAGCGGCCGACGAACGGGTTGTCCTTGGGGACGCCGTAGGGCTTGCCGCCGCTGGGACGGGGATCGATGCGGAGGATCTTGCCGAGCAGGACGCCGAGGTTCTGGCCGTTTCGCTGCGGGTCTCCGGCCGCGCCGCCGTCGCCGACCCCGATGTAGAGGGAGCCGTCGAGGCCGAACAGCAGCAGGCCGCCGTTGTGGTTGTCGTTGGCGGAGTGCTCGATCCCGAGCAGCTGGCGGGCGCTGGCCGGATCGGCCTTCAGAGGATCGCCGGCGGAGCGGCGGTACTCGACCACCTTGATGTCGCCGTTGGTGTCCGTGTAGTAGACGTAGAAGCGGCCCGACTTCTGATAGTCGGGAGCGAAGGCCATCGACAAGAGCCCCTGCTCGTTGAAGCCGGTCGTGATCTTGTTCCCGACGTCGAGGAAGGGGGCCGGCAGGGTCTTGCCGTCGCGGACGACGCGGATCTGGCCGCCGCGCTGGACGACGAACAGGTCCTGGTCGTCGCCGGGCGGCTGGGTGACGTAGAGCGGCTCCTCGAAGTCGCCGACTTTGGTCAGCTTCACGCCGCCGTTCCCGTTGCCGGTCGGCTGGTTCGGCTGCGGCGCCTGCGTCGTCGTCGAGGGCGCCGTGACCGTCGGCGCCTTGACGTCGGTGTTGCCCGGGTCCGACGAGCCGCAGCCGGCAGCGAGCAGCAGCGCAAACGCGCAAGCGAGGATTGTGGCGACACCTCCCATCGAGGCAAAGGGTGGCAAAACCGGTGCCGCGGTTACTTGCCGCCGCTGCCGGAGGCGTTGTTGCCGCCGCCCGAGGGAACCTCGACGACCTTGCCCTGGTCGTTGATCCGCGTCTCCGGCGGCCGGTCGGAGATCTTGACCGCGAACGACCCTGTCGGCGGGCTGCCGTCGGCCGTGACCGCCTTCGCCTTGCCGTTCAGCCCCGCGTCGATCTGGTAGTCGACGGTGAAGATGCCGGCTTTGACCGGCGTCACCTTCCAGACCGCCTCGACGGTCTTGCCGGGCTGCACGCTGCCGAAGTTGAAGGTCTTGTCGTTGGCGGTCTCGGCTCCCGCCGGCCGGGTCTCTCCGGCCAGCTTCGGATAGTCGTTCTCGAGCACCCAGACCGGACGGTCGGGGTCGGCGAGGCCGGGCTGCGGGTCGTAGGTCGAGAACGGATGGACCGCGTTCTTGTCGAGCGAGATCGTTATCGCCAGCGCAGGCAGGGCACGCTCACCTGTGTTCTGAACCCCGATCCGAAACAGCGAGGTCTGGGCCAGCCGCTGGCGGGTGGGAAAACTCGAGGTGACGATCTTGACCGGGAACTTTCCGGACGGCTCGTTGGCGTCCTGGCGCTCCCCGCCGCCGCAGGCCGCGAGTGCCAGCACGCTGGCACCGACGACGACCAGACTCACCCCAGAGCGCCTTCGGCGGGCTTGCCGGAAATGTCGGCAGGTCTCCCGCACGGCGCCGGGCAGCCTACCACGCAAATTCCCCGTTACCAGCCACATTTCTCGCACTTTCTGGCCCAGCCGGGCCCTTTGCAGCGCTTCTGCCGGTTGTCCCTGGTCAACCCCATTCCGATGCCATATCCTTGCCTCCAGATGGGGTCCGCGCGCCGGTTGCCCGGCCCTGTCGGGAGGAGTAGATGGTCAGAACCGCAGTAGATCGGGCATTTCTACCCGCCAAGAACCTCTTCGAGCAGGTCGGGGACATGATGATCCTGACCGCCAAGACCTTGGTCAGTGCGGTGCGCCCGCCCTACCCCTACGGCGGCGAGTTCATCGGCCAGTTTCTGTTCGCCCTGCAGCTCTGCTGGTTTCCGATGATGATCTCGACGATCGCCTTCGGCTTCGGCGCCCCCGGCCTGCAGGCAGCCAACTTCCTCTCGCTGTTCGGCGCCCTTGACCGCCTCGGCGGCTTCTTCGTCCTCGCCTCGATCCGCGAGTTCGCCCCCTTCGTCACCGCCGTGGTCGTCGCCGGGGTGGCGGGGACCGCGATCACCGCCGACCTCGGAGCCCGCAAGATCCGCGAGGAGCTCGACGCGCTTCAGGTGCTGGGCGTCGATCCGATCAAAAACCTCGTCGTGCCCAGATTCCTCGCCCTGATGCTGATCACCGGGCTGATGGACATCTACGCGCTGATCTTCGGGATCTCCGGCGGGATCGGCGCCGAGCTTCTCTACAACCAGCCGCTCGGCGGCTTTTTCGCCACCTTGTTCAACAACGCCTCGGTCACCGACCTCTGGGGCTCGGTGTTGAAGACGACCCTGTTCGGGGCGATCATCGCGATCGTCTGCTCCTACAAGGGGATGACCGCCTCGGGAGGCGCGGCCGGGGTCGGCAGGGCGGTCAACGAGGCCGTGGTGATCGCCTTCATGGGCGTCTTTGCCTTCAACTACGTCTTTACCCAGACCCTGCTCGCCACCCATCCGGAGCTGCAGACGATTCGATGAACTCCTGGATCGCACTTCCACGCTCCTGGCTGGACTCGCTCGGCGAGATCGCCCGCTTCGGCGGCAACGTGATGGGCCAGGTCTACGTCGGCCGCGTGCTGCGCTTCTTCGGCGAATCGCTGCGCCAGGCGGGGATCCTGATCCTCGGCTCCGCCCTGGTGATCTGGGGGCTGATCTTCATCATCGGGTTGCAGTGCGGGATCGAGGGCGCCTACCTGCTGCGTGCCCAGGGCGCCCCCGCCTACGCCGGCGTGTTCTCGGCCTGGTGTGACCTGCGCGAGCTGATCCCCTACGCCTTCGGCTACATGATGGCGGCCAAGGTCGGCACCGGGATCGTCGCCGAGCTCGGCTCGATGCGGATCTCGGATGAGATCGACGCGCTCGAGGTGATGGGCGTTCCGCCGGTCACCTTCCTCGCCGCGACCCGCCTGCTTGCCGCCTGGATCGCGCTGCCGTTCGTCTATCTGGTCGGGGTCGGGGTCTGCTACTTCGCCTCCTACCTGGCGGTGGTCAAGCAGATCGGCGACACCTCCTCCGGCGGCTACCTATTGATCTTCTGGATGTTCCAGAACCCTCCCGACCTGATCTACAGCCTGATCAAGGGGATGGTGATGGCGACGATCATCGTGCTGGTCGGGTGCTACTACGGCTACACCGCCTCGGGAGGCCCGGTCGGAGTGGGGGCCGCGACGGCGAAGTCGATGGCGCTCAATATCGTCTTAGTTCACATCATCGGGATGACCGGGACCCTGGTCTTCTGGGGCGCGAATCCACGCGCGCCGATTGGAGGTTGAGTTGGCGAGAATTCGACGCAAGAGCAATGGTGACGACGAGGGATCGGGCTGGACCCCGACCTGGGACGATCCCGGCTCTGAGCAGCCCTATTCCGATGACCCCGGGGGTGAGAGCGACTATGCCGCCGAGCGGGTCGAGGAGGAGATCTACGACGACGAGCAGGGCATCGAGGTCGTCAGCGAGGGAAGCGGCGACGAGCCGCAGCCCGGCGGGCTGACCGAGCAGGCCGCCCGCGAGGCCGAGGCGCGCGCAGACGCCCGGGCCGCCGAGCGCGAGCATGCCCGCCCCCGGGGCGGCAACGGCGACGTCCACGTCGCCGAGGACGGGGCGATGCTGGGCCGCGACTTCATCATCCCCGGCGTCGACACCGACGACTCCGACCCCTACCGCTGGCATACCGGCAAGAAGCGCGACCACGGCGGCACCGACGCGATCGAGATCATCGACCTGGTCAAGCAGTTCGGCCGCACCCGGATCCTCAACGGACTGAACCTCGGCCTGCCAGACGATCAGATCTCGATGGTCCTCGGCCCCTCGGGGACGGGCAAGAGCGTGCTGATCAAGCACATCGTCGGTCTGCTCTACCCCGACTCGGGCGACGTCCTCGTCCACGGCGAGTCGGTTCCGAACATGACCGACGACGAGCTGTTCGAGGTCCGCAAGAAGTTCGGGCTGCTGTTCCAGGACGGGGCCCTGTTCGGATCGATGAACATCTACGACAACGTCGCCTTCCCGCTGCGCCAGCACACCGACAAGGGCGAGGACGAGATCGGCGAGGTCGTCAACCGTCGGCTCAAGGAGGTTGGGCTCAGCGAGGCTCTGTACCACATGCCGAACGAGCTCTCGGGCGGGATGCGCAAGCGGGCCGGATTCGCCCGCGCCCTGGTGCTCGACCCGGCGATCGTGATGTTCGACGAGCCCGACTCCGGGCTGGACCCGGTGCGCACGGCGCTGCTCTGCGAGCTGATCCGCGAGGTGCACGAGGAGAACGGCGGCTGCTATCTGGTGATCAGCCACGACCTCGGCACGGCGCGGCGGATCGCCGACTTCATCGCGGTGCTCTGGAAGGGCAAGATCGTCGAGTCCGGTCCGAAAGAGGAGCTGTTCAACTCCGACAACGAGTTCGTCTCGCAGTTCCTCAATGCGGAAGTCACCGGGCCCGCTGGCGATGGATTAGCGGCCGTTCGGCCCGCGGGTCCTCCGCGGAAGTAGCGTCAACTTCATCTCCGCCACCTAACCTGTTCTCGTGAGTGCAGGAGAAACGTTTGGCCGGTTAGGCGCCTGGTCGGCCCGCCGCGCACGCTGGGTGATCGCGGTGACCGTCGTCGTCGCGGTCGTCGCGGCGGTTGGGGCGTCGCAGCTGCACACCGACGCCGGCACCGACACCCTGGTCGACAGCGACTCCGAGACCTTCAAGGCGACCGAGCACTTCCGTCACCTGTTCGGCGACGACGCCGTCGTCGTCCTGGTCGAGGGCGACCTGCGCAAGCTGGTGCTGACCGAGAACCTGGGCAAGCTGCTGAGGCTCGAGGGCTGCCTCTCGGGCAACGTCCCGAAGGGAGTGAAGCCGCTACCTGGGGCCTGCACGGAGCTGGCCAGCCTGCACCCGGCCAAGGTGGTCTACGGGCCGGCAACCTTCCTCAACCAGGCCGCTCTCGGGATCCAGGCGGCGCTGGGGGGCCAGATCAGGCAGACCCAGGTCAAGGCGACCCGGGCCGCCCAGGCGGCGGCGCAGGCGGCGGCGCAGCAGGGCCTCTCCAAGGCAGAGCAGCAGCAGGCGGCGAAGGCGGCGGCGGCGACGATCGGGCAGCAGTTCCAGGCCCGCCTGCTGCGGGCTGCGGCCCAGTACGGGATCACCCGCCTGCCGCAGATAAGCGATCCGCTCTTCGTCAGCCAGGTCGTCTTCGACACCCGCCAGTCGCCGGGTACTCCCAAGGCCCGCTTTGCCTATCTGTTCCCGAACCGACGATCGGCGCTGATCTCGATTCGCCTGCGCCCCGACCTGACGGCGTCGGAGCGCGAGCGGGCTCTGCGCTTGATCCGCGCGGCGGTCTTCGACACCACCCCGCGCAAGGCGTGCCGCGACAAGCCCTGCTTCACCCTCGACGCGGGCCACTACGTGATCAGCGGCGCCCCGGTAGTGGTCGACGGCGTTGCCGGCAAGCTGAAGACGGCGCTGCTGGTGCTGTTCGCCGCCGCGCTGGTGGTGATGGCGGCGACGCTGGCATTGGTCTTCCGCTCGCGGATGCGTCTGCTGCCCCTCGCCCTTGCGCTTGCCGCGACGGCGGTCACCTTCGGGCTCACCGGTCTGGTGGGTGGCTCGTTGACGATCGCCGCGATTGCGGTGCTGCCGATCCTGATCGGGCTGGCGGTCGACTACTCGATCCAGTTTCAGGCGCGCTTCGACGAGGCCGAGGCCGGGGGCAAGGAAGGGATCGAGGCGGCGCGCGCCGCGGCCGCGCAGGCGGCGCCGGTCGTCGGCACGGCCTGTCTGGCCTCGGCGGCCGGGTTCTGCGTATTGCTTCTCTCTCCGGTTCCGATGGTGCGCGGCTTCGGGCTGATGCTCGTCGCCGGAGTCGGGATCGCCTTCGCCCTTGCGGTCAGCGCCGGCTTCGCGGCGCTGGCGCTGCGGCCTCGCGAGGCGGCCGAGGGCTCCGCCTCCGGCCCTGAGGCGGCGAAGCGGTCCGATGCGGCGCAGAGGCTGGTCGGCCGTGTCGGCGTCCTCGGGGCCCGGATCGGGTCGCTGCGCGATCGGGCGGGGGAGAAGGTCTCCGCCTTCGGCACCCGCGCCCTGGCGATCTCGATCGAGAGCCCGGCCCGGGTCCTCGCCGTCGCCGCCGCGCTGGCGCTCTGCGGCTGGCTCGTCGCCCCGCGGGTGCCCCTGCAGTCCGACTTCACCAAGCTCGTCCCCCAGGGCCTTGGCGAGGTCCGCGACCTGCATGAGCTGCAGCGGGTGACCGGGGTATCGGGCGAGCTCGACGTGACCGTCCAGGCCCCCGACCTCACCAACCCGAGCCTGGTGCGCTGGATGAGCGGTTTCAAGCAGCGGGTTCTGGACGAGCACGGGTTCCGCGGCCAGTTCCCGAGCTGCCGCAAGGCCGAGATCTGCCCCGGCACCTCGCCGACCGACTTCTTCACCAACCCCGGCACGCGGCTGAGCAGCGCCCGGATCAACGCCCTGTACCAGGCGATCCCGGAATACGATCGCCAGGCGGTGCTGACCTCCGGCCGCAACGGCGAGCTCGGCCACACCGCGAACATCTCGTTCGGCATCCGCACGATGCCGCTCGACCAGCAGCAGAGGCTGATCGACGACATCCGCGCCGCGATCGATCCCCCCGGCACCGGCAACGGCCCTCCACCCGGAACCGAGGTGCGTCTGGCGGGCCTGCCGGTGTTGGCGGCCTCGTCGAACTCCTCGCTGGCCAGCAGCCGCTACTGGCTCACCCTCGCGGGGCTGGCGGCGGTTGCGCTGGCGCTGCTCGCCGCCTACCGCTCGCTGGCACGTGCCCTGGTGCCGCTGATCCCGATCGTCCTCGCGACGGGCTGGGCTTCGCTGGTGCTGTTCGCCAGCCACATCGAGCTCAACCCGATGTCGGCGACGCTCGGCGCGCTGGTGATCGCGATCGCCACCGAGTTCAGCGTCATCCTCGCCTCCCGCTACCGCGAGGAGCGCGGCGAGGGCCGCTCGACCGGCGAGGCGCTGCGCCGCTCTTACACCCGCACCGGCGCCGCCGTGCTGGCGTCGGGGCTGACCGCGATCGCCGGCTTTGCCACCCTGATCGTCACCGCGATCCCCGGGCTCGGGGACTACGACTTCCCGATGCTGCGCGACTTCGGCCTGGTCACGGTGATCGACCTCGGCGTTGCGCTGCTCGGCGTGATGCTGGTGCTGCCGGCGGTCCTGGTCTGGGCCGAGTCGGGGTTCGCACTGGGTAGCCTGCCGCTGCCCTGGCGGCGGGGCCGCCTCGCCGCTTCACGTAGATGATGGCGTCGAGCAGAGGCGGCGAAGCCGCCGATTGCGAGGCGAGGGGCTGGTGAGGTTCCAGTTCTGGGGCGTCGAGCAGAGGCGGCGAAGCCGCCGATTGCGAGGCGAGGGGCTGGTGAGGTTCCAGTTCTGGGGCGTCGAGCAGAGGCGGCGAAGCCCGCCGATTGCGAGGCGAGGGGCTGGTGAGGTTGTGATCGAGGGCGAGCGGAGCAAGGAGGAGCGCGATTCGAGGGGGGTTGCGGGCCGCCGCACGTTCGGCCCGGCGCCCCGCCCCGGCCGCGGCTACTCGACCATTGTCGGGTTGCTCTTCCTGGCCCTGATCGTGATCGCCACGATCCACGCCATCACCAACCGCGACCAGGGCATCCTCGGCCTGCACGAGGTAACGACCGACGAGCCGCTGGCCGAGTTCGCCGTCCCGGTCGCAACCAGCGACCTCGAGGGCGACGCGAACATCGCCCAGGACGACTGCGAGAGCGACTCGCTGCCCTGTCCCGCGGACCAGCGCCGCACGCCCGCCTGTCACGTGCGGGGGCCCGACGTGATTCGGGTCTGCGACTACTTCGACCGGCCGCTGGTGATCTCGTTCTGGTTCAGCCGCGGCGGAGACTGCGAGCTCCAGCAGGACGTGGTCAGCCAGGTGTCTCAGCGTTACCGTGGGCAGGTGAACTTCCTCTCGATCGATGTCCGCGACGGCCGCAGCGGCGTTCGCGACCTGGTCCGCGATCGGGGCTGGACGATGCCGGTCGGCTACGACCACGACGGGGCCGTCTCGACCCTCTACCGGGTCGGCGGCTGTCCCACCTTCGTCTACGCCTACCCCGGCGGGATCCTGCAGTCGGCGAGCATCGGTGAGCTCGACCGGGCCCAGCTCGCCGCCAGGGTGAAGCGGCTGCTGGCCGCCACCCGGCGCAAGGAGAGCACCGATCGCTGACCCAGACGACCCGGGAGGGGTCGCGGGGCTGCCCGCCGAGGAGGAGGCCGCGCCGGAGCGCGGCTGGGTCGCTGCCGCGGTCGCCGACGAGTTCCCCGGCCTGTCGCTTTCCTGGACCACGGTCGACGCCCACTCCGGCCGCAGCCCGCGGCAGGTCAAGGACCGCCTGCGCGAGCTCTCCAACCGCTTCCACGGCGGCCACGCGATCCACATGCGCCAGCGGCCGATCCCCTGGGCCTACCGGGTGTTCTTCCGCCAGATCGGCCTCGACCCCGATCAGACTCGGACCCCGATCGAGGAGCTGGCGCTGGAGCGGATGAAGAAGGGCGCCTTCGTCAGCCAGAGCCAGCTCGACGACGCGCTGACGATCGCGATCGTCGAGACCGGGGTGGCGCTTCGCGCCTTCGACGCCGACCGGCTCCAGGGACGGCTCGGGATCCGCGCCTCGGCGCCCGGAGAGGCGCTGGAGGGCAGGCCGGGCGAGCTGCCCTCGGAGACGCTCGTGATCGCCGACGAGCAGCGCCCGGTGGGGCTGCTCTTCGGAGCCACCGCCGAGGGCCGCGGGGTGGACCCCAAGACCGGCCGCATCACCGTGCTCGCGGTTGGCGTCAAGGGCGTGCCTGAGATCGCCGTCGAGGAGGCTCTGTGGGTCGCCAGGGCCGCCCTGACGGTCTGACTGCTACTAGAATCAGCGTGCCGCCCACCTTTCGAAGGGAGCAGATGCCGGAGCCGATCACCGAGCTGGAGGGGCGTCGAACCGGACCGCCTCCGACCGCAGCGAGCCTCAGCGGTCTTCTGCAGGCCGACGAGCGGCTGGCGCGTGCTGAGCTGCGCCGCCAGATCGCCCGCCTCGAGGCGGAGCTGGGAGAGATCTTCGCCAGCGCCTTCCCGCGCCGCGGGATCTCCTACGAGGTCGCGCCGGCCGGCGGCCCGCGTCTGCTCGGGATCGCCGAGCTCGAGCAGGTCCGCGACCGTCTACTTGGCCGGATCGCCGACGTGCGGGCGATCCTCGCCGACCGCGGCTACGTCGAGGACCGCAACCGCGAGCTGCTCGAGCGGGTGCTCGCCGAGCCCGAGCGCTACCACTGGATCCGGATCTCCAACGAGGACCTCGGCGAGCCCGGCTGCCGCCACTACCACTCGCGCCCGAAATGGGGAGTCCTCGGGATGCTGATGGGCTGGTGGCGGGTCAAGATCTCGTCGGGTTGTCCCTTAGCCGAGGGGCGCCCGCGCCCCCTCGATAGCTGATGGCGAAGGCCCGCAAGCGGCGCAAGCGTCGCCGCGTGCAGCAGCCCCAGGCTCCGCGCCGGCAGCGGCCCCCGGTCGAGCCTGCGGCTCGGCGCACGGCCCGCGACGAGCGCCCTCAGCCGCTCTGGGGCAGCTTCCCGCTCACCGAGCTGACGATCCTGGTCGGGCTGGTGATGCTGATCGCCGGGTTCGCCAGCGGCAGCGTCCGCGGAACGCTGATGATCGCGGTCGGCATCGGCCTTGCCGCCCTCGGGGGGCTGGAGCTAGCGATCCGCGAGCACTTCACCGGCTACCGCTCCCACAGCGGCCTGCTGGCGCTGGCCTGCGGGGTCGCCGCCGGGGCGGTCGTCGGGGGGCTCGTGGCCCTGCTCTTCGGCTCGATCGTCGCTGTGATCCCGGTGGCGGTCGGAGCCGTCGTCTTCATCCCCGCCCTGGTCGCGTTCCGAAATGCCTTCAGACGCGCGTCAGGCGGCCTCTCCTTCCGGATCGGCCGCCTGCACGGTTAGGCGGTTGGGTTGGGTGCCGTAGGCGCCCGAGGAAGCGCTAAGCGACCAAGACCGCTTCCTCAGCCGTGCCCTCGGCGCGGCCGTTGCCCAGTTTGGTGGCAAGCTCGGTCGAGACGAGGGTGCGCTGGCGCTGGGTGAGGGTTCCCAGGCGCTTGTTCTCGGAAAGAGCCAGCGCGAGGAGAAACTTGCGCGCCCTGGTGCGGCCCCAGCGGCGTTGGCTGGTCAGCAGCTCGGCGAGGGTCATGCTCTCGGTCTCCCAGGGGCACTCCCGGATGACCTCTGCGGCGTCGATCTCGCCGCGGGCGATGGTGCGCTTCAGTGCAGCCCTGGCGAGCCGGACCCGGTTGGCGTGGGCCAGCGCCTGCATGTGCTGGGGCGCCTGGTTCCGGGGCGACCGGGATAGCTGGCCAGGGGCAATCGTTGCAGCGTCCACGAAGACTCCTCCCTTGTAGGGGTGGGATTCAGATCTCTCTCTGCGCCGCCCCGCCGGCGTGCTTGCCTGGGCGTCCGAATGACTGGGCTTTTGTCCTTCGCGCTCCTGCCCCGGTGTGCGACGCGGGCGGGAACCTACGCCTTGCCGCCCATGGGCGTCAACCCGATTCGCCCCCCACCCCGGCGAGTCATTCGCTAAGAGCATGCTTTTCGTGACGCTGCGGTACTAGTCCATTTTTGGACAAGCTGAAACTACCCATACCGGGGGAGGAAACGGGACCGAGGAGTCCTATTTTTGTCTAGTCGGGAAGCTCGAGCGGCCGCGGTCGGCCGGTCCCCGGCGGCGAAATCAGGCCCTCGGCAGGTCCGGGAAGTCAGCGATCACCCTGGCGAGGATCTCCAGCGACCGGTCCAGGTGGTCGCGCTGGTGGGTCGCCATCAGGCTCGTTCGCAGCAGGGCGCCGCCCGGCGGGACGGCGGGGTGGATCGCGACGTTGGTGTAGACGCCGGCCTCGAAAAGGGCCTTCCAGAGCAGCACCGCCTGCCAGTCCTCGCCGACGATCACCGGCACCACCGGAGTCGTGGCCTCGGTCCCGTCGGGGAGCCTGCCGGGCTCGACCACCTGCAGGCCGAGGTCGCGGAATCCCTGCCTCAGGTAGGCGGCGTTGGCGAGCAGCCGTCCCATCAGCTCCGGTCCCTCGGAGCGGATGATCCGCAGAGCCCCGAGCGCGGCGCCGATCGCGGCGGGAACCGAGGAGGCGCTGAAGATGAAGGAGCGGGAGGCGATTCGCAGGTACTCGATCACGTCGGAGGGGCCGGAGATGAAGCCTCCGCAGGAGGCGAGGCTCTTGGAGAAGGTCCCCATCCGCAGGTCGACCTCGTCCTCGAGCCCGAACAGCTCGCAGGCCCCGGCCCCGCGGGCGCCGAGGACGCCGACGCCGTGCGCCTCGTCGACCATCAGCCGGGCCCCGTAGCGGTTGCAGAGCTCGACGATCGAGGGCAGGCTGCAGACGTCGCCCTCCATCGAGAAGACGCCGTCGACGATCACCAGCACCCCGCCGCCGTCCTCCGCGGCGCGCTCGAGCATCGTCTCCAGCTTGTCCATGCGGTTGTGGCGGAAGGGACGAAGCCGGGCTCCGGCGAGCCGGCAGCCGTCGAGGATCGAGGCGTGGTCGCCGGAGTCGCAGATCACCGTGTCGCCGGGGCCGAGGATCGTGCCGATGCAGCCGACGTTGGCCTGGTAGCCGGTGGTGAAGACGATCGCGTCCTCGTCGCCCATCCAGTCCGCCAGCTCGCTCTCCAGCTCCAGGTGCAGGGGCGTGGTGCCGTTGAGCAGTCGTGAGCCGGTCAGGCCGGTCCCGTATCGCTCCAGCGCGTCGCGGGCCGCCTGCTTGACCCGCTCGTCACCGGTCAGGCCGAGGTAGTTGTTGGAGCCGAGCATGATCGTCTCCCGGCCCTCCATCTCGACCACCGGCCCGGCGGCCGACTCGAGCAGTCTGAAGTAGGGAAGAAGGTCGCCTTCCTTTGCGGCCTCGAGCTGCTCGGCGCGGTCGTGGCTACGCGCCTTCTCGAACACGTCGGCGGCGCGCCCGTCGTCTCCGCCATGCCAAAAGTGTGTCAGGTAGCGCCCAGCGGCTTCATATACGTTGCGCCTCATGGCGCTGACCATTCGCCCGGTCCGCAACCGCCGCGAGCTGAAGCGCTTCGTCAAGGTCCCTTTCCGGCTCCATCGCCACCACCCGCAGTGGGTGGCGCCGCTGATCTTCGAGCGGATGCAGTTCCTCAACCGCTCGAAGAACCCCTACTTCGAGCATGCCGAGGCCGAGTTCTTCATCGCCGAGCGCGACGGCGAGCCGGTCGGCCGGATCACCGCCCAGGTCGACCAGCGCTGGGACGAGTACCAGGGGGGAAACGACGGCATGTTCGGCTTCTTCGAGACCGCCGACGACCCGGCGCTGGCGGCGGCGCTGCTCGACACCGCCGCGGAGTGGGTCTCTGACCGGGGGCGGGAGCGGATCCTCGGCCCGATGGACTTCACCACCAACGACGAGGTCGGGATCCTGGTCGAGGGCTACGACCTGCGCCCGATGATCCTCGAGCCCTGGCACCCGCCGTACTACCGCGAGCTGATCGAGGGCCGCGGCTACTCGAAGACCATGGACCTCTGGATGTGGTGGCTGGAGCTGGGCGAGTTGAAGCAGGGAAACGAGTTTCACCCGATGATCCACGCCGCCGCAGAGAAGGTCTCCTCCGAGCACGGGATCACGATCCGCAACATGAACCGGCGCGACCTGCCCAACGAGGTCCGCCGTTTCATGGAGGTCTACAACGAGGCCTGGGGTGACAACTGGGGCTTCGTGCCGGTCACCGAGGCCGAGGTCCAGTTCCAGGCCAAGAACCTGAAGCAGGTGCTCGAGGAGCGCTGGACCTTCATCGCCGAGCGCGACGGGGAGGTGCTTGGCGCGGCGCTCAGCCTGCCCGACATAAACCAGGCGCTGGCGAAGCTCAACGGCCGCCTGCTGCCCTTCGGCTGGCTGCGCTTCCTGCTGGCCAAGCGCAAGATCGACCAGATCCGCGTCTTCGCGCTCGGCGTCAAGAACGCCTACCAGCACACCGGAATCGCCGCCGCCTTCTACATCCGCCACCTCGAGGAAGCCGACCCCAACCGCGTCTACGGCGGCGAAACCGGCTGGATCCTCGAGGTCAACGAGCCGATGAACCGCGCGATGGAGGGGATGGGGGGCAAGGTGATCAAGAAGTACAGGCTCTACGAGAAGGCCCTGCAGCCGTCAACTTCGCGCTAATAGCGCCATCTCGGCCCGGACCCCGCCGAATGGGCTCTTAGACTGCGCCGAGTGCGCAAGGCAGACTTGGAGGCAGAGGTGATCGCCGAGGAGAACGGCGCCCCGGGCGAGGAGGATTCGACCCGGCCGCTGCCCCTGCGCTACGAGCCCTCGGTGCCGGCCCTGCGCGAGGTTCGCACGGCGGCAATTGCGGCGGCGGGCGGAGTTCTGGCCGGGGCTGCGACGGTGGCCGCGGTGCGGGCGGTCAGCGCCTCCTCGGGCTCACGCAAGGGCGCGATGAAGCGTCTGGTCGGGCGTTCCGAGCGGCCGGTGGTCGCCAGCCGCTCGTTTCTGATCGACGTTCACCTGCTCGGGAAGTGACATTCCGCAGACCGACGTGCGCGGGGGTTCGCGGAAGGTCACTAAGTGATTGAGCCCCGAGCCGCGCACGGGGTCGCCCCCGTGACGGTCGAGGTCGTCCCTCCCTGGCCGTATCGGCTTCCGAAGGGAAGCGGCGGCGATGCGACGGCGGGGCTGCGCGCTGGAGTCCTCTGCCGCCTGCTGCACGTCGAGGAGCGCCCGGTCCTGGTCCGGGCCTGGCAGCCGCAGAGGCGGCGGGTCGTGCTGCGGGCCGACGCGGTCGAGCGGTCGGGCGTCTTCTATCCCCCGCTACGGGGCGGCCCCGAGGCGGAGGGCCCAGCCGGCCCCGAGCAGCTGGAGCTCGCGGTCGAGCGGATGCGCTTCGCGATCGGGGTCGACGACGACCTGACCGAGTTCCGGGCCGCGATCCGCGGCGACCGCCTACTCGAGCCCCTGATCCGCCGCTTCCCCGAGCTGCGCCCGCGCCGCCGTCCCTGGCCCTGGGAGGCGCTCGCCTGGGCGGTCACCAAGCAGTTGATCGACTCTCCGCGGGCGGCGGCGATCCAGCGCCGGATCGTGCGCCGCTGGGGGCCGCGGCTGGGCTCGGGTCGGGCGGCCTTGCACGACGTTCCCAGCGCGGAGGTGATCGCCGGCCGAGCCCCGGCCGAGTTGACTGCGACCGACCTCTCGGCCGGGCGCTCGATCGCCCTGCGCCGGGTTGCGGCGGAGGTCGCCGCCGGCCGCGCTCCTATCGCCGATGCCCGGGCGGACCGGAGGCTGCAGAAGCTGCCCGGAATCGGCCCCTGGACGGTCCAGTGCCTGGGGCTCTTCGGGCGCGGCGATCCCGACTCGCTGCCGGCGGGCGACCTTGGCTATCTGAAGCTGATCGGCCGCCTGGCGGGCGAGGGGCGCCGGGCCACGGTCGAAGAGGTGGAGCGCTTCTACGCTCCTTATGCCCCCTTCCGCGGCCTCGCCGGTGAGTTGACCCTGCGCGGCCTGCACCACCTCGTCGCCCAGGGCCCGCCCCTGCGCCTGGCTGCTGCCTGAGCAAGGCGTCCGCGGCGGCTTCAGCCCGCAATTCCTCTGCCGATAGCGGTTCTTGACCGGAATTTCGCATCGCGCGTGGAAGGGACTGCATGCGATGACTTCACCTGGCTGGTCTACGCGGCACCTGACCGAGTTTCTGGAGGCGATCTCCACCGTCGGCGACGTGCCCTCGGCACGCCGGGTGGCGCTGGACCGGGTCGCCGAGGCGCTGGGCGTGGAGATGGCGGCGATCGTCAGCGACCGCGGCATCGAGCAGTCACTCCGCATCGAGCCCGACCAGGTCTCCCAGTCGGCCCTGGAGGCGGTCCGCGAGGGCCGCTCGAAGGTGATCGAGGTCGCCGGCGTGGGCCGCTGCACGGCGCTTTCGATCGCGATCGGCGGTGAGTTCGCGAGCTCGCTCGTCGTCGCCAGGCCGGGACCGGAGAACTTCAGCAGCGAGGAGCTCAACGTCGCCCGCGGCCTCGCCCACGCCCTGGCGATGGCGGAGCGGATGCTGCACAAGCGCGACGAGGAGCGGGCCCTGCGCGTGGAGCACGACGAGCAGGCGAGGGAGCGGATGGCCGTGGAGGCGAACTACCGCTCGCTGGTCGAGCGCCTGCCGGCGATCGTCTACACCGCCGAGCTGGGCGAGCGCGGCCCCTGGACCTACGTCAGCCCGCAGATCGAGGAGATCCTCGGTTTCAGCGCCGAGGAGTGGATGGCCAATCCACAGCTTTGGCTCGAGCAGATTCATCCCGAGGACCGCCGCCGCGCCCTGGAGCAGGAGAGCGAGCGGGTGCTCGGCGACCGCAACCCGCCGCCGATCGACTACCGGCTGATGACCCGTTCCGGCAAGGAGGTCTGGGTCCTCGACGAGGCGGTGCTCGAGCGTGACGAGAGCGGCAAGCCGGTCTGGCACGGAATCCTCTACGACATAACCGAGCGCAAGCACGCCGAGCGCGAGCTCGAGCGCCGCAGCGCCCAGCAGGCCGCCGTCTCCCGGCTCGGCGAACGGGCCCTGCGCGGCGCCACCCTGGAGGCGCTGATGGAGGACGCGACGGCGTTCGTCGCCGCCGGCGAGGGTGTCGGCCAGAGCTGCGCCTGGCACTTCGACCGCGAGGCGGGAACCCTGACCCTGCACGCGAGCGCCGGCCTGGGCAGCCGGGCGCGCGAGCTTTCGATCGGGGTCGGGCGAGACTCGCCCGCCGGCCTCGCGGTCATCTCCGGGCATCCGGTCTCGGTCAGCGACTGGAAGACCGAGGACCGGTTCAGGATCCCGACCTACCTGCGCGACCTCGAGGTCCGCAGCACGATTGCGGTTGCGATCGAGGGCGAGCGCCAGCCGCTCGGGGCGCTGGAGGCCCACTCCGATCGGCCCGACGCATTCTCGGCTGACGACATGTACTTCGCGCAATCGGCGGCCAACGTTCTTGCCAATGCGATTGAGCGCCGCGACGCGGGCGAGGCCCTGCGCCACGGCTCACTGCACGATCACGTCACCGGGTTGCCGAACCGGCCCCTGCTCATGGACCGCCTCGCCCACGCCCTCGGCGCCGCCAAGGGGCGCGAGACGCCGCTGGCGATCTTCTTCTGCGACCTCGACAACTTCAAGGTGATCAACGACAGCCTCGGCCACGAGGTGGGCGACGAGGTGCTGAAGGCGGTCGTGCCTCGGATGCGCCGGCAGCTGCGCTCGGTCGACACCGTCGCCCGCTTCGGCGGCGACGAGTTCGTGATCCTGGTCGAGGAGGTGGTCGACGATGCCGAGGCGACGCGGATCGCCGAGCGGATTTGCGCCGCGTTCAAGGAGCCCTTCCTGGTCGAAGGCCTCGAGCAGCACCTGACCACCAGCATCGGGATATCTATCTCCGGCGACGAGGCGGCGACCCCGGACTCGCTCGTGCGCGACGCACATGCCGCTGTCTACCGGGCCAAGGATCGGGGCCGCAACCGGGCCGAGCTCTTCGACACAGATATGCGATCGAGGTCGATCCGCCGCCTGCAGCTGGAGCGGGAGCTGCGCCGGGCGCTCGACCGCGAGCAGCTCACTCTCCAATACCAGCCGATCGTCGCCCTTGGCAGCGGCGAGATCCCCACCGTCGAGGCGCTGCTGCGCTGGGAGCATCCCGAGCGCGGCACGATCGATCCCTCCGACTTCGTGCCGGTCGCCGAGGACAGTGGGCTGATCCACCCGATCGGGCGCTGGGTGATCGAGCGGGCCTGCCAGCAGAGCCTCTCCTGGCATCACCTGCGGCCCGACGCCCGGCCGATCGATGTCACCGTCAACCTCTCGCCGCGCCAGTTCTCCGACCCCGACCTGCCCAGCATCGTCGCCGCGATCCTCAGCCGCACCGGGCTTGACCCGGTGCACATGAAGTTCGAGATCACCGAGAGCGTGCTGGTCGAGAAGTCAGGCGCCGCCGACCAGATGCTGCGCGACCTCAACGGGCTCGGGGTGCAGCTGATCCTTGACGACTTCGGAACCGGCTACTCCTCGCTCTCCTATCTCAACCGCTTTCCCTTCGACGCGATCAAGATCGACCGCTCCTTCATCGAGGGGCTGGGGATCGAGCCCGAGCGATCGGCGATCGTCGAGGCGATCATCGGCATGGCGAGGGCGCTCGAGATGCGCACGATCGCCGAGGGAGTCGAGAACGAGGTCCAGCTGGCCGAGCTGCGCCGCCTTGGCTGCGGTTACGCCCAGGGCTTCCTGTTCTCGGGGGCGCTGCGGGTTCCGGAGATGACCGCGCTGCTGGAGCGGGCGGTCTCGGGCTCTCCGTTCAGCCTCGTGCCGCCGACGCCGACCGGCGGTGCGGAGTCCGCCCGCGCGAGATTCGTAGACGGCTAATCCGGAATCTTCCCAGGCAGAAGCTCCTCGCTGAGCACCGCCGCGGGCGTGAACAGGGTCGAGATCAGGCCGTTGTCGCGCATCCAGCCGATGAACTGCTTCCATTCGGCCGGGTCCATGTAGCCGTAGGGGTGGTCGGGGGTCGTCTGGCTGAGCACCGGCAGGGTCGCCTTGACCTCGGCGGCTGTCGTCTTGCGGTCGAGCTCGGGGTTGGCCTCCAGCAGCGCCTGGGTCGCCTGGTTGGGGTGGGCTTCGGCGGCGGCGGTGCCGCGGGAAAGCGCCGCCAGGAACAGCCGGATCGCCTCGGAATCGCCGTCGACGGCGCTGCTCTTCGCGACCAGGACCAACTCGTCGTAGGTGGGGACCCCGAGCTTGTCGACCGGGGTGACGGTTGGAGCCTTGTGTCGCAGCTTCAGGTCGACGCCCTCGACGTTGGAGAAGCCGCCGAGGATCGCCTGGGCGCGGCCGCTGAGGATCGCCGGCAGCAGGCCCTGGCCGACGTTCACCGCCTTGACCTCGGAGGGAGAGAGGTTGGCGCGAGCGAGAATCGTCTTCAGGTAAGCGTCCTGGTACGGGATCCCGGCGGTCGCGATCGTCTTGCCGCGCAGGTCGCCGAGCCGCTTGAGGCCCGACTTGCCGAGCCAGATCAGCGAGGTCAGCGGCCGGTCGACCACCGCCGCGACCGCCCTGACGTCGAGGCCCTGCTCGCGGGCCAGCAGCACCTCGGGCTCGTAGGAGATCGCAAGGTCGGTCTGGCCCGCCGCCACCTGCTTGATCGGGGCAGCCGGGTCGGAGGGAGTCTGGATCTGGACGTCGAGACCGGCGTCGCGGAAGTAGCCCTGCTTCTCGGCCTCGTAGATCCCGACGTGGTCGGGATTGGGGAACCAGTCGAGGGTCAGGCTCAGCGACTGCGCCGTGCCGTTCTCGTTCTCGGACTTCTCGCCGCAGGCGGCGAGGCCCAGCGCCGCCGCGAGCATGCAGACGGCGATCAGGGCGATTTGGGGTCGGGCGAGTCGCATCAGCGCGTCTTTGTACCCGTTAGCGCCACCGGACGACTCTCCGCTCCAGCAATGCCAGGGCCGCGAACAGCGCCATCGCGATCAGCGACAGCAGCACCACCGAGGCCCAGAGGCGGGGCGCGTCGAGCCGCGCGTTGTCGATCTGCATCAGGTAGCCGAGCCCCGATGAGGAGCCCGACCACTCGCCGAACACGGCGCCGATCACCGCCACCGCGGCAGCGATCTTGGCGCCGCTGAACGCATAGGGAAGCGCCGTCGGCGCCTCGACCCGGCGCAGGATCGACCAGCGCCCGGCGTCGAGGGTGCGCATCATCTTCACCGCGTCGGGGTCGACCGAGCGCAGGCCGTCGAGCGTGTTGACGGTGATCGGGAAGAAGCAGATCAGCGCGATGATCGCCAGCTTCGGCCCGATTCCGAACCCGAACCAGACGACCAGGATCGGGGCGATCGCGATGATCGGGACCGTCTGCGAGGCGACGATCAGCGGATAGAAGGCACGGCGGAGGGTCTCGGAGAGGTGCAGGGCCACCGCGAAGGCAAGCCCGCAGGCCACCGCGAGCCCGAAGCCGAGCAGCACCTCCTTCAGGGTGACCCAGGCGTTGTCGGCGAGCAGCGAGCGGTCCTCCCAGAGGGTGCTGGCGATCTGGCTCGGCGAAGGCACCAGGAAGTCCTCGAGGTTGAGCACGTTGGCGAGAAAGCCGCTCGAGGCGGCGAGCTGCCAGGCGGCGATCAGGATCGCCAGCACGGCTGCGGGCAGCAGATAGCGCCTCATTGCCGCCGGGCTCCCTCGCGCAGGGTCTGCATCGCCTCGGCCCGCAGGGCACCGAAGCCCGGCGCGGTGACCGCCGCGGCGCGGTCCGGGGACCGCGGCGACTCCGGGGCCAGCTCCGCCACCAGGCGTCCGGGGCGCGCCGAGAGCACCGCGACCCGGTCGCAGAGGTAGAGCGCCTCCTCGACGTCGTGGGTGACCATGACCACGGTGCGCGGGTCGGCCTCAAGCGCGCCGGCCAGCCACTCCTGCATCTCCCCGCGCGTGATCGCGTCCAGCGACGCGAACGGCTCGTCGAGCAGCAGCAGCGGCTTGCCGGCGACCAGGGTGCGCAGAAAGGCCACCCGCTGGCGCATTCCGCCCGAGAGCTCGGCGGGATGGCTGGCCTCGAATCCGCCGAGGCCGAAGCGCCCGAACAGATCGCCGGTGCGGCGGCGGGCTTCCGCCTTCGCCAGGCCCCGGTTGCGCAGCGCCAGCGCCGCGTTGTCCAGGGCCGAGTACCAGGGCAGCAGCAGGTCGCGCTGGGGCATGTAGGCGCAGCGCGCCAGGCGCCCGGGGGGCTCGGTTGCGCCGGCGGCGTCGATCGTGCCCGCGTCCGGGTCGCGCAGGCCCGCGATCAGCTCGAGCAGCGTCGACTTTCCGCAGCCCGAGGGCCCGACGATCCCCAGCACCTGGTGCGCGGCGGCGGTCAGGCTCAGGTCCTCGAGCACCCCCAGCTCGCCGAAGGCATGGCTGAGGCCGCGCACCTCGACCCCTTCGGGCTTTGCCGAGCCGTTCGTGCCGATTGAAAGGGGCTCCTGCGTGGGAGCCCCGGTCCTGGTCAACATGCTCCCTCCGCGCGCATTACCGCACAGGTTCTGAGGGTCGGCGCCGGGTGTCTGATGCCAAGGGCGCCATCTCAGCCCGCCTTCCCGCGAGCCCCCCTGGGTTGTCCCTGCAGTCTAGTCGTCACCCGCCGGCGACTGGCCTGGAGCGGAGGGGGTAGCTGTTACGATTGCCGGCCTCGCTCTTGACTAAAGCAGTCGAGAAACTCCTAAAGGGAGCGGGGCAGAACCCGGCGAACAAACTCAGATGGACCCGGCAATCATCGTCTTCGGACTGGGGATCGGCGTGCTCGTGGGCATGACCGGCATGGGCGGGGGATCGCTGATGACCCCGATGCTGATCCTTGTCTTCGGGATCCAGCCGACGACCGCGATCGGCACCGACATCTTCTATTCGGCGGTCACCAAGACGGTCGGCGCCTGGCGCCATCTGCGGATGAAGACCGTGAACATGAGCCTGGTCAAGTGGCTCGCGGTCGGAAGCGTCCCCGCCGCGATCGCCGGAGTCCTGGTGATCTCGGTGCTCAAGGACAGGCTGGGCGAGGACCAGCTCAACTCGGTCGTCTACGCGCTGCTCGGCGGCACCCTGCTGATGGTCGGGATCATCACTCTGACCCGGGCCCTGTTCATCAGCAACCTGATCGACGAGCGCGAAGACTTCGAGATCAAGCGCCGCCACAAGATCGCCGCGGTGACGATCGGCGCCACCACCGGCTTCGTGATCGGGATCACCTCGGCCGGATCCGGAACCGTGATCGCGATCCTGCTGATCACCGTCTTCAGGCTCACCCCGCACAGGGTGGTCGGCACCGACATCTTCCACGCCGCGATCCTGCTCTGGGCGGCCGGGCTCGCCCACTGGCTCGGCGGCAACGTCGATCTCTCGCTTGCCGGCAACATCCTGCTCGGCTCGGTGCCCGGGGTGGTGATCGGCGCGGCGCTGTCCGGCAGGGCCCCGCAGGGACTCCTGCGCACCGCCCTCGGCCTGGTCCTGGTCGGGTCGGGCATCGTGACGATCCAGAAGGGCGATCCGACCCTGTGGCCGATCGCCGCCGCGGTGGCTGGGGATCGGCTTCGCCGCCGTGCTCTACGCCCCGCGCTGGTACGCCCGGCGCCAGCAGCGCCGCAACGGGCAGAGCTCAGGGGAGGATCTGCCTCCGGCGCTGATCGGCTAGGCGTGGCGCCTGAAGATCGCGTCCCCAATGCGGCGAATCGACGCCTGATTTACTTGCCGCCATGCGCGTTTCAGCCAAGGCCGACTACGCCGTACGCGCCGCCGCCGAGCTGGCCGCCGTCGAAGACGGCCCGGTCAAGGGCGAGCGGCTGGCCGAGGCCCAGGACATCCCGCTTCAGTTCCTCGAGCACATCCTGCTCGAGCTCAAGCACGCCGGGATCGTGCGGGCGCGGCGCGGCGCCAAGGGCGGCTACTGGCTCGCCCGTCCGGCCGAGGAGATCTCGATCGCCGACGTGATCCGGGCAGTCGAGGGCCCGATCGCCAACGTTCAGTCGGCGCCACCGGAGTCGGTCCACTACCGCGGCAGGGCCGAGCACCTGCAGGAGGTCTGGATCGCGGTTCGGGCAAACCTGCGGGCGGTCCTCGAGCACACCACCCTCGCCGACGTCACCAGCGGCAAGCTGCCCCGCAATGTGAAGCGCCTCGCCGCCTCCCCTGACGCTTGGGAACCGCACCGTTAGCTACTTCCGGCGCCCAGCGCCTAGCTCGGGCCCCTCGCGCATCCGCCTCCTCCGCCGCATTTGAGCTGCAACCGAGCCGGCGCCCCTGACCAGGCCGCGGGTGAAGGAGAGGGAGAAGGGCCGCGGCCGGTGCACGACCTCGAGCTTGATTCCGTCCGGGTCGAAGAAGAAGGTCGGCGTAGTAGCCCGGCGTGTAGTGGCGCTCGCCGGCGGGGCCGTCGATCTCGGCTCCCTGCTCCTGCGCCCAGCGGGCCGCCTTGTCGACCGCCTTGCGGTTTGGCGCCGCGAAGGCGAGGTGATGCAGCCCCAGCGCATAGCGGTCGACCTCGCCGACCGCAGCCTCGAAGGGCCGCTCGCGAAGCCCGAGGACGCCGCTCCAATCCGGCCCCCACAGGTAGTGGATCGTCTCGCCCCGCTCCCCCTCCTCCTTGGTGAGGAAGGTCCATCCCAGAGGGCCGAGCAGGCCCCGGTAGAAGGGCAGGCTGCGTTCGATCGACGAGACCACCAGGTCGACGTGATCGACGAGTGGCACGGGACTGTCGCTAGCCGCTCTCCGCGGCCCAGATGCAGAATTCGAAGCCCTGGTCGTCGCGGCAGATCGAGAACCTGCCGCCCTCGGTTGGCTGCGGATCGCCCGTCTCCCCGCCCAGCTCACGCACGCGTTCCATCCCGGACTCGAGGTCGTCGACCTCGAAGCAGAGGTTTGCGCGCGCTTGGTTCTCGCCGCCGTGGAGGCCGCCGGGAGGGGCAGAGCCCTCGACGTTCCAGCCGTCGGGGGCGTTGCCGGGACTGAACCTCCAGCCGAACAGCCCGCCGTAGAACTCCTTCGCCTTCTCGGCGTCGGGAAGGGAGAGCCAGAAGTAGACGAGGTCACCGGCCACAGAGCCAGGATTGCAAAAACCTCGCCGGGTGATCGACGCCCCTCAGGGAGGATCCCCGGGCCGCGCCATCCACGTGACGCAGGTCCAGCCGGGGGTGTCGGCGTCGGCGGGGTGCCAGCGCTCGCCCTGCTCGAAGACGCTGATCCCGCCGTTCACCGAGCGTACGTACCAGAGCCTGCCGGCCTGATCGGGGCCGAACTCGTCCCCGAGCAGGGAGTCGAAGAGAAAGAAGCGCAGGAAGATCCCGTGGGTGACGATCACGGGACGCTCTCCGGAGTAGTCGCGCTCGAGCTCGTCCTTCAGCCGGCGCACCCGTCCCCGCATCTGGTCGAACGACTCGCCTCCCTGCCAGGAGAAGTCCGGGTCGTCGCCGTGCTCGACCATCCAGACCGACCAGCGGCGCAGCTTCTGCTCCTCGGGGCTCATCGCCGCGTAGTCGCGCGATTCCCGAAGCTCGTTGATGTAGGGAAGCTCGGTGACCTCGAGGCCGAGGTGGTCGCCGATCAGCTCGGCCGTCTCCCGCGCCCGTCCCATCGAGCTGCTCAGAAGCGCCGTCGGCTCCTGGGCGGCCAGGGCCTTGGCCGCCTCCTGCGCCTGGCGCTTCCCGAGCTCGGTGAGCCGGTCGCCCTCGGCGAGCGGCAGCGCCGCCAGCTCGGGGTGGGCGTTGGAGACCGACTCGCCGTGGCGGACGAAGATCGCTCGGGTCACGGCTGGGTCATGGGACAGCTTGCGGACCCCCGGCGACGACGTTGACGAAGTTCTCCAGGTGGCGGGTGGTCCAGCACTCAAAGGCGCCGTCGCAGAAGACCTCGTAGGCGGACATCACCGAGTCGCCGTAGTTCCAGTAGAGCCGCGGCTCGGGGTTGAGCCAGAAGATCCGTCCCGCCCGCTCGGCGACCTGGGCGAAGGCCTCGGCGTGCGGCTCGCGCCCGTTGGTGCGGGCGTCGCCGAGCACGATCACGGTCGAGCGCGGGTCCAGCTCGTCGGAGATCTCGGCCAGGAACTCGAGCCAGACCCGTCCGTAGTCGGTGTAGCCGGAGACGTCGGCGACTCCGCCCTCGCTCGAGATCCGCTGCGAGATCGCGGTGAAGTCGCGCTCGTGCTCGAAGATCTCGGTCACCTCGGAGATCCGCTCGATGAAGACGAAGCTGCGCAGCTTGCGGAACGAGTCATGCAGGGCGTGCAGGACCGAGAGGAAGAAGACGCTCGCCGAGGTGACCGAGGTGGAGACGTCGCAGAGGACGTAGATCTCGGGGCGGCGGGGACGCTTGGGCCGGTAGCGGAGCCGCAGCGGCACCCCTCCGGTCTCCAGCGAGGCCCGCATCGTGCGCCGCACGTCGACCACCCGGCCTCGCCGCCGCCCCCGCTGCTCGTGCCCCAGGGTCGCCAGCCGGCGCTTCATCTGGGCGACGGCCCGGTGCACCGAGGCGAGGTCCTGGGCCGGACTGGTCGGCAGCGCCCGGTCGAGCTCGGCAAGGGGGCGGGAGGGGGGAAGGGCCTCGGTGCGCTCGATCAGCGCCCGCTCCAGCTCGCGCCGCAGGTGGCGCTCGAAGGCGTTGAGCTGCTCGCGGTCGATCTCGGGCAGCTCGCTGTCGGCGTCGGCGGGCTGGCCGGCGGTGAGCCCCAGGGTGCGCCGGATTCGCTGCACGTCGACGCCGATCACGCCCGATCCCTCGCCGCGGCGGCCAAAGGCGGCGATCGCCAGCCGCGCCAGGTCGCGCATGTCGCCGTCGCTTCCCTCCACGATCGCCTGCCGGACCGACTCTCGAAGCTCGTCGATGTCGAGCCGCTCGCCGCCCTCGTGGCGCTGCTCGCCTTCGCCGATCTGTCGCGTCACCGCCTCGGCCTCGGCGGCGCGGAAGAAGTAGCGGTCGAACAGCAGCTCGAAGATCCGGCGGTCCTCCTGTGACTTTGCGATCGTCGCCGCCAGCGCCTCGCGGAAGTCGTCGTGGACGGTCCACGGCACCTGGTCGAGAGCCGCGAACGCGTCGAGGATCTCCGAGGTGCCGACGGCGACGCCCTCGCGCCGCAGCTCCTCGCAGAAGGCCAGCAGCTTCGGGGCCAGCCCCGGCGGGCCGCCGTCGAGCTTCTGGCCGTAGGGGGAGCTGTTCACGGACTAGGAGCTGGGAACTTCTTCGGCGGGTGCTTCGCCCAGCTTGACGCCGACCCGCTCCGACACCACGTCGATGTCCGTTCGGTGCTTGACCAGGATCGAGATCGACTTCTCGAACGTCTCGCGGTCGATGTCGTCGGCCCCCAGCAGCAGCAGCGTCCGCGCCCAGTCGATCGACTCGGCGATCGAGGGCGGCTTCTTGAGGTCGAGCTGACGCACCATGTGGACCACCTCGACCAGGCGCCGCGCCAGCTTCTCGTCGATCTCGGGCGTGTGCAGGCGCACGATCTCCATCTCGCGGTCCAGCTCCGGGTAGTCGAGCCAGAGGTAGAGGCAGCGCCGCTTCAGCGCTTCGGTCAGCTCGCGCGAGTTGTTCGAGGTCAGGACCACGATCGGCATCGTGCGGGCCTTGATCACGCCCAGCTCGGGGATCGTGATCTGAAAGTCGGAGAGCAGCTCGAGCAGCATCGCCTCGAACTCCTGGTCGGTCTTGTCGACCTCGTCGATCAGCAGCACGACCGGTTCCTCCGAGGAGATCGCCGTCATCAGCGGCCGCGTCAGCAGGAACTCCTCGCCGAAGATGTCCTCCTGGACCGCCTCCCAGCCGGCTTCCTCGCCCGCCTGGATCCGCAGCAGCTGCTTGCGGTAGTTCCACTCGTACAGCGCCTTCGCCTCGTCGAGGCCCTCGTAGCACTGCAGGCGCACCAGCTCGCGGCCGCTGGCCCGCGACAGCGCCTTGGCGAGCTCGGTCTTGCCGACCCCCGCCGGCCCCTCGACCAGCACCGGCTTGCCGAGCCGCTGGGCGAGAAAGGAGACCAGCGCCGCGGGCTCGTCGGCGAGATAGGCGACGCGGGCCAGCGCCTCCTTCACCTCTTCGACCGAGGCGGGTGTCTGGGGATCGGCCATCATCGAGCCACCACCGGGCAAGGATACCCAGCGCCTCCCGGCGCCCACGGCGGCGATAATCGCCCGGTGATAGCCCTGCTGGCGGCCGCCCCCGCCCTGCTCGCCGAGCTGCCTCGCAACTTCGGGCCCTACGTGACGCTGATGATGCTCGGCTTCGTGCTCGGCATCCTCGGGCACCTCTCGCGCTCGCGCTGGCTGGTCACGATCGGCATCATCCTGATCGTCACCGGGGCTTTTATCCTGCCCTTGGTACTGAAGGCAACCACCAATGACGAACCTCCGCCGCCGCCTCGTGTCCCCGCCGGGGTAGCCGGCTAGCCATGGGCCGCCTCGACGAGGTCGACCTCAGCCCGGTGCTGTCGCGCAAGGACGAGGCGCGGGCTCTCGAGCGCGCCTGGGAGCGGCTCGTCCCAGCTCCGCCTCACTCTCGGCGGGCCTGATCGGCGACGGCCGCCTCGGACCGCCGCTCTGCGTCCTCTTCGAGGGCTGGGACGCCTCGGGCAAGGGCGGCTGCATCAAGCGGCTGGTGGCGCCGCTCGACCCCCGCCACGTGCGCGTGGTCCAGTTCGCCACGCCGACCGAGGACGAGAAGCGCCACCACTTCCTCTCCCGCTTCTCTCCGGTCCTGCCGGGGTGGGGAGGGATGGCAGTGCTGGACCGCTCCTGGTACGGCCGGGTCCTGGTCGAGCGGGTCGAGGGGCTCGCGACCCGCGAGCAGTGGCTGCGGGCATATGAGGAGATCTCCGCCTATGAGCGATCGCTGGCCGCGGAGGGGATGATCCTGGTCAAGTTCTGGCTGCACATCTCCGACGCCGAGCAGCTGCGCCGCTTCGAGGACCGCAAGAACGACCCGCTGAAGGCCTGGAAGCTGACCGACGAGGACTGGCGCAACCGCGAGAAGCGCGACCAGTACGCCGAGGCGGTCGAGGACATGCTCGCCCGCACCGACGAGCTCTATGCGCCGTGGCATCTGGTGCCGGCCGAGTCGAAGCGCTATGCCCGGGTGACGGTGGTTCGAACTGTGATCGAGCGGATCGAGCAGGGGATGCAGGGCGCCGGCATCGAGCCCCCGCCCCCGCTTGACGAGGACGACTAGGGCCGGCGCTCGGCGGCGATCTCGGTCTGGCGGATCCGCAGCCCCGAGGCGGCGAGCAGCACCGCGCCGGCCAGCGAGACGAAGATCCCGTAGGCAAGCGAGTAGTCCTGGTCGAACCCGGCGAGCCGGAACTGGGGCCGCTCGAACATCAAGAGCACGACGATCGCGCCGGCCCAGATGCCGGCCGCCGCCAGCAGCGTCCCCTTGTGAAGGGGGGTCGGCGGACGGCGGCCGCGCCCGAACTCGGCGAGCAGCACCAGCGCCGCGCCGGCGGTGATCAGCTGGGCGGCCATCGCGAACCCGAAGCTGCCCAGGCCGGTCTTCACGAGCCCCCCGACCGGCGCCTTGTACCAGGGCAGAGCCGTCGCGGCGGCGCAGACCACCGCGCCCATCGCCGCCATCCGCTCGGCCCCGCCGAGGGCGGCGATTCCCTCCAGCCAGCTAGCCGGCCGGGGCCGGCCGGAATGCCGGTCCTCAGAGCGGCCGGCGTCCACGGTAGCCGGCGTCGAGCTCGTGCCAGAAGGCGACCTCGTCCTCGCCCAGCTCCCAGCAGAGATAGACCTCCTGGCCGTCGATGATGGTCGGGAAGTCGATCAGCCCGCGGTCGATGTCGCGAACCACGATCCCCGCCTCCTGCAGGGTCAGCAGCAGCCGCCGCACCTCGATGAACGCCTCCCCGACCTGGGTACCGGACTCACCGCCGCCGTTGGTCGGAGCGGCGTCGCCGAGGGCCGCGTGGGCCTCCTCGTCGGTGAGCAGGTCGCGGGCGTCGCGCAGCCGCTGAAGCAGCGGCTTGACAGTCGGCAGCGCCGCGTTGGCCTGCTCGGCCGTGAAGTGCCGTGAATGGGTGCGAGGGGGATCGGGCCCGGTCACCTAGGCCACGTCCAGAGGCCTCTTGCCCGCCGCCGCCGCGAGCCGCTCGGACAGCAGCTCCGCGTCGTGCTCGGAGACGGTTCGCAGCTGGCCCTGGAAGGCGAGCTGCCAGTGCTCGGCGGGCCACTTCGCGACGTGCTCGAGCTCGGCGGCGAGCTCAGCCGCCGGCAGGAACTCCTCCTCGTCGAGGACCAGCACCGGGTGCGCCTCGACCCGCCAGGGATAGGCCTCCTGCTTGGGTCCCGCAGGCCAGACCGGGGTGCGGTCCTCGAACATCTCCGAGTCGACTGCGGCGATCGCGCCGAACTCCTGCACGCCGGTGACGTAGAAGACGATCGAGTCGCCGGGTCGAAACTGCTCGGCCTGTCTCCGCCGCCGCTCCTTGAACCCGATCAGGTCGAAGCCGCGCTTGACGTTGATCCGGAAGTTCTCCAGCGACCCGGTGAGGATCCAGGTGGCCACGCGGCGATTGTACTTTCGCGCCCGCGCCGCCAGCGGCGTGCCCGGCTGTCCCTATGCCGCGCCGGCCCGGACCTCGGCGGCGATCTCTCGCACCGCGTCGGCCGACTCGTGCGGGTTGCTGATCGGCCCCGCCCCCTCCTCGAGCTGGACGACATGCGCGTCGGGCAGGTTCTCGGCCGTGAGGCGGCGCAGGACGTCGGTCGGTGGCAGCCAGGGGCCGGCGACGCTGGGCGCGGCAAAGATCCACAGCTTCTCCCCGAGCTCCCGCGCCTCGGCGCGGGGATCGTCCTCGATCCAGGCCTTGAAGCGCGCCAGCGCCGCCGGCCCGGGGAGAACTCGGCCTGGCGGTGCACCCGCTCGCGCAGCTCCTCCTCGCTCGCCTGCGGATTGGTCGCCTCGAGCAGGTTGCGCAGCCCGCCGCGGTAGTCGTGCAGGAGCAGGTCTGTGAACGCGGTGACCACCTCGTCGGACGCTGACCATTCCCTCCGACGCCCGCGAAGCTGCGCGGGCGAAGGGGGCGGCCCCGAAGCCGATCAGCGCACCGAGCAGCTCTGGCCGGCGGGCGGCGAGCTTCGCGGCGCGGTTGGCGCTGTCGGCGGTGGACAGCACCAGCGCCGACGGCCCAGCCGCCTCGATCACGGCCTCGAGGTCGCCGACTGTCGGTCTCGGTGTCGTAGGGCCCTTCGCGCGAGGATTCACCGGTGCCGCGCAGATGGTGGATGACGACCCGGTGGTCGGCGGCCAGGTCGTCGAGCATCTCCTCGTAGATGCCGGGCCCCCAGGACCAGTAGCGTGGCGCAGGACGCATCACCGGCCCGGCGTCCCCGCGAACCTCGTAATGGATCCGGGCGCCGTCGGGGCGACTCAGCTCGGGCACCGGCCAACCGTAGCTACGAAGCGACCAGCTGGCGCGCCCGCTCGGCCAGGTGCGCCACCCCGAGCTCCTCGTAGCGGCGCGCCGCCGCGTCCAGCGCCTCCTGCGCGGCGTCGGGATCGGACTCGGCGAGCAGGCGGCCTCGAGCCTCGTCGCAGCGCGCCCGGTCGAGCGGATGCCCGAGCCGCTCCCAGTCCGCCCCGGCCTGCTCGAGCGCCGCCGCACCTTCGGCCGGGTCCTCGGCGGTCATCCCGGCCGCCTCCTGGGTCGCCGCCTGGCCGACCGGGTACTGCTGCAGCCGCTCGGCCAGGTGCGCGGCGCCCTCGGCCGCCTCGCGGGCGGCATCGGCGCGCCCGCCCAGGGCCAGGTTGACGGCCCGGGCCGAGGTCGCCTCGACCGACTGCGCCACCAGGCCGGCCCGCTCGCAGACGTCGAGCGCCTGCGCGAGCGCCGTCTCGGCCGCGGAGTGGTCGCCGCGGTCCGAGAGCACCATCGCCAGCCAGTACAGCGCCGAGAAGGCGACCTCGGAGCGGCCGACCTGCTCGGCGACCTCGTGGGCCCGTCGCAGCGATTCCTCCGACCCGTCCCAGTCGCCGTCGCGCCAGCGCAGCACTCCGCGCATCACGTAGGGGAAGCAGAGCTTGCCGAGCAGGCCCTCGCGCTCGGCCAGCGAGGCGCTGGCGTCGGTCTGGATCTTCACCGCGTCCCAGTCGGCGCGGTAGACGGCCAGCTCGGCCAGCGCCGCGTGGAGCTCGACCTGCGAGGGCAGGTCGCCGACCTCGATCGCCAGGTCGAGCGCCTCGCTGTAGGCGTCGCGGGCGCCCTCGTAGTCGGCCTCGGAGACCTCGAGGTGGTAGCCGAGGGTGAGCAGCGCCCGCACCGCCTCCGCCTGGTCGGTCTCGCGCGCCAGCTCGACCGAGCGCTCGAGGTTCTCGCGCGCCTTCTCGAAGTCGCCGATCCGGCCGAAGACGCGGCCGAAGATCCCGTGGGCGCGGCTCGCCGCCGCCGCCTCGCCGAGCCGCTCGGCCAGCCGCAGCGCCTTCTCCGAGGCGTAGATCGCGAGCATGTTGTCGCCGGTGTGCATGTACAGCGACGCGGCCTCCTCGTAGAGGCGGACGAGCTCCAGGCACGGCGGCCCGTCCTTGAGCAGGTCGATCCCCTTCTGGTAGTGGTCGATCGAGGCCGCCCGGTCGCCCTTGTGCCAGAGCCCGGCGCCGATCTTGCGGTGCAGGTCGCCGACCCGGGCCAGGTCCTCCTGGCGGCGGTGGTAGTCGAGGCACTGCTCCCAGACCTCGACCGCCTCGTCGACCCGGCCCAGCCGCAGCGCCACGTCGCCCATCTTCTCGCCGATCCGGGCCGCGGCGTCCTCCTCGAGCGCACCCTCGATCTCGCGGGCGGCGCGGTAGTGGCCCAGCGCCTCCTGGTTGGAGTAGAGGCCCAGCGCCGCGTCCCCGGCCGCCTCCAGGTATTGGACCGCCTTGGCGTTCATCACCCGCGCCTCGTCGGGATCCAGCCCGGTCTCGGCGCAGAGCGACGCCGCGCGGCCGTAGTGGTCGGCGATCAGCGCCACCGCCCGGTCGCCGCTCCTCGCCGGCCCGCTCCTCGATGAAGCCGCCGACCTGGAAGTGCTGGCGGCAGCGGGTCGCCTTGGGCAGCATCCCGTAGGCGACGTCGCGGATCAGCGCGTGCTTGAAGACGTACTCGCGCTCGCCGGCCAGGCGGCTGGCCGGGTTGGCGATCACCAGCTCCTTGTCCTGCAGCGAGGCCAGCGCATCGGTCACCTGGCCCTCGCTCTGGCCGGACGCCCTGAGCAGGACGCCGAGCCAGAAGTTCTGCCCGACCACGGCGGCCTGCTGGAGCAGACGGCGCTCGAACGGCGCCAGCGAGTCGAGCCGGGCGGCGAGCACCGAGTGGACCGTCTCGGGCAGCGCCTCGGGCTCGTCGCCGCCCTCCTGAAGCCGGTTGACCATCTCCTCCGCGAACAGCGGGTTGCCGCCCGCCCGCTCGGCGACCCGGCTGACCAGCTCGCGGTTGCCGTTGCCGTAGAGGCTCTCGACCAGCTGCCTCGGTCTCGGTGTCCGAGAGCGGATCGAGGTAGATCGAGGTCGCGTTGCGCCGCCCGCCGCCCCAGCCGGTGCGGCGGTCGAGCAGTTCGTCGCGGGCCAGGCAGACGAGCAGCATCGGCCCCCGCATCCAGCGCGCCAGGTGCTCGATCAGGTCGAGCATCCCCTCGTCGGCCCAGTGGATGTCCTCGAAGGCGACCACCAGCGGACCGCGCGAGCTGATCGCCTCCAGCATCACCCGGATCGCCGAGAAGAGGCTCTCGCGCATCCGCTGCGGGTCCTCGCTCTCCAGCGAGGGGGCGCCCTCGGGCGGCTCGATCCCGAGCATCCGGGCGATCAGCGCCGCGTTTCTCTCCGCGCCCTCGGCCTCGGTGCCCTCGAGTCGCTCGACCATGCCGTCGTGCAGCTTCGCCCAGGCCGTCTCGTTCGGCTCGCCGCCGCCGATCCCGAACTCGGCCCGGACCATCTCGCCCAGCGCCCAGTAGGAGATCCCCGAGCCGTAGGGCGGGCACTCGCCGCTCAGCAGCTTCGGCTCCGGGTCGAGCTCCGCAATCCGGTCCCCGAACTCGCGCATCAGCCGCGACTTGCCGACCCCCGCCTGCCCGATCACGGTGACCAGATGGGGGCGGCTCTCGCGCTCGACCCGCTGGGCAAGCTCGAGCAGCAGCGCCGATTCGTCGACCCGGCCGACCAGCGGCGCTCCGGGCCGCCCGGCGGTGCGGCGCGCCGGCTGCTCGTCGAGGACGTCTCTCGCCTCCCAGGCGGGAACCGGCTCGGCCTTGCCCTTCAGGGTCAGCGGCTCGAGCTCGTCGTAGGAGATCGCCTCGCGGGTGGCGCGGTAGGTCGACTCGCCGACCGTCACCGTCCCCGGCCGCGCCGCGGCCTGCAGGCGGGCGGCGACGTTGACGGCGTCGCCGATCACGGTGTAGCCGTCGCCCATGCGGCCGGCCAGAACCTCGCCGGTGTTGATCCCGACCCGGAGCAGGAAGTTGACCTGGCTCTGCGGGGCATGGCGCTCGTTGAGCCGCTCCATCGTCTCCTGCATCGCCAGCCCGGCGCGGACCGCCCGCTCGGGGTCGTCCTCGTGGGACTGCGGGGCGCCGAAGACGGCCATCACGTTGTCGCCGATGTACTTGTCGACCCTGCCGCCGAACCTGGTCACCTCCTCGCCGAGCTTTCGAAGCGTCCGGTCGAGCATCTGCTTCACGGCCTCCGGGTCCATCTGCTCGGCGACCGCCGTGTAGCCGGAGAGGTCGGCGAACAGGACCGAGACCTGGCGCCGCTCCTCGGGCAGCGGCTCCGAGTCGGCCGCCTCCCGGGGCGCCTCGGGCCATGCGGGGGCGGTCGCGCCGGGAGAGCCCGGAACCGCCTCACCGGGGGCCGGGGCCGCCTCGCCCGCGAACGCGGTCCCGCACTCGATGCAGAACTTGGCGCCGGGCGGGTTCTCGGCTCCGCAGTTCGGGCAGCTCGGGGAAAGCCCGGCGCCGCAGGACATGCAGAAGCGAGCCCGCTCGGGGTTCTCGGTACCGCAGTTGGGGCAGGTGCTCCCCATCCCGCCCCAAGGGTACGGCCCCCGCCGCGCCGGGCAGAGTGATTTCTGTCACTTCCTCGCTAGCCGCGCTTCGCGTAGTCGCCGAACTCTCCGAAGTCGAGCGAGACGCAGGGCTCATCGCCCAGCGTTTCGGCATCGTGCCCCGGAGGGATCGCCATCACATCGCCGGGGCCGAATTCCGCCTCGGAGCCGTCGTCCATGTAGACGCGCATCCGTCCTGAGAGGACGTAGCCGAGGTGCGAGACCTGGCATGAGTCGGTGCCGGCGATCGGCTTAACGTTCTCCGACCACTTCCAACCCGGCTCGAAGGTCGCGCGTCCGACGACCTGGCCGCCGATGTTCAAGACCTCGGCCTGGCCCTTGCCCTCGAAGGGGCGGACCTCGTCCGGTGAGTCGAAGTTCTTGACTTCCATATCAGCCATTCCTTGCTCCTTTCTCCTCCTGGTTCGACCCTACCTCCGGCGGGGATCGAGGGCAAGGCCGGCGCCGGCCGCACTTGACTTCAACTGCACTTGAATTTGTAGGTTGACGGGGGACGAAAGGAGACGAGGTGAAGATCGGAGTGCTGGGAACCGGAACGGTGGGCCAGGCGATCGGCTCGAGGCTGGTCGAGCTGGGCCACGAGGTCAGGATGGGCTCGCGGCAGGGGGGCAACGAGAAGGCGGTCGCCTGGTCCTCCGGCGCGGGGGAGCGGGGCAGCGAAGGTGACTTCTCCGACGCCGCCGCCTACGGCGAGCTGCTCTTCAACTGCACGGCCGGCGAGCACTCCCTGGAAGCGCTCGACGCAGCCGGGGCCGAGAACCTCTCCGGCAAGACCCTGATCGACGTCTCCAATGCGCTCGATTTCTCCGGCGGCCCGCCACCGGCGGTCGGGATCAGCAACAAGGACAGCGTCGGGGCCTCGATCCAGCGCAGGTTCGAGGGCGCGCGGGTGGTGAAGGCGCTGAACACGGTCAACGCCGACGTGATGGTCGACCCGGCCAAGGTCCCGGGCGACCATGTGATGCCGATCTGCGGCGACGAGCGGGCAAAGCCCGGCGTGGTCGAGTTGCTGGGGGAGTTCGGCTGGCCCGCCGATCGCGTGATCGACCTCGGCGACATCACCCGCGCCTGCGGAATGGAGATGTACGTAGCCGCTCTGGCTCGGGTTCATGGGCGCGCTCGACAGCACCCGGTTCAACATCGCGCTCTGTCGCTAGCGCCGGCCCGCTAGTCGATCGGGATGTTCTCGACCGGGCCGCCGCGCTGGGCGTGGCCGGTCTCGGAGCGGTCCAGGTAGGCGTCGATCACGCCCCGCAGGGTGACCAGCGCGTCGTGCTGGAGGCTCTGCAGCTGGTCGCGAAGCTCGGGCGGGGTCGAGGCGCGAAGCAGGTCGGCGGTGCGGCAGATCGGGCACCACTCGAGGCACTCGTGGGCGTTGGCCGCAGCCGAGCCGTGGCCGTTGCCGGTCTCCGATCCACTGCCGCGGCCCGTGCCGCGCCCCGGGCGGGTGCGGCGCGCGTACTCGCCCCAGAAGCGCTGGGCCTCGTCGGCGGCCCCGCCGCCGGCCCCCTCGCGCGGCTCAAACCCGCTCTGGCTGTGGTCGTTGGGATCGGACATCGTCGAATGTCACCTTCAGGGTTCCGGCTTCGAAGCTCGCTCCGGACGGGCTGCGGTCGGCCAGGGCGGCGGGCAGGATGATAGTCCGCTTCTCGCCGCCGACCGAGACGATCAGCTCGTCGCCGACCTTCTTCAGATCGATCTCGGCCTTCTCCGTGAACGGGATCGGGAGCCGCAGCGTCGCCACCCCACCCTCGCTGGACAGCTCGTGGGCGAGCTCGCTGTGGAGCACCGCCTGCGGCTCGCGGTCCTCGAACAGCTCGGCGCCCAGCCGGTCGAGCATCTCGGGGCCCGACGACCTCCTGCTCGAAGTAGCGCGAGGTCAGGACCGGGACCGGGGCGAAGCCCTCGCGCACCTGCTCGAGGTGCTGGCGCTGGCGCCGCAGCCAGGCGCCGAAGTAACCGTCCTCGACGTCGTCGGGGAAGATCCGGTTGACGATCACGGCGTCGGTCAGATAGCCGTAGAGGTTGAGATAGGTGAATGTCCGCTGCGCCTCCTTGATCACCATCCGGTCGGGGTTCAGCACCAGCCGGATCGAGCAGTGATCGCGGTCGCGGAGGATCGCGTTCATCTCGATCAGGTTGCGGACCAGGCGCTGGACCTCGTCGAAGACCTCGGCCCCCGGCAGCGGAACGTCGAAGGTACGGGCCAGTGGCCGCGCCGCGCCGATCAGCCGCCGCTCCCAGGGGAAGACGCGCTCCAGCCACCAGCGGGCGATGTCGGGGAAGCCGAGCAATCGCAGCGTCTCGCCGGTCGGCGCGCAGTCGACGATCACGACCTCGAACTCGGCCCGCTGGTGATGGCGCTTGATCTGCAGCAGCGAGAACAGCTCGTCCATGCCGGGTGGAACGGTCAGCTCCTCGGCCCGCACCCGCTCGATCCCGCGGTCGGCGAGCAGCTTCCCGAGCCAGTCCTGGACCGCCGCCCAGTTGGTCTCCATCTCACGCTGGGCCCGCACCTCCTGGCCCCAGAGGCGGTCGCCTGCCTGGGTCGGCTCGGGGCCCAGCCCGACCTCGAGCGAGTCCGAGAGGCTGTGCGCGGGGTCGGTCGAGAGGACGACCGTGCGCAGCCCGGCGTCGGCGCAGGCACGGGCCGTGGCGGCGGCGACGCTGGTCTTGCCGACGCCGCCCTTGCCCGTGTAGAGAATCGTGCGCGGCCGCATGGTCGAGTGAGACTAATCCGAACGTCGAGCCTGCGTTGCGCAAGCTTTCGAAGGTGCGCTACCCTGCGCCGTCCGCGCCCCGGGGGGCGCCCGATTTCCGAGCCAGAATCGAAGGAGTCCTCTTGACCCGCCTGCGCCTGCTGTTGCCGATCGCCGTCCTCGTCGTGCTCGCCGCGACGCTCGCCGCCTGCGGCAGCAGTGGCGGCGGCGGTGGTGGAGAGGACCCGAGCAAGGTCCTCGACCAGACCTTCTCCGGCAACACCGACCCGGTCAAGAGCGGCGACCTCTCGCTGAAGCTCGACGTCAATGTCGAGGGTGACCAGGGCGGCAGCGTCAACGCCGAGCTCAGCGGCCCGTTCGAGAGCCAGGGCGACAACAAGGTTCCCAAGCTCGACTTCGACATCAGCGCCGACGGCTCCGCCCAGGGACAGAGCCTCAACTTCGACGGCGGGCTGATCTCCACCGGCGACGCCGCCTACGTCAACTACAAGGGCAGCGACTACCAGGTCGACCAGGGTCTCTTCGACCGCTTCAAGCAGGGCGTCGAGCAGGCCGCCGGCCAGCAGTCCGAGCAGCAGCCCGAACAACACCAAGCAGCTGCTGCAGCGGCTCGGGATCAAGGACCCCAAGGAGCTGCTGACGAACCTGCAGAACGACGGCACCGCCGACGTCGAGGGGACCGAGACCAACCACATCTCGGGCGATCTCGACGTGAACCGGCTCGTCGACTCGCTGAAGAGCCTGATCACGGCGCAGTCGGCGCTCGGCGCGCTCGGAGGAGCGGCCAGTCCCCAGATCCCCGACGCGAGCCAGCTGGACCAGATCAAGAGCGCGGTCAAGACCGCTCACTTCGACCTCTACTCCGGGACCGACGACCACATCCTGCGCCGGCTGACGCTCGACCTCTCGGTCGAGCCGACCAGCGGCACGACGAAGAAGGTCGACATCAACTTCGACATCAGCCTCGGCAAGGTCAACGAGTCGCAGACGATCGAGGCGCCGTCGAACCCGAAGCCGTTCAGCGACCTGCTCTCGGCGCTCGGGGTTCCCTCTCAACTGCTCGACCAGCTCGGCAGCGGCGGGCTCGGAAGCCTGCCCGGAGTGGGTGGCGGCACCGGCAGCGGTGGGGGCGGTGGCACCGCGGTCACCCCCGGCGGGGCCCAGGCCCAGCAGGCCCAGAAGTACCTCCAGTGCATCGCCCAGGCCAACACCTCGGCGGACCTCCAGAACTGCCAGAGCCTGGCGCCCTAGCGCCTCGCGCCCTAGCCGCCTGACTGCGTAGGCTGCCCGGCGATGGAGGGCTCGGGCACCCCAAGGCTGAACGCAGCCTTCTTCACCGGCGCCTACGGCTGGCCGTATCTGTTCACGCCGTTCATCCCGGTCGCGATCGCCCTCGACCTCGCCGGCGCCTCGGCCGGCGCCATCTTCGTCACCTCGGCGCTCGGGATCGTTCCGACCGCGGCCCTGATGGGGCGCGCCACCGAAGAGCTGGCGGCGCGCTCGGGGCCGGGAATCGGCGGGCTTCTCAACGTCACATTCGGCAATGCGCCGGAGCTGATCATCGCCCTGTTCGCGCTCGGCCAGGGGCTCCACGAGGTGGTCAAGGCATCGCTGATCGGCTCGGTGATCGGCAACACCCTGCTGGTCATGGGGGCTGCCTTCTTCATCGGCGGCCTGGGGCGCAAGGAGCAGACTTTTTCGGTGACCGGGGTGGGGGTGCAGACGACGATGCTGCTGGCGGCGGCCACCGCAATGGTGATGCCGGGCGTCTTCGAGCTGATCGACGGCAAGGGGCTGCCCTCGCCTGGCGCCGAACGGATCGGCTTCGGCTCGACTGTTGAGCACCTGTCGCTGATCGTCGCGGTGGTGCTGATCCTGGTCTACGTCGCCGGGTTGGTCTTCTCGCTGCGCACCCACCGCGACATCTTCAACCCCGAGTACGAGGACAACGACACCTGGGGCTGGTCGACCCGCACCTCGGTGCTGATGCTGGCGATCGCCGGGGTTGCCGTCGGGGTGATGTCCGAGGTGCTGGTCGGCTCGATCAGCGAGGCCTCGCACTCGATCGGGCTCTCGGAGTTCTTCATCGGCGCGATCGTGGTCGCGATCGTCGGCAACGCCGCCGAGCACTGGGTCGCGGTGCTGGTTGCGCGCAAGGACAAGATGGACCTCGCGGTCAGCATCGCGATCGGCTCCGGGGCGCAGATCGCCCTGTTCGTTGCACCGGTGCTCGTGCTGTGCTCGTTCTTCATCGGCCCGGGGCCGATGCCGCTGGTCTTCAATGGCTTCGAGCTCGCCGGGCTGCTGTTCGCGGTCCTGCTCGCCAACTACGTCACCCAGGAGGGCCGCTCGAACTGGTTCGAGGGCGTCCAGCTGCTCGCCGCCTACGCGATCCTCGCCGTCGCCTTCTACTACGCCTAGGGTTCCACTGAGTGGACGCCCTTCTGCTGCTGGTCAGCTTCGCGGTCATCCTCGCCGGCGCGCTGGTCTTCACCAACGCAGTCGAGTGGCTCGGCCACCGGCTGGCGATGGGGGAGGGGGCGGTCGGCAGCCTGCTCGCGGCGGTCGGAACAGCGATGCCCGAGACCCTGATCCCGATCGTCGCCCTGATCGGTGGCGGTGCCGGCTCGGAGGGGGTCGCGGTGGGCGCGATAGTCGGCGCGCCGTTTCTGCTCGCCACGATCGCAATGGCGCTGGTCGGCGTCTCTGCGCTCGCCTACCGCCGGCGCCGCTCCCAGGGTCGGAGCCTTTCCGCACACGCGCCCACCCTCGAGCGAGATCTCGCCTTCTTCTTCTGCTTCTTCGCCGTCGCGTTGCTGCTCGGGGTCGGCGTGCCCGGGCCGCTGCGGATCGCGGCGGCGGTCGTCTTCTTCGGCGCCTACCTCGTCTATGTGCAGCGCACGCTCGCCCGCGGCGGCGCCCGCCAGGCCTCGGAGACGCTGAAGCCGCTGATCCTCGACCCGCGTGTGAGGCGCCGCACCGATCCTGCGCTCACCATGATCCTGCTGCAGCTCCTGGTCGGTCTCGGGGCGATGGTAGGCGGCGCGCATCTGTTCGTCGACCAATTGCTGGACGTCGCCGAGTCGATCGGGGTCGAGGCCCTGGTTCTGTCGTTGGTGCTAGCGCCGCTGGCGACCGAGCTGCCGGAGAAGGCCAACAGCTTCTTCTGGGTGCGCGAGGGCAAGGACAGCCTCGCGCTCGGCAACATCACCGGCGCGATGGTCTTTCAATCCACGATCCCGATCGCGATTGGGCTCGCCTTCACGGATTGGCAGCTCGACCGCTTTGCCGTCGCCTCGATGGTCCTCGGGCTGGCGGGGGGTGCCGTCGCCTTCTGGGCCCTGCGCCTACGCGAGCGCTTCGATGCCCTGCCGATCCTCGCCTGGGCGGCGTTGTACGGAGCCTTCCTGGCCTTCGTGATCGCCGATTCCTAGCCGGGCCCTAGGCCTCGGCGAGGTACAGCACGTGCGGCAGGCCGACGAGCTCGAACTCGCGCTCGCGCCGCATCCCCAGCTTCTCCATCACCCGCAGCGAGGCCAGGTTCTCGGTCCAGGTGAAGGCGACGATCCGCTCGCAGCCGGCGTGCTCGAAGGCCCAGCGCAGCGCCGCCTGGCCGGCCTCGGTCGCGTATCCGCGGCCCTGCTTTTCCCGCGCGACGATCCAGCCGACCTCGACCACCAGCTCTCCCGGCGAGGTCGTCCATTGAGGCCCGATCCGACCGATCAGGTCGCCGCTGGCGCGCTCGCGCCAGATCCACTGGCCGAATCCGTGGTCCTCCCAGTGCGCGATCTTGTCGTCGAGCATCTCGCGCGCCTGCTGCGGGAGTGCGCGGACCGAGCTCGGGCCAAATCCAGCGGGCCACCTCGGGGTCGCCGCTGAGGCTCTCGACGAAAGCCAGGTGCCGCTCGAGCGATGGCCGCTCGGCGTCGAGGCGCTCGGTCTGCAGCTCGCTCAAGCGCTCAGGCGGCGGCGAGCTCAGTCGTCGCGGCCGGGGTCCTGCTCGTCTTCGCCTTCGTCGAGCTCGCCGTTGCCCTGCTCGAGCGCGGTCTCGGAGATCGAGCCCGCCGAGCCGGGGTGATAGCGGGTCTGGAAGTCCTCGAGCAGCCGGTCGCGGCGGTCCTCGTCGACCGGGACCTCGTCCGAGATCCGCACCCAGTCGGACCCCTCGTACTCCTCCATGTTGAAGATCTCCTGGTCGAGCGAGCTCGAGTCGTCGACGACGACGAGGACCTCGGTCTGGGGATTGAAGTAGGTCCCCGGCTGGGTCAGCAGCTCGTCCTCTTCGACCTGGTGCTGCTCTGCCTGTGCGTCGCTCGCCATATAGCTGAATGTATACCCGACGGGAGAACGGTTGAGGCTGAGAGGACTACTGACCGAGTCCCTCGAGGTTTCGCAGCTGGCGCTCGACCTCGGTCTCGACGTCCAGCGGCGGCTCGCCGCGCCGCATCCGGCGCTCGTTGCGCGCGCGGACCAGCTGGCGCACCTCCTCGCGCAGCTCGCGGTCGATCCCGGCGCTGGGCGGCGCTTCGGTCTCCGCCAGCAGCCGCTTGACCTCCGCCTCGACGTCGAGCGCCTCGCCGCCTCGGGCCTCGCGGCGATATGCCTTCGCCTCGACCATCTGCCGGATCTCGGCCTCGCGCACGGCGCGGGGGACGGAGCGGTGGCTGTCGGTGAGCCCGCGCGAGGGCGGAAGCTCGCGCTCGATCGCCCACTGGCCCTTGCCGAGCGTCTTCAGCGCCGAGCCCGAGCGGGCGAAGGCGATCGCGGCGATCGGGACCACGGCGATCACGATCGCGATCATCACCTTGCCGGCCGTCAGTTGGCTCAGCGCCAGGGGCATCGGATCAAGGTTAGGGCCAGACTGCGCCTGGCTCGAATCGGTGCGGTAACCTTTGTCAAACTGGTTGACTGACCAGTCAATCAGTCCCCGCAGCCACGCACGTGGCTGCCTCAGACAAGGCTTTGACCGACAAAAGGAGCCTCAGTGGTTGACCTCACGCTGACCGACGAGCAGAAGGACCTTCGCGAGCTCGCGCACAACTTCGCCGAGAAGGAGATCCGCCCCGTCGCCTGGGACTACGACCGCGACGGAACCTGGCCGCAGGAGATCATCGAGAAGGCCTGGGAAGTGGGCCTGATGAACATCCACATCGCCGAGGAATACGGCGGACCCGGCCTCGACAACCTCTCCGGCTGCCTGATCGAGGAGGAGATGGGCTGGGGCTGCTCGGGAATCGGCACCTCGCTGATGGCCAACGGCCTCGCCTCGGCGCCGGTGATGATCGGCGGCTCCGAGGAGACGAAGAAGAAGTACCTGGGGATGCTCACCGAGGGCCCGAAGCTGGCCAGCTTCTGCCTCACCGAGCCCGACGCCGGCTCCGACGTCAGCGGGATGAAGACGCGCGCCGTCAAGCAGGGCGACAAGTACGTGGTCAACGGCTCCAAGTGCTTCATCACCAACGGCGGCTACGCCGACTGGTTCACGGTCTACACCAAGACCGACCCCGAGGCCGGCCATCGCGGGATCACCGCCTTCGTGATCGACGCCGACGCCGACGGCGTCACGGTCGACAAGAAGGAGGACAAGATGGGCCAGCGGGCGTCCAACACCGCGACCATCTCCTTCGACGACGTCGAGGTCCCGGCCGAGAACATGCTCGGCGAGGAGAACCACGGCTTCAAGCTCGCGATGATGACCCTCGACCGAACCCGTCCGGGGGTCTCGGGACTGGCGGTCGGCATCGCCCGCGCCGCCTTCGAGTTCGCCTGCGACTACTCCAAGGAGCGCCAGCAGTTCGGCGTCCCGATCGCGATGCACCAGGCGATCCAGTTCATGATCGCCGACATGGCGACCAAGATCGAGGCTTCGAGGCTGCTGGTCTGGCAGTCGGCGGTCCTGCTCGACCAGGGCAAGCGCAACACGCTCGCCTCCTCGCACGCGAAGCGCTTCGCTGCCGACTCGGCGATGGAGATCACGACCGACGCCGTCCAGGTCTACGGCGGCTACGGCTTCATCAAGGAATACCCGGTCGAGAAGCTGATGCGCGACGCCAAGATCATGCAGCTGTACGAGGGCACGAGCCAGATCCAGCGCCTGGTGATCGCCCGCGAGGTGCTGCTGCCGCGGCAGGAGCCACCCCCCGAGGTCGGTCAGTCGAAGGAGGCCGAGGTGGCCGAGAAGAGCCAGGCCGAGCAGGCCGCCGCCACGGTTTAGCGAACCGGGCCGGCAAGCGCCGGCCCGCTAGCCTGACTCGAGATGGCGATCGACGTCACCGAGTCCACCTTCGAGCGCGAGGTCATCGAGGCGTCCCGCCGCTTGCCGGTGGTGGTCGACTTCTGGGCCGAGTGGTGCGGGCCCTGCCGGGTGCTGGGGCCGGTGCTGGAGAAGGCGGCCGAGGCGAGGGAGGGAGAGGTGGTGCTCGCCAAGGTCGACACCGACGCCAACCCGGAGCTGGCGATGCGATTCGAGACCGCCGCGATCCCGGTGGTCAAGGCATTCCGCGACGGCGAGGTGGTGTCCGAGTTCGTCGGCGCCCAGCCCCCTGCCCGGGTCGAGCAGTTCTTCGACTCGCTGCTGCCCTCGCCCGCCGACGACGCCGTCGCCCGAGCGAAGGACCTTCACTCCCGCGGCGAGGACGACGATGCGTTGCAGGCGCTGAGAGACGCGAGCGGAAGCTTCGAGGCAGACGGGCTCGCCGCCCACATCGAGCTCGAGCGCGAGGGCCCGCCGGAGCTCTCCGAGGCGCTGGCGCAGCTCGATCGCGGTGAGACCGACGGCGGCCTCGATGCGCTTCTCGAGTACCTCTCCGAGCACGACGGAGAGGTCGGTGAGCGGATTCGCCGCGTGATCGTCGGCGTCCTCAACGAGCTCGGCCAGGAGACCGAGAAGGCACGCGGCTACCGGCGCCGGCTCGCCGCGGCGCTCGACTAAAGCGCCTCCAGATCAAGGTTTCGGCCGCAACTCCGGCCCGGTTCGGCTGTTGTGAAGCCCAAATCCGAAACCGACGCCGAGTTCCCGGCTCGCCAGGGCCGGGAAGCGGGGGACCCAGGTTTGCAGGGGCGAACCCACCTTCAGGTGGGAGCGCTGCTCCTTCAGCGCCAGCCCGACAGCTAACCCCGCAGGCATGAGAAGGAGGCTTTCGAGTTGCACCCCCCTGCGATGCGTTTGAGGTTTGTCGCGCTCTTTTGCGGTGGCGCAGTCGCGGCGCTGCTCGCCGCCCCGGCCGCGAGGGCCGGGACGGGAGGGACGGCGGTTCCCTCCGCCAGCCCGTCCGCGGCAACGCCCACGACCGTTCCGGGCAAGAAGGCGCGCCTGGTCCATGGCCAGGCGATCGCGCCGGCCTCGGCGCCCCCCGCGGTGCAGGAGGTGATTGCGGCGGCGAACCGGATCAGCAGGCGCCCGTACGCGTGGGGAGGCGGCCACGGGGCCTGGGCCTCGAGCGGCTATGACTGCTCGGGATCGGTCAGCTACGCGCTGCACGGCGGCGGCTTTCTGGACTCGCCGATGGACTCCAGGGGCCTCAAGCACTGGGGCGTGCGCGGCCGCGGAGGCTGGATCACCGTCTACACCAACCGCCGCCACGCCTACGCGGTGATCGCCGGCCTGCGCTGGGACACCTCGGGCAACCGCCGCGGAGTCAGCGGGCCGCGCTGGCACAAGCGCCGCCGAGCCGCCACGCGCGGCCGCTACGCGGTTCGCCACGCGCCCGGCTACTGAACCAGCCCCGGACTGGACGAATCTACGAGGTTTCGGTGGGCCGGTTGGCGAAACTGGCATGCTGATGCGGTTTCTCCTCTCTGAGCCCTCAGTGGATCCGGTACGGACGCCGATAAACAGGGTGAGTTCATGACTCACTCGCTGCGCATGCGCGCCTGCCTAGCGGCAGTCACGGCTTCGATCGCCGTTGCCCTGCCTGCCGCCGCCGCCGCCGAGGACGTTGTCCCCGGCCAGGTGATCGTGCGCTACGAGCCCGGCAGCTCGAGCGCCGATCGCGCCGACGCTCGCGACGACGCCGGGACCAAGACGGTCGAAGGGCTCGGGATGGCCCGCGCCCAGCTGCTGAAGATCACCGACGGCGGCTCGGTCGACGCCACGATCCGCCAGCTCGAGGCCCAGCCCGGGGTCGCCTACGCGGAGCCGAACGAGGTCCTCCGCCCCGCCGAGCTGTTCCCCAACGACCCCAGGTTCCTCTCGGGGGACCAGTGGGGCCTGTTGAAGATCGGCGGGCCGCAGGCCTGGGACTTCAGCACCGGCTCGCCCGACACGGTCGTCGCGGTGATGGACACCGGCGCCGACCTCGGCCATCCCGACCTCGCGAACCAGCTCTGGAGCAACCCGGACGAGATCCCCGGCAACGGGATCGACGACGACGGCGGCTTCGGCGAGGACGTCCACGGCTACGACTTCTACAGCGGCGACGCCGACCCCTTCGACCTCAACGGCCACGGTACCCACGTCTCCGGGATCATCGGCGCCGAAGGCAACAACGGCATCGCCACCGCCGGCGTCGACTGGCACGTAGCGCTGATGGAGCTGCGGATCTGCGGTCCCTACGAGAGCGGTTGCCCGGTGTCGAGCGAGATCCAGGCGATCAACTACGCCGCCAGCCACGGCGCGCGCGTGCTCAACGGCTCGATCTCCGGCAGCGGCCGCAGCACCGCCGTCGAGCAGGCGATCGCCAGCCATCCCGGGACGCTCTACGTCTTCGCCGCCGGCAACGGCGACAGCATCAACCACGTCGGCTACAACGTCGACAGCTCGCCGACCTACCCCTGCGCGAGCGACCAGGGCGGCTTCGACGTCGGCAACGTGATCTGTGTCGCGGCGACGACAGAAGCCGACCAGCGCGCCAGCTTCTCCAACTACGGCGCCAACTCGGTCGACCTCGGCGCCCCGGGGACGAACATCCTCAGCAGCTCGGCGCAGAAGGCCTTCCTGGTTGACGATTTCGAGGGCGGCGACTTCGCGGCGAAATGGTCGACCGCCTCGGGACCCGGCTGGTCGCCGACCAGCGAGGCGCCGCTCTCCTCGGTCGGAATCACCGACTCCCCGGGCGACGTCAACTACCCCCCGAGCACGGTCAACACCGAGATCTCAAGCCCGATCACGATCGGCCCCGCCTATTCGACCTGCGAGCGGCTCGCCTACTACCGCTCGGTCGAGCTAAGCAGCGGCGACAGTTTCCAGATCGCGGTCCTGCGCAACGGCGAGGCGCAGCCGGGGTCGGGCAACAGCTTTACCTTCAACGGCCCCTACAGCGACGCCCGCAGCACCTACCTCTCGCTCGGCTCCGATATCCAGCCCGGCGACGACGTCCAGGTTCGCCTGCGGCTCAGCAGCGACGGCACCAACCAGTCCGACGGCGTGCACATGGACGACATCAAGCTGGTCTGCAACGGCTCGCCGAGCGATGGCGGGACCGAGCTGATGAGCGGGACCTCGATGGCGACGCCGATGGTCACAGGCGCCGCGGGGCTGCTCTTCTCGCAGGTGCCGGCGACGAGTCCGCAGCAGGTGAAGACGGAGCTGCTCGATTCGGTCGATCCGCTGCAGGCGCTGAGCGGCATCACCGTCTCCGGCGGCCGCCTCAACGTCTACAGGGCTCTGAGCGGCGACGTCAACCCGGCCGGCGGCGGCACCGGCGGCGAGGGCTCCAGCGGCACCGGCACCGGCAGCGGCAGCGGCAGCGGCAGCGGCAGCTCGGGCAACGCCAAGCACAGGCCCAACACCTCCTTCAAGCGCAAGCCGCGCCGGGTCGTGCGGACCGCCCACCGCCGCGCACGGGTCGTGTTCAAGTTCCGCTCCAGCGAGGCCGGCTCGAGCTTCCGCTGCCGGCTCGACCGCTCCCGCTACCGGGCCTGCTCGCGCAGGCTCGTGCGCAGGCTGCGGCCGGGCGCGCACCGGCTCAAGGTCCAGGCGGTGGGCCCCGACGGCCTCGCGGACGCGACCGCCGCCGTGGCCAGGTTCCGGATCAAGCGCGTAGTCGGCTGAGGGCCTAAAGCCACGCCCGCTCCGTGCCGATGCTATGGCTGATGGCATCGAGCCCGGACACCGGATCTGCGCTTGTTCAGGGTGGCCTGCAGCAGGCAACCCATCAGATGCCGGCCGAGGGGTTTCTTCCTCAGCCGCCCACCCACCTGCCCCGGCACGAGATCGAGGCGCTGGCGATCCATTACGGCGCCGACGTGACGAAGGCCGAGCGGGTCGCCGAGGCGGCGCTGCGCAGGGCCCAGGCCCGTGACGAAGGCCGGATGTTCATCTACGTCGACGTCGAGTACGAGCTCGAGGACCTCCTCCGCGCCGGCGGTGCCGTCGCCTGAGCTGATCACCGCCGCCAAGCAGAGGGTCTGGGATGCGGCGCGGGAGATCTCCGAGCAGCGCGGCGTGCCGATCGAGGAAGCGCTCTTCTTCTGCTTCCACGAGGCGGCCGACGCCTACCGCGGGTCCGCCGCCGCCAAAGCCGCCTAGAGCCCGGCTGCCTTCTCGACGAAGCTGCCCTCGCCGATGCGCTTCAGGCGGCAGGCCTGGGAGCCGATACACAGGCGTGATCACGCACGAACTGACCTTCGGTCAGTCTGATACCGTCATCGCATGAGGGGAGCGAGCATGGAGGCTCGGCTGGGTATGCCCGGCATCGTCCGCTGCGCCGCCGCCCTGCTGCTCTCGCTCGCCGCCCTGCTGCTGATCGCCGCTCCGGCCCGCGCCGGGGATACCGCCGCGGAGTGCCCGACGATCCACGACAAGCCCGATGCGATCGCGCACGTCGACTACAACGGGATCCAGCACCTCACCTACTGCTACGGGCCGGTCTCGGTCAAGCCGGGGCAGAACATCATTCGCCTCAACCCCGCCACCGACCCCGACGGAACCAAGCTCTTCCCCCAGGTCCCCGGCTACATCACCCGCTTCGACCCCGAGCTCATCTACGCCGACGGCAGGGTGCCCCCGGTCGACGTCCTGCACCTGCACCACGCCGTCTGGCTGATCGGCAGCTGCAGCAACCCCCTCTTCGGGACCACCCCGCAGTACGCCGTCGGCGAGGAGAAGACGATCCAGCAGCTGCCGCAGGGGTTCGGCTGGCGCTCGGACCCCAGCCAGTGCTGGTACCTCAACGACATGCTGCACGACCTGGTCGCCCAGGCGGCCCAGGTCTACGTCGTCTGGCGCCTTGACTTCGTCCCCGACACCGCTCCCGACGCCCCCTCGATAAAGCCGGTGACGACGAGTGGATGGACGTCTCCGGGAACCCGAGCCTTTACCCGATCTTCGACGCCCTGCGCGCCGACGGCCAGAACGGCCGCTACACCTTCCCCGACCAGGCCCCGGCGGCCGACCGCCAGCCCTGCACGCTGTTCGGCCGCCCGCCGGAATCCCACGGCTGTCTCGGCAGCGCCCAGGCCTGGACCAACAACCTCGGCCACGCCGTGACCCTGGTCGGAACCGCCGGACATCTGCATCCAGGCGGGCTCAACACCGAGCTGCGGGTGACGCGGGGGCCCAGACGAACACGATCTTCACCTCCGACGCCCATTACTACGAGCCGGCCGGCGAGGTCTCCTGGGACGTCTCGATGGGGGCCACGCCCGACACCTGGAAGGTGCAGCTCAACGAGGGTGACCGGCTCAGCGTCCACACGACCTACGACACCGGTCGCGCCGACTGGTACGAGGTGATGGGGATCATGCCGGTCGCGGTCTACAACGGAGTCCTGTCCGGGGACCCCGATGTCAAGGACGCGATGGCCAACGACATCCCCCAGAACGAGGTCCTTACCCACACCCACCTGGCCGAGAACGACAACCATGGCGGCGAGCCGCACCGGGGTCCCCGATCCGTTGAACCTGCCGTCGAAGGCGGCGCCGAAGGACGGGATTCGGATCGACAAGTTCTCCTACCTGGCCGAGCTCGGCTCGGGCTGGAGCGTGCCGACGGTCGCACCGGGGGAGTCGCTCGCCTTCAAGAACATCGACGCCCAGCAGTCGGTCAACGCCTTCCACACGATCACCAGCTGCAAGCTGCCCTGCAACGGCAGGACCGGGGTCGCCTACCCGCTCGCCAACGGCCCGGTCAGCTTCGACTCCGGTGAGCTCGGCTTCAACGGCCAAAACGGCGGCCTGCCCGGAGCCCCGGCCGCCGACCGGGACAAGTGGCTGACGCCCAAGGACCTCGCCCCCGGCACCTACACCTACTTCTGCCGCATCCATCCCTTCATGCGGGGCACCTTCCGGGTCGGCTACGTCTGCCCGACCAAGAAGTCGGTGAAGAAGGCGCGAAAGGCGGTCCGCAGGGCAAGCCGCGCGATGAAGCGCGTAAAACGGAGTGACGCGCCCGCGGCGAAGCTCCACAAGGCCCAGCACAAGCTGAAGAAGAAGCGCAAGCAGCTGCGCAAGATGAAGTCCAAGCGGCGGACCTGCCTGAAGCGCCAGGCAAGCCTGGGCTGATAGTGCGCCGCCGCGCCGCGCTCGTCGTCGCCGTCGCCGCGACCTGGCTGTGCTTCGCGGCCAGCGCCAGGGCCGGGATAGACGGCCAGTGCCCGGCGATCCACGACAAGCCGGACGCGATCGCCCACGTCGACTACGAGGGCGTCCAGCGCATCACCTACTGCTACGGGCCGGTGGCGATCAAGCCGGGCCAGAACCTGATCCGGTTCAACCCGACCGACCTCTATCCGCAGGTGCCGGGCTACATCACCCGCTTCGACCCCGAGTTCATCTACGCCGACGGCACCGTCCCCCCGGTCGACGTCGTCCACCTGCACCACGCGGTCTGGCTCGTCAACGGCAATCCCCAGTTCGCCTCCGGGGAGGAGAAGTCGATCATCCAGCTGCCGCAGGGATTCGGCTGGCGCTCGCTGCCCAGCGACTCCTGGTACCTCAACGACATGCTGCACGACCTGACCGGCAACCCGGCCAGCGTCTACGTGGTCTGGCGGATCGACTTCGTCCCCGACAGCTCCCCCGCCGCCGCCTCGATCCACACCGTCCACACCAGGTGGATGGACGTCTCGGGGATCAGCCCCTATCCGGTCTTCGACGCGCTGCGGCGCTTCGGCAACGGCAAGCGCTACACCTTCCCCGACCAGGCAACCGGTGCCCAGGTGAGCCGCAAGGGCCCGGCGCGGTCATGGGTTCCGGGCCACCCGGTGACCCTGATCAGCACCGTCGGGCACCTGCATCCGGGCGGGATCAAGACCGGCCTGCGAGTCGACCGCCGCCGCAAGAGCACCGCGATCTTCCGCTCCCGCGCCCACTACTACGAGCCCGCCGGGGCGGTCTCCTGGGACGTGGCGATGGGCGCCACCCGGCCCTCCTGGCGGGTCAAGCTGCGCGCCCGCGACCGCCTCAGCGTCCACACCACCTATGACACCTCGCGCGCCGATTGGTACGAGGTGATGGGGATCATGCCGGTCGCGGTCTACGACGGAACCGACGTCGGCGGCGTCGACCCGTTCAGCAAGCGCCTCCCCAAGAAGGCCTTGCTCACCCACGGCCACCTGGCCGAGAACGACCATCACGGCGGCGGCCCGACCGGGCTGCCGGATCCGCGCCGGCTTCCCAACGGCCCCCGCGCCTTCGGCCCGGTCTCGATCGACAACTTCGCCTATTCCCAGGGCAGGCCTGCTCTCGGCCGGGGCGGCGGCGAACCCGCCGACGATCCGCGCCGGCCGCCGGCTCAGCTTCTACAGCCTCGACGGCAACTACGCCGCGTCAGGCCTACCACACGATCACCGCCTGCAAGGCGCCCTGTAACCGCGGCACCGGCGTCGCCTACCCGGTCGCCAACGGCCCGGTCACCTTCGACTCCGGCGAGCTCGGCTACGACTACTCGGGCTTCGGCGCCCCGGCCTCCGGCCACGCGAGCTGGAGCACGCCCAAGGACCTCGCCCCGGGCACCTACACCTACTTCTGCCGCATCCACCCGTTCATGCGCGGCGCCTTCCGGGTGATCGGGCCGAAGTCGCTGCGCCACTAGCGCGCGGCGCCCCGACGTCCGTCCGCGATCCCCGTTTAGCGAGCCTGAACCGGGTAGGGGAGTGGGGAGGTCAGGTCCCCGGCACACCGCGAGCCAGCAGCGCGTGATCTGCCTGGCGCAGGTTGCCGGAGGCCGGCCAACCGCAGGAGAAGAGCGCTGCGGCGAAGCCGAGCCGTCTCACGCCGGGACGCCGCTGAGCGCGTCGTCGATCGCCCCCAGCACGTCCTCTGAGAGCTTCACCCCCGAGGCGGCGGCGTTGTCGCGCACCTGCTCGGGCCGCGAGGCGCCGGCGATCGCGGCGGCGACGTTGTCGTCGCGCAGCACCCAGGCCAGCGCCAGCTGGGCCATCGTCACCCCGACCCCCTCGGCGATCGGGCGCAGCCGCTGCACCGCCTCGAGCGTCTCCTCGCGGGTGTAGCCGCCGATCCCGGCCCAGTTCATCTTCTCGTTCGCGGCACGGGTGTCCTGCGAGGGCGCGGAGCCCGGCTGATACTTGCCGGTCAGCACCCCCTCGGCCAGCGGCGCCCAGCAGATCTGCGAGATCCCGTTCTCGCGGCAGAGCGGGATCACCCCGGCTTCGGGCTGGCGGTGAAGCATCGAGTACTGGGGCTGGCTGGAGACGAACTTCTCGACCCCGGGGATGTCGAGGGCGGCCTGGATCTGCTCCGGCTTCCACTCCGAGAAGCCGATGTAGCGGACCTTGCCCGCCTTGACCGCGTCGGTCAGCGCCTCCATCGTCTCCTCCAGCGGCGTCTCGGTGTCGTAGCGGTGGCACTGGTAGAGGTCGACGTGGTCGACGCGCAGCCGCTTCAGCGAGCCCTCGAGCTGCTTTTCGATCTGCTTGCGCGAGAGCCCGGAGTCATTCCAGGTCCAGGGCTTGTGCTTCCAGCGCAGCGGGAAGTAGACCTTGGTCGCCAGCACGTAGGAGTCGCGCGGGCGCTTGCAGAGGATCCCGCCGAGGATCTCCTCGGCGGCGCCCTTGGCGTAGACGTTGGCGGTGTCGAAGAAGTTGATCCCGGCCTCGAAGGCGGCGTCGGCGCAGGCCTCGGCCCGGTCGGCGCCGACCCCCATCCCGTAGGTCAGAAAGGAGCCGAGGCAGATCTCCGATACCTCGAGCTCGCTGTCGCCGATCCGGCGGAACTCCATCACTCGCCGATCCGGGTCAGCGGGCCGACCGTGGACAGCGCCTCGTCGATCGCCTCGAGGACCTCGTCGGAGAGCTTCACCCCCGAGGCGGCGGCGTTCTCGTGCACCTGCTCGGGGCGGGAGGCGCCGACGATCGTCGCCGCGACGCCCTCCTCGCGCAGGATCCAGGCGAGCGCCAGCTGCGCCATCGTCAGGCCGGCGTCCTCGGCGATCGGGCGCAGGCGCTGCACCGCCGCCAAGACCTCGTCGTCGAGGAACGGCCCGATGAAGCCGCTCATCTCCTCGCTTGCCGCGCGCGAGTCCTCGGGCGGCTCGTCGCCCGGCTCGTACTTGCCCGTCAGCACGCCCTGGGCGAGCGGCGACCAGACGATCTGCGAGATCCCGTTCTGCTTGCAGAGCGGGATCACCTCCGCCTCCGGATAGCGCCACAGCATCGAGTACTGGGGCTGGCTGGAGACGAACTTGGCCACGCCCGGCATCTCCAGCGCCTCGCGGATCTTCTCCGGCGGCCACTCCGAGAAGCCGATGTAGCGGGCCTTGCCAGCCTCGACCACCTCGGTCAGCGCCCCCATCGTCTCCTCCAGCGGCGTCTCGGTGTCGTAGCGGTGGCACTGGTAGAGGTCGACGTGGTCGGTCTGCAGCCGCGCCAGCGAGGCGTCGATCTGCTTGTGGATCTGCTCGCGCGAGAGGCCGCGGTCGGTCGCCGACATCGGGAAGTAGACCTTGGTCGCCAGCACGTAGGAGTCGCGCGGCCGCTTGCCGAGGATCTCTCCCCAGGCCTGCTCGGCGGCGCCGATCCCGTAGATGTTGGCGGTGTCGAAGAAGTTGATGCCGGCGTCGAAGGCCGCGTTCGTGCAGGCCTCGGTCTGCTCGCGGGCCACCCCGGCTCCGTAGGTCAGCCAGGAGCCGAGGCAGATCTCGGAGACCTCGAGGTCGCTGTCGCCGAGCCGGCGGAACTCCATCGCCGCCCAGGCTAACCGGTTGCTCCCCGCTCGGCCGCCGCGGCACCGGGCGATGGCGCCTTTTGTCCGGATGCGATGCGAAAAGGCGCCAGGGGCGCGGTCACAGGAGGGCACGCAACGCGGCAGCTACCCGAGCGCTCTCACCCACAACCTGTCGATGGGTGAAGCGCAGCACCTCGTATCCGAGCAGCCGCAGCTCGACGTCGCGGGCACGGTCCTGCTCGAAAGCGACGCGACCTCGGTGGTATCGGTAGCCGTCGGTCTCGACGACCAAGCGCCGGTCCGGCCAGAGGAAGTCGACCGTGAAGTCTCCGACCTGGGCGTTCACCTGAGGCTGAGGAAGCCGGTGACGGCGGCAGAGCTTGAGAAAGCGGCTCTCGAGCTCGCTGCGGGTGGGATCGGCCTCTGCAGTCTCCCAGCGCGAATCCGAGGACGGCCGCTTCACGCAGCGCGCGGCGAAGCTGCGGAGGGGGGACAGTCCGGCGCAGGTCGGCGATCGTCCGAGCCGGCACGGTGACCGGAATGTTCTGCCTCCGGGTGCAATCTTCGGGCCCCAGTGTGCAGGAGCGATGGAGGCGGATGCCCTGTTGCTTCTTGCGCCCGCCGTCGCCGGGAACCGTGACGTCGACCGCTCCTGAAGACGGCGGCAGCAGCTTCCAGAGGGCTGCTGCCGCCAGATGACTCACCACGGCGCCCTCGCCGCAGGCCAGCACCCCCGCCAACCACCGCCCCTCGCGGCTCAGACCTGGATGGCCGACGGCGTAGACGCCGCGATGCACCCGGTGCAGCCGGCCGCTCTTCAGCCGTCGTGCGCGGCCGCCGCTGCCGATCCCTAGCCGCGGCGAGCTGCGCGGCGGTCACCACTCCGTGCTGGCTCGCCGCGATCTCAGCAACCACGCGGTCCGGCGTGGCGCCTTTCGTCCGCATGCGATGCAAAAGGCGCCAGGCGCGGCTGATTCGCCCCGCGGCCGTGGCCTTAGCGGCTAGCTGGCTTGCTTGCTCGATGAACCGGCCGCAGAGCTCGCGGCCGAACTCGTTCCAGTATCCGATCGCGGCCAGGGTGTCGCGGCCGAGCTGCTCGAAATCGACCTCGACGTCGACCGAGTCGGGCTTCTCCTCGAGCTCCTTGATCCACTGCAGCGCGTCGGCGGCGCTGACCTCGGCGTGGAACTGGATCCCCCAGGCGGTGTCGCCGATCCGGTAGGCCTGCGGACAGACCACGCTCTCGGCCAGAAGCTCGGCGCCGTCGGGCGGCGGCGCCTCGTAGCTGTGGTACTGAAAGGCGGTGAAGCGGGGGGCGAACGGGGCCAGCAGCGGGTCCTTGGCGCCCTTCGGGTTGACCTCGACCTGCAACCAGCCGATCTCCGGCCGCTCGGCCCGCTTCGGCGTCCCCCCGGCCGCCTCGCAGAGGATCTGCGAGCCGAGGCAGACGCCCAGCAGCGGCTTCTCGGCCTCGAGCAGCTCCGCCAGCAGCTGCTTCTCCTCGACCAGCCAGGGGTGCTCGTCCTCCTCGTCGACGTTCATCGCGCCGCCGAAGGTCAGCACCGCGTCGTACTTGCGCGGGTCGGCCGGCGGGTCGCCGCCCTTGGTGATCTCCCAGGTCTCGAGCTTGGCGCGGCGCGCCTTGAACTCCTGGGCAAAGACGCCGGGGCCGGCGTCGTCCTCGTGAACGATTGCAAGTGCCTTGATGGTGTCTCCCGTCCTGCAGGCTAGCCCGAACGCCGGGTTGGGGAGCTAGTCTGAGCGGCGTGAACCGCGCGTTTACCGGCCGTGTTTTGCTCGCCTTGGCGCTCGCCGTCTGCCTGGTTGGAATCGTCGCCGCCGCAGCCCCCGCCGCGAAGCGCAAGACCTATTTTCCCAGCAACTGCACCAACGCACGCTACAAGCCCCATCACCTGATCGCCGCATGCGGAGACGCCGGCGTGCGGGTCAACAAGATCCACTGGACGCACTACGGAGCCAAGTCGGCCTCCGGCGGCGGCACCGCCGTCGTCAACATCTGTGAGCCGAACTGCGCCGCCGGCGTTTTCGAGCGCGACCCGGCGCGCGTGCGCCTCAGCCGCCCGCGACTTTGCAAGGCGGTCGGGATCCGGCTCTTCACCCGCCTGAAGGTGACCTACCCCGGCGCCCGCCCGGGTGGGGCGCCGGCGTCGATCCGCTTTCCGTTCCCCTGCTCGGTGCTCGAACAGCCGTCGGGCTGAGGCGCCCAGGCGCCCGGCGCGAATCTACGCCGACAGGCGTAAATCGCTACGTTGAGGCTGGCTCCGAAAATGCGGCGGGGGAACGTCACGGATGGCCGATTCGAACCCAGATCAGACCCATGTCCCGACGGGCGACGGCGCCGCCCCGGCGGCCTCGAACGGCTTCATCGTCGAGGCCCGCGAGGTCAGCCGCCGCTACGGCGAGGGCGACGCCGCCGTCGACGCGCTGAAGGACGTCAGCGTCGACTTCGAGCGCGACCGCTACACCGCGATCATGGGCCCCTCGGGCTCGGGCAAGTCGACCCTGATGCACATCCTCGCCGGCCTCGACCGCCCGACCTCGGGCACGGTCGCGGTCGACGGCACCGAGATCACCGACCTCGACGACGGCGACCTGACCGAGCTGCGCCGCGACAAGTTCGGCTTCATCTTCCAGTTCTTCAACCTGCTGCCGGTCCTGACCGCGGAGGAGAACCTGGTCCTGCCGCTCTCGATCGCCGGCCGCAAGCCCGACCAGGCCTGGCTCGACCAGCTCGTGACCACGGTCGGCCTCGACGACCGCCGCACCCACCGCCCCTCGGAGCTCTCCGGCGGCCAGCAGCAGCGGGTCGCGGTGGCGCGGGCCCTGGTCACCAAGCCGGCGGTCGTCTTCGCCGACGAGCCGACCGGCAACCTCGACTCCAAGGCCTCGCACGATGTGCTGAAGCTGCTGCGCCAGGCCGTCGACGAGTTCGACCAGACGGTGATCATGGTCACCCACGACCCCGAGGCCGCCACCTTCGCCGATCGCCTGCTCACCCTGCGCGACGGGGAGATCGTCTCCGACGCCGCGCCCGGCTCGGTCGACGAGGTGATCGAGCTGATGAAGCAGCTGCAGGTTGCTTAGCCTCGCCGTCAAGAGCCTCTGGGCGCGCAAGCGGCGCGCATTCACGACGACGCTGGCGGTGATGATCGGCGTCTCGCTGGTCTCGGGGACCTACGTCCTCACCGACACGATCAACAAGGCCTTCGACGAGATCTTCACCGAGTCGCTGAAGGGGACCTCGGTGGTGATCACCGCCCAGCAGCCGGTGCGTCAGGAAAGCGGCGAGGTCAACAACTTCTCCGACGAGGTGCTGAAGAAGGTGCGCGAGGTCGACGGCGTGAAGTTGGCGGCGGGCGCGATCTTCACCCCCGGCGGCCTTTTCGAGCAGAACGGCGACACGATCGGCGCCCAGTTCTCGCCCAAGTTCATCTCCTCGAAGCTGCCCGGTCCGCTCGAGGCCTCGAAATACGTCGAAGGGCATCCGGCCCGCAGCGCGCGCCAGGTGACGCTCGACAAGCAGGCGGCGAGCGACGCCGGGCTGAACGTCGGCGACGAGATCAAGGTCGCCGGTCAGCGGCGGGCGAAGCTCTACAAGCTGGTCGGCCTGACCGAGCTCGGCGGCGGGATCTCGTTCGGCGGCGCCAGCGTCGCCCAGCTGACCCTTCCCGAATCGCAGAAGATCACCGACCAGGCCGGCAAGTTCGACCAGATCCAGGTCTCCGCCGAGGACGGGGTGACGCCGACCGAGCTGCGCAAGCGGATCGCGCAGGTGACCCCGTCCAACCTGCGGATCGAGACCGCGGCCCAGAACGCCAGCCGCCAGTCGAGCGAGATCCGCGACGACCTCGGCTTTCTGACCACGGCGCTTTTCGTCTTCGCCACCGTGGCGCTGATCGTCGGCGCCTTCGTCATCTTCAACACCTTCTCGATCACAGTCGCCCAGCGGGTCCGGGAGTTCGGGCTGCTGCGCACCCTCGGCGCCTCGCGGCGCCAGATCCTCACCTCGGTGACGGTGGAGTCGCTTCTGATCGGGGTGATCGGCGCCGTCGCCGGGCTCTTCGCCGGGCTTTTGATCGCGGAAGGAATCCACGGGCTGTTCCAGGCGATCGGCGCCGACATCCCGACCACGGCGCTGTTCCTGGAGACGAGGACGGTGATCGTCTCGCTGATCGTCGGGATCTCGGTGACGATGCTCTCGTCGCTGAGCCCGGCGCTGCGCTCGACCCGGGTGCCGCCGATGGCGGCGCTGGCCGACATCCAGCAGCCGCCATCGCGCAGGCGCGCGGTCGTCTACACGGTGGTGGCGAGCGTGCTGATCGCCGGTGGGATGGCGCTGGTGCTGGTCGGGCTGTTCGGCAACCAGGGTTCCGGCGACGCGGCCCGCTCGCTCGGGCTGGGAGCGGCGGCGGTGCTGTTCGGCGTCTCGCTTTGGAGCTCGCGCCTGGTCCGGCCGCTGGCCGCGGTCACCGGCTGGCCGCTGCAGAAGCTGCGCGGCCTGGTCGGGCGCTTGGCGCGCGAGAACTCCGAGCGCAACCCGGGCCGCACCGCGGCGACCGCGGCGGCGCTGATGATCGGCCTGGCCGCTGGTCAGCTTCGTGACGATCTTCGCCGCCGGGATCAAGAGCTCGATCGCCTCGGCGATCGACCGCAACTTCCAGGGTGAGCTGGTGATCCAGAACTCCGACAACTTCTCGCCGATCCCCTCGGCGGCGGCGAGCGTCGCGCGCAAGGTCCCGGGGGTGCAGACGGTCTCCTCGATCCGCTACAGCCAGGTCAAGATCGCCGGGAGTGGGGGCAAGCCGCGGGTCTCGGCGCTTGACCCGCACGACGCGACGAAGGTGCTGACGCTGGACTGGCAGGGCGATACGAGCAATCGCACCCTGATCGGGATGCGCGATGACCAGACGATCGTCGACCAGTCGTTCGCCGACTCGAACGACCTCGACGTCGGCGACCGGATCCAGATGCTGACCCAGACCGGCAAGACGCCGGGCTTCCAGATCGTCGGCGAGGTCAAGGACAACGCCGACCTGCTCGGGGTCGCGGTCGTCACCCAGCGGACGATGGCGCGGCAGATGGGGGTCAACGAGGACACGATCGACCTGCTGAAGCTGACCCCGGGGGCCAGTGCCGACCGGGTCCAGCACCGGCTCGAGGGCGATCATGGACAAGGCCTTTCCGACCACCGACGTGCTCAACCAGCAGGAGCTCAAGGACGTCCAGGAGCAGCAGATCAACCAGCTGCTGGGGCTGATCTACGCGCTGCTCTCGCTGGCCCTGATCATCGCCCTGTTCGGGATCGCCAACACGCTGGCGCTGAGCATCTACGAGCGCACCCGCGAGCTGGGGATGTTGAGAGCGATCGGCATGTCGCGCCGCCAGGTGCGGAGGCTGATCCGCTACGAGTCGGTGATCACCGCCCTGATCGGCGCCGTGCTCGGCATGGTCCTCGGGATGATCTTCGCGGCGCTGATGTCAGTCCCGCTCGCCGACCAGGGCTTCAGCCTCAGCTACCCGGTCGGCCAGCTGATCGTGCTGCTGGTGCTGGCGGCGCTGGCCGGGGTGCTGGCGGCGATCGGGCCGGCGCGGCGGGCGGCAAGATTGGACGTGCTCGAGGCGCTGGCGTATGAGTAGCTATCTGGACGTTGTCGAGCGCAGCTGGCCGCTGCTTCGCCGCTTGATGGGGGTTCACGCGCTCATCTACCGCGCCACCGACGGACGCCTCGGCCACCGCATCCCCGGCCTGCCTCCGATGCTGCTCCTGCACAATGTCGGGGCGCGCAGCGGCATCGAGCGAACCACCCCGCTGCTCTACCTCGAGGACGGGGCGAACCTCGTCATCGTCGCCTCCAAGGGCGGCAATCCGAGGCATCCGGCCTGGTTTCACAACCTGCGCGCCAACCCGCGCACGACGGTCCAGGTCGGCACCGAGCACCGGCACGTGCGGGCTCGCGTCGCCAGCCCCGCGGAGCGCGCCCGCCTATGGCCGAAGGTCGTCGACACTTACGGCGGCTACGCCGACTATCAGCGCCGCACCGAGCGCGAGATCCCGCTCGTGATCCTCGAGCCGGTCGCCTAGCGGCGAAGGGCGGCGGGGCCACGCCGCGAGCGCTCGCTTGCCCGAAGGGGCGTAGCATCGATTCCAACGGCACGGACCCTCAGGGAAGGAGGGGATATGAAGCACTTTCGGCACGGAATGGCCGCTTTGGTGGTGGCCCTCGCGGCAGCGGCGGTGCTACCGGCGAGCGGCGTCGCCAAGACCGTAAAGGTGACGACCACGATCCAGGCGGCGGTGGCTGCGGCCTCGCCCGGCGACACGATCGTCGTACCGCCGGGGACCTACCACGAGGGTGACCTGCTCGTCACCCAGGATGACCTCACGATCCGGGGAAGCAAGGCCGCGGTGCTGGATGCATCGGGCCATCAGTTCGGGATCAAGGTCGGTCCCGGCGCGATCAGCGGCGATCCGCCCACCTGCCCGGCGCTCTCGGTGAGCGACTTCAAGCTCGAGGGAATGACGATCCGCAATGCGGACGACACCGGCCTGTTCATGATCGGCGTCGACGGGTTCCGGGTCAGCGGCGGGCGCTATCTCGACAACGCCGAGTACGGCGTCTTCCCGCGCTGCTCGCGCGACGGCCTGATCGACCACAACTCCGGCGGCGGGGGCGAGGACGCCACCGTCTACGTCGGGGTCGATGACAACGTCACGGTCGAGAAGAACCATCTCAGCGAGGGCGAGATCGGCATCGAGCTCGAGAACACGCGCAACTCTTTCGTGCGCAACAACCACCTATCGGGCAACGTGACCGGGATCCTGGTCGTCGTACTGCCAGGGCTTCCCACCACGTCGACCGAGAACGCGGTGATCGAGCGCAATGTGATCAGGGCGAACAACCTGCCCAATCCATTCCCGCCCCCGCCGCCGTTCTTCGATGACCTGCAGCTCCTGCCCTCCGGGACAGGGGTGCTGAACGTGGGCGGCGACGCGGTGACGATCCGCAAGAACGTCATCATCCAGAACGACTCGATCGGGGTCGGGATCGTCGAGAATCCCTTCGGCTTCGGCCCGCCCGATGACAATCGCGTGCTCCGCAACGTGATTCTCAACAACGGCGGCAACCCGGATCCGAGGGCGGCCCTGAGTGGTGACATCGCCTACGACGGCAGCGGGACGAACAATTGCTTCGCCGGCAATGTCTTCAAGACCGACGACCCGGCGGGCATCGTTTCGGCCTTCGCCTGTCCCTGATTGCGATGGGTGGCCGGCCCGGTGCGAACCGGGCCGGTCGCCCGCGTGCGGCTCCGCCTCTAGCCAGAGGGCCGGCGGCGCCCACCCATAGGATCCGCCGATGCTCTACGGCGTCGCCGTCTTTCCCACCGATGACTCGGTCGAGCCAGCGGTGCTGGCGCCGATGGTCGAGGAGCGCGGCTTTGAGTCGCTGCACTTTCCCGAGCACACCCACATCCCGGTGTCGCGGCGGACGCCCTATCCGGCCGGCGGCGAGCTGCCGCAGATGTACAGCCGCACCCACGACCCGTTCGTCGCCCTGACCGCGGCCGCCGCGGCGACCGAGAACCTGAAGCTGGCGACCGGGATCTGCCTGATCATCGAGCGCGACCCGATCATCACCGCCAAGCAGGTCGCGAGCCTCGACCAGCTCTCCGGAGGGCGCTTTCTGTTCGGGGTCGGCGCCGGCTGGAACCGCGAGGAGATGGAGAACCACGGCACCGACCCGGACCGGCGCTTCGCGCTGATGCGCGAACGGGTCGAGGCGATGAAGGCGATCTGGACCGAGGAGGAGGCCGAATACCACGGCAAATACGTGGACTTCGATCCGATCTGGTGCTGGCCGAAGCCGGTCCAGAAGCCGCATCCGCCGGTGCTCGTGGGCGGCAACGGGGAGAAGGTGCTGGAGCGCGTGGTCGCCTACGGCGACGAGTGGATGCCGAACCGGGTCAGCGGCCTGCGCGAGCGGATCGCCGAGCTTGGCCGCCTCGCCGAGGAGGCCGGCCGCGACCCGATCCCGGTCACCCTCTCCGGCGCAAGGCCCGATCCGGAGCTGATCGAGCGCGGCGAGGCCGCCGGCGTTCACCGCTGCACCTTCTACATCGAGCCGGGCGACGCCGGCGAGACCGAGCGGCAGCTCGATGAGCTGGCGGGGAGGCTAGGGCTGGGTTAGGCCGAATTGACCTGGTCGGGAGCTGGTGATCGTCGGTGCTGGCCGCGATCAGTTCGGGGCGCCCCGCGGCGCACCAAGTTCTGAGCGTTGGCGTATGAGTAGGCAGCGCGGACCTTCGGTCTACGAAACCGAAGGTCACAGGTTCGAATCCTGTCGGGCGCGTTCCGCTCTTCTCCTACGGACGCCGCGTTCTTCCCATTGCAGAGCCGAATGCGGGGACCTGATCCGAATCCGGCGTTCCGGCCGTTTCCATGCCCGTCCGGAGCTTTCCGCGAGGTCGTGGTCTCATCCTGGTCTCATTTCGCGGCCATATCACGGCCCCGCATGTCGGACGGGGCGCACTTCTGCTTCCACCGCGAACCCAGAAGCGCCACAGGTCGTGTCAGCAGGCAGCCGTTAGGTTGACCGCAAGATGGCGTACTGGCGTCCTATTACGGCCTGATGTTGAGACTCTCGGACTGGCTGGAAGGCGAGCCGATTGAAGGCTTTTCATTCGACGGGACTCGCTGGATCGGGCGGCCCGACATCGACGCCGAGGAGCTCGCCGACGCGCTCGGCCGTGAGGTCCTCGACAACTACGCCGACCGCGAGTGGCTCGAGCGTCGACTCGAGCGTCTCGGCTACGACCGGCTGGCCGCGCACGTCCGCGGCACGCTGCTGCCCCCTGCTGGCAACACCCGCACCGGTGACTTCGGAGAGATCGTCGCCGGGCTCGTGGTGCGCCGACACTTGGGCTTCTTGATTCCGGTCCAGCGGCTGCGCTACAAGGACTCGCCGAGCGGCACCCAGCGGCTCATCGACGTCGTCGCCTTCAAGTTCCGCGAGCCGCCGGAGCTAACGACGATCGCCGTCTCGGAGGTCAAGACGCGCACGGGCAAGGCCGCGTCGATCGCCGCCGACGCCGCCAAGCAGCTCGCCGACGCCGTCGACGACCTCGCGCTCTCGCTCAGCTATATCGACCGCCGCCTGACCGAGCAGGGCAAGCATGCACTCGCCGAGCGGGTCTTGGCGCTGCTCGACCCGCAGGCCCGCTACGAGCTGGACAAACACGTCTTCGTGGTCACCGATGTTGCGACCCTGCACGAGGACGCGCTCGATCGGCTCGAACAGGCGGACGGCGACAAGGACCTCGCCGCTTCGATCGTGCTCATCGCCGGGCTCAAGGATGTGATCTCCGACAGCTACCAGGCCGCGGAGAACTTCGTGATCTCACGGGCTGACTACGAACCACGCGCGATTGCGCGCGTCGAGCGGCTGCTGGAAACACGGGCGTTCACGCGCGATCAGAGCCGCCTGCGCGCCGAGGATCTGCTGCGCGAGGTCAACCCGCAGGAGCGCGAGGAGCTGCAGACCTTGACCGATGCGCGTCGCCAACGGCTCAAGGCCGGCGCATATCTGCTGCGAGCAACCGCGCTCACGCTCGACACGAGCGCATCCGCGGCGGCGCGAGTACCTCCGCGATGGCGGCGGAGATGTTCGAGGATCTTGCCGGCCCGGCGCAGGAGCAGGACGATCGGCGGACCGCGTTTCAGGCGCTATCGCAGGCCGCGGCATGCTGGAGCCTCGCCGGCTACCAGGCGAACGCCGTCGTCATGGGCGACCGTCTGCGCCGCGCCTTCACCGAGTTCGACGTCCTTACCGCCGGCTCGCGCGGTCGGCGCGCCCGGAAGCCTTGACTTCTACGCGGTCGCCGGCGGGATAATCGAACGCGACCTCGCTCGCCTCGAAGCGCTAGTTCGCGCACGCCAGGCGTTTCTCGACGACGTACAGGCAGCGGCGCTCGACGGCGCAGCCCAAGCCGAAGACGGCCTCGCCGTCGCCGAGCTCGTCGAGCTCATCGCGCTAGGCGAGCTGCTAGCGGGCCTCGAGCACGCGCTGCGGTTCTGGCGCACCGGCCACCCGCGCTCCGCCGCGCGCGCTGAGCAGCGCTTCGCGGAGGCAGAGCGGCTGACGCTTGCTGGCGAGACCCCGGAGAGCTGGCTGATCACCAACTCGGCGCGTGAGATCTTCGCGGAGAGTGCGCGCGCATCGACCTGGCGGATCTTCCGCCGCCATGTCGCCTCCTGGGGCCCGCTATGGGATCGCTACCTGCGCCAGCTCGCCAACCAGCGCCGACCCGTTGTCGAGCTGTGGCCCTCCCAGCGCGCCGCGCTCGAGGCCGGGCTGCTGGACCCGACCCGCCGCGCGCTGATCGTGCGGACGCCGACGAGCTCCGGCAAGACCCGAATGGCCGAGGCGGCGATCGTCGACGCCGTGTCGGCTGCGCCCGAGGACGGGTGCTGCGTCTACATCGTCCCGTTCCGTGCGCTGGCCACCGAGATGGAGGCCACGCTCGGGGCGACGCTCGGCGACCTCGGCATTCGCGTCTCCTCGCTCTTTGGCGGCTACGAAACCTCTGAGCTCGAGGACTTCTTGCTCTCGAGCAGCAACGTGCTCATCCTCACGCCTGAAAAGCTCGACCTGCTGCTGCGCTCAGACCCCGCCTTCGCTCGAGCGTTTGAGGCTGATCGTCGTAGACGAGGGCCAGCTCCTCGGCGACGAGAACGCGCGCGCGATCCGCCTAGAGCTGCTGCTCACACGCCTGCGTCGCGCTGCTCCCGACGCGCGGGTGCTCTTCCTGTCGGCCGTCGTGCCCAACGTCGACCAGGTCGCCCGCTGGCTCGATCCCATGCAGCCGACGCCGTTCGAGCAGCAGTGGCGCCCGACACGCCTGCTCACCGGCGTGTTCCGCTGGGCCGGGATCGCGGACGCATCGACTACGAGGGCCAGAGCGAGTTCTTCGTCCCTTACGTCCTGCGCCGCGAGCAGCGCTCGCTCGGCCTCACGCCGAAGCGTCGCCAGCCCAAGAAGCCCGAGACGTGGCCGGGCACGGTGGCCCAGACCGCCGCCGCCCTCGCACTGCACTTCCAGCGCATTGGCCCCGTCGTCGTCTTCGCCGCCCAGCCACGCAACTGTGCCGCCGTCTGCAAGGCGCTCGCCACCGCGCTGTGGCTGCGCGAGCAGGACGGCGGCTCGCCCAATGTCGTCGCAGACCGCCATCAGGCCGAGCTCGACGAGCTTCTCACCCTGGCCGCCAGGCACCTCGGAGCTGACCACGAGCTCGTCGCATGGCTGCGCCTCGGCATCGCGTACCACCATGCACGCGTGCCCGAGGCCCTCCGCGTCCGCATCGAAGACGCGTTTCGTGGCGGCGCGCTGCAGATCCTCGCCTGCACCACGACGCTCTCCCAGGGGGTCAACCTGCCGGTCAAGACTCTGATCGTCAGCCACACGCTGCGCGGTGAAAACGACCCGGTCTCCGTCCGCGACTTCTGGAACATCGCCGGGCGCGCCGGCCGGGCCAACCGCGAGACCCGCGGGCAGGTCATCCTCGTCGAGAGCCCGACCGGCTCGGAGGCCGCCCGTCAGCGCCGCTATCTCGACCAGGGCAACATCGAGCCTCTGCGCAGCCGCCTGCTCGATCTTCTCGCGTGGCTGGTCCAGCAGCGCTGCCCGACAGTCACGCTCAGCGCCTTCGAGGATCTCGCCAAGATGACGGATGACGATGTGATCGACCCCGAGCTCGGCGAGCTGCTCGAGGACCTCGACGTCAACGAGCTCGAAGGCCAGGTCCTCGCGCTCCTGTGCGAGGAGGTCGTCGACTCCGAGGATCTCGAGACCGCCGAGGCCTTGCTCGGCACATCGCTGGCCGGCGTCCAGCTCGCCGACCTCGACGGCCCTCGGCGCCCGTTCGCCCGGTTCGTCACCGCCCGCGCCCGGGCCGCGGCCGACGCCGTCCCTGACCTCGAGCGACGGATGCGCTACTACCGCACGGGCCTGTCGGTCGACAGCTGCCTCGCCCTCGACCGCTTGGCCTCAGAGCTCGCCGAAGAGTTCGGAGCGACCCTGTGGACCGACGGGCCTTCCCCCGAGCTGCGCGACCGAATGTTGACGGGCGCGTTCGGCGTCACCGAGACCGCGCCATCCGAGGACGTCTCGGTCGATCTGGCGGTCGAGATCGGCAGCGACTGGATGGCCTACGCCTCCATGGAAGAGCTCCGCGCCCGCTACGCCTCGCGCGCAGATCAGCTCGATGATCCCGTGACACTCAACCTTTTCGTTCAAGCCTCGCTGGCCAATGGGGCACCCTGGTCGCTGTCGGCATTGATCGCCTTCCTCAGCGTGCACGTCCCGGAGGCGGCGGAGCTAAGCGAAGGTCTCCGCGCGCTGCCCGCGCTTATGAAGTTCGGGGTCGACTCCCCGCGAGCGGCCTACGCGAGCACGCTTGCCGCCGAGGATCGCGAGACCGCCCGCACCCTTGCCGAAATGTCCGTACGCGCCGACGTCGGAGAGGGCTTTCGGCCATTCATGGAGTGGATGTCCGAGCTGCGCATTGACGAGCTCCGCGCCGGCCTGGGTCCCGGACCAGAGACCGATCGCCTCGCTCGCCGCGTCGCGCGACTATCGACCTCCAATCTTGCGCTCCAGCTGCTTCTCGGGCGGCCGACCGTCGTCGTGTCCGTCCGCGGCCTGGCCTATGGGGAACGCGCCGCTGCCGCGCGGCGGCTCAACGTCGGCGACAGGGTCGTCCTACGGCGCGAACCCGAGAACCCGTTCGACAGCAACGCCATCCGCGTCCACCTTGGCGATGGTGCTGAGGTCGGCTACGTCGCGCGGGAGGCCGCTCGCGGCCTCGCCGGGCACCTGGACGCCGATCCCGACGCATTCGAAGCCACCGTGCGCGAGATCGACATCGACACCACGCTTCTACGGCTGGAGATCACGGCGCGGTGACACCGCGCTCCTACTGTGCGAGCCGCAAGTCGGATCCGTGTGGACTACATCGAGCGGGAGAAGCGGCAAGGGGCTCGCAGGCCTGATTCCGGCCGAGGCTCCTACTTCTCCTGTTGTCTCGCCACGTCCTCTAGATCCTCCACTCGAGATTCAAGGTCCCAGAGCTCGTCGGACCGGTAGTCCTCAATGCGTCGGTTCACCTTTGCGATCTCCCGCCGGACCGAACCTAGTTGCTCGGCACGACGACGACGCTCCTCCGACGTCTCATCTAGCAGGAGTGCGAAGTCGTGCATCGCGCCGAGTTCAATCACCCGGGTTTTCGGCTTGATGGCCGCCCGCGCGAGGTCAATAACTCTGCCTCTTGCCTCCGGATCCGGATTCACAACAAGGAGCAAACGCAGCCCTGCGTTGCTCAGCGATGACTTAATCAGAGCTTGAGACATCAAATCCGTAGGAGGCACGGAGTAGCCGATGACGATCAAGCAACGAACCTGCTGGAGGTAGCGACTCGATTCCTCCCACACCGCTTTCCATGGCCACTTGCCGAGGACCGTCTTGTCCCAGGTAGGTGGGATGACATTTGTCTTAGCCGCTCGCTGCGCGTATGCCTCGCTGCGCAGGTCGAGTGTCTCCTCCTCTTCCTTGACGTTGGACCAATGCAGCGACCCATGAGGCTTGAGCAATCGGAGGTACTCATGTGGAAACGGCCCGGGCGTGCTCGGCGCCGTCCACGCTGCGGCTCCTCTATCTACATCAAAGCTATAACCGCAGCTTCCATCCCAGATCCCGCGTGCCCATCGTGTGAGCGAGTGATCAATCAGCGTGTCGTAGTTGAAACTTACAACCGCATCGCCGGATCGGAGGGCCTTCGCGATTCGGTCGTGCCAATCACAGGTCATGCCTTCAAATGCCGCTCGGAAAACTGCAGGGATCAGGTCTTGGAGGTAGCCGAGCTGTTTCTGGTATCGGCTGGTGCGCCTGCCCCGTCGTGTGGAAAATTGTCGAAGGAAGCGCTCGAAACCCTCTAGCTGAGTAAACACGGTTTCAAGTGTCGGAAGGTTTTTCGCCCCGTACTCGTCACGCAAGAACTCAAGTACAGGCTTGGCATATCGGTTGTACTCGTCTTCGTTTAGATGCTGCGCCAGGCGAAAGAAGTCGGCATCCAGTGGTGGCAATACCTGTTGCCCCGGAGCACAGAATGAGGCACCCCTAGAGGCGCCGGCGCCGAGGATCACCACCGAGCGGTCCGCGCGAGGGACGCCTATGCCGCGAAGGAGCACGTTCGAATTATTCGAGGCGCAGCGGATGCAGAAGCGCCGCCTTGTGCGGGAGAGAGCTGCCTTCCAGGCAGTCGCCTATCGCTCCCGCTTTGCGCGAGAACCAGAAGCGGACTTAATTCGTTCGCCCCCCCTTTCTCCAGAAAAGCGCCCCTTCAATTCAGCCCCTTCAGCAGACCACCCTCTCCTTCGAGGCATTCAGCCATTCGCAACGGTCTCATCCCCGCCCAGGACCCGAAGATGGCTCTCGCCCCGAGCCTCACCTAGACCCCAACCTCGACCCCCGACACACTATGCACCCTCCGGTGGGGCCCCTAATTCGTGCCTAATCGGCTGATCGCTTGACCTTCGGTGCTCAGCGACCCTGACGCGACCACCGTTTGACGGAGCGAGTGGGCTAAAGCCTAAAAGAAGTGCCCGTTGATGTCGACGAATACGAAGCCGCTGTTTAGACCCTGAAGAAAGCCGGACATGAAGCCGGTTGGCCTCGGCGGAGGGGCGGGTGACGGGGACCAATTCGGCGGTGGAAATGCCGACGCCGTGTAAGTTGGAGACGAGTAAGCGGGTGGTGTCTGTGGGGGCGCCGGCCGTGGGGACGCATTTCGCCGAGGTGGTCGGTTGTGGAGTTGGTCTGCGTGACCATTGGTGTTGGAAGCTGGCCGCTGGAGTTTGAAGTGGTCGGCCTGCAACCAACCGAAGAGAAAGCACCCCGATCCGACGGATCGATGGAAGCGGGTCAATCCCAAACTTTGCATCTCTGCGAGATGCGCACCAAGTGCGTCTTGGTCAACCACCAATAGGACCGCGTCAGGCTCACGAGGCGGCGGGGATGGGACGTTGTAAGGCGGTCCATAGATCCGGCCTGGCCACTCGAACCAAAGTAGGACACGCCCATCTCGATACGACACCTCGGAGCTCAGAGCCCAACGACTGCTCGTGAGCAGCCTACGAAGCTCGCCGGCCTCGCCGGGCCAGACCAGGTAGCCGACCTCTGATAGCTGCGGCATCATCTCTCGAAGCATCGACCTGAGCGAAGCTGGACTTGAGTCCCAGGGCAGGCCAGACTTCGCCTCCTACCAGTAGTTCAATCGCCCAGTCTGGAAGACCGTTTCCCTCATCGTTCGGCTCTGCGGTCTGTGCGTCGATCGGGGAGCTAAGGGCATCGGGCAGAGCTACACCGAGATCTGCCAGCTGACCGGCTGGACCTACACGAAGGTCAACCGGTCGATCGCCGAGGGTCGCGCGGAGCTTCGACGACGGCTGGTCGAGGCCAGGGGCTAGTTCGCCGCTCTGGCGACTCATCTCCTAGTGAGACTGGATTTGGCCGCAATCGGCGAGGCAAATCACACTTGCCGCGGACATCGACGGCGAAGCGCCATGCCCGCCGTCTCCCAATACCGCCAGCTCCGGTTACCGTCTGCGAGCAAGGCCCGCGCCTTCTTTACCGAGCGCACCCTCGCCGAGTACCTCGCCGTCTCAGACCGCACCATCCGCACCTGGATCCGCCGCGGCGAGCTTGCCTCCTACAAGCTCGGCGGCTCGCGGCGAATCGACCCGCGTGATGTCGACACCTTCCTGGCTGCCCGGCGGGAGAACGGAAGGGCGGCATGAGGCGGCGCGAGTCGCCGATCAAGAGAGTCAACCCCTCGGGCGAGCTGGTCTGGGTCGCCCGCTACACCGGTCGCGATGGCCGCCGGCGGATCGCCAAGCCGCTCTGGAACGACGGCAAGGGGACCTTCGATCGCAAGCGCGAGGCGCAGCAGGCGATCGACGAGGCTTACGAGCGCTCAGATCGCGCCGAGACCGTCGGCCAGTTCTTTGCGACCTGGACCGATCGCTTCCCGCGCTCTGAACGCACCAACGCGACCAATGAACATCGGATCGGCCGGGTCCTTGACCTGCCGCTGGAGGGTGTCCCTCTCCGCGATTGGCCGTTTCGCGACCTTCGTCGCCGCCATGCCCTGGCGCTCATCTACCACCTGCTCCGGTTCCAGGGTCGGGCAGCGACGGGTGCCCGGGGGATCCTCGCCGCGCTCTCTGCGATGACCGAGGACGCGATCACCGACGAGATGGCAGACGTCAACCCGTTCAAGGGCCTGCGGGTTCGCGCCAACGACCCTCGCGCGCGGAAGGCGCCGCGGGTGCAGCGCGTATTCAGCTTCGGCGAGATGCACCGGTTCGCGGCAGCGGCCGGCAAATGGGAGCCGATGGTCCGCGTGTTCACCGACACCGGCATGCGTCTCGGCGAGGTGCTGCCGCTGCGGCGCGAGGACTTCGACGGCAAGACGTTCGTCGTGCGGCGCACGGCACATGAGGGAGTGGTCCTCGAGGGAACGAAGACCGACCACGGCGCAGACTCGCCGGGTCGGATCGTCCCCTGCCCGCCCGGGCTGGCTGCGTTGATCGAGGCCATGCCGTCACGGATCGACACCGATTTGCTCTTCCCCACCCCGACCGGCAAGCTCTGGCGCGAGCGGAACTTCTATCGCGACGTCTGGTATCCGGCGCAGAGAGCCTCGGGCATCGATATCCGCCCGCACGAGTGCCGCCACTCCTACGTCTCCCACCTTCGGGCGGCTGGCGTCAACGACGCCGACCTGGCCGAGATCGCCGGCCATCGGGTCGAGACGATGATCTCGCGCTACACGCATCCGTTGCGGCGGAGCTTCGATCAGGTGCGCAACGTAATTGGGTGAGGCGCGACCGAGCCGCCTGCACCCGCGGTTTGCGGTACCTCTGGCCGCCGCGAGCCCCGCTGCAGGGGCCATCCTGGCTCTCTCGTCAAGGCTAAGGTTGGAGAGAGCCGATGACCGAGTCGCATCCGACGACTCTCGATCTTGCCCTCGTGCAGCCTGCGGTGGCCGACCCTTTCGATACCGCCGGCAACGTGGCCGAAGCCGTTCGCGCCATGCGCCGGGCCGCGGGACTCGGCGCTCGGCTGACAGTTTTCCCTGAGGCCTATCCCGGACCGATGCGGGCCGGAGCCGATTACGACGCCGAGCCGCAGATCGCGAAGCTCGCCGCCGAGACCGGCACCGCCGTCTGCTGGTGCAGGCTCGAGGCTGACGAAGACCTCTGGCGCATGGTGGCCTACGTGCATGGCCCCGATGGTGAGCGCCTGTCGCGCTATGTCCGGGCTCATCCGGCGACTGGCGACGTCCATCCGGTGCTGCACGGAGCCGCTGTGGCTCCAGGCCCCGTGTTGCAGATCGTGGAGGTCTTGGGGGTGCCCGTGGGCATCGCCATCTGTTCGGAGCTGTGGATCCCCGAGGCCGTTCGCGTCCTGGCCGTACAGGGGCGCCGAGCTCATCCTCGCCCCTGCGGGAGGCGGGTTCGGCGCCGTGGCGGAGAACTGGCGCCTGATTGCCCGCGCCCGGGCGATTGAGAACAACTGCTACGTGGGAATGACGCACAGCCGCTACGCCGGTGAGCCTGGAGCGGCGCTGATCGCGGGCCCCGAATCGATCGTGTCCGACGGGGCGGACAGCGAAGATGAGTTGGTCCTCGGCCAGCTCGATCTTGAGCGGGTCCGCTGGTTGCGAGCGGCCGACGATTCGATGGCCGACCCAAAGCCCTTCACCTCCCTGCCGGGCCTCGTCCGCGCGGCTCGCCCGGAGTTGTACGGCGACCTTGCTGCGCCTCGAGCCGGGCTGTACGACTACGAGGGTCACGCTGCCGATCGCACCGAGCTCGGGGTCGACTAGGGGCGAAAGCTAGGGCGCGGACCTGCCGCTCGGGAAGCGGGGGAGCGGATTCCTGTCTGTCCTCCGGATAGACCTTGACGGTCGCCCTGGGTGGGCTTATGATCGGCCAATTGGCTGAACAGCGTTCAATATGTTGACCAAGCAGAGCGTGGCCATCAGCGACCCTTCTGGCCGCGAACAGCTGGGAGAGGTGGAGCTAACTCCGCCAACTGAGGTGCCGTCACTGGTCGCCGCGGCACGCGAAGCCTTTCCTCAGTGGTCGGCGCGGACGCTGGCAGAGCGGGCCACGGTGCTGGAGGTTGCAGCCGATTCTCTGGAACCAGAGGTTGAAGAGCTGGGCCGGCTGCTGGCCGCGGAATCCGGCAAGCCGGTGGCTCAGGCCACGTTCGAAGTGCGGGGAGCCGTGGGGCTGCTGCGAGGCAACGCCACCGAGGGCCGACGGATCGGTGGGCGAGTCCTGCCGACCGAAGGCAACCCAGGCACCGAGCGCGACCTGGCAGTGACGCGGCGGGAGCCGCTCGGAGTCATAGGCGGCGATCCTCCCCTTCAACTTCCCGGCCGAGCTCTTTGCCGAGAAGTGCGCGGCCGCCCTGGTCGTGGGAAACACGGTGGTCGTCAAGCCTCCGCTGGAGGACCCGCTGACCGTAGGGCGTTTCCACGAGGCCCTGCTCGCAGCTGGTCTCCCGCCCGATGCTCTCGTGGTCGCGCAGGGGGGCGCTGACGTCGGCGCCGCTGTGGCCGCCGCGCCCGGGCTCGGCGCCATCTCCCTCACTGGGTCTACGGCAGCTGGCGTCGCCGTAGCGGAGATCGCGGCGCCGATGCTCCGACCCCTGCATCTGGAGCTGGGCGGCAACAACGCCTGCATCGTGCGCGCCGATGCCGATCTCGATCTCGTGGTGACCGAGGCTGTGCCGGGGCGTTTGATGATGAACGGCCAGGCCTGCTCGGCTACGAAGCGCATCCTCGTTCATCCGTCGCTGCACGACGAGCTGGTCGATCGGCTATGCGTCGCGATCGACGAGCAGATCGTCGGGCCGTCCATCGACCCCACGACAACCGTCGGGCCGCTGATCACCCGCGACGCCGCGGAGCGGGTTGCAAGTCAGGTGGCACGTGCACGCAAGGATGGGGCGAACCTGGCCGCGGGCAAGGGCGACGCGGACGGGGCGTTCTTCTCACCGAGCCTTCTGTGCGGGGTTCCAGCCACGGCCGCCGTCGCTCGCGACGACGAGATCTTCGGGCCCGTGTTCACACTGATCCCGGCCGCGTCCGACTCCGAGGCGTTGGAGATCGCCAACGCTTCCTCGTTCGGGCTGATGGCCAGCGTCTTCTCCGCCGACCTCCAGGCGGCTTTGGCAATGGCCGAGCGAATCGAAGCCGGCGGCGTCGTAATCAATGGCTCCGACAATTACCGCCCGCCGGTCATCCCGTTCGGTGGCGTGAAGATGTCCGGCCAAGGGCGCGAGGGACTGGGCTACACGATCAAGGAGCTGTCGCGCGAAAAGACCATCGTCCTGCGCCATTTCCGCGGCGCCTCCACGGAGACCGCCGATGGCTGATCCGTACCGCGTCCCCGCTGTCCAGGCCGCCGCCGCCGTGCTGCGGGCGTTGGACGATCGAAACGGCCAGGGCGCCAGCCAGGCAGATTTGGTTCGGGCCACGGGCGTCTCGAAGAGCTCGATGCACCATCTCCTAGCCACCCTCGCCGAGGAGGGCCTCGTGCGCCGCGATCGGCGGTCCCGTGAGTACCGGCCTCGGTCCGGCCCTGATTCCGCTCGGTGCCGCTGCGACTCGCCAAACGCGGCTGCTCGCGACCGCGATGGACACCATCGCCCCGCTTGCCGCCGAGCACGGGCTGTCGTTCGCCGTTGCCCAGCCGATCAGCGGCAACCGGGCACAGGTCATCGAGCGCTTCTATCCGCCGGAGGACGTTCATGTCGGAGTCACCGTCGGCAGCAGCTTCGGCCCCTTCGACGGCGCACTCGGTAAGTGCATCCTGGCCGATATGCCGCCGAAGGAGGCCGAAGCGGTGGTGCGCTCCCGGAAGATCCCCGCTCACACCGAGCAGACGATCACCGAGGCCAAGGCGCTCCTCGCCGAGGTCGCAGAGGTTCGCCGCAGTGGCTGGGCGGCCAGCCGACAAGAGCTGAACGAAAACAACGCCGTGACCGCGACGGTCATCGGCCCGAGCGGACGAGCCGAGGCGTTCCTCATCGCCCTCGGGTTCGCGAGCCAGCTGACCGAGGAGGACATCCCGGGGGTTGGCGCCAGGCTGCACGACCTCGCGCGCGCGATCAGCGCGGAGGCCGGTGTTCCCGACGCCGGGTCGGATGGACGGGGCACGGCAATAAGAGCCGCAAGCAGTGCGGCGGACAAGGAGAAGGAATGAGCGAGCCCAGGGAAGTCGACCTGGTGATCAATGGCGGGACCGTCGTAACCGCGTCAGGCCCGCGCCGTGCAGGCGTCGCCGTCGATGGCGGCCGCATCGTCGCCGTCGCCGAGGACGAGCACCTTCCGCCGTCCCGCGACACCTATGACGCGACGGGTATGCACGTGATCCCCGGGCTCGTCGACACCGAGGCCCATCCCGGCTGCTACTCGCCGCTCAAGGACGATCTCGCGACGCGAGTCGCGCGCCGCCGTGACCGCCGGCGTGACCACCTGGGGAGTCCACGCCCCCTCGACCCGCATGGGACATCCCGACTTCGCAGAGTTCGTGCAGCCGGCTGACGTCGTCTCCTTCCACGACGTGTTCGAGCACTTCACGGCCCTGGTCGAGTCCGATTCCGCCGTCGACGTCTTCCTCACCTACATGGTGGAGACCGACGAGCAGGCGGAGGAGATCCCCGAGTACGCGCGCGACCACGGAGTCACGAGCTACAAGCTCTACCTGCAGTCGATGAGCCCCGAGGCCGAGCCGAACTGGCCCGGACGTCGCGCCGGTCTCGGCCACGGCTTCGACGATGGCGTCTGCTACGTGACACATGGAGAACGTGGCCGCCCTCGGCACCCCCGGGCGTCGTCTGCATGCACTGCGAGAACTGGGAGATCGCTCGGATCTTCGACCAGCGGCTGCGGGCCGAGGGCCGCACCGACTGGGCGACCTGGTCGGATCGCTCGCCGCACTTCCTCGAGGCGCATCACATCCGCGCCTTCGGCTTCCTGGCCGAGGAGCTCGGCTGCCCGATGTACGTCCAGCACGCGACGACGCCCGAGAGCTATCGCGAGATCCTCGAGCTCCGCGGCCGCGGCGCCACCTGCTGGGCGCAGACCGGGCCGCACTGGCTGCACTTCGGCAAGGGCGAGCGCAACGCCTGGCGGATCAACGTGCCGCTGCGCTCGCGCGAGAACAACCCGAACATCTGGCGCGCCCTCCGGGACGGACGGATCAACTCCGTTGGCTCGGACCACGTCGTTTCCTGGCCTCCGAGCGACTACGAGTCCTCCTACAACGAGAACCTGTGGGAGCTGAAGACCGGCTTCACCTCTCGAGTCGAGATGCTGCTGCCGGTGCTGCTCGAGGGCGTGCACGAGGGCAAGCTGACCCTCGAGCGCCTGGTCGAGGTCGCTTGCGAGAACCCGGCCCGCATCTTCGGCGTCTACCCGCAGAAGGGCTCGCTGGAGGTCGGAGCCGACGCCGACCTGCTGGTCCTCGACCTCGACAAGGTGGTCGAGGTCTCAAACCGACATGGTCCTGACCCGCTCGGGGTGGACTGTGCTCGACGGCCACACGATCCACGGCTGGAACGTCGCCACCTTCCTGCGCGGCAAGCAGATGTCGCGCTGGGAGCCGGACGCGCCCGGCCCGGAGTTCATCGGCGATGCCGACGGTCGCTACCTGCGGCGGATGCCGGGACAGTCGCCTGGTTCCCGTCGCTGGAGCGGCCGGGGCGGAGGCTGACTGATGGCCGTCTGGGACGACGTTCTTCCCGAGCAGGACCGCGAGGTCTACGAGGCGCGCCGGTTGGGGTCGCGATGCCGGCTACGGGGTGCGGCCCGTGCTGCTGGTCGTCGACGTCATCTACAACTTCGTCGGCGACCGGCCCGAGCCGATCCTCGAGTCGATCGAGCGCTGGCGCTACTCGTGCGGCGAGCGCGGCTGGGAGGGCGTCGCGCCACCTGGAGCGCCTGATCGAGGCCGCGCACGATCAGGAGGTCCCGATCATCTACACCGGCATGGACCGCCGGCCCGGACGGCTTCGACCAGGGATCCTGGAACTGGAAGTCCTCACGCTCCGCCGATGCCTCCGACATCGTCGGCTCCTTCGGCAACGAGATCGTCGCCGAGGTTGCGCCCGAGCCGCAGGACGTCTACTTCGTCAAGCGCAAGCCGAGCGCCTTCCTCGGCACGCCGCTGCTCGGCCACCTCGTCTACCTCGGAGCCGACACGGTGATCACCACCGGAACGACGACGAGCGGCTGCGTCCGCGCCACCGCCGTGGATGCCGCGCAATACAACTTCCACTCGATCGTCCCCGAGGAGTGCGTCTGGGACCGGGGAGAGCTCACCCACAAGGTCAACCTCTTCGACATCCAGATGAAGTACGGGGACGTGAAGACCACCGACGAGGTGATCGAGTACCTGCGGCTCGCTCCCCAGGCGCCCCTGCGGGCCAGAACACGCCGACCGGGATCGCGAACACCGATCAGGCGCGCCAGCTGCCGGTCAGGCGGACGGAGCGCTGCGGTGAGCCTCGAGATCCGCAAGGTCGTGACGGTGGTCGAGGAGGTCCGCACCGACGGCGGTCGCAGCGACGGCGAGCCGCTGCGTAAGGCAGCGACCGCGGTCGTGTTCCGCAACCCCTACGCGGGCCGGGAGTTCTCCGAGGACCTCTCGGAGCTTGTCGAGCCCAGCGCCGAGCTGGGGACGCTGATCGGCGAGCGCTGCGTCGCCGCCCTGGGTGTGCCGGTCGAGAGCCACGGCAAGGCGGTGATGGTCGGCACGGCGGGTGAGCAGGAGCACGGCAACGCCGTCAAGACCACCACCTTCGGCAATCCGTTCCGCGAGGCCTTCGGCGGCGGGAGGGCCTGGCTTCCGTCGACCACCAAGCGCTGTGCACCGGGCGCCTCGGTTGACGTGCCGCTCTGCTTCAAGGACGAGATCTGGGTTCGCTCCCACTACGACACGATCACGCTGTCGGTCGCCGACGCGCCGGCGCCGGATGAGATCGTCCTGATCGGCGCCGTCGCATCGCGCGGGAGGCTCAACGCCCGGCTCGGCGGCAAGACCAAGGAGGAGGCGCTGGCGGAGCTGGAGGATCGGCGTGTAGTGCCGAGCCTCGAGATCCACAACCTTCGAAGGGCTCGTCAGCGGTCGCTCGGCGAGGCGCAGGCGCGACGTCGACGGCGATGCGGATCGAGGACGGCGCGATCGCGTCCTTCGAGCCCGCGGCGACGCCGACACGGTCCTCGATGCCGGCGGGCGCGGTCGCCGTCCCGGGCCTGATCGACTCCCACGCCCACGTGGTCTTCGGCGACTGGACCCCGCGCCAGTCGACGCTGGGCTGGATCGAGTCCTCGATGCACGGCGGCGTGACGATGATGATGTCCGCCTCCGAGGTGCATCTGCCAGGCCGGCCACACGACCGCGAGGGGGTCAAGGCGCTGGCGCGTCGCCGCGCAGCGGGCCTTCGCCGGCTTCCGCCCTGGCGGAGTCAAGGTGCTCGGCGGAGCGGTGATCATCGAGCCGGATCTGGAGCCCGGGGACTTCGCCGAGTTGGCCGAGAGGGGCGTCTGGCTGGCAAAGGTCGGCTTCGGCGACTTCCATCCGCAAGCCGATGCGGCGCCGCTCGTCCGCGCCGCCCAGGCGGCCGGATTCGTGGTCATGAACCACACCGGAGGAGCATCGATCCCCGATTCCTCGCCGGTGACGATCGACGATGTACTCGCGCTCGGCTGCGACATCATCGGCCACGCAAACGGGGGCACAACGGCGCTCCCCGACGCCGATCTCCCGCAGTTGTTCGATGCCCCCGGAGCGATCCAACTGGTGCAGGCCGGCAACCTGCGCTCGAGCCTTCGCATCCTCGAACTCGCCAAGGAGCTGCGATGCCCTCGATCGGATCGTCATCGCCACCGATACGCCGACCGGAACCGGGGTGATGCCGCTCGGCATGATCAAGACGATCTGCGAGCTTTCTTCGCTCGCAGGCCTTCCCGCCGCCGACGCGATCTCCCTTGCCACGGGCAACAACGCGGCCGTCCTTCGCCGTGAGGAGGGCCTGCTGAAGTGTTGGCCGCCCGGCCGATCTCAGCCTCTGCTTCGCGCCGGTGGGCTCGGCCCACGATGACCCGCTTGTGGCGATCGAGAATGGCGACATCCCCGGCATCGGCGCGGTCGTGATCGACGGCGAGGTGCGCGCGATGCGGTCGCGGAACACCCCGGCGCCGGACGGAGAGTGTCGAATCGCGGAGCCGGCAGAGGTCGGAGTCTGATGCCGGCGCTGATGCAGGAGGTAATAGTTCCCGCGCGCGAGGCCCGCCTCGTCGAGCTCGCCGCCGGCCAGGTCCTTGAGGTCGTCGACCTGGAGGGTCAGCAGGTCGGCGATCTCGCCGCCTGGATGCAGGATCGTCCAAGCGAGTACCTATCGCCGGCCCACACCCTCTCCTGCTTGACCAAGCTCGTGCCGGAGGTCGGCGACGAGGTCTTCTCCAACCACCGTCGACCGCTATTGCGGATCGTCCGTGACGACGTCGGCACCCATGACCTGATCGTCCCGTGCTGCGACCCAGAGCGTTACGCGCGCGACTACGGGGAGCCCGATCACCCCTCCTGCCTCGCATCCCTGCAGTCCGCTCTCGCTGCCGCCGGGCGTGATCTGCCGCTGGCCGGTGAGCAGTGCTGGAACGTGTTCATGAACAACAGACACGAGGACGGCAGAATCGTGACCTACGAGCCCGAGCACGGCGCCGGAGCGATGATCGCGCTCGAGGCGCTCGAGGATTTGGTCGTCGCGCTGTCGGCCTGCCCGCAGGACCTTTCGCCCTGCAACGCATACAACCCGACGCCGATGGCGGTGCGGGTCCTGGAGGCAGCGTGAGTCGCTTCGGCGACGATGACCCGCCCTCGCGTCGCGAGCGGAGCTCGCGTCGGTCGCTCGGATGCTTGCCCGCGCTGGACTGGTCGAGGCATTTGGCCATGTCTCCGCCCGCTCGGACGGCGGCTTCCTGATCACCGACACGTCGCCGCTCGGCAGAGCCTCGGTCGAGAGCGTCCACCTGATGGACACCTCAGGCGAGCCCGAAGCCGGAGCCGAGCGCGTACCACTGGAGACCCCGCTGCACGCCGCCATCTACAGCGCTCGCCAAGACGTCGGCGCCGTCTGCCGCACCCACTCGCGATTCGCGGTTGCGATCGGGGCACGAGGCGAGGCGCCGGCGCTGGTCCATGGGCTCGGCGGATTGGCGGGCGAGGTCGCCGTCTGCGACGCATCGACCTGGTCACCGATGCGGAGTCGGGGCGCAACGTGGCCTCCGTGCTCGCTGGCGCCGATTGCCTGCTGCTGCGCGCCAACGGTGCCTTGGCGACCGGCGCGACGCTGGAGCAGGCGGCTGTCCGCGCCTACTACCTCGAGGAACGCTGCCGGGTCGCTATAGAGGCCGGACCCGACGTCAAGCCGCTCTCGGACGCCGAGCTCGCAGCGCGTTCGCGCTGGTTCGCCCGTGAGCACGAACGTGCATGGAAATGGCTTTGCTGGCGGTTCGGGGATGGTCCGGGCCGCGAACAAGAGGAGTGACGCACAATCGATATCGCGACGAGAGGAGAAGCGATGAGGCTGGAAGGACGGACCATGAGGAAGGTGCGAGTGGGGCTCGCCGGGTTCGCGACGTTGGCGCTGACATTCGGGCTCATCGCTTGCGGCAGCAGTGCGCCTTCGACGGTCAAGACCACCGCCGGGGGCAAGCTCGCGCAACCAACGAACGCGACGCTCGTCCTTGACTTTGTGCCCAACGCCGTGCACGCGGGGATCTATCGCGCGGTCGCGGCGGGCTACTACAAGGACGCCAACATCAATTTGAAGATCATCAAGCCCACATCGACCGCCGACACGCTGAAGCTGATCGACGCCGGTAAGGCGCAGTTCGGTATTGCCGATGGGATTGACGTCGCGAGCCAAATCGAGGCCGGCAGTGACGCGAAGGGGATCATGGCGCTGCTCGAGCGTCCGCCGGGGGGTCTGATCACACTCAAGTCATCCGGGTTTACAAGCCCGAAGCAACTCGACGGCAAGACGATTGGCATCACGGGTGTCCCGTCCGACTCGGCGATCTACAAGACCGAGATGACCGCCGCCGGGGGCGATCCCAGCAGCGCAACGATCGTCACGGTTGGATTCAACGGGGTGACGAACCTCCAGAACAAGAAGATCGATGCCTTCACGGGCTTTGTCCCGGCCGACGGCGTGCAGGTCCAACAGGATGGATTTCCGATTACCGCCTTCCCCCTTTATAAGTGGGGTGGCCCCACCTATCCGGGTCTGGTCGTCTTCTCCACAACCAAGAGGATTGCCCAGGAGCCCGCTCTGATGAGCGCTTTCGTCGCGGCGACGATCAAGGGATACGAGGACACGTTCAAGAATCCCCAGCAGAGCATCAATGACCTCGTATCCGAGAATCCAGGTCTCGACGCCAAGCTGGCGAAGGCCTCATTGGCTGCCTATATGCCGCTGTTCAAGGGGAACGCCCCGGTCTACGGAGAGTTCGTGACGAAGAACCTCCAGGACCTCTCCAATTACCTGGTCAAGACGGGCCTCGGCAAGTCGCCGATTTCGCCCACCCGCTACGGGACGAACCAGTTCGTGCCAGGTGCTGGAAGCGGCGGCTGAACCGCGGAAGGAGTCTGCCCGTGGCATCGACCACAGAAGCAATCGCCAAGTTACGAACCGAAGGGTTGTGCAAGACCTACGCGGGCGCCAACGGCGATGGCAAGGTGACGGCACTCCACGACGTTGAGGTCGAGATTGGCGCTGGGGAGTTTGTCTCGATTGTCGGTCCCTCGGGTTGCGGAAAGTCGACTCTGTTCAACATCCTCGCCGGGCTGATCCGGCCGTCGAGCGGGCGCGTCCTGCTCGACGGCCGGGAACGCCAGGAACTGCTCGGCGAGATCGGCTACATGTTGCAGCGCGACCTCTTGATGCCGTGGCGCACCGTGCTCGACAACACGACGCTTGGCCTGGAGATGAACGGGGTGCCAAAGAAGGAGGCACGCAAACGAGCGCTGGCGGAATTCTCCCGCTTCGGGCTCTCGGGCTTCGAGGGGCATTGGCCGGCCAAGCTATCCGGTGGGATGCGCCAGCGGGCGGCGCTGTTGCGAACTTTCCTGGCTGGGCGAGAGGTGTTGCTTCTGGACGAGCCATTTGGGGCGCTGGACGCCCTCACGAGGGCCCAGATGCAGGCATGGCTGCTGCGGCTCTGGCATGACGATCGAAAGACCGTCCTGTTCGTCACCCACGACGTCGACGAAGCGACTTTCCTTTCGGATCGCGTCTACGTAATGTCCGGCCGCCCGGGCCAGGTGATCCTGACTGTCGATATCGATCTGCCCCGACCGCGGGCGCGGGATGTCTCGCTGGAGCCGGCGTTCCTCGAGCTGAAGCAGAAGCTGTTGGCTCCCCTGGAGGATGCAATCGAGGCCGGCGAAAGCGCGGAGACGGCCTGATGGCTACTGCGCAGTCGACCGTGCGAGCCCGCTTGCGCTCCCGCCTGGTTCCGAGCGAGCGGCGCCGGCGGTCGCGCGCGCACCGCATCGTGCGCGCCGCGGGGCCACCGCTGCTGTTCGCGATTGTGGTCTTGGGGCTCTGGCAGCTCTACTGCGTGTTGAGTCACGTCCCAGAGTCCACGCTGCCGAAGCCGACCCAGATCGCCTCGGCGCTGCGCGACAACCGGACTTTGCTGATCGACAACGCCTGGGTGACGATCAAGGAGATCGTTCTCGGGTACCTGGCGGCGATCGTGGTCGGGATCACCCTCGCGGTGATTATCCGCAGCTCGCGCGCCATCGAGCGGGCTCTCTATCCGTGGCTCGTCGCATCGCAGATGGTCCCCGTCCCCGCGATCGCCCCCCTGATCGTGATCTGGACGGGCTTCGACATGCGCCCCAAGATCATCGTGATTGCCCTGGTCAGCTTCTTTCCGATCGTCGTCAACACGATCGACGGACTACGAGCAGCGGAGCCCGAATTGCTCGACCTGCTCAAGACTTTGCGCGCCAGCCGCTGGCAGCGGTTCCGCAAGGCCCAGCTTCCAGCGGCTTTGCCCTTCATCTTCTCCGGCTTGAAGGTCGCAGCTGCGTTCAGCGTGATCGGCGCTGTCTTTGCCGAATGGGTGGGCGCTTCGGCGGGGCTCGGTTACCTGATCCTCCTGCTCAATAACCAGGTGGCGACTACCGAGATGTTTGCCGTGATCGTTGTCCTGGCTGCGATTGGGATCGGCCTGTTTCTGGTGGTGAGTCTGATCGAGCGGCTGACGCTCCCTTGGTATTACGAGACTCGTCGCGATGAGGGCCAGGGATTGGAGCTCGAAAGCGAGACCGTATGAGCGGGAACGGCCGCGGCGAGACCCTGGTGCGCGGCGCATGGGTGCTGACCATGGATCCCGTGGCTGGCGCGATTCGCGATGGCGCGGTGGTGCTTGCGGCTGACGGCTCGATCGATTCAGTCGGTGTTGCAGAGCAGCTGGTCCCCGCACATGCTGAGGCAGAAGTGCTTGGCGACGGGATGGGGATCGTCCTGCCCGGTCTCATCAATGCCCACACGCATCTGACCGAATGCCTGATCCCTGGCATGGCCGAGACGGCGAATCTCTTCGAATGGTTTGAGCGAGTAGTCAACCCCAGCGGCCGAGTCATGAGCCGCTCCGACGTCAGTATCGGGACGAAGCTGAAGGGAGTCGAGATGCTCGCCTCGGGCATCACGACGGTCAACGACATGTCCTGTCACCGCAATCCGGGCGGCGCGGTGACCCTCGGGGCTGTTGATGGATTGTCGGCGATGGGTATGCGCGGGGTCGTCTCGTTTGGCGCCGAGGATGCCTACGAGGGGGCTCCAGGGCCGGAGGAGTTCATGGCCGAGCACCACGCGCTCGCCGACCGAGTCGCCGGCGAGCCGCTGATCGGGTTCCGCGCCGGGATTGGGACCGTGCTCGGTCTCAGCGATGAGCTCTTCGAGCGCACGGTGAACGCCTGCGCCGAGCATGGTTGGGCCGTCCACACCCACCTCGCGGAGGTTCGCGAGGAGATGACCGAGTCGCGCCTTCGCCACGGCATGGGAACGATCGAGCATTCCGGTCGAGCGGGCCTCCTCGACCTTGACGTCATCGCCGGTCACTGCATCTGGTGCGGCGAGCGCGACATAGGGCTGCTGGCGAGCAACGACGTGGCAGTGGCATACAACCCCGTCGCCAACATGATCCTCGGCTCGGGTGTATGCCCGGTTCCCCGCCTCCTCCGCGAGGGGATTGCCATGGGGCTCGGCACCGACGGTGCCGCGTCAAACGACAACCAGGACATGTTCGGAGTCCTCAAGATGGCGGCGCTGCTGCAGAAGGTCCATGCGCTCGACGCCGCGGCGATGACTGCGCCCCAAGTGCTCGAGTTGGCGACGATCGGGGGCGCGCGGGCCCTCGGACTCGATGCGCAGATCGGTTCCCTGACCCCCGGAAAGCGTGCCGACATCGTGCTGCTCGACGGCAACACACCGGAGCTCGCCACAATCCACGACCCCTATCAGCAAGTTGTTTACTGCGCAACCGCGCGATGCGTGTCGGACGTGTGGGTCGATGGTGCTCGGCGCGTTAGACAGGGGGAAGTGTTGGGCGCGAGCCGTGACGCAATCGTCGTGGAGGCACGCGAGGCAGCGAAAGAGCTCGTGAGGCGAGCCGGTCTCGGCTCCGAGTCCGTTTACGCCGGAAACGGTCGTCTCGCCGAGGCCGAACACGCTGCCCGAACCGGCGATCCGTGAACCCGGCTGCCGACGTCGTCGTGATCGGGGCCGGGCACAACGGCCTCGCGTGCGCCTGTTACCTAGCTCGGGCCGGCCTGGAGGTCTTGGTGCTCGAGGCCGCTCAGGAGCCGGGTGGGTGTATCGCGACGATGGAATTGCCGGACGGACGAGGTCGCCTCGAGCTGGGGGCTTATGAGAACGGCGGCATCCGGGCGAGCGGTGTCTGCGCCGATCTCGAGCTCGAAAGCCGGTACGGCCTGCGCTTTCACCTCCGTGACGAGGTAACGCTGGCCCCATGCGACGACGGCACATCGCTTGCCTTCTGGAGCTCCCTCGAGCGCACCGTTGAGGAGTTGGCGCCAGTCGTCGGGGGCCAAGAGGCGGAGGCCTACCGGGACTTCTCGCGCTGGTCATCTGCGGCCATGGATGTCCTGCACCAGACTGAAGCCGGGCCTCCGCCCACCCTACGCGAGCTTGCCGCGCTCGCCGACGCCGCCCTGGGCACGGAGGGAGCCCGTCTAGTCCAGGCGCTGCTCGCCTCTGCGACCAGCCTGGTTCGTGGTGTGTTCGCGGACGACCGACTGCGTGGACTGCTCGAGCACTGGGCGGCGCACTCTCAACAGCCACCGGACGATCCGGGGACCGGTGCCGGAGCGCTGTTCATGGCGGCCAATCACGGCTCGCCGTCGGCGAGGCCACAGGGTGGATCGCGGGGGACTGTCGATGCTCTAGTTCGTTGCCTGGAGGCTGCGGGCGGCAGCCTGCGTTGTGCAGCGCCCGTCGAGCGGATCGAGCTGGAAGGGGGCCGCGCGACGGCCGTTGTGGCCGGCGGACAGCGAATCGTGGCCCAGCGTGCGGTTGTCTCGCAGATCGACGCGCGCCGGGTGTTCGGGGGGTTGATCGCGGCGAACGACGTGCCTGGTCCGCTTCTGGCCGAAGTTCGACGCATCCACGTCGGGCATCACAACATCTCTGAGCTGAAGGTCGACGCGATCATCGATGGCCTGCCGGCACTACCGGGCCCACAGGGCTTCCAACGGGCCCTGCTGCTCTCCCCCAACACCGGCTCCGATCTCGAGCAGGCCTTTGCGCGGATCCGCCTCGGGATGCTCCCTGAGCGCGCACCCTTGATGATCGGGTTCCCGTCCACGCTCGAGCGCGGCTGGGCGCCCGAGGGTCGTCACTCCGTTTGGCTTTCCACCTGGGTTCCGTGGCGACCCGCCAGTGGGGCTTGGACTACAGCCGACCTGGAGGAGGCCGCGGACCGCACCTGGTCGACGGCCGAGCGGGCCATTGGTGCGGAGCTGCCTGTCGTTGAGCGGGTCCTGACCGGCCCGGACGACTGGGTCAAGCGCAACGGCAACCCGCAGGGAAACCCGAACCACGTCGAGATGTCAATCGATCAGCTGCTGGGGATGCGCCCGAGCCCGAGTTTGGCCCGCTATCGCACGCCGATCCCAGGATTGTTCCTGACAGGGTCAGGGACCCACCCTGGCGGAGGTGTGACAGGCGCGCCGGGCCGCAACGCCGCCGCCGTCGTGCTCGAGGACCTGGGCGTACGTCGGCGGGCGCGGGGCGAGCGGCTCCGAGCCCAGATCGGGCTCCTGCGTGACGCCGCTCGTGCGGCGCGAAGTCTGCGGAGGGCGGCATGAGCGCTGGTCTCCTGGAGATGGCGACTGCCTATCAGCGCACCGCCGTGCTCGCCGCGGCCGTTGAGACGGGAATCGCCGATGCCTTGGCGGAGGGTCGCAAGACACCGGAGGCTCTCGCCGCGGCGTGCGGCACCGACGTGCGCGGGACGGTTGCGCTTCTCGGGGCGCTCACGGCAATGGGCCTCGCCGAGCCCATCGAAGGTGGGTTTACCTTGACGAAAGCCGGAGCACCGCTGGCGCGCTCCGATCCCGACACGGTGGCCGAGATCGTCGCCAAGGAATGGTTCTTCTACCGGGTCTGGGGCGGCCTGGCGCAGACCGTGCGTGATGGGCATGCCCGGATCCCATCCTGGCGCCAGAGACTTCGCGAGGATCCTGACGCCGCCCTGTCCTTCCTTCGCGCGCTCGACGATCTCGCGAGTCGTTTCGGCAACGAGCTGCCCGACCTCGCCGATCTAAGGGACGCCGACGAGTTGTTGGACGTCGGCGGGGGCGCCGGTTCTCACGCCGCCGCCCTGGCGGCCGCGGTGTCTGGTTTGAAGGCCACGGTGCTTGACCTGCCGGCGGTGGAGCCGCTTGTCGACGAGCGGCATCCGGAGCTCGAGTTCATCGCCGGCGATCTCGACCAACCCCGGTTCGGCTGTCCCGCCGAAGCGCGCTGGGATGCAGTGCTGCTGGCGAACATCCTCCACGACCACCCCGCCGAGCGTTGCGCCCGATACGTCCAGACGGCCACAGACCTGCTGGCTCCCGGGGGGACTCTGCTGGTCTATGAGTGGTTGATCGATCCTGATCGACAAGGCCCTCCGGAAGCCGCCCTCTTCACTTTGATGATGATGGTCGAGAACGAAGGGGGATCGACCTGGACTGCCGATGAGATCGGAGGCTGGATATCCGCTGCCGGGCTCGTGGACCTCGAGGTCCGCCGAGGGAACGGGCCAATCGCCGTCCTTCGCGCCCGCCAGCCGGGTTCGGAGGAGCCGACGACTCTTGCCCAGACCCCGGTGCGAGGGGAGCGTTGAGATGGACTCACGGACTGGCCTCGATCCCGAAATCGAGCCGGGAACTGGGATCAGGGTCGACCTGGACGAGGGTGATCGGCTTGTGATCAGCAGCCCGCGCGGCGGTCAGGGAGGCGACATGAGCTTTCTCGGCTTCGATCAGGCGCTTACGCGGAACATCAACGGTTGGGAGCGATACGGGGAGCCGTGGCTCGTCTTCTTCGCCGAACAGGGCATGAAGCTCTACGACGGTGACGGAGAGCCAGTGCTCGAGGTGGGGGAGTGCCAAGCACAGGGTGGCAACGACATCATGTATCCGGGCTGCTGGAATGAGATCTACGCGGACCGCCGGCCCGGATGTCGCGACCTGATCTCGTCCGCGCTGGGGATTGACCGTGCCCAGCTCACGGGGATGCTCTCCTTCTTCGTCAATGCCGACGTTGAGGGCCGCGTCTACAAAGGCCTCCAGTACTGCGACGTACGGTCGGGCGACTTCGTGAGCTTCCAGGCTATGAGCGAGGTAGCGGTCGGCGTCAGTGCCTGTCCAGACGACACGATCCCGGGATGGCGTCCGGCACCTCTCCATGTCGCCGTTGAGCGAGCTGGCTAGATGGGTCGCCAGGTCAAAGACCAGCCCTGTTCGAAATTCGGCCGCCTGCTGATGATGTTCGAAGCGCCCGGTTCGGTGGGGCTAGACATCGTCCTCTTCTTTCCATGCCCCGTTTCTGCGACGGGGGGCGGCTCAACTCGACGTCGCGTGCATAGCTTTCGAGCGCGCCTTCACTTCCCGTCGCTCCCACAACGGAGGACGCTCGGCCCGCCGGAATTCGTGCCAGGTAGTGGCCGCTAGCGGGTGTGGGTCGCGGCACCTGGATTTGGACCAGAGACCTTTCGTCCGACAGCCGCAGAGGCTGCGGGCCTGTTGATGCCTGGCGAATCATCGATCAGGCGTCAGCGGATCCTTGGTCGATTGGGCAGAATATGGCCAATGAAATCCGCGGGTGGGCCTCATAGTGCCATTGCCCGGTACCAGGAAACGGCTTTCCAGAGCGGAATCTAGACCCCCGCCCCCGTAGCTCAGTGGACAGAGCAGCGGCCTTCTAAGCCGCGGGTCGCAGGTTCGAATCCTGCCGGGGGCGCTCGGGCACGGAAAGGGCCCCGCCGACCGCGGGACCCTCATGAAGACGGGGGGCTAGGACGCGGCCTTGATCACGCCGACCTTGTGGCCCTCGGGATCGCTGAACTGGCCGATCTCGACGCCCTCGGTGACCGTGTCGGGGCCCATCACCCGCGATCCGCCGAGCTCCTCGGCCTTGGTGAGGGCCGCCTCGACGTCGGGGACCTCGACGTAGAAGGTGACGCCGCCTTCGACCCCCTCATATCCGGCGACTCCGCCGCCGATTCCGACGCCGTCGGCGTTGGTGTTGCCTTCGCGCTGCACGATCCCGTAGTTCATCGGGTTGCCCGAGTCGATCTCCCACCCGAACAGGCCCGAGTAATAGCTCTGCAGCTTCTCCCCGTCCTTCCCGATGATCTCGAAGTGCACTACCGGCTGTCCCATGCTGTCTCCTCTGTCCGGCGCCGGCAAACCGGCGCTACGCGGTTGAACTTTCACGGTTAAGACCGCCGCCGTGACCGAGACTCATCGCCGCCAGGGATTGTTGGGGGCGAAGCGAACGGGTCCAACAGCGGTCCGCATCGCGCCGCTCCGAGTGTGGGGATTGGCCGAATGATCGACTCGTCGTGACTGCGGCCGGAGTATCGGGTCGTCAAGAGGTAGGGCAATTCAACCGATTCAGAACAGGCGTGAGAAATCGGATGAGCGCCAAGCGAGAGACAAGGCTGGGACTGCTGGCGGGGTTGGCCGCCCTCGGTGTCCTGATGCTGCCCGCAGCGCGCACCGCCACCGGCGCCGACCAGATCGTGATCCGCGGCGCCGAATCCGGCTCGCATCTGCGGGTCACCGCGCAGGGAGACCGGGTCTTCGTCAACGGCTACATGGCGGCCGAGCAGCCGACCGGCTGCGGTTTCACCCAATTCCGCACCGCCGCCACCTGCTCAGCCGCGGGTGCCGGCTCGATCCTGATCGAGATGGGCCCAAATGGCGACAAGGTCGAAATCCTGGACCCGATGCCTCTGCCGGTCACCGTCTACCTCGGCGACGGCTCAGACAAGTTCGTCGGCAATGCCGAGCCCGACACCTGCTATCCCCAGGGCGCACGGCGCAACCGCTGCTACGGCGGCGCCGGCAACGACGTCTGCATCACCGGCCCCCGCAACTCCGACTGCGTCGGCGACGGCGGCGACGACTACGCGAAGTTCGACACCGGCTCAGACGGTTGCTGGGGCGACTTCGCTTTCGGCGCCGATGCCCCGGCCAAGGATGACCCGATGCAGGGAGACCCCGGGAATGACGTCTGTTTGATGGGCCCAGGAAAGGATGGCGCCCACGGCGGCCCCGGCGAAGACATCCTCTACGAGGGCGGGGGCAGCGGCAAGCTCTACGGGCAGGAGGGCGACGACCGCCTCTACGAGGGCCACGGCAAGGGCAAGCTCTTCGGGGGCGCCGGGCGCGACTTCTGCGACGGCGGCCCCGGGGTCGGCAAGTCCTTCCAGTGCGAGGTCGGCCCCCGCCACTGAGCTCCGGCTGAACCCACCAGTCGCACTCCGATCCCCCGTTTGGGGGGTTTGGGGCCCGGAATCGCCCCCGCGGGGGTGGAGGCGAAACAATCTGGCAGCCTCTGA
>CAVYWS010000002.1:0-739913 GCA_963772265.1 uncultured Solirubrobacterales bacterium | reverse complement strand
CTTCGACGTTCTCCTCCGACATCGCTACTCCCCCTGCCCAACGGCTTCGAGGGCTTCCTCCTCGGTCGAACAGTTGCGCCACCAGATGCACTTTCCGTCCCGCCACCGCAAGGGCATCCAGAAGGGATCGATGAGTGGCGCAGCGCTGTCGGCCCCGTGCCCCCATCCGCGCATGTGGGCGATGGTCACGTCGCCGAGATCGCGCAGCTCCTCGGTCTCCAGGGTGTAGTCCGGGAAGGCGCCAAGGAAGTTGTCCCACCATCGGCGCAGCCCCTCGTGCCCGTGGTAGGCGCCCTCCATGGCAACCAGGCGCGACTCCACGTCGATCTCGTCGTGAGCCAGCGCCGAGAAAGCGTCCCAGTCCCGGCGGTTGAAGGCTTCGACCATGGCCTGCCCCAGCTCAATGTTCTGCTGCGACATCGCCCGCGCAGTATCTCGCGGCGGGGGCCCGGGGTGGGACGGCAAGAGGGCGGCCGCGCTCAGCGGAGAATGCGGAAGATGAACCGTGCAGGGGTCGGGTCGGCGACGCCGTTGACGATCGCCTTGACCTTGAACTTGTAGCGGCCCGGCTTGAGGTGGCGGAAGACGCGTGGCGAGTGGCACTTCACCCAGCCCCTCGCGTCGAAGCACCTGAACTTGGCGCGGTCGAAATTCGAGTCGAAGGCAAAGGCCACCCTGCGCCTGTGGGTACGGCGGCGGGGGTGGTGCGTGAGGAAGGTCTTCGGCTTTAAGTCATACGTGTAGTCGTTGCCCGTTCCGCTCGGATTGCTGGTGCCGTCGGAGGTCGTCACCGTGACGTCAACGGTCCGGCCGGCTTTCCCCGGCGGGGCATCAGCCGTGATCGTCGTCGGTCCGAGCAGGCGAACGTCGGTCGCGCTGCGGCTGCCGAACATCACGGTCGGTGTGCCGCTGAAGCCGACGCCGACGATCGCCACCTGGTTGCCCCCGGCGGCAGGCCCGTGGGCCCGAACAAGCTCGGTGATCGCCGGGTGGTAGGTGTAGAGGTCGGCGCCGGTCGCCGCCGACCTCACGCCGATAGCAATCACGGTCACATGAACCGGTCCGGGAGTTCCTGCTGGCGCGTTCACCGTAACCGTCGTGGGGGTTGTCAAGCTGGGGGTTGCGGAGGCAGAGCCGAAATCAACCTCCGATGTGCCAGTCAGCCCGGTGCCGGTGATCGTCACCAGGTTTCCTCCCGCGGGCGGTCCGTGGTTGGGATTGACTCCCGTCACAACAGGGTCGGCAAGGGCCGGCGCCGCGAAGATCAGGGCGAGGATCGCCACGCCGACGACGACGGCCGGGCGCGGCCAGGTCAGCCATCGTTTTGGGTCCGTCCGTCTTCGCCGGGGTTCCATCCGTGCCCCCAGCGCAAGGGTAGCCAATGGCTACCGAAGGCTGGCCGGTTGATCGAAGCCCGCGAAGCCGTGCCCGGCGGCTTCCAGGGCTTGCGCCGGGTCGGAATAGATCGTCGCCTGCACGACGTTGCCGTCCCTCATGCTCCACCGTGGCCGTCCCGCTCACTCTCGCCTGAGTCTCCATTGCACCGGGTGGCTGCCGACGAAGAACGGCACGTAGCGAAACGTCGATGCCAGCACTTCCTCGGAGACCTCGAACGGCAGACAGCCATCGCCCGTCTGCCCGTCGCGCAGCTTCTCCGCCGGAGGGTCGCACCCGGCAGGCGCCCCGGAGGTCTTCACCCGGTAGGTCTGACCGTCGCTGCCGATCAGGGTGGCCTGAAACCCGTTTCCGGGCGGGTCGTATCCGGTCTTGCCGATCCCGGTGAGCCTCACCTCGACGGTGATGTAGGACCCCTGTCGCTGCACGCTGGTCGGCGTCAGCCTGAACCGCTGGTCGGCGTCATGGATCTCCTTGCTCTGGCCCAGCTCCGAAGATCCGGATGGCTGCCTCGGAGGCTTCTTCTTGGCGCCGGGTGCTTCGCCCGGGCGATTCCTTGGGCTTGCCCGAGGCCTTGCTCTTTCCGCCCTTGCTCTTTTCGCCCTGGTGGCGGATCTTCGGGGTCGAGTCATCCGAGGAGCCGCCGAGGATCGCGATCGCCGCGACCACCAGGCCGATCACAACCACGGCGATGATTGCCACCATCGCCACCCGCTGGCCGCGCCTGCCGGAAGAGCCTCGAGGAGGAGGAGGAGGCGGCGGCGGACGATCGGCCGCCGGTGCCGACCCGGCCTCGATCGCCGCCCGAAGCCGGTTCAGCTCGGCGATCAGCACCTCCTGCTCAAGCGGCGCGGCTTCCAGGTCACTGGCGGCCACCCGGATGCCCGTCGCCCCTCCAAGGTCACTCAGCTCCATCTCGACCCGGAAGGGGTGGCCGGAGGCGGTTTTGGCGTGCGAGACGATCCGGCCCACAGCGACGTCCTCGACACGCCACCCGAGCCCTTCGGTCGCCGCGGCGCAGGCGACGATCGCCTCCTCCACAGGCAAGGCTGCCTTGAATTCTCCGGCAACGCGGGTCATGCGTTCATGCGCGACATTGCCCGCTCAGTCTCTCGCCTAGTCGTAGAGGCTCTCCGCGGCCAGCTCCATCGCCCGCTTGCTCCACAGCTTCACGGTCATATAGATCTCGTCGCCGTAGCCCGTCATCGCATCGAGGGCGATCAGGGTGAAGCGGTTGTCCGAGAGAGGCTCCTGGTCGACGGTCTCGGCGTCGAGCTCGGCGGTTGCGGCGACCGCCCCGGGGACCAGAGGCTGGCCCCAGACCAGGGTCACGTCGCCGGCCATGCCCGCCTCGCCGCGCCAGCGGCCGACGACGTCGTCGTTGAGGTCGATCTTCCAGTCGGTGTTGTCCTCGGCCAGGACGTCGGTGAAGTCGGCCTTCGCCCGCAGGTCCTCGGGGTCTCCATCCTCGGGCCGAACGTAGGAGACGTGGCCGAACAGCTCGACCGTTCCCTCGTCCCCCTCGGCGCGAGCGGTTGCCGGCACCCATGTCCGCCCGCCCCAGGCCCGCTCCGGGAACCAGCTGATCTCGCTTGGCGCCGAGACCCCCGCCGGCAGCTCCTCGATCTCCCGGCAGGCAGCGCGAAAGCTCTCGGCGAGCTGCTCCGCGAAGCGACCGTAGGGGATCCCCTCCTGCGAGCTGTCGGCGATGAAGCGGGGAATCGGTCGGGGATTTGGCGCCATCGAGCCGCCACCCTACCCGCGGAGGCTCTGGCGGCGTCCGGAGCGCTCGGCATAGTCCGCGCTCGGCGCAGGCACATCCCCACGCCTGCGACCCAGGGAGAGAGGGGAACGTGAAACTCGTCATCGGCATCGTCCGCCCCGAGAAGGCCAACGACGTGCTCGAGGCGCTCTACCGGGCCGAGGTCCGCGGCGTCTCGATCAGCCGCGTGCAAGGGCCACGGAGGCGAGCTCGACCGGGTCGAGACCTACCGCGGGACGACCGTGCAGATGGGGCTCGCCGAGAAGGTTCGCTTCGAGATCGCCGTCTCCGACCCCTTCGTGGAGCCGACGATAGACGCCCTCTGCGCCGGAGCCCGAACCGGCGAGGTCGGCGACGGGAAGATCTTCGTCGTCCCGGTCGAGCGGGTGGTCCGGATCCGCACCGGCGAGACCGATGACGCCGCGGTGACGCCGGTGGGCGGATGACCGGCACGGTCCTCGCGGCCGCGAAGGTCGACACGGGCGACACCGCCTGGATGCTCGCCGCCACGGCGCTGGTGCTGCTGATGACCCCGGCGCTGGGGCTCTTCTACGCCGGTCTGGTGCGCTCGAAGAACACCCTGAACACGTTCATGATGTCGATCGCCGCGATCGCCGTCGCGACCGTGACCTGGGCGCTGGTCGGCTACTCGCTGGCCTTCGACGGCACCGGCGACCTGATCGGCGGGCTGAACAACTTCGCCCTTCACGACGTCACCTTCGCGCCCCGCGAGGGATTGACGATCCCCGAGCTCGTCTTCTTCGCCTTCCAGGCGACCTTCTGCATCATCACCACGGCGCTGGTCTCCGGCGCGGTGGTCGAGCGGATGCGCTTCGGGCCCTTCCTGCTCTTCGCGGCGCTCTGGTCGATCCTCGTCTATTCGGTGCTCGCGCACTGGGCTTTCGGCGGCGGCTGGCTGTTCGAGCGCGGCACCCTCGACTTCGCCGGCGGCGTGCCGGTCGAGATGGGCTCCGGCTTCTCGGCGCTGGCCGCCGCGCTGGTCGTCGGCGCGCGCAAGGACTACGGCCGCCAGGCCCTGCTCCCGCACAACGCGGTCTACGTCCTGATCGGCGCCGGGTTGCTGTGGTTCGGCTGGTTCGGCTTCAACGGCGGCAGCGGCTTCTCGACCGGGGACCGCGAGCGTGCTCGCGTTCACCAACACGCTGCTCTGCCCGGCGGCCACGCTGGCCGCCTGGTTCGTGCTCGACGCGATCCGCGGCCGCCAGGTGACGGCGATCGGGGCGGCGACCGCGATCATCGTCGGCTGCGTGCTGATCACCCCGGCGGGCGGGTTCGTCAGCCCCGGGTGGGCGCTGGCGCTCGGCGCGTTGGGTGCCCTGCCCTGCTACTTCGTGATCGCCTACCGGCCCCGGACCCGCGTCGACGAGACGCTCGACGTGCTTGCCGCGCACGGGGTCGCCGGCTTCACCGGGATTCTCGCGATCGGCTTCGTCGCCCAGGCGGGCTGGAACGGGGTCTCCGACGGGATCCTCTACGGCAACGCCGGCCAGCTCCTCGACCAGGTGCTGGCGGCGCTCGCGGCCCCGGCCTACGCCTTCTGCGCCACCTACCTGCTGCTGCGACTGATCGGGCTGCTGATGCCGCTGCGCGGGTCCGAGCGCGAGGAGGCGCTGGGGATGGACGTGATCCACCACGGCGAGGAGGCCTACGCGAGCGGCGAAGGCGCGATCCTCGTCACCCCGGACGCGGGCGCCGAGGAGCCGCTGCCGGTAGCCCAGCCCTGACGTCGCCGCCCGCGGGGGCGGACGGCGCCGGCCCTACCCGCCGAGGGCCTCGCGCAAGTCGGAGGCCGCGCGTTCGGGCGGATAGACGTTGATGTCGACCCCGGTCGAGAGCTCGAATCCGGCTTTGACGGTCAGCTTCGGTGCGATGTCGATGTGCCAGTGGAAGTGCTCGGCTCCGAGTGGGGCGCTGCGGACCCACAGGTTCAGCTCCGGCGACTCGCCGAAGCGCTCGGCCAGCGCCCGCACCGCGGCGCCCAGCATTCCTGCCCCCGACTCGTCCTGCTCGAAGCGGGGCGACTGGCGGCGTGGCATGACCCGCAGCTCGTAGGGCGAGCGCGATGCCCAGGGGCAGATCAGGGCGGCGTCGTCGTCGATCGCGACCAGGCGCTCGGCGCGCCGCACCTCCTCGGTGAGGACGTCGGTCAGCAGCCCGCCGCCCCCGGTGCGCTCGCGGTAGGCCGCGACCCGCTCGCGCTCGCGGGCGATCGCGGCCGGGACGAACGGCAGCGCGTAGAGCTGCGCGTGGGTGTGCTCGCGGGAGGCGCCCGCCCCCTTTCCCTCGTTGACGATCAGCTGCACGCAGGCGGCGTCGGGGTGGTCGCGCATCCGCACCCGCCACGCCTCCACCGCCCCGGCCAGCTCCTCGCTGTCCAGGGAGGACAGCGAGCTGACGTGGCGAGGCGTATGGACGATCACCTCCTGGGCGCCGCTGGCGGGCCGTGACGAGAAAAGGTCGGGCTCGCGGGCGCGGGCCGAGGTCCGCAGCGGATCGTCCGCGGCCGCGAATCCGCCCTGCTCGGGCTCGGCCGATCCGCCCTCGGGCTCGATCAGCGCCGGGTAGAGATTCGGGACCGCCCGCTGCGCCCATCCGGGGCTGTTCGGCTCCCCGCCCCCCGGTCGCGCGGCCCAGACCTCCAGCGGCGTGTCGCCTTCGTGGCCTTCGCAGAAGGGGCAGCCCTCGGGGTCGGCAAGCGGGCGCCTCTCGACCGCGAAGGCATTCGGGCGGTCGGCTCGGGTCGGGGCGAGGATCGTGCGCAGCCCGGTCAGCTGGTCGATGCGGATCTCGGGTTCGCTCATGCCTCTTGGCGCCGGTCGCGGCCCGACCGCCGCTCGCGGTCGAGCAGCGGCTTTCGCATCTTCACGTGCTCGATCCCCTCCTCGAGGAAGGTCTCGCCCTCGGCGACATAGCCGCATGACGCGTAGAAGCCCTCGACCTCCGCCTGGGCGTGGAGGACCATCTCCTCCGATCCCTGGCGAACTGCCTCCCGCTCGCTCTCTTCGAGCAGCTTGGTTCCGATCCCGGTCTCGCGCAGGGTTCGCTCGACGACCATCCGCTCCAGCTTGCAGCTGCCGCGGGGGAAGCGCAGCCGGCAGGTGGCGACGATCTCGCCGTTGCGCAGCGCGACGATGTGGGTCGCCTCCGGATCGAGACCGTCGACTTCCGCCTCCGGAGAGATTCCCTGCTCCCCGCCGAAGACGCGCAGGCGCAGGGCCTGGGCGGCTTCGACCTCCTGCTCGCCGCGCGCCGGCCGGACCTCGAGCCCGTCCCCACCCAAGGGGCGCTAGGTCCGCGAGGGCGGCAGGTTGCCCTCCTCGGGTTCGGCGGGAGGCGGAGGTGGAGGCGGGCGGAGGCGGCTTGGCGAGCGCGGCGCCGGCAGCGCCGCGCCTGGCCATATCGATGAACGGGCTTGAGCATGTCCATCGGCAGCGGGAAGACGATCGTCGTGTTCTGGTTGACGCCCATCTCGAGCAGCGTCTGCAGGTAGCGCAGCTGCAGCGTCGCCGGGTTCTGGCTGATGATGTCGGCAGCGTCGGCGAGCTTCTGGGCCGCCTGGTACTCGCCCTCGGAGTTGATGATCTTCGCCCGCCGCTCGCGCTCGGCCTCGGCCTGGCGCGCCATCGCCCGCTGCATCTGGTCGGGGATCTCGACGTCCTTGATCTCGACCGTCGTCACCTTCACGCCCCAGGGCTCGGTCTGCTCGTCGATGATCGTCTGCAGGTCCTCGTTGAGCCGCTCGCGCTCGGCCAGAAGCTGGTCCAGCTCGGCCTTGCCGAGCACCGAGCGCAGCGTCGTCTGGGCGATCTGCGAGGTGGCGAGGAGGAAGTTCTCGACCTCGACGATCGCCTTGTTGGGGTCGATCACGCGGAAGTAGCAGACCGCGTTGACGCTGGCCGGGACGTTGTCGCGGGTGATCACCTCCTGCGGCGGGATGTTGAGGGTGACCGTGCGCAGGTCGACCCGGACCATTCGGTCGATGATCGGGATCAGCAGGATCAGGCCGGGCCCCTTCTGGGCGATCAGGCGGCCGAGCCGGAAGATCACGCCGCGCTCGTACTCGCGCAGGATCCGGACCGCCGAGCCCATCACGATCAGCAGGAAGACGAGGAGGACGACAACCACCCCGATTGCAACAGCCATCAGCTCGCTCCTTCCTCGCGTTCGGACTCGGTCTGCGGTTCCGGCCTGACCAGCAGGGTGAGGCCGTCAACCGACTCGACCCGGACTCTATCTCCCGCCAGCAGCTCGGCCTCGCCGTTGACCGCTCGCGCCCGCCACAGGGCGCCGCGGGTGAAGACCTGGCCCTCGGGCGCGAGCGGCACCCGAACCTCGCCGAGCGCCCCGACCATCTCCTCGTAGCCGGTGCGCACCGGCTCGTGCCGGGCGCGAACCGCGCGCTGCACGACGAAGGCGAAGAAGCCGCCGAGCACGACGCCGGCCCCGACCACGACCGGGACCGAGATGCCGAAGCCCTCGTTGGTGTTGAAGAGCAGCAGGCCGGAGAGGATCAGCGCGAGCACGCCGCTCACAGCGAGCACCCCGTGCGAGTTGACGTGGGCCTCGACGATGAACAGCGCGATCGCGAGCACCAGCAGCAGGATCCCGGCGGCGGTGACCGGCAGCTGCGCGGTCCCGTAGGCGCCGAGCAGGAACGAGATCAGCCCCAGCGTCCCCGGCGCGATCGCCCCCGGGTTGAAGAGCTCGAACGCGAGCCCCAGCAAACCAACCGAGAGCAGCAGGAAGGCGACGGTCGGGTTGACCAGGATCTGCAGGATCTCGTACTGCAGCGGCATGTCGTGATCGGAGATCCGCAGCCCGGCGGTGTGCAGAACCTGGGCCTTGGGGCCCTTGACGCGGAAGCCGTCGACCTGGTCGAGCAGCGCCCGCTCCGAGGGGGCGACGAAGTCGATGAAGTTGGCCTGCTTGGCTTCGCTCGCGGTCAGGTTGACCGCCTTGCGGACCATCCGCTCGCCGACGCTGACGTTGCGGCCGTGGACGCCGGCGAGCGCGCGCATGTAGGCGGCCGCGTCGTTGCGGATCTTGCGGCCGAGCACCTGATCGTCGTTGCCGGGGCCGATCGAGATCGGAGTCGAGGAGCCGATGTTGGTCGCCGGCGCCATCGCCGCGACGTCGGCGGCCTGGGTGATGTAGGCGCCGGCCGAGGCGGCGCGGGCGCCGTTGGGGGAGACGTAGACGATCACCGGCATCGGCGCGTCGACGATGTCCTTGATGATGTCGCGCATGCTCGAGTCGAGCCCGCCAGGGGTGTCGATGCGGATGATCGCCACCGTCGCGTCCTGATCTGAGGCCTCGTTCAGCGCCCGGTCGACCCAGGCCGAGGTGGCGGGGCTGATCTCGCCGTTGAGCTCGAGCGAGTAGGCGAATCCTTGCTCGCTTTGCCCCCAGCCGCTCGCGGCGGCAAGCAACGCTGCGCCCAGAGCCGCGATCGCGACCCATACGCCGACCTGTGGACGGCGCAATCTCATGCCCCCATTATCCGCTCAGCGCGTAGCGGCGGATGTCGGCGAGCAGCTCGGCCTGGTTGCCGTAGGGGCCCTGCTTGGTGAAGACGAGGTTGCCCTTCGAGTCGTAGAAGGCGGTGTCGGGGAGCCCCAGGGTCGCCTTCAGCAGCTTGGCGATGTCCTGGTCGGGGTCGGTGAAGCTCGGGTAGGGGACGGGCGCCTCGCCGAGGAAGGTCTTCGCCGCGGCGTCTGAGTCCTGGGAGTCGACGCCGAGGAAGGCGACCCGCTTGCCGAGCTTGGCCGAGGTCCGTTGGAAGATCGGGAACTCGAACCGGCACGGGCCGCACCACGAGGCCCACTGGTTGACGACGACCGGATAGCCGCGCAGATCCGCGATCTGCTTCTGGAAGGCCTCGGTTCCGCCTCCGAGCAGCTTGTTCGGCTGGGCGTAGAGCTTCGCCAGCGGCTTCGGCGCGCCCTTCAGCGCCGCCTCGTAGTCGGGGGCCCTGGAGTGGATGTCGCCGCCGCCGTTGCCGCACCCGGCCAGCATCGCCACGCACAGCGCTGCAAGCGCCGGCAGCCAGAATGTCCGCCTCTTGGCCTTCCGCCCCATCTCAGTGGTTTAATACATCACGACTGATTGATCGGTTCGCGTTTCTGCGGGCCGCATAGATCATCGAGGAGGGGCTTCAAGGGAAACCTTTCCTCGCGGGATTCCACTCCACCATGGCTTCCGCCTGAGTATCTCGTTCCGGCGGGAGCGACCGAAGCCTTCATGGCCAATACCAGTGAAGTTGCCGCGACTGCGGCGGTGCCCTCCGGCTCAGACATAGATCGGGCAGTCGAGTTTGCCCGCGAATCCTTCCTGCTCGAAGGCGAGGGCCCGGAGGCGCTGGCGCCGGGTACCGCGCGCCGGCGCGCACTCGATGCCGCCCTGGCCGAGCTCGACGCCGGCGCCGAGGAGCCCTCGATCCAGTGGCGGCGCGACTTCTCGCTGCTGCTCGGGCTCGAGCGCCTGCTGGCCGAGGAGACGCCGACCCTCAATGACGGGGCGGAGCTCTCGGCGCACCAGGTCGACGCTCTGGCCGGCACCCTGGCCGAGCTGATCGCCGAAGCCGAGAGCGCCAATGGACGCCGCAACGGCGCCGGCTCCCCTGCCCGCGCGGCCGCGGCAAGCAAGGCCGAGGAGCCCGAGGCAGCCGAGGAGCCGGCCGAAAACGGCGGCGGCGAGCAGGCGCTCGACGTCGACGAGGAGCCGGAAGACCTCGAGCCCGACGAGGAGCCTCAGGACTTCGAGGACGAGCCCGATGAGGACGCGGTCGAGGAAGCCCCCGAGGACCCCGGTGCGGCCCGCCGCTTCTGGTTCGAGCACGCGACCGGCGCCGGGAAGACCGTGGCTGCGGTCGGGTTGGTCGAGGCCTCGAGGACCGGCGGGGTCCTGATCCTCACCCACCGCCGCAACCTCGTCGACCAGTTCATCGGCGAGATCTCCGACCGCGGCTACGGCGAGCGCCTCTCGCCGCCGCTGCTGGACGGCAAGGACAACGCCTACGGGCCGGTGACGGTCGAGACCTACCAGTGGTTCGTCCGCAACGCCGGCCGCGTCTCCGACGCCTACACGATCGTGATCTGCGACGAGGCCCACACGGCGCTGGGCGAGAAGACCAGCGCCTGCATCCGCGCCTGGCCCGGCCCGGTGTTCATCGGGATGACGGCGACCGGCGCGCTGATCGCCCGCCACGTCGCCGACCTCTTCCCGACCCAGACCTCGCGCTTCGACCTCGCCCAGGCGGCCCGGCGCGGAGTGATCTCCCCGCTTCGCTGCATCCGCATCCCGCCCGGTCCCGGGGTTCGGACGATCGCCAAGGTGCCGCTGCGAAAGGGAGAGGTCGACCAGGACTTCGACCAGGAAGAGCTGGCCAAGCTGCTCGACCAGGGGCCCTTCAACGTCGCGATAGCCGACCTCTACCGCTCGCGGTTCCGCAAGATCCCGGGCGTCGTCTACACGGCCGGGGTCAAGCACGCCAACAACGTCGCAAAGGCGTTCCAGGACGCCGGGATCAACGCCCGCGCCGTCTCCGGCGAGACCCCGAAGCGCGAGCTGGCCGAGACCCTGGCCGGCTTCGAGCGCGGCGACGTCGACGTCCTCTGCAACGCGATGCTGCTCGCCGAGGGCTGGAACTCGCCGCGGGCGACGATCTGCATGCACCTGGCGCCGACCGCTTCGCGGCGCGTCTACCAGCAGCGGGTCGGCCGCGTCACCCGTCGCGCGCCCGGCAAGGAGTCCGGCCTGGTGATCGACTTCGTCCACCCGGCGACCACCCACGACGAGACGATCATCACCCTGCACAGCCTGCTCGACCGCGACGTCTACCGCGGCGGCGCGATCGTCGTCGGACCGGTGCGCCGCGGCCGCGGCCGCCGGGTCCGGGTCGAGCGCCGGATCGTCCCCGTCTCCGACGACTCGCAGCGGCGCCTCTCGGTTCTGGAGCGCGAGCTCTGGCGGATCGCGGTCGAGAACCTCGACCACTCCGAGCAGCACGTCTGGGCGGCACTCGCCGGCGCCCGGGTCAACCCCTCGGGCTGGCGGCGCGCCAAGGCAATGCTCCAGCACGACCAGACCAAGGAGCTGAAGCGGCGCTTCCTGCTCACCTGCGTCCAGCGCAACCGCAACTCGCAGCTCCGCCTCAAGGCGCTGGCCGAGATCGCCGCGCTGCGCGACGCCGAGGCTTACGACGACGCGGTCGACATCGTCGGCACCTGGAGCCGCGAGGAGAAGCGGGCCGGCGTCAAGGCGCTGCTGCAGGCGCTGGTCGACAAGCGGATCGGCCGGCGCGACCAGGCCCAGGCCTGGGTCTGGCGCCTGGCCTCCTACACCCGGGATGTGCACGAGGAGTACGCGGTGCAGCGCTGGTCGGAGACCAAGCGGCTGCTCGGGCTGCTGGTCAACTCGTCCGGGCGCGCCCACGGCCGCAACGCCCGCCGCCTCGTCCACGCCGCCCGCAAGCAGGACCGCCGCCTCGCGGTGGCGCTGCTCGCCGCCGCCGTCGCCCACACCCCGGAGGGCGAGGAGGTGCTGCGCGGGGCGCGGATGCGAATGGCGCGCAAGCCCTCCGCGGTCGCCCGGGAGCTGCTCAAGAACTTCCCCAAGAGCGGCCGCCGGCGCCGCCGCCGCAAGCGCGGCAACGGCAACGGCGAGCGCGCCGAGGAGGGCGCCGGGAAGCGGGCCGCGAGGTCGAGCGGCAACGGCGCCGAGCCCGATGACGAGGAGCTGCTCGCCGAGGCACCGGAGGAGGAGGACGAGGAGAACGGCGCCGGCGACAACGGCGCCGAGCTCGACGACGACCAGGACGAGGACGAGGCCGCGGACGAGGAGTCCGAGGCCGAGGCCGTCTGATGGCCAAGCCCCTGGGCGGTCCGCTGCGAGAGGTGCGCCGGCTTCTGCGCGCCCGCGACGTCTTCGGCAAGCCGATCCGCAGCGAGGGCGTGACCGTGGTCCCGGTCGCATCGGTGATCGGCGGCGGAGGGGGCGGCGAGAGGACCGCCGAGAACCCCGGCCCGGAGGGCGGGCTCGGGTTCGGGTTCGTCGCCAGGCCGGTGGGTGCCTACGTGATCCGCAAGGGCAAGGTCCGCTGGCGCCCGGTCGTCGACGTCACCACGCTGACGCTCGCGGCGCTGGTCAGCGGCCTGATCGTCACACGCTGGGCGCTGAAGAGCCGCTAGCCGCCGAGGTGGACCTCGCCGGCGCCCAGCGCCAGGCGTTCGCCGTCCTCGGTCTCGACGATCAGGTTTCCGCGCTCGTCGACGCCGGCCGCGGTTCCCGATCGGCCCGACCAGCTCACCGTCTCGCCGCGCAGGGCATCGCGCTCGCGGAACGCCGCCAAGACCTGCTCGGGCTCTGAGCTGGTCCATCGGGCAAGCGAGTCGTTGAGGGCCGCGAGCGCCGACTCGACGCTGGCGCCGCCTCCGAGCGAAACGGCGGCCTCGCGCAGCTCGGCGGGAAACTCGTCGGGCTCGATCGCGACGTTGAGCCCGACCCCGATCACCGCCCAGCCGTCCTGGGGCCGCGCCTCGATCAGGACCCCGGCGCACTTTCGGCCCTCGATCCAGACGTCGTTGGGCCACTTGATCGAGCAGCGCACCGCCGCAGTCGCCTCAGCAGCGTCGGCAACCGCCAGCGGAACCGCAAGCGGGAGGACCAGATGGCGCTCGTCGAGTGGGCGCAGGATCGCCGAGTAGAGCAATGCGCCCCGGGCCGGGGCGGTCCAGGTGCGGCCCTGGCGCCCCCGACCGGCGATCTGTTCGTCCGCGGTCACCACGGTGCCGTGCGGAGCCCCGGCCGCGGCGAGCTCCCGGGCCAGGTCGTTGGTCGAGTCGCAGCGCCGGTGGTGGCGATGGGGATTGCCGAAGCTCATGCGGGGCTGAGGACGACCTCGTCGTCGGGGGCCAGCCCCAGTTGCTCGACGGCGCTGCCGCGATTTACGGCGAGCGCCAGGCAGCGGGAGGAGTCCTCGTAGAGGATCCCGGCGCCGGGGCCGACGTCGGCGAAGGTTCGCCCGAAGGGCGCCGTGATCCGGTGCTCGCCGGCCTCGACCGCGATCTGCTCGCCAAGCCGCAGGAAGGTCGAGGCGAGCTGCTCGTGGCGGAGGTTGAGCACCGCGTTGCCGAAGCCGTCGACGTAGATCACGTGGGCGACGATCCGGTCCGGATAGACGCGCGGCTCGGGAAGCTCGATCAGGCTCAGCGAGCCGGGGTCCAGCGGCTCTCCCGCCGCCGCCAGCGAAGCGCCCGCAGCGAGCTGCGCGGCCACCGGGGCGAACAGGTCGCGGCCGTGAAAGGTGTAGGCCAGCGGCTCGAGCCGGAATGGTGAGGTGGTGAGGTCGACCGCCTCGGCCGCTCCGCCGAAGCGCTTCAGCGCCAGACCCAGCAGGCCGTTGTCGGGTCCGACCAGCAGCCGCTGCTCTTCGTTGGCCTGCACCGCGACCGGACGCCGGTCGGTTCCAACCCCGGGGTCGACGATCGCCAGGTGCACTCCGGGCGGCGCGAAGGGAAGCGCGTTGGCGAGTACGACAGCGGCCTGGCGAACCGCGTGGCGGGGAATCCCGTGGGTGATGTCGATCAGGCGCGACTCGGGTGCGATCTCGGCGATCACCGCCCGGCAGACCCCGGCGAACTCGTCGGCGTAGCCGTAGTCGGAGAGGAAGGTGATCGGGCGCTGCACGGCCGCTCACCCTAGCCGGGGGCGCGGCAGGCTAGCCCTCGGCGGGCGGCCCAGAGGGGCGCTCTCCGCGCAAGACAGACCGGCGCTCGAGGAACTCCTCGCGCGGGATCTCACCACGCGCGTAGCGCTCCTCGAGGATTCGAAGCGCGGCGCCGCCACCGCTCGGGCCGGAGTGCCGGGGCCGGCCGCGAAGCAGGGCGACGATGACGACGATCAAGAGCGCCCAGAAGGCGACCCACACCAGCCCGACCAGAAAGCCCCAGCCGTTCATCCACATCTGCGCCTCGATCATCCCGCCGCCCGGAGGTCGTCGCGGATCCGGTGCAGCTCATCGCTGTCGATCTCCCCTCTGGCATAGCGCTCCTCGGCAACCCGCACCGCGGGCAGGGCCGGAGCGCCGCTCGGGAGCACTATCCAGAGCACCACGTAGACGATCGCCCCCAGGCCTCCGAAGAACAGCGACAGCGCCCAGATCACCCGCACCAGGGTCGGGTCGATTCCGTAGTGCGCGGCGATTCCGCCGGCCACCCCGGCGATCACGCGGTCGTCCCTGGAACGCATCAACTGCGTGCTACTCATCGCTCGAGGTCACCTTACCTCCGCATCGAGCAGGGCAGTAGGCCGCGCTAGTAGGCCGAGCTGCCCTTCGCGACCGGTGAGACGGTGATCCGACCGGGACAGGCGAGAAAGCCGAGCCCGATCACCTCGGACCCGGGATCCGGCGGCAGGACGACCCGGACGCGATGCACCTGCCGGCATCCCGAGCTGCCTTCCCCGGAGCTCGCCGCCGCAAGGCGAAACGAAGCCGATCCGCCCTGCGCGACGACGACCGTCCGCTTCGGAACCTTGCCGAAGTAATCCACCGAGGCGGGCTTCACCTTCACGCCCAGCCTTTCGCCGCTGCTTCCGAGCAGGGTGACGCGTGGAAACCCGGAAAGGCTGCACCGCACCCCGGAGTCATTTCGAATGGCGATGCCGGTCTCGATGTTGCCGGCGGCTGCCCCGCCTCGACCGGCGAGGATCCTCAGGTCGTTTGTGTGGCAGCGGTTTGCGCTTGCGGTGGCGCGATTCGAACTCTGACCCTGGCCCGAGGTGGAGTCACCGTCGCCCCCGCCGCAGGAGACAAGCGTCGCCAGGGCGAAGCCGCCGAGCAGCGCCGAGACCGCCAGTGCGCGGACCCCTTCCCGCCTCGCTCTCATCCGCTCACTCTATGTCGGTTCGTGGGAGACGGCCGCGTCCGCGAGCAGGGCCGCGACAAGGCCGTCGACGTCGTGGCTGGCGGCTTCGGCGTCCACCCCTATGCCGGCCTCCCGGGCCGCCTCGCTGGTGACCGGGCCGATCGAGACGACCCGGGCGTCAGCCGGAAGCCCGGCACCGAGGGCGGCGACCAGGTTTCGCACCGTCGAGGACGAGGTGAAGGTGATGTAGTCGGCGTCCCGGGCGGCCTCGACGACTGAGGGATCGGGAGGCTCGGCGACCGTCTCATAGAGCGTCACCACGTCGACCTGCGCACCTCGGCCGCGCAGGGCATCGGGAAGGACGTCGCGTGCCTCCGCGGCGCGAGCAACCAGCACCGGGCGGCCCTGAATCGGCATCGGCTCCAGCGCCTCGACCAGGGCCTCGGCGACCGAGCGCTCGGGGACGACGTCAGCGCGGATCCCGTGGGCGGCTAGCTCGGCGGCGGTGCCGGGCCCGATCGCGGCGACCTGGGCGTTGGCCATGGCGCGGGCATCGAGACCGGCGTCGGCCATCGCCTCGAACAGCAGCCGCGCCCCGTTGGGGCTGGTGAGGCAGACCAGGGCATAGGAGTGCAGGCCGTTGACCGCGCCGCGGACCTCCTCGGAGTCGATCCTCGGCTCGATCCGGATCGCCGGCAGCTCGATCACCTCGGCGCCGAGCCCGCGCAGCCGGTTCGCCAGGCCGCTGGCCTGGGCCCTGGCGCGGGTGACGACGACGCGGCGCCCGAACAGCGGCCGCCGCTCCAGCCAGGCCAGCTCCCCGCGCCGTTCGGCCACCGCGCCGACGACGATCACGGCCGGGGCGCCGAGCTGCTCGCGCTCGACCGTCTGGGCGAGGTCTCCGAGCGTCGCCGCGACGGTCCGCTGGCCCGGCAGGGTTCCGCGCTCGATCGCCGCGGCGGGCTGGTCGTGGCTGCGGCCGCCGGCGATCAGGGCCGCCGTGATCTCGCCCAGCTGTTTGACCCCCATGTAGATGACCAGGGTCCCTGGAAAGGCGGCGATCGCGTCCCAGTCGAGAGCCGATCCCCGCTTCTGCGGGTCTTCGTGCCCGGTCACGAAGGCGACGGCGGAGGCGTCGGCGCGGTGGGTGACCGGGATCCCGGCGTAGGCGGGTGCGGCGACACCGGCGGTGACCCCCGGCACGACCTCGAACTGGACCCCGGCGGCGAACAGGGTCTCGCCCTCCTCGCCGCCGCGGCCGAACACGAACGGGTCGCCGCCCTTGAGCCGGACGACGATCCGCCCCGCCTTCGCCGACTCGATCATCATCTGCTCGATCTTCTCCTGCTCGATCGTCGGCTCTCCGGGACGCTTGCCGACGTAGATCAGCCTCGCCTCGGGCTGCGCCCCGTCGAGGATCCCGTCGGGGATCAGGCGGTCGTAGAGGATCAGGTCGGCCGCGGCGATCAGCTCAAGCGCCCGGGCGGTGATCAGCCCGGGATCGCCGGGGCCCGCCCCGACCAGATAGACCACTCCCGGGCGAGCGCTCACTCTGCGCCCCTCCCTTCCAGCGACGAGCGCCCAGTGACCAGCGACTCTGCTCTATCGAGGATCTCCGAGGCCCCGGCGGCGATCATCCGCTGCGCCAGCTCGGCGCCGACCGCGGCCGGGTCTCCGGCATCCCCGTCGATCCTGTCCCGCACCCACTCGCTGCCGTCCGGCATCCCGGCGAAGCCCTGAATCCGGATCCGGCCGCCGTCGCGGCGGGCGTGGATCCCGATCGGCGTGTTGCAGCTCGCGTCCAGCGCCGTCACCGCAGCCCGCTCCGCGGTCAGCTCGCAGAGGGCCCCCTCGTCGCTGATCCGCGCCGCCGCCTCCAGCGCCTCGCTGTCGTCCTCCCGGCACTGCAGCGCCAGCGCCCCCTGGCCGGCCGCCGGGGTCATCCGGTCGGGGTCGATCTGGAACGAGATCTCATCCTCGCGGCCGAGCCGCCGCAGGCCGGCGGCGGCGAGGACGATCGCGTCCAGCTCGCCCTCGGCGAGACGGCCGAGCCGGGTGTCGACGTTGCCGTGCAGATCACGCACCTCGAGGTCGGGCCGGGCGGCGAGAAGCTGGGCCCGGCGGCGCAGGCTCGATGTGCCGACCGCCGACCCCTGGGGAACCGCGTCGAGCGAGTCGGCGCCGCCGATCCAGGCGTCGGCGGCCGGCTCGCGCGCCGGAACCCCGGCGATCACCAATCCGTCGGGCAGGGCGGCCGGGAGGTCCTTGGCGGAATGGACGCCGATCCGGGCCCGGCCCTCGATCAGCTCGCGCTCGACGGCGCGAACGAAGCGGGATTTGTCGCCGGGCTCGCCGTCGGAGGAGGCCTCGACCAGCTCGGCGCCGCCGAGCAGCTCCGCCACCTCGCGGCTCTGGGCGAGGGCGAGCTTGCTGCCTCTGGTCGCGAGGCGCAGCGCCGTTGCCATCGCCTAGGAGGGCTTGCGGCCCTGGCGGCGCAGTGGGGTGACGCTGGCGTCCTGCTGCTGCGCCGGCGCGTTCTCGGCGTCGAGGCCGAAGAGGTCGCGCAGGACCTGCACGTAGACGTAGGCGTCCTCGTCCTCGGCAGAGCGCTTCATCCGCAGGGTCGGCTCGTGCAGCAGCCGCGAGGCGATCGCGCCGGCCATCTTCTCGAGCCGCTCCCGGTCGGCATCGCTGAGGTTCTCCCAGCGGGGCTCGTTCTCGGCCAGCACCCGGCGCACGATCTCGTCGGCGCGGTCGCGCAGTGCCGCGACCGTGGGCAGCACCTCGAGCGAGCCGAACCAGCGCTCGAAGGCCTCGCGCTCGGAGTCGAGGATTCCCTCGGCGTGCCGCGCCTCGGCCTCGCGGCCGCTGGCGTTGCGCTCGACCATCCCCTGCACGTCGTCGACGTCGTGCAGGCTGACCCCGACGATGTCGCGGCAGGAGGGATCGACGTCGCGGGGGACCGCGATGTCGACGATCAGCAGCGGCCGGCCGTCGCGGCTCTCCATCACCTCGCGCAGCTCGTCGGGCTCGACGATGTGATGCGGCGAGTTGGTCGCGGAGACGACGATGTCCGCCTGCGCCGAGCTGCTCGGGCAGCTCGTCGAAGCGCACCGCCTGCCCGCCGAAGCGCTGCGCGAGCCCGATCGCCCGGTCGTAGCGGCGGTTGGCGATGAACACGGTCTGCACGCCGCGCGCGACCAGCGCCCGCGCGGTCAGCTCGGCGGTCTCGCCGGCGCCGATCACCAGCACCCGGCGCTGGGCCAGGTCGCCGAGGGTGCGCTGGGCCAGCTCGACCGCGACCGAGGAGATCGAGACGCCCTTCTCGCTCACCGCGGTCTCGGTGCGGGCGCGCTTGCCCGCGGTCAGGGCGCCGCGGAAGAGGCGGTTGAGGACCGGGCCGGTCGAGCCCTCGACCAGGGCCAGCTCGTAGGCGCGCTTGACCTGCCCCTGGATCTCGGCCTCGCCGAGGATCATCGAGTCGAGCCCGGCGGTGACCCGGAACAGGTGCCAGGCGGCCTCCGAGGCGCGCAGCGAGTAGAGGTGGCCGGCCAGCTCGGTGGGCTGGATCTCCGCCTGGCGGGCGAGGATTCCCAGCGCCGCCGACTCGGCCTCGACCGGGTCGGTGACGACGAGGTAGAGCTCGGTGCGGTTGCAGGTCGAGAGCGCCGCCGCCTCCAGCACCGGGTCGGTGGCGCGAAGCTCGCTCAGCACCCCCGCCGCCCGTCCCTCGGGAAGGGCAAGGCGCTCGCGCAGCTCCAGCGGCGCCGTGCGGTGCGAGACGCCGAGGCCGAGGATCTCAGACATGGGCGGCCTCGCGGTCGCGCTCGTCGTCGCGGTCACGGGAGGCGCGCTGCTCGGCGAATCCCGCCAGCTCGGTCAGCTCCCTCTCGATTCGCTGCAGCTTGGCCGCCATGATCGCGACGTAGATCAGGACCAGGACCACGAACACCACGTAGGCGCCGGCGACGTACTTGCCGGCCTCGTCCAGCGGCAGCGCGGGGGCATCGGCGATCGGCAGCATCAGTCGGGCCTCCTGGCGACGCCGGGGGCGATGCGGCCGCTGCCTCCGCCCGGCTCGCCGCTGAGGGCGCGGCGCAGGCGTGAGAGCTGCGCGGACGCGTTCTTGGCCGTCATCTCGAACTTGACCAGGGTGATCCAGAGCAGCCCCATCGCGGCCAGCGAGAAGAGGAAGGTGACCCACATCCTGCCCGGCATCCCGCCCTCGGCGGTGGCGAAGACGCGCGGGTGCACGAGGCTCTGGGCGAGCCGCACGGCGAGGAAGTTGAGCGGTACGAATGCCGCGGCGGTGACCGCGAAGACCGAGGCGTAGCGCGCCTGGCGGTCGCGGTCCTCGATCGCGTAGCGGAAGGGGTAGTAGGTCGCGTAGAGCAGGAAGACGATCAGGAAGCTGACCAGGGTCGGCTCGTCCCAGACCCACCACTTGCCCCACGACGCCTTCGCCCAGATCGACCCGGTCAGCAGGACCCCGACGCCGAAGATCACCGAGAGGTGGATCGAGACGTAGGAGCGCATGTCGTAGCGCGCGTCCCCTGTCTGCAGGTGGCGGATCGCCCAGACGCCGCCGATCACGAAGCCGACCAGGGCCGTGATCGCCAGCGGCACGTGCAGGTAGAAGATCTTCTGGATGAAGCCCTGGTCCGCGTCGAGCGGCGCGTAGAAGAAGACCAGCGACAGCGCTACGGCGAGCGTCGCGACGGTCGCGATCGAGAGGGGTCGAAGACCTTTGCCGTACATCGTTTTCGGGTGCGCCGGGGCCGCGGCCGAGGCGCCGGGTCAGTCCTCCAGGAGGAAGTCGAAGACCGCGTAGCCGACCAGTACGAACACCAGATCGTATAGAGCGAGCACCGCCGTCCAGGTGCCGAAGCGGTCGTATGCAGGCCCGCCCGCCTCGAGCAGGTGCTGCGAGGCGCCGGTTGCGGCGATCATCAGCGGAACCACCAGCGGCAGCAGCAGCAGCGGCACCAGCAGGTCGCGGGCGCGGGAGTTGACCGCCATCGAGGAGACCAGCGCCCCGGTCGCCGCCAGCCCGATGTCGGCCAGCAGCAGGACCGGCAGGAGCGGGCCGAGCGGCGCCGCCGAGTCGAGGAAGAACAGGGCGAAGACCGGCACCGTGACCAGCTCCAGGGCCAGCATGTAGACCAGCAGCGCCGCCGACTTGGCGGCGAGCAGGGAGGTACGGTCGATCGGCGCCAGGCGGATCGCCTCGAAGCCGCCCTCGTCGCGCTCGGCGACGAACAGGCGGTTGATCCCCAGCACTCCGGCGAACAGCAGCGTCGCCCAGAGGACCCCGGCCGCGAGGCTGCCGGAGAGCGTCGTGCGGTCGAGCCCGAAGCGGAAGATCACGAAGGTGGTGATCGCGAAAAGGACCATCGCCGGCAGCGAGCGCATCGTCCGCAGCTCCGAGCGCAGGTCCTTGGCGAGGACGGCCGCGAAGGCGTCGCGCCACGGGGTCATGCGAGCGCCCCCGCGAGCTTTCGCGCCTGCGCCGGGTCGAGCGAGCCGGCCGGCCCGAGATGGGCGACCCGCCCCCCGTGCTCGAGCACCAGCACCCGGTCGGACTCGGGCAGGGTCCGCTCGGGATCGTGGCTGACCAGGACCCTGGTGCGGCCGCGGCCGATCAGCTCGCGGGCGAGGTCGCGGCCCTCGGCGTCGAGATGGGACTCGGGCTCGTCGAGCAGCAGCAGCTCGGGGTCGTGCAGCACGCAGCGCGCCACCGCCAGCCGCTGCCGCATCCCGGCCGAGAGCCCGTCGGTGCGCTCGTTGGCGCGCCGGTCCATCCCGACCGATTCGAGCAGCACGTCGATCCGCTCCTCGGCCGCCTCGCGGTCCATCCCGTGCAGGCGGGCGTTGAAGCGCAGGTTCTCGCGCCCGGAGAGGTCGCGGTAGAGCAGCGGCTCGTGGCCCAGGTAGCCGACCCGGCCGCGCAGCTTCCAGGACTCGTCCGGGAGCTCGCATCCGAGCACCAGGGCGGAGCCGCCGCTGGGCCGCAGCAGGGTCGCCAGCAGCCGCAGCAGCGTCGTCTTCCCGGCCCCGTTCGGGCCGAGGACGAGCAGGGTCTCGCCGCGCGCCAGCTCGAGGCTCACCCCGGCGAGCGCCGTGCGCTCGCCGAAGTCGCGCCGCAGCCCGCGCAGCTCGATCGCCGTGTCCATGCGGGGATTGTCCCCGGATTGGGGGGCGTGGCGCCTTTTGCCCGCATACGATGCAAAAGGCGCCACGCAAGCGGACTTAACCGTTCGGTGAGGCCTGGTAACTAGGGGTCAATCGACCGCGGTATGGCGCCCGGGATGACCCGCTCCCAACGTCGAAACGCTCTCCCAATCGAGTAGCGCTCGACCTCCATCCCGGCCCAAGCCTTCAAGGTGAACGGATCCGTGAACGACACCAGGGCGTGGTTGAGGCCCGTGGGGAGCGGATGTCTCCGTCAGCCACCGCACCCAGTCCTCCGGGGTACCGGCCACCATGCCGATCGGCAACCTCCTCCGGAGTCGCTTCAAGCGCGCCTTGAACGTCGCCCGCTGCGAAGGCCTCCTTAACGGGCGTGACTTGATCAGGCTCGATTCCGTGGCGTTCGAGGAGCGCCGGCGGCATCGACGGGATGTAGAACGCTGCCAGGATTCGCCCCGCGCGGCGGGCCACCTCGCCGTCAGTGTCGATCGCTTCGAGCAGGGAGTCGCCGAGAACGAGGCATCCAGGGCTTCGGCCGGCGCGCTCAGCTCCTGCCCGAAAGGCTCGACCGCGTAGCCCAGCGCCTCCGGCGATTACGCGCAGGCCGTGTGCAGGCCGTCGGCGATCTCGCCGGCCAGCTCCATCGACTTGGGGCCCCCCATCGCGCCGATCTTCAGCGGCAGGTGCTCCTGCAAGGGCCGGGCCGCAGTTGTGACTCCGGAGTAGCTGTAGAAGTCGCCCTTGAAGTCGATCGAACCCTCGTCGAGGACGATGCGCATGACGTGATGGGCCTCGTGTAAGCGAGCGATCGGTCGTGTCCCGCGCCATTCGATGCCGTATTGCTCGAGCATCGCGATGTTGCCGATCCCGAACACGACCTCGGCCCGACCGTTGCTCAGCTCGTCGAGCGTGGCTGCGAGCTGAGCGACGTAGGTCGGCTCCCGCATGTAGATCGGCGCGACGCAGGGGCCGAGTCGGATCCGCTCGGTGCGTTCGGCGACGGCGGCAAATAGCAGCCACGCATCCTTGTGGTAGATCTCGTCGGCGCTGTAGCAGGCGTGATAGCCAAGCCTGTCCGCTAGCGCAGCCGCGTCAAGCAGCTCCTGCGCCGGCTGCTCGGGCAGCATTTGGAAGCTGAGGAGCATGCGGGGCCAGCCTAAGCCCTCACCTCAACGCCGCGGGGGGCAGCGTCAGGGCGAGATACTGCGGGGCGATGTCGGAGGAGAACGTCGAGATCGTGCGGGAGGCCGTTGATGCCTTCACACGAGGCGACGGGAAACGGACGGCACAGTTGATCGATCCGGAGGTCGAGTTCCGCGGCACCGTCGGCGGCCTCGAAGAGGGCCGGGTCGCCCACGGTCTGGATCAGATCATCAACACGTTCGAGGCAGAGGATCTCGAGGCGTGGGAAGAGCGCCGCCTGGAGCCAGAGGACTTCATCGACGCAGGCGACAGCGTCGTTGTCCTCTTGCACGAATACCGGCGTGGCAGAGGAAGTGGAGTCGAGCTGGAGATCGACACGGCAGTTGTCTTTGCGGTGCGCGCTGGACGGGTGGTGCGTATCCAGGGCTATATGGATCGGGGCGAGGCCCTCGAAGCCGTCGGGCTGTCGAAGTAGCAGCTCGCCCCCGCTTTAACCCGGCTGCGCCTCGGGTCGACTACATCGGGCCCGCGAACCGCATGACCTGCCAGGCTCGCATCGACTGCGCTACGACCAGAACTCGTCCCAGGCGTAGAGGTCCTCGAAGTGCTCCCGACCGTCAATGACCCGGCCGTCCTTGAGCTGGAAGACGATGCAGTTGTGAACGTCCAGGTGCTTGCCGTTTCGATCCGCGGTGCTGTTCTGGATGCCAACCACGCGGTCGTCATCGTCACCGACCAAGCGCTCCAGTTCCGCCCGGAAGGTCCCTCCCGTCTGCTCCGCCAGCTGGCCGAAGTACGCCAGCGACCTCCCGAGATTGCCGCGTCGATGCTTCCAGGTTATGTAAAACCCGCCAGAGGGTCCCGCGACCGCGGCATCGCATCGCGCGCCGCTTGGCGCCGTTCAACTGCCGCCGTTGCGGCGCATCGTCCGCGCCCCGACCTTGAGCAGCGGGCCGATGCCGTCCTTGAGCGCCCCGAGCCGGTGGCCGTTGCGGCCGCGGCCGTAGATCAGCCGCGCCGAGGAGCGCACCGCGTCGCCCAGGGTGTCGTCGTAGGGGTGCCACCAGAAGTCGCGCGCGAGGCCCGGCTCCCAGCTCATCAGCTTGATGTTCACGCACTCGTAGAAGCCGAACTTCGAGTGCGAGCGGCCCAGGCCTGAGTCCTTGACCCCGCCCCAGGAGCACTGGCAGGTGCCGTGGCTGAACGAGTGGTCGTTGATCCAGACCATCCCCGACTCGATCCGGCGGGCGATTCGCTCGCCCTTCTGGCGGTCGCTGGTCCAGACCGACGCGCCGAGGCCGAACTCGGAGTCGTTGGCCAGCTCGACCGCCTGCTCGTCGGAGTCGACGACGACGATCGGCAGCACCGGGCCGAACACCTCCTCCTTCATGATCCGCATCTCGTGGGTGACCCGGGTCAGGACGACCGGGGCGATGAACTTGCCCGGCAGCCCCTCGACCTCGGTCGGCCCGCCGCAGAGCTGCTCGGCGCCGTTTCGGACTGCGTCCTCGACCAGCTCGACGACGATCTCGTACTGCTCCTCGGAGGTCATCGGGCCGATCTCGGTCTCCCAGTCGAGCGGGTTGCCGAGCTGCAGCTCCTGCGCGTTGCGCGCCACCGCGGTCGTGAAGCGCTCGGCGACGTCGCGGTGGACGTAGACGCGCTCGATCCCCGAGCAGGTCTGGCCGGCGTTGGCGAAGCCGCCCCAGACCGCGCCGGGAATCGCGTTGTCCAGCTTCGCGTCGGCGCAGACGATCATCGGGTCCTTGCCGCCGAGCTCCAGAACCGAGCCCTTCATGTTGCGGGCGCAGACCTCGCCCACCTTGCGCCCGACCTCGACCGAGCCGGTGAAGAAGATCTTGCCCGCCGAGGACTTGGCGAGCGCGTCGCCGATCCGGCCGCCGCCGTGCACGGTCTGCACCAGGCCCTCGGGCAGACCGGCCTTCTCGAACACGGCCTGGATCCGCTCGCCCAGCAAGGGCGTGAGGCTGGCCGGCTTCAGCACCACGCCGTTGCCCGACATCAGCGCGATCGCCACCTCGCCGAAGGGGATCGACCAGGGGTAGTTCCAGGGCGCGATCACCCCGACCACCCCGATCGGCTCATAGGAGAAGTGGTTGCGCTTCGAGAGCGTGAACAGCTGAGCGTTCTTGATTTTCTCGTCGGCGAGGATCTTGGGGCCGTTGTCGGCGCACCAGTGCAAGAGGTCGATGGTCGGCAGCAGCTCCATCGTGTAGGCCTCGGCCCGCGGCTTTCCCTGCTCGCTCGAGAGCAGCTCGGCGATCTCGTCGATCTCGTCGAGGATCACCTCGGCGGCCTTGCGCATGTAGCGGGCCCGGTCCTCGAGCGTCAGCTCGGCCCAGGCCGGCTGCACGCGGGCGACATTGTCGACCACCGCCTGCACCTTGGCCGGGGTGATCGTCTCGACCGACCCGACCGGCTCGCCGGTGGCTGGATTGAGCGACTCCAGCTCCTTGCGACTGGCGGGCGCTGGGGGTCTGGGTGGCGGTGGCGGACTCCATTTGGGCTCCTCCCATCGGGTGCCTCCGCAGTCTATGGACCCGCCTACGGAGCCGCGAAAGAGAAGCGACCGGAGTCCCCCCAGTCCGGGCCTCCGGTCGCTGCGTCTGCATCTGCCTCCCTGGCGCTACTTGATGAGGCACCCCACGAAACACGGAGTGATTCGTGAAGTTGCGCGGGCCGGCTAGGACCCGAACCGCTTGCGGATCTGCTCGAGCCGCCGCCGCAGCTCGGCTTCGAAGCCGCGGTCGGTCGGCGCGTAGAAGCGCTTTTCCTCCATCCCCTCCGGCAGCAGCGGCTGCCCGGCGACGCCGCCGGGCTCGTCGTGGGGATAGACGTAGCCGGTCCCGCGCCCGAGCTTCTTCGCGCCGGGGTAGTGCGCGTCTCGCAGGTAGTCGGGGGGAGGCTTGGCGCCGTGCTCGCGGACCTCGGCCCGGGCGGCGCCGATTCCGCGATAGGAGGCGTTGGACTTCGGGGCCAGGGCCAGATAGGTGGCGGCCTGGGCGAGGTTGAGCGCGCACTCCGGCAGCCCGACCCGGTCGACCGCGGCGGCGGCGGCGTTGGCGACGACCAGCGCCTGCGGGTCGGCGTTGCCGACGTCCTCGGAGGCGAAGATCACCATCCGGCGGGCGATGAAGCGCGGGTCCTCGCCGCCCTCGAGCATCACCGCCAGGTAGTAGAGCGAGGCGTCGGGGTCGGAGCCGCGGGTGGCCTTGATCCAGGCCGAGATGTAGTCGTAGTGGCGATCCCCCTCGCGGTCGTACTCCAGCGCCTTGCGCTGCAGCGCGTCCTCGGCTGCCGCGACGTCGATCGCGCCGCCGCCGCGGCGCGCCCGCTCGACCGCCCGCTCCAGCGCCGAGAGAGCGACCCTGGCGTCGCCGCCGCTGCGCTCGGCGAGCATCGCCAGCGCCGCGTCCTCGATCGGCGGCGGGTCGGCGATCCCGCGCTCGTCTGTGAGCGCCCTGCGCAGCAGCCCCTCGACCTGTTCGGGGCCCAGGGGCTGAAGCTCGTAGATCTGGCAGCGCGACAGCAGCGCCGAGTTGACCTCGAAGTAGGGGTTCTCGGTCGTCGCCCCGATCAGGGTCAGCAGCCCCTCCTCGACCGCCGGCAGCAGGGCGTCCTGCTGGGCCTTGTTGAAGCGGTGGATCTCGTCGAGGAAGAAGACGGTGGGGCGGTCGGAGGCGCGGCGGCGCTCCTCGGCGCGCTCGATCGCGGCGCGGATCTCCGCCCGGCCCGCGTTGACCGCCGACTCCTCCTCGAAGGCGGCGTCGCTGAGGCTTGCGGCGATTCGCGCCAGCGTCGTCTTGCCGCTTCCCGGCGGCCCGTAGAGGATCGTGCTGTGCGGCTGCCCGGACTCGATCGCCGTGCGCAGGGTCGAGCCGGGGCCGAGCAGGTGCTCCTGGCCGACCAGCTCGTCGAGGTTGCGGGGCCGCATCCGCACCGCCAGCGGCGCCTCGGCGGCGGGGACGCTGGTCCGCCGCCCCTCGGCTTCACCGGTTTCGAACAGGCGCTCTTCCATCGCCCCCGAGTATGAAGGCGGTGGGCTCGACTCCACGCTCAGGCGAATCTCAAAGCCAGCGCCGAACGCGGGCCTTGTATTCGCGGTACTGCTCGCCGAACTTTGCTTCCAGGTAGCGCTCCTCTCGAGCGATTACCTGGCGGTCGACGACGAGCAAGACCAGGGGCAAGAGGATCAGTGACCAGATCATCCCCAGCCCAAGGGCAAGCCCCGTGTAGAAAGCGGCCATGCCCACGTAGATCGGGTTGCGGGTGAAGCGGTAGGGACCCGAGACCACCAGGGCCGTGGTCGGCCTGAACGGAGTCACGCTGGTCTTGGCCCGGCGGAAGCGCATCATCGCGGCGCCGTCGAGGGCCAGCCAGATCGCGGCACCGACCAGCAGCGCTGTCAAAGCCAGGACCTCCGGCGGGTCGTCGATCGGAAAGGCGGCTTCCAGCCCGACTCCGACCAGGAAGCCTCCGATGAAGATCAGCGGGGGCGGGATCCGCACCCCGGAGGAGTCGGTCTTCGCCGCTGGTATGCCGGTGCCGCCTGACGCCTCCAACTTCTCGAAGTCTACGGCGAGGGCCCGACCCCCTGCCGGTGGCTTTCCCCGTTCGTGAGCCGCTCGAGCTGACCGCGGTCGCCGTCCGGCCGTCCAGGCGATCGTCGGCTGAGTCGGGCCGCTGGGTAAGGTGAATTGATGGAGCAGAGGTCGGCGCAGGCGCTTGCACCCGAGGGGCTGGGAGCCGACGCGGTCCAGCTCCTTCAGCAGCTGATCCGCTTCAACACCGTCAACCCGCCCGGCGACGAGGCCGATGCCCAGCACTTCCTTCGCGACCTGCTCGCCGAGGCGGGCTTCGAGTGCGAGCTGCTGAGCGCGGAGGAGGGCCGCCCCAACCTGATTGCCCGCCTGCGAGGCGAGGCCGAGGGCCCGACGCTGGCGATGATCAGCCACGTCGACACCGTTGCCGCCGAGCCCTCCGAGTGGTCTCACGACCCGTGGGGAGGCGACCTGCACGAGGGCTACGTCTGGGGCCGCGGGGCCCTCGACATGAAGGACCAGGTCGCCACCGAGGTCGCGGCGTGCCTGCGGCTGGCGCGTGACGGGTGGCGGCCGGCGCGCGGCGAGCTGCTGCTGGTGGTCACCGCCGACGAGGAGACGGGAGCCCATGCGGGCGCGATGTGGCTCTGCGAGCAGCACCCCGACAAGGTCCGCAGCGACTTCGTCGTCAACGAGGGCGCCGGGCTGGCGATCGAATTCGAAGGCCGGCGCTTCTACACCCTCGCCCTCGGCGAGAAGGGCGTGCTCCGGTTCCAGCTGCGAACCAGGGGCGTTGCCGGCCACGGGTCGCTGCCAACCGTCGGCGACAACGCGCTGCTGAAGCTGGGCCCGCTACTCGACCGCCTGCGGCGCCAGCCCGATCCCGACCCGACACCGGAGGCGAAGCTGTTCCTCGAGCGTCTGCTCGGCGAGCCGCCCGGAGACCTGAGCGCCGCCCTGGAGCGGGTCCGCGCCGGCGATCCACTGGTCGCGGATTTCCTCGCCTCGCCGATGCTCGGGGTGACCCTGACGCCGACCATGGCCCGCGCCTCGGTGAAGGAGAACATCATCCCCTCCCAGGCCGAGGTGCTGGTCGACTGCAGGGTCCCTCCGGGGTTCGGGGAGGAGCTGGCGCGGGAGCGGATCGCCTCGGTGCTCGGAGACGGCGACTACGAGGTCGAGTTCGTCGAGCCGGTCGTCGGCAACAGCTCCGAGTACGGCGGGCCTCTGGCCGAGGCGATCGAGGCCTGGGTCGCGGAGATCGATCCCGAGGCGACGGTCCTGCCCGGAGTGATGCCCGGGTTCAGCGACAGCCACTGGTTCCGCAAGGCCTTCGGGGCGACCGTGTACGGCTTCGCGCCCCAGAACAAGATGAGCTTCGCCGAGGCCGAGCCGCTGATCCACGGCGCCGACGAGCGGATCGCCGTCGAGGACGTCGAGCTGATGGCCGGCTTCTTCTGGGACCTGCCGCGGAGGATGCTCGGTGAGTGAGCAGGAGCGCCGGCCGATCCGCCTCGGCGGGATGGCGCTGCGCAACGGGCTGCTCGTCCACGGCCCCACCCACTGGGCCGCCGCGGTCCGCGACCGCGACGGTGCGATCCAGGTCGCGTCGGAGCCGAAGCCGGTCCTGGCGCCGAAGCTGGCCGGCCGGGTTCCGCTGCTGCGCGGCCCGATCCGGCTCGCCGAGGCGATGGCTGTGGTGCCGATCGTGCGCCGCCGGCTGCCCGCCGCCCGGCTTCCGTTCGAGGACAAGCGGGTGATCGCGGCGATTGCGGCCACCCTCGGCGCCAGCGCGCTGCTGCGCCGCCGCGCTCCCGCGACCGCGCTGCGCGAGCTCATGGTGCAGGCGATCGGCATCGTGCCGGCCCTGGTCGCGCTTCACGACCGCGACCTCGCCGCCTACCACGGCGCCGAGCACAAGGCGATCGGCGCCTACGAGCAGGGCTCCGACGACCCCGCCTCGGTGCCCAAGGAGCACCGCCGCTGCGGCTCGAACCTGATCGCGCCGATGATCGTCCTCTCGGCCGGCGGAACGGTGCTGCTCGAGCGGCTGGTCGAGAAGCCGGGGCCGCTGGCCCGCGCCGGCGTCGGGCTCGGCGGCGCCGGGATCGCGGTCGAGATGTTCGCCTGGAGCGAGCGCCACAGCGACACGGCGCTGGCCCGGGCCTTCCATACCCCCGGCCATGAGATCCAGCGCCTGGTCGCGACCCGCGAGCCGACCCCGGAGCAGCTGGAGGTCGGGGTGGCGGCGATGGCCGAGATCCTGCGGGTCGAGGCGGCGAGCGACTCCGAGTCGACTAACTTCTAGTTTCGTGTTCGACCGCATAGACCACGTTGGCGTCGCCGTCGAGGACCTCGACGAGGCGATCTCCCTCTACGAGGGCACGCTCGAGATGCAGCTCACCCACCGCGAGACGGTCGAGGAGCAGGGCGTCGAGGCGGTCCTGCTCGACGTCGGCGACGGGCACGTCGAGCTTCTGCGCCCGCTCGCCTCCGACACCGCGGTGGGCAAGTTCATCGAGAAGCGCGGGCCCGGCCTGCACCACGTCGCCTACGCGGTCGGCGACATCGACGCCACCCTTGCCTCGCTGCGGGATGCCGGGGTCGAGCTGATCGACTCCGAGGCCCGGATTGGCATCCGGGGCAGCCGGGTGGCGTTCGTCCATCCCCGCTCGACCGGAAGCGTGCTGACCGAGATCGTCGAGCCGGCGCACTGATGGCCGCCCTGCGGGTCGATATCGGCTTCGTCGGCGGCCAGGTCCTGACCGTGCGCCTCGACGAGGGGTCGCTGAAGGACCTTCGCAAGGCGCTCGACCGCGAGTCCGGCTGGCACGACCTCGCCGCCGAGGACGGCGAGGTGACCGTCGACCTCGGCAAGGTCGCCTACGTGAGGCTCGACTCCGGCGAGCACCGGGTCGGCTTCATCACCGGTTCCTGATGCGCGCCCGGACCCTTTTCGGGCTCGCCGGCCTCGGAGTCCTCGGCGCGGCGCTGTGGTGGCGCAGGAACCCCTCCGCCTGTCCCTACGGGCAGAAGTTCTGGGTCGAGGCCCCGCATCCGATCATCACCCGCGAGCGGCTGCGCGCGGTGCTGGCGCCCGAGCCGGGGGAGCGGATCCTCGAGATCGGCCCAGGCACCGGCTACTACACGCTCGACATGGCGGAGTGGGTCGGGCCGCAGGGCGCGGTGGAGATCTTCGACCTCCAGCAGGAGTTCCTCGACCACACGATGGGGGCGGCGGAGATCAGCGGCCTCACCAACGTCGTGCCGACGCAGGGCGACGCGACCGACCTGCCCTACGAGGACGACTCGGTCGACGCCGTGGTCCTGACCGCGGTCCTGGGCGAGATCCCCGACCGCGCCGCGGCGCTGCGCGAGATCGAGCGGGTGCTGCGCCCCGGCGGCCGGCTGGTGGTCGGCGAGCTGTTCGGCGACCCCCACTTCACGACCTTCAACTCGCTCCAGGGCCAGTGCGGCGACGCAGCCCTGCGCCTCGAGGACCGCTCGGGCAACTGGTTCGCCTACTTCGCCCGCTTCGCCGCCGGCCGGCCGGCGGCCGGGGCACCGGCCGGCGTCGGCTAGCCTCCCGGCGCGGTTCCCCCTAGCGCAGGCAGTGGGCGTAGAGGGTGCCCGGCGATGCGCCCCCGGTGTTGGTCGTGATCGCCCCGAGCCAGGTCGACGCATTGCTCGCGCTGGGATAGGTGGCCTGGATCAGGGCCAAATGAGCTGAGCCCGGACCGTCCTCGATCTTGACGCCGCCGTTGAGCAGGACGGTTCCCTTCGGGCAGGCCGCGCCCGCGCCCGAGTTGGTCCACTGAGGATTCTCCGGAACCGCGTCGACATCGGGCAGCCCGGCGGGGATCTGGATCGCGCCCTTCAGAGCCAGGCCGTGAACGGAGCCCGGGTGGATGCTGCGTCCGGAGACGGCGTCGTTGGCGAGCTTTCCATCGGTCACCGATGGCGGCTGAACTTGGCCGTCGTCACCACCCCCCGGGCAAGGTTGCGGGCGGTGACGGCGCCGTCCGCGATGTCGTTTCGTGTGACGGTATTGCGGCCCTGGAGCGCGACCGCCTGGCCTCCGAGGACGATGAACAGCGCGATCAGGTTGATCACGAGCGGCGCGCTGGGTCGGGGGAGCTTGAGGCTGCGCATGCGGTTCCCTAGAGCAGGCAGATCGCGTAGACGGTGCCGGGCGCAGCGTCGCCCGCGTTTGCTCGTAATTGCGCCCTACCATCGTTCCCCGCTGGGAGCCGATGTTTGGACAGCGGCTTGATGCAGACGCCGAGCCGTCGGCTATCGAGACCCCGCCGCCCAGCAGCGTGCTGCCCGGCGGGCACACGGCGCAGCCACAGTTGCTGAGGCAGTCCAGGCGCCGTCAGGGGGCGGGGTCGTATCGGCGTCCGAAATCGGCGCCGAGGCGGTCACCGTGTCCCCGAGCGCGAACGCCCCGACCGATTCCGGCGCAAGGGTTCGGCTCACGACCGCGTGCCGGGCAAGCTTCTTGCGGGTCACGGCGTGCTTGGCGATCGCCCGCGCCCTGACCGCGCCGCGCGCCAGGTCGCTCGACGTCACCGCGTTGCGGGCGATGTCCCCCTTCTTGACCAGGCCCCTCCCGGGCAGAGCGCCGGCGGTGCTGGTGATCGCGATGAAAAGGGTGATCAGGCTGAGGACGAGCGCTGGTGACGGGCGGGTCGGCGCGAGCCGGTTCATGTGGTCTCCCTTCCGGATTGGAGATCGGCCGTCGTCGAATCTAACCCGCCTCGCCCCTGAATAGACCAACCGGGCCACGAGGGCCCGGTTGGCGAGGGAGGAGAGGTTGCTTCTCTGCCGGCGAGGGTGGTGCCGGCAGCTCACTCCGGGTCCGCCGCCTCTCCTGCGGCGTCCCGGGCTAAGCGCTTAGACCAGCGAGCTCACGAACTCCTGCGCGCGAGCGGACTGATCCTCGACCGTCTTCTGGAAGTCGGACTGGACCTTCTCCGCCTGGCGCGAGGCCTTGCGGAGCTGGGTCTCGGCCTGGCGGCGGTTGCGCCGCAGGCTCGTCTCGACCTTGCGCCGGTTCTGGCGCAGCGTCGTGGTCGCCTTGCGCTGGCGCTTGCGCGCCTCGCGCTCGACCCGGCGCACCTCGCGCTCGAGGCGGCCGCGGGTCCGCTTGGCCTGAGTGCCGGCCTTGCGGCGGGCGGTGGCGCCGCGGCGCTCGGAGCGGTTGACGCTCCGGGTCAGCTGCGTGCGGTAGCTGCGCAGCTCGCGCTCGGCGGTGTTCCGGTTCGTCCACGGCTCGAAGAGCTCCTGGATCCGATCGGCGACGCGAAGGACGGCGCCGACGGGAACGTCGACGGCGGTCTCGGCAACCCGAAGCACCTGGCTGCTCGCGGCGGTGCGGGTCGTCTTGGCGGTGGTCTTGGTCTGGCGGGCGGTACTCCGGGCCTGGCCCTTTGCGGTGCTGGTCCGGCGCTGCGCGGTGGTCTTTGTCTGGCTGGTGGCCATTGCTGCTCTTGACCCTCCTCAGTGGGGCGTCTGTCGCTTTCTGTCCTGGTCTACTTATCTCTAAGCATGTTCGAGAATAACAACTAACCCGAACATGTGTTCTTAAACCTCGATCCTGAAGCGGTTACGGCCGCACTTTGCGAAGCTGGGCGGGGAGCGTGAAGCCGATCGAACAGACCACAGCCCTGGTCACCGGCGCGACCGACGGGCTCGGACGAGGTGTCGCCGAGCGCCTCGCCGCGGCCGGCGCCGACCTTCACCTGCACGGCCGCGATCCCGAGCGGCTCGGCGAGACCGCGGAGGAGATCCGCGGCGCGACCGGCAACGAGCGCATCCAGACCCACCTCGCCGACCTCTCCTCCCTGCATCAGGTCCGGGCGTTGGCCGACGAGGTGCAGGGCTCGGCCGAGCAGCTCGGCCTGCTGATCAACAACGCGGGAATCGGCACCGGCAAGCCCGACCTGCCGAGCCGCCAGGAAAGCCGCGACGGGTACGAGCTTCGCTTCGCGGTCAACTACCTCTCCGGCTTCCTGCTCACGCTGCGGCTGCTGGGCCTGCTGCGCGCCTCGGCGCCGGCGCGGGTGGTGTTCGTCGCCTCGCTGGGGCAGGCGCCGCTCGACTTCGACGACGTGATGCTGGAGCGCTCCTACGAGGGGATGCGCGCCTACAGCCAGAGCAAGCTCGCCCAGATCAACCTCGCCAACTTCCTCGCCGAGCGGGTGCCGGCCGAGGAGATCACCTTCAACAGCCTGCACCCGGCGAGCCTGATGCCGACCAAGATCGTCCTCCAGCAGGCCGGCCGTTCGATCGACACCCTCGAGGAGGGAATCGAGGCGACGATGCGCCTCGCCACCGACCCCGAGCTGGACGGGGTCAGCGGCCGCTTCTTCGACCGCCAGGAAGAGTCGGCCGCCCACGGCCAGGCCTACGACCCCGAGGCGCAGCGGCGTCTCTGGGAGCTGAGCCTGCAGTTGACCGGCGAGAACGACCCGTTCCGCCGCAGCGGTCGCGGCCTGAGACCGCTCAGGCGACGCGCGAGATCCAGCGCCCGGGATGCTCGAGCTCGGACGGGCGCGGCAGCGCCCCGGGCTCGGACCAGACCTTGTTCAGGGTCTCGATCCCGCGCCGCTCGGCGACCTCGTCGCAGAACGACTTTCCGAGCTGGTACTGGCGCAGCTTCATCTCCAGCCCGAAGAGCCGGCTGAGCAGCGCCTCGACCAGGCCGCGGTCCTGACGGCCGCGCTCGAAGCGCTCGCGAAGCTCGCCGAACGAGCCGTCGAGGTCGGCGATCAGCGCGTCCATCACGTGCTCGGAGTAGCCCTCGACGATCGTCATCGTCGCCTGCAGGTTGCGAAGCAGGCGCGCTCGGCGCCGGCCCACGAACGGCGATCGCCACTCTCCCCTGCGCAGGGCCGAGACGATCCGCCGCGGGTCGGGGTTGAGCAGCCGCCGCGCCGCCCGGGTCAGCTCCGAAGCGCTGACCGAGGCGAAGGCTCCGCTCAAGAGCTCCTCCGCGGTGCCGCCGATGTGCGGGCGCAGCCATGGCACCGATCCGAACTGGACGACGTGAGTCGCCTCGTGAAGCGCGACCCAGCGCAGGAACGGGTCACGCTGGGCGCCGAGCCGGTGCTGGGCCGCGGCGAGGTTGGGGGCGACGAAGAGAAGACGGGAGGGCCGCGTCGGGCCGATCAGGGCCACGTCGTACTGGCCGAGGACGCGCTGGGCGAGATAGGCGCTGACCAGGCCCAGCTCGACGGCGGCCGCGACCCCCGCCGCTCGGCGCAGCCCCGAGCCGACCGGCCCGGGATAGTCGAGCGAGGAGGCGAGGCCGCGCTCGACCCCGCCCGACATCGAGCGAAGCGAGGCGATGTTGGCGCCGATCCACTCGCGCCGGTCGACGACCTCGGCCGACGGCAGCCGGCCCCTGGGCTGAAGGCCGGTGTAGTCGCGGACCTTGCCGACGCTTCCCCGGGCTGCGCGCCGCAGGTCGCCCTGGCGAACCGAGCGCTTGCCCGAGCCGTTGCCGGCCAGGGCGCGCGCGATCCGCTCCGCGAGCGTCCAGTCGATCACCTGCCGTTGCGCTTCTGAGCTCATTCCTTCACCTTCCGTTGCGCCGCCACCAGCGGCCCGATCCCTTGCGGCGAACAGGCGGCGGTGACGTCGTAGCGAGGCTCGATACCCAGTCGGGCGTCCTCCAATTCAATGCCGTCGAGGAGCACCGCCGCGCCGGCCTCCCGCGCGATCAGCTGGCTGGCGGCGATGTCGACCGACCGCGCCGGTCGCAGCCCCAGCATCCCGTCGAGGCGGGCCGCCCCGACCCAGCACATGGTGATCGCCAGGGAACCGGTGGCGCGCAGGCGATAGACGTCCTCGGCGAGCGCCTCGACCACTGGGCCCATCAGGCTCGGCTTTGCGGCCTCGACCCCGACCACCTCCAACGGCCGGTCCGAGGCCGGCGGCTCGGCGCGCAGCGGCTCACCGTCGAGCGTCGCGCCGGAGCCGCGCCAGGCGACGAACTCCTCCTCGGGTCCGAAGTCATAGACGTAGCCGAACCCGACCTCGGCCATCGAGTCGCCCGAGGCGACGGCGATCGAGAGGCTGTGCGAGGGGATCGTGCGCCGCACGTTGAGCGAGCCGTCGATCGGATCGATCACGACCCGGGCTTCGGCGCCGGCCTCGCCGAACCTGACCTCGCCCCGCTCCTCGGAGACGGCGGTGAACGACGCGCCGGCCTCGGCGAGCTTCTCCAGCTCCTCGAAGACGGCGTCCTCGCAGCGCCGGTCCAGCACCAGCGACCAGTCGCCGCCCTCGCCGACCCCCTCGTACTCGGTGCGGGCGGCGCTGCCGCGCACTCGGTCGAAGAGCTCGCGATGCGCGGCGACGATCCGCCGGCAGATCGCCAGCCAGTCGGCTTCGAAGGGGGCGACAGCGGAGGCTCCGACGGCCCCCGGGCCCGAACGGGAGGACATGCGCCCATGCTAGATGAGCGTCCCCGCCGGGACGGCGACCGGGAGATCGTTCGTCCGGGGCCGCTAGCGTGTTTGGGCCGGATGCAGCAGGAGAGCCAGCCTTCGATCCCCGACGGCGGCGACGCGATCGCCGACGCGCGGCCAACCCCCAGCGACGCGCAGCAGCGCGCGATCGGCCATGGCGAAGGGCCCCTGCTGGTCCTCGGCGGCGCCGGCACCGGCAAGAGCGAGGCTCTGGTTCAGCGGCTTTCGGCTCTGGCCGCGGGCGGGACCGGTCCCGAAGAGGTTCTGATCCTCGCCTCGACCCGGGCCACCGCCCGCCACCTTCGCGAGCGCGCCGAGCTGCTGCTCGAGCAGCCCTTCGAGGAGCTGTGGATCGGGACCTGGGAGACGATCTGCGAGAGCCTGCTTCGCACCCACGCCGCCGAGGCCGGCATCGATCCGTTCTTCGAGATGGTCGGCCCGGCGGAGCGGCTGGCGATGCTGCTCGACCGGATCGAGCAGCTGCCGCTGCGCCATCACGAGATCCGCGGCAACCCGGCCGGCCTTCTGGCTCGGCTCTTGGGCCGCATCGACGCGCTCAAGGCGGAGGCGGTCGAGCCGGGGGCGCTGGCCGACTGGGCGGCGGAGCGGGGGCGCACCGCGCGCGACGAGGCCGCGCGCGAGCGGGCCCGCCGCGAGCGCGAGTTCGCGGCGCTCTACGCCGAGCACGACCGCATCGTCTCTGACGCCGGCGGACTTGACAGCGGCGACGTTGTGCTGGCGCTTGGGCGGGTCCTGGCGCAGCGGGCCGACGTGCGCCGCGAGATCGCCGGCCGCTTCCGGTACCTGATGGTCGACGAGCTCGAGGACGCGACCCTGGCCCGCTGGGCGGTGCTCGCGGAGCTGGGCTCCGACACCGCCAACCTGCTCTGCACGCTGGACGACGACGCCGCCGCCGCGGTCCGGGCCCGCGCGCGGCCGCCTGGTTCCGCGACCTTCACCCCGACGCCGACGTCGTCGTCCTCGACCGCTGCTTCCGCGGCGGCCAGGACCTCGTCGACGCCTCGCGGGCCGTGGTGGCGGGGATCGGCGACCGGCTCGACAAGCCGGGGCGGGCAACCGATGCCGAGGTTCCGGTCGGCTTCTGGCGTTGCCGCAACGAGCGCGCCCAGGCGCAGGCCGTGGCGCGTGAGGTCGAGCATCTGATCGCCGCCGGCGCCGACCCGGAGCAGATCGGCGTCGTCGTCGACCAGCCCGGGCGCCACGGCAGCGCGGTCGCGGCGGCGATGGAGGAGCGAAGCGTGCCCTTCCGGATCGCCGGCCCGGCGGCGCTGTTTCGCCGTCCCGAGGTTCGCGACGCGATCGCCTGGCTGCGCCTGCTCGCCGACCCCGACGACTCGGCCGCCGCCGCCCGTGCCCTGACCCGGCCGCCGGTCGAGCTCCGATCCGTCGACATGGCGCGGCTGACGACGATCTCGCGGCGCCGCAAGCTGGACATGGTCTCGGCGGCGGAGGCGGCGTTGGAGAGCCCCCAGGTCCCGCCGGACGCCCGCGAGCGGCTGCAGGACTTTCTCAAGCTCTACCGCGCCGCGGCGGCGGCGATGGAGGAGCGCCGGGCCGACGTCTTCGTGCGCCGGCTCGTCGAGCGGATCGGGCTGCGCCGCCAGCGCCTGTTCGCCGCCCAGCCCGAGACCGCGGAGCGGCTGCTCAGCCTCTCGCGGCTCGCCGAGCTGGCCTCGGCCTGGACCCGCCGCGAGCCGCAGGGCTCGACCCGCGACTTCGTCCGCTATCTCAGTGCGGTCGCCGACTCCGGCGTCGGCATGGCCGATGACGAGGAGGGGCCGACGGCGGGAGCGGTGAGGGTGCTGGCGATGGCCGACGTCAAGGGACTGGAGTTCGAGCACGTCTATCTGCTCGGACTCGATCGGGCCTCGATGCCCGGCTCGGCCCCGGCCGGAGCCCCGCCGGTGCCGCCGGAGCTGCTCGGCGACGCGGCGCCGCCGGCCGACCCCGATGCCTGGGTCGCGCGCCGGCGGCGGACCCTGTACGTGGCGATGAACCGGGCCCGCTCGGGCCTGGTTCTCTCCTGGGTCGAGGTCGGGCGGACCGGGGCCAAGCGCCCTTCGCCGTTCTACGACGAGGCCCGCACCGTGCTCGGCGCCACCGAGCAGATCCACGACGAGGAGCTGTTCGGGCCCGCCGAGGGCGTCCACGCCACCTACCGGATGCTGCGCGACGAGGTCCTCGAGGCCTCCTGGAAGGCGGGGCGAGAGCTCTCCGAGCTGCGGCTGGACACCGCGATCGACGTCAACCGGGCGATCGCCCGCTATCTGGAGCTTCTGAAGCTGGCGGCGCTCGCGCAGCGCCACGGCGACGAGTCGGCCGCCGACGTGATCGACGCGATCAACGGCCTGCTGCGCCAGGTCGCCACCCCCGAGCAGCAGGCGGAGCTCGAGGCCTCGGCCCTGGACAGCTACCTGCTCGACGAAGAGCGCGAGCGCGGCCGCCGCCGCGAGCTGATCGCCGCCCGCGAGGAGCCCTCGCTGCAGGCGTTCCTGCCGCGCCGCGGCAACGGGCTGGCGCTGTCGGCCTCCGACCTCGAGCTTTACCGGACCTGCCCGCTGAAGTACAAGTTCGCCCGCGTCTTCGGGATCCCCCAGGAGCCGACGATCAACCAGCGCTTCGGGATCCTGATCCACCGGGTGCTGGAGCAGTTCCACAAGGAGCGCGAGCACGGGAGCGGCGGCGAGGACGGGATGCGGCGGCTGATGGGCCTGTTCGAGGCCGGCTGGCGGCGCTCGGGCTTCGGCTCGAGCGACGACGAGCTCCAGTACCGCGACAAGGCGGTCGAGGCGCTGCGCCGCTACTGGGAGCAGGAGCAGTCGGCGGGGACCGAGCCGGTCTGGGTGGAGCGAAAGTTCGACTTCTCGATCGGGCCTCACCACCTGCGCGGCCGGGTCGACCGGGTCGACCGGCTTCCCGACGGCGGCTACGAGCTGATCGACTACAAGACCGGCGAGCGCAAGACCGAGGCCGAGCTTGCCGACGACCTACAGCTCGCCCTCTACCGCGTCGCGGCGCGCGAGGCCTGGGACCTCGAGGCCGAGCTGGGCAGCTACTACTACGTCATGGACGCCGAGAAGGTCGCGGTCGGCGGCTCGGCCGACGACACCGAGCGGGTCGAGCGCACGGTGCTCCAGGTCGGCGACGGGATCCTCGGCCAGGACTTCGAGCCGCGGCCCTCGCCGACGGTCTGCTCCTGGTGCGACTACCGGCTGATCTGCCCCGCGGCGGAGATCTGATTCGGGCTCAGTGCCCGGGTCGGGCGCGTTCGAGCCCCTCGACTTCGTCGCGGTAGTAGTCGATCGCGCCGGTTCGCTCGAGGTCGTCGATGCGGATCGCTTCGAGATCGAGGCTGAGGTCGATCTGCTCCCCGGCGACCACGCCGCCGCCCGGGATCTCGTCCTGCCAGGAGACGCCGAAGTCCCGGCGGTTCAGTCGCCCGAAACCCTCGAAGCCGATTCGCCGCATCGTGCCGCGGTTCTCGTCGCCGACCCAGAACGGGGTCTCCCACTCGCCCAGGTAGTGGGCGTCGAGCGGCACCATCCTGGTCACTCCGCGGATCGTCAGGTCCACCTCCACCTCGAAGGTCGTCGCCCCGGTTCGCTTCGCGAAGCGGCCGTCGAAGCTGATCTCGGGGTGGTTGGAGACGTCGAAGAAGTCGGCGCTGCGCAGGTGTTCGTCGCGGTCCGGCTCGCCGCTCCACAGCCTGGTCGCGTCGATTCGCCCCCAGAAGGTCGATTCGAGGCAGCTGTCCCAGTCGAAATCAAGCTCGCCGTGGATGTCCTTGAACTGGCCGCGGACCCAGGTGACCATCATGTGGCGGGCCCGGAACTCGGCCGCGGTATGGCCGGGCTCGAAGAGCCACCGCGTCATCCGGTTATGAAGGCCGTCTCATCGATGTAGCACCAGGTCCAGTCCTCACCGGGCTCGGCGGAGAGGATCAGCGGGTGGCCGGTCTCCTCGAAGTGGGCGGTGGCGTGGCGGTTGGGCGAGTTGTCACAGCAGCCGATCTTGCCGCAGCTCCGGCACTGGCGAAGGTGGACCCACTGGCCGCCGGTCTTCAGGCACTCCTCGCAGCCCTCGATTTCGGCCGGAAGCTCACTCACCTCGATCCGGTGCAGGTGAGAGCAGACGTCGTCCATCTCAGCCATCTCAGTTCTGATCGTCCCCGCGCTGGCGCAGGAAGCGCTGGAACTCGCTCGCGATCGAGTCGGCGGAGGGAAGGTCGCCCCCCTCCTCGACGAGCTGCTCGGCCTGCTGCTCCTCGATCCGCGTGACCAGCTCCTCGATCTCCGGGTTGGCGGCGACCGCGCGGCCGACCTGGTCCTCGTAGCTCTCGGTCTCCTCCTCCAGCTCACTGGCGTCGACCGCGATTCCGGTCAGCGCTTCGAGCCGGCGCAGCAGTGCCAGCGCCGCCTTGGGATTCGGCACCGCGGCGACGTAGTGCGGCACCGCCGCCCACAGCGAGGCCGAGGACATCCCGCGCTGGCGGCAGGTGTCGTGGACGACGCCGACGATCCCGGTCGGTCCCTCGTAGGTCGAGCGCGAGAGGTCGAGCTCCTCGACCAGGTCCTCGTCGGACGCCAGGCCGGTGATCGGGACGGGAAGCGTGTGGGCGACCTCGGCCAGCAGCGCCCCGAGGGTGATCACCATCTCCACCCCCATCCGCTCGGCCGCGATCGCGATCGCCTCGCTGAACGATCGCCAGCGCAGGTTGGGCTCGGTCCCGTCGAGGAGGACGAGGTCGCGCTCGGCCGAGGGGGCGGTGGCGGCGATCAGCGTGTTGGCGGGCCACTCGATGCGGCGCGTCTGTCCCTCCTCGAGGGTGATCGTCGGCCGGTTGGCCTGAAAGTCGAAGAACTCCTCCGGGTCGACCGAGGCGACAAGCTCGGAGTCCAGCGACGCAGCGACCGTGGCGAGCGCCGTCGACGCCGCTCCGGCGGCGTCGTTCCAGCCCCTGAACGAGCAGACGAGAATCGGCGCCCGAAGCTCGGGCGGGTCGGTTTCCCAGATCAGCGAATCCACTCGATTCAGGGTACGCGAAGGCGCCGGGCGGCCCGCGAAGAGCTCGGGACCGTCGGCACGTAGGTCGGACGACCTTCACAGCCCCCAGGCATGACGCAGGCACGGTTACGGCGTCCGGTTGCGGCCTCATCATCGGTGCGATGGAGGCAGCAGCGCAGCTGAAGCCGGTCGAGGGCACGGATTCCGGGCCGCAGGTGGCCGAGCTGACCCCCGGGATGGCCTTCTCGGGGCGCTATGCCTGCGTTCGCAAGGACCGCCAGGTCGCCCGCAACGGCTCCGCCTACCTGTCGCTCGAGCTGCGCGACCGCAGCGGCTCGCTGCCCGCGCGGGTGTTTCGCGAAGCCGACCGGGTCGGTTCGCGGTTCGAGCGCGGCGACGCGGTCGAGGTGCGCGGCCGCGCTCAGCGCTTCCGCGGCAAGCTGGTGGCCGAGCTCGACGACGTTCGCCGCCTCGATCCGGCAGCGGCGGATCCGGCCCAGTTCCTTCCCGCCGCCTACCGCGATCGCGACGAGCTCGAGGGCTTCCTCGAGCACCTGGCGCGCGAGGTCCACGACCCGGCCCTCGCCGGGGTGGTCAACACCGTCCTTTTCTCCGAGCCGGTCGCCGCCGACTTCCGGCGCGCACCCTGCACGCGGGCCGGGCATCACGCCTACCTCGGCGGGCTGCTCGAGCACACCGTCGCCGTCGCGACCCTGGTCGGCGAGCTGTGCACCCTGCACCCCCGCCTCGACTCCGACCTGCTGATGGCGGCGGCGCTGCTGCACGATGTCGGCAAGACCCGCGAGTTCACCTACGGAGCCGAGATCGAGCTCTCGGAGCGCGGCCGGATGCTGGGGCATCTACAGCTCGGAGCCGAGATCGTCGGGGCGGCCGCCGGAGCTCTGCCCGAGGACCGTCGTGCCGCGCTTCTGTCCTGCATCCTCTGCCACCACGGCCCCGACGCGCTGCGGATGCGGGCCTTCCCTTCCGCCGAGGCGATCGCGCTCTACCGCCTCAACGCCCTCGACGCCGGGGTCAAGGGCGCGCTGGAGCACGGCCTGGGCTGAGGCTCAGTCGCCGACGTCGGGGCGCCGGCGCCCCCGCTTGCGCTCTGCCGCATGCCGCTTGTCCTCCAGCCGCCGCTCCTTGGCAGCGCGGCTTGGCCGGGTCGGCCGGCGGCGCTTTCGCACCTTCAGCCCCGCCGCGATCTTCTCCGCGAGCCGCTCCAGCGCCAGCTCCCGGTTGCGGGCCTGCCCTCGAGCATCCTGGGAGACCGCGGTCACCCGTGGGCCCAGCCGCTCCAGCAGCCGCCGGCGCTGGGCTTCGCTGAGCGCCGCCGACGATTCGACGTCGAAGACGGCCTCGACTCGCGACGCGGTGACATTGGCGTGCTGGCCCCCCGGTCCGGAGGAGCGGCTCGTCCGCAGCTCGATCTCGCCGAGCGGAATCGCCAGCTCCGGCGTTACCTGAAGGCCGTCGCTCATGGGCCCGGCTCGGCCAGCGCCCTCCGCACGAGCTGCGCCGCCATGAACAGGGCGAGTACGGCGAAGCCCAGCTCCAGCGCCCGCTCGGGAACCTCATTCGCGGCGACCACCCCGATCCCGACCCCGATCGGCGAGAGCAGGCCGACCAGGGCCGCATCGCGGAGGTTGACGTTTCCATAGCGGTATTGGCGCGCGGTGCCGGCCACGGCGACGATCGCGATCATCAGCAGCGAGGTGGACTCGGCCTCGATCTGGGAGAGGTCGAGGAAGATCGTCAATGCGGGCACGAAGACGATGCCGCCGCCGACCCCGACCACTCCGCCGACCAGTCCGCCGAGCGCTGCCAGTAGTGCCGCGAGCAGCTCGTTCACCTGATGATCAGCTCCAAGGCAACGATCACGAGCAGCAACGCGAACAGCAGCGAGATCGCCCGCTGGGGGAGCCGTTGCTGCAGCGCCGTCCCCGCCACGACCCCGACGACGGCCGGGATCGCCAGCAGCAGCCCCTTGACGACCTGAACGTTTCCGTACGCGCCTCCCTGCAGCCCCGCGGCGAGCAGGGCGATGATCACGATCGCCGCCAGGCTGGTGCCGGTTGCGAGCCGCTCGCCGTATCCGAACCAGAGGATCAGCAGCGGCACGATGATCGTTCCGCCGCCGACGCCGAACAGGCCGCTGAACACCCCCGCCGCGGTTCCGAGCGCCGTGAGGCGCAAAATATCCGCTCGTTGCGGAGGCTCACGACGCGAGTCGGGCACGGGCGGCGATACTAGAGGCCGCAGCGAACGGTGACGGTGGGGGAAGGTCCACATGCGCGCCGGGTGGTGCGAAGCTTTGACCATGGCGTCCGCTGTGAGCGAAAAAGCCCTGGGCGACCTGATCGCGCCCCTGATCGAGGACCCGTCCGCCGCCGCGGTGCTGACGGACGTCGACGGCACCCTCGCTCCGATAGCCCAGGACCCGCAGCAGGTCGCGGTGCCGGCCAGCGCCCAGGCGGTGCTCGCGGAGCTGAGCGGCCGCTACTCGGTGGTCGGCTGCATCTCCGGCCGCCGGGCGATCGAGGCTCGTGAGCTGGTCGGGGTTGAGGGAATCGCCTATGCCGGCAACCACGGGCTGGAGCTGCTGCTGCCCGGCGACGATGAGCCGCGGCTGGACCCGGTTCTGCGCGACAGCGAGGACGTGGCGGCGCAATTCCTCGAAGGCCTCGACAGCGACGGCTTGACGACGGCGGGGTTGCGCTCCGAGGACAAGGGCCCGATCCAGGCCCTGCACTGGCGCGGAGCCGACGACGAGCGCGCCGCCGAGGGCCGGGCGCGCGAGATCGCCGCCGAAGCGGGCCGCGAGGGGCTGGAGTCGCGATGGGGGCGGAAGGTGCTCGAGCTGCGCCCGGCGGGAGGCGGCGGCAAGGAGGCCGCGGTTGGGGCGATCCTCGCCGAGGACGGGATCAGCGGCGCGATCTATGGCGGCGACGACAGAACTGATCTCGACGCCTTCCGGCGCCTGCGCGAGCTGCGCGACCAGGGGCGCCTTCAGACCGCGGTCTGCGTCGGCGTCATCTCCCCCGAGGCCCCGGCCGAGCTGGCCGAGCAGGCCGATCTCACCGTCGACGGACCGGCTGGCTGGCTCACAGTGCTGCGGGCCCTGGCCGGCTGAGCGGGTGCCCTTCACCGACCTGCTGCGCCTGACCGTCTTTCTGGCCGGCGGCGAGGCGACCGCCCTGGGCGCGGTGACGGTGATCTCGGCCGGCGCCAAGGACGACACCCTGACCCTGCTCGTCGCTGCGGCCTGGTGGCCGATCAGCGGCGCCATCGGCCTCTACCTCGGCCGCCGCTCCGGGGCCGCCGACGGCGTACGCGACGTGCTCTCGGGCGCGCGCACCGCGACCAGCCTCCCCGACGAGACCGCGGCGCGGATCGCGGTCGAGCGGCTGTGGCCGATCGCGGTCACGGCGCTGATCGCCGGCGCGCTGGGCTTCTCCTATCCGGGTGTGACCGCGATCGGGGCGGGCTACGCGATGCTGGTGGCGCTGGCCTGGCGAAATCGCGAAGCGGCGGTGCTGGGGGTCGAGGACCGCGACGGGGTGAAGTTCTACGTCGAGCCGACCTCTGCCCTGCGCCCGGTGCAGCTCGTCCGCACCCCCGGGCTCGGCACCGTCCCCGGTCAAGCCGGGCCACCCGCCTCCCCCGCCGCCCGCGATCTAGGACCGCTTTCGGGCCCGCTTGCGAAGCCGGGCGAACTCGCGCCAACCGCGGGTGTTGGCGACCTGCTCGGCGGGTCAGCCAGGCCCGCCGAGCCGTCGCCACCGCGTACTGCATGTTGTCCAGGGTCCGAACCCGGTGCGCGTCGGTGTTGAGCACGATCATCGCTCCCGCCTCCGCCGCGAGGCGGGCGTGGCGGTCGGAGAGGTCGCGGCGGTTGGGATTTCCGTTGATCTCCAGCATCGTCCCGGTCCGCGCCGCCGCCTCGGCGACAGCCTCGACGTCGATCGCGTAGGGCTCGCGGCGCCCGATCAGCCGTCCGGTCAGATGCCCGATGCAGTCGACGTAGGGATTCTCGATCGCCTCCAGCACGCGGCCCGTCATCTTCTTCTGTTCGACCGTGAACGAGGTGTGGACGCTTGCGATCACCCAGTCCAGCTCGGCGACCAGGTCCTCCGGGTAGTCCAGGGAGCCGTCGATGCCGATGTTGATCTCCGAGCCGGCGAGCAGGTGGAAGCGGGGCAGCTTCGCGTCCAGGGTGCGCACCTCGTCGATTCGCTCCCAGAGACGTTCGGCGCTGACGTCGTCGCCGAAACCGTGCGTCGCCGAGTGGTCGGTGACCGCGAGGTAGGAGTAGCGCCGCCCGCGCGCCGCCTCGGCCATCTCCTCGAGGCTCGCCTTGCCGTCGGAGAGGGTGGTGTGGCAGTGCAGGTCGCCGCGAAGGTCCCCCAGCTTCACCAGCTCGGGCAGCTTGCCGTTGCGGGCGGCCTTCAGCTCCCCGGCACCCTCGCGGAGCTCGGGCTCGATGTAGGAGTAGCCCAGCCGCTTGTAGACCTGCTGCTCGGTGGCGCAGCGATGGACCTTGCCGCCCTCGGTCTCGGTGACCCCGTGCTCGGAGACCGAGAAGCCGCGCGCCACGGCGTCCTCGCGCAGCTGGACGTTGTGCAGGGCCGAGCCGGTGAAGTGCTGCAGCAGGTTGCCGAAGAACGCCGGGGCGACGATCCGAAGGTCCACGGGGATGCCGTTGTGGGTCAGGGCCCGGACCCCGCTCTCACCGGGCGAGCCGGCCGCCGAGACCAGCGGGTGCGTCGCCAGGTGCTCCGCGAGCGCCTTGGGGTCGTCGGCGGTCGCGATCAGGTCGATGTCCTTGCAGGTGTCGGCGCGGCGCCGCGCCGAGCCCGCCACCTCGACCCGGTCGGCGGCCGGGTGCTCGCGCAGCGCCGCCGCCAGCTCCTCGGCCACCGGAAGCACGTCGGAGAGAAGCAGCCGCCCCGCCGCTCCTTCGTCGACGTCCTTCATCGCCTCCAGGGAGGCGAGGATCTTCTCCTCCGCCTTCTGACCCATTCCCTTCAGCTCGCGGATCTTCTGCGCCTCGGCTGCGGCCCGCAGGTCGTCGAGCGAGGCGACGTCGAGCTCGTCGTAGAGGCGGCGCGCGGTCTTCGCCCCCAGGCCGGGCAGCCGGGTCACCGCGATCAGGGTCGGCGGGAACTTCTTCTTCAACTTCACCGCCGACGGGATCTCTCCGGTGTCGACGAGGGCGAGGATCTTCTCCTGCAGCGTCTTGCCGATCCCGGCCAGCTCGGTCGCCCGCCCAGCCCGGGCAAGGTCCTCGACCGAGACCGGGCAGTCACGCACCGTCCGCGCCGCGTCGTGGTAGGCGAGCACGCGGTAGCGGACCGCTCCGTCGAGCTCGTAGAGGGTCCCCAGCTCGTCCAGCGCCGCTGCGATCTCCGCGTTGCGCATGACTTCAACCTATCTGCGCGCGCCTACGCCCCAATAGCATCGCCGCGTGCCCGCCGAGACCCGGCCCGTCTGGCTGATCGTTCCGACCTACAACGAGGCCCCCAACATCGAGCGCCTCGTCGAGTCGGTTCGCAAGGTGCTGCCGGCGTCGCGGCGGATCGTGATCGTCGACGACAGCTCGCCAGACGGGACCGGAGAGATCGCCGATCGCCTCGCGGCCGAGCACGACGACGTCGAGGTCATCCACCGCCCGCGCAAGGAGGGCATCGGGCCGGCCTACCTGGATGCGTTCAGGACGGCACTGGCTCAGGGGGCGGAGCTGGTGGTCCAGATGGATGCCGACTTCTCCCACGACCCGGCTTACCTTCCCAGGCTGCTCGACGCGTCGCGAACCGCGGACCTGGTGCTCGGATCCCGCTATGTGCCGGGCGGCGGCGTCACCGAGTGGGGTCCGCTGCGGCGGCTGATCAGCCGCGGCGGCAGCACCTACGCGCGGGCGATCCTCGGGCTGCCGGTCCACGACCTGACGGGCGGCTTCAAGTGCTACCGGCGCAGCGTGCTCGAGGGGATCGACCTCGACTCTGTGGCGTCGCGCGGCTATGCGTTCCAGGTCGAGATGACCTACCGGGCGATCCGGGCCGGGTTCGAGGTCGTCGAGGTCCCGATCGTGTTTCGGGACCGCCGCGATGGGATATCGAAGATGGGCGGGGCGATAGTCGCCGAGGCGATCTGGCGGGTCCCCGCGTTACGGTTCAAGCGACGCCAAATGCGATGAGGGCGTCGCTATACTTTGTATAGTATTGAGCAGGCAACCACCGACTCGGTAGGAGAGAACCAGTGACAGGCAAGCTCAGCGACGTGACAGACGCGACCTTTCAGTCCGAGGTCCTGGAGGCGGAAGGGCCCGTGCTGGTCGACTTCTGGGCTCCCTGGTGCGGGCCCTGCCGCGTCGTCCATCCGATCCTCGAGGAGATCGACGGCGAGCGCGAGGACCTGAAGGTCGTCAGCCTCAACACCGACGAGAACCAGCAGACGACCGCACGCTACGAAGTGCTCTCGATCCCCACCCTGATCCTGTTCAAGGACGGCCAGATCGCCAAGAAGGTGATCGGTGCGATGCCCAAGCGCCGCCTCGAGGCCGAGCTGGAGCCGGCGCTCGCCTAGCGTGCCCTTCGTCCAGATTCACTGGTTCGAGGGACGCGACGAGGAGCAGAAGTCGGAGGTCGCGCGCCGCGTCACCGAGGCCCTGGTCGAGGTCGGCAAGGCGCAGCGCGAGGACGTCTGGGTGAAGTTCGAGGACGGCGCCCCCGCTGACTGGTACTTCGGCGGCGAGCGCAAGCGCTAGCTAGCTTCTGCGCTCCGCCGACACCGAGTAGGCCCGGGGGCGGTAACTGCAGGATCCGATCGCCGGACGGCTCGATGCCGTCCGTGAGGCGCATCGGGTCGAAGACGACGATCTCACCGCCCTGCTCCGGAAGCGGGTCCGGGTCGGTGATCTCGAGGGTGCCGGCCGTCAGCGTCTCGCGGTCGTCCGGCCAGTTCACCCGCGGGTCGTCGGTCTCGTCGCCGTCCTCGCCGATCTTGAGCTGGAACTGGAAGCGGGCCGGTCCTCGCGCCAGCCGTTCCTGCATCTCGTCGCGCAGGTAGTCGGCCCCGGCCTGCTTCGCCTCCTTGGCCGAGATCGACTCCTCGCCGGCCTCCGGGACCCAGGTGTACTTGACGAATCTCTCGCCGCCCCCGGCGTCCACCCACTTGAAGGTGTGGATCGGGAAGTAGCGGCGAGTCGCGTAGCTGCGCGGGGGTGCCAGCGCTTTCAGGTTGCCCGGCAGGCCCGGCAGCGCGCTCGGGTGGCGGGCGAGGAAGACCGGAAACTTGACCAGACGCGCCAGGCCGGCGACGTTGGCCTGCACCACCTCGACGAAGCCCTCCGGAGTGTTGACCGGGAAGTTGGGAGCGGTCTGGGCGAGGACGTCGGTGCGCGAGCCGTCGGGCAGCTCGAACGAGACCGCCATCCCGCGCACGTCGGGGGCGTAATCCTTCGAGTCGGGCCTGCCGGAGCCGTTCGACAGCCGGACCATCGCCGGCACCGGATCGCCCTGCATGTGGGCGGCGCGGGTCAGGCGGGCGGCCTCCGGGGTTGCCGTGAAGGTCGCCTTGTAGAAGAAGCCCTTGGCGTGCAGCGCCCGGTACCCGGGGTGGCGGCCGTAGCGCTCGTTGACGCCGTCGACGACCTCTTCGGGAGTGATCTTGAAGCCGTCGCTCACGGGGTCGAACCTATCCGATTCAGGCGGCTCGGCTGACGCCGATGCTCAGCTTCCGGCCCTCGATCGTCGCCGCGATGACGTCGGGGCCGGCGCCGTCGTAGGCGACCTTGGTGGCCAGGGTCTCGCCGGCGATGTAGGCCTCGTGCTCGCGTGCCGCCTCCAGCAGCTCTTCGTCGCCGCCGAGCCCCAGCTCGATCCGGTCCGAGACGTCGAGGCCCGCCTGCTTGCGGGCGTTCTGGATTGCGTGGACGATCTCGCGGGCAAGGCCCTCGCGGCGAAGCTCCTCGTCGAGCTCGAGCTGCAGCGCGACGGCGTGGCCCGCCTCGGCCTCGACCTGGTAGCCCTCCAGCTGCTCCATGACCAGGGAGATCTCGTCGCCCGAGAGCGAGTGGTCGTGGCCGTCGACGTTGATCCCGACCTCGCCTCCGCGCTCGACCGCGGCGGCGACATGGGCGGCGTCCAGCGCCTCGACCGCAGCGGCGACCTGGGGCATCTGCTTGCCGAAGCGCGGGCCGAGGGCGCGGTAGTTGGGCCGCACCCGGTAGGAGATCAGCTCCGACTGCTCGCTGACGAAGTCGAGCTCCTTGACGTTCAACTCCGCCCGGACGAGGTCGGCCTCCGACTCGATCGCGGCGCGCTCGGCGTCGGTGGCGACGATCACGGCTCGCCGCAGTGGCTGGCGCAGCTTCACCTTGGCGTCCGACCGCGCCGCCCGGCCGAGCTCGATCGTCCGCCGCACGGCCTCGATCGCCGCCTCGAGCTCGTCGTTGACGAGCTCGGGGTTGGCGCGGGGGAAGTCGCTGAGGTGGACCGAGTCCGGCGCGTCGCCGAAGTCGCCGTCGGCCCCTCCGACCAGGTTGCAGTAGATCTCGTCGGCGAGGAACGGGGTGAACGGGGCGAGCAGCTTCGCGGTCTCGACCAGACAGTGGCGCAGGGTCGCGAACGCGTTGCGGTCGCCCTCCCAGAAGCGGCGCCGGGAGAGGCGCACGTACCAGTTCGAGAGCTCCTCGACGATAGGTCGCGATCGCCTGGCCGGCGAGGGTGGCGTCGAAGTTGTCGAGCCGCTCGCGCACGGTCTCGGTGGTGTGCTGGAGCCGCGAGACGACCCAGCGGTCGAGGCTGGTCGCATGGGCGGCATGGATCTCGCCGTGCGGGTGGGCGGGGGGACGGTAGTCGTCGGGGCCGAAGCCCTCCGCCTGCGCGTAGAGGACCCAGAACGAGTAGGTGTTCCAGAGCGTCAGCAGGACCTGGCGCACCGCCTCGCCGACTGCGTCGGCGCTGAACCGGTATCCCGCCCAGGGCTGCTGGGAGGCGAAGTAGTACCAGCGCAGCGCGTCCGCCCCGTGGCGGTCGATCACCTCGGCCGGCTCGACCACGTTGCCGCGGCTCTTCGACATCTTCTGGCCCTCGGGGTCGAGGATCAGGCCGAGGCAGACGCAGTTCAGGTAGCTGGGCCCGTCGAAGAGCAGGACCGAGATCGCATGCAGGGTGTAGAACCAGCCCCTGGTCTGGTCGATCGCCTCGCAGATGTAGTCGGCGGGGAAGCGGTGCTCGAAGGTCTCTGTGTTCTCGAACGGGTGGTGAAACTGGGCGAAGGGCATCGAGCCGGAGTCGAACCAAGCGTCGATCACCGCGGGGGTGCGGCGCATCGTCCCCTCGCAGACCTCCGCCTCGCAGGCCCATGAGACCTCGTCGATGTAGGGGCGATGCAGGTCGTCGGGAACGGTTGCGCGCTCCCCGAGCTCGGCGATCGACCCGGCGCAGAATCGCTCCTCGCAGTCGGCGGAGTCACACTCCCAGATCGGCAGCGGGGTCCCCCAGTAGCGATCCCTCGACAGCGCCCAGTCGACGTTGTTCTCAAGCCACTTGCCGAATCGGCCCTGCTTGATGTGCTCGGGATGCCAGCCGATCTGCTCGTTGGCGGCCAGCAGCTGCTCGCGGACATCGGTCGTGCGGATGTACCAGCTCGACTTCGCGTAGTAGAGCAGCGGGGTGTCGCAGCGCCAGCAATGCGGATAGGCGTGCAGGTAGGTCTCGGCCCGAAGCAGCCGGCCGCGCTGCTTCAGAGCGGCGACGATATCGGGGTCGGCGTCCTTGACGAATCGGCCCGCGAAGTCGGTGATCCGCTCGTCGAAGCGGCCGCGCGGGTCGACCGGGTTCTGGAGCGTGATCCCGTACTGCTCGCCGAGCCGGAAGTCGTCCTCGCCGAAGGCGATCGCGGTGTGGACGAACCCGGTTCCCTCGTCGGTGGATACGAAGTCCCCGAGCAGGACGGTGTGGCCGCGCGGGCCGTAGTCGGTGACGTAGTCGAACGGGGGCTCGTAGGCCGCGCCGGAGAGCTCGGAGCCGGGGAAGCGGTCGAGAACCTCGGCGTCCTCGCCCAGCACCTTCTCGACCAGGCCTTCGGCCAGCACCAGGACCTCGCCCTCGTGGCGCACCCGCGCGTAGCCGATCTCCTCGCCGGCGGCGATCGCCGCGTTTGAGATCAGCGTCCACGGTGTGGTCGTCCAGACCAGCAGCGAGTCGCCCTCCTGCAGCGGCGGCTTCGGGTTCGAGACAGGCATCCGCACGTAGACGCTCGGGTCCTCGACGTCGTGGTATCCCAGCGCAACCTCGTGCGAGGACAGCGCGGTGCCGTCACGCGGGCAGTAGGGCACCACCTTGTAGGCCTCGTAGAGCCGCCCGTCGTCCCAGATCCGCCGCAGCGCCCACCAGACCGACTCGATGTAGTCGTTGGTGAGGGTGAAGTAGGGGTCGTCGAGGTCGATCCAGAAGCCGATCCGCTCGGTGAGCGCGTTCCAGTCCTCGATGTAGCGGAAGACCGAATCGCGGCAGCGCTGGTTGAACTCCTCGATCCCGATCTCCTCGATCTCCTCCTTCGAGGAGATGCCGAGCTCGCGCTCGACCTCGAGCTCGACCGGCAGCCCGTGGCAGTCCCAGCCCGCCTTGCGCGGCACCCGGTAGCCGCACATCGTCTTGTAGCGGGGATAGATGTCCTTGAATACCCGCGAGAGGACGTGGCCGGAGTGAGGCCGCCCGTTGGCCGTCGGCGGGCCCTCGTAGAAGCTCCAGGTCTCGGCCCCCTCGCGGTTTGCCAGCGAGCGGCCGAAGACGTCGCTCTCGCGCCAGCGCTCCAGCACCCGCAGCTCGAGCTCGGGGAAGGACTGCTTGGGGTCGACGGAGTCGAAGCCGGCCATGGGCAGCGGATTCTGCCAAGCGGCCCGAGCGCTCCGTTGCGAGATCGCCGGGTTTGGGGGTCAAGATGCGGACAGCCGATGCCGATTGGCAGCCCATGATCAAGGCTCGCCGAGGGGTGATCGCCGCCGCGTTCCTCGCGGCGATGGTCGCTGCCGGGGTGGCCGCCGGCCCGAGCGCCGCCGTCGCCCCGACCTACCACACCGTCTACCGGGCGGGGAAGATCGTCCCGGTCGGCGACTCGGTCCCGCATGCCGAGGGAGTGATGGTCGACCGCCGGATCGTCGACGACCTGCAGTACCTGGCCGATCGCTACCCGATCTACGTCGTCGAGGGCTACGCCGGACCGCTGGCCGGAGTCGGACAGGTCGGCTGCCGGCTCTGCCACGTCAAGCACTCCGACCACTACAACGGCCTCGCCGCCGACATCGTCCCGATCGCCTGGGACGGGCGCGGCTGCGACCGCAGCTGGAGGGGGCTGAGCCGCCTCGCCCGTTGGGCCGAGCCGCGCCAGAACCGGCCGCGGCTGCCGTTCCGCTGGGTCGGCTACAACGGCGACTACAACCACGGCTGCGGCAACCATCTGCACCTCTCCTGGGACCATGCGCCGGCGAAGCGCTTCCAGGTCGCCGACTGGGTCGTGATCCTCGACGCTTCCCCGATCGCGCCGGCGCCGCCCCACATGGAGACGCCCACGCCGCCGCAGCCGGCGCCGGTTCCGCCTGAGGCGACTCCGTGAGCCTGCGCCCGACGCGCCTCGCCCTCGCCCTCGCCTGCATGCTTCGCGGCGATCCTCGTCGCCGCGCCGGCGGCCTTCGCCTGGGGCCGGATGCCGCGCGCCACCCACATCACCTACGGGGAGAAGAGGCTGGTCGAGGTCCCGGACTCGATCCCCCACAACGGAACCGATCGCATCGACCGCCGCCTGATGCCTCAGATCCGCTACCTCTCGGACCGTTTCCGCAGCTTCTACATCCAGGACGCCTACGGCGGCAAGCCGCACACCAGGTACGGCGAGCACCCCCTGGGGCTGGCGGTGGACGTCGCGCCGCTGGACTGGGACGGCAAGGGGTGCGATGGCTCCTGGCGGCAGATCACCCGCATCGCGCGCTGGGCCGAGCCGCGCCAGAACCGGCCGCGGCCGCCGTTCCGCTGGGTCGGCTACAACCACGACAAGGATCACGGCTGCGGCGACCATCTGCACCTCTCCTGGTCGCACGCCCCCACCCAGCCGTTCCACAAGGCCGACTGGGTCGAGCTCTTCGACGTGCCCCGGTAGGCGCGGCTCGCCCCTAGGATCAGGGGCATGCGTCGCTCAGCGCCGGCAGCAATCCTGGTCTCGCTCGCGCTCGCCGCCTGCGGCTCGGCCGACCAGGCGAGCACGCCCGACGTCTGCCTGGGCGGGCCGAACGCGTTCCTCGACGCGCTCGCCGACGCCCCGGGCGCAGGTGCGCCTGGCCGGGGACGTGCCGATCAGCGACTGCCTGGTCCGCAACCAGGGCGCCGGTGACCTCACCGACCTCGGCACGACGCTGCTCGTCGGTCGCGACGACGCTGAACGAGCAGGCGCGTCGGGACCCGGGCGGGGCGCCCACGGTGCAGCTCGGCTACCTGGTCGGGGCGATCGCCCGCGGGACCGGCGACACGCAGGGAATCCACGCCGAGCTGCAGCGCCGGATCGAGGCCGCCGCGCTCTACAGCCCGGCCGGAAAGCCCCCGCCCGAGCCCTTCGACCACGCCTACCAGAAGGGATACGCTGCGGGAAAGGAAGATGGCTAGCGCGGACACCACCGATGAGCAGCTCTGGGGGGCTGAGACGGCAAAGGCGGTAGAGAACTTCCCGGTCTCCGGGCAGCCGATCCCGGCCCCGGTGATCCACTGGCTCGGCCGCATCAAGGCGGCGGCGGCGCGGGTGAACGCCGAGCTCGGCGAGCTCGACCCCGAGATCGCGGAGCGGATCGCCGCCGCTGGAGACGCGGTTGCCGCCGGCGATCACGACGACCAGTTCCCGATCGACGTATTCCAGACCGGCTCGGGGACGTCCTCGAACATGAACGCCAACGAAGTGCTCGCGGCGCTGGCCGGCGAGGACGCGCACCCCAACGACCACTCCAACCGCGGCCAGTCCTCCAACGACGTCTTTCCCTCCGCGGTCCACCTGGCGGCGCTTGACGAGGTCAGCCGCGAGCTGCTGCCGGCGCTCGACGGCCTCGCCGAGGCGCTGGGGCGCAAGGCGCAGGAGTTCGACGACGTGGTCAAGGCCGGGCGCACCCACCTGATGGACGCGGTACCGGTGACCCTGGGCCAGGAGTTCGGCGGCTACGCGGCCCAGGTCCGGCTCGGCGCCGACCGGGTTCGCGACACGCTCGGCCGGGTCGGCCAGATCCCGCTCGGGGGAACCGCCACCGGCACCGGGCTCAACACCCATCCGGAGTTCGCCGAGAAGGTACGGCGCCTGATGATCGAGGACACCGGGCTGGAGATCTCAGCGCCCGCCGATCCGTTCGAGGCGCAGGGCAACCGCGACGCGCTGGTCGAGCTCTCCGGGGCGCTCAAGGTCGTCGCGGTCTCGCTGACCAAGATCGCCAACGACCTGGCGCTGATGAACTCGGGCCCGCGCGCCGGGCTGGCGGAGATCCGCCTGCCGGCGCTTCAGAAGGGCTCGTCGATCATGCCCGGCAAGGTCAACCCGGTGATCTGCGAGGTCGTGATGCAGGTCGGCGCGCAGGTGATCGGCAACGACGCCGCGATCACGATCGCCGGCAGTCAGGGCCAGTTCGAGCTCAACGTCCGGGTTCCGCTGATCGCCCGCAACCTGCTCGACTCGATCAAGCTGCTTGCCGCGGCGTCGCGCTTGCTGGAAGAGAAGTGTGTGGCCGGAATCGAGGCCGACCGCGAGGTCAATGAGCGCCACGCCGAGGCGACCCTGGCGACCGCGACGGCGCTCAACCCGCACATCGGCTACGACCGCGCCACCGAGATCGTCAAGGCCGCCCACGAGTCGGGACGGCCGATTCGCGAGGTAGCGCGCGAGATGGGCGTCGACGAGGCGATCCTCGAGCAGGCGCTCGACCACGCGCGGATGGCCAAGCCGCACGACTAGCCGAAAGTCCACACCCCGCCGGGAGAGCCGCGGTACGAGCCCGGCGTCTGCTCTGTGGCTTCGTAGACCACATCGTTCGAACTGTCGGTGAGGGTGAACTGCACCGTGTCCGGGCTGCCGTCGCGGTAGGTCCACTCGAGCGTTCCCTGCTGGCCGTTCAGCCCGCCTGGCGCGGCGGGTCCGAAGCTGCCGGTCGCGATGCCGGTCTGGGTGTCGAATCCGAGCGGAGAGGCCGGCGGCTGGTCGGTGCAGTTGGACTCGACCACAGCGCTCTTGCTCCAGATCAGACCGCCCGCCGCGGTCCCGACGACGCTGGGCCGGGTGGACAGCGACGGGTCGCAGTTGTTCGCCGCCGAGAACGCGATCGCGGTTGCGACCGCTTGCGCCGAAGCCCCGCCGGGCGTCGCTTGGACCGTCCCTCGGGCCGAGATCTTGCCCCGGGGCAGCGGATTACGGAGCAGAAGCTCGACGTTGCGGTCCTTCGCCGCCCCTTCGCCGCAGGGGTTTGGCGTGCAGGCGCGGGCGCCCTTCTGCGCGTCGTTGTACGAGAGCGTGCGCCCGATCGAGGCCAGCTCGGAGGGGTCGGGGTCGGCGAGGTTGGAGATCGACGTCGGCGCGGTCGCGTTGCTGGCGTGGTCGAGGACCGTGCCGAAGATCGAAAGCGTCCCGTCGTGGTTGTCGAAGACCTGGAGCAGTCGGCTCTGCTGGGGCCAATCGGCCTCGGCGGCGGTGCGGATCATCCAGAAGCCGCCCCCGTCGCCGTCCGGGTAAGGGGTGACGTCGTTGACGTGGCTGTGCCCGGCCACCCAGGCGATCACGTTCGGGAACTGGTGCAGCAGCGCGGTGGCGTCGGCGCCGAGGTGGATCGGCGTGGAGCTGCGCGGGTCGACGTCACAGCCGGGGTTGACGTCGTGTCCGTGAGCGTCGGGGACGGTGCAGGCGACGGCCTGCTCGTCGGGCAGGTTGCAGGTCAGGCTCTGGATCGCGTGGTGGCTGAAGAGGACGACGTAGCTGCCCGGCCGCCTGGGCCGCCTGCAGCTGCCCCCGCAGCCACTGGAACTGCGGGTCGTCGATGTTCCCGTCCGCCGAGGGGCCGACAACGCCGGCGTCGCAGGTGGTGTCGAGGCCGATGAAGCGCATCTTCGGGACCGGGCTCCAGGCGTAGTAGCCGGCCGCTCCGTTGGAGGCGCTGTTCTCGGCCGGGTCGACGAAACCGAAGCCGTGGCCGTCGGCCTGCGACCCGGCCTGGAAGACCGCCTTGTACTGCGCCTTGGAGACGAACTGGCGGTTGGGATCGGGAGGTACGAAGATCGTCGCCCCCGAGCTCGAGCCGACCGGCTTCACGCACCCGGTCGCGACGCTCTCGAACGCCTGGTTTGCGGCCTGGTTGCCCTGCACCAGAGCGTCGTGGTTCCCGAACACCACGTAGCTGGGAACGTGAGCCCGGCCGCGTCGAACGGCTTCTGCGCGGCGTCCATCAAGCCCGTGTAGGTCGGGAATCCGCCATGGGTACCGGCCGGCTGGTCGGGATCGTAGAAGTAGGGGTTGGCGCCCTCGTTGTAGTCGTCGTAGTCCTGCACGCCGGTGTAGCGGCTCGGGTCGTTTGCGTCGACGATCTGCGGCTTCAGCGCCGCGCAGGCCGCGTCGCCCGAGGTCGCCGGGTCGACGCCGCTTCCGGGGTTGATCGTGCCGCCCTCGAGGATGGTCCGCACCCAGCGGGTCTCGTTGAGCTGCTGGTTGTCGGCGGAGTCGCCGGTGTCGATCGTGAAGTCCATCTGGCTGCGGGTCCCGTTGCCGTTGGCGAGCGGGCTCGCTGCCTTGAATGCGTCGATCTGGCGCACCATCGCGTCGTCGATCTGCGGCTCGAGCGCCTCCCAGGGCCGCCAGGCGGCGTCGAACGGCGGGCCGAAGGGGTCGGTGGGCTCGACCCGCGCCGGGCTCTCCTCGTCGGCGAGCTGGAAGTCGGAGAGCTGGCCGAAGTAGGCCAGCGAGGTGCGGCGGGACTCGCGGCCCGCCTGGGCGCTGCCGAGCTCCTGGCGCACCGTGTAGCCCTCGCCAGGCCCGAGCGAAAGCTGGCGGAAGCCGGCATCGGCATTGGGCACGATGCGCTGCTGCACGGTGGTCTTCGCGAAGGTGTCGGCGGTCGCGGCCAGCGCCCGGCTGACGCCGATCACAGCGAGCGCCGCAACCGCGGCCATCGCGGTCAACCGCAGCCCACTCCATCCGCCGAGGATGCTCACGAGTCCTCCATCGAACTGCCCGCGGGCAAACTAGTGCATCGCGCGCTGCCGCGGCGCCGGTGAGACACGCATGCGCCACCGGTCCTGGTCGGGCGGCTAGCCCTGGAGGGTGACGAAGCGCTCCTCGGTCAGCTCGCGGACCGAGTAGGCCGGGCCCTCGCGGGTGTTGCCCGAGTCCTTGACGCCGCCGTAGGGCATCTGGTCGGCGCGGAAGGTCGGCACCTCGTTGATCAGCACGCCGCCGAACTCCAGCGTCTGCGCCGCCTTCAGGCCGAGCCCGACGTCGCGGGTGAAGACACCGGCCTGGAGGCCGAAGCGCGAGTCGTTGGCCAGCTCCAGCGCCTGCTCGAAGTCGGAGAAGCGGGTGATCGTCGCCACCGGGCCGAAGATCTCCTCGCACCAGACCTTGGCGTCGCTTGGCGGGTTCTCGAGCACGGTCGGCGCCAGGCAGCGGCCCTCGTCGACCAGCTCGCCGCCGGTCAACACCTCGGCGCCCGACGCCGGCGGCCTCGTCGACCCATTCCTTGACCCGGTCGCGGTCACCGGGGCTGATCAGCGGGCCGACGTCGGTCTCGGAGTCGAGCGGGTCGCCGACCACCAGCCCCTCGGCGTTGGCGACGAAGCGCTTGGTGAAGTCGTCGGCCACGGCGTCGTGGAGGAGGATGCGCTGGATCGAGATGCAGCTCTGGCCGGCGTGGGAGAAGGCATGGATCTGCGCCTTGTCGGCGGCGGTCTCCCAGTCGCCGTCCTCGTTGACGATCAGCGGCGCGTTCGATCCCAGCTCGAGGTTGACCTTCTTGTGGGGGACGCGGGAGCGGATGTCCCAGCCGACCGGGGCCGAGCCGGTGAAGGTGATCGCGCGGGTCAGCTCGTGCTCGACGATCGCGTTTCCGACCTCGCCCCCGGGGCCGCAGACGACGTTGAGCCAGCCGTCGGGCACGCCGGCCTCGACCAGGATCTCGGCCAGCTTGATCGCCGAGATCGGCGTCTGCCCGGCCGGCTTCAGCACGATCGCGTTGCCGGCGGCGAGGGCCGGGCCGAGCTTGTGGGCGACGAGGTTGAGCGGGAAGTTGAAGGGGCTGATCGCGCCGACGACTCCGTAAGGCACCCGGAGGATCAAGCCGAGCTTGCCGGCGCCGGTGCCCGAGGCCTCCATCGGGACCGTCTCGCCGGTGAGCTTGCGGGCCTCGACCGCGGAGAAGGTCAGAGTGTCGACGCAGCGGGTCGCCTCGACGGTCGCGGTCTTGATCGGCTTTCCCGCCTCGGCGGCGATCGTCAATGCCAGGTCGTCGACCCGGTCGGCGACGAGCCGGGCAGCCCGGTCGAGGGTCGCGGCGCGCTCGGGACGCGGGAACTCGGCCGCCTCGAAGGCCTCGTGCGCGGCGCGGACGGCGCGGTCGACGAGCTCGGCGTCGCCGGTCGGGACCCGGCCGACGACGGTGCCGTCATAGGGGCTCTCGACCTCGGACCACTCGCCGGTCTCGAGTCGCTCGCCGGCGACCAGAAGCTTGTGATCGGTTGCCTGGACGGTCTCCGTTGCCACGGGGCTCTCCTCTTCTTGAAGTCGCTTCACTGAGCGGATTCCCGCTCAGATCCAGGGTAGTCCAACGTGCCCGTCAGCCTGCAGCCGCAGGGCTCGCGATACTTCCCCGACCCGAGTCTGTTTGGAGCAGGGATGAAGGCGCTGATCGACAGGGGAACCAAGAAGGCGGCCGCGGCGCTTGCCTGCACGGCGCTTGCCGCCTGCGCGCTCGCTCCCTCGGCAGTCGCCGCGCCGGCCTGGGGGATCACCGGGCACGGCTTCGGCCATGGCGTCGGCATGAGCCAGTACGGGTCCTACGGCTATGCCCTGCACGGCAAGGACTACCGCTTCATCCTCGCCCACTACTACCAGGGGACGACGATCGGAACCGCCCCCAAGAGCCGGGTCCGGGTGCTGCTGACGATCGCCCGCCGCGACGTGACCTTCAAGAAGGCAACCTCCGCCTGCGGGCGGAGACTGAACCCGGCCAAGCCCTACCGGGCGCACCTCGAGGGCGGCGTGGTGCGGCTTCTCTCCGACACCAGGCGGACCCTGGCCAACTGCGGCCACAAGCTGCGCGCCAAGGGCCACGGGCGGGTGAGGATTCGCGGAAACGGCGCCTACCGCGGGGCGCTGGTGGTCGTGCCGAGCAGCGGCGGCGCCTCCCTGAACGTGGTCAATGCGCTCGACCTCGACAAGTACGTGCAGGGTGTGATCGCGGGAGAGATGCCCTCCTCCTGGCCGCTCGACGCGCTCAAGGTCCAGGCGGTCGCAGCCCGCTCCTACGCGCTCGCCGGCGAGGTCAAGGGCCATGGCTTCGACCTCTACGACGACACCCGAAGCCAGGTCTACGGGGGCATCGGCGACGAGACCGCGGCCACCAACCGGGCGGCGCGGACGACCGCGGACGAGGTCGTCCTCTACAACGGCGCGGTCGCGACGACCTACTACTCGGCCAGCTCAGGCGGGCAGACCGAGAACGTCGAGTTCGGGTTCGGCGGCGGCAGCCCGGTGCCCTACCTGCGCGGCGTCGACGACCCCTACGACACGACCTCGCCCCTGCACACCTGGCGCCGCCGCTTCTCCCAGGCCAAGATGCAGTCGCGGCTCGGCAGCCTCGTCAAGGGCAAGCTCCAGGACATCCAGATCACCAAGACCGGCGTCTCGCCGCGGATCGTGAGCGCCAACGTGGTCGGCAGCGCCGGGACCACGAAGGTGAGCGGATCGGAGCTGCAGTCGGCGCTCGGCCTCTACTCGACCTGGATGACGTTCAGCAGGGGCGGCAGCGGCGCTCCCGCGGGCGGCACCCCGACCGGCGGCACCTAGCTCCCGCCCGGCCCGCGCGGGAATCAGGGACCGGTCCAGGAGCCTGCGTAGCAGGGCTTTCCGGCGCAGGTGTCGGTTATCACGCCGTCAGGCTGCAGGAAGCCCGAGACCAGCTGCTGCTCGGCAAGCGCGGCCCGCGGAGCGCCGTGGGGTCCTGGCCGGCGCGGTTTGGCGTGTTGGTCAGCGGCGGCGGGTCGGTGCCGATCGTGCTCGAGGGATTCGCCGGATCGGGCCGGATCGGACCGATGTCCCAGTAGAAGATCGCCGAGCCGCCGAACGGATAGCGGTTTATGCGCGGGATGCCCCAGAGCTGATCGACGCCGGGCCAGCGACCCGGGTCGACGATCGGCGCGTGCGCCTTCGCGCCGATCGTGCGCGCCTCCACGTCGGCCTGCCAATCGGTTACCTGGTGGTCGCCGAGAGCGACGTCAAGCAGCACCTCGTGCCGGGGGGTGTCGGGGAGCGGGTTCGTGGTCATCCGATGCGCATAGCCGTTGGCATCGGAGCGATCCCAGAGCATCTGCAGCATCGCCAGGCCGAGCGCCTGGGTGAGCTTGTCGGGGTAGTTCGGGTCGAGCACCGCCGCGAAGGTGTCGAAGTCGGTCGAGCGCTGAAGCAGCACCGAGTAGTTCATCCCCGGGACGCCCAGCGACGCGTGGGTGAAGTCCGGCGAAACCGCGGTGAGCGCGCCGCCGAGGATCCCACCCTGGCTGTTGCCGTTGTAGTAGAGGCGGCTCGGATCGATCACGCCCGGCGATGCGGTGCTGCCGTCGACGTGGAAGGCGCCGCTGGTCAAGAAGCCGGACGGGTTGTCCATCAGCCGGCCGAGGTAGAGCTCATCGAGCAGGCCCTGCTGGGTGCGGTCGCCGAGCAGCGGGAAGTTGGAGAGGTTCGTCAGGGTGGCGATGGCGCTGGGGATGTCGTTTTGCGAGAACCCGATCTCGTCGGTGGCGCAGTGGGTGATGTCGCCGAGCTGGCTGAGGGCCTGCTGGGGGGCGGAGGCGACCTCGGAGGCGCTGCCGAGCAGGCCGTGACCGTAAAGGGAGGGCCGCGACGGCTTCGCGCCGGGATCGATCGCGGCCCGCGGGATGATGCAGTCGAAGTTTGCGACCCAGGGGACCGGGTTCTGGGTCGGCAGCCCGCCGGAGTCGAGCTGGAAGGTGCCGCCGGGGGCGCAGCTGGGGAAGAGGTAGCAGGGCACGGTGAAGTTGCCCTTGACCTCGCGGGCGATGTTCGGGTTCTGGGCGGAGGTGAAGTTCTGCACGCTCGTGACGGCGAACAGCGGGGCATGGCCCTGGACCAGGCCGTCGTCGAGGTCGACGTCGCCGAGCTGCGCGAAGGCGTCGTTGCGGATGCGCAGCATCCGCTTGGCGATGTTCATGTCGCTGGCGACGGTGAAGTCCCAGGCGAGGTAGAGGTCCTTGCGCTTGATGTGGGCCTTCCGCAGCTTCTTGAAGATCCCCTCGAAGTGATCGCGGCGTGCGTTGATCACGGGCGAGCTGGAGTGCAGCTTGTCGCGGTAGTAGCGGAAGCCGTTCGGAGCCGGGATCGGCTGCCCGGTGGCGGTCTTCAGGTTGCGCAGGGCGACGATATAGCGGTGCTTGGCGTGGAAGTTGACCGCCGGGTGGATCAGGACCGCGGCGCGGGCCGGATCGTCGGCGTTCGAGTCGATCTCCGACCAGATCGGCCAGCGCTTCCCGGTCTTCGCGTCGAGGACCACGATCGGCTGATCGCGGCGCGCGTACTCGCCGATGTGGTTGATCGGCACCGCGCCGGTGCGCTCCATCGCCGCGACGCTGTCCAACCCCGGCACCTTGACGACGATCGTCTGGCCGGGGCTGAAGCCGTCGTTGAGGTTGTAGGGCGCCGCGTTTACGTGCTGGCCGGCGACGTTGGCCGGCGTCGCTTCGGTCTTCAGGTTGACCCGCCGCCCCGTCGCGCTGCTGTGGTCGGGGATCGTGTAGTAGTCGTCGGGGAACGGCAGCAGGCAGAGCGACCCGTCCTGCTGGCCGATGAAGTCGCAGCGGTCGGCGTTCGAGAGGTCGACCGGCGGCGAGCCGGTGTGGGCTGCGCCGCTCGCCGGCGCCGCGCCGAGGCAGGCGACGCACGCCAGTAGCGCTACCGATGCCTTCGAAAGCCCTCTCATCCGACTCGACCGGGGTCAAAGGAAATGCGCCCCCGGTTCTTTGAAGGTATCACCGAGCGCACCGCTCGGCGAGGCTGCGCATGTCGGGGTGCCGCCGGCGGCGAGCCCGGCGGGCTCAGGGAGCGGCTGAGATCGCCTCCACGAGATCGCCGACCTGCTCCTCGTCGATCTTGGTGGCGAGGTCGCCCTGGCTGACGATCCCAACCAGATCGTGGCCGTCGATCACCGGCAGCCGCCGGACCTTGTGCTCCTTCATCGCGCTCAGCGCTTCCTCGACCGAGTCGTCGGCGCCGATCGTCACCGGCTTGCCCTCGCCCAGCTCGCCCGCGGTGGTCGAGCTCGGGTCCCGGTCCTGGGCGAGCACCTTCACCGCGATGTCGCGGTCGGTGAGCATCCCCTTGAGCCGGTTGTCCTCGCCGCAGATCGGCAGCGCGCCGACGTCGAGTTGAGCCATCTTCTTCGCCGCGTCCACGACCGTCTCGTTCTCCCCGACGCACTCGGCGCCGCCTGTCATTACCTCGCGTGCTTTCTTTCCCATCGTCGTCCTCTCTTTCTTCGTTGCTTGGCCTGCTCAGGCTCTCGGGTTCACGGGTGAGCTCCGCTTCGCGCGGCCTCGACCGCATCGTGGAGCTGCCGCTTGTTCATCTTCGAGCGGCCCCTCACCCCGAGCTGTGACGCTTCCCGGTACAGCTGTTCCCGGCTGCCGGGCAGCGACCGCGCCGCTCTCCTGACCGCTCCTTGGCTTATCTCGCCGACTGGTTTCGCGGGCCGCCCCGCCGGCACGTGTTCAGCGCCGGGACTCTCGGCCGCGGGACGTGATCGCTTGCGCAGTCGATTGAGCAGAACGCCGGCGAGCGCAACCCCGATTGTGACCGTCAACAATCTGAGCACGATCTCTGCACTGCGTTCGCGCTCCGCGTTCAGCTGATGGCCGAAGAGGATCGCCAGATTTGTGATCCACATCCAGATCAGCAGCACCACAAGGCCCGCGAGCGTGCCGTAGGTCTTGTTGTAGGAGCCGAAGTTCGAGACGTAGAACGCGAATGCCGCTGAGGCGAGGCCCCAGACGACCAGTGCCACGATGCTGCCCGGGGTGAGCCACTTGAAGCCGCGCATCTTCACGTTCGGCGACGCGTAGTAGAGGATCGCCTACCATGAACACGAACATCGCAATCAGCACCGGCCACTTGGCGATGTTCCAGGCCGTGACCGCGGTGTTGCTGATTCCCGATCGGCTCCGCAACCGCATCGACGATCGGTCCCGGTCAGAACCAGGGCGGCGGCGATCACTCGCGAGCAGGATCACCATCACCAGGGTGACCAGGATCTGCAGCGGCCGCAGCTTCCAGAATGGGCGCCCCTCCGGAGTCTCGTAGATCACGTTGGAGGCGCGCATGATAGCCGGCCCGCACCAGCTTGACCGGGGACCCGTTGCGTAATTCCTCCTTATGAAACGTCACCGCTGTCCTCCATGGGCTCGCGTCCTGCTTGCTCGCCCCTGGACCGAAAGACACCGGCGTGGCTACAAGTCCTGGCTCAGTTCTAACCGTTCGTTGCGAATCGAAACCAAGCCCGCCGGGTGTCAGCCGGCTCGCGAGACGGCAAGCTCGGCGAGTGTCTGCATGTCGGGCACGGAAAGGTCCGGTCTTGCGTCCGCCGCGGGAGTGGCTCCCGGACCGGCTCGACCGCGGCGGCGGTCGACCCAGACAGTCGACATCCCCAGCAGCTTCGCCGGCACGTGGTCGTGGAAGAGGCTCTGGGCGACGTGGAGGATCCGCTCGCGGGGGACCTCGATGGTTGAGAAGGCAAGCTCGAAGTTCTGCACACTGGGCTTGTAGCTGCGCGCCTGCTCGGCGGTGATCACCCAGTCGAACTCGATCCCGAGACGGCGCTGGGTCGCGGCGAAGAGGTCGTCGTCGCAGTTGGTCAGGACCGCGAGCCTGTAGCGCTCGGCGAGCCGCTCCAGGGCGGCGTGCGAGTCGGGGAACGGCGGCCAGTCGCCGACCGAGCCGGCGAAGCGATCCTGCTCGGCGTAGCCGGGATCGAAGCCGAGGTCGGCTCCGATCCCGCGCAGGGTCGCCGCCAGCACCTCGCGATAGAGGCGATAGGGACCCGCCTCGACTTCGGCCTCGTGGCGGGCGTAGGACTCGAGCAGCTCCTCGTCGCCGGCCTCGGCGCCGTGCGCTTCGAGGATCGGGCGCAGCGCGCCGAGGATGCCGGTCTCCCAGTCGATCAGGGTCCCGTAGCAGTCGAAGCTGAGGACCTCGAAGCGGCTGAAGTCGAGCCCGCTCATCGACCCGGGGTCGCTGCAAGTGGGCGTCGATCGGCTTCGGGGCTCGCCGTCAGCGCCTCGGCGGCGAGGCAGCCGAGCAGGATCGCGAACAGCGCGGCAAGCTGGGCCACCGCCTGCACCTCGGGCCCGAGCAGAACGGTCGCCATCGCGAGGACTGCCGCGGTCAGCCGCCAGCCCACCCTGCCGATCGACAGCGTGCGCCGAAACAACGAGTCCCCGACCAGAAACAGGGCCGCGCCGCCGCCGAGGGCGAGCGACCGTGCCGAGGAGAGCGAGTCGCCGGAGTGCCCGATTGCCCGCTCCAGTCCGGAGGCGAGGCAGACGATTCCCAGCAGGATCAGCAGGTGCCAGTGATAGAAGCCGTTGAGCGCCAGCCAGCCCCGGCGCGCCCGCGGGGCGGCCCGAAGCGCCTCGGCCGCCCTCTCGTCGTCACCGTGACCGAAGTAGGTCCACCACAGGCAGGCGGTGAGGCCGAGACCGAGCACCGCCACGGCGACCAGGCCGGCGGTCAGCTCGTGTTGGCTGGCGCCGAGGCCGACGGCGACCACCGACTCCCCCAGCGCGACGATCACGACCAGGCCGTGTCGCTCGACGAAGTGGCCGGGCCCGATCTCGAAGCGGGGATCCGGAGGGCGCAGGGACGGAAGCAGGATCACCGCCAGCGCCAGTCCCCAGAGCACCCAGCGTGCCTCGCCGCCGACGATCCCCGCGGCGACGATCATCAGCGCCGCGGCGAGGTTGAGCGGCGCGACCCTGAAGATGGCGGTCGCCGACTCCCCGATCTGGCTGCGGGTGAACAGGCCTGCGTGGATCAGGATCACCAGCAGATAAGCAAGCCCGAACCACACCCCGCCGCTGGCGAAGGCGGTGGGGACGGCGAGCGAGAGAATCAGAAAGGCGGCCATCCCCCCCAGCAGCAGGAGCTGGTAGTTGAGGCGGTCCGGCGCCACCACGTTGGTCAGCCAGGCGTAGCCGCCGTACATCCACCAGATCACGACCAGCATCAGCGAGACCCGAACCAGGCCGTGGAGGTTGGGGTCCGCCTCCATGAACGCGGTCAGCTGGGTGATCGTGAAGACGAAGACGAGGTCGAAGAACAGCTCCAGGGTCGAGACCCGGACCTCGTCGCGCTGCGCCGCCCCGGCGTTCGCGTCGCTCACCCGTCCGGATACGGCTGGATCGGGATGCCGTGGTTGGTCTCGCGCATCCCGAACTCATAGGCCCCGCCGCGCCAGAGCTCGAGCCGGCGGGGCTGGTCGCCGTCGCGCAGCACGGTCAGCTCGAGGTCGGCGATCGAGCAGTTGAGCACGTTGTGCTGAGGGCCCTTGGGGTCGGTGTAGACCCAGCCGACGAAATCCTTCGCCGGAGCGGTCACCCGCCCCTGGACCTCGATGCCGTCGCCAGGGAGGACGAAGTCACAGGCCGTCGGCCTCTCCGTGACCTTCGAAGAGCGGATGCGGCCGAAGCCGCCGAGGCGGTGCTGCTCGCCGTCGAGCACCAGCATCCCGGCGGCGATCCAGGGGCTGCGCCAGGGCCCGAGCTTGATCCGGGCCGCGCCGGCGTCGAAGTAGGTGCCGCCCTCCCCCTCGAACCCGGTGCCCTCGAGCCAGACCCAGCGATCGGCGTGCTCGCTGCCCCAGTTGTGGCCGATCATCCCCGGCCAGGAATCGAGGTCGATCTCGTCGCCGTCGATCCGCAGCCTGCCGCTGAAGCGGGCGTCCGGGTAGGGGGCCTCGAACTTGGTGCGCGGGACCCGAGCGTCGTAGAGCCAGTCCGCGGGCAGGTAGCGGCAGGGCGGTGCTGTTCCGTCGAAGTCGAGCTCCCAGGAGGCCGAAAGCGCATCGGTCTCGATCGACCCCTCGGCGCGGCCGGGGCCGATCTCGGCGCCGGCGACCCGGATCCACCTGCCCTGCGGAGCGCTGAGCTGGTCCGAGTCGACGGTGATCTTGGTCGCCCGCGGGCTCGGCGCTTCGGCGTCGAAGAAGGTGAACCAGATCGAGCCCTTCGGCGGCGCCCCCGGGCGCTTGTGGACGGTGTGGCGGATCCAGATCCCCCGCCCGCCTCCGGGAAGACAGGCCTTTATGTAGAAGCTCTCGTAGTGGCCCGCTCGCTTGCTGACCTCGGGAAAGCGCGGTCTTTCCATCGCCCGCAACCTAGTACACAACGGCCGCAAGTCCGGTGGATTTCGGACGAGCGAGAACCGAGCATGGAGGTGGGCGCAGGGAGGCCGAATAGTGGACCTATTCGGCCGACTGAGGATGCCGCCATGTGAAGGTTCGCAACCGGCCGAACACCGGCGGACTTGCGGTCGGGTGTACAAGCCAACCGGCGCATCGACATAGGTCCAGTTCTAGGATCGCGGCCGCGGGATGGACGAAAGCAGGCTGACGAGGAGAAGGCTGCTCGGAGGCGCCGCCGCTGGGGCGGCCGGCCTCGCCATCGAGGCCAGCCCGGCGGCCGCGGCCCGCCTGGCCAGGCAGCAGCGCCAGGCCGACGTGATCGTCGTCGGCGCAGGGCTTGCCGGCCTCACCGCGGCGCGGCAGATCCGCAAGGCCGGCCGCTCGGTGTTGGTGATGGAGGCCCGCAACCGGGTCGGCGGCCGGATCCTCAACGAGTCGCTCGGCAACGGCGTGATCAGCGAGGTCGGGGGCGAGTTCATCGGCCCGACCCAGAACCACATCAAGGCGCTGGCGGACGAGGTCGGGGTCGGGACCTTCGAAGACCTACGACGAGGGAGACAACGTCTATTACGCCGGTGGCATGCGCAGCACCTACAGCGACAAGAGCGTCACCGGCACCGCGCCCCTGGACCCGCTGATCCTGCCCGAGCTGGCGCTGCTGACCACCGAGCTCGACCAGATGTCGACGAAGGTCCCGGTCGATCGCCCCTGGAGCGCCGCCAACGCCGCTCAGTGGGACAGCCAGACGCTGCAGGACTTCGTCAACACCCACGTCGTCAGCCCGCGGCTGAAGAAGCTGGTCTCGGTCTTCACCCAGGCCGCGCTGGGGGCGGAGCCGAGCGAGTTCTCGCTGCTGTTCACCCTCTTCTACATCGCCGCCGCCGGCGATGAGAACAACGCCGGGACGATCGAGCGCCTCTTCGACACCCCCGACGGCGCTCAGGAGAGCCGTTTCATCGGCGGCTCCCAGCTGGTCGCGCAGAGGGTTGCGAACCAGCTCGGATCGGCCGGCGGTTCTGCGCAGCCAGCCGGTCCGGCGGGTGACCCAGGGCAGCGACGGAGTCACCGTCGAGGCCGACGGGCTGGTCGCCCGCGGCCAGCGGGTGATCGTCGCCGTGCCGCCGGTCCTCGCCGGGCGGATCGACTACCGCCCGGCGCTGCCGCCGGACCGCGAGGAGCTGCAACGCCCGCTTCACCCCCGGCACCCTGATCAAGTGCGAGGCGGTCTATGACCGCCCGTTCTGGCGCGACGCGGGCCTCACCGGCCAGACCGTGAGCGACAGCGGGCCGGTCTACGTCACCTTCGACAACTCGCCGCCCAGCGGCAGCCCGGGGATCCTCTTCGGCTTCGTCGGCGGAGACGACGCGCGCGCCTTCCGCACCCGGGGCGCGGCCGAGCGCCGCAACGCGGTGCTGCACAACTTCGCCACCTACTTCGGCGCCCCGGCGCTGAGCCCGAACCGCTACTTCGAGATGGACTGGACGACCGAGCGCTGGACCCGCGGCTGCCCGGTTGCCTTCACCGCGCCCCACGTCCTCACCTCGCTTGGCCCGGCGCTGCGCAGGCCCGTGGGCCGGATCCACTGGGCCGGGACCGAGACCTCGACCTACTGGAACGGCTACATGGACGGCGCGGTGCGCTCGGGCGAGCGCGCCGCCGCCGAGGTCCTGGCGAAGCTGGCCTGACCCGGGTCAGGTCTTGATCGTCACCACGTCGCCGTCCTCGACGACGTAGTCGCGGCCCTCGATTCGCAGCAGGCCCTTTCGCTGCGCCCCCTCGTAGCCGCCGGCCTCGACCAGCCGCTCCCAGCCGATCACCTCGGCCTTGACGAAGTCGCGCTGGAAGTCGGTGTGGACCTTGCCGGCCGCCTCCTGGGCGCTGCTTCCGCGGCGCAGGCTGCGCGCCGTCGCCTCCTTGTCGCGGTCGGCGGTGAAGAAGGTGATCAGCTCGAGCAGCTCATAGGCGGCGCGGACGACTCGCCGCAGGCCGGACTCGCCAAGCTCCATCTCCGCCCGCATCTCCTCCGCCTCGGCCTCGTCGAGCTCGGCGAGCTCGCCCTCGACCCGGGCGCTGACCGCGACCGCGTTGGCGCCGGCGCCCGCGGCGTGGGCGGCGACCGAGTCCGGGACCTCGGCGCTTCCCTCGTCGACGTTGGCGACGTAGAGGACCGGCTTGAAGGTCAGCGCGGCGAGGCGGCGCGGGGCGTCCGCCGCCGCCTCGGGCACCGGGACCGACCGCACCGGGCGGCCTTCGGCAACGGCGTCGCGCACCGCGGCCAGCCAGTCGCGCTCGGCGATCGCCTCGGCGTCGCCCGAGCGGGCCTGCTTGGTGACCCGCTCGAGCCGGCGCTCGACCTGCTCGAAGTCGGCGAGCAGCAGCTCGGTCTCGACCGTGTCGATGTCGGCGCCCGGATCGACCCGGCCGTCCGGATGCGGCACGGCTCCCTCGGCATGGCAGCGGACGACGTGGCAGATCGCGTCGGTCTCGCGGATCGCGGCGAGGAACCGGTTGCCGAGCCCCTCGCCCTCCGACGCGCCCCGCACGAGGCCGGCGATGTCGTCGAACTCGATCGTCTCGGGGACGGTGTGGGAGCTGCCGACCGTCTCGGCGATCCGGTCGAGGCGCTCGTCGGGGACCGCGGTGATCGCGATGTTCGGCTCGACCGTGGTGAACGGGTAGTCGCCGGTCTGCGCGCCGCCCCGGGTCAGCGCGTTGAAGAGGGTCGACTTGCCGGCGTTGGGCAGGCCGACGATCCCGACCTTCACGAGGGGGAGGCGCCGTCTTCCAGCCCCGGCAGCAGCCGGCCCAGGACCGTGCCGAGCGCGGCGCCGGCGACCACGTCGCTGGGGTAGTGCATGCCGAGGTAGGGGCGGGTCAGCGCCCATCGCCGCCGCGCCGGCGTAGAGCACCGGGGCGCGGCGGGGGGCGATCCGCGACATCGCCGTCGCCGCCGCGAAGGAGGCGGTCGCGTGGGCCGAGGGCATCGAGAGCGAGCTCGGGGCGCCGCCGAGCGGCGGCAGGCCGTCGAGCTGCGGGCGGCGCCGGCGAACCGCCAGCTTGACCGCGAAGTTGATCCCGATCGCGGCCGGGCCCAGCGCCGCGGCGGCGAGCCAGCGGCCGCGGCGGGCCGGGTCGAAGGCGGCGGCGGTCAGCCCGGCGGCGGCCCAGATCGCCCCGTACTCGCCGCTCGCCGCGATCGCCTTGGCGACGCGCTCGGCGCCGGGCGAGTGCCCGCGGGTGCGCATCAAGCGCAGCAGTGCTCTGTCGGGATTGGACATGAATAAATGGTTCGCGCTCGGCCCGGAATCAGGCTCTCTTGCTGAGCCTCGCGCTTCCTGGCGCGCCAGCATAGGAACGCCGGGGCGAGAAGGGTGGGTGCGCGCGTTCGCCCGCCGTCGCTCACAATGGCGCGATGGAATCGGCCACCGAGCCCCGGATGATCCCCGGCTTCAGCCACCACCCGGGCAACCACTGCGGCTCGACCGCGCTTCGCAACCTGCTCGCCCACGACGGCGTCGAGCTGAGCGAGGAGATGGCCTTCGGCCTCGGCGCCGGCGCCTGCTTCTACTACCTGGTGCTCGAGGACCACTCGCCCACCCACTGGTTCAACGGCCGCACCGCCCAGCTCGAGCAGAGCTTTCTCGACCTGACCGGGGCGCCGCTTCGGCTCGACACCTTCGATGACCCCGACGACGCCTGGGAGGCGGCGCGCGCAAGCGTCGACGAGGGCCGCCCGGCGCTGCTGCTGACCGACCTCTACTACCTCGACCACTACGGCAAGTCCGCCCACTTCCCCGGCCACGCCGTCGTCCTCGCCGGCTACGACGACGAATCGGTCTATCTCTCCGACACCGGCTTCGAGGAGCTGCAGGTCTGCCGGATCGAGAGCCTGCGGGAGGCCCGCCACGGCGATCACCCCGCCTTCGCGCTGGACGGGCACATGTTCACCGTCGACGGCGAGCTCGACGACGCCGACCTGCGCTCCGCCGCCGGGGCGGCGATCGAGCAGGCGGCGAAGGAGATGATCGAGCCGAGCTTCGGCGAGTTCGCCGGGCTGCCGGCGCTGCGCCGTTTTGCCGTCGACGCCGGCCGCTGGCCCGAGCTTGCCGAAGACTGGCAGTGGTGCGCGCGGTTCGCCTACCAGGTGATCGAGCGCCGCGGAACCGGCGGCGGCAACTTCCGGCTGATGTACTCGCGCTTCCTCGAGGAGGCGGGCCGCGGCGACGAGGCCGAGCTGGCCGGCGAGGCGGCGGCCGGATGGACCCGGCTCGCCGAAGCCTTTCGCGAGGCCAGCGAGGAGAAGGAGCCGGTGGCGGAGCGCTGGCAGCGGATCGGCGATCTGACCGAGAAGGTCCTGGCCTCGGAGGAGGCGCTCTGGAACCGGCTCGCTGCCGGCGCCTAGCTGAACAACCCACACACGTTGTGAACGGCAAAAGCCATCCGGGCCTCTCCAGAGGCTGTGGGTGTCAAAGCTCACGGCCTAAGGAGGACCCGGATGAAGGTTCACGCTAACGCTGCTCTCGGACCCGCGGGAAGGCTGGCGCTGGTCAAAGCAATCGAGCAGGGAATGACGCAGAAGGCGGCAGCTGCCGCCTTCTGCGTGGCGCCGGCCACCGCGAACCGGTGGTGGCACCGCTGGCTGGGCGCCAGCGAGGCCGAGCGCACAAGCGGGGCCTGGATTGCTGACCGCTCCTCGCGCCCGCATCGCCAACCGCGACGTCTTAACCCAGCCGAGGAGGAGCGGATCCTGCGGGCAAGGCGCGAGACCAATCTCGGACCAGGTCGGCTGGCCGGGATCTGCCGGCGAGCTCGCTCGACGATCTGGAAGGTGCTCTGGCGCCACGGGCTCTCGCGGCGGCGGGGCGCTGAGCGCCAAAGCTACCGCCGCTATGAGTGGTCGCGGCCCGGGGCGCTGCTTCACGTCGACATGGCCCAGCTGGCGCGCTTTGAGCGGCCCGGACACGCGGTTACCCAAAAGCAACTCCGTGGCAGACACCTAGCCGCCGATCACGGTGATCGGCCTGGGCCGGGAGTGGCCCGACTTGAACGGGTAGCCGTTCTGGGCCGGAACCACGGCGCGCATCGCGTATTCGGTGGTCACGTAGGTCGACGTGAACCGGTAGCCGGCGACATATCGTCCGAACCGGTCGGTTCGGGCCTTCTGGAACGTCTTCCAGCGTTGGGCCTTCCCTGGGTAGCGGGCTTGAAGGACGACGACCCGGCCTTCCCGCCGGGGTCCAGGGATTGCGCCGTAGAGCCGAACCCTCCGGCCGTTTCTCACCCGGTGGCGGGCGATCTTCAGCGAGGGAACCGCCCGTGAGTAGTAGTGGAGGTCTCGCTGAAGCTGGCGGCGGCGGTAGCGGTATCCAACCTGCACGTCGCGGCTCGGGCCGGGTGCGACCGTGTACCTGTAACGGCCGTCGTCGCCGGTCTTGACGGTTCCCACGTCTGCGAGTCGCTCGCCGGGCGCCAGCGTCAGCTCCCTGAGGCAGAGCTTTGCTCCTCCCACCGGCCCTCCGGCCTGATCGGTCAGCTGTCCCTTCACGGTTGCCGATTCTCGCGAGCGGACCGTGATCGCCGCGTCGTTGCGGGCGAAGCGAGCGGTCAGCTCGGCCCCGCCGGGGACCGAGGAGCTCTCGCAGGAGTTATCGACGTCGACGCCCTCTGCGTGAGTGCAGGCGACGTTTGGGGGCGAGCCGTAATCGGCGGCGCAGGCACGAACGATGTTGACGCCGTCGTGGAACGGAGCCGCCTGGGTGTCGAGGTCGAAATGCAGTGCTCGATCCGCCCCCCGGACACGGCTGCATCGGCGCACCGCCGCATTCGTAGTCATGCCGCCCCACCTGCTGGTCGTTGACGAGCAGGTACGTGGAGGTGAGTCCGGCGCCGACGTCGGCCGCCGAGACGTCGATCCGGCCCGCCCCGCGTTGGATCTCGCCGTTGAGCAGCTCGCTGGCCTGACCGAAGCCCACCGTCGGTGGAGTGTCATCGGAGATCGCCATCGTCACGTCGCGAACGTGGGCGCCGGTCGCCGTGCTGCCGTAGCAATTCGCGACTCCACAGACGACCTCGATGTACCACGCGTTGTAGTTGCCGGGCGCCGATCCGAACGGGCGCCAGTAGCCGTCCCCGGAGACGTAGATGTTGGCGCCGCAGTCGCTCGGCGTGCAGGCGTGCAGATCCACGTACCAGCCGTCGGCGTTGACCCCCTGCTGGGCCCCCGCAACGGTGACGATGTGGGTTCCCGGCGGGGCGTTGACCGTCCAGCGGGCGTAGCCCCAGGCCCAGTAGGCCTGTGGAAGGGAGATGCTCAGGCCACCGGCGCCCGGCCTGCAATCGCGGCTCAGCCCGAGGAAGTGATGGCCGTATTCGCCGCCGTGGGCGGCCGAATAGGTGTTCAACGAGCTGCACTCGGTCGCCGTGTAGGTGCCGGCATGGCTCTTGGCCGCCAGCGGGCCGGCCAGCAGCACCGCGGCCCCGAGAGCGCTCAAGGCGACGATCCGAGCCACCCGCCGCGGACGCAGCACTGCCCTCCTCATGGGCCGAACTCCGCTCCCTGGACCGTCGATGCGGAGCCGCCACTTCCACCGCCACCCGGGGGGCCGCCGAACTCCGTGGCAGTGCTCGCGTGCGCGACCGCCGCCCCGGGCACAGCCTCGGGAGTGAACTCGGCGGGCGTCGGCGCCGGCTCCGAGGGTGGCTCGGGATCGGGAGCCGCTGCCGGCGGCGGTGTTGGCTGGGAGGGCTCCGGTGCCGGGGCGGGCAGCGATGCGGCGATCGTCGGCTCGGCCTCCGCGATTCGAGTCGGGGTCCGATCAGCCGTCCGGCTCGCCTCGGCTGCTGATCCACCCTGCGGTCCGATCTGAACCGGAGGGACAACGCCAGCGGCGACACAGGCAGCGGTCCCGCCGGCGGTTCCCAGGCATGCCGCGAGAACCTTGGCGGCGACGGCCATGCCGGTGCCCCGGCTACCTCCGGCCGCCGCCAGCTGACCCACGGCCGCGTCGGCTGCCCCGGTTCTTCCGGGCAGGCGCGAATGCGCGGCCGCGACGAGGTCGTGGAGTCGACCGCCCAGCGATTTCCCGGCCGGGGCAATGGGCACCAGGGCCGCGGCAGCCCGTGGTGCGGCGCGGAAGGCCCTCATCTTGGCGCGGCAGGGGCTGCACTCGCGCAGGTGTGCCCGTAGCTGAGCGCTCTCGGTGGCGGTGGCCTCCCCGTCGACGAAGGTCGAGAGTGAGGGCGCCAGCTCCTCGCATCTTCGCCCCTCCTCGATCGCACCCAGCACCGCCCGAAAGCGCTGCCGGCCCTCGGCGAGGCAACGGTTCACCTTCGTGTAGGTCCAACCGGTGAGCTCGGTGATCTCCGAGTAGGAGTAGCCCTGGGCCAGCAGGGTGAGGGCCCTGAGCTCCTGGGGCTTGAGCGCGCCGAGTGCCTCGCGAGCGCGACCGATGCGTTCGCGGCGCTCCGCGTTGTCAGCCGGCCCGTCCTTTTCCGACGGGATCAGCTGAACCCAGTCGCTCTCCTCGGCTTGGCTTGGCGGCCCGGGACTCGCCAGCGTGCGCTCTCGGTTCTTGCGCACAGCGAGCGCTTCGTGCTTGGTGACCGTCTGCATCCATCTGATCAGCTCCCGTTGGTCCGAGGTCGGGGCCTTGATCAGCAGGATCTCGAGGGCACGCTGAAGCGCGTCCTCGGCGTCGTCGGCGCAGAGCGAATAACGACCTGCGGTGCGCCGCAGGGTGCGCTCGTGACGGCGGATCAGCTCGATCGCGGCCCGCTTGCGCGAGGCCAGCCCGGCGTCGGCGACCCGGCCGACGTCCACCGCTCGGTTCGACTCCCTATCTCCCATTTCCGACTGTTCGATTTCCTGGGGTGGGACACCGCCAAGGGCCCCGACTCCGTACATGTGATCCTTGCCGCTAAGTGCAAGAGACGCACGTACTCTCCCCAGCCGCTGTTCGCAAATTGGGCAAACTCCGTTGAGCAATTTGCCGGCGGGCACGCCTTGTCCGGACTTTGCGACCGAACTTGCCGCGCTAGGGGAACCGCGTCGCGAGCCGAAGACCCTCACTACCATCACTTCGCGATGACCCCGACCCCCGCCCACACCCGATGAGCACCTGCGTCGTCACCGGAGGCGCCGGCTTTCTCGGCTCGCACCTATGCGAGGCGCTGCTCGAGCGCGGCCACCGGGTGATCTGCGTCGACAACCTCGAGACCGGCTCGCTCGCCAACATCGAGCACATCCGCGACGAGCGCTTCAGCTTCGCCAACCACGACATCACCGAGTTCGTGCAGATCGACGAGCCGGTCGACTTCGTCTATCACCTCGCCTCGCCGGCCAGCCCGATCGACTACCTGCGCCTGCCGCTGCACACGCTCAAGGTCGGCTCCTACGGCACCCACCACATGCTCGGCGTCGCCAAGTGCAAGCGCGCCCGCTTTCTGATCTCCTCCACCTCCGAGGTCTACGGCGACCCCGAGATCCATCCCCAGTCGGAGGACTACTGGGGAAACGTCAACCCGATTGGCCCGCGCGGCGTCTATGACGAGGCCAAGCGCTACGCCGAGGCGCTGACGATGGCCTACCACCGCCAGCAGGGCGTCAACACCTGCATCGCGCGGATCTTCAACACCTACGGCCCCCGCATGCGCCCCCACGACGGGCGGGCGATCCCGACCTTCCTGCGCCAGGCGCTTCAGGACCGCCCGCTGACGGTGTTCGGCGACGGCAGCCAGACCCGCTCCTTCTGTTACGTCGACGACGAGATCCGCGGCCTGATCGCGCTCGCCGAGTCCGACGTGCACCTGCCGGTCAACATCGGCAACCCCGACGAGTACTCGCTGCTGGAGCTGGCCAAGGCGGTGATCGAGGTCTCGGGCTCGCGCTCGGAGATCGTCCACGAGGCGCTGCCGGTCGACGACCCCAAGGTGCGCCAGCCCGACATCAGCCGCGCCCGCGACCTGCTGGGTTGGGAGCCGACCGTCGGCCTGCGCGACGGGCTGCGCCGAACGATCGAGCTGGCCGGCGTCGAGCAGCTCGCCGGAGCCCCTGAATAGCCGCAAACTCGGGGTTTCGGCCGGGCAGGCGTGCCCGGGTCGTCCGCGCTTTGCGACTAAACTGGTCTTGATTGGGGTTTGGGGTCGTCGTCCATTCGTCCGTAGGACAAGGATCCCGGGTTCATGCGATTTCAGACAGCGAGCGCAACTATCCGCCTTTCTGCGAGTCTTGATCAGCGCTAGGGGTTTCAGTGCCGACAAGCCCCCTCAAATCTGCCCCTGAGGCAACGAGCACCAGCCGCAAGGCATCGTCCCCACGCACCGATCTGCTCGCGCTGCTGGAGGGCGGCCGCGACATCCGGGCCCGCAAGGTCCCCTGGTTCGTGCAGACGCTCACCGCCGGCAGCACCTACCGCAAGGTGGGCCGGGTCGTCGCCCTGCTCTCGCTCGACCTTCTCGGCACCTTCGGCGCGATCTGGACCGCGCTGGCGATCAAGGCGGCGCTGAAGGAGGGCTATCACGCCCACGCGGTGCTCTCGGGGACGATGGACTACCTGCCCTTCGCCTACCTGGTGATGGTGCTGCTGTTCGCGCGCGCCGGTCTATACGGCGCCCGCGAGACGCGGCCCGGGCTGGCGCGGGTGATCGCGACGCTGTTCCAGGTCACGGTGATCTCGCTGATCTTCGCGCTCGTGACCGGCAACGAGTTCCAGAGCTACTGGTTGTTCTACGGCAGCCTGATCTTCGGCTCGATCTACATCGCCAGCCTGCGCTACCTCTACGAGGTCGGCAGCGGGCGGATCCTCGACCGGCTCGGCTACCGCCGCCGCGCGGTGCTGGTCGGAACAGGGCACCGGATCGTCGAGGTCGCCCACGCGCTTCAGTACTCCCACGACCGCCTCGACCCGGTCGGCTTCTTCGCCGTCGATGGCGGCTCCGAATCCGGGCTCACCGATCTCGGCGACCTCTCGGAGCTTCGCGAGCGGATCGACCAGCACGCGATCGAGGAGCTGATCATCGTCGACCCCGACTTCCCCCAGGACCGCGCCGTCGAGCTGGTCGACCGCTGCCGCACCGAGGGCGTGCGGGTCTGGGTGGCGCCGACGACGATGGAGGTGCTGACCCGCCGCACCGAGCTGGTGCCCGGCGAGGGCGTGCCGCTCTTGGAGGTGAAGCCGCCGGTGCTGGAGGGCTTCGACTTCGTGATCAAGCGCAGCTTCGACTTCCTCGGCGCCGCGCTGCTGCTGCTGGTCGCGGCGCCGCTGATGACGCTGATCGCGCTGCTGATCAGGCTGACCAGCCGCGGGCCGGTCCTGCACCGAAGCCCGCGGCCCGGGGATCGGCGGAGTGCCGTTCGACTGCCTGAAGTTCCGCACCATGTACCAGGACGCCGAGGACCGCCAGGACGAGCTCGAGGGGCTGAACGAGAAGACCGGCGCCCTGTTCAAGATCCGCGACGACCCGCGGGTGACCCCGGTCGGCAGGCTGCTGCGCCGCTTCTCGCTCGACGAGCTGCCGCAGCTGATCAACGTCCTGCGCGGCGAGATGAGCCTGGTCGGCCCGCGGCCGCTGCCGCTGCGCGACGACGAGCTGCTCGCCGACTGGCACCGCCGCCGCTACCTGGTGCTGCCCGGGATCACCGGGCTCTGGCAGGTCTCGGGACGCTCCGACCTCGACTTCGACGACATGGTGCGCCTCGACTTCCTCTATCTGGAGCGCTGGTCGGTGCTGCTCGACCTGGTGATCCTGCTCAAGACCGTTCCCGCGGTGCTGCAGCGCAAGGGCGCCTACTAGGGCGCCGATTTGCCCGAATAACGACGATTGACGGCGGCGAGCCGGCGTCGTAGGGTCGCGGTCCCGTGGGAGGGATGAAGCGACTTCGATTGGCGCTCGTGCTGGCAGGGCTGCTGGCCCTGGTTCCGCTGAGCTCGGCCGAGCGCCGCGACCTTCAACAAGAAGGAAATCATTCGCGCTGTCCGGGATCATCCAGGGTCCCGCCAACCCTATCCCTCGACGATCGCGGTCTCCGGACTGCGCAACGTCGTCGACGTCAACGTGAGCCTGCACGGCTTCACGGTGCTGAGGCCCTCCGGAGCTCGACGTGCTGCTGGTCGGCCCCGAGGGCCAGAGCGTGGTCCTGATGTCCGACCTTCCCAACGGCGCTCTCCGGTTCCCCAGCCTGCACCGCCAGCGTCTCCAACCTCGAGCTGAGCTTCGACGACCAGGCCGCCGGGCCGATCCCGAGCGGCGCACGCGCTGACCTCGGGCACCTACCAGCCGTTCGACAACGACACCCCGACCTGCGGTGTCCCGCAAACCAACGACAACTACCCCAACCCGGCCGACGACCCTCCGAACGGCACCCGCTGGCCGACTTCAACGGCACCAATCCCGAGGGCGACTGGCGCCTCTTCGTCAACGACTCCCAGGACGGCAACCCGGGCAACATCGGTGGCTGGACGCTCGAGATCGTCAGCTACCAACAAGTTCAGCTTCGGGCGCGTCAAGAAGAACAAGCGCAAGGGAACGGCGACGCTCGCCGTCAACGTCCCCGGGCCCGGCACGCTGTCCCTGAAGGGCAAGGGCGTGAAGGCGCAGCGGCCGAGCGGCGCCGCCCGGGCCACGGCGAGCCCGCGCCGTCGCCGCGGCCGGGCATCGTCAAGCTGAAGGTCAAGGCCAAGGGCAAGACCAAGAAGAAGCTCAAGGCCCGTGGCAAGGCGAAGGTCAAGGTCAAGGTGACCTACACGCCGAGCGGCGGCAGCCCCGAGACGCAGACCAAGCGCGTAAAGCTGGTCAAGACCGCCTAGCCTTCTGCGAATGAGAAGGCCGCTTGCGATCACGATCGCTGCGCTGGGGCTCGGCCTGCTCGGCGCCGGCAGCGCCGGGGCGGAGGTCGTCACCGTGGGCAGCCCGCTGACCGGGACCTTCACCCAGCAGGGTTTCTCGGACCCTCTGACCCTGTTCAACCAGACGCTGGCAGAGCCCGGCGCCCACGCCACTTCTCCGGTGACCGGGACGATCGTGCGCTGGCGCCTGCGCGACCCGGTCGGCGGGCCTTACCGGCTCCGCGTCCTCACCCCGGTCTCGGGCAAGACCTACACCGGCGCCGGCACCGGTCCCTTCCAGGCCGCCTCCGGGACCGGGATCCACGTCCTGCCGGTCACTCTCCCGATCGCCGCCGGGCAGACGATCGCGATCGACAACAGCCAGGGGGGCGACAAGCTGGGCGGGCGCAGCGTCTCGGGCTCGAGCTATCTCTTCTACACCTCGCAGCTCGCCGACGGCGCGACTGGCACCGCGCTCGGCCCCGCCAACGGCCTCGAGGTCGGGTTCAACGCCGACGTCGCGACCGACACCCTCGGCAGGGTGAAGCGCAACCGCCACAAGGGCACGGCGAGGCTCTCGGTGAGCGTCCCCGGCCCCGGGACGCTGACCCTGAGGGGCAGGTCGGTGAAGAGACAGCGGTCTTCCCGGCGGGCGGCCGCCAGCAGGACCGTCAGCGCTGCCGGCACGGTGAAGCTGTTGGTCAAAGCGAAGGGATGGGCGAGGCGCAAGCTCAACAGGACGGGCAAGGTGAAGGTGAAAGTGAAGGTCGATTTCAGACCCGCCGGCGGTCTGCCGGGGGCTTCGAACACGCAGACCAAGCGCGTCAAGCTGGTCAAGAACGACTAGCCGGAGCGCTGCCTCAGGTATTGCTCGAGGTCACGCAGCCCTTCCGGCGAGCCGCCCTCGTAGAAGCGCTGCGAGACCTCCAGGCCGGCGAGCTGGCCCTCGCGGCTGAGGTCGCGCATCAGGTCGGCGAGGTCGTTGACGCCCTCGGCGGGGATCCCCTCGACCAGGTCACGGTCGAGCGCAGATAGCCCGTAGTCGATCCAGTGCATCTCCTCGACCCGGTCGGCAGGGCGCGACTTGTCGAACAGCACTACCCGCCCGTCGCCGTAGATCGCGTTGCTGTCGCCCCAGCGGTCCTCGTTACGAAACACCGTCATCAGCGCCGACAGCTCGGTACGGCGCCAGGCCGTTTCGACCTCGCGCAGATCGATCGGCAGGTATGAGTCGCCGTAGAGCACGAAGAAGGCTCCCTCCAGCTCCCCGAGGTCGTAGGCCAGGCGCAGGGCCCCGCCGGTGCCGCGCAGGTGCTCGCCCTCGTCGACGTAGCTGACCTCGAGCCCGAAGCGGTCGCCGTCGCCGACGTGTTCGCGGATCATCTCGCCGCGGTAGCCGACGCTGTAGAGCACCCGCTCGACACCATGCTCCGCCAGCAGCTCGAGCTGCCAGTCGGCGAATGGGCGCTCGAGCACCGGCAGCAGCGCCTTCGGCACCTGCTCGGTCCGCGGGCGCATGCGGGTGCCGATCCCGCCCGCCAGGACCACGCACTGGAGCATCAGTCTCTGACGACGAGGCGGGATCCGTCGTGGTCGAAGGAGAAGCGGATCTCGCCCAGCCCCTCGTTCGCCATCGCCTTGCGCAGCGAGCCCTGGTCCTCGGCGTAGAAGAGGAGGAATCCCCCGGCCCCGGCGCCGACCAGCTTGCCGCCGATCGCCCCCGCGTTCTTGCCCGCCTCGTACCAGCGGTCGACGGCGTCTGAGGACATCCCCTCGCTGCGCTTGCGCTTGTTCTGCCAGTGGACGTCCATCAGCTCACCGAAGCGGTGCGTGTCGCCGGCCTCCAGCGCTTCCTTGGTCTCGCGGCCCAGCTCGGCCACCTTGTCGAGGTTGGCGAGCATCTCCTCGTCGCCCTTCTCGGAGCGCGACTTCTGATCCTCGAGGATATGCTCGGCGTCGCGCGCGTAGCCGGTGAAGAAGAGCAGCAGCCGTTCCTCGAGGTCCATCATCGTCTCCTGGGCGATCATCAGCGGCTCGACGTGCACCCGGCCGTCCTTCTCGAACTCGAAGTTGGTCAGCCCTCCGAACGCGGCGATGTACTGGTCCTGCTTGCCGACCGCCCGCTTCAGGCGCTCGATCTCGATGTGGCAGGCCTCCTCTGCGAGCGGCCCGGCCGCAATGTACTCACGCTTCAGCGCGTAGAGGGTGTTTAGCACCCCGACCGTGAAGGCGCCCGAGGAGCCGAGGCCGGTCCCGGCCGGGATGTCGGCGAGGCTGATCAGCTCCAGGGCCGGCCCGACGTCGTGAAGCTTCAGGGCCTCGCGGATGATCGGGTGCTGGATCTTGTGCACCTCGTCGACCCGTTCCAGCTCGGAGTACTTGAGGAAGTAATCCTCCTTGAAGGTGCGGTTGACGGCGACGTAGATGTACTTGTCGATCGCCGCCGAGAGCACGGCGCCGCCGCGCTGTTCGTAGTAGGAGGGCAGGTCGGTGCCGCCGCCGCCGAGGGTGATTCGCAGTGGGGTTCGGGTGATGATCACGGCGCTATCGAATCAGTCGCACGCCAGAGATGTCTTGGTCGGGGGACACGGCGAGGTAGAGCGGTGAGCCGCCGTAGCCATGCCACTGCGCGCAGCTCCCCACCGGCACGACGTAACGGTCCGGCGATCGGGCCAGGGTCTGGAAGGCGATCTCGCGCCCCGCCGCGGGGCGGCTGGGACGGTCGAAGACCGAGAAGAAGCCCTGCTGAAACCCGGTCTTGGGCGCATCGATCTCCAGCCAGCGGTAGTCCGACCAGCGCGAGCCATGCGGCGGGTTGAGCTGGACCGTCGGAGGCCCCAGCGTGGTGTCGAAGTGGCCGGTCACCGCGGCCGGATCGAGCCGAACCGTCCGCTCGCCGACCCGCGCGCTGCCCGAGGGCGGCGGCGTTGCCCCCGCCGGCAGCTCGCCGACGCTGCCGTCCGCGGCGACGCCGTACAGGTGCACCTGCCTGCCGCGCAGCGCCGCGACTGGGACCTGGAGCCGGAAGCCGCTGCGCACGAAGCCCAGCGGGAGGCCCGAGGCCGGCAGGTCGGGACGCTCGATGCGCGTCACCGTCCGTCCCACGATCTTCCCGCCGGCCACCGCGATCACCTCGCGGGCCGGGGCGCTCGCCTTCGTGTCGGCGGCCCAGCCGGTCAGGGTCACCTTCGGGTTGGACACCCCGGAGGTCCTGACCGCCACTCCCCGCGCCCCCGACGGCGGCAGCGCCGCGCCGGAGAGAAAGCTCGGCGCGTAGCCCCAGCTGCACTGCTGGGTCATGAAGGGCACGCCCCCGGTGACGGGCATCTGGGTCAGGTCCAGCCCGAGCCGCGATGGCGGCGGGGTCCCGGGGCGGGCGTAAAAGGTGTGGCCGTGGCTGGTCAGCAGGGGCCGGTAGCGATCGAGGATCCAGCGGCTGACCAGGTAGTTGCGGACCATGTTCGGAATCCCGTCCCAGTTGGAAAGCCCGAACAGGCGCGAGTCGGTGTCGTCGAAGACGATCAGCTTCGGGCGCGCCCGCCGCAGGCGGTCGATCAGGTCGCGCTGCAGCTCCTCGCTGATCGCCAGGCTGACGTGGAAGTAGCGGGTGCTGGGATCGCGGTCCATGAGATAGAAGAACAGCGCCGGCTCGTTGGAGAAGTCGAACAGGCGGTCCCCGGGCCGCAGGTAGGCGTCGACCACCCGTTCGAGGTCGCGAAAGCCGGTCGCGTCGAAGCTCTCGTCGTAGCCGACCTTCTCGATGCTCGGTCTCTCGGCCACCACCGGGCGGTAGCGGTCGGGCGCCTTGGAGACCTGGTCGTCGAGGTGGCTCCAGTCGAAGATCACGATCGCGACCACGGCGATCAGGCTGAGCGGATGGGCGGTCAGCCGCAGCGCCGGGTTGCGGGGCCAGCGCCTGCGCAGAGCCGCCTCGATCGTCGCCGTCGCCCGATAGAGAATGTAGAAGAGCAGCGGCAGCGAGGCCACGAAGGGCTCGTAGACGTGCCCGGTGTCCATCCGGGAGAGGAACTTCGTGTAATAGAGGGCGACGAAGATCGCCGTTGCGCCCATCAGCCAGTCAGCGGTCAGAAACGGGCGCCGCAGCCGCAGCCGCGCCACCGCGTAGGCGAACGAGACCACGAGTGCGATCGGCGGCGCCAGGGCGTAGAAGTCGAAGCGGGCCTGCGAGATCGTCCCCACGTTGGGTTTCGCCGGGATCCCTCCCGACAGCGCGTGCCCGTGCAGCAGCCTGGTCGAGATGTAGAGGTAATCGTCCAGCGCTCCGGAGGCGGCCAGGTAGATGGCGAAGGCGACGCCCAGCGCGATGCCGGTTGCGGCGACCCAGATGGTGCGTGGGAAGGCGGCACGGATCGGCGTCCCCGGGCGGCGCCAGTACCACTCATAGAGCACCAGGACCGCCGCGACGGCGATCGGGGCGGGCGCCGTCTCCGGGGTCAGGATCCCCTGGGCGACGACGAGCGCGGCGAGGCCGATCGCCCTCGGCCGGGTCGCCCGTTCGAGCAGCGCCGCCAGCACGAGCAGGATCGGCGGCCAGAGGATGAGCCGGAACTGGTTCGGCGCGATCAGTGCGTCGGCCAGCACCAGGACCGCGAACCCGACCAGCAACCAGTTGCGGCCCAGCAAATAGACGCAGAGGTAGTAGACCGAGACCAGGTACAGCGGTCCCAGGACAACGGCGCTACCCGCGAACCAGCCCCAGCCGCTGTTGCCGAAGATGCCCTCGCCGAACGTGTAGACGACATCCTGAAGCAGGCCATGGGTGAGGACCACGTCGCGCCAGGGGAAGAACCCGTCCTCGACCAGCCTGCCGCCCGCCAGCACCTCCCCGTAGTGGAAGGTGTCGAAGGCCCCGAGGTCGCCCGGCATCACCTGGATCAGAAGCAGCAGAGCCACCGGGGTCGCGGCGAGCAGCAGCGCCCGCCGCTCGATCGCCAGCAGGCGGGCGGCTGAGCGAGCCTGCCACAGGTACCGCCCCACCAGGGCGACCAGCGCAGCGCCGACCGGCAGCGCCAGCCAGGCCGGGAACCAGTCGTAGTGCTTGACCGAGCCGTCGGAGAGCACCTTGACCTCGGTGCTCATCGAGACCGCGAGCAGGCCGGCGACCGTGAGCACCGCGCCGACCGCGTTCAGCGCCGCGAGACGGGCCTCGAAAGGCTGCTCGCGCCACGGCCCACGGTCCGTCAGCAGCCGGGCGGCAAGCCATGCAACCACTGCGTAGGCGGTGACCCCGATCGCCAGGCCGGCCCAGATCGAGTCGGCGGCGATCCCCCCCTCGAAACCGAGCACCGCGCCGACGAAGAAGGTCCGCCCGACGCTGACGGCGCTGCGCAGGGCCGGCGCGGCATCGTCCAGCGGCGGCTCGGGATCAAGGGCGTGACCGGGATCGGCCGCCGCCGCGGGTCGTAGGCCACCCCACGCGGCGGCCGGCAGCCCGATCCTCGCTCCCCAGCGGCTGAGGGCGAGGTAGATCCCGAGCGCCGCGAGGGGGAAGAAGCCGACCCCGAGGTAGTAGAGGCGGAAGTAGTTGCCGACGTTGAAGTTGGCGAAGATCGGATAGCCGACGACGTCGGTGTGGACCTCGAGCGGGCCCCAGAGGGCGAGGATCGCCGACGTCGCCAGGCCCGCCGCGACCAGGACCGAGATCGCGATCCGGATCGCCTCGCCGCGCCGAATCTTTGCCGCGCTGGGCTCCATCGCCGTCAGCTCGCGCGGCTCAGCCCGCGATTGCTTCCCCCGGCTGCCGCGCCAGGGCGACCGTCTGCCAACCGCGCCGCCCGCGGCTGAGGTTGAGGCGGAACAGCGCGTCGAAGCCGGACATCGCCGCCCGCGCCAGGCGCGACTCCGAGCCGTCGCCGGCGGCCACGTCCTCGACCAGCCTCTCGCCGCGCATGATCACCGCCAGCCGGTAGAGGTTGAAGAAGGGAAACCCGGCCCCGCGCGCGGCCTCGACCTCGAACCCGGCGCCAGCCAGCAGCTCGGCCAGCGCCGCGGGGGTGAAGTGGCGGCGGTGGCCGATGTGGCGGTCGAAGGCCGACATCGGCCCGCCCGGCACGGTGACCACCAGCCGGCAGCCGGGGGCCATGTAGGGGGAGGCGTTGGTGATCAGCTCCCCGGGGCGGTCGACGTGCTCGAGCACCTCCGAGCAGACGGCGTGAGTCGCCCAGCCTCGATGCCCCTCGTCGGGCTCGCCGCCCGCGGTCAGGTCGCGCTGGACGAATTCGGCGCCGGGCGCCTTTCGCTTCGCGATCTCGATCCCCTCGGCGCTGACCTCGATCCCGAGCAGCTCGGCGCGGGGGTGAGTGCGAAGAAGCTCGGCGGCGAAGTCCCCCTGCCCGCTTCCGATGTCGAGGACGCGGGCCGGGCCGTCGCCCAGCCCGAGCAGGCCGAAGACGATCCGCCGCCGGTAGCGCTGGGCCGGGTTGTGCTCGGCCGCGTCGGAATAGTCCCGCCAGTGCCGGTCCCAGTCGTCCCGCTGGGCCGCGTCCGCGGGTGCCAAGGAGCTCAGAGGGTGAAGGCCGCGGACTGCGCTGAGTCGTGGAACATCTTCACCGTGTCGAGCGAGAACTCGTCGAGGTCCTTGCCGAGGGTCGGCAGCTTGGCGAGCACGTCGTGGGTCACGGTGATGATGTGGCAGCCGACCTCGTCCGCCTGCACCACGTTGAGCAGCTCGCGCGGGCTGGCCCAGAGAAGCTCGACGTTGGGATGGGGCGCCAGCCGCTCCAGCGCCTCCTTCATCAGCGGGATCGGGTCGCGGCCCGTGTCGGCGACCCGGCCGGCGAAGATCGAGATGATGCTCGGCGGGCCACCCTCCAGGTTGGCGGCCACGTCGGCGGCCTGGTCGGGGGTCATCAGCGCCGTGACGTTGAGCTTCACGCCGTCGGCGGCCAGCTTGCGGATCAGCTCCCCGGCGCTCTCGCCGCGGGTGTTCGTGACCGGGACCTTGGTGTAGATGTTGTCGGCCCAGCCGGAGATCAGCCGCGCCTGGCGCTCCATGTCGTCGAATTCGTCCGAGAAGACCTCGAACGACACCGGCTTTCCGTTCACCGCCTCCAGCACCTGGTCGGCGAAGTCCTGGTAGGCCAGGGCGCCGTTGGCCTTCGCCATCAGCGTCGGGTTGGTGGTGAACCCCTTGATCAGCGGGTCCTTCGCTAGCTTCGCGATCCCCTCGAGGTCGGCGCCGTCGGCGAACACCTTGATCTTCAGGTCATCGACTTTGGGCATGGCCAGATCGTTCCTCCGATGTGCGTTCGAGAATCCAGGGCACCGCCTCGTCGAGCGTTCGAACGATGAGATCTGGCGCCTCCGGAGCCCGCTCAGGATAGCCCCAGTCGACGAATACCGTCATGCAGCCGGCTCTTCGCCCAGCCTCGACGTCGCGCCAGCGGTCCCCGACCATGACGCTGCGAGCGAGGTCGATTTCGTGCTCGCGCGCGGCGTCCAGGAGCATCCCCGGGGCAGGCTTTCGGCACTCGCACTCGTCGGCGTCGTCGTGGACGCAGACGCGAATCTCGTCGAGGGGCAGACGCGACGAAAGCTCGTGGTTGAGAGCCTTGACCTCGGTCATCGTCTGGGTGCCGCGGGCGACGTCGGGCTGGTTGCTGACCACGATCAGCGCCAGCCCCGCCTCGTGCAGGCGCCGGCAGGCATCCTCGACCCCAGGCAGGAGCTCCAGCTCGGCGACCGAGTCGGGGGGACGCGGGACGCCGTCGACGACCCGGGCGCGGTTCAGCACCCCGTCGCGGTCGAGGAAGACAGCTCTCACAGCCGCCCGGCGCGGGCCTCGGGCAGCATCGCCAGCATCGAGTCGCGAAGCGCCTCGCGCGAGCCCATCTCGTTCTGCCAGCCCAGCTCGCGGACGCGGCGGGTGTCGAGCCGCACCACCGGCACGTCGCCCTTCCAGCCGCGGTCGCCGCCCGTGTACTCGTACTCGACGCTTCCCGGCTCCAGCCCCACGCACTCGACCGCCAGCTCGGCGATCTCGGTCACCGTGATGTAGTCGCCCGTGGCGACGTTGTAGACCGCGTAGGGCCGCTCGGTCCGCTCCAGTGCGGTGAGCACCGCCTCGATCACGTCGCGGGCGTGGATGTAGGACTTGCTCTGGCTGCCGTCGCCGAGGATCGGCAGCCGCGCGGGGTCGTCGAGCAGCCGCCGCACGAAGTCGAACCCGACCCCGTGAGTCTGGCGCGCCCCGACCACGTTCCCGAACCGAAACGAGCGCCCGCGCAGCCCGAACATGTGGCAGTAGGAGGAGATCAGGCTCTCCCCGGCCAGCTTGCTGGCGCCGTAGGTGGAGATCGGGAGCAGCGGCCCGAAGTCCTCGCCGGCCTCGGTCTCGCCGATGTCGCCGTAGACGCCGCTGCCCGACGCGTAGAGGATCGTCGGCGTCGAGGTGATCCGCATCGCCTCGACGACGTGGTGGGTGAGCAGGGTTCCCTCGTCGAAGTCGATCGCCGGCTCGGTGGCGGCGCGGGCGATGTCGGGGTTCGAGGCGAGGTGGATCACGACGTCGTGTCCGCGCATCGCCTCGGTCAGCGCCGCGAGGTCCTTGACGTCGCCGCGCACCACCTCGAGACGCTCGTCGCCGGCGTGCGGCTCCAGGTGCCACTCGCGCCCCGAGGAGAAGTTGTCGAACACGGTCGCCTCGTGGCCGTCGTCGAGCAGACGGTCGACGAAGTGGCTTCCGAGAAAGCCCGCACCGCCGACGATGAAGAAGCGGCTCACTCGGTCCTCACTTCAGCGATTCCCACTTGGTGGAGCTTCGCTGCAGCTCGGGATGGCTGACCAGCAGGTGCCAGACGACCGCGCACAGTCCCTCGGTGTGGGGGGTTACGCGGTCCTCGTATGTGGGCGGGATGACGACGCAGCCGTCGGCGACCTTGCGGGTGTAGCCGCCGTCGCGGCCGACGACCCCGAACACCGAGGCGCCGGCCTCGCGCGCCAGGTCGATCGCCGCGACCAGGTTGGCCGACACTCCCCGCTCGGCGTCGCCGCCGCCGACCGAGAAGACCAGCAGGCCGTCCCCTTCGCGCAGCCGCGAGCCCCGCAGCCACTCGGCGAAGGTCGTGTCCCAGCCTTCGTCGTTGACCCGGGCCGTCAGCTCGGAGACGTTGTCGGTCGGCGCGTAGGCTTCGAAGCCGCAGAGCTTTCGGAAGTCGTTGACCGCGTGACTGGCGTGGCCGGCGGAGCCGCCGACGCCGAGGATGAACAGCCGCCCGCCGCCCTCGCGCACCTCGGCCAGGCCGCCGGCGACGCGCTCGATCTCACCGCGGTCAAGCCCGGCGACGATCTCGGTCGTCTCGGTAAGGAACTGGTCGGCGAACGATGCCATCAGACCTCCTCCTCGCCCTTGGCCCTGCGGCACTCGGCGAACGTGTTGAGCCCGAACTTGTGGCGGAAGCAGCGGATCTCGCTGGGCCGGAAGCCGGCCTTGACCAGCAGCGGCCAGAGGTCGCGCGGGTCGTAGTAGGCCTTGTGGTCGTCCATCTCCTCGGCCGGGCTGGTCCCGAGCCGGAAGGCGCTCAACTCCAGCCAGCGCTTGCCGCGCCAGGAGGGAACGTTGATCAACGCCACGCCCCCGGTCGCGAGCAGCCGGTGAAGCTCGGCCAGCGCCCGCTCCGGCTCCCAGAGGTGCTCGAGCACCGAGTTCAGCACGATCACGTCCAGCGACGCGTCCTCGAGGTCCCCGAGCGCATCGGGCAGCCGGCCCTCGATCGCGGTCACCTTCGGGTTCTCCTTCAGGTCCGGGGCGAGCGAGAGGTCGATAAGCACCAGATGCCGCGCCTCGTCGAGCACGATGCGCGCGAAGGCGGCGTCATAGCCGCAGCCGAAGTCGCCGACTCGCTTGCCGCCGAAGTCCGGCACGGCGCGGCGAAAGCGCCGGGTCGAGAGCCAGACCCCGAAGCGGTCGACGGGGCTGGGGGCGCGGTGCTGACCATAGGAGCCGGCCCGCTGCGATCGCGATGCGGTCGTCATCGGCTCTTCACCACGATGCCGTGCCCGTTGAGGTTGTGCAGAACGAGGCGGTCGTCGCGGCCGCGCTGCTCGTCGACGAACTTGGTCACGCCGGGGGTGGCGGGGAAGCCGTAGTCGTCGAACACCGCCACGCCGCCGAGCGAGAGCCGCTCCCAGGCCCACTCGAAGACGTCCTTGGCCGACTGGTAGACGTCGACATCGACGTGGCAGAGGCGCAGCTGCCGGTCGGCGATCCGGTCGCCGGTCTCGTCGGGGAACACTCCTTCGAGCAGCTCGACGTTCTCCAATCCCATCCGCTCGATCAGCGATTCGACCGCCGCCCGCGGAGCCTCGTGGCGGCCGTTTCGATAGTAGGTGTCCACTTCTCCGGCCTTCACGACGCCCTCCCAGGTGTCGCAGAGGATCACCGGGTCGGAGATTCCCAGCTCCGCGGCGCGGGTCGCCATGATCGCCCCGCTGCCGCCGCGCCGTACGCCGACCTCGAGGATCGCGCCCGGCACCTGGCGCAGCTCTCCGACCAGGCTCCAGAGCTCGAAGCAGCGCCAGACGTCGACCATGGTGTTCGTTCGCGCCGCCTCGTAGACGCGCCTGAACTCCTCGTTGGACTCCCAGGGCGCGTATGTGGAGATCGGGTAGGCCAGCGCGTGCGAGCCGGAGCGAACTGCTTCGCGGCGCACGAACGGCAGCGCAACCCCCTTGGCCACCGAGCGGGCCGCGTCGCGGAACAGATGGCCGTAGTACCTACCGTAGGACATCGGATTCGCCCCGCTGGGCGGGAGGGCGGGGCCGCCCGCCGGTGGTCGCGGCGACCGCGCCGTGCAGCAGCAGCGTGAACACGAACAGCCCGGCGCCGCTGACCGCGGCCGCCATCCCGGTCACCGCTAGGTGGTTCTCGCCGCTGTTGGCGGAGCTGAGCGCCAGGTCGTTGCCGAAGTAGCTGAACACCAGCGGCAGCGTCAGGCCGACGCCCAGCAGGACCAGTCCGAAGGCGATCAGGGCGCTGCGGGTATATGGGAAGACGCGCAGCCAGCGATCGGTGCGGCGGCCGGTGTAGTCGAACAGGACCTGGGCGATGCAGCCGAGGAAGAACGCCTGCAGCCCGACCAGGTAGAGCCCCAGGCCCAGCAGCTGGTAGTTGAGCGACAGCGTCACCGGCCCGACGTCGACGTCGCCGAAGGTGACCGGCGCCAGGATCAGCAGGCCGAGCAGCGCCAGCACGATGCCGGGCTTGAAGACGAAGAAGTCGGAGCCGTAGACGAACATCGCGCGCAGGTTGATCCAGGCGGCCTTGAACGGGGACAGCCAGCCGGAGCGCTTGTGGTGGCTGAGGCGGCCCTCGGGGTCCTTGAGGAAGCGGACCGGCACCTCGGTCGTCTGCAGTCCCATGTGCACCGACTTCAGCACCATCTCCGACGCGTACTCCCAGGACTGCGACTGCAGGTCCATCCGCTCCAGCGCGTCGCGGCTGATCCCGCGCATCCCGCAGTGGATGTCGGAGAAGTGGCTGGAGTAGACGAGATTGAGGATCCAGGTCGTGACCGGGGTGCCGAGGTAGCGGTGGAGCCTCGGCATCGAGCCGGGCTCGATGTAGCCCTTCCAGCGCGAGCCCATCACGAACTCGTAGCCCTCCCGCATTCGCTCCACGAACGGGGCCAGCTCGCGGAAGTCGTAGGTGCAGTCGGCGTCGCCCATCAGCACGTAGCGGCCGCGGATGAACGGCAGCGCGTCGATGTAGGCGCGCCCCAGGCCGCGCCTCGGGGTGGAGAGCACCCGGGCGCCGCGGGCCAGCGCGATCTCGCCGGTGCGGTCGGAGGAGCTGTCGACGATCAGGATCTCGCCGGCGACGCCGGCCTTTCGCAGCCCCTCCTTGCACCAGTCGACGAACTCGGCGATCGCGAGCTCCTCGTCGAGGGCGGGGATCACTATCGAGAGCTCCGGGTCGGCGACGTCGTCGGCGGGGACCTGGAGCCGGAGATCGTCGGCCTGGCCCGCTGAGGCCTCACGCACGGCACTGGCCACGGGCAAGACTCTACCCAGCGCGCCGCCGGTCCACGTACTGGCGAGCCACCGCTGCAACGAAGGCTGGATTGCTGCGCAGGTAGCGGGGGGCGAGGCGGCGGGGCTCGCGGCTCATCCGGTAGGCCCACTCCAGGCCGCTGCGCTGCATCCATGCGGGCGCCTGCGAGACCCGCCCGGCGAGGAAGTCGAAGGCGGCGCCGACGCTGACCAGGACCGGCGCCTCGACCAGCTCCCGCATCCGCGCCACCCACCTCTCCTGGCGCGGGGTCGAGATCCCGCACCAGACGATCTCGGCGCCCGATTCGTCGATCCGGCTCGCAAGCTCTCGCTCCTCCTCGACGGTCAGGTCGCGGTGCGGGGGGCTCCAGTCGCCGGCGATCGCGATCGCCGGAGCGCGGCGGCGCAGCCCGGTCTTCAGCTCCCGCAGCGCCGCGCTCGTCGTGTCCCCCGTAGAGGAAGACCCGGGTGCCGGTCGCCGCGGCGCGCTCGCAGGCCATCTCCATCAGGGTCGGGCCGTAGACGCGGTCGCGCAGCGCCTTGCCCTCGCCGAGCAGGTTGAGCGCCCAGACCACCGGCATGCCGTCGGGCAGGTTGAGCGTCGCGCCGTTCAGCGCCGCGGCCAGCTCGGGGTCGCGGCGGCTCTCCATCAGCCCGTGGACCGAGGTGAGGCAGACGTAGCCGCGCTCGCCGCCGCCGACCATCTCGCCGATCCGCTGCAGCGCGCCCTCGTAGTCGGTGAGCGCGAATCGGACCCCGAGCAGCTCGCGGGTCGGGATCTCGGCGCTGGTCGGCGGCGGCGTCATGCGCGCCTCGCCTTCGACGTGCGCGGCGCGGTAGCAGGCCATCAGCCGCTCGTAGTAGGCGTCGGCGCCGAAGCGCTCGCGGGCCCGGGCCAGCGCCTCCTCGCCGCGGTGCAGGCGCAGCCCGGCGTCGTCCCAGAGCTCGCTCATCGCCGCCGCCCAGGCGATCGACGTCGTCGGGGGGCACGCGTGGCGTCCGCGCCGACCATCTCCGGCAGCCCGCCGATCTCGGAGGCGAGGACCGGCAGCCCCGCCGCCATCGACTCGGAGACCGCGTAGGGATGGGGCTCGTGCCAGCGCGAGGGCACGACCGCGAACGCGGCCTGGCGCGCGGATCGTCGGCCAGGCCGCCGGCGTCGAGCTGGCCGAGGAAGCGCATCTCGGCCCGGAGCGGGCCGCCAGGCCGCGCAGCCGCGACCTCGTCGGGCCCCTCGCCGGCGATCGCCAGCGGCACGCCGGACCGCCTCGCCGCCTCGATCGCGGTGTCGACGCCCTTCTCCTCCGCCAGCCGCCCGGCGTAGAGGGCGAAGCGCCCGGTGTCGGCGGCGGAGTCGCTCGGCGATAGGCGGAGTCGGGCAGGAAGTTGGGGATCACGTCGTAGTCGCGCAGCGGCAGCGCCAGCTCGCCCAGCACCCGCGCCGAGCCCTCGCTGGTGAGGATGAAGCGGTCGACCGCGGCGGTGATGCGCGGCTGCTGCGAGCGAGATGCCGGCGGCGTAGGTCAGCGCCTCGGGAAGGTTGCCGCGGCAGCGCAGCCGCGCCCCGGGCCAGGTCGTCCGCCGGCCCTGACAGCGGGTGCACGGGCGCGCCGTCGCGGTAGGCGATCCCGATCGCGCAGACGAGGCGGTAGTTGTGCAGGTTCATCACCACCCGCGCGCCGGCCTCGCGGGCCGCCTCCAGCGCCCGGGGCCCCAGCAGCGGCACGGTGTTGTGGGCGTGGACGACGTCGGCGCCGATCTCGCGCACCGCCGTCGGACACCTCGTCCGGCGCCGAGGCCGCCGCGCAGCATCGCCGCCCCGGCCCGCAGTCGGTCCGGCCGCTCGCGCTGTCTCGCTGCAGCAGCCTCACCGTGTGGCCGCGCTCGCGCAGCAGCTCCGCCAGCTCCTCGGCGGCGCGCTCCTCTCCGCCCCGCGAGCGGTAGCGGTTGTGCAGGACCAGCGACGGCCGGCTCGGTCATGCGATCCGGGTGTGGCGCGCCAGCACCGTCTCGGCCTCGGCGTAGGTGACGTGCTCGCGCTCGGCCAGCAGCCGCTCCGCCGCCTCCCGCGCGGCGCCGACGTCGACCGCCGAGGCGACGCGCCGCGACTCGTGGCGGACCGGCACCGCGTCGATCACCCCGAGCCGCCAGCCCTCGCGCCTGGCGACCGCCGCCCAGTGCAGGCAGAGGCCCCAGCCCATGCCCCCTTCGGGAAAGGGGGCCAGCCGCCGGTAGGCGTCGCGATGGATCAGCAGGGCGGGGCCGATCTCGACGAAGCCGGTCTCGCGGAGCAGGGTCGGGCGGCGCCGGTTGACGTTCCACCACCCGAAGCTGGCGCGGCTCAGCGCCGGCTGGGCGAGGCTGAGCCGGAAGCGCTCCGCGACGACCAGCAGGCGGTCGAGGAAGCGGCGGCCGACCTCGATGTCGTCGTCGAGGATCAGCACCCAGTCGGCGGCCAGCGGCTCGGCCGCCTCCGCGACCCGGTTGAGGTTGGCGAACTTGCCGCCGCGAAGCTCGGTCAGGGCGGTCTCGTCGGCGAGGGCGGGGGCCGGCTCGCCCATCGAGCCCAGCGCCACGCGGACGTTGTGCACCGACTCGCGGACCGGCCGCAGCGCGGCCTCGAGCTGGGCGGCGTCACCGCCGTAGATGCCGAGCACCAGCACGTCGCGCCGCGGCCCCTCGGCGGCCAGGACGTCGAGCTCGCGGTCGATCCCGAGCGCGCGCTGGCGAGCCGTGAGGGCCAAGGTCGGCGACGCGCCCGGCGGCCCGCCCGACCAGGCTGCGCCGCAGGCGCCGGCGCAGCTTGCTGCGTGCCCGCCAGTCGAGCGGATATGCGGCGTCGTCGCTCATGCCTGCAGCCGCTCGGTCTCCGAGGCCTCGGGTGCGTGGGGGAGCTTCAGCATCGCCGGCATGGTCTGGGGGTGAGGCCCGGGAGCCGGCAGCCGCAGCGCCCTGGAGACGCGGAGCATCGGCCGCCACAGCGACCCGGCCAGCATCAGGCGCTCGACCCGCATCGTCTTCGAGCGCCGCGAGCGCGAGCGGATCAGCAGCCAGGTCAGCCAGGCCCAAGCGGCCGGCGAGCGCTCCAGCCGGACGCAGCGGCGCAGGATGCGCCGCTTGCGCCGCGCGATCGCACCGCCCCCGCGGATCAGCAGCAGCTCGGCGCAGGCCCGAACGCTGAGCACGATGTAGTAGCTACGCCGCGCCTGGTCGAAGCCGGTTCGCAGGGCGGCTGCGGAAGCGGCTCGCAACGGACCCGGAGCCCGACGGGCTTGGAGCGATCCGGCCGGCGCCCGCTCTCGTGGCCGAGGGCGGCGCCCGGAGTGCTGGACGTAGTCGTAGAGGGGGCGGTCCACGTAGGCGACCTCGCCCAGAGACATCGCGACCATCGCGACCCAGTGGTCGTGCATCGCGGCCTGCGTGGCGGGGAAGGGAAGCATGATAGTCGAGCAGCTCGCTGCGGAACAGCGCCGAGCCGCCCGTCACCGAGTTGACCAGAAGCAGGGCGGCGAGGTCGTCGGGGTTGTTGGCGCGCTCGGTCCAGAAGGTCGGCGAGACCTCCTCGCCGGCCTCGGTCGTGATGCGGGCGTCGCTGTAGGCGAGCGCCGCGCCGCCGACGACCCGCTCGGCGAGGACCGCCAGCTTGTCGGGCTCCCAGCGGTCGTCCTGGTCGGCGAGGGCGACCAGCGGCGGCGTCGGCCGGAACGGCGGCGAGCGCCCGCTCGAAGTTGCGATAGACGCCGAGCCGCGGGAGCCCTCGCTCGACCCGGAAGCGGGGGTCGTCGCCGACCGTGTCGGCGATCATCGCGAGGCCCTCGGGCGAAGAGCCGTCGTCGCTGATCAGGCAGACCCAGTTGGCGTGGGTCTGCGCGCGAATCGACTCGATCTGGCGCCGGAACAGCTCCGGCGGAGGGTCGTAGGTCGCCATGCAGATCGCGACCAGCGGATCGGCGCCCTCGAGGCGGGCCCAGGACGGCCGCTCGCCCGGCAGCAGCCGCAGCGGCGCGACCGTCCTCGAGGCGAGGCGCCGCCCCCCAGCTCGACGACGAGCACGATCTCGGTCTCGCCGCGGCTCGTGCGATCTCGCCCAGGGTCAGCAGCGCCATGAAGCCGCTGCGCTCCGAGTTGCCGAGCGGGTCGGCCGACGGGCCAGGCCGGCGGCGACGTCCGGCCTCGGCGTGCCCTGGACGAGCGGGGCCTGCGACTGACCGTCTCACCTGCAGCTCGAGGCGGCGTATCGGGCGCCGGGCATGAAAGCACCAGCCGTGGACCAGCAGCACGTTGCCGCGCCCGACCTCGACCTCCCGCGGGAGCTCGGACTCGACCCCGAGATGGAGGTCCGGGTCGTCTGAAGGGTTCATCCCAGGCATGTAAACACGGAAGGAGGCGCCGGACCGTGGACGAAGTTCGCGGCAATGAAGATCACCGCAACGCGAACCCTGATGAAGTCGGCCCCCGAGCTCTGGGAGCTCTCGACCACGAGCCCCAGCTTCAGCACTGGGCCGAGCGGTTCTGCGACGTGCGACGGCGGGGTCGAGGTCACCGACCGCGAACCCGGCCGGTCCTCGCCTGGCGATGCGACGGCGACCGGCCGCTGAAGATGAAGGTGAAGCTCGAGGAGAAGGGCTTCGGCACCCGGGTGGCGATCGCGGCCAAGGGCGGGGTGGGCTCGAGCAGGACGCTCTCGAAGAGATTCTCGAGGAGCTGGCCGAGCCCCAGCGGCGCCCGTTCAGCGCCGTCTAGCTCAGCCGGCGCGCCGGCGCCCGCTCCGCCGGGGGCTATCTTGGACGGCTTGAACGCCTCCGAGGTACCCGACGGCGGGCAGGTCTACGCCGACGCCCACCGGGGAGCCCTGGCGAGGATCGCGGAGCCGCTCGCCCGCCGCGCCCGCCGCCGCCGCTTCCGCCTCTACCGGCGGGTGATGTCGCCGCGTCCCGGCGACGCGCATCCTCGACGTCGGCTGCGGGCCCGAGGGCCTGGCCGGCTTCGAGCCGGGCGCCGAGATCACCGGGCTCGACCTGGTCGACCGGCCCGGCTACCCGGGCTCGACGCTTCGTCCGCGGCGACGCTCGCGAGCTTCCCTTCGAGTCGGGCTCGTTCGAGATCGCCTACTCCAACTCGCTCGTCGAGCATCTCGATCCCGGCGACCGCCGGCGCTTCGCCGACGAGCTACGCCGGGTCGCCGGCCGCTACTGGGTGCAGACGCCGAACCGCTACTTCCCGATCGAGCCCCATGCGCTGATGCCCGGCTACCAGTTCCTCTCCAGGCCGATGCAGCGGCGCCTCTGGCGCCTCGGGCCGCCGACCGGCCCCTTCGAATCGATCGAGCTGCTCAACGCCTCGCGAGCTGCGGGAGCTGTTCCCCGACGCGCTGATCCTGCGCGAGCGCTTCGCCGGGCTGACCAAGTCGCTGATCGCGGCCGGCCCGGCCTCGGGCATATCCTTTTGACGTGGCCACGCGGCCGACCGAAGACCGCACCATTGCCCCCGTCGTCGGCCCCGACGACGAGCGGGTGTTCACCGACTCGGGGATCGAGATCGAGCGCCTCTACGACGAAGAGCGACGTCGCACCCGGCCTCGAGGAGCGGCTCGGCGAGCCCGGCTCCTATCCCTTCACCCGCGGCATCCACCCCGGCATGTACCGCGACCGGCTCTGGACGATGCGCCAGTACGCCGGCTACGCGACCGCCGAGGAGACCAACACCCGCTATCGCTACCTGATCGAGCACGGCTCGACCGGCCTCTCGATGGCCTTCGACCTGCCGACCCAGCTCGGCCGCGACTCCGACGACCCGCTCTGCCGCGGCGAGGTCGGCCGCACCGGGGTCGCGATCGACACGATCGAGGACATGCGGATCTGCTTCGACCAGATCCCGCTCGACGAGGTCTCGACCTCGATGACGATCAACGCGCCGGCCGCGATCCTGCTCCTGCTCTACGAGCTGGTCGGCGAGGAGCACGGCGTGAAGGCCGAGCAGCTCCGCGGCACGGTCCAGAACGACGTGCTTAAGGAGTACGTGTCGCGCGGCAACTACATCTACCCGCCGGAGCCGACGATGCGGCTGACGACCGACATCTTCGCCTACTGCAACGAGAACGTCCCGAAGTTGGAACACGATCTCGATCTCCGGCTACCACATGCGCGAGAAGGGCTGCTCGGCGGTGCAGGAGATCGCCTTCACGCTCGCCAACGCGATCGCCTACGTGCAGGCGGGGCTCGACGCGGGCCTGGAGATCGACCGCTTCGGCAAGCGCCTCGCCTTCTTCTTCAACTGCCACAACAACGTCTTCCAGGAGATCGCCAAGTTCCGGGCGGTGCGGCGGATGTGGGCGAGGACCATGCGCGAGCGCTTCGGGGCCAGCGACGAGGACGCGATGAGGATCCGCTTCCACACCCAGACCGGCGGCGTGACGCTGCAGGCCCAGCAGCCCGAGGTCAACATCGTCCGCGTCGCGCTGCAGGGCTTCGCCGCGATCTGCGGCGGCACCCAGTCGCTGCACACCAACGGCTTCGACGAGGCCCTGGCGCTGCCCAGCGAGCGCTCGGCGCGGATCGCGCTGCGCACCCAGCAGGTGCTCGCGCACGAGTCAGGCGTCGCCGACACCGTCGACCCCTTCGCCGGCTCCTACTTCGTCGAGGCGCTGACCGACGAGATCGAGGAGCGCTCCTGGGAGCTGATCGAGAAGGTCGAGGAGATGGGGGGCTCGGTGCAGGCGCTGGAGTTCATGCAGCGCGAGATCGAGGAGTCCGCGTCCTCCTACCAGGAGCGCTACCGCACCGGGCAGGACATCATCGTCGGCGTCAACAAGTACGTCACCGACCAGATCGACGACGTCGACATCCTCAAGGTCGACCCCGAGTCCGAGGAGCGCCAGCTGAGGCGCCTGGCCGAGTTCAAGTCCGCCCGCGACGACGCCGAGCTGGAGCGCAAGCTCGAGTCGCTGCGCGACGTCGCCCGCGGCGACGGCAACCTGCTCTATCCGATCCGCGACGCGCTGCGGCGCGGGAGGGTCGATCGGCGAGGTCTGCGGGGCGATGCGCGACGTCTTCGGCGAGTACCAGGGCGGGGCGTTCTTCTAGGAGCCGCCCTTAGACGGCGCTGCCGACGAGGTAGCCGGCGCCGTAGGTGACCGCGGCGGCTCCCAGTCCGATCACGAGCTGGCGCAGAGCCGATCGCCATGACCCGCGCCCGGTGAGCAGGGTGATCGCGGCGCCGATGCCCAGCAGCGCCAGCGCGCTTGCGGACACGCTCAGCGCGACGGCCAGATCGCCATCGGCAACCGCGAACGGCAAGACCGGGCATGATCGCTCCCATGGTGAAGAGCAGGAACGAGGCGACCGCGGCGATCCAAGCCGACCCGCCGAGCTCCTCCGGGTCGAAGCCGAGCTCCTCGCGGGCCATCGCCTCCAGCGCCGCGCTTTCGCTGCTCATCATCCGGTTCGCGAGCCGCTGGGACTCGTCGACCGAGAGCCCTCTCTGCTGGTAGAGCGAGACGAGCTCGGCCCGCTCGTGCTCGGGGTCGGTGGCTATCTCCTCAGCCTCGAGGTCGAGCTGGCGCTGGTGAAGCTCGCGAGAGCTCTGCACTGAGACCCACTCTCCCATTGCCATCGAGAAGGCGCCGGCGAGCAGCCCGGCAAGACCTGTGATCAGCACGGTTCGGCTGGAGAAGCTCGCTCCCGCCACACCCATCACCAGGCTGAGGTTCGAGACAAGTCCGTCGTTGGCGCCCAGCACCGCGGCCCGCAGCGCGTTGCCGCTCACCCCCCGCCGCCGGCCGAGGAGGTGGGCCAGAGTGCTCGCCGGGAAGCGCGGCGTGGACGCCTCGACCGCGGAGTTCAGCACTCGCGCATGCGAGCGCTCGTCGGCGAAGAGCTCGGTATCGGCGGCCTCGGGCTGGTACTCGTAGGCCTCCTGCTCGGCCTCCTCCAGCGACGCCACTGCTGGCAGCACCAGCTTGCTGCCAAAGCGCCGGGCGAGTTGGGCCAGCATTCGCGCGCGCATGCTCGGTCCCGCGGGCGCTGCGCCGCCCTCCAGCCTCAAAAGCTGCTCGCGCCAGAAATCGGCGTGGCGCCGCTCCGACTCGGCGAGGCGGCGGAAGCTCTGGGCCAGCTCGGGGTTTCGCTCCGCGCTCGCCATTGCGCCGTAAACCGCCGCGCGATCGAGCTCGGCCTGGATGTTGGCGCGGTAGCGGCGCAGCCGCGCCGAGTTCTCGCCTACCTCGGGTCCGTTCACACAGCAAGCTTTACGGATCGCCCCGTGCATAGACTGCGGCCGATGCGCGAGAAGTTCCCCGAGACCCACGAGGAGAAGCTCGCGCAGCTGCAGGAGCTGCGCGAGGCGGCGATCCACTCGGCATCGGCCGAGGCGGTCGACAAGCAGCACGAGAAGGGCAAGCTGACCGCCCGCGAGCGGATCGAGAAGCTGCTCGATCCGGGCTCCTTCGAGGAGCTCGACACCTTCGTCCGCCACCGCACCTACGAGTTCGAGATGCAGAAGCGGCGCCCCTACGGCGACGCCGTGGTGACCGGCTACGGGACGATCGACGGGCGAACGGTCTTCGTCTTCTCCCAGGACTTCACCGTCTTCGGCGGCTCGCTGGGCGAGGTGATGGCGGAGAAGATGTGCAAGGTGATGGACCTCGCTGCGCAGGTCGGGGCGCCGGTGATCGGCATCAACGACTCAGGCGGAGCGCGGATCCAGGAAGGGGTCGTGTCGCTCGGCGCCTACGGGGACGTCTTCGTCCGCAACGTCAAGTGCTCCGGGGTGATCCCGCAGATCAGCATGGTCATGGGCCCCTGCGCCGGCGGCGCCGTCTACTCGCCGGCGATGACCGACTTCATCTTCATGGTCAAGGAGACCTCGCACATGTTCATCACCGGCCCCGAGGTGATCAAGACGGTGACCGGCGAGGAGCCGACCTTCGAGGAGCTGGGCGGGGCGATGACCCACAACACCAAGTCCGGCGTCGCCCATTTCGCCGCCGACGACGAGGAGAGCTGCCTCGAGGACGTCCGCTACCTGATGTCCTTCTTGCCCCTCAACAACCTCGAGCTGCCGCCCCGGGTCGAGCCTGGCGACGAGCCCGACCGCCAGGAGGAGGCGCTGGACTCGATCGTCCCCGACGACCCCTCCAAGCCCTACGACATGCGCGAGGTCGTCTCGCTGATCGTCGACGACGGCGAGTTCTTCGAGGTCCACGAGCACTTCGCGCGCAACATCATCGTCGGCTTCTCGCGCCTCGACGGCCATCCGGTCGGTGTCGTCGGCAACCAGCCGGCGCACCTGGCCGGGGTGCTCGACATCGAGTCGTCGGAGAAGGCGGCCCGCTTCGTGCGCACCTGCGACGCCTTCAACATCCCGCTGGTCACCTTCACCGACGTCCCCGGCTTCCTGCCCGGGACCTCGCAGGAGTGGGGCGGGATCATCCGCCACGGCGCCAAGCTTCTCTACGCGTTCACCGAGGCCACGGTGCCGAAGCTGACCGTGGTCACCCGCAAGGCCTACGGCGGCGCCTACGACGTCATGAACTCCAAGCACATGCTGGCCGACTTCAACTTCGCCTGGCCGACCGCCGAGGTCGCGGTGATGGGCCCGGAGGGCGCGGTCAACATCATCTACCGCCGCGACATCGCCGACTCGCCGACCCCCGACGAGCGCCGCGCGAAGCTGATCGACGACTACAAGGCCCACTTCGCCAACCCCTACTCGGCCGCCGAGCGCGGCTACATCGACGACGTGATCGTCCCCCACGAGACCCGCCCGAAGCTGATCCGGGCGCTGAACACGCTGCAGACCAAGCGGGTCGAGCAGCCGAAGCGCAAGCACGGCAACATCCCGCTCTAGGGCTTCGCTCTACGAGGCTTTCCGCCCTCGACGATCGCGGCGACGTTGCCCTCGAGGTCGTCGGGCTTCGCGTCCTTCGGGGCATAGCGGTGGTGCAGCATCAGCCCGTTGCCGAATGGGTCGGCGAAGAACGCCATGTGACAGACGCCGCTGTCGATCGTGTCCTGGGCGAAACTCGATGCCCTGGGCCTCGAGCTCGCTGCGCGCCGCCTCGACGTCGTCGACCTGAAGCGCGATCGGATGCGTGTGCGGCGCGAACTTCTGCCCGAAGGCGTCCGACTGCATGACCGCGATCGTCAGGTTGCCGGTCTCGTACTCCAAGCCCGGGCATTTCGCCCCACTGCTTGCCGAACTCCAGGCCGAGGACCCCGCCGTAGAACTCGCGGGCCTTGTCGATGTCCGTCACGGGAACGCAGATGAAGTCGGTGCCGCTGACGCCGAGTGCCATCGGACCCTCCTTGGTTGGTGCGCTGTCCGAGCCCTACGTTAGAGCTCGACCTGCTGGGCCTCGATCCTGCCCTCGCGATGCGCCTCGAGCACGGCGAGGCAGATCCCGAGGTCCTGGATCGCGAGCCCGGTCGAGTCGAACAGGGTCGTCTCGGCCTCCGAGCCGCGGCCCTTCGCGTCGCCGGTCAGCACCTCGCCGAGCTGGGTCACCTGGCCGCGGCTCACCTCGCCCGCCGCGGCGGCGCCCGACAGCTCGCCGCCGCCGCTTGCCTGCTCCCACTCGTCGCAGAACAGATGGCAGCGGCGCAGCGCGTCGCGCTCCAGCTCCGCCTTGCCGTGGGCGTCGGCCCCCAGCGCCGCGATGTGCTGGCCCTCGCGCACGTCGTCGGCCGCGATCACCGGCTCGTCGCCGGGGGTGCAGGTGACGACGACGTCGGCGCCCACCGCCTCGGCGCGGCTGCCGACCCGCCAGCCGAGCTCCGCCGCCAGGCCCTCGGCCGCCGCCGGTCGCGGTCGTTGCAGACCCCGGGCCCGTAGCCGGCCGCCGCCAGACAGCGCGCGGCCCAGGCGCCGTTGACGCCGCAGCCGATCACCCCGACGGTCGTCGCCCCGGACGCCGCCAGCGCCTGCGCCGAGACCGCCGCCGCGGCGCCGGTTCGCAGCCAGGTCACCGAGCGGGCATCGACGATCGCCAGCTCCTCCCCGGTGTCGGCGTCGGAGAGGACGATGACTCCCGATCACCACCGGCAGGCCCCGCTCGGGGTTGTGCGGGATAGGAGGTCACCCACTTCAGAAGCGCGACGCCCGAGCCGCGCGCCGGCATCGCGCGGAAGTCCCCCGGCGGGCTGTCGAGGTAGACCTTGGCCGGCATCACCCACTCGCCGCGCGCGTGGCGCTCGAATGCCTCGCGGGTGCGCTCGATCGCCTCCGAAGGGGAGACTGCCGCGAGCACCGCCTCGCGGGAGATGACCGGGATCACCTCGTAGAGTCTGCCCGGTGAGCAGCAACGGAAGCCGCAAGCCGCCCCGCCCGCGGATCGAGATGGTCAGCGGGAGCCCCTCCGAGCAGGAGGCGGGGGCGATCGTCGCGGCGCTGGAGCTGTTCATCGCCGAGACGGCTCCCGCCCCGGCGGCCGTCTCGCAGAGCCGCTGGCAGCAGGCGGCGCTGCGCGAAGGCGTCCGGCGCGACCCCGGCCTGCAGTCCTGGGGCCGTTCCGTCTGAGACGGGCGATTCGTCCCGAGCGCTTGCCCGCCGGCTGCACAGCGGATAGAAAGAGGCTCCAACCATCCAGAAGGAGGGAGTCCCTTGGCGGTAGTCAAGATCATCGAGTTGGTGGGCAGCTCAAAGACCTCGACCGACGACGCGGCGAAGCAGGCGCTGTGCCAGGCGCAGAGCTCGCTGCGAAACATCCGTGCGGTCGACATCGTCTCGACCGGAATCCGCGGCGAGAACCTGGACGAGTACCGCGCCCATGTGCGGGTCGCGTTCTTGATCGAGGGCACAGACGTCGACTAGCGCTCGGCGTAGATGCTCGCTCGGATGGCCGGCGAGCGGATAGACACCGAGGGCACCGAGCACGGCGGCGAGCTGCCGCCGGAGCGCCTGGCCGAGATGCTCGAGTCGGGCGACGTCGAGCTGATCGACGTGCGCCGGCCCCACGAGTGGGAGGCGGGGCGGATCCCGGGCGCCCGCCTGGTCGAGGTCAACGACCTTCCGGCCGAGGCCGAGAAGCTCGACCGCGAGCGGCCGGTGGTCCTCTACTGCCGCTCTGGCTCGCGCTCGGAGCTGGCGGCCGACGGCCTGCGCGCCGGCGGCTTCGACGCCCACGCGCTGGCCGGCGGGATCAGCGCCTGGGCGGAGGAGGGCCGGCCGCTCGAGCCCGAGGGCGGCTACGTGGCCGAATCAGGCGAGGCCGCGGCTGTCCTCGAGGCCCGGCGCAGAAATACTTGAATTTCTGTCAGGTTTAGTACTATTCGCGGCCGATCAACGCCTGTACAGGCGTGCCCGCCGCCACCTGACCGCCGGAGGAAGGCATGGAGCCGGTCTCGGCCCCCGCCAAGAAGACCGCAACTCGAAGAGGACCACGGCAAGAAGCAGTCCGGCAAGGGCAAGGTCGGCTCGCTGGCGAACCCGGAGACCTACGACGAACGTCCCCGGGCACGTGATCCCGATCCTCGAGCGCGAGTTCGACGACTTCGACACCGAGGCCGGCAAGTTCCTCGACGAGAAGCTCAGCGAGGAGGAGTTCATCGGCTTCCGCCTCAAGCAGGGCGTCTACGGCCAGCGCCAGCCCGGCGTGCAGATGATCCGGGTCAAGCTCCCATACGGCGGGATCAACCCGGAGCAGATGGAGGCCTTCGCGGACGTGGTCGAGCGCTACGTGCCGCTCAACAAAGGACACATCACGACGCGCCAGAACATCCAGCTTCATCACGTCCCGCTCGACGACGCGGCGAAGGCAATCCGCGAGCTGGGCGAGGCCGGCCTCTCCTCGCGCGAGGGTTGCGGCAACACGGTTCGCAACGTCACCGGCGACCCCTACGCCGGCCTGCTCGAGGACGAGATCTTCGATCCGACTCCCTACGCCGCCGCATATGTGCGCTACTTCGTCCGCCATCCGACCACGCAGCTGATGCCGCGCAAGTGGAAGACCGCTTTCTCCTCCTCCGACGCCGACCGCGCGATCACCCCGATCCACGATCTCGGCTTCATCCCCCGCATCGATGACGGCGTGCGCGGCTTCAAGATCGTGGTCGGCGGCGGGACGTCGATCATGCCCCGGATCGCGGAGACGATCACCGAGTTCGCCGAGGCCGACAGCGGCGAGTACCTGAAGGTCTCCGAGGCGGCGCTGCGGATCTTCGACCGACAGGACTGGCTGCGCGCCAACCGCGCCCGGGCCCGGATCAAGGTCCTGATCGACAAGATCGGGATCGAGGAGTTCAACGAGCGCATCGACGAGGAGCTGGAGGGCGATTGGGTCGCGGACCGGGACTTCGAAGGCGCCGTCGAGCGAGGCCGCTTCCTCGACGACGAGGAGGCAAACGCGCCACCGGTCCCCGCCACCCCGTCGAGCCCGAACGGAGACCGCTCCGAGTTCGAGCGCTTCGTCGACGGCAACGTGACGCCGCAGCGCCAGCAGGGCTTCTCGGCGGTCGAGGTGAAGGTGACGCGAGGCGACCTCAATCCCGAGCAGCTGCGCGGCCTCGCGGCGATCATGCGCGACTACAGCGGCGGCTATGCGCGGACCTCCGCCGAGCACCAGAACTTCGTCCTGCGCTGGGTCCGCGACGAGGCGCTGTACGACGTTTGGACGCGGCTTGGCGAGCTTGGCCTCGGCGACGCCGGCGCGCAGGAGATCACCGACGTGGTCAGCTGCCCCGGCACCGACAGCTGCAAGCTCGGCATCACCAGCTCGATGGGCCTCAACGAGGCGATCCGGGAGCGGCTCGAGTCGATGCAGATCACCGATCCGTTGACCCGCCAGATCAACATCAAGATGAGCGGCTGCCCGAACGGCTGCGGCCAGCACCACATCGGCAGCATCGGGTTCTACGGCGCCTCGCTGAAGGTGGGCGGCCGCACGATGCCTGCCTACATTCCGCATCTGGGAGGGCGATCACAGGCCGACGCGACCTTCGGCAAGCGCCTCAAGGCCCGGCTTCCGGCCAAGCGCGTTCCCGAAGCGGTCGAGCGCTGGCTGCGCTTCTACGAGTCCGAGCGCTCCGAAGGCGAGGTCTTCGCCGACTTCGTCGAGCGGATCGGCACCGAAGACTTCGAGCAGCAGATCAAGGACCTGACGATGCCGGCTGAGTTCGATCTCGACAACATGCTCCAGTTCGTCGACTGGAGCCGCTCGGAGCCCTACAAGGTCGAGCGCGGGGAAGGGGAATGCGCGGTTTAGCCCAGTTCTGATGAAGCCCCTTGCCACACTCACCGATCCCGTGCCCGAGACAGCTTTCGACATCGACGCCGAGGCGGTTGCCGCCGAGCTCGAGCCCAAGGGTGCCCGCGAGGCGCTCGAGTGGGCGTTCGAGACCTTCCACCCGAGCCTCTACATCGCCTGCTCGTTTCAGAAGACGAGCTCGGTCGTGGTCGACATCGCGACCAGGATCGCGCCCGACGCGCGCTTCTTCTACCTCGACACAGACGTCCTCTTCAAGGAGACCTACGAGACCCGCGACCGGCTGGCCGAGCACTACGGGATCGAGTTCGAGCGCTACCACAACCTGACCCTCGAGCAGCAGGCGGCCGAGTACGGCGACGAGCTCTGGAAGCGCGACCCCGACTCCTGCTGCGGGATCCGCAAGGTCGAGCCGATGCGCGAGGCGCTATCAGGCGTCGACGCCTGGGTGTCGGGCATCCGGCGCGAGGACTCCCAGCACCGCGCCAACGCCCCCAAGTTCGCCTGGGACCGCCGCTTCGGCCTCTGGAAGCTGAACCCGATCGCCGACTGGTCGGAGAAGGACGTCTGGAACTACATCCGCGAGAACCGGGTCCCCTACAACCCGCTGCACGACCAGAACTACCCCTCGATCGGCTGCACCCACTGCACCAAGCCGGTCGGACCGGGCGAGGACCCGCGGGCGGGACGCTGGGCCGGCGCCTCGAAGACCGAATGCGGCATCAACTGAAGTAGCGCCGCCGAAGGCACTCCAACCCGCTACCCTGACCGGCTTCGTGACGGAGACCACGACTGAACTCTCGCTGACGCTCTCCGAGCGTCACACCGCCGACTTCGAGATGATCGCCAACGGGGGATTCGACCCGTTGCGGGGGTTCATGGGCGCCGACGACTGGGGCCGGGTCAGCGAGGAGATGCGGCTCGCCTCCGGCGATTACTGGTCGATCCCGATCACCCTCGCCTCCGACCTCGACTGCGCGGTCGGGGACGTGGTCGAGCTGCGCGCCGACGACGGCAAGCATCTCGGCCGCCTCACCGTCGAGGAGATCTTCGAGCGCGACACCCGTCGCGAGGCCGAGCAGGTCTACCGCACGACCGACGAGGAGCATCCGGGCGTCGCCGCGATCTACGAGGAAGGGGCGCGCTGCATCGCCGGGCCGATCGAGGCCGACGAGCTGCCCGACCACGAGGAGGCCTTCCGGCGCCGCTACCTCAGCCCCGCCGAGTCGCGCCAGGCCTTCGCCGACCGCGGCTGGAAGCGGATCGTCGCCTTCCAGACCCGCAACCCGATCCACCGCGCCCACGAGTACCTGACCAAGGCGGCGCTGGAGACCTGCGACGGGCTCTTCATCCATCCCCTGATCGGCAAGACCAAGGCCGGCGACATCCCCGCCGACGTGAGGATGCGCTGCTACGAGGTGCTGATGGAGAAGTACTACCCCCAGGACCGGGTGATCCTCGGCGTCAACCCCTCGAAGATGCACTACGCCGGCCCGCGGGAGGCGATCCTGCACGCGATCATCCGCCGCAACTACGGCTGCACCCATTTCATCGTCGGCCGCGACCATGCCGGGGTGGGCGACTACTACGGCACCTACGACGCGCAGAAGATCTTCGACGAGGTCGACGTCGACGAGCTCGGCATCGAGCCGCTCTTCTTCGAGCACACCTTCTGGTGCAACGAGTGCGAGGGCATGGCCTCGAACAAGACCTGCCCCCACGACGACGATGCGCACCTTTTCCTCTCGGGCACCAAGGTTCGGGAGATGCTCGGCAATGGAGAGAAGCCGCCCCACGAGTTTTCGAGGGACGAGGTCGCTGAGATCCTGATCGACGCTTACAAGGAGGACTGACCACGATGGCCAGCGACAGACACACCTACCAGCCGAGCAGCCACGAGAACGGATTCACGCTCTGGTTCACCGGCCTCTCCGGAGCCGGCAAGACGACGATCTCGAAGCAGATCGAGGAGGAGCTGCGGCGAGCGCCGCAACCGGCTCGAGATCCTCGACGGCGACGTGATCCGCGAGAACCTCTCCAAGGGCCTCGGCTTCTCGAAGGAGGACCGCGACACCAACATCCGCCGCATCGCCTTCGTCGCCGACCTGCTGTCGCGCAACGGAGTGCCGGTGATCGCGGCGGCGATCTCGCCCTACAGGGAGACCCGGCGACGAGGCGCGCGAGCTGATGGGCGACCGCTTCATCGAGGTCTACGTCAAGGCTTCGGTCGAGACCTGCGCGGACCGCGACGTCAAGGGCCTCTACGAGAAGGCCTTCTCGGGCGAGATCAAGGAGTTCACCGGCGTCTCCGACCCCTACGAGGTGCCCGAGCACGCCGAGATCATCGTCGACACCGAGGTCCAGGAGCCTGAGGAGTCGGCGGCGCAGCTGATCGGCTACCTCGAGGAGCGCAGGTTGATCCCGTCCGAGCCCGAGCTGGCCGCCGTCTAGTCAGGTCGTCAAGCTGCCGTCTCGGCGACCGTCCAGCGGGGTTGTGGGCGACCTCCCATGGGTGCCCCTCGGGGTCGATGAAGCTCGAGTCGTAGCCGCCCAGACGGCTCTCCGGCTCGCGGCGATCGTGCCCCGCCTGCGTGCCTGCTCGTGCTCGTCGACCTCCTCGGAGCGGTGTTGTAGGCGAGTGTGACGCCGCCCCAGCCGCCGAGTCGGTGACCTCCGAGTCCTCGGCGAGCTGGCGCGGTCCCAGAGGCGACGACCATGCCGCCGGCCTGGAAGAAGACCAGGTCGTCGCCGGCTTGGCACGCGTCGTCCAGCCCAGCGCCTCGTAGAACTGCCCGGCGCGGGCCAGATCTTCACGCCGAGGGTGATCAGCGCTGAGCCGCTGTTCCATGGCCCCAGCCTAGGGCCTGGGCCGGTACCTGCGGCTCGCCCAGGCCGTAGGTGTCGTAGGCGCCGAAGCGCGAGAACGTCTTGTGGGTCGGGCCGTGGAAGTCGGAGGAGCCGGTCGGCACCAGGCCCCGATCCGAGCAGATCCGCAGCAGATGCTCGGTCTGCTCGCGGTTGTGGTCGGGGTAGAAGGCCTCGACGCCCTCGACGTCGAGGGCGCCGATCAGCGTCTCGACCTGGGCCGGGTCCTTGACGTCCCAGTAGGGATGGGCGACCACCGCGACGCCGCCCGTCTCGTGGATCAGCGCAACCGCCTCGTCGGCGGTCGGCCAGCGCCGCGACACGAAGGCCTTCGCGCCGGGCACCAGGTACTCCTCGAAAAAAGCGTTCATTTGCTCGGGCTTTGCACCCGCCGCCCGGGCTATGTGGGGCCTGCCGACCGAGAGCGCGTCGCCCGACTCGGCGATCGCGTCGTCGAGCGTCAGCTCGAACCCGAACGAGCGCAGCCGCTCGACGATCTCGCCGGCCCGGCTGACCCGCTCCTGCTGGGCCCGCTCGCATGCCGGGGCGATCCTCTCGAGGTCGATCCAGTAGCCGAGCATGTGGAGGTCGTCGGCGTACTCGTGGACGCACGACATCTCGACCGCGGGGACCAGGTCGATGCCGGCCTGCTCGGCCGCCCGCGCCGCCTCGGGGACTCCGGCGACCGCGTCGTGGTCGGACAGCGCCAGGGTCGTGACGCCGGCCTCGGCGGCGGCCTGCACCACCCCTGCGGGCGGCAGCTGCCCGTCGGAGACCGTCGAATGTGCCTGCAACTCGATCACTGGGCGGAAGAGGATATGGGCGGGGGACTCCTCGGGCGGACCCGCGCGGCCATAGACTCCCGCGCCGTGTTCGAGAAGGTTCTAGTCGCCAACCGGGGCGAGATCGCGGTTCGCGTGATGCGGACGCTGAAGGAGATGGGGATCGGCGCCGTCGGCGTCTATTCCGAGCTCGACCGCGACGCCCCGCACGTGCGTGAAGCCGACGAGGCGTTCCTGCTCGGGCCCGCCGTCCCGGCCGAGAGCTATCTCTCGATCGAGAAGATCCTCGAGACGGCCCAGAAGGCCGGCGCCGAGGCGATCCACCCCGGCTACGGCTTTTTGGCCGAGAACGCCGCCTTCGCGCGCGCCTGCGACGAGGCCGGGGTCGTCTTCATCGGCCCGCCGCCCGAGGCGATCGATGCGATGGGGTCGAAGACCAGAGCCCGCGAGATCATGGCCGAGGCCGACGTGCCGATCGTCCCTGGGGCGACCGAGCCTGCGGAGGACATCGAAGCGGCGCGAAAGCAGGCCGAGGACGCCGGATACCCGGTGGCCGCGAAGGCCGCCGGGGGAGGGGGAGGCAAGGGGTTCCGGGTCGCCCAGAGCGCCGACGACCTCGAGGAGGCGTTCGAGGGGGCGGCGCGCGAGGGCGAGAGGTTCTTCTCCGACCCGCGGGTCTACATCGAGCGCTACCTCGAGGATCCCCGCCACGTCGAGGTCCAGGTGCTCGCCGATTCCCACGGGCACGTGATCCACCTCGGGGAGCGCGACTGCTCGATCCAACGCCGTCATCAGAAGCTGATCGAGGAGGCGCCGGCGCCGCACGTCGACGAGGAGATGCGGGAGCGGATCGGGCGGATCGCCAAGGACGCGGCGACTGCGGTCGGATACCGCTCGGCGGGCACGGTCGAGGGCCTGCAGGTGGGAGAGGAGTACTTCTTCTTGGAGATGAACACCCGGGTGCAGGTCGAGCACTGCGTGACCGAGATGGTCACCGGGATCGACATCGTGCGCGAGCAGGTCCGGATCGCCGCGGGCGAGCAGCTCTCGATCTACCAGGAGGACCTCGAGCTGCGCGGCCATGCGATCGAGTGCCGGATCAACGCCGAGGCCGCGCACAAGAAGTTCGCGCCAGCCCCGGGGGCCATCACCGGCTACCGCGAGCCCGGCGGGCCGGGAGTGCGGGTCGACTCGGGCGTCGAGGCGGGCTCCGAGGTGAGCCCGATGTACGACCCGATGGTCGCCAAGCTGATCGTCTGGGACGCGGACCGCGAGCTGGCGACGCGGCGGATGCTGCGGGCTCTGGACGAGTACGAGATCGAGGGGCTGACCACGCTGATCCCCTTCCACAAGGCGATCCTGGAGACCGAGCAGTGGGCGAAGGGGGAGACCTGCAGGGACCTCGTCGAGGATCCTGAATGGCTGAAGGAGAGCGGGCAGCCGCCGGCGACGCGGCACGAAGCCTCCGACCAGGACGATCGGGACGAGGCGGTGCCCCGCGATTACAAGATCGAGGTCGAGGGCAAGCTGTTCGAGGTCCGCGTCTTCGGGCCCCCCGGCCCCGCCGACTCGGGAGGGACAGGGCTGCGGCGGCCGCCGAAGCGCGAGCGCCGCACCGGCGCCGCGGCGGGGGCCTCGACCGAGGAGCTGGTCTCACCGCTGCAGGGGACCGTGCTCAAGGTGGCGGTCGAGCAGGGCGCCTCGGTCGAGGAGGGCGCCCTGATCTGCGTGATCGAGGCGATGAAGATGGAGAACGAGATCAGCGCCCACCGCTCGGGCGAGGTGGCGGAGCTGAACGTGAGCGAGGGCGGGTCGATCTCCTCTGGCGACGTCATTGCAGTGATCAAATAGGGCAGGAAGTCTCTTACCTGCGCTTAAGATGAGTTGCTACCCTGCCCGGTCTTGCCCGCCTCAGGGAAGGGCGGTCTGGCGACGTGAGCAACCGCCGTTCGCCCCGAACGGCGCCCCAATGCAGAAGGAGCCCACCCGATGAGAGTCTTCGCGTACCTGGACCCCGGCAGCGGGAGCGTCATGCTTCAAGCGCTGCTCGGAGGAGTCGCGACGGTCCTGGTCTCGATCAAGATGTTCGGCAGGCGCGTCTTCCGAACCCTGATGTTCTGGAAGAAGTTCGACGACGAGGAGACCAAGCCGGCCGCCGAGGCCAGCGCCACCACCACCGCCCGGCGCGAGACGGAGAAGGAGCCCGTCTAACCCGGTTGGGCTTCCCCGGGCCCGATCGGAGTACAAGCCGTGGTTGAGGCCGCCCGGGTAGAACCTGGCTCTTTTCGCGATCGCGACAGCCGGGTCGTAGTCGCCCCGGACGCGGTCTACCGGGCACTGAGCGGGACCGGCGCCGATGACTGGCGCTCGCTCGCCGGTTCCCCGCTGTTCGAGCGCCTGACCTCCGAAGGGCGGCTGATCGGCACCGAGGAGGTGGGGCGCGACGCGCTCGGCGACGGCGCCGCGGAGATCCTTCCCGAGGGCACCGCGACCGTCCTGCGGCACGAGCGGGTGCCCTTCGTCTCCTATCCCTACGAGTGGCCCTTCGGGATGCTGCGCGACGCGGCGCTGCTGCAGCTCGACCTTCAGCTCGAAGCGCTCGACGAGGGGATGACGCTGAAGGACGCCACGCCGTACAACGTCCAGTTCCGCGGCTCGGCTCCCGTCTTCATCGACGTCGGCTCGTTCGAGCGCCTGCGCGAGGGAGAGCCGTGGGCGGGCTACCGGCAGTTCTGCATGCTGTTCCTCTATCCGCTCCTGATCCAGGCGCACAAGGACATCCCATTCCAGCCCTGGCTACGGGGCTCGATCGACGGGATCACGCCCAGCGAGGCCGTCCGCTTCTTCACCTTCCGCGACCGCTTCCGGCGCGGGGTGCTCGCGCACGTCGCCCTGCACGCGCGCCTCGAGCGCCGCTACGAGAGCCGCGAGGCGGGCGAGATCAAGGAGGAGCAGCGCGCCAAGTACAAGCCCCAGCGCACGAAGGCACTGATCCAGGGGATGCGCAGCGTCGTCTCCAAGCTCTCCTGGAAGGCCGGCGACACGGCCTGGACCAACTACCGCAACGAGTGCACCTACAGCGACGCCGACGCCGAGCACAAGGCCGAGTTCGTGCGCGCCGCCGCAGCCTCGACCAAGCCCGGGCTGACCTGGGACATGGGCTGCAACGACGGCGCCTACTCGCGAATCGCCGCCGAGCACTCCGACCAGGTCGTCGCCTTCGATTACGACGAGGCCACGATCGAGGCCCTGTACCGGTCCCTTCGCGACGAGGACGACCGCCGCATCCTGCCGTTGGTAGCGAATCTCGCCGACCCCTCACCCGGACTGGGCTGGAGGGGGCTGGAGCGGCGGACACTGGAGGACCGAGGCACTCCGGATCTGGTCCTGGCGCTGGCCTTGATCCACCACGTCTCGATCACCGCCAACGTCCCGATCGCCGAGTTCCTGGACTGGCTGCGCGAGCTCGGCGCCACCCTGGTGATCGAGTTCCCGAAGCGCGAGGACCCGATGGTCCGCAAGCTCCTCTCCGGCAAGCGCGAGGGCTCCAACGCCGACTACGAGCTGCAGACGTTCGAGCGGCTGCTGGAGGAGCGCTTCGAGGTCGAGCGCACCGAAGGGCTTCCATCCGGAGTTCGCCTCCTCTACCTCGCCCGCCCGAGAGCCTGAATGGCAACCGAGGGCGCCGAAGCCATTCCGCGGACCGCCAGCCCGCGCGCCGGGAGGATCCGGGCGACCCTGAGCGGCGGCTCGCTCGGAGAGCTGCTGCTGGGCGGCGCCCATCTGGGGGCGCTGTGGGCGTTCGCGTTCGTGCAGCCGCTGCTCGACCTGCTGGGAAGCAACGCCGACTTCTGGGTCGCCCGCTCCAACACCTCCGGCGACATCCTGATCTTCTCGATCGGCTTCACGGTGCTGCCGCCGCTCGTCGCCCTGCTGGTCGAGGCGGTGGTGAAGATCATCAGCGAGGCGGCCTACCGGATCCTGCACCTGGTCCTCGTGGCGCTGCTCTTCGCCGTCTTCGCGGTGCAGATCCAAAAGCACATCTACCAGCGCCCGGCCGGGCTGATGATCGTCGTCGCGCTGGCCCTCGGGGCGCTGTTCGCCTACGGCCTCTACAAGCAGGGGTTCGTCAAGCAGCTGCTCGACGTCCTCACCCCGGCCCCGATCGTCTTCCTCGTCCTGTTCATCTTCTTCAGCGACACCCACAAGCTGATCTTCCCGGCCGAGAACGCCAGCGCCCTGGGGGTGAAGGTGCCGTCGAAGACGCCCGTCGTCGAGGTCGTCTTCGACGAGTTCCCGACCGCGACGATCATGGATCCGTCGGGCAAGGCGGTCGACGCGAAGCGCTACCCGGGCTTCGCCAAGCTGGCCGCGAACTCCACCTGGTATCGCGACAACTCGACGGTCGCCGACTTCACCGGCCGCGCCGTGCCGGCGATCGAGACCGGCAACAACCCCGACTGGTCGACCCTGCCGATCTCCTCCGACCAGCCGAACAGCATCTTCAGCCTGCTCGGCGGCCAGTACAAGTTCAACGTCGTCGAGCCGGTCACCGACGTCTGCCCGCCGTCGCTGTGCCCGAACGGCGGCGGGGGCGTACCCCAGCAGAGCCAGGTCGTCGCGGCTGAAGAGCCTGGTAGACGACCTCTGGATCGTCCAGAAGAAGCTGATCCTGCCGCCCGCCCTGGCCAACAAGCAGCCCGACGTCAGCGCCACGTTCGGAAACTTCGGCAACAACGGAGGCGGCGGGCAGACCGCCGGGAACTTCGCCCAGGACCTCTTCGTGCCCCCGACGCCGGGCGAGTTCCAGCGCTGGGCGGCGAAGATCCCCGACGGCGGCCGCAGCTTCAACTTCATCCACATGGAGCTGCCCCACGAGCCGTTCCACTTCCTGCCCAACGGCCAGTCCTACAACTTCAGCGCGATCTCCGACGTCGCCGGGCCGAACGCGCAGAAGTGGGCCGCCGGCGAGGGCGGCGTCGCGACCACCCAGCAGCGCCACTTGATCCAGAACGCCTATGCCGACCGCCTTGTCTCGCTGCTGATCAGCGATCTCAAGCGCCGCGGGATCTGGGACAAGGCGCTGGTGGTGGTCACCGCCGACCACGGGATCGACTTCGACCCCAAGACCTACCGCCGGATCGCTTCGCCCGGGGACTTCGGCGGCATCGCCAACTCGCCGCTGTTCATCAAGTACCCCGGGCAGAAGACCGGCAAGGTCTCCGAGACGCATACCCACACGATCGACATCGTGCCGACGATCGCCAGGGAGCTGGGGGTGGACCTGCCCTACAAGACCGAGGGCGAACCGATCGTCGACGACGGCAGCGGCGGCCGGGTCGTGATCAAGAACGGGCTGAAGACGACCGTCAGCGAGCCGTTCGAGAAGATGCTCGCCGAGCGGCGAGAAATCCTGTTCCGGAACAAGCTCCGCTTCGGCGCCGATACCGGGATCTGGCAGCTCGGGCCGCGGTCGGACCTGCTTGGAAAGCCCGCGCCGCCGATCAGCGGGGCGGGAAGCGCGGGCAGCGCCAGCCTCGACGACGAGAGCCTCTGGAGCGACGTCAGGCTCAAGAACGAACCTCAAGGTGCCCGCCTTCGTCGCCGCAAAGCTCTCGGGCGTCGAGGGCAACAGCCTGATCGCGATCTCGGCCAACGGCCGAGTCGCGGCGACCTGCCGCTCCTTCCTCTTCAACGGCGACACCTGGGCCGGGGCGGTGATACCTCCGCAGACGCTCCGTCCGGGGCGAAACTCGATCGGGATCTACTCGATCGGGGCGGGGGGCAGCCTCACCCCGCTGGGCGGGAACTGAGCCCTAGCCTGCCTGTGGGTGCTTGTGCTTGCCGTGCTTGGGCTTCGGCTTGTGCTTGGGCTGCGGCTTGGGGATCCTGCTTCACCTGCCGCTTGCAGCTCCTGGCACGGCAGTGCTCGAGGTGCGAGAGCAGCTTCGAGAGCCATGCCTTGACCTCGCGGTAACGGGGATCGAGGTGCCGCGAGTGGAGCTCGTAGCGGTCCTTGGCGAGGTGGTAGAGCTCCTTGGCGCCGCTGCGGTACTGGATGAACTTGTAGGGGCCGATCCTCACCCCCTCGTAGTCCCGAGGGGAAGCCTTGATCGAAGCGTGCGCCCCGCCGCGGAGCCGCAGCGTCGCTCCCTCCTCGCCCTTGCCGGTGAAGCCCTCGAGCAGGATCGGCCGCTTTGTCTTCTTCGCCGGGTCGGTCCAGAAGCGAACCAGCGAACGGCCGTCCATCGTCGCGGTCGCGCGGGCGCCGCTGAGCTGCGCGAAGGTCGGCGCGAAGTCGACGTTGGCGACCAGCTCCTTGCTGACGCTGCCGGGCAGGATGCCCGGGCCCGCGGATCAGCAGGGGCAGGTGGGTGGAGGGCTCGTAGGGCAGGAACTTGGCCGAGTCGAAGCGGTGCTGGCCCTGGAAGAACCCGTTGTCGGAGATGAAGACGACGTAGGTGTTGGCGAGGTCGCCCGAGGCGTTGAGCTGATTGATGATCTGGCCGACCCCGTCGTCGACAGAGCGCAGCGCCTCGAGGCGGTTCTCATAGCGGCGGTCGATGTAGTCGATCTTTCCGAAGCCGAGGCGCGGGTTGTGGCGCACGAAGGCTGGCTTGTCGGACACGTCGAACTCGTTGAAGCTCGGATCGCGTGGCGCCTTGACCCCGGCGAGTGTGCCGGCGTAACGCGGCGCGGGCTCCGGGCCCCCCGGTGTGACGATGTCCCCGTGCGGCGTCGTGTAATCGACCTGGACGTAGAAGGGATTGGCGCCGAAGCTGGTGATCGCGTCGAGGGCGTCGCGGTTGATCAGGTCGGTGAGGTAGTTGCACTCCTGCAGCGGCGGCGGGGCTTCCGGGCAGGTCGGAGCGTCGCGCTCGGGATAGGTCGTGTCGGTCTCGTCGAAGGACCCGTGGGGGTCGGAGACCACCCCGTTGTCGTTGGTCTTGTAGCCGTAGAAGAGGCGGGCGTCGCCGATCACGGTGTGCCAGTCGTCCCAGCCCGGCGGCACCTCGGCCGGGTTGTTGTCGCCGTACTGGTTGAGGAACTTGCCGGTGTGGCTGGTCCGGTAGCCGTCGGCGTGCAGCCACATCGCGACGTTGTGCTCGAGGTCGAACTTGTAGTAGCCGCCGCTGGGGAAGAAGTTGGTCAGCACCCCGGTGTTGTGCGAGTAGCGCCCGGTCAGCATCGTCGTCCGCGACGGGCAGCAGAGGGGGTTGGAGACGTAGTAGCGGCGGAAGGTGATTCCCTGTGCGGCGATCAGGTTGAGCGTGTTCGGCATCACCGCCAGCGGGAGCCCGGTGAGCGGATCGGTATAGGTCGAATAGAGGTCGGCCAGAGTCATGTCGTCGGTCTGGATCACGACGATGTCCGGCTGCGCGGCCGCGGGTGCGCCCGCAGGCCCTGCGAGCAGGCCGGTGGCCACCGCGCAGGCCAGGGCCAGCACTGCGGCGACGGAGCGAAGCATCGGATGGGGCAACTTCTGCGACGGCATCGAAATCAATTCGGCTGGGCGGCCCGCGTGGGCTGCGCCCAACAGGTAACCGCGCGCCCCCGCCTGAGTTGCGGAAGGGTAGCGGTCGCGCAGGAGGCTGGCGCGGGTGCCAAGATCGGATGCAAGTGAGTGGCCGATCGGACCAGGGCCGGCCAGGGCCGGAGAGCCCCGGCACCCCGTCGCTGCTCGTCGGCGCGGGGCACCTGGCCGCGCTGTGGGCGCTCGCCTTCGTCGAGCCGCTCTTCGACCTGCTTGGACGAAATGCTGACTTCTTCGTCGCCCGCGGCAACGACGCCGGCGACATCCTCGCCTTCTCGATCGCGTTCACGCTGCTGCCGCCGCTGGCGATGCTCGCCGTCGAGGCGGTGGCGCAGCGGATCGACCCGCGGGTTCGCTGGGCGATCCACCTGGCACTCGTCGCGCTGCTCGTCGCAGCGATCGCGCTGCAGGTGGAGAAGAAGCTCGCCGACGACCCCGGCGGCGTCCTGATCCTCGCCGCCCTCGCCGCCGGAGCGCTGGTCGCCACCGGCTACGCCCGCACCCGCTTCTGGCGCGCGATCGCCGACGTGCTGATCCCGGCGCCGCTGATCGTGCTCGGAGCCTTCCTTCTGTTCAGCGACGTCTCCGACCTCGTCCTGCCGCAGAGCGAGGCGAAGGCCGCGGGGGTTGAGATTCGCTCCCGGGCGCCGGTCGTCGAGGTCATATTCGACGAGCTTCCGATCGGAACGCTGATGGACCGCTCGGGAGGCATCGACGCGAAGCGCTTTCCGGCCTTCGCCGAGCTCGCCGCGCACTCGACCTGGTACCGGGGCGCGACCACGGTCGCCGGCTTTACGCCCCGCGCCGTGCCGGCGATCATGACCGGCACCCGCCCCGACGAGGACGAGCTGCCGATCTCCTCACAGCAGCCGCGGAGCGTCTTCACCCTGCTCGGCGGGACCTATCGGATGCACGTGATGGAGAACGTCACGAATATCTGCCCCAGTGACATCTGCGGCGACCAGGGCCGCAGCTTCCCGGCCAGCGGGCTCGGCTCCCTCTTCTCCGATCTGCGCGTCGTCTCGGAGCGGCTGCTGCTGCCCGACGGCCTCGCCCAGGGCCTGCCGCCGGTCGACCAGACCTTCGGCGACTTCGTCAACCAGAGCGGCGGCCAGGCCCCGCGGCTTCGCAACGCGCGCGACCCGGATCGCGTCGCCGCGGCCTTCGGCGAGCAGACAACCGGCGACGAGTCGGTCCGCATGGCCCGCTTCATCTCGGGCCTTCAGGGCGGGCGGACCCTGAACCTGATCCATGTCGAGAAGCCGCATTACCCGTGGAACCACTTCCCCGACGGGCGCAAGTTCTCGAACCTCTCGAGCGAGTTCGGGGACGTGCTCGGCGACGGCACCCAATGGGAGGGGCCGCGCTCGCTGACCGACCTGGCGCTGCAGCGCCACATGCTCGAGACGGGGTTCACCGATCATCTGCTCGGCGAGCTGATCGAACGCCTGCGCAGGGACGGGCTCTGGGATCGCGCCCTGATCGTCGTCACCGCCGATCACGGCAACGCGGTGATCCCGCACGTCCCGCGGCGCAACCCAACCCACGCCAATCTGGGGCAGATCGCGCCGGTGCCGTTGTTCATCAAGGCGCCTGGTGAGGGGCGCCCCCGGGTCGTCGACCAGCGCGTCTGCACAACCGACATCCTTCCCACGATGGCGCGCCTGCTCGGCATCGAATATCCCTGGCCCCGCTATCCATGCCCGCCCGGCCGGGTGACGGTCGCCGACAGTCCCGACGGCCAGTCCACCCTTCCCTTCGCCCGGGTCGAGACCCTGCGCGACGCCTACGTGGCGCGCATCGCCCGCAGCTTCGGCACCGACAGCGGCTGGGGACCGGTACTGCGCTTCGGGCCGCATCCGGAGCTGGTCGGCCGGCCGGTTGGCACGCTGTCGGCCTCGCCGCCGGATGACGCCAGCGCCAGCCTCGACGAGGCCGGCAACCTGCGCGACGTCAATCCACGCGCCCCCGTGGTGCTCGCCTCGCTTCTGCGCGGGGGGATCTCCGACGCCGATCCCGGCGTGGCGCTCGCGGCTGCCGTCAACGGCCGCGTCGCCGCGGTCGGACGAAGCTACGCCGCGCACGGGGACGTGCGCTACTCGCTGCTGGTCCCTCCGCGCTTCCTGCGTCGCGGCGCAAACCGGGTCGAGCTATACCGCGTCGTCGGCTCCGGCCCTTCGATCAGCCTGCAGCCCCTGGGCCCGTGAGATGAAGGTGTGGATCGCGAAACGCGGCGACGAGGAGGCGGTCACGGCGCTGATCGCCGGCTTTCGCGACTACTACGAAGAGCGTGAGCCGGCCGTCGAGCAGATCGGCCGGGTCGTCGGGGAGCTGATCGACGACGAGCGGACCGAGTTCCTGCTCGCGGGCGACCCCGCGGTCGGGGTCGCCCAGATTCGCTTCCGGCCCTCGGTCTGGACCGGAGCCGAGGACGCCTGGCTGGAAGACCTCTTCGTCTCCCCCGAGGCGCGCCGGGGAGGCGCCGGGCGGGCGCTGGTGCAGGCCTGCATCGAGCGGGCCCGCGCACGCGGCTGCAGGCGGATCCAGCTCGACGCCAACGAGCGCAACGAGCCGGCCCTGGCGCTCTATGAGTCGCTCGGGTTCGACAGCACGACCCCGGGCCGCTTCGGCGGCGGCCGCAACCTCTATCTGACCCTGTGGCTGTAGCGGCCCGCTAGCCGCGGGCGCCGAGCTTGTTGGCAGCCTCGCGCAGGTTCTTGACCGTCGCCGTGGGGGCCTTTCGCCCTTCGAGCTTCTCGCCGTTGCGGTTGACCCAGATCACCGGCACGTTCTGCTTCAGGCAGGGGGCGACCTCGTTGTCGTAGCCCGAGCCGATGTGCACCCAGCCCTTCTTTCCTCCAATCCGGCGCGCGCACTCGCGGAAGTGGGTCGGGTCGGGCTTGTAGCTGCGGACCTGCTGCGCGGTGACGACGAGGTCGAGCTCGGTGCGCAGGTGCCGGCGCGAGATCCCGAGCAGCTTGTCGTCGACGTTGGAGATGATCCCGATCTGGTAGCGCTTCTTGAGCCGGTCCATGGCGGCGTTCGCCTCCCTGAACGCGGGCCAGCGCTCGACGCTGTCGGGCAGGAACTGCGCCCGGGAGGGCTCGAGCTCCCAGCCGAACTCCCCCGCGACCTTGACCGCGGTGCGTCGCAGGACCTCGGCGTAGAGCTCGTAGGAACCGGCCATGATCTCCGCCTGGACCTCGAAGAAGCGGTCCATGAACGGCTTCTCCTCGAAGCTGAAGCCATCGCTCTCGGCCTCGGCCTTGAACGACTCGAGGATGCCCTTCTCCCAATCGATCAGGGAGCCGTAGCAGTCAGTAGTGACCCATTCGATGGTTTTGAGGCTGGGGAGCGGCATGTGGAGGGGATTCGCGCAGGGCGCGAGGGGATTCGCGGGGAGGCGAGCGCGGCATTATCGCAAGGAGCGCCCGGCGAACCGCCAGCGCCCGCCCAAGACGGTCGGATAGTCTCGCGCGAACCTATGGACCTTCTCGAGTATCAGGGAAAGCAGCTGTTCGCAAAGCACGGTCTGCCGGTGCCCGAAGGGCGCCACGCGACGACCGTCGACGAAGCGGTTGCCGCGGCCGAGGAAATCGGCTTTCCCTGTGTGGTCAAGGCCCAGGTCGCGATCGGCAAACGGGGCAAGGCGGGCGGGATCAAGATCGCCAAGGACGCCGAGGAGGCCCGCGAGCACTCCGAGGCGATCCTCGGGATGGACATTCGCGGCTTCACCGTCCACGACCTCTGGATCGAGGGGGCGTCGGAGATCGCCTCGGAGTACTACGCCTCGGTCATTCTCGACCGCTCCGAGAAGAAGCTGCTGGCGATGCTCTCGGCGGTGGGCGGCATGGACGTCGAGGAGATGGCCGAGAAGGACCCCGGGGCGCTGGTCCAGCGCCATATCGAGCCCGGCCGGGAGTTCGGTCCCGAGCAGGCCGGGCAGGTCGCGGCGGACGCGAAGATCGACGACGACGTCCAGGACCAGGTGGCCGAGCTGCTGCTCGAGCTGAAGGAGGTCGCCGTGGCCGAGGACGCGACCCTGATCGAGGTCAACCCGTTGATCGTCACCGAGGACCGCAAGGTGGTCGCGCTGGACTCGAAGATGACGATCGACAACAACGCGCTCTACCGCCACGAGGACCTGGCCGAGCTGCGCGACCGCTCGGCCGAGGACCCGCAGGAGCGGATCGCTAAGGAGAAGGGCCTCACCTACGTGAAGCTCGACGGCAACGTCGGGATCCTCGCCAACGGCGCCGGACTCTGCATGTCGACCCTCGACGTCGTCGCCCAGGCCGGCGGCAGGCCGGCCAACTTCCTCGACGCCGGCGGTGGCTCGAAGGCGGATGCGATCGTCGACGCCCTCGAGGTGATCACCTCCGACCCCAAGGTGAGCGCGATTCTCTTCAACATCTTCGGCGGCATCACCCGCTGCGACGAGGTCGCCAAGGGGATCATCGAGGCTTCGAAGCAGATCGAGATCGGGGTGCCGATCGTCGTGCGCCTCGACGGCACCAACTCCGAGGAGGGGCTGAAGCTGCTGGCCGCGGCCGGGATTCCGAACCTGACCGTGGAGGAGACGATGCTCGGCGCCGCCGAGCGGGTCGTCGAGCTGGCGAATCCATGAGCATCATCGTCGGCAGCGACACCAAGCTCGTGGTCTCGGGCCTGACCGGGCGCGAGGGAAGCTTCCACGGACTGCGCAACCGCGACTACGGCACCGAGCTGGTCGCCGGCGTGACCCCCGGCAAGGGAGGCCAGGACGTCGACGGCGTCCCGGTCTTCGACTCGATCGCCGAAGCCGTCGAGCAGGGCGCCAACACCTCGATGATCTTCGTTCCCGCGCGCTTCGCGGCCGCGGCGATCGACGAGGCGATCGAGGCCGGGGTGCAGACGGTGATCGCGATCACCGAGGGAATTCCCGGTCTTCGACATGCTGGCGATCTACTGGAAGGCGAAGGAAGCGGGGGTGCGGCTGATCGGCCCCAACTGCCCCGGCGTGCTCTCGCCGGGCAAGGCGAACGTCGGGATCATCCCCGCGCACTTCTTCGAGCAGGGCTCGATCGGAGTGGTGTCCAAATCGGGCACGCTGACCTACCAGATCGGCAACGAGCTGGCCCAGGCCGGGCTTGGCAACTCGAGCATCGTCGGCATCGGAGGCGACCCGATCGTCGGCTCGGACTTCATCGACGTGCTGGAGCTGTTCGAGGCCGACGAGGAGACCGAGCTGATCGTGATGGTGGGCGAGATCGGCGGCGACGCCGAGGAGCGCGCCGCCGAATACATCGCCGAGAGCGTGTCCAAGCCGGTGGTCGCATACATCGCCGGCTTCACCGCTCCGCCGGGCAAGCAGATGGGCCACGCCGGGGCGATCATCTCCGGCTCCTCGGGCACCGCCGAGGCGAAGAAGGAGGCGCTCGAGGCGAAGGGCGTCGCGGTCGGCCGCAGTCCGACCGAGACCGCGAGGCTCGCGGTCGAGACGCTCGGCGCACGCGCCTGACGAAGGGGCCAGCCCGCTTGCAATACTCGGCGGGATGGCCTCCGATCTGATCAGCTTCGCCCGCGGCGCCCCCAGTACCGACATCCTGCCGGTCGAGGCGGTGCGCGAGGCCGCGACCAAGGCGCTGGCCGACGACTGGGAGCGGGCGCTCTCCTACGGCAAGGGCGAGGGGCACCTCGGCCTCGCCGAGTGGATCGCCGAGCGCCACTCGATCGAGCCCGGTCAGGTGATGGTCACCAACGGCTCGCTGGAGGCCGGCGCGATGCTGTTCGCTCACCTGCTCGAGCCCGGCGACCGGGTGATCGTCGAGCAGCCCTCCTACGACCGCACGCTGCTGCTGCTTCAGCAGCTCGGCGCCGAGCTGGTCCCGGTGCCGCTGGAGGCCGACGGCCTCGACGTCGAGGCGCTGGAGGCCGCGCTTGCCGAGGGCCCGGTCAAGCTCGCCCACCTGATCCCAAACTTCCACAACCCCGCCGGCTGCACGCTCTCGGCGCCGAAGCGCGAGCGGGTTCTGGAGCTGGCCGAGGAGCACGGCTTCTGGGTCTTCGAGGACGACCCCTATCGCGAGCTGCCCTTCGAGGAGGCTCCGCCTCCGACGATGCTGTCCGGCGGCTCGGGCCGCGTGATCCACGCCTCCTCGTTCTCGAAGACGGTCAGCCCGGGGGTCCGGGTCGGTTACCTGGCCGGCCCCGAGGACGAGATCAGAAAGCTGGTCAAGCGCGCCAACGAGACCTACATCTCCCCGAACATGCTGGCCGAGTCGGTGGTCTGGGAGATCTGCCGCTCCGGGGCGCTGGACCGAAACATCGAATTCGTCCGCGGCGCGCTGCAGGAGCGCCGCGACGCGCTGGTCGAGGCCCTGGGCGAGATGCTCCCCGAGGCCGAGTACGTCGTGCCCGGCGGCGGCTACTTCCTCTGGCTTTCGCTGAGCGAGGATGTCGACAGCGTCGATCTGCTCGCTGCCGCCCAGGAGGAGGAGGTCGCGTTCATCGCCGGCCCCGACTTCATGCTCGACGGCGGCCGCAACAGCCTGCGGCTCTCGTTCGCTCCGGTTCCGGCCGAGCGAATCGGCGACGGGGTCGAGCGGCTGGCCCGGGCCCTGCGAGCGGCTGCGCGCCGCAAGCCCGGCCTGACCCCTTCGGCGATAAGCCCGCGTCACGTTTGATGCGATCGAAGGCCGATTTTCCGGGGTCGAACAATTGCCGAGTTTGCCGGAAAATCATTACCGATTGTTTACCGTCCTTTCAGTGGCGGGGCCTAGCATCGAGTTTGCGAACGGTCGGAGCACCCCAATGCGGGCCGGGAATGGAAGCACGCGGACCCGCGCAACGAGGTGGAGAGAATGACCCCAATGACACTTGTCGACGGAAGAGATCGACCGGAGACGCGGTTGACGCAGGAGCGCGACGTCGCAAGGCGCCGCTTGATCGAGCTGGCCGCAGCGATTCGCGAACACGAGCAGGCCCTCAGGGCCCGCCCCGTCGCCGTGCGCCCGCCGGACGATCACCTGTACCGCCGTCTGCGTCAGATCTGCGGCGACTAGCCCGCGCGCTAGCGCCCGTAGCGATCGCTCGACAGCTCGAGCTGCTCGGGCAGCGGCGCCCGCGGAGGCGGGGCCGGATCAGCGCGCACTGAGACGGTCTCGGCGACGCTGCGCGAGACCTCGTGCCGGCCGTCGTCCGAGACGACCACCACCGAGCTGCCGCCGGAGCTCTCGACGGTGCCGTCGAGTCCGGGATGCAGGCCGGCGTCCTTTAGGTAGTGCAGAAGCTCCTCGGCCTCGTTCTCGAAGCGAAGGACGTGCACCGCGGCGCCCTCCTCGACGTCGGCGAGCAGCGCTCCCTGCTCGCGCGCGCCCTCGACGATCGGATGCCCGTGGGGGCAGGTCTTGGCGTCCCCGATCGCGGCCATCATCCGCTCCTCGAGGACCGGGGACATCGCGTGCTCGAGCCGCTCCGCCTCCTCGTGGACCTCATCCCAGGGGACGCCGAGAATGTCGGTGAGGAAGCGCTCGATCATCCGGTGGCGCCGCACCATCGCCTCGGCCTCGCGCCGGCCCTGGTCGGTGAAGTCGACCGAGCGGTCGTCTCCACGGGTGACGTAGCCGTCCTTCTCGAGCCGGCCGAGCATCTCGTGGACGGTGGGGGCGGAGAGCTGCATCGCCCGGGCGATGTTGGCGCCGGTGATCGGCAGCCCGGCCTCCATCAGCCAGTACATGATCTCCAGGTACTCCTCTTGGGCGACGGTGGCGTGTTCGTTCGCCAATTCGATCCTCCCGGTTGAGGTATCCCGATAGTAGAGGGGTCGCCTAAGCCGGGACCGACTCGAGCACCGCGTCGAGCAGGCCGGGGAAACGCCGGTCGAGGTCGTCGCGGCGCAGCGAGTTGAGCTTCGTCGTGCCCTCGGCGCGCTGCTCGATCACCCCGGCCTCGCGCAGGACCCGGAAGTGGTGGGTCAGGGTCGACTTGGTGATCCCGAGCTCGAACGTCCCGCAGGCGTGGGGCTCTGGATAGCCCTCGGCAAGGACACGAACGATCTGCAGTCGATGGGGGTCGCTGAGGGCGTGCAGAACCGCTGCGATCTCGAGATCCTCGCTTGCCGGGTGGTGGAGAGTCATCGCTTCGATTATACGACTGTACGACGAATATCAAACTTTGGTACGATGATCATCGTAGCAGCAAACTAACGAGTCTCACAGACCTCCTCTCTCGATCGTTTTACCGAAGGACCTCTTGATGACCCCCACGACTCCCCAGCCCCGCAGCGCCGAGTCAAACGGCGATCGCCCGGCCCGGGTCAGCGACAGCCGCCTGGCCGAGATCGTCAAGGCCGCGTACCTGCTCGAGCTGACCCGCCGGTGAACCCGGCCCGCGGATCGCGCAACCTGCTGGCCAGGGACTCGAACGCCCTGCTGATCATGATCTGCCTGGCGCAGTTCATGGTCATCCTCGACGTCTCGATCGTCAACGTGGCCCTGCCTTCGATCCGTGACGGCCTCGGCTTCTCCACCGACGGCCTTCAGTGGGTGGTCAACGCCTACACCCTGACCTTCGCGGGCTTTCTGCTGCTCGGCGGCCGGGCGTCCGACCTGCTCGGCCGCCGCCGCGTCTTTCTCGCCGGCACCGCCCTGTTCGCGCTCGCCTCGCTCGCCTGCGCCCTGGCCGAAGCACCAGCGCCGCTGATCGCCGCCCGGGCGATCCAGGGCATCGGCGGCGCAGTGATATCGGCCGCCGGCCTGGCGATCCTGACCACCTCGTTCACCGAGGGCCGGACACGAAACCGGGCGCTCGGCGTCTGGGGCGCGATGGCCGGGCTGGGCGGGACCTCCGGCGTGCTGATGGGAGGCCTGCTGACCCAGAGCCTCGGCTGGCCGGCGATCTTCCTCGTCAACCTGCCGATCGGAATCGCCGTGATCGTACTCGGGCGAGGCCTGATCCCGGCCGGTGCACCCTCCTCGGAGGTGCGCCATTTCGACCTCGCCGGGGCGCTGCTGGTGACCGGCGGCATGGTCGCCCTGACCTTCGGGATCGTTCGCTCCGACGTGCTCGGCTGGGGCTCGCCCGGCGTCCTCGCTCCACTGATCGGCGGGGTCGCCCTGCTGGGGATGTTCGCGCTGGTCGAGGGCAAGCTCGCCGCGGCGCCGCTGATGCCGTTGAGGATCTTCCGCCTGCCGCTGCTGCGCTACGCAAACCTGATCGTCCTGCTGCTCTACGGCGCCGTGTTCGCGATGTGGTTCTTCCTCGCCCTCTACCTGCACGAAGCGCTCCACCACGACGCGCTTGAGACCGGAGTCGCCTTCCTGCCGATGACCCTCGGGGTTGCGGTCACCGCCTCGTTCGCGCCGCGCCTGGTGGCCCGCTTCGGGCCACGGGCGGTGCTGACGACCGGAATGCTGCTCGCCGCAGCCGGGCTGGCGCTGCTCACCGGCGTCCGCCCGGGCGGCACCTACCTGGGGCAGGTGCTTCCCGGGGGGATGCTGTCGGCGATCGGGATGGGGATGGCACTGGTCCCGGGAACGATCGTCGCCGTCCAGGGAGTGCCTCCGGCGCAGAGCGGACTGGCGTCCGGCCTGATCAACACCTCCCGGCTGACCGGGGGGGCGCTGGGATTGGCCGCCCTGACCACCCTCGCCACCTCGCGGCAGAACTCCGAGATCGCCTCGGGTACCGCGCACCTCCCGGCCCTGACCGACGGCTACCAGCTCGCCTTCGCGGTGGGAGCGGCGGTCTGCCTGTTCGGAGCGATTCTGGCCGCGACGCTGATCCGCCAGCCGCAGCCCGCCGAGGCGCCGGTGGGATCGGCGAAGATGGCCGAATCCTAAGGATCGAATCGCCGGACTTGCGTCCACGTCCTGGACGCTGCCCTGCCTGAGGCTGGACAGTTCCCCAATTCCGGGTATTGGGTTGGGACGTGGGTTGCCGACGCAACCTCCGTGGCACCCACGAAGACCCAGCTTCAGCCTCTGAGCCCGGTGCCCATGTCCGGAGAGCTCGAGGAACAGGTCGTAATCGACCGCGTTGGCGACGCGATCGCCGAAGCCGCAGCTGCGGAACGCCGCGCTCTTCTCGCCGAGGATGCCCGTCGCGCCGCCCGCCGCGCCGCGGTCGAGATCGCCAGCGCCGTGCTGAGCGCCAACAACGCCGCGACGGCGGCGCACTCCGACGACGTCGACGTGATCTCGGAGGCGATCGGCCGCCGGCTCGGGCTCTCCGAACAGGCGGTGGACGACATGATCGTCGCCGCGCGCCTGCACGACATCGGCAAGCTCGGTGTCCCGCAGCGGATCATCGAGAAGCCGGCCGCCCTCGATCACGACGAATGGGCGGTCATCCGTCGCCACACGATCATCGGCGAGCAGATCCTGGTGGCGGTGCCGGAGTTGCGCGGAGCCGCGCATCTGGTCCGCCATTCGCATGAGCGCTGGGACGGAGCCGGGTACCCCGACGGACTGGCCGGGGAGGAGATCCCGCTCGGCAGCCGGATCGTCTTCTGCGCCGACGCTTACCACGCGATCCGCTCCGACCGCCCATACAGGCAGGGGCGCTCGGCAGCCGAAGCACTTGCGGAGATCCGCTCCTGCGCCGGCACCCAGTTCGACCCCAAGGTCGTCGAGGCGCTGGAGGCTCTGGCAGGGGACCTGCGCAAGGAGCGGAACGGCAACCGGCAGCGACCGATTCGTTACCGGCGCCTGACGGCCCTGATGCTGATCGTCAGCATCGGCGCCTGCAGCTCGGCCCTGGCCCGCAGCGGTCTGATCGAGGCGAAGACGCCGGACTCCGGTCCGGCGAGCGCCGCCGCGCTCTCCCCTCCGGGTGCGACGAGCACAGCGGTTGGGGCAAACGTCGCCGCCGGCGCGTTCGGAAACGATTCGGCGAATGCCGGCGAGGGCGCCGCGTCGGGCACCCTCAGTCTCTTCGCTTCGCCGCCGACAAAGCTCATGATTCCCCCCGGCTTGCTCAGCGGCGTCCCCGGTCTCGGCGTACCGGCGACACCCGGCGAGCAGGGACCGGCCGATGGCTCGGCTGCACCAGGCGTTCGCGACCACGGGCGCGGCATCGGCCGCGGCAAGGGACAGGGCAAGGGCCGCGGCGCAGAGATGGGCCGCGGGCACCAGAAGACCAAGAAGTCAAAGGTGCACGGTTCCGGCCGGACCAACTCCCGCAGGGGAACGGCAACAGCTTCAAAGGCCAAAGGCCACCGCGCCGCGACCGGCAACGCCGCCATACCGAAGCCGAAGAACACTGGCGGCGGCAGCGCCGCGAGCACGAAACCGGCCAAGCCCGCCAGCCCGCAGCAGAACGTCACGCCGACGGCGCCGAAGCCTGCCAAGCCATCAAAGCCGGCTCCCACGACAGAGACTCCGCCTGCGCCCCCGGCGGAGACCGGCGATTCCTCCGCCTCGGGGTCGGGCACCCCGAGCCCGGGTGCCGCCGCCGGCTCGGGCAGCAACGGAAACGGGCAGGGCTAGCCCGCGCGGCGGGCTCGTCTCCCGCGCCCTTACTCGCGCAGCGCCAGGGTCGAGACGACCGCCTCGTAGAACCCGTCGCCCATCGCGCCCTCGGTGACGGTGACGTTCTCGTAGCCGGGCAGTGCCTCGCGAAGAGCCGGGTCGTAGCGCGGCGCGTTGGCGACGACGAAGAAGCGGCCGACGGTGTTCGCGACCTCGAGATCCTCGATCGAGTCGCCGATGCCGATGCAATCCCCCGGCTCGTAGCCCCGCGCCCGCATGTGGGCGGCGACGGCGTTGCCCTTGCTGACCAGCCTCGGCACCAGGTGATAGGCGTGGGCGACCTCCAGCCCGGGCACCTCGGTGCTGATCTTCCCGTTGTCGAGCAGGCGCAGCTCGCCGTGCCCCTTCTCCGCGAGCAGGCGGTTGGCCTCATCGACGTCGGCCTCGCCCCGGAACAGGTGGGAGTGCACGCGGCCGGTGTGCCAGGGGGCGTGGTATTCGAGCCGGCCGTCGAAGTGGTCGAACAGCAGCTGCGGGATGCCGCTCGCCTCGATCTGCTCGTAGAGGGTGGTGTCCTGGCCGGCCTCGGCGCCGGTCAGCAGCGTCGTCTCGCCGTCGATCACAAACGCGCACCCCGCTTCGTAGATGTAGGAGCTCTGGCCGATCAGCCGTGCGTCCTCCATCACCTGCGCCTCGCGCCGCCCCGACATGATCACCACCTCGACCCCGGCTCGATGGCAGGCCTCCAGCCCCCGCGCCTGCATCATCGAGAACTCCCCCTCGGGGCCCCGGAAAAGGACCCCGCGCGGGCCCAGCAGGGTGCCGTCGAGATCGGTGTAGGCACATCGGAGCGCCATTGGCGCCCGCTACGGTAGCCGGGTGGTGCCTTCGAACGTCACCGGCCGCCTGACCTGGAGCTGGCAGCTCGCCGACCGGACCATCGAGCGGGGCGGGCCGCTGGCGGTCGGGATCGTCAACGTGACCAGCGACTCGATGTACGAGGGGGCGCGCAGCGGCACCCCCGAGGGCGCGATCGAAGACGGGCGGCGGCTGGTCGCCGCAGGCTTCGAGATGCTCGACGTCGGCGCCGTGGCCGCGCGCAGCGGGCCGCCGGTGCCGCCGGAGGACGAGGCCGCGGCCCTGATCCCGGCGATCGAGGGCCTGGCGGAGCTCGGGGTGCCGGTTTCGGCCGACACCTTCGCCCCCGAGGTGGCGCGGCGGGCGCTGGAGGCGGGGGCGGTGGCGATCAACGACATCGGCGGCGGCTCGGAGGAGATGTTCGAGCTCGCCGCCGAGAGCGGCTGCGGCCTGGTCCTGATGCAGATCGAGGGGCCACCCCGCGAGGACCGCCCGAAGCCCCGATACGACGACCCGGTCGCATACCTGAAGGGATGGTTCGCGAAGCGCATCGAGGCGGCGATGGACCACGGGGTGGCGGCGGCGCAGATCGCCCTCGATCCCGGGCTCGACTTCGACCTCGGCGTCGAGGACGATCTCCGTGTCCTCGCGCGGCTCGAGGAGCTGCGGGGGACCGGGCGCCCGCTGTACGTGTCGCTGTCGCGCAAGGACTTCCTCGGCGCGGTGCTGGCCGGCTCATGGGAAGGGCGGGCGCCGGCATCCGAGCGCGAGTGGGCGACCGCCGCGGCGGCGGCGCTCGCCGTCGCGGGCGGAGCCGAGATCCTGCGCCTGCACGACGCCAGCGCCCTGCAGGCGGTGCGGGTCGCGGGCGCGATCGCGGCCGGCGGTGACCGCTGATGGCGACGCCGGCCAGGAGCCTGCTCGGCTCGCCCTGGGCGATCGCCCTGGACCCCGGCCGGCGCGACGGGCGCATGGTCGCCGAGAGCAGCGAGTCGGAGCGCCGCGCCAGTCCGGTCGAGCTGCCCGATTCGCTCGAGCCGGGCCTGGTCGAGGCGCTGCGGGCCTCGGGCATCGAGCGCCTCTACTCACATCAGCGCGAAGCGCTGGAGGCGGCCGCCGACTCGGACCTGATCATCACCAGCGGCACGGCGTCGGGGAAGTCGCTCGCCTTCAACCTGCCGGTCCTCGACGGGATCGCCCGCGACGCCAAGCGGCGCGCCCTCTACCTCTACCCGACCAAGGCGCTGGCCCAGGACCAGGCCAGAAAGCTCTCCGAGCTGCGCCCGCCCAACCTGCGCGAGGCGATCTACGACGGCGACACCCCGCGCGAGGAGCGGCCGGCGATCCGCCGCCGCAACAACCTCGTTCTGACCAACCCCGACATGCTCCACGTCGGGCTGCTGCCCCACCACAAGCAGTGGGGAGACTTCCTCGCCAACCTCGGCTGGGTCGTCGTCGACGAAGCCCATACCTACCGCGGCGTCTTCGGCTCCCACGTCGCCAACGTCCTGCGCCGCCTGCGCCGGGTCGCCCGCTCCTACGGCTCCGATCCCCGCTTCTTGATGGCCTCGGCGACGATCGCCAACCCCGACGAGCTGGCGCGCCGGCTGACCGGTCTCGACTTCCGGCTGCTCGACGACGACGGGGCCCCGTGGGCCGGGAGGGAGATCGCGATCTGGAACCCGCCGCTGATCGACGAGGCCGCCGGGACCCGCCGCTCGGCGCTCTCGGAGGCCGCCGACCTGCTCGCCGACCTGGTCTCGCACGGCGTGCGGACGATCTGCTTCCTGCGCAGCCGCCGCGGCATCGAGTTGATCCAGCGTTTCACCCGCGACCGGCTGGCGGCCGAGGGCAAGGCCGAGCTGGCCGAGCGGATCGCGCCCTACCGGGCCGGCTACACGCCGCAGCAGCGGCGCCAGATCGAGGCCGAGCTGGCGGCGGGAGAGCTGCTGGCGGTGGTCGCCACCGACGCGCTGGAGCTCGGCATCGACGTCGGCGAGCTCGACGCTGCGATCTGCGTCACCTTCCCCGGCACCGTCGCGAGCCTGCGCCAGATGTGGGGCCGGGCGGGGCGGCGAAGCCGCGGGCTCGCGGTCTACGTCGCCGGCCAGGACGCCCTCGATCAGTTCTTCTGCCGCCACCCCGACGAGTTCCTCGGGCGCCCGGTCGAGGCGGCGATCCTCGACCACGCCTCGGAGCAGATCTCGGCCATGCACCTGGTCGCCGCCGCCTATGAGCAGCCGCTGTCCGACGCCGACGACGACGTCTTCGGAGAGGGCTGGCGGGAGCGGGCGGATCGCCTCGTCTCGGCCGGCGAGCTGCGGACCCGGGGCGGCCGCTACCTGCCCCGGCGCAGCGGCTTTCCCGCCTCGGGCATCCCGCTTCGGTCGGCATCCGCCGACAGCGTCGCGGTGATCGAGCGCGAGTCGGGGGAGCTGCTGGGGCTGGTCGAGGCAGAACGCGCCTTCACCACCGTGCATCCCGGCGCCGTCTACCTGCACCTGGGGCGCTCCTATGAGGTCGAGCTGCTCGACGTCGACGCCCGCCGCGCCGTCGTCAGCCCGTTCGACGGCGACTTCTACACGCGGCCGAAGAAGGAGACCGAGATCTTCATCGAGCGGGTCGGCGCCAGCCGCGAGACCGCGGGGGTCGAGCTCTCCTTCGGCGCCGTCTCGGTCACCGAGCAGGTGATCGCCTTTCAGCGCGTCAGCCTCTCCGACCACGAGCCGATCGACATCGTCTCGCTGGAGCTGCCGGAGCAGAACTTCGTCACCCAGGCGCTCTGGTACGTGCTTCCGCAGCGGATCGCGGGCCAGATCCCGCCCGAGGCCCTGCTCGGCGCCCTGCACGCAACCGAGCACGGCCAGATCGCCGTCCTGCCGCTGATCGCGATGTGCGACCGCTGGGACATCGGCGGCCTCTCCACCAACGTGCACCTGCAGACCGGCAGCCCGACGATCTTCATCTACGACGGGCATCCGGGCGGGATCGGAATCGCCGAGCGCGGATACGAGGAGTTCGAGCGCCTCCTCGGCGACGCCTCGCGGCTGATCGGCGAGTGCCCGTGCGCCGACGGCTGCCCATCCTGCGTGCAGAGCCCCAAGTGCGGGAACCTCAACGAGCCGCTGCACAAGGCCGGCGCCCTGGAGCTGATCCGCTTGATTGGGGGCGTGCCCGGTTGAGCGGGCGGTCATTCAGTCGTAAAGCGAGGGCGCGTGGGAGATGCCGACGATCAGGCCTTCGACCGACTGCATGCGGGCGACGGTCTGGCCCCACGGCTCCTCGCGCGCCCCGTGCAGCAGGGTGAACCCCTTGCCCTCGAGCTCGCCGGCCGCGTCGCCGACGGCGCCCGCGTCCTGCACCTCGAACTCGATGCTCGCCTGCGGGACGGGTCGGTCGCCGGGCCACTGGTCGGAGCCAAAGCAGGCCCGGGCTGCCTGGGCCAGCGGCCAGACCCCGAAGCTCTTGCTGCCGTCTATCTCTTCGCTGTGGAAGTACTCGCTCCCCTCGCTGGCCTGCAGCGGCAGGCCCAGCGCATCGACGTAGAGCTCGCGGCTCTGCGGCGGATCGGGCGCGATTACAGCGACGCTCGTGACGAACTGAATCTTCATGGCGGGTCTCCTTCTCTCGGGTTCCGCTGAGCCTAAGAATGCCGCTGTGCGGTCTGCGTGCGAATCTGATGCCCGTGCCCGGCCCCGAGGACTCCAGAGCGAGACAGATCGCGGTGATCGGCTCGGGCACCTGCCCGCAGGGCTCCGAGCTCGCCCGGCTCGCCGAGGAGGTCGGCCGGCGGCTGGCCGAGGCGGATGCGGCGGTCGTCTGCGGGGGGCTGGGGGGCGTGATGGAAGCAGCCTCACGCGGCGCCTCTGAGGCCGGCGGGACGGTGATCGGGATCATCCCCTCCGATTCGGTCGACGATGCCAATCCGCACTGCACCTACGTGGTCGCAAGCGGGATTGGCTACGCGCGAAACCTCGCGGTGGTCGCCAGCGGCGAGGCAGTGATCGCAATCGGAGGCGAGTGGGGGACGCTGTCCGAGATCGGCTTCGCGCGGAATCTCGGCCGCAGCGTGGTCACGCTTCGCAGCTGGCGGGCGCAGGGCGAGGGGCCGATGGCGGAGATGCCGGGCGTCAGCGCCGCCGAGACCCCGGAGCACGCGGTTGCGCTGGCGCTCGCTGCGGCGGCCTGAGCGTCTCAGCCGCCCGCGGTCAGGTTCAGGCGCACCTCGTCTGCGGAGGCGCTGGCCTCGCCCCGTAGCGGCCCGAGGCCGGCCAGCAGGTTGCGGACCGGGCCGGCCCCCGGGATCAGGGCGGGAACGCCTGACGGCACGATCTCGAACTTCGTGGGCTCGGTCCCGATCGGCACCTCCGCGGAGTCGAGGTGGCCCCCGGTGGTCTTCGAGAAGTCCTGGATCCGAAGCGAGCCGTCGACCGCGCGGACCGAGGCGCCGGTCGGTCCCAGCTGTTCGGTCCAGGGGGCCCGGTTGCCCAGGGTCCGAAGACCGGCGTCGGCCTCCCGCACTCCCGCGAGGTCGGCGTAGACCAGCAGCGGGCCCTGCGGGTCAAGGTCGTTGAAGATCGAGTGCACGACGTCCTCGTCGAGCTGCTGGTCTGAGTCCCCGTCGCGGCGTTCGATCGCGGTCCGAACCTGCCCGAGGCTCTGAGCGGAGATGAGGACGCCGTCGCGGGCGGCGAACGCCTGTGAGGGGCCTCGGTAGAGGGCGGCCTCGTCGAGCCGGCCGGCGCGACGCAGTTTGCCGTCCGTGGCGGCGCGGTCGAGGAGCTTCGCAAGCAGCTCGTCCTGGTCAGTCGCGAGGACCAGCAGCGGCCGCTTCGCCGCGAGGTCATCGGGGGTTGGGGCGCCGAGGGCGGCGGCCGCCGCGTCGATTCCCTCGATCTCCTCGCGGGGCTCGACCAGGCGCGCCAGCCGCCGCCGCCCGAGCCCGGCGGCGTGCAACGGCCCGAGGAACATTCCCCGAACGGCCCTCCAGGCCGGTGAGCCGGCCCCGGCGCGATCGAGCGCGACGAGGTCGGCCGTCGGCAGGGGCCGCAGCACGGCCACGGCGGGTGCATCGGCGGCGAAGAAGCCGAGAACCTCGTTGCGGGCGTCGACCGCCCGCTTCGGCTGGCCCTCGCCGCCGCACCCGGCGACCGCCGCCGCGGCGAAGAGCAGGGCCAGCGCTGTCGATGCCGTCTTGCTGCGCATCAGGCCCAAGCTTGCCTCATCGGTAGAGGCTGCACAGGGCAAGGATTGCGAATGAGTGCGACCAACCGAGCGGGGTGGTCGAGGTCGCGACTCCGCTCGCCGGGTCGACGCGCTCCGGGATCAGTCCGGCCGGAGTCGCGGCGCGGCGCAGGGCGGCGAGCCGCGCCAGCGCGGCCCGGCGCTCGCCGAGGGCGGCGAGGCTCCAGGCGCTCCAGGCATTGGGAGCCGTCCAGGCCTGCTCGCCCGGCCAGTCCTGGGACGGGTTGGCGCCGAATCGGCCTTCCTCGTCCCGCAGGGATGAGAGCGAGCGGCGAACCTGGTCGAAAAGGGCCGGCCGGGCGAACGGCCTCACCGCCCAGGCGGCGGCGAAGTCGAGGCCCGAGCCGGGGTCCCCGGCCCGGCGCTGAAGGCCGGAGGGGCTCACGAACAGGCGCCGGATCTGCTCCGAGCCGGCGCCGCCGGCGATCGCATTGGCGAGATAGTCGCCGCGATCGCCGTCTCGCTCCCCGTAGTCGCCGCGGTCGCGCCAGCCGCCGCTCAGGGGCCGGCGCGGGGCGATCCCGACCGCCCGCTGCGCCTCGGCGACCCAGCCGGCGGAGTCGCCGGGCAGCACCCGGCCGTCCTCGACCGCGGAGCCGCCGCCGCGGAAGCGCGCCCCGGCGCCAAGGTCGAGCCGGGAAAGGAAGCGCGCCGCCCGTCGAGCCGCCGCGGGGTATCCCGCCCTGGCCAGAGCGATCGCCGCGGTGCCGGCGTCGCGCGGCCAGACGTAGGCCCAGCGGTCGCGGGCGCCCGCCGCCACGGCGCCGCTGCGGCGGTCGTACAGGGCGTGCATGACGAGCAGGGAGCGGGCGTACATCCTTCGCGCCCACGCGGGCGCATGGGGCCCGAGCGGCCGGCGGCGGGCCAGCCAACGGCGGTCGGTCCGGGTTGCCCCGCCGACCACGCGCCGGGCCGCCGCGGGGCGCTCGCCGAAGCCACAGCTCCAGGTTGCGGTCAGGGTTCCACGGCCGCGCCAGGTCAGGCTTCCTTCCAAAGCATGCGGCGAGCGGGACACCGGATCGGGGGTGGCCCTGCAGCGAGTCGCGGTGGTCGGATGCAGGTTGACCCCGAGCCGCAGGGCGAGCCGCCGGCCGGGCCGGCCGCGGACCGCGATGCTGCGCGCCAGCCGCTCGCCGTGGATCACGTCCTCGATCGTCACCAGCGCCCCGCCGACCCGGGCCCGGGTGCGCAGCACGTTGCTCGCAGTCAGGTAGGACTGCCCGAGGCGGGAGGCGCCCCAGAGCGGCAGCGGCGGGCTCCGGCCGGCCGAGGCGGCGACGACGACGCCGGTGTCGGCGGGGACGCTTGCCGCCGCCTGGCGGGCGTAGGGGTTGACGATCTGCGCCTGTCCAGCCGGCCCGGGAAAGCGGAGGTCGACGAGGTCGCCGTAGGCGTCGACCGCGGCCGTCAGGCCTCCGTCGCCGAGCACGGCGGTCCCCAGGAACGGAACCGGGGTGCCGGGAAGGGCCGGCGGGGTGCGGGGATCGGCACCCGAGGCGCCGGAGACGAGCTGCCCTCCGGCGACCGCGGCGATCAACAGGGGAGTGACGCGAATCCTGCCCATGCCGCTCAAGTTAACCTTCTCCTGCCCAGGGCCGATACGGCCCTCGGCTATCTGGCGAGGTAGCTCAGTTGGTAGAGCACACGACTGAAAATCGTGGTGTCGGCGGTTCGATTCCGCCCCTCGCCACTGCCGAATCCGGCCCCGAGCTGGCGGATCGGGTCATGCACCGCCTCGACGTGGTCGGGATCTTCTCCAACCTGATCGGGGCGACGACCGTTGGCCTCTTCCTCGTCTTCCTGGCGCCTCCGGCGATCGGTTCCGACGAGCTGAGAGACCTGACGCTGCGATCGGCGGTGGCCTTCTTCACCTACATGCCGCTTTCGCTCCTCGTCGGCCATCGCTGGGGCCGGAGCCGCTCCGAGAGATCGGTCCAATGGCTGCGCGAGGGACGACCGGCGACCGAGCAGGAGCGCGACGTCTTTCTTCGGCGTCCGCTCGAGTTCACGCAGATCGCCGCGATCTTCTGGGCGATCGCGGCGCTGCTGTTCGCCGTGATCTGGGCCAGCGTGCTGTGGTTGGCGGCACTGGTCGTCGGCGTCACGATCCTGCTCGGCGGCGTGACCGCCTGCGCCGTCCAGTACCTGCTCGCGGAGCGCGAGATGCGACCGATCACCGCCCGCGCGCTCGCCGGCGGGCCGCCGCCGAGGCCGGCCTCCCCGGGTGTGGCGACCCGCCTGACGATGGCCTGGACGCTGGCCACCGGCGTTCCGCTGCTCGGGGTGGTCGCCTTCGTGGTCGCGGATCTGGCGGGCGCTGACATCACGGGAAGCCAGCTTGACTCCGCGGTCCTGTTCCTCGCCGTCGCAGCCGGCGGGGTCGGCCTGATGACGATCGTGATCGCCGCCCGGGCGGTGGCCGAGCCGGTGGGGGCGGTGCGCGGGGCGCTGGAGCGGGTCGAGGCGGGAGAGCTGGCAACACGGGTCGAGGTCGACGACGGCAGCGAGGTCGGCATGCTCCAGGTCGGCTTCAACCGCATGGCCGCCGGCCTCGAGGAGCGCGAACGGCTTCGGGACCTCTTCGGCCGCCACGTCGGCCGTGACGTCGCCAGCGCGGCGCTGGAGCGCGAGGTCAAGCTGGGCGGCGAGATCCGCGAGGTGGCAGCCCTCTTCGTCGACCTCGTCGGCTCGACGACGATCGCGGCCCGTCGCCCGCCGGCCGAGGTGGTGGGCCTGCTGAACGAGTTCTTCAAGATCGTCGTCGAGGCCGCCGAGCGCCAGGGCGGCTGGGTGAACAAGTTCGAGGGAGATGCGGCGCTCTGCGTCTTCGGGGCCCCGGGCGACCACGAGGACCCGGCGGGGTCGGCGCTCGCCGCCGCGCGCGAGGTCCGCGACAGGGTCGGCGAGGAGCTGCCCCAGCTCGACCTCGGCGTCGGGGTCTCGGCGGGGCGGGCGGTGGCCGGCAACGTCGGCGCCGAGCACCGCTACGAGTACACCGTGATCGGCGACCCGGTCAACGAGGCGGCGCGGCTCTGCGAGCTGGCCAAGGAGCGACCCGAGCGCCTGCTCGCCTCCGAAGCTGCGCTGGAGCGCGCTTCCAGCGCCGAGGCGGCGCGCTGGTCGCTGGGCGAGGCTGTGACCCTGCGCGGCCGCGACGAGCCGACCCGGCTGGCGACAGTACCGGCCTGGACCCGAAGCTAGCCCGCCGCCCCGGCTGCCCAGGAGCGCAGGCGCCGGTGGCGGTGGCGGAAGACTGCCCGAAAGACCGGGCGCAGCGGCGCCGAAGGCAGGCCCAGACGCGGCTGCATGCGGACCCGGTCGGTGACCCGCGAGCCGCCCTCGGCCGGCTCGACGATCCGCTCGTGCTGCCAGCTTCGCTGACTCAGCATCGGCGAGCGCTCGAGGAAACGGCGCCCGGGCTCGAGCTCGGCCAGGGTCACATCGTCGTATTCGAACGGCAGCACACCGAAGAGCAGGATCCAGCTGCGGCCGATCGGCCTGCCGAGCTCGACCGTCTGCGGGTCGAGCCGCTCAAAGCCGCGCGGAACGGTCATCCGCATCCACGGCATCAGCTCGTGATTGATCCCCTCCGGGGTGATGATCCGCTCCCAGACCCGCTGCGGTGCCGCCGCCACCAGCGAGCTGATCTCGAAATCCGGCTCTGTCGACGCTCCTCCCCCGTCCATCGCCGGGAGGCTATCCGCCGGGGTCCGGGGGAGAGGCCGCGCCGTCCGCCCGCTTCTCTACCGTGAAATCTCGATGGCCGAGCAGCAGACACTCGACGCTCAGCAGCAGACAAACGGTCATGCCCCGAACGGACGTCTGACGATCCGCGAGCTCGAAGCGGGCCAGCGGGTGACGGCCGTGTTCGCGGTCCGCGAGCGCGACTTGCGCCAGAAGCGAAACGGCGAGCCGTTCCTGCGCCTGGTCCTCGCCGACAGCAGCGGCTCGGTCGAGGCCGTCTGCTGGGAGGAGGCTGAGGATCGCTACGCCGTCGCCGAGCCCGGAAAGCCCCTGCACGTCACGGGGACCTACGAGCGCAGCGACAAGTGGGGGGCGAAGATCAAGGTCCTCGAGCTGCGGCCCGCGCGTCCGGACGAGTTCCACGAGGACGACCTGGCCAGCGGTCCGCAGGTTCCGGTAGAGCGCCTCGAGGCCGACCTGCGCGAGCTGATCGAGACGGTCCAGCGACCGCAGCTGCGGGAGCTGCTCGACCGCTTCTTCGCCCCCGACTCCGCTGCCTGGGTCCGGTTCCGCGAGGCCCCGGCCGCCAAGCACTACCACCAGGCGTACCCGCACGGACTGCTCGAGCACAGCGTCTCGGTCGCCCAGGCGGTCAGCGCCGCGGCGGCGCTGTTTCCCGGCATCGACCGCGACGTCGCCGTGACCGGCGCCCTGCTGCACGACATCGGCAAGACCGAGGCCTACAACGGCGATCCGCTGGCGATCGAGTTGACCGACCTCGGGCGGCTGCAGGGCGAGATCCCGCTCGGCTACTACAGGGTCCGGCGCGCGATCGAGGAGATCGGCGGCTTCGACACCGGCCTGGCGCTGGCGGTCCTGCACATCATCCTCTCCCACCACGGGGCGCTGGAGCACGGCTCACCGGTCGTGCCCTGCACCCGCGAGGCCGCGCTGGTGCACGCGATCGACAACCTCGGCGGCAAGCTCGGCAGCTTCGATCGCCTCGAGCGCGAGCTGCCCGACGGCGAGTCGTGGTCGGGCTTCGACCGCGCGCTCGAGAGCTCCGCCTTCTTCGGCTCGCGCGCCGCCTAGCGGCTGCGGCGAAGGCCGGGGATCACGATCGGCTCCCTGGAAGCGCCGCGCGCAGCGCTGCATCCGGTTCGACGTCTGCCGTGCGCCCGCTGGACGCAGCGCAGCAGCCGGGTCTGGCGCCGCTGGTTGGGCGCGGCCTGAGTTCGGCGCAGCGAGCGGTTGAGCTGCCGCTGGACCTGGCGGTTTGTTCGCCTGATCGATCGTCTTATCTGCCGGGCGATGTCCGGGTTGACGTTCGACTGCTGGAGCGACTGGTTGACGTTGGTGTTCAGGGCGTCTGTTGAAGCTGCCGGCCTGGTCGATCGCCTTGTTGGTCGTGTCGAGGATCGGGCGAACGAAGAGGAAATAGGCGGCGACCATGATCCCGACCGTGACCGCCAGCCGCAGCACGCTGGAGGTGAACATCCCGAGCAGGCTTCTGAGGAAGTCCATTGCTCAGCGCACCGCGGCGAGGCGGCGCCGCACTCCGGCGCGCAGCCGCGTCTCGGCGGAGCGCAGGCGGCGGGTGAGGCTCGGATAGCGGGCCGGCGCCCCGTCGCCGAAGCTGGGATGCGAGAAGGGGTCGAGATCGCTGACCGGGAGCCAGCGGTCGGTCAGCCGGTTGATCTCCCACTCCTCGACGTGGGGAGAGCGGCTCAGCGACTCGAAGTGGGTGAGCACGGTGTCGGGGTCGTAGACAACCCGGCGCCCGGTCGCCAAGACCTTGAAGCAGTAGTCGGTGTCGTTGAAGTTGATCGGCAGGGTGGTGGAGAGGCCGCCGACCTCGTCGAAGACGTCGCGCGGCGTGATCAGGCACGCTCCGGTGACCGCGAGGTAGTTCTGGGCCGTGAGAACGTTCTTGAAATAGCCCTCGAAACGCCGCGAGTAGCCGCGGTAGATGTGGTTGGGCCGCCCGTTGTGAAAGAGGACGCCGACGTGCTGCAGCCGCCCGTCCTCCCAGCAGAGCCGGGCGCCGACGGCGCCGATCTCGGGATAGCCCGAGTACATCACCAACCGCTCGATCCAGTCCGGGGTGAGGATCTCCATGTCGTCGTTGAGCATCAGCAGGTGCTCGCCCTCGCTGTGGATCGCCCCGACGTTGATCTTGTCCGAGAAGCTGAACGGCCGGTTGAACTCGACGATCCGAAGCCGGTCGCCGGCGATCTCCTTCAGCTCGTCGATCACCGCCTGGTCGGTGGTGGTGTCGACAACGCAGACGATCTCGTAGGCGTCGTAGGTCGAGGTCGAGACGATGCTGCGGACGCAGTGGTTGACCAGGACGACCCGCTTGTAGCCGACCTCGCCGGCGGTGCCGCCGGTGGGGATCACGATGCTGACCGTCGGGTGGCGCTCCAGGGCCGGCCGCAGGTGCAGGATGTCGCGGTCGGCGGGCTCGAACTCGACCCGCGCCGGCAGCCCGACGCGCTCGCAGTGGGCCTGCACCGCCCGCTGGCCGGCCTCGAACGCCCACGGCTTCGCCCCTCCCCCGAGCCTCGCGACGGAGGTCTCCAGGGTGCGCCAGTGATACAGCGTCTTGGGCACATGGGCGATCGAGCGGGCGCGCTCGCTCACCTTCAACGCCAGGTCCCAGTCCTGCGATCCCTCGCACTCGGGATCGAATCCTCCGACCTCATCGACCAGGGACCGCCGCAGGACGCTCAGGTGGGCGGTGTACATCTGGGTCCGGAACCGCTCCGGTGTCCAGTCCGGCTTGCAGAACTCGTCGTAGCGGCGGCCGGCGCGGTCGATCTTGTCCTCGTCGCTGTAGAGGTAGTCGGCCTCCGGCGTCTCGAGGATCTGCTCGTCGAAAAGCTTCAGGGCGTCGGGCGCAAGCTCGTCGTCGTGGTCGAGCAGGGCCACGAACTCGCCGCTCGCCATCGCCAGCGCGTCGTTGGAGGCCTGGACGATGCCCCCGTTTGCGTCGCGGAACTCAACCCGGACCCGGGGGTCGTCGCGAGCGGCCCGCTCGAGCATCCGGCGCACGTGCGGGGCCTGCGAGCAGTCGTCGACAAGGCAGTGCTCCCAATCGCGAAATCCCTGCACCCGGAGCGAGTCGAGCATCGCCGCCAGCACGTCCTCCGGCGTCTCATAGACCGGCGTTATGACCGAGAAGCGCGGCTGGGACACCGCTAGCGGCTCTGGTCCCGCAACCTGGCGAGGCGCCTGCCCAGCGCCGCGACTATGCGCCGCAGACGCAGCCGGTCGAGGAACCGGGTGTAGCGAGCGATCTGGTCCTCGACTTCGGTCAGCCGGCCCTTCACGTGCCCCAGCTCGGCGTCCTTGCCGATCAGCAGGTCGCGCAGGCGAAGGATCTCCTCCCGCTGGCGCTGGATCTCGTCGAGCAGCTGATCGTTGCCGCTCTCGGTGTTGTTCTCGCGCCGGTCCAGGGATGTGCCAGGGTCGGACACGAGGCGAGTGTACTTGGGTTGGACGCCGTTTCCGCCCCGCGTGAGGGGGGCGCAAATTGCGCATATGCGCCACTGCAAGGCGCAAAGCGCTGACTATCCTCAGAGGCGGAATGGCCAAGGACACCGAGAAGCTGATCCGCCAGCTCTCGCTGATCTCTTTCCTGATGGCCCAGGGCAGGCCGGTCTCGGCACTGGAGATCAAGCGCGAGGTGGAGGGCTACAGCGACATGAACGACGACGCCTTCGCGCGGCGCTTCTACGCCGACCGGGCCGAGCTTGAGAGCCTCGGGATCCTGCTCCAGGTGGAGAAGCCGGGCGAGGGTTTCTTCGAGGCCGAGCTGTACTCGCTGCCGCCCGAGAACTACTACCTGCCGGCGATCAAGTTCTCCGACGACGAGCTGGCGGCGCTGCGCACGGCGCTGTCGCTGCTCGCCGACGGCGGCTTCGCCTACGCCGAGCCGCTGCGGCTGGCCCTGCAGCAGGTTGCCTGGGGGCACCCCAACCCGGTCACCGAAGGGGAGCGGGCCCCGGTCGAGATGGCGGTGACCGCGTCGGCCGGGGGACGCGACCTGGCCCAGCGGCTGTCGAAGATCGAGACCGCGATCTCGCGCCGCAAGACGATCGAGTTCACCTACTACACGATGGAGCGCGACGACACGGCGAAGCGCAAGGTCAACCCGTACCACCTCGTCTACCGCGGGGGCCAGTTCTATTTGATCGGCCACTCGCACGAGCGCGAGGCGGTTCGCGTCTTCCGGCTCTCCCGGATCCAGGGCAAGGTCGGCTACGCGTCCAAGGCCGAGCACGACTTCGCGCCCCCCGAGGACTTCGACCGCCGCGACTACGCGCGGCGCGCCGACTGGCAGCTGGGCGAGATCGAGGGCACCGCGAAGCTGTTCTTCCGCGAGCGGATCGCCTGGCTCGTGCAGCGCGACTTCGGCGAGTACGGGGAGTTCCGTGCCGCCCGCAAGCCGGACAAGGCCCCCGGGAAGGGCGTCGTCTTCGAGACCCCGTACGCGTCGCCGCGGGAGCTGATCTCCTGGGTTCTGCGCTGGCGCAACAACGCCGAGGTGCTGGAGCCGCAGGAGCTTCGCAAGGAGGCCGAAAGGCGCCTCGCCCTGCTGCGCCACCGGCACGCAAACGGCTTCGAGCCCGCCGACACGGTCGACCGCCCCCTGCGCGCCAACGGCCGCCGCAGCCGCTCGAACGGCCGCGGCGAGGCGACGATCCGCCCGGAGCGCTTCGCGCGGCTGATCACCCTCGCCGGGCTGTTGATCGAGGCCGCCAAGGCGGAGGGCAGGCTCTCGGTCGACGACGTCTGCCGGCGCCTCAAGCTGAGCGTCGAGGAGCTCAACGAGGACATCGACGTGCTCAACGTTGTCAACTTCGGCGGCGGGACCTACGTGCTCTACGCAGAGATCCAGGGCGACGAGATCGAGGTCGACTCGGAGCCCTACGGCGACAGCTTCGCCCGCCCCGCTCGCCTGCTGCCGCTGGAGGCCAAGGCGCTGGTCGCGGCGATCGACCTGTTCGGCGAGCACCTCCCGCAGGCGGGGCTGCAGACGGCCCGCCAGAAGATCGTCAAGGCGCTGGGGCACGACCCCTCGGAAGAGGGGCTGGAGATCGCCTCCGGGGGCGGCGATGACCCCGAGGTGGCGCGAATCGTCAACGAGGCGATCGCTGGGCGAAAGGTCCTGGAGCTCAACTACTACAAGGAGAACGAGGACCAGTTCACCAAGCGCGAGGTCGAGCCCTACCGGCTCGAGAACGGCAAGGAGGGCTGGTACGTGGAGTGCTTCGACCTCGGGCGAGGCGCGATCCGGCACTTCAAGCTCGATCGCATCAAGGAGGCCAAGCTGTCGTCGCAGGCATTCGAGCCGCGACCCGAGGTGGAGGAGATCGCCGGGGTGGAGGGCTGGATGGCCGACGGCGAGGTGCCGACCGCGAGCGTCGCCCGGGTCTGGGTCTCGCCGGAACGGGCCCGCTGGCTGCGCGAGGAGCGCACGGTGGTCGAGGAGCTCTCCGACGGCGCGGTCGTGGTCGAGGTCCCATATGCCGGCACCTCCTGGCTGGTGCGCGAGATCCTGCGCGGCGCCGGGGATCTCGTCGTGCTGGAGCCCGAGGACGCGCGCGAGGCGATCCGCAAAGAGGTCGCTGCATAGGCGCGGCTCTAGATCTCGCGCCCGGCCATCCCGAGATCGCGCGGCTGATCGCGCCGAACCCCGGGCCGATGACCCTGCAGGGCACCAACACCTACCTGCTCGGCTCCGACCCCTGCCTGGTGATCGACCCGGGGCCGGCCGACGAGGGCCACATCGAAGCGATCCGGGAGGCCGCGGCCGAGCGCGGGGGAATCGGCGCCGTGCTCGTCACCCATGGCCACGCCGACCACAACGACGGGGCCCCGCTGCTTGACGCGGAGGAAGTGCGGCTCACGGATGGCGAGGGGTACGGCCCGCTGACCGCGCTCGGCACACCCGGCCACGCCACCGACCACCTCTGCTTCCTGGCCGGCGAAGTCTGCTTCAGCGGCGACCTGCTGCTGGGCGAGGGATTCACGATCGTGCCCCCCGACGCCGGGTCCCTGGTCGCCTACCTCGAGTCGCTGCGGCGCCTTCAGCAGCTCGACCTGAAGCTGATCTGCCCCGGACACGGACCCTGGGTCACCGGCCCCGCGGCGAAGCTGGAGGAATACGTCGAGCACCGGATGATGCGCGAGCGGCGGCTGCTGGCGGCGCTGGAGCGCGGCGAGCGCTCGCGGGCGGCGCTGCTGGCCGAGGTTTGGGACGACGTCCCCGAGCAGCTCCGCCCGGCCGCAGCGATGGTGATGCAGGCCCACCTCGACAAGCTCGAGGCTGAAGGGCGCCTGCCGGCGGGCCTGGAGCCCTGAGTCAGCCGCCCTCGCGGCGCCGGTGGGCCAGGGACCGCAGCGGCTTGGTGAGCCGCCAGCTCACCGATCCCTCGTAGCCGGCGACGGTCTCCTCGCGCAGCGCGAGCGCCCGCTCGAGCTGGGCCCGCAGCTCGTCCCGCTGCCGGGCCATCTCTCCGGCCTCACCCTGGAGCTGACGAATGTTGTGCCGCAGCGCCTCGATCTCGCGCTCCTCTCCAGGCTCGCAGCGCCTCGAGGTCGACGGGGTGCAGCCGACCCGGCTTCTTGCGCATCAGCGCCCACGAGTGGCGCCCCAGCTCGCCGCCCATCTCGGGGCGGTGGACGACGTCGAGGATCTCGAAGGCGCGTCCCCAGTGGGCTCTGATCCACCAGTCCGAGTGCAGGACGAATGGCCCGCCCTCGTCCCATCTCTGCCAGGAGCGAAGCACGTTCATCCCCACCCGGCCCTCCTCCCAGGGCTCGTCGGCGAGCCACTCCGACATGCCCTCGCCCATGTAGGTGGCGATCAGCAGGCCGTCGTCGGCAAGCACCCGGTGCAGGTCGAGCAGCCACTCGCTCCAGGAGTCGGTGAGATGGGTGAAGACCGAGATCGCGTAGATGAGGTCGAAGTAGCCGTTGGGCCGAGAGATCGGCGGGAGGGGCGGGTTCTGGAAGGCGTGGATCGGCGGGCTCGAGGTTCTCGCTGCAGCCACTCGATGCTCGGCTCGTCGATGTCGCAGCCCCAGAACTCGGCCCCGCTCGGCCTCGTCGAGGAAATGGCGCAGCGTCCGTCCCGAGCCGCAGCCGAAGTCGAGCACACGCTTGCCTTCGAAGTCCCAGCCCTCGGGCAGCATCGAGGCGATGACCTCGCGCTGCTCGCGGCCCCGCATCTCATAGAGCTCGATCGGGTCCTCGGCGTACTCGATCGAGCCCACACGGTGGGCGAGCTCGTAGGGAGGGGCTGGGACGCTGGGCGCCACGGGCGCCGATCATAGGCGCTGCGCGATAGCGTTTTCGGCGTGGCGCTGCACACACGCGCGGATGCCGACGCCGCCGGTGAGCCAGGCGCCGGCAAAGGAGCAATGGACCTCACGCGGAGGCCCAGTTGCGATCGAGGTGCGGGATGTCGAGAAGACCTTCCGCATTCCCACACAGCGGATCAGCCGCCTCAAGGAGCGGCTCGTCAACCCGTTCGCGCGGCAGGAATACCGCCAGCTCGATGCCCTGCAGGACGTGAGCTTCGACATCCACCGGGGAGAGTTCTTCGGGATCGTCGGGCGCAACGGCTCCGGCAAGAGCACCCTGCTGAAGATCATGGCCAGCATCTACCGCGCCGACGCGCGGCGGGGTGAGGATGGAGGGCCGGGTCGCCCCGTTCATCGAGCTCGGGGTCGGATTCGACATGGAGCTGACCGCGCGCGAGAACATCGTGCTCAACGCGGTGATGATGGGCCTCACGCCGAAGGAGGCCCGCGAGAGGCATCGACGACGTGCTCGAGCTTCGCCGAGCTGGAGCAGTTCGCGGAGCTGAAGCTGAAGAACTACTCCTCGGGGATGCTCGTCCGCCTGGCCTTCTCGGTGATGGTCCAGGCCGACACCGACATCCTGCTGATCGACGAGGTGCTGGCGGTCGGCGACGCCGCGTTCCAGCAGAAGTGCGCCGACGTGTTCCGGCGAGATGCGGGAGCGGGGCAAGACGATCGTCCTCGTCACCCACGACATGGCGGCGGTCGAGCGCTTCTGCCACCGGGCGATGCTCCTCGACGACGGACGGCTGGCCGAGATCGGAGACCCGCGCGAGGTCGCGCGGCGCTACCTGCGCCTCAACTTCGAGCAGCAGTACGAGCGGGCGGCAGGGACGGGCGGCCCCGGCGCCGCGGCCGGCGACGTGCGGCTGCTCGACATTTGGCTCGAGGACGCCGACGGGCAGCGGGTGACCAACGTCGAGCAGGGCCGGCAGTTCAGGATCCGGGCCCTGCTGGAGGCCGACCGCGACGTTCCCGGCGCCCAGTTCGGGTTCATCATCGGCGACCCCAACGACGTCAACGTGCACCAGTTCGGAGGGCCGATCGCGGGCAGCCCCGGAGCGGACGGCGGGCTTGCCGCCGGCCAGCGCGTCACGGTCGGGGTCGACCTCGAGAACCGGCTCGCGCCGGGCCGCTACTTCCTCCACATCGGGGTCTCGCGGCACCGCAACCGAGCACGACGTCGCCCTCCACGTCCCCCACGTGCTCGGATTCGTGGTCTTCGGCGATCGGCCGTCGAGCGCGATCGTCGTCCCCGAGCATCGAGATCCACGTCGAGGTCCGGGGCGGCTGAGCGATGGAGGCGACGGCACGGACGGGCGAGCTGCGAGAGGTCATCGGCCCCTCGGCGCTGGGCGGCGGCTGGCGCCGCTTCTTCGACCTGCTGTGGCTGATCGCGGTCAACAAGTTCAAGGTCACCTACGTCGGCGCGGTGCTGGGCTACGTCTGGACCCTGCTGCGCCCGCTGCTGCTGTTCGGCGTCCTGCTCTTCGTCTTCACCCAGATCTTCAAGCTCGGCGGCCACGTCAAGGACTATCCCGTCCTGCTGCTGTTCGACGTGATGCTGTTCAGCTTCTTCGCCGAGGCGACCCAGAAGGCGCTCACCTCGCTGGTCGAGGAGGAGGGGGTGGTCCGCAAGATGCAGTTCCCGCGCCTGGCGATCCCGTTCGCCTCCGTGCTCACCGTGCTGCTGACGCTGGGGGTCAACATGGTCGCCGTCTTCGTCTTCATCCTCGCCTACGGCGACGGGCCCTACTGGAGCTGGCTGCTGCTGCCGGTGCTGTTCGCTGGCTGCTGGTCCTCACCTGCGCGGTGTCGGCGATCCTCTCGGCGCTCTACGTGCGCTATCGCGACATGTCGATCATCTGGTCGGTGCTCTCCCAGGCGCTCTTCTACGCGACGCCGGTCCTCTACACGCTGCAACCAGGTGCCGGAGCAGTTCCACTGGCTGATCCTGCTCAACCCGCTGACCCCGATCTTCCTGCAGGCTCGGGCCTGGATCATCGACCCCTCGGCTCCCGGGCGCGGCTCGACGCCGCCGGCGGGGCGGTGCAACCTGTTGCCCGCGGCGGCGATCTTCGTCGGCATCTGCGTACTGGCGGTGTGGGTGTTCAACCGCGAGGCCCCGCGGATGGCGGAGGAGCTGTGAGCGGCTCGCTGTCGAAGCGGCTGGCGCTCTCGGGCGCGATCGCGACCGTCGCCGGCGCGGCGCTCGCGGGCGCGGCGCTGGGGGCGTTGTGGCACCGGCTGCTGCGCCGTCCGGTGCCCGACTGGTCGGGCACGCTGGAGGTCGACGGCATCTCAGCGCCGCTGGAGATTTCCACCGACCGCTGGGGGGTGCCCCACGTCCAGGCCCGGACGCCGGAGGACCTCTGGTTCGCCCAGGGCTTCTGCCACGCCCGGGAGCGCCTCTGGCAGATGGACTTCTACCGCCGCGTCACGGCCGGGCGGCTGTCCGAGATCGCCGGTGCGGAGGGCCTGCCGGTCGACCGGCTGATGCGGACGCTCGGCCTGCGCCGCGCCGCCGAGCGCGAGGAGGCCGGCCTCGACCCCGGGCTTCCGCGCCCAGCTTGACTGCTACTGCGCCGGGGTCGAGGCGGGCGTGGCGACGCGCCCGGGCGCTGCCCTTCGAGATGCAGCTGCTGCGGCTCGACTTCGAGCCCTGGCGCCCCGCCGACATGCTGGCGATCGGCAAGCTGCTCGCCTTCGGCCTCTCGACCAACTGGGAGCGCGAGCTGCTGCGCGCCGACATGCTGCGCGAGCTGGGGCCGGAGCTGACCGCGCGGCTCGACCCGGTCTATCCGGCCGACAACCCGATCGTCCCCCAGGAGGCCTGGAGCGGCGACGGGACTGCGATCGCCGAGCAGATCGCCCAGATCCGCGACTCGCTCGGCCAGGCCGGTCGAGGCGAGCGGCTCCAACAACTGGGCCGTCAGCGGCGAGCTGACGCGCCACCGGCAGGCCGCTGATCGCCGGCGACCCGCACCTTCCGCCGAGCATGCCGGGCATCTGGTACCAGGTCGGCCTCACGCTCGGCGACCGCATCGCGCGCGGCGCCTCGATGGCCGGGCTGCCCGGCATCTACATGGGCCAGAACAACGACGTCGCCTGGACCTTCACCAACGTGATGGCCGACGTCCAGGACCTCTTCATCGAGCGGATCGACGGCGATCGCTACCTGTTCGAGGACGAGTGGCTGCCGCTCGAGGTCGAGCGCGAGGAGATCGCGGTCAACGGCCGGACCGAGCCCGACGTGCTGGAGGTCCGCCGCACCCACCACGGGCCGATCGTCAACGAGGCGCTCGGCGCCGACGACGCCCAGCCGCTGGCGCTGCGCTGGATCGCGCTCGACGAGCCGACCGTCACCTCCGCCAACCTCGAGGTGCCTGGAGACCGGGTCCGGGCCGGAGCTGGTCGAGTCGCTCGCGCGCCACACCACGCCCGGTCTCCAACCTGATCTGGGCCGACCGCCACGGCTCGATCGGCTACAAGCTGGTCGGCCGGCTGCCGCTCCGCGCGCGGGGGCTGCCCCGACCTCCCGAAGCCCGGCTGGAGCGGGGAGTTCGAGTGGGACGGCACGGTTCCCTACGACGAGCTGCCCGAGCTGACCGACCCCGAGAGCGGCTTCCTCGTCACCGCCAACAACCGCATCGTCGGCGACGACTACCCGCACCACATCACCAGCGACTGGCTCGACGGCTTCCGCGCGCGGCGGATCGAGGACCTGCTGCGCGCCTCCGACGAGCACGACCTCGAGGGATTCGAGGCGATGCAGTCCGACGTCCTCTCGATCCCGGGGATCGAGGCCGCGCAGCCGGCTGGCGAGGCTGAAGCCGCAGGGCCAGCGCGAGCTGCGGGCGATCGAGCGGCTGCGGAGCTGGGACGGCTCGATGCGCCGAGCTCGGTCGCGGCGACGATCTACCAGGCCTTCATCCTGCGGCTGGCGCGCGAGTTCGCCCGCGCCGCGATCGGCGACCGCGACCTCTCGCGAGCGCTGGCTCGACCGCGCCGACAACGGCTTCACCGCCCACGTCACCTCGCCCTGGCGCTGGCACTCGCACCTGATGGCGCTCTGGGCGGAGGGCGACGAGCGAGCTGATCGGCCGCCCCTGGGACGAGCTCGTGCTCGACGCGCTGCGCGGCGGCCTCGACGACCTCGAGGACCGCTTCGGCCCCGACCCCGAGGGCTGGCGCTGGGGCCGGGTGCACGAGATGGAGTTCCCGCACCCGCTCGGCGACGCCAACCCGCTGCTGCGCCGGCTGCTCAACCGCCGCCTGCCGAGCCGGCGGCGCGCAGGAGACGGTCAGCCAGATCGCCTACGACCCCAACGACCCCTACCGCGCCGTCTGGGCGCCGAGCTGGCGCATGGTCGCCGACCCCGGCGACCCCGACGGAGCTCGCGCTGGCAGATGTTCACCGGCCAGTCCGGCCACCCGGCCAGCCCCCACTACGACGACCTCCAGGCCGACTGGCTCGAGGGCCGCACCCAGCCGATGGCCGGCGAGGGCCCCTGGCAGGAGCTGACGCTGCGCCCGGCTGGGACGCTGACTTGGCCAGCAAGCGCGACCAGATCCAGCTCAACCCCGACGAGCAGCGCGAGCTGATCGACACGCGAGCGCGTGGTCGTCGTCGGCAGCTTCGGCCCGCGCGGCTGGCCGCACCTGATGCCGCTCTGGTACGTCCCCCGCGACGGCGAGGTCTGGATCTACACCTACGCCAAGTCGCAGAAGGTGCGCAACCTCGAGCGCGACCCGCGCGCGACGCTGATGATCGAGACCGGCCACGAGTACGCCGAGCTGCGCGGGGTGATGGTCGAGGCCGAGGCGGAGATCCACCGCGACATCGAGACCGTCTTCCCGCTCGCCGAGGAGCTGACGCTGCGCTACGCGGAGGGGATGGAGTCGCTCGACGGACGACGCCCGCGAGGCGCTGCAGGCGCAGGCCGCCAAGCGGGTCGCGGTCCGCTTCCGGGCGCTTCGCACCGCGAGCTGGGACCACCGCAAGCTCGGCGGGGCCTACTAGCGCGAGCGCCCCGGCGTCAGCCGGGTGAGGCTCAGGTCGGCGAAGTGCTCCGTGGGGTACCGGTGGGTGATCGGACGCAGGTCCGAGAACCAGTCGTTGAAGTAGGGCGCCCAGAGCTGATAGACCCGGACCCCGTGCCGGTTCGCCTGCCACGCAGCGGCGTTGTAAAGGCAGGCTGACGCCTTCGGGTCGATGGTGATGAGGTAGTCGATTCCCTGGGATCGGAAGTAAGCCACCTTCGCCGCCGGCCCCGGAAGAACGGGAGCCCCGGTCGGGGCGAGTTGGCGCCGAGGATGTCGAGGTTGTAACCGGTCTGGCCGGCTCCCTCGAGCAGCTCCGGCTCGTCGACGGCGTAGGCGAATGTCGCGTCCGAAGGCAGGGCCCGCTTCAGCACGGTGTACTTGGTGCGGACCGTCGTATAGGGGTCGGTGTCGAAGTCGGCCGCCCGCTCGATGCCGCTGCGCAGGGTTCGAACCCGGTCGAACTGCACCGACCATTCGACCTGCCCGACCCAGAGCGCCAGCAGAACCGCTGCGGCCGCCGTCATCACGACGGGCAGGGCCTGCTCCGAGCGCCATTGCAATCGCACCGGCTGCACGGCGCAGAGGAGAGCCACCAGCACCAGCAGCGGCGCGATGACCAGTGGACGAGTGACCCGCCACGAGTCGTCCACTATGGCCACTGTCAGCAGGTCGGGGAAGGCGGCGATCGTGACGAATGCCGCCGCGGCCATCGCGAGCGGCACCGCGAAGCGCCAGCCGTTCGGCCGCCGCATCGCCAGCACCAGTCCGCAGATCGCGATCAGCGCCAGGATCGTCAGCCCGATGTCCTTGTAGCTGAGCAGGTCGAGGGTGCGGCCGAGCAGGGTGCTGAAGCCGTGCACCGCCGGGTCCTTGTATCCGTGCCAGTCGGGATTGAGGGTGCCGCTGCCGAGGACCTGGAACAGCGGCGTGCCCGTGTCGCGCCAGGCGGCCAGCGACCACGCCCAGGATCGGGAGGACCGCCGCGGCCGCGCCGGCGCCGAACAGGCGCCAGCTGCGCGGCGGCCAGAGCACCAGCACCGCGACCGGAACCAGGGCGACCAGGGCGTAGTGCAGCCGGAACCCGATCGCCTGCGAGGCAAGCGCGCCGGCGACGATCGCGGCGACTATTCGGACGCGGTCGTCGCGTGATGTGGCGCTCGCGGCGACGATCCCGGCCGCGACGAGCATCAGCACCGAGATCCCGTTCGGGCCCAGGTTGGCGCGGCCGATCGGGGCCAGCGCCGCCACCACCGCCCCGGCGCCCCCGATCGCGATCCCCGGCCAGCGCCGGTTCGACCACAGGAGCGCCATCGCGGTGAGCATGCGGACAGATCACGACGTCGCCGAGCAGCCGCGCCGACCGGGCCGAGTGTCTTGTAGCCCCAGAACTCGATCGGTATCCAGGAGCCCAGGGTGCCGATGCGCCGCTGGCTGAACGGCTCGTGCAGTCCGCCGACCTGGAACAGCTCGTGGGCGAACGGGAAGTAGGCGACGTTGTCGTCGCAGGGCTGGAAGCTGGGGTCGGCCAGCCCCCAGATCACAAGCCAGGCGCCGAGCCGCGACGAGGATCCCGAGCCGGGCCGCGAAGCCCCAGCGCCACTCGCGCCAGCAGCGCGGCGACTGGCGGCCGCACCACCCAGCCGGCAAGCCCCGCCCCGGTGAGGATCCAGAACGGCACCTGGGCCGGCACCCGCACCCAGACGCAGAAACCGGTGATGCTGGCGAGCACGGCGATCCCGATCGCGCCCGCGGACCCCGGGCAGGTCCCACTTGGGCTGCTCGCCGGTCCAGCGCGCAACGCCGGCGACCGCCAGGCGCCCCCAGCCCTCCAGGCAGACGATCGTCACGGCGACCACGGCGAACGCAGCCAGGATCATCATGCCGCGGCGGGTTCCCGCTCGCCATGAGCCGGTCGAGCCTAGACGGCGCCCGTCGGACTCCGAGGCCCGACCAGGTCGCGTGGCGATCGGCTAGCCTGGCCCACTCCGTGAGAGGGGACCGATGAGGATCGGAGTTATCGGCGCCGGCCCAAGCGGCCTATGCCTGGGGATGTTCCTGGAGCACGACGTCGAGGTGCTGGAGGCCGGCTCGGAGCCCGGCGGCCATGCCGGCTCGTTCGCGCTCGACGGCTACACCTTCGACAACGGGCCCCACATCATGTTCTCCCGCAACGAGGAGGTCCTCGACTTCATGGTCTCCTCGCTCGGCGACAACGTCCATCGCTGCCGGCGCAAGAACCGGATCGCCTATGGGGGCGGGCTGGTCAAGTACCCGTTCGAGAACGACCTCGCATCGCTGCCGCGCGCCGAGGCCCATGAGTGCGTCCGCGACTACTTCATCAACCCCTGGCGCGAGCGCTACCCCGACCCCGCCGACCTGCGGCAGTGGTTCCTGCACCACTTCGGCGAGGCGATGTGCGAGAAGTACTTCTTCCCCTACAACGAGAAGGTCTGGAACGTTCCGGTGGCCGAGCTTTCGATGTCCTGGGCCGATCGCATCCCCCAGCCGCCGCCCGAGGACGTGCTGAAGTCGGCGATGGGGATCTCGACCGAGGGGTACCTGCACCAGCTCTACTACCACTACCCGCTGCGGGGCGGCTACCAGGCGATCTCGGAGGTCATGGGCGCCGCGGGTCGGACCCCGCTACGGGTTCGAGGTGAAGCGCATCTCGCTCCCCTGCCGAGGGCGGCGTGCTGGTCAGCGACGGCTCCGAGGAGCGCCGCTATGACCGCGATCGTCTCCACGATGCCGTTCGACCGGCTCGTCGAGGTCGCCGACTTCGAGATTCCCGACCGGGTTCGCGAGGCGGTCAGCGAGCTGACGATCAACCCGCTGATCGTCGTCTCGCTGGGCATCGCCGGCGAGGACGCCGAGGGGATGACCGCGGTCTACTTCCCGGCCGCCGGACTTTAAGGTCAACCGGATCAGCTTCCCGACCACCTTCTCGCCCCACAACGCGCCCGACGGCCATTACAGCATCCAGGCCGAGATCACCTGCCGCGCCGACGACCCGACCTGGGCCTGGAGCGACCAGCAGGCGCTCGGACACGTTGTCGACGGCCTGGGCAGACGCGGGGCATCGTCAAGGACCCCGATTCGGTCGCGTTCTCGCACGTGCACCGGGCCCAGCACGCCTACGTCGTCTACCGGCGCGGATACGAGGAGCATGCCGCGGCGGTGCGGGAGTGGTTCCCGCAGCAGGGGATCGACCTCTGCGGCCGCTTCTCCTACTTCGAGTACATAAACGTCGACGGCGCGGTCTCGCGGGCGATGGAGGTGGCCGGTGGGCTGAACGGGCGGCCGGTGCGGCTCGACGCGGTGCCCGGTCTCGCCTGACGCGTGTTCGAGCTCGGCCCCTACGAGTACTTCGAGGACGAGAACCTCGCGCTACTGCGGCACAGCCCGGCACGGGGGCAGGTGCTCGACGTCGGCTGCGGATCGGGGCTGCTGGGGGAGCGGCTGCGCGAGCTCGGCAACACGGTCTGGGGGAGCCGACCAGGCCGAAGAGGTCGCCGAGCCGGCACGGCGGCGCCTCGACCGCTTCCTGCTCGTCGACGTGACCGACACCGAGCGGGTGGCGGAGCTGCTCGGCGAGCAGCGCTTCGACGACGATCGTCTTCGCCGACGTGCTCGAGCACATGGCCGACCCGATCGCGGCCCTGCGCGGCTACCGGCACTTTCTCGCGCCCGGCGGCCGGGTCCTGGTCTCGGTCCCCAATGTCGCGGTCTGGAACGTGCGCTTCGGTCTGCTCTTCGGCCGCTTCGAGTACACGCCGACCGGCACCCTGGACCGCACCCATCTGCGCTTCTTCACCCGTCCACCCTGAAGCGGCCCTGGGCGAGGCCGGGCTGGCGGCTCGAGACGATCGATGTCAACCCCGGGATCGCGCGCGCGTTCGTCGGGCGGGCGAAGAAGATCGCCGCCCGCGGGAAGGAGGGAGACCGCAGGGCGCTTCTCGACTCGCGGGCCTACCGGCTCTACCGCCGCCTGGTCTATCCGATCGAGTACCGTCTCGCGCGCCTGTTGCCAGGGCTGCTGGCATTCCAGTACGTCGCCGTCGCCCGCGCCGAGGAGACTCCCCAATGAGCAGCTCGCCCAGCACGACCTTCGAGGACGTCGCCGTCGTGATGATCACCATGGACGAGGAGGGCTCGATCCGCCAGGTGGCCCAGCGACCTGCGACGCGACGTGCCGGGCGCAAGCATCACGATCGTCGACAGCTCCTCCGACCGCACGCCGCAGATCGCCGCCGAGGAGGGTGTCGAGGTGGTGCGCCAGTACCCGCCCCGGGGTTACGGGCCGGCGATGGTGCTCGCCCTCACCCATCCCGATCGTCCGATCGTCGTGACCCTGGACTGCGACGGCACCTACCCCACGGAGCGGATCCCGCAGCTCGTCGGAATGGTTCGCTCCGGCTGTGACATCGCCGGCACTACGCGGCTCGCCAGCGGCCGGCCGAAGACGATGCCGGTGGCGCAACTACGTCGCCAACCGGGCCTTCAACCTCACGGCCTCGGCGCTGTTCGGTCGCCGGGTGCGCGACGTCCACACCGGGATGCGCGCCTACCGTCGCGAGACGATCGAGGGGTTCGCCTGGCTGGCCGAGCCGCCGGCGCTCCCGGTCGAGCTTCTGCTACTCCCGATGCGAGCGGGATTGCACGTCGAGGAGATCCCGATCGCATACGGTGAGCGAATCGGCGAGCCTACCCTGGAGCGATTGACGAGCACCGTGTGGACATTTCGCAGGATCCTGCGTTCGCGCACGGTGAGGATGAGCAGGGTGCGCGTCGAGCCCCACATGAGAGCTGACGCATGGACGACCTCAAGGGCCTGATCCTCTCCGGCGGCGCCGGCACCCGGCTGCGGCCGATCACCCACACGTCGGCCAAGCAGCTCGTCCCGGTCGCCAACAAGCCGGTGCTCTTCTACGGGATCGAGGCGCTGGTCGAGGCCGGGGTGACCGAGATCGGGATCGTGATCGCGCCCGAGACCGGCGACGAGATCAGGGCCGCCGCGGGCGACGGGACCGCGTTCGGGGCCTCGATCACCTACATCACCCAGGACCGCCCCGCCGGCCTCGCCCACGCGGTGCTGACCGCCGAGGAGTTCCTCGGCCAGTCGCCGTTCGTGATGTACCTGGGCGACAACCTGCTCGCCGAGGGGATAACCGCGCTGGTCTCGGCCTTCCGCGAGACCCAGCCCGACGCGCTGATCCTGCTCACCCGGGTCGACGACCCCAGCTCCTACGGCGTCGCCGAGCTCGATGGCGACCGGGTCGTGCGCCTGGTCGAGAAGCCGAAGGATCCGCCCTCCGACCTCGCCCTGGTCGGCGTCTACCTGTTCGGCCCGACGATCTTCGACGCGGCGCGGGCCCTGGAGCCGTCCTGGCGCGGCGAGCTCGAGATCACCGAGGCGATCGACCGGCTGATCGAGGGCGGTCAGCGGGTCGAGTCCCAGGTCGTCAGCGGCTGGTGGAAGGACACCGGTCAGCTCGCCGACATGCTGGAGGCCAACCGGCTCGTCCTCGAGGAGCTCGAGGTCGAGATCGAGGGCGAGGTCTCCGACGACTCGCGGGTCGAGGGCAGGGTCGCGGTCGAGCAGGGAGCGGTTGTCTCGGGCTCGGTGATCCGCGGTCCGGCGATCGTCGGCCCGGGGGCGCGGATCTCGGACGCCTTCATCGGCCCCTACACCTCGATCGGGGCCGAGTGCGAGGTCTCGGGCTCGGAGATCGAGAACTCGATCCTGCTCACCGGCGCCCGGGTGAGCGACCTCGAGACCCGGCTGGAGGCGAGCCTGCTGGGACGTAACGTGAGCCTGACCCGCAGCGACGGAGTGCCGAAGACGCTGCGGATGATGGTCGGCGACAACTCCGAGATCGAGCTGGTTTGAGGCTTCTTGTCACAGGTGCCGGCGGGATGCTGGGGCGCGACGTCGCCCTGGCCGCGAACAACGCCGGCCACATCGTCGCGGCGCTGCCGCGAACCGAGCTCGACGTCAGCGACGCCGAAGCCGTGACGGCGCGCTTCGAGCGTGACCGCCCCGACGTCGTGATCAACTGCGCCGCCTGGACCGACGTCGACGGCGCCGAGGAGGCCGAGGACCGCGCGATGGCGGTCAACGGCACCGGTGCCGGCAACGTCTCGGCGGCCGCGGCCCTGGTCGGCGCCAAGATCGTCTACGTCTCGACCGACTACGTCTTCGACGGCCAGAAGGACCAGCCCTACGTCGAGGTCGACGAACCCGCCCCGCAGTCGGCCTACGGGCGCACCAAGCTCGCCGGCGAGGAGGCGACCGCTGCCGCCAACCGGCGCCACTTCGTCGTCCGCTCGTCCTGGCTGTTCGGGATCGGGGGGCCCAACTTCGTCGAGACGATGCTCCAGCTCGCCGCCGACCATGGCGAGGTGCTGGTCGTCCGCGACCAGGTCGGCTCACCGACCTACACCTGGCATCTGGCGTCGGGGCTGGTTCGGCTGATCGAGGGCAGCGCCTACGGGGTCCACCACATGGCGGCCGAGGGGGCCTGCTCCTGGTACGACTTCGCGCGCGAGATCTTCGATCAGGCCAAGGTCGAGTGCAACGTGCTCTCCGCTACCACCGACATGCTCTCCCGGCCGGCGCCCCGGCCCGCCTTCTCGGCGCTGGCGACCCAGCGCGAGGCGGCGATCCTGCTACCCGACTGGCGCGACGGCCTGGCCGGCTACCTCGCCCAGCGCCAGACCGAGCGCGAGGCGGTCGCATGAGACTGCTGGTTGCCGGCGGAGCCGGGTTCATCGGCTCCAACTACGTGCGGCGCCGCGTCGAGACCCACCCCGACGACGAGGTGCGGGTGCTCGACAAGCTGACCTACGCGGGGCGGCGGGAGAACCTCGAGGGGCTCGACTCGGTCGAGCTGGTGGTCGGGGACATCTGCGAGCGCGAGCCGGCTCGCGATGCGGTCGAGGGCTGCGACGCGATCGTCAACTTCGCCGCCGAGTCGCACGTCGACCGCTCGATCCACTCGCCGGGCGAGTTCATCACCACCGACGTCTACGGGACCTTCGTGCTGCTGGAGGCGGCCCGCGACGCCGGCATCCGCCACCTGCAGGTCTCCACCGACGAGGTCTACGGCTCGATCGAGGAGGGATCGTTCACCGAAAGCTCGCCGCTGGCGCCGTCGTCGCCCTACTCGGCATCGAAGGCGGGGGGCGACCTGCTCGTCTCTGCCTTCAGCCACACCTACGGGGCCGAGTCGCTGATCGTCCGCGGCTCCAACAATTACGGCCCGCGCCAGCACCCCGAGAAGCTGATCCCGTTGGCGGTGCTCAACTGCCTGGCCGGCGACCCGGTGCCGGTCTACGGCGACGGCGCCCAGGTCCGCAACTGGCTCTTCGTCGAGGACTTCGCCTCGGCGATCGACGCGGTGCTGGAGAACGGGACCGCGGGCGAGGCCTACAACGCCGGCGGCCCCGACGAGCTGCCCAACATCGACGTCGTACGGCAGATCCTCGAGCTGACCGGGCGCGACGAGTCGCTGATCGAGTACGTCGACGACCGGCCCGGCCACGACCGCCGCTACTCGCTGGGCTCGAGCAAGCTCGAGGAGCTGGGCTGGAAGGCGGAGGTCGGCTTCGAGGAGGGGATCGAGCGCACCGTCGCCTGGTATCGCGACAACGAGCAGTGGTGGGGGCCGCTGCGCTCCGGCGACTACCGCGACTACTACGAACGCCAGTACGGCCGCGCGCTCGGCTGATGACCGGAAAGGTCGAGAGCCGACTCGACGGCCTCGTGATCATCGAGCCACCCGCCTTCGGCGACGAGCGGGGCTTTCTGGCCGAGACCTTCCGCAAGGACGTCTGGCGCGAGATGGGGGTCGAGGTCGAGTTCGTCCAGCACAACCACTCGCGCTCGGCCCGCGGCACCCTGCGCGGCCTTCACTTCCAGACCCAGCCCGGCCAGGCGAAGCTGGTGCGCTGCTCGGCGGGACGGATCTTCGACGTCGCGGTCGACCTGCGTCGCGACTCGCCCACCTTCGGCCAGTGGGAGGGCCATGAGCTCGACGACGAGACGCACCGCCAGATGTTCGTCCCCGTCGGCTTCGGCCACGGCTTCTGCGTCCTCAGCGAGACCGCCGACGTCGACTACCAGCTCTCCAGCTACTACGACCCCGAGACCGAAGCCGGAATCGCCTGGGACGACCCGGACGTCGGCGTCGAGTGGCCGGTCGAGGACCCGCTGCTCTCCGAGCGCGACATGAAGGCGCCGCGGCTGGCCGAGGTCCGCGACAAGCTGCCCTTCTAGGCGCTTTCGTTGTCGTCGGAGACGTCTCTGGTGGGACGTTAATCCGGCAGGGGCGCCGTCGTCGCCGTTTCACCGTTCGCGGGCATGTAATCGAACAGCCGACCGATCACCGGCTTGAAGCGAAGCCAGATCCAGAATAACGGCGCACGTCGCCCGCAAAGTGGATGCCCGCGCGTGAGCGATATTGGCGCCGTATGCAGGTGCGCAAGGCCAACTTCGAGTGACGCGGAGGCTCTGGGCCCGGGGCATGAAGCAGGTCGCCGACGAGGATCGCTGGTTAGCCCGCGACTCGCGGTAGCACTGGGGAAGAACTAATGGAGACGTCCCGCCGGACGCCTGGGCGACGAAAGTGGTGACACGCTATCTCGCTGGCTCGAAGAGGGGAATGGAGTGATCGGGACTCTCGGGCTGCATCTGCACCAACGCCGGAGGCGTGCTGGAGCTCGGCATGTGGGGGCTGGCCGATTGGCGCGGCAAGGGGGGTGGTCGGATGCTTCTGGACGCGGCGCTGGCCCAGGCGGAATCGATGGGAGTGCACAAGGTCGAGCTCGAGGTGTTCCCCGACAATGGCGTGGCGATTGCCATGTACGCGGAGGCGCGGTTCGAAGTCGAGGGCTTGAGGCACCGTCACTACAGACGCCGGGAGGTTCGATGCGCTCAGCGCTGATCATGGCCCGGTCATTTCGCGCGAGTAGCCGATCTCCCCTCCGCGATACTGGCGCCGTGTCCGAGTCCAACATCGAGGTCGATCCGCCCGATCTACGAGCAGTGGGCGAAGGGCAACTGGCGCTACCGGCCCGAGGTCTACGCGGACGACATGGAGTGGGGCTGGTCGGATGAGCTTCCGCCGGGATCAGCGGCGTCTACAGCGACCCAGCGCCGAAGAGAGCGAGCGCCTGCGCGAATGGCTCAGCCCCTGGGAGCACTGGGTGGTCGAGGTCGAGAAGTACCTGACCGCAGGGCGATCACGTCGTGGCGCTCTGCCGGTACCGCGGGCGCGGCAAGGGAGCGGCGTCGAAGTCGATAGCGAGGGCGCCCACCTCGTGGAAGATCCTCGACGGCCGGGTGGTTCGCCTGGAGGTCTTCTCAAGCCGCGAGAGAGCGCTGCGGGCGGCGGGGATAGAGCATCGGAGGCCGACCGACCGACCTGCGTAAGATCGGTCGGTTGGCCGCCAAGCGAAATACGAGTGCGAAAGACCCACTGGCGCCTTTCTCGGCGCCCGTGCGTGACTGGTTCGAGAAGTCGTTCGACGCCCCCACGCCTGCCCAGGCAGGCGGCTGGCCGGCGATCTCGAGCGGCGCCAACACGCTGATCTGCGCTCCGACCGGGTCCGGAAAGACGCTTGCGGCGTTTCTCTGGGGGATCGACCGCCTGGCGACCGAGCCGGGGCGCGGCGACGGCACCCGGATCGTCTATGTCTCGCCGCTGAAGGCGCTCTCCTACGACATCGAGCGCAACCTGCGCGCCCCACTGGCCGGAATCGGGGCCGAGATCTCGGTCGGGCTGCGGACCGGCGACACGCCGCAGAAGGAGCGCCAGGCGATGCGGCGCAACCCGCCCGACATCCTGATCACCACCCCGGAGTCGCTGTATCTGATCCTCTCCTCCGGCGCCCGCGAGATGCTCGGCTCGGTCGAGGCGGTGATCGTCGACGAGATCCACGCGGTCGCGCAGAGCAAGCGCGGCTCGCACCTCGCCCTGACCCTGGAGCGGCTCGAGCAGCTGGCGCAGCGCGAGAACGAGGACGCCCGGCTGCAGCGGATCGGCCTCTCCGCGACCCAGCGTCCGCTGGAACGGATCGCGCAGTTCCTGGTCGGGCCGAAGCGCGAGTGCGAGATCGTCGACGCCGGCCGGTCGAAGGAACTGGACCTCGAGATCCAGGTTCCGGTCGAGGACATGACCGAACCCGGGGCATCCGCTCCTGCAGCGGGTGGCGCCGAAGAACCTGTCGGACGGCCGCCCAGGAACCGTCTCCGGACCGGATCGACCCTGGGCCGATCGAGGCATCGCTGGACCCTGCGACCAACGCCGCGCTCGATCTGGCCGGCGATCTACCCCGAGCTGCTGCGCCTGGTCCGCGAGCACACCTCGACGATCATCTTCGTCAACAACCGCCGCGGGGCGGAGCGGCTGGCCAAGCGCCTCAACGAGCTCGCCAACGAGCAGGACCCCGAGGAGCTGCCGGCGACCGAGCACGCGGGCAACGGCAGGCCCGCCGTCGACGAGACCCTGGAGGAAGTCGCCCGGGCCCACCACGGCTCGCTCTCGCACGAGGAGCGGGCGCTGGTCGAGGAGTTGCTGAAGTCGGGCGAGCTGCCCTGCCTGGTCGCCACCTCCTCGCTGGAGCTGGGGATCGACATGGGCGCCGTCGACCTCGTGATCCAGGTCGAGTCGCCGAAGTCGGTGACCCGCGGCCTGCAGCGGATCGGCCGCGCCGGGCACGGGCTCGGCGAGGTGTCCAAGGGGCGCATCTTTCCCAAGTTCCGCGGCGACCTGCTCGAGTGCGCGGTGGTCGCGAAGCGGATGCGAAGCGGCGAGATCGAGGAGACGGTGATCCCCCAGAACCCGCTCGACGTCCTCGCCCAGCATCTGGTCTCGATGGCGGCGCTGGACGACTGGGAGGTCGACGAGGTCGAGCGCCTGGTCACCGCCGCGCAGCCGTTCGGCGAGCTCTCGCGCGAGCAGCTCGAGAACGTCCTCGACATGCTCGACGGCCGCTACCCGTCGGAGCGCTTCGCCGAGCTTCGCCCGCGGATCGTCTGGGACCGCACCGAGGGCACGATCCGCGGCCGCAAGGGCGCCCGCCAGCTCGCGGTCACCAACGCCGGCACGATCCCCGACCGCGGCCTCTACGGCGTCCACCTCCCCGACGGACGCCGGGTCGGCGAGCTCGACGAGGAGATGGTCTACGAGGCGCGGCCGGGCCAGACCTTCCTGCTCGGCGCGACCACCTGGCGGATCGAGGACATCACCCGCGACCGGGTGATCGTCACCCCGGCGCCGGGGGTGCCCGGAGCGGTTCCCTTCTGGCGCGGCGACGGGATCGGCCGCCCGGCCGAGCTCGGCCGGGCGATCGGCGCCTTCGCCCGCGAGGCGGTCTCCGCCGACCCCGAGAAGCTTGCCGGCGACTACGACCTCGACCGGCGCGCGGCCGAGAACCTGGTCAACTACCTGCGCGAGCAGCAGGCGGCGACCCGGGTCGTTCCCTCCGACGAGGCGATCGTGGTCGAGCGCTTCCGCGACGAGATCGGCGACTGGCGCCTCTGCGTCCTCTCGCCGTTCGGCGGCCGCGTGCACGCCGCCTGGGGGCTGGCCCTGTCGGCGAAGATCCGCAACGAGCGCGAGCTCGAGGTCGACGCGATCTGGTCCGATGACGGGATCGTCGTCCACCTGCCCGACGCCGATGAGCCGCCGCCGTCGGACCTGGTCCTGATCGAGCCCGACGAGCTCGAGGACCTCGTCGTCTCCGAGCTCTCCGGGTCGGCCCTGTTCGGAGCCCGCTTCCGCGAGAACGCCGCCCGCTCGCTGCTGATCCCGCGTGCATACCCCGGCAAGCGCACCCCGCTCTGGCAGCAGCGGCTGAAGTCGCAGAGCCTGCTCGAGGTCGCGCGCGACTTCCCCCGCTTCCCGGTCATCCTCGAGACCTATCGCGAGTGCCTGCGCGACGTGCTCGACCTCCCCTCGCTCGACGAGCTGCTGCGAAACCTCCACTCGCGCCGTCTCACCCTGGTCGAGGTCGAGACCCAGACCGCATCCCCGTTCGCCTCTTCGCTGCTGTTCGACTACGTCGCCACCTACATGTACGAGGGCGACACTCCCAATGCCGAGCGGCGCGCAGCCGCCCTCGCCCTTGACCGCGACCTGCTGCGCGAGCTGCTGGGCCAGGAGGAACTGCGTGAGCTGATCGACCCTGAGGCGCTGGATGAGGTCGAGGCCCAGCTCCAGCACCTCACCGAGGCCGGTCAGGCCCGCGACCGCGACGCCCTGCAGCAGGTGCTGCGCGACCTCGGCGACCTGACGCTGGCCGAGTGCGAGGACCGGGTCGCGGAGGGCTATGCCGCCGAGTCGATGCTGGAGAAGCTTGTCTCCGAGCGGCGCGCGGTGCAGATCCGGATCGCCGGCGAGCAGCGCTACATCGCCGCCGAGGACTCCGGCACCTACCGCGACGCGCTCGGGGTGCCGCCGCCGCCGGGCCTTCCCGACTCCTTTCTCGAGGCTCCCGAGGAACCGATGGCTGCGCTGCTGCGCCGCTACGCCCGCACCCATGGGCCGTTCCCGACCGCCCAGCCGCGAAACCGCTTCGGCACCGACCCGACCCCGGTCCTGCGCGAGCTCGAGCGCTCCGGCGAGCTGGTGCGCGGCGAGCTGCTGCCGGGTGGCTCCGAGCGTGAATGGTGCGACGCCGACGTGCTGCGGCGGGTGCGTCGCGCCAGCCTCGCCCACCTGCGCCGCGAGGTCGAGGCCGCCGACCCGCGGGAGCTGGCCCGCTTCCTCCCCAGCTGGCAGAACGTCGACGTCCACCGCGCCTCCGGGGCCGGGCCCGACCGGCTGCGAGAGGCGTTGATCCCGCTCCAGGGAGTGGCGCTGACCCCTGCGGTCTGGGAGCGCGACGTGCTGCCGCGCCGGCTTGGCGCCTACAGCCCGAGCTGGCTCGACGAGCTCTGCACAAGCGGCGAGGTGGTCTGGATCGGCGCCGGCGCCCTCGGGCGAAGCGACGGCCGCGTGTCCCTCTACTTCCGCGAGGACGTGCGCCTCGCCGGGCCACCGCCCGCCAACGCGAAGCTGGAGAGCCCGGAGGGTGAGCTTGCCGACGCGATCCGCGAGCGGCTGCAGTCCGGCCCGAGCTTCTGGCTTGACCTGGTCGCCGACCTCGACGCGGCGCCGCCGGAGCTTCACGAGGCGCTCTGGGACCTCGCCTGGGCCGGCGAGGTGACCAACGACGCTTTCGCGCCCCTGCGGGCGCCGCGCCTGCGCGCGCTGCGCCCGGCCGAGCCGCGCGGCCGCCGTTTCTCCCGCCGCCGCGCCGGCGCCGGCCAGGCGGTTCAGGGCCGCTGGTCGCTGACCGAGCCATTGTTCGAGGGCGCCCCGCCTGCCGGACCGCGGCTGCGCGCCCAGGCCGAGCTGATGCTGGAGCGCTACGGGATCGTCACCCGGGAGACCGTGCTCGCCGAGGGTGTGCCCGGCGGCTTCTCGACCCTCTACGGCGAGCTCGGCAACCTTGAGCTGCTGGGGACGGCGCGGCGCGGGTACTTCGTCGAGGGCATGGGCGGCGCCCAGTTCGCGCTTCCCGGGGCGGTCGAGCGGCTGCGCTCGCTGCCGGCTCCCGACGGCAGCCTCACGGTCCTGGCGGCGACCGATCCCGCCAACCCCTATGGCGCCTCGCTGCCGTGGCCGAAGCTGGAGGGCTCGCGGCGCCCGGCGCGCGCGCCGGGCGCATTCCTGCTGCTGCGCGACGGCGAGCCTCAGGTCTACGTCGAGCGCGGCGGACGGGGGATCCTGCGGCTGCGCGACCTCGACCAGGCCGAGCTGGCCGAGACGATGGCGGCGCTTGCCGACGCCGTGGCCGAAGGGAGGATCCCGAAGCTCGGCATCGAGCGGGTCGACGGCGAGCCGGTGCTGGGCTCTGGGGCCGAGGAGGCGTTGATCGCCGCCGGCTTCTCGCGCGGCCCCCGCAAGCTGGTCAAGTCGGCCTGACCTCCGTTCATCGGCCGACCTGTGCCGAGGGCGACACGATCGTGCCGTGACCGCTCGGGCGGCCCGAGGCGTCGCTGCCGCGGCCGGCGAGCCTCGCGGCCCGCGCCCCCAACCCGCGCGGCAGAGCCGCCGGGGTCGAGAGGCTCGATGGAAAGCTGGTCGAGGGAGTCGAAGCGCGGGGAAAGCATCTGCTGGTGCTGGTTCGAGGGCGGTTTGGTCACTGCACAGCCATCTCGCCATGAGCGGCGCCTGGCATGTGTACCCAGGGGGATCGCGCTGGCGGCGGCCGGCCGCCTCGGCCTGGCTTGTCCTGAGCGCCGACGAGGTCGACGCCGCCCAGTTCGGCGGCCCGACCCTGCGCCTGCTCGATGCGGGGCGCCTGCGGCGCGATCCGATCCTCGGGCGTCTTGGCCCCGACATCCTCGGGGAGGGGTTCAGCGACGAGGAGGGCGTCGGCTCGCTGCGCCGCGCCGAGTCCGACCGCGAGCTCGGAGATGCCCTTCTCGATCAGCGTCTGATCGCCGGCATCGGCAACAGCTGATGCGCGACGCGGTCCGCAGCGGCCGCCAGCCGCGCCGCGTCTACCGGCGGGCGGGCGCGGCCGTGCCCGCGCTGCGGCACCCCGCTGCGCTCGCGGGGACAGGGAGATGCAAACCGGACCACCTACTGGTGCCCGGGCTGCCAGACCTAGCGGCGTTGCTCAGGCGAAGGTGACGGTGACCACGGCGTGGTTGTGGTCGCCCTTCGGCCCCGAGATCCTCGCCACCTCGCCGTCCGTGTAGAGGCCGGCCAGCGGGGGCGGCTGCTCGAAGGCCTCGCTGATCGCCCTCACCTCCTCGGCTTGGCCGTGGCCGAGGACCCGGCGCCGGCCCGCGCAGTCGAACAGCAGCACCGCCTCCGGGTCGCGATGGCCGAGCGCTTCAACCGATGCGGCGATCGAGTCGCACGCCGAGCGAACCAGCTCGGCCTGGCTCAGCACGGTGAACTCGATCACCTCGTTCTCGGGGATGTTGGTCGAGCAGAGCAGGCCGCCGCCTCCCCAGCGCCCGAGGACATGGCGCAGGCGGCGGTTGCCGTGGGACTCGGGCTGGGCGAGCGGGTGGGTGATCGCCATCGCCTCGAAGGCCTCGTCGTCGAGGTCCTCGCGGCCGCCGACCCGATGAAGGTAGACCTCCTCAGCGGGGCGGCCGTCGATCTCGACGATGACTCGGCCCTCGGAACGGGTCACCAGGGAGCGGTCGCCGACGACGCTGCAGGAGTGGGCGTTGCCGATCCCAATCCGGTGTGGCGAGTGAACGGCGACCGCGATGACGGCGTCGGTGAGCGCCTCGCCGCCTGCGTACTGGAAGGGCTCGGCTCCGCCAGAGGCTCCACCCGCCATCGGCAGCTCGGGCGCGACCTCGTAGGCGCCGGCGATCGCCTCCGCGAGATCGCCCGCCCTGACGTCGACCAGCAGCATCAGAAGCGAGGCCTCGCCGCCGAGCTGCTCGAGCGCGACGCGGGTCGCGTCGCGGCCGGCGGCTCGAAAGTCCTCAGAGGCATCGGAGCCGATTCCGACGGCGCTCTCGATCGCCGACTCGAAGGCGACCGCGACACAGCCGTCGTCGATCGGGTCGTTGACGCCGAAGACGCCCTTGCCGGTCATTCCCACGGCAGGGGCCCCGGCGGCGGCCTCGTGAAGCTGTGCGGCCGCGCGACTCGGCGTCCTCGAGGCCGGAGGTGAAGGCGACCACCAGGCCCGGGACGCCGCTGAGCGAGTCGACCGCGGCGCCGCATGCTTCGGCGACCGAATCGGCGCCGCGGGCGCTGGCGCTGCAGGCTGAGCGGGACGAGGTGGGCGCGATCGGCATCGGCATCGGCAGTTGCATCGGCAAATACGCGGGCAGACTTTCGCCCCGGGGCGGATCGACCGCGCTGTCCAGGCGTGCCGCTTCCGGCAATCGGCGATCTTGCGCGATAATTCAGCCCGTGGTCGTCAAGGAGGAGAGCGCGGTCGATCTGCTCGGGCGAGTGCCGCTTTTCGCCGAGCTCGAGCGAGACGACCTGGAGCGCGTCTCGCGCGTGGCGGTCCCGCGTTCGTTTCCCACCGGGACCCGCGTCTTTCACGAGGGTGACCATTCCGACGCCTGCTACATCGTCCGCGGCGGCAGCTTTCGGGTCACCCGCGAGCACCCCGACGGGCGGGCGATAACCCTCGCCAACCTCGGCCCCGGCGACATCTTCGGCGAGCTGGCGATGTTCGACGGCGAGGTTCGCTCGGCCAGCGTCGAGGCGCTCGAGGACGGCGAGCTGCTCGCCCTGCCGGGCGGCGACGTTCGTTCCCTGCTCGCCCGCCACCCCGAGATCACGGTGAAGCTCGTCGCGGCGCTGGTCCGGCGCCTGCGCCAGGCAAACGAGCGGATCGCCCGCCAGTCCTTCCAGACCGTGCCCAGCAGGGTCGCCGGCGTGCTGCTGCAGCTCGTCGCCGAGGAGGCTCCCCACGAGGGTGAGGGCGATCACGATCCGCATGAACCAGACCGACCTCGCCCAGCTCGCCGGGACCTCGCGTGAGAGCGTCAGCCGCTTTCTGGCCGACCTGGAGCGGGCCGGGATCGTCCGCTGCGGCCGCGGCCGGGTGACCGTCCTGGATCCCGCAAAGCTGCGCAATTACATCTTCTGATCCCAGCCACGGCTTCGCCGAGCAGCGAGCCGACATGGTCGAGCGCCAGCTCCGGCGCCGGGGCATCGCCGACGAGCGGGTCCTCGAGGCGATGCGCGAGGTCCCCCGTGAGGCATTCGTCCCCGAGCGCGAGAGGCGCCGCGCCTACGCCGACTCGGCGCTGCCGATCGGCAGCGGCCAGACGATCTCGCAGCCCTGGATCGTGGCGGCGATCTGCCAGGGACTCGAGCTGCGCGGCGAGGAGCGGGTGCTGGAGATCGGCACCGGCTCCGGATACTCAGCCGCGGTGCTCGCGCATCTGGTCGCCGAGGTGGTGACGATCGAGCGCCACGTCGAGCTCGCCGACCAGGCCGAGGCCCGATTGCGCGACGCCGGGGTCGAGAACGTCGAGGTTGTGGTCGGCGACGGCAGCATCGGGCTGCCCGACCGGGCCCCGTTCGAGGCGATCGCGGTGCACGCGACCGCGCCCGAGCCGCCGCGCAGCCTGCTCGCGCAGCTCACCGACGGGGGGCGCCTGGTCGTCCCGATCGCCTCCCGGGGGGCCGACATGCTGACCAAGTACCGGCGGACCGGGGACGAGATCGCCGCCGAGGTGATCGGCCCCTGCCGCTTCGTGCCGCTGATCGGCGAGGAGGGCTTCGAGAGCTAGCGGGACTTCGGAGCGAAGGCGGTGTGGATCTCAGGTACGCTCGCCACGCGATGAGGGGTGGTGGCATCTACGTTCTGAACTTCTACTCGGCGGTCTTCGTCGATCAGCTCAAGCGCGGGCGCAAGACGGCGACGATCCGCCTCGGCGACAAGAGCGGCAAGTACCAGCGCGGCCAGGTGGTCTGGGTCACGGTCGGATTCCGCCACAGCCCCCGCGAGAAGATCTTCGCCGCGGTGATCGACGACGTCGAGATCAAGAAGGTCGCCGACCTCTCGCCACGAGACATCGAGCACGACAACCCGGAGTTCCGGCGCCTCGACGAGACGACCAACTTCCTCGAGCAGATCTACGGCCGCCCGGTGGGCATGGAGGACATGGTCACGGTGATCCGTTTCTCTCAGATCGTCGAACCACCCGGTAGCCACTTCGGCAACGGCGAGACCCCCTCGCGCAACTGACGATCACCACGGATGGCCGAGTACCGCTTCCTGACCACCTGGCTGCTTGACGCGCCGCGCGAGGCGGTCTGGGAGGCGATCCACGACCAGAAGGCATGGCCGGGCTGGTGGCGCGGGGTCGAGGACGTGGTCGAGCTGGCGCCGGGAGAGGACAGCGGGCTGGACTCGCGCGCGCGGATGACCTGGCGCAGCTTCCTTCCATACGACCTGGTCTTCGAGACCCACACGACGCGGGTCGAGCGGCCCTACCTGTTGGAGGGCCAGGTCGACGGCGAGCTGGCCGGCACCGGAACCTGGCGCCTGTACGAGGACCACGGCGAGGGCGGGACAGCGGTGCTCTATGACTGGAACGTGCGCACCACCCGGGCCTGGATGAATCTGCTGGCCCCGATCGCGCGGCCGATCTTCGCCTGGAACCACGACTGGGTGATGGGGCGGGGCGGGGAGGGGATTGCGAAGCAGCTCGGCTGCCGGCTGATCGCCGCCGGCTGACAAACATCTAAGCGCCATTCGCTTAGATGTTCCTTGACGATTTGCGCCTCGTCACCTATCCTTCACACCCCCTGGCACTCTCATCTATAGAGTGCCAGCCCGCAAGTCCCAGGTAGTCCCACCCACTTGAACCTACGGAGGTAGAACGGATGAAGCTGAAGCCCCTCGGCGATCGGCTGATCGTCAAGCCGACTGAAGAGGAGGAAACGACCGCCAGCGGAATCGTCCTGCCCGACACCGCCAAGGAGAAGCCCCAGAAGGGCAAGGTCTTGGCCGTCGGCGACGGCGAGATCAAGGAGGACGGCAGCCGCCGTCCACTCGATGTAAGCGAGGGCGACGAGGTGCTCTATTCGAAGTACGGAGGCACCGAGCTGACGGTCGAAGACGACGATGTTTTGGTCCTGCGCGAGTCAGATGTGCTCGCAAAGGTCGAGTAGCCCCAAGGCTTAGAAGAACAAGGAGGAACGCAAACAGATGGCTCACAAGGAGCTGAAGTACGAGGAGGAGGCGCGTGGCGCGCTTCAGGACGGCGTCGACGCCGTGGCCAACGCGGTCAAGGTGACGCTAGGACCGAAGGGCCGCTACGTCGTCCTCGACAAGAAGTTCGGTGCCCCGACGATCACCAACGACGGCGTCACGATCGCGCGTGAAATCGAGGTCGAGGACGTGTTCGAGAACCAGGGCGCCCAGCTGGTACGCGAGGTCGCCACGGCGACAAACGACGTGGCCGGAGACGGCACCACCACGGCAACCCTGCTGGCGCAGACGATCGTGCATCAGGGCCTCAAGAACGTCGCCGCCGGCGCCAATCCGCTGGCCCTGCGCCGCGGCATCGAGCAGGCGGTCGACAACGTGGTCGAGCACCTGCGCGAGAAGCAGTCGAAGGAGATCGCGGGCAAGGAGCAGATCGCCCGCGTGGCGGCGATCTCGGCCGCCGATGACGAGATCGGCAACGTGATCGCCGACGCGATCGAGAAGGTCGGCAAGGACGGCGTGGTCAACGTCGAGGAAGGCCAGACCTTCGGCATGGAGCTCGAGTTCACCGAGGGCATGCAATTCGACAAGGGCTATATCTCGCCCTACATGGTCACCGACCAGGACCGCATGGAGGCTGTGCTGGACGAGCCCTACGTGCTGATCGCGAACCAGAAGATCGGCTCGGTCCGCGACCTGCTGCCGGTGCTCGAGCAGACGATGCAGGGCGGCAAGCCGCTGGTGATCGTCGCCGAGGACGTCGAGGGCGAGAGCCTCGCGACGCTGGTCGTCAACAAGCTCCGCGGCACCTTCACCGGTGTCGCAGTCAAGGCGCCCGGCTTCGGCGACCGCCGCAAGCGGATGCTCGAGGACATCGCAATTCTCACCGGAGGCGAGGTGATCACCGAGGAGATGGGTCTGAAGCTGGAGAACACCCAGCTCAACCAGCTCGGCAAGGCCCGCCGCGTCGTCGTCTCCAAGGACACCACGACGATCATCGACGGGGCCGGCGATTCGGAAGACATCAAGGGCCGGATCAAGCAGATCAAGTCGGAGATCGAGAACACCGACTCCGATTTCGATCGCGAGAAGCTCCAGGAGCGCCTCGCGAAGCTGGCCGGCGGCGTCGCGGTGGTCAAGGTCGGCGCCGCGACCGAGACCGAGATGAAGGAGAAGAAGCACCGCGTCGAGGACGCCCTGCAGGCGACCCGCGCCGCGCTCGAGGAGGGCATCGTGCCAGGTGGAGGCGTGGCCCTGCTCAACGCAACCGACGCGGTCGGCCTCGACTCCTTCGACGATCCGGACGAGAGGACAGGCGCACTGATCATCCAGCGCTCGCTGGAGGAGCCGGTGCGTCAGATCGCCGAGAACTCCGGCCTGGAGGGCTCGGTCGTGGTCAACAAGGTCCGCGACCTCAAGCCCGGCGAGGGTCTCAACGCCGACACCGGCGAGTACGGCGACCTGGTTGCGGACGGCGTCATCGACCCGACCATGGTCACCCGCTCGGCGCTGCAGAACGCGGCCTCGATTGCCAAGAACATCCTCACCACCGAGGCGATCGTCGCCGAGCCGCACGAGAACGAGCCGGCCATGGCCGGCGGCGGCATGCCCGACATGGGCGGGATGATGTAGTTCGCCTCAAGCGGCGGGTTTGCGCGAAGGGCCCCGGATTCCGGGGCCCTTCGCATTGCAAGGGCCGCTTCACGAGACATAAGCCCGCCGGTCTCGGCAGGAGGCCCGGACATGCGTCGGAAGGTGGATCCCACAAAACCTGACAGCGGGAGGCACAAAGACATGCGACGCAGAGTCATTGGGGGATTGCTGCTCGCGGGCCTGGCGATCGCGCCGGCCTTCACATCGACCGCCTTCGCGGCGGCGCCGCACCTGGTCCAATCGGGCGAGACCCTGTGGTCGATCTCGGCGGCCAACAACCTGACCACGCGGACTGTGGCCGCCTACAACGGCCTGGCCGAGGACGCCCGGTTGGCCGCCGGGGAGACGATCGAGGTCCCGACCGTCGCCGAGGGGGCGGCGGCGCTGGCCGGCACCCCGGGCTACGCGACCACCACGACTGCGTCGAGCGCGACGTCAGTCGCCAGCCCGGCGCCCGCCGCGCCTGCGAGCTGGCTGCTGCCGATCTGGTCGCCCACGGGGACGCTCTACCTCGCTTCCTACGCGGCGACGGCCTGGAATGCGATGCGCGAGGAGTCGCTGCGCCTCTACGGGCAGGATCTCTATCCCGCCGGCCCGTATTCGGCCTACCGGACCTACGCCCAGCAGGCCTACCTCTACAACCTCTACCTGTCCGGGCAGGGCGCACCGGCCAACCCGCCGGGGACCTCGTCCCATGAGACCGGACTTGCGGTCGACGTTGCAACGCCCGAGATGCGCTACGTGATCGACCAGATCGGAGCCGGCTACGGTTGGGGCAAGCTGCACGGCCCAGACGAGTGGTGGCACGTGGACTACGTTGGCTAAGCTCGGGCCAACAGGCGAGTGACTTCGAGAGGCCCGGCGACCCCGGGCCTTTCGCATTCCAGTGTCGGGTCAGGGACCGCCCAGCACGTCCCACATCGGCAGCGGCCGCACGCCGAGCCGCTCGACGTCGGCGGTACCCCGCGCGCTGACCATCGGCACCTCCATCAACTCCGCCTCCTCCCAGGTCGCGAAGACCGCCTCGCCGAAGACCTTGCGCAGCGCGATCAGGCCGCTGCGCACCAGCGGCAGCGGGATGTGAACCAGCGGCCGCGCCCGGCCGCTCGCGCGGCTGACCAGGTCGGCGATCTCGTCGTAGCTGAGCAGCTCGGGCCCGGCCAGCTCGTAGCGGCGATCGCCGCCACCCTGGTCCAGAGCTCCGACCACGGAGCGGGCGACGTCCCTGGCCCAGATCGGCTGGTAGCGCGCCTGGCCGGATCCCGAGACCGGCATCACCGGCAGGAACGAGAAGCGGCGAAGAAGGGTGATCCAGGGGTCTGAGTGGTCGTAGACGATCGAGGGCGCGAACACGATCGACTCGATCGGCGAGGAGGCGACCGCCTCCTCTGCCAGCGCCTTGGCGCGGAAGAAGCGGGTGCGCTGGGTGCGGCCGGCGTTGAGCGCGGTGAAGAAGACGAACCGCTTGACCCCGTAGTCCTCGGCGGCACGCAGCAGCCTCACGGTCGCGAGGCCGTTGAGCTCCTCGAGCCGGCGCGGCGGCTGGTCGCGGATCGTCGCCGCCAGGTGCACGACGGTGTCGACCCCGCGCAGGGCCTGGCGCAGCAGGTAGGGGTCGGAAAGCTCGGCGAGGTCCCCGAGCGTGATCTGGACGCTGACCCGCCGCTCGCCCAGCCGGCGCGGCTCGCGCACCAGGCAGCGGACCGGTTGGCCCCGCTCGAGCAACAGCGGCAGGAGCTGCGAGCCGACCGCGCCGGTGGCGCCTGTCAGCAGCAGCACGTCGTGCCCTCTGTCACTTTCTTGGGCTTCATCGCCGTCCAACAACCCTAGTCAGTCCCGCATGGCCCTAAAATGTCCGGCTCGCCGGGCTGGCAGTCGGTCCGAGCGCGTCCACAACCCACCCAGGAGAAAGCAAGTCGTGACCTACGTCATCGCGGAACCCTGCATCGGACAGAAGGACAACTCGTGCGTCGAGGTGTGTCCCGTGGACTGCATCCACCCGACTCCCGATGAGCCTGACTACGAAGCGGTCGAGATGCTTCACATCGACCCCGACGAGTGCATCGACTGCGATGCCTGCGTCGAGGCCTGTCCGGTGGATGCCTGCTTCGCAGAGGATCAGCTGCCCGAGGAGTGGAGCAGCTACATCCAGCGCAACGCCGACTACTACAAGTCGAAGGCGTAGCGCCGCAACTCCGAGCCGCCTTCGACGTTGTAAGAAACGCCGGGCCGACGGCGTGATCCATCGGCCGGCAGGGCCGAAGCCGGATCGGGGGATGTCGTCCGTCCCGCGCGGCTTCGGGAACGAGCGAACGAACGAATATCGAAGGAGGGACGATGCTCAACCGCATCCGCGGTCGGGTGGGAAGCGCCCACCTGCTCGCAATCATTGCGCTGGTCATGGCGATCACGGGGACGGCGATCGCGCTGCCCGGACGCAACAGCGTCAACGGCCAGGACATCAAGAACGGGGCCGTGAAGAGCCTCGACGTCCGCGACAACAACCTGCGCGGCCAGGACATCAAGGAGTCGACACTTGACACGGTGCCCAGCGCCAAGCAGTCCGAGGACGTTCTCTGGGCAGTGGTGACCAATCCCGCCGGCGCCGCCAACGCGGCGGTCGCGAGGAGCGGCCAGACCGGCACCACCCTGACCGAGGGCGGCGGCGCCGTGCAGGTCAACTTCGGGCGCGACGTCAGCAAGTGCGCTTGGAATGCCACCCGTGGCATGCCCGGCGCCGGCACGGAGCCGGCCGGGTTCGCCGAGGTCAACGGGGTCACTGGACAGCCGACGGTGGTCGAGGTCCAGACCCGCGATGACGCAGGCGCGGCGGTGGACGGCAACTTCCACCTCCAGGTCACCTGCTAGGCGCGCCTTCAAGGACAGCGACCAGGCAGGAAAGAAAGCGCACGGCTGGACCCTCCCGGCCGTGCGCTTCAGCCTGAAGAAGGCGCCACTACTGAACGACCGGCAGCTCGGTCCCGCTGACGGCGGGGGCCGGCATTGCGGCCGGGGGCGGTGCCTGCATCACCGGCAGCTCCTGCGGAGTGGCGGCGACGATGCCCCGCGCGGCTTCGCGAATCGCCTGCGAGGCCGGGGCGTCAGGCTCGGCGATCGCCAGCGGCACACCGGAGTCGGCGTGCTCGCGCAGGTCCTCGGCCAGCGGAATCTTGCCGAGCAGGGGGACGTCGAGCTCGTCGGCCAGAAGCTGGCCGCCGCCCTCGCCGAAGATCGTCATCCGCTCGCCGCCTGGAGTGGTGAAGCCGGACATGTTCTCGATCACGCCGAGGACCTCCAGGTCGACCTTGCGCGCCATCTCCGCCGCCCTGCTGGCCACCGACTGCGCGGCCGGCTGGGGCGTGGTGACGATCAGGAACTTCGCCTGCGGAAGCAGCTGGGCGAGGGTCATCGAGACGTCGCCGGTGCCGGGGGGCAGGTCGAGCAGCAGGTACTCGAGGTCGTCCCAGGCGACGTCCTCGAGGAATTGCTGGATTGCCTTGTGAAGCATCGGGCCGCGCCAGACCACGGCCGCGTTTTCCTCGACGAAGAAGCCGATCGACATCACCTTGACCCCGCTGGGGGCGGTCAGGGGGAGGATCTTGCGCTCCGGCGAGACCTCGGGCTTGCGGTTGACCCCGAGCATGCGCGGGATCGAGTAGCCGTAGACGTCGCAGTCCAGCGCCCCGGCGGAGTGCCCCTCGGCCTGCAGCGCGGCCGCGAGGTTCGCGGTCATCGTCGACTTGCCGACGCCGCCCTTTCCGGAGGCGACGCAGATTACGTTCTTGACCTGGGCCAGCGTTCCCTCCGGAAGGCTCCCGCGCCCGAGGCTCTGCTGGAGGTTGCCCTTCTCCTCGTCGGAGAGGACGTCGAAGCCGACCTCGACCGTGGTCACGCCGTCGATCGAGCCAACCTGTTGGGCGACCGCCTGCTGGAAGTGCGAGCGGATCGGGCAGCCGGGGGTGGTCAACGAGACGACGACCTCGACAAGCCCGCCGTCCCTGACCTCGATCGAGCGCACCATGCCAAGGTCGACGATCGAGCGCCGCAGCTCCGGGTCGATCACGGCCCGGAGCTTGTCGGTGATCTGTTCGTGGCTGATCTGGGTCATATCGAGCGACGTCCGGAGGCGCCCCGGACGTCAAGGTCAATTGTCGCAGAGGCGCCGCGCCGCCCGCTAGGCGCCGGCGCCGCCGGTGGGAGGCGGTGGAGGCTGGGTGGGGTCGGTAGGCGTGCCCGGGGGCGGCGCGGCGGGCGGGTACGGCGCCAGGGCCGGGTAGCGGGCCTGGCGCAGGTTGCGCCCGATCACGTGCAGGCTCCTCGGGTAATTCTGGATCCGATAGGCGTTGGTCTGGCCGAAGTCCTGGTAGTAGACGAGCATCTTCGTCCGCTTGTGTCGGCGAACCCAGGCGAAGACCCGCTTGACGAACCTCGGGTTGTCGCCGGCCGAGACGCCCCACTCGGTCAGCGCGAACGGCTTGCGGCGGAACCTCTTGACCCGATAGAAGTGGTTGAGGTGCTTCCAGACCGGATAGCGGGAGTAGAGGTCGGTGCCGACCCAGTCGACGTAGCGGCCACCGGGATAGAAGTGGCCCGGCCGGTTTCTCTTCGTCGTCGGCGAGCCGCCCGGCAGCGGGCTCCAGACCATCGCCACCGGAGCGTGCGGCAGCGAGTCGGGCTCGATGCCGTTCCCGGCCTGGCGGTTCAGCGGGGGCAGGTTCGCCGCCGCCAGCTTGGCGTTTATCTCGGCCAGGGTGCCCCCGCCGCGGATGATGATCGCGATCCGCCGGAACGCCTGCTTGTACCAGTAGGGCGTGTAGGAGTGGCCGCGCAGAGTGCCGCCGCAGGTGTATGAGGACCAGGCGTTGAGACAGCGGTTCATCTCGCCCAGGGGGCGGATGTAGGCGAGGATCCCGTGCGTCGCGAGGCTCGAGTTGAGCCTGATCAGGTAGTCGTCGCCGGTCGCGGTCGCGATTCCCCTCGGGGTGATGATCTCGGCGCCGTTCTGGTCGTCGACGGTCGAGATGTGGATCATCGGCCGTGCCTGCGCGGCGCCCCAGCGCGGGATCGCGTAGTGGAGGTTGTTGCCCCACGGATGGAAGGTCTGGATCACCGCCGGGTGCTTGCCGACGAGGTCGGCGAAGGCCTGGAAGTCGGACAGGTAGCCGGTGTCGGTGACGCCGAAGAAGACCTGGCCTGCGGGCGGGCGAAGCACCTCACCCGAGGCCCTGGCCGCGATCCCGAGGCTGAGCGCGGCCACGATTGCGACCAGCGCTTGCCGCGCCCTCACCGAACGCGATGATCTTTTACCGCCGGGTACTCCCACAATGATTCGCAACACGCTGCTGCGCCGGGCGTTGCGGAGGTCGGAACCTACGGGTGGTCCCTGGCCGCCTTGCAAGAAGGCTCCCAGATAGGGTTCGGCGCCGTGTCAGTGGCAACCCTTCACACCAGCGTCGGCCCGATCGGCGTCGAGCTGTTCGACGACGACGCGCCGAAGACGGTCGAGAACTTCCGCAAGCTGGCCGGAGACGGCTTCTACGACGGCCTGATCTTCCACCGCGTGATCCCCGACTTCATGATCCAGGGCGGCTGCCCCGAGGGGACAGGGACCGGTGGCCCCGGCTACACCTTCGAGGACGAGATCAACGACCACAAGATCGTCCGCGGGGCGCTGGCGATGGCCAACGCCGGCCCCAACACCAACGGCTCGCAGTTCTTCATCGTCACCACCGAGGCGGCGCCGTGGCTGGACGGCAAGCACACGGTGTTCGGCCGCGTCAGCGAGGGGATGGATGTCGTCGATGCGATCGAGGGGTCCGAAACGGGCGCCTCCGATCGGCCGGTCGAGGCGCAGCTGATTGAGCGCGTCGAGCTGACGGGCTGAGCGCCAGCAGCACTGCGCCTGCACCCAGCTCGACAATCCCGCCCAGAAGCGAGACGTAGCTGACGATGCCAGTGGCGGTCTGCGAGGGGTCAGGGGGAACGTCGAGGCCGGACAGCAGCTTGTCGTAGAGGAAGTCGAGCAGCGCCTCCGGGGCGCCGGCGGCGTGCAGCGACAGCGTCATCACGCCACCGAGGACCAGCAGCAGGCCGGCGACCATCAGACGGCGATCCACTCTCGTCCTCGCCCTCACTGCGTGCCGACGCCATGTCCCGCTCGGCCTCGGCCCTCCGCGGGGGGCTCGTCGGAGGCGCCATTCGATCGCCCGTTGCCGGAGACCGTCTCGACCCGGTCCCGGCCCGCCTGCTTGGCCGCATAGAGCGCCCGGTCCGCGGTGCGGAGCAGGTGATCCGGGTCGGTCGCGTCGTCCGGATAGGCGGCGACGCCGATGCTCACCGTCACCGGTCGCTTCAGATTCCCGACCTTCATCGCGTGCAGCGCTCTGCGAAGCCCCTCGGCCACCTTCAGCGCGCCCGAGCGGTCGGTCTCGGGAAGCACCGCCACGAACTCCTCGCCGCCCGTCCGGGCGGGGAAGTCTCCGGCTCGCAACTGGGCGCGCATGAGCACCCCGAACGCCGCCAGCACCTCGTCACCGCGCTCGTGCCCGAAGGTGTCGTTGATCTTCTTGAAGTGATCGAGGTCGAGCAGCGCGATCGAGAGCGGAGTCAGGCTTCGACCGGCCTGGGCGAGCATGCGCTTGAAGTTGTCGTCGAAGGAGCGCTTGTTGGGCAGGCCGGTGAGCGCGTCGGTGACGGCCTGGGTCTCGGCGATCGCGAGCGTCCGCAGGTTGGCAAGCACCGGGGCCGCCTGGGTGACCGACTCGTCGATCTGGCGGCGCTGATCGGCTTTCAGAGGACGCTGGTGGGTGACCAGCACCGAGCCGATCACCTCGCCTCCGACCAGCAGCGGCTGACAACTCGAGCAGGAGGAAAGCGACCCGCACAGCCCGCAGGCCATGATCTCCTTCTGGTCTCCGCCGCGCTCGTAGCGGCGGCTCAAGCGCACCGCCAGGCACGAGCGTGGCTCGGCATGGGCGAGCGGCTTCAGCAAAGGGCTGTCGTCGCTCAGCTTCTGCGACGGCTCGAGGCGGTTGGCGCTGTTGTTGCGGTTCAGCACGATCGCCGAGCTGTCCGGGATCCTGTCCTCCAGGTGGCGCGTCAATAGCTCGTGGGCTTCGGATTGATCCTGGGCGACCTGCATCGCCTCCCCGAAGCGGCGCTGGGATCGGATGAACGACGCCTCGGCGGCGCTGCGTTCCGACTCGACGCGCTTGCGCTCGTCCTCGATGCGTCGCTGGCGCCGCATCAGCGCGAACGCGATCGCCCCGAACAGCAGGCTCAAGCCGATGACCAGATAGACCGGGACCAGGGCCGCCTGATGCTCCTCGCGCTCGCGGACCGTTGCCAGGCGGGCCCGGTAGACGGCGTTGGCGCGCACGAAGCGGTCGAGGAACCGGTCCATCTGGGCGAGGTGAGGATGCGAGGCGGCGTTGGAATCGCGTCGCGCCGAGGCGACCTCGCGCAGCGCGACCCGATGCCACTGGGCGAAGGCGAGCTGCTGGTCGTCGAGGGCGGCCAGCTCCTGGTCGTCGTCGCTGGAGAGCTCCCGAGCCGTGGCGAAGTCTCCCTTCAGGCTGCGCTGCTCGATGAAGAAGCCGGGCAAGAAGTCGGCGCGCCGCCCGGCGAGGAAGTCGGACACGCGGTGGTCCTGCTCGAACATGTCGACCAGCAGGTCGTTGGCGGTCTCCGCTTCGGAGAAGTTCTCCTGCGCGGCGCTGCGCTGGGTTTCGGATGCGTAGAGGACCGAAGCGGCGATCGCACAGATCGCCAGCACGGCGATCACCCAGATGCGCACGGTCACGAGTCCGATCCCTGGCTCGTTGGTTTCACCTCATGTTCATCGGCTTCCCAGGGCCGAAAATGAAAGCGGAGGGGGAGGGATTCGAACCCCCGGACCGGGGAGACCCCGGTCAGCTGCTTTCAAGGCAGCCGCATTCAACCGCTCTGCCACCCCTCCGGGCTACCGGATTATCGCCCCATGGGCCGGATCCCATTAGGGCTGGAGATTGTGCGAGCCAGCGACCCTCTTGTGTGAGCCTGCGCACGCGGCGCGATCGAGTTGAACATCCGCCTCCCGCAGCCCGTACTCAGGGCCATGAATCCCGAGCCAGGGACGGCCGAGAACGTCGAGGTCGCGCGCCGCAGCTTCGCCGCCTTCAACCGCAGCGTGGCCGAGGGGTCCGAGGACTACTACGAGTTCCTCGACACCGAGGTCGAGTGGATACCGATCACGGCTCTGCTCGACGGGCGCACCTACCGCGGGCGGGAGGGGGTTCGCCGCTGGGTGAGCGACATGAAACGGGACTGGGATCGCTACGAGGTCAGGTGGAAGGAAGCCTTCGAACTCGGCGACGGGCGCGTCCTGGCCTTCGGCACCTGGCACGCGCGCAGCCGCCGCGGCGGCGTGCCGCTCAGTTTCGAGGGGGCCGCCTGGCTGATCCGGCTCCGGGGCGGCAAGCTGGTCCGCTTTCAGACCTTCACCGACCGCAGCAAGGCCCTCGAAGCGGCCGGATTGTCCGAATAGCGATACGCACCACCCTGCGCGCGCTGACCTCCGGTGAGCAGTACCACCTCGACGTCGTCTGGATCCTCAACAGCGGGCCGTAACACGGTTCAACCGGGGGGCAGTTGCTGCCGATAGTGGTGATTGCGAGGCACGGGGCTCGCCCGATCACCATGCGGCGTTCTTTGAAGAACACAAGCGTTTCCACGGCCCTGGCGACGGCTGTGCTCGCCTGCGCGTCGACTGCGGCGGGCGCGTCCTCGGCGCCGCCGATGACCGTCAACGTCCAGTCCGCGTCCGGCGCCACCGGCAACTACTTCAAGGTCCCCGCCCATCCGGGTGGGCAGACCAAGGCCGGAACGCTGACCCTGACCAACCAGACGGACAAGAAGATCACCGTCAAGCTCGACCCGGTCAGCGGGATGACAGCCAGCACGCTGGGGTCGGCCTACGCCCTGCCCGGGACCAAGGCTCGCGGCGCAGCCAAGTGGCTGCTGCTCGGGAGCCGGCGCGTCATTCTCGGGCCGCACGCCCGGAGCAGGGTTCCGGTCTCGGTGCAGATCCCGGGCGGGACCTCGTCCGGCGATTACCTCGCCGGGATCAGCGTCGAGGCGGTCGGCTCGGCCAACCAGACCAAGCTCAAGGGGAATCTGGCGATCTCCCAGGTGCAGCGATACGCGGTTGGCGTCGACGTCGCCCTGCCCGGCCCGCGGCACCCGCTGATCAGGCTCACAGGGGTTGACCTGACCCGCGAGCCGGCCGGCGTGACCTTCACGGTCAAGGGGCGAAACGCGGGCAACGTGATCCTGCAGAACGTCCAGGGTGCGGCGACGGTGAGCGAAGGTGACGACGTCGTCGCCCGCCGCAAGATGGGCCCCGGGACGTTCGTCACCGATACCTCGATCGCCTATCCGCTGCTGATTCCCGAACTTCGCCCCGAAGAGGGCTCCTCGTTCAAGGTCGAGGCATTCCTCAAGTACCGCGGCGGCACGGCGCGGATCGACAAGACCGTGACCTTCGGCGCCGTGGACGCAGAGCGCCAGCAGGAATACGGTGGCCCGCAGGCCCCGAGCAGCGGCGACGGCGGAAGCAAGCTCCCCCTGATCCTGCTCGTCCTCGTCATCATCGCCGGCTGCCTCGCGGCGCTGGAGGTTCGCAGGCGCCGGCGCGGAGGCGGCTCGAGGGCCGTACGGCCGGCGCTTGACGGCGCGATCACCCACGCGCGCGCAGCCGGCGAGCCGCTGAGCGTGATCTTGATCGGCGGTGACGGCGAGGGGTCGGGACAGCTTGCAGCCGCGCTGCGCCCGTCGCTGCGTCGCAGCGACCAGGTCCTGCGCCCCAACGACCAAAGCCTTCTCGTCATCGCACCTGACACGACGCCGGAAGCGGGAGAGGTGCTTGCGGCGGAGATCAAGCGCCACCTCAGCCGTGGCGGCAACGGATCTCCGATGGTGGTTCCGGTGACAAGCGCCGCGGAGAGCAACGCCGACGAGCTGCTCGACGCAGCCGCGGCGATCGTGATTCCGGCGTCAGCGCCGTCCAATGGCGGGACGGGCAATGGCGGGACCGGCAACGGTGCCGGGCATGAGCAGGCCAGTCAGAGCTCGACCGAAACGTGGGCCGGCGGCACGGAGGCCCCCGCGATCGGCGGAGATGAACGATCTCAGCACCCGGGATGACCGGGGTCGCCGACTCAAGCGCTGTCTCCTAGGCGCGCTGGGCGCCGCCGCCATGGCGGGGCTGATGAGCGGCTGCGCGCTGATCAAGAGCACCAGCTCGACCCAGCTCAACACGATCGGCAGCGTCCAGGTCACCAACGTGATCTGCGCCGGCGACCCCAACTCCAACAACGGTGGGTACAGCCCGGCTGACACCGCCTGCCAGGGAAGCGGCAAGGGCGGCAACATCAACGGGGACGCGGTCGCCGGCAACTACCAGATCTCACTCGCCTACAAGATCTCCAGCTCGGCGAACGGCCCTGCCAGCTTCACCAGCACCAACACCTCGAACCCGCCGACGACCCCATGCGGCAGCGGCGTCACCTTCAACCAGAACGTTGCGCTGGCGAGCGCGATCCAGGCTCTCTCGCCGGCCGGGTCGGGCAAGAAGTGGGTGGCCTATTACTCGACCGTCCAGAACTACACGCCGGCGGGCTGCCAGTACCTGACCGTCTCGCCCCAGTTCACCCTGGGACAGGCTTACGGCGTCGTTCCGTTCTCTGGCCCGTTCACCTACCGGCCGGTCGTCGGCTGGCGCCAGGTCGACGAGGCCACCCCGGGCAACACCTCTGCCCGCACTCCGACCTGCGGCACCTCGATCACCTCGCAGTACACCGACGGCGTCGACGGCTCCGACGGCGGCACCGACCCCGACATGCTCGGGATCTGCGCCGACGATCCGACCGCGGCGACGATCTCCGGCGCCGACCTCTCGCAGAGCACCCGCGATCTTGGAGTCATTCCTGCGACCAACGCATCGGCGCAGGCGGGCAGCACCGCGCAGGTCTCGTTCACCCTTTCCTACAAGGGAGCGGCGCTGCCCTCGGGGCAGTTCAACCTCACGGCGAACACGACGATCTCCGGCGCGACCGCCACCCCCTCGATCACCAGCCTTACGCCCAGCGCGGACTCCGACACGACCGTGACCGTGAACGTCCCGGTGCCCGCCAACACCACCCCCGGCACCTACAACGTCTTCGTCAACGCGGCGCTGAGCACCGACCCGTCCCAGACCCGCGGCGGACTCGTCCCGGCGACGATCACCGTCGGCGAGGCGTTCGGCCTCAGTCCGGCGCCGGCACTCCCCAGCCTCGGCACGATCACCCTCAACGGCCAGGCGCAGACGAAGAACGCGACGATGCCCAACTTCAGCGTCATCGACTCGCCGGGGAGCAGCGACCAGGGCTGGAACGTGACCGCCGTTGGGGACAACTCGGCCGGCAAGAGCGCGCGCTTCAAGCAGTACTGCCCGACGGCGACATGCGGCGGCGGCCACAGCGGCCCCGGCTACATCGGCAGCGGCTTCACCCTGGCGGCGAACTCGCTCACGCTCAACACCTCGACCGGCGGCTGGTCCGGGGGCAGCGGCAGCCAGCCTTCCTTCACCTGCAACTCGGGCGGCTGCGCGATCGACTCCGCGACTCCGACCAAGATCGCCAACGCTCCGGTCGGGGGCGGGACGGCACTCTGGAACGCGACCGGATTCGGGTCCTCGAGCCTGCGCCTCTCGACCCCCACGACCCTGCGCGCGCTGACCTCCGGTGAGCAGTACCACCTCGACGTCGTCTGGACCCTGAACAGCGGCCCCTAGACGGCCGCCGTCAAGCCCGGCCCCTGAGCCGGGCTAGGCTTCAGCCGATGGCGACGACGGCCGCGCGGCCGCAGGCCGCGGCAACCGAAAGCTGGCGCAACTGGGCCGGGGACCAGGTCTGCACCCCGGCGGCGATCGAGCGCCCGGGCAGCCGCGAGGAGCTGGCCGAGACCGTGCGCAGCGCCGCGGGGGCTGGCCGGAAGATCCACGTCGCCGGCTCCGGCCATTCGTTCACCGAGGCGGCGATGACCGACGGCGTGATGATCCGCCTCGACGCCCTCGACCGGGTCCTCGAGGTCTATCCGAGCTCCGGTCTGGTCAAGGTCGAGGCGGGCGTCGCGCTGGCACAGCTCAACGAGGGCCTCCAGGCGCACGGGCTGGCGATGGAGAACCTCGGCGATATCGACCGCCAGACCCTGGCCGGGGCAATCTCGACAGCCACCCACGGCACCGGCGCGGGGCTTCCCAACATCTCGGCCCAGGTCGAGGCAATCGAGATCGTCACCGCCGACGGCGAGCTGCACGCCCTGACCGCGACCGGCAGCCCCGATGACCTGCTGGCGGCCCGGGTCGGCCTCGGAGCCCTCGGGGCGATCTACTCGGTGACCCTGCGAACGGTTCCCGCCTTCACCCTGCACCGGGTCGACACCCCCCGCCCCCTGCGCGAGGTGCTGAACGGCTTCGAGGCGCTGGCCGATCGAAACGACCATTTCGAGTTCTTCGTCTTCCCCTACACCGAGACCGCGCTGACGATCGAGCGCAACCGCTCCGAGACTGCCGGCCCGGCCCCGCAGCCGGATCCGCGCCTGGGCAAGCGACGTGCTGGTCGAGAACACGATCGGCGACCTCGCCCTGCGCCTGACCCGGCGCCGGCCTTCGCTTATCCCGCGCTTCTCGGCCGGCGCGGCGAGGATGATGTCGCAGGGCGAGCGGCTCGACCGCAGCTACCGGATCTTCGCCAACGAGCGCCGGATCCGCTTCACAGAGATGGAGTACGCCCTGCCGCGCGAGGCAGGACCCGAGGCGGTGCGGCGCGTACTCGAGCTGATCCGCCGGCGCCAGATCGAGGTGGCGATGCCAATCGAGTGCCGGGTGGTGGCCGGCGACGACGCCCTGCTCAGCCCCGCCCACGACCGCGCCACGGCGTACGTCGCGGTGCACCAGTACCGGGGCATGGAGTGGCGCCCCTACTTCGAGGCCGTGGAGGAGATCATGAATTCCCACGAGGGCCGCCCGCACTGGGGAAAGCGCCACTTCCAGACCCACGAGACGCTGGCGGGGCGCTACCCGCGCTGGAAGGACTTCGCCGCCGTCCGCGACCGCCTCGACCCCGAGCGCGCCTTCCGCAACGAGTACACCGAGCGGGTCCTCGGCCCCTAGGGGCTAGAGGAACGCGTGGCCCTCGCCGCGATAGGTGGGGACCTCGTCGACGATCTCGCCCCCCTCGACCAGGTAGAGGGCGTTGAAGCGCTCGCAGAGCTCCCCGGCCTTGGTGTGGCGCATATAGACGCGGTCGCCGACGGCGAGCTCGCGGGCCGGGGCGCCGAGCAGCGGAGTCTGCACCTCGCCCGCTCCCTCCTCGGGGTCGAGGCGGAGGCCCTGGGGCAGCCAGGGGGCCGGGAGGCGCAGGGCGTCGCCGCTTCCCGAGGCCAGATAGCCGCCGCCGAGGGCGGTCGCGACGCCGCTCGACGGCTTGCGCACGATCGGCAGCGCGAAGGCTGCGGCCGGGGTCAGGGTGAAGCTCGAGTAGTGGTCGAAGAGGGTCGGGGCGTAGAAGCCCGATCCCGCCGCCAGCTCGGTCACCGCGGGGTCGGCGGCGGTGACCTCGAGGCTGCCGGTCCCGCCGCCGTTGACGAACTCCAGCCGCGCCGACTCGTGAACCGCGACGACGATCCGGCCGCGGCGCTTTCGAAGCTCTCGGGCCGAGCGCCGCTGCATGAAGCGGATCATCGCCGCCCGCAGCCGCCGGCCGGGAGGACGATCGCCGACCCCGGCGATCTGGCCCTCGTAGGCCATCAGCCCGACCAGCTCGATCTGCGGGCGGCGCTGGATCTCACGCGCCAGCTCGATTGCCTGGTCGAGGCTGTGGACGGGGGAGCGCTTGGGGCCGACCTTGAGGCGGCCCCCGAGCGGCCACCAGCCGGCGTCGATCTCCATGCAGACACGCACCGCCCCGGCGCCCGAGCCGAGCACCGACTCGATCAGGTCGAGTTGGGAGCTGGAGTCGACCATCAGGACGGGAGCGCTCGCCGGGTTGGCGGCGCTCTGAATGGCGAGCCGCGAGAGCGCCTCGGTGTCGGCGGTGGGGTAGGCGAGGACCATGTCGTCGAACCCCTGCTCGGCCAGCCACAGGGTCTCGGGCAGGGTGAAGGTCAGCAGGCCGCGAAAGCGCTCTTCGCGGCCGAGGATCCGCTCCAGCAGGGCCCGGCAGCGGACCGACTTCGAGGCGATCCGGATCGGCTTGTCGCCCGCCCGGCGCAGCATGTCGTCCGCGTTCGCCCACATCGCGTCGAGGTCGACGAACGCGAACGGCGCCTCGACCTCGGTGAAGATCTCCTCGTAGCGAGCGTGCGACTGCTCGGGGACGGGCACGGCGCGAGCCTACAACCGCGCGGCAGACACCTAAAATCCGGGCATCGCCCGGAGAGGTGGCCGAGTGGCTGAAGGCACTCGCCTGCTAAGCGAGTAGGGGGCGCAAGCTCTCTCGAGGGTTCGAATCCCTCCCTCTCCGCTGCTCCGACGGGCCCGGGGAGGGAGGGCTTCCGCGATGAAGAGACGACCGTTCAAAGCCGCTGCCGCGATCCTCCTCGCAGGGGCCGTGGCGGTCGCGATCGCAGTCGCCGGGATCGATTCCGGCGACGGCAGCGATCGCAACGGGCCCGAGGCCCGGGGCCAGATCACGCCCAGCTCCGGAGCGCAGGCGCCTGCCGCGAACTCCGCGCTCGGAGCCGCGCCGAAGCCTCCGCGCGGACCAGTGCCGAGCCTGGCCCACAGGCCGCGCGCCGGCAGCTTCACGGCGATCCTCGGGGTGCGGCACGGGGCCCGGCTGCCGCTCTACGCGACACCCGGCGGAAAGCTGGTCGACACCGTCGGCGACAAGACCGAGTTCGGCTCGCCGCGGGTCTTCGCGGTCGGGCGCCAGGTCGGGCCGTGGTTCGGTGTAATCACGCCGCTGCGTCCCGACGGCACGCTTGCCTGGCTTCGCTTCGACCCCGCGAAGCTGGACCTATACTGGACCCGTTACTCGATCCGGGTGCAGCTCGCCAGGCGGCAGATGCAGGTGCGCTACGGCGATCGGGTCCTCGGCCGCTACACGGTCACGGTCGGCGCCACCGGCAGCAGCACGCCGAAGGGGAGCTTCGCGATCACCGACGCGCTTGTCTTCCGCGACAGCCCCTTCTACGGATGCTGCGCGCTGGCCCTCTCCGGCCACCAGGATCACCTTCCGGTCGGCTGGCTTGGCGGGGACCGGATCGCGATCCACGGGACCCCGGGGCCGGTCGGATACGCCGCCTCGCACGGCTGCATCCGGGCCACCGACACGACTATGCGCACGCTGTTTCGCCGCGTCCCCCTCGGCGCTCAGGTCACGGTCGCCGGATAGCCGCTCGCCAGCGCCTAGAATCGGCGTCCCGGCTTCGTGCCGGATACCCGCGCCCGTAGCTCAGTTGGATAGAGCGTCGGTCTACGAAACCGAAGGTCACAGGTTCGAATCCTGTCGGGCGCGTTGCAATATCCCTGCAAAGGCTCTGCGTCTTCGATCTCTCGGGTCCCGTACTGCCCAGCGTAAATTTGCCGTCATTGCTGAGGCGCGAAGTCTTGCGGCCTGGCCTACGACGACTCTGGGCCCATAAACCCCAATTTTTGTTGGACAACCTGGGGTCATCCGGGTAGGTTCGGCTGGCTTGACGCGGGGGGGGCGGTGCGTCAAGTGAGGTTCTTGGAGCCCCTGTTAGTTGGAGGTTTAGCGTCGGGTGCCAGGGACGGTCATCCGCCTCCGGAACTTAAATATCCGGCTGGGCGTGAAAGCATTGTGAGTCCCCGTCGGCGGCATCGTCATGGGCCTGATCAGGTGCTGTCGGAGGCCGACGAGATGGCGGCCGACGCCGATCAGACCGCCGCAGACAGCGACCAGAGCGCCTCCGATCGCGACCAAGCCGCAGCGGAAGCTGACCAGCGCGCCTCGGACCGAGACCAGGCCGCCTCGGATAGCGAGCTCGCCGCCCACTCACCGAGCGACGCTCTGAGGCAGCGGACCTATCAGGTCTCCCGCGCCGAGCGTGGAGACGGCACGCTTGCCCGCCAAACAACCGGCCTGGTGCGAGACCAAAGCGGCTCCGAGCGCGACGAGCAGGCAAGGCAGCGTGATGAGGATGCCCGGCAGCGCGATCGGATTGCCGATCAGCGTGACCGGGCTGCCGAGCAGGAGGATCGCGAAGCCGAGGAGATGGAGGAATTGCTCGGGCCCGCGATTCCAAAGTTGCAAGCGAGGCTCGGTTCCGCCGCCGCCGCGCGCGCCCGCGGAGCTGCGGATCGAGCGCGTGCCGCCATAAATCGCGCGCGGGCGGCGCGCGACGGCCAGGAGGCAGCCCACGACCGTGAGGAGCTGCAGGCGGAGCTGCGCCGTTCCAACCTTGATGAGCTGACTGGGGCCTACCGGCGCGGAATGGGCGAAATCGTTCTGCGGCACGAGATCGAGCGTGCTGGGCGGTCCACCGGAGAGCTGGTGCTCGCATTCGTCGACGTCGACGGGCTGAAGAGCACAAACGACCGCCAAGGTCACGCAGCCGGTGATGCCCTGCTTTGGGACGTAGTGGCCGCGCTTCGGTCGAGGCTACGCCCCTACGACCCAATTGCTCGTTGGGGAGGGGATGAGTTCGTCTGCACTATCTCCGACGCCAGTCTCGACGCCGCTCGTGACCGTGTTGAGGAGGCACGCGCGGCCCTCGCCCAGATGCAGCCTCGGGCCTCGATCAGTGTCGGTCTGGCAGCACTGCGTCCTGACGACACCTTTGAGGCTTTGATCGAGCGTGCTGATCGCGCGCTCTTGGAGGTCGGCCGGGACCTTGACCCTGGCTAGGCGCGCGCTTCCGATCTCCATTCGAAGCGACGCGCTTTTCCATCATGCCGGAGCATGGATTCCGGTCTCATCCTGGTCTCCTCGCCACCGTTACTTCGCGTCGCAGAGCTAAATACCCACGCCCTACGAAAACCGAAGGTCACAGGTTCGAATCCTGTCGGGCGCGCTGCATTTGCCCTGCAATTCCTGCCCGTTCTCGGCGTCTGCGTTCTGCTGCTAGCAATCATTTGCCAATCATTGGCGAGGTGATCGTCGAGCCGCCAGAAAAAACCCTGCGATTCCGCATTGGAGACGCTTTTCCAGCCGACGGTCCGGTTCCTCTGCCGCCGGTCAGGCGGGCCGCGCGGCGAGCTCCCGCGTCACGCGCTCGGCTTCGCTGACCGGGTCGCCGTCGAGAAAGCGGGCACCGACCCGCTCCGCGAAGGCGCCCCTGACGCCGGCGCCGGCAAGGCAGAGCGGGAGATCGCGCGCGGCTTCGGCAAGCTCCTTCGCCAGCGGCTCCAGATGCTCGGGCCGCGTCGTGCTGAGGACCAGCAGCTCGGTGTCGAGCTGGCGCGCGGCGTCGGTTGCGGTGAAAAGGGGCGTGTCGCCGCCGAGGTACGTGATCCGCCAGCCACGCTCGCGCAGCGCCAGCCCGAAGATAATCAGTGGCAGGTCGTGCAGCTCGCCGGGGGCACCGGCGAGCACCGCCCGCGGACCCGCTCCTCGGTCCCAGCCTCGCGCCAGGCCGAGCAGGCGGCCGCGCAGGAGGTTCGACGCGAAATGCTCGTGCGCCACTGAGACCTGCCCTCCTTCCCAGCGCCGGCCGAGCTCCGCCAGATACGGCAGGACCAGCTCGGTCATCACGGTGTCCGTGGTGTAGCTCGTCAGGGCGCGGTCGACGACTGAGTGCGCCGCTGCGTCATCGAAGCGGTCGATCGCCGTCTGCAGCTGGGTCCGCTCTGCCTCGATGCCCTCGGACACGGCGGTGTCATCCCGCGCCTCGCGCGCCAGCGCCGCCGCCTGCGCCGCCGAGAGCCCCGCCTCGAGGTTCGCCTGCATCGCTCGCAGGCGGACCAGGTCGAGGTCGGAGTAGAGCCGGTAACCGCCCTCGGACCGGGTCGGCTCGAGCAGTCCGTAGCGCCGCTCCCATGCGCGCAGAAGCTCGGGGGATACACCGGTCCGGCGGCTGAGCTCCCCGATGCGCATGTAGCCGTCCATGCCGGGAAGCCTAACAAACCCTGTACAAGGACTTGACAAGCCGAGCCCAAGGCCCTAAGGTGCCGCCTGCATACCTGTACAAACTCTTTACAAAGGAAGGACAGCATGCGCACACTCACGACCATCGCCGCCGCTCTTGTGATCGTCGGCGGTCTCAACTGGGGCCTGGTCGCCGTGGCCGATTTCGACCTCGTGGCGTGGATCGCCGGCGAGGAGTTCGGCCAGACCAACGCCTTCAGCCGCATCGTTTACGGCCTCGTCGGCATTTCCGCCGCGTTCCTGGCGGTCTCGCTGCTCGGCGCAGGCCGCTCGCACGACTCGGCAGCGGTCCCGCAGGCCCGCTGACCCGGATCCGACCCCGGCCGCGCGAGACGCGTGGCCGGGGCGGGGCGCCTGACCGGATGCCCGGCGCCCCGTAAACCCCACGAACAAAGGAGATTCATCGTGCACCGCAAGATCATCGTCATCGTCTCCATCCTCGCCGCGCTGCTGATCGCCGCGCCGGTGGCCTCTGCCAGCCATGCAAAGGGCAAGGGGCACGCCTCGGGCTCATTCGGAGCCACCACGCTCGAGGTCGCGCCGGCGACCCTCGACGCGCTGACCGCCCTCGGGGTCACGCCCGGAGCGGTCTCTCCCGCGAAGCTCGGTGGAGCGACCTACTCGTTCCCGATCGTGAGCTCTCTGAGGGGCACCTTGCAGAGCGGCGTCGTCAAGCACACGGGCGGCATATCGCTCAGCGCCGGCGACACGACGGTGAGCCTGACGGACTTCGGGATCCGGCTCACCGACCGACAGCTGTACGGCAAAGTAAACGGCGAGGGCCCGGTCGCCCTGCTCGACCTCGACTACTCGAACCTGCGAGTCCGCATTCGAGGCGGTCGGCTCGTGATCGGCCCTGTGGGGACCACCCTGACCGCGGGTGCGGCGCAGGCGCTGAACCAGGCGTTCGGCACCTCCGCGCTCTCGGATGACACCGTGATTGGTAAGGCCAAGATCCGGTACCGGCTGTTCCCGTCCTAGACAATCAGGCGCGGGGCGGATCGCGACGCCGGTCGCGGTCCGCCTCAGTGCCCTGCACGCGCTCGTTCCGAGCAAGCTTGCCTTGGCGAAGTGGCAACGGAGTGGCAACAAACTCACAGGACTCCACCGGACTCAGCCGGAAACAGACAGCACCCGGATATGCGCTACTAGCGGGAAGAACCCGACGCAGACGGACCGCACCGGAAAGCGGCGCAGGGCTACGAAACCGAAGGTCACAGGTTCGAATCCTGTCGGGCACGTACAAGAACCCCCGCACACGCGGGGGTTTCTCTTCGTTTCGCCGGCCTGCCACGGACTCGACCAGCAATCATTTGCCAATCAATCCGCGCGCGCGAGTTGGATTGGCGGCGGACCGGACCCGTCAGCCGATCTGCTCTGCCAGCTCGACGATGATCCCCTCGGGGCCGCGGACGTAGCAGAGCCGGTAGCTGTCCTCGTAGCGCTCCAGCTCGCCGACGAGCTCAGCGCCGCGGGCTCGCAGGCCGGCGACGACGGCGTCGATGTCTTCGACGGCGAATGTCACATGGCGGATGCCCGGTGCGTTCGCCGGCGCCTGCCGGTCGCCGCCCTGGGCCGACGGCGAGTGGAATTTCGCCAGCTCGACTCGTCCGTGGCCGTCCGGGGTCTGCAGCATCGCGATCTCTGCCCGGACGCCGTCGAGCCCCACGACGCGGTCCACCGAGCGGCCCTCGACCGCCGCCTCGCCCTGCAGCTCGAGTCCGAGCTCGACGAAGAACTCGGTTGCGGCCGCGAGGTCGTCGACCACGATGCCGACGTGGTCCATCCGTTGGATCGTCATCTGCTCGATGGTAAGGATTCCGTCGCTGCGTCACTTACGGCTCTGCGACGCCGACGGCGGCCCCGTGGCCTAAGTGGTCGCGGCGGGCATCGCTCACCGAGGCGGGGTGTCGCGCGACGGACCTCGACCCCATCGGCTGCTACCTGCCGGTGCGCTCGCGGTGCTTGCACCCCGGCCAGCAGCAGGGCCGGCGCTGCCCTTCCTCCAGCTCCTCCTGGGTCCGACGAATGCGGCGTTCTCGGGTCGTTTCCTGCTTGGCATCCTCGACCCAGCAGATGAACTCGTTACGGGCCAAGGGGGTGATGTCCTTCCAGGCATGGAGCGCCGTGGTGTTGGCGATCAGCGCCTTGCGCAGGTCTGCGGGCAGCTTGTGCACCACCCCACCGGGCACTCGCTGGCTGCTCACACGGCCAGGGTAGCGGGCCGGAGGCGAGCCCCCTTGACGATCCCCCTTAATCGATCTGCACGATTCTGACCTCGACCCGGTCGAGCTGCGAGTTGGCGGTGCAGTCGGCGTCCCCCTGGAGCTGGGCGGTGACCGTGAGCGGGGTTCCCGGGCTGAGGAGTCCGAAGGGACCGTCCGCGTCGTAGCCGTTGCGCGTGATCAAGGTGGTCGAATTGCCGTCCTCGGGGCTCATGAAGACCCTGGTGGGTTGCCCGTTCACGAGCAGGCGTACTGCCGGTTGACAGAAGTTCAGCGCGTTGGTGGTCGCGATCGTGAACTGCGCCTCCCCCACCACGGCCGAGACCTGGCCTGCCTTCGGCGTGAACGTCGTCGTCCCCTTCAGGGCCAGGGGGGAGGTCGTGTTCGCGTTGATCGACCCCTGCGGCCCGCCCGTCGCCGAGCCCGTCACGTCCGCGGCGACGCTGTTGAGCACGCCCTTGGCGATGTCGACGGCCTTCACCGTGTGGTTCCTGATCTTCCGGCTCGTCACGGCGTTCTTCGCGAGGTCCGACTTCTTCACGGCCCCCTTCGCGATGTTCCTGCTGCGCACGTCGTTCTTGCCGAGCTGAGCGGCGGCATAAACGGTGCCCCCGCCGACCGCCAGAACGAGCGCGATCGTGGCGGCGACATTCGCGTAGGTCAGCTTCGGACGCAGGTTCATCGCTTGCGCGGAACCATCCCCTGCCGGCTGCCCGCTGTCAACGCCGAAATTAAGGTTCCGCATGCGGGAAGCACGAACCGAAGGTCACAGGTTCAAATCCTGTCGGGCGCGCTTCTCGCCCGGCCGTGAGCTCAGCCGCTAGCTGTCCTGCCCACGGAGGTTGTGAACGCGGCCGATCGGCGGCCGGTCTCCCAAAGAGCTGTGAGGCCTTTGCCGGTTGTAGTAGCGAACGAAGGATGCCAGGGCACGTGAGCGCTGCTGGGAGCTGGACCAGGCGTGTGCGTAGGCCCACTCGAGCTTGAGCGTCCTGATGAAGCGTTCGACCTTGCCGTTCCAACGCGGCGTGTAGGGCGGAATGCGAATGTGGCGGGCGCCCTGGGCCGTCAGAACCTCGCGAAAGGCTCGCGAGTGAACGTAGGCAAAGGCGTTGTCTGTCATCACCGCCTCGGGCACCCCCATCCCCAGCGAGGCGAAGTGGGCAATCGCTCGCCCCAGCACCGCTGCAGCGGTGGCGCCGTCCTTTGCCTGGTGTTGCTCGAGGTAGACGTAGCGGCTGTGGTCGTCGATGACCACATGCAAATAGACGTAGCCGCGGCCGGCCCGCTTGTCGGCAAAGGTGCTTGAGCGATCACCGGTGACCGCGTGGCCGGGGCGCTCAAAGCGCGCCAGCTGGGCCATGTCGACGTGAAGCAGAGCCCCGGGCCGCGACCATTCATAGCGCTTAAAGCTCTGACGAGAGCCCCTGCGCCGCCGCGAGAGCCCATGGCGCCAGAGCACCTTCCAGATCGTCGAGCGGGCCCGCCGGCAGATCCCGGCCAGCCGGCCCGGGCCGAGGTTGGTCTGGTGCCGCGCGCGCAGAATCGGCTCCTCCTGGGCGGCTGAGAGACGCCGCGGCTGGCGGTGCGGCCGTGAAGAGCGGTCAGCTATCCAGGCTCCGCTTCGACGCTCGGCTTCGGTTGCCTCAAGCCAGCGGTGCCACCAACGGTGCGCGGTGGCCGGTGCCACGCAGAAGGCGGCAGCTGCCGCCTTCTGCGTCACTCCCGCCTCGATCACTTTGACCAGCGCGAGCCTTCCCGCGGGTCCGAGGGCAGCGTTAGCGTGAACCTTCATCCGGGTCCTCCTTGCTTGGGGCGTTAGACACCTCAAGCCTCTGGGAGGGCCCGGATGGCTTTTCAGCCGTTCACAACGTGTGTGGGCGGTTCAGCTAGCTGCGGCCTCCGCCGCGCGCTTCTCCATCTCGTCCGGCGGCACGTCCTCCACGTGTGTGGCGACATGCCAGTGGTGCCCATACGGATCCTCGAAGCTTCCTAGCCGGTCGCCGTAGAACCTGGCTTCGACTGGCCGGAGGCCCTTGGCGCCGGCTTCGATCGCCCGCTCGAAGACTTTGTCCGCATCCTCGACATAGACATGAAGCGAAACGGGAGTGCCCCCGACGGTCCTCGGGCCGCGCGCATCCATTTCCGGGTTCTCGTCGGCGAGCATGACCACCGAGTCGCCGATCCCGAGCTCAGCGTGCCCGACCTTGCCGTCGGGTCCACCCATCCGCATCCGCTCGGTCGCACCAAGCACGGACGTGTAGAAATCAATCGCGGCCGAGGCGTCGTCGACGATCAGGTAAGGAGTAAGACGGGGGTAGCCATCCGGAATTGCGTCGACCATCGATGAACCTCCTGCGGTGGGTTGGCTGGGTGTTCGCATGCTACGCCGGCACCGTAGAACCGTCTGGGTATCGAGAGCTCCCGTACCACGACCTCGACATCGAATGGTGTGACATGGTTTAATGGCAAATATGAGCAGCGCGGGGAACACAGGCAGGCTCGCCGGGACGCTCCGGGCCCGGCGCCGATAGACGGGTTCGACGATGGCTGAGCGCGGCGCCACCCCGCAGGTCCCACCGCTGCGGCGGCGAGCCCTCTCGGCCGTGCGCTCGCTGTTCACCCCGCTTCTTCCCGACGACTACCTGGAGCTGATCAATCCGCTCTGGTCGACGCAGGAGCTGCGGGGCAGGATCGAGCGCATCGAGCCGCAGGCGGGGAACGCGGCGACGGTCCTGATCCGGCCCGGTCACGAGTGGCAGGGCCACAAGGCGGGGCAGTATCTGCGCGTCGGGGTCGTCGTCGACGGAAAGCACCATTGGCGCGCCTACTCGCTGACCTCCGACCCCGACCGCCCGGACGGCTGGATCGGGATCACGCCCAAGCTAGTCGAAGAGGGCGTCGTCTCACCCCACCTCGTGCGCGAGATCAAGCCTGGGGCGATCCTGCGCCTTGGCGGGGTCGAGGGATCGTTCGTCCTGCCCGACCCGCCGCCGCAGAAGCTTCTCTTCATCAGCGCCGGCAGCGGGATCACGCCGATCATGAGCATGCTGCGCAGCCTCGACCGCCAGGAGGCGCTGAAGGACGTCATCCACCTGCACTCCGACCGCAGCGACGACTGGGTGATCTTCGGCGACTACCTGCGCGATCTCGACCGGCGAAGCCCCGGCTACGACCTCCACCTGCAGATGACCGGCGAGAAGGGGCGAATCGGGCCCAAGGACCTCGACGACCTCTGTGCCGACTGGAAGCGGCGCGAGGCGTTCCTCTCGGGTCCAGGCGAGATGCTCGACGCGATGAGCGATCACTGGGAGAACGCCGGGGTCCTGGAGCGGCTTCACATGGAGCGCTTCCAGCCGAAGCTCGGCCTGATCGAGGAGGGCGAAGGAGGCAGGATCAACTTCGTGGAGAGCGATTGCGAGGTCGAGTGCGACGGCGGCACCCCGATCCTCGTCGCCGGCGAGGAAGCCGGTCTGGAGCTTCCCTTCGGATGCCGCGAGGGCATATGCCACACCTGCATCAGCAAGCTTTGCTCAGGGCGGGTTCGCGACATGCGCAACGGGGAGATCTACGGCAGCGAGGGCGAGATGATCCGCACCTGCATCAGCGCGCCCGAGGGGGAAATCGAGATCGAACGGTAAGGAGACGAAGTGACCACCGCAACAGTTGACGAGAAGAGCCCGCTCGCGGCGCTCACCCCCGAGCAGATCGAGGAGCTGGGCCGCGAGTTCGACGCCATGCACGACGAGATCTACGCCGACCTCGGCGAGCGGGACCGCCGCTACATCACCAGCATGATCGAGATGCACCGCCGCCTCGCGGTCCTGGGTCGGGTGGAGCTGCTCGCATCGCGCTTCTGGCCGCTCTGGATCCTCGGCACCGCGACCACCTCGCTGGCGAAGATCCTCGAGAACATGGAGATCGGCCACAACGTCATGCACGGGCAGTGGGACTGGATGAACGATCCCCAGATCCATTCCTCGACCTGGGACTGGGACACGGCTTCGACGGCGGAGGCCTGGAAGCACTCCCACAACTACATCCATCACACCTACACCAACATCCGCGGCAAGGACAAGGACCTCGGCTACGAGATCATGCGCATCGACCCCAACCAGCGCTGGCACCCGGTCTACCTGCTGCAGCCGCTCTACAACGTCCTGCTCATGGCGTTCTTCGAGTGGGGGGTTGCACTCCATGACCTCGACCTGGAGGCCGTGCGGGCGGGCGAGAAGTCGCACAAGCAGGTCCTGAAGGAGCTGAAGGGGATCTCCGGCAAGGCGCGTGACCAGGTGGTCAAGGACTACATCGCCTGGCCGCTGATCAGCGGCCTCGCCGCGGCCGGGGTCGCCGCCGCGACGGCGGCGTTTCGCGGCCGGAATACGCGGCGCGGCCCGTTCTCGCGCCTCCGCAGTCGCCGCAGCCGCTCATTGGCGCAGAGGGCCGGCGAGGTCGGCCGCTTCGCGCTGCAGCGCGGCGGCGGCACCTTCCGCTCCACGGCGAAGGCGAACTTCACCGCCAACATCGTCCGCAACCTCTGGGCGCACGCGATCATCTTCTGCGGCCACTTCCCGGACCAGACCTACACCTTCAGCCAGGAAGAGGTCGAGGACGAGTCGCGGGGAGCCTGGTACGTGCGCCAGCTGGTCGGCGCGGCCAACATCGAGGGCGGCCCGCTGTTCCACGTGATCAGCGGCAACCTCGGCTACCAGGTCGAGCACCACCTCTTCCCCGACATGCCGAGCACCCGCTACGCGGAGATCGCTCCGCGCGTGAAGGAGATCTGCGAGCGCTACGGGCTGCCCTACAACAGCGGGCCGTTCTTCCAGCAGTGGGGAATGGTCAACCGGACGATCGCCAGGCTGGCCCTTCCGGGCGGCGAGCCGCGGCCGAAGCCGGGGCCCTACCGGGGAAAGTCCGAAAGCTCCAACGGAGGCTCCGACGGAGCAGATCCGGGCCCCCCGGGGCCCGAGGGCTCAGGGCCGGAGCAACCTTCGGAGGGCGTGCGGGTCGCGATGCCTCGCGAGCGCTGATAAGAGCTCTCTAACGGCCGCCTTAGCGGCGATTGAAACTGGGCCTGAAACCTGCCCGGGTGCGGTTGGGTCAACATCAGGGGTTGTCCGAGCAGGCAGTCGCGTCAGGCGCCGACGCACCCGGCGTTGCCGCGGATGGCTCCGGGCTCACGCTTCGGAACTACCTTGGCGGCACCGAGGGCAACGAGATCCTCACCACCGCGGCGGCTGCGGTCCTCACCGTCCTGCTGATCGCCGAGGGGATCACGATCCTCAGCATCGGTGGGCTGCTCAGCGCCCACATGTTCATCGGCATCGTCCTGATCCCGCCGGTGGCGCTGAAGCTCGGCAGCACCGGCTATCGCTTCGCTCGCTACTACGGCGGCTCGCCGACCTACCGCAGCAAGGGGCCGCCGCCGCTGCCCCTGCGCGTGCTGGCGCCGGTGCTCGTCGTCAGCACGCTGGGCGTCTTCTCGACCGGGGTCTGGCTGCTCCTGCTCGGCCACAAGTCCGACGGGGTGCTGTTCCTGCACAAGGCCACCTTCGTCCTCTGGGGGGCCGTGTTCGCGATCCACTTCCTCGCCCATACCCCTCGCATGCTGCGCTCGCTGCGGGCCGACTGGGGCCGGATCCGCCGCCGGGACGTCCCCGGGAGCGGGCTCCGGGGCTTGCTCGTCTCGGCATCGGTCGGCGCCGGCCTCGCCCTCGCCCTGTCGCTGCTGAGCGCGATCGCGGGCTGGCAGGGCTCCGCCGGCTAGAGGCCGCTCGGCTGCGGCTCCGGTGAGATCTTCGACTTCGACGGCGACAAGGTCTGCCGGGTGGAGGTCTACTTCGGCTGGGACCTCAGCCCGCCCGCCCCGCCGCCCGCCGCCCCGGACCGCGATGGTCATGGTGCTTGTGCCTGCGCTGCTTGCGCTGCTGCTTTCGCGTCAGCGGAAGCTTCGGCGCGGCCGCGCGGCAATGGCGCCCGCGGCAGTGCTCGAGCCGGCGCAGCTGCCGGTGCAGGAAATTGCGGATCGGGAAGAGGTTGGGCTCGCGGACCCGCGAGTGAAGCTCGTAGGGATCCTTGGCGACGTTGTAGAGCTCCTTCTCGCCGGTGGGCCACTCGATGTACTTCCAGGGACCGAGGCGGATCCCCTCGTAGTCCTTGGGCGGGCTCGAAATCGACGCCTGGGCGCCGCGCCCGGTACGCGAGGCTCCGCTCGTCTCGACGTCGGTGGCCTCGACGAACGACTCGAACAGGAGCGGGCGCCGGGTGCGAAGGCGGGGACGCTTGACGAAGGGGACGATCGAACGCCCGTCGAGGCTGCGGTCGGCCTTGGCTCCGGCCAGGTCCAGGATCGTCGGCGCGATGTCGATGTTCGCCGCCAGCTCGCCGGAGCGCACGCCCCGCTTGATCCCCGGCCCGCGGATCAGGAACGGGAGGTGGGTGGACGGCTCGTAGGCAAGGAACTTGCCGCCGGCGAGCCTGTGCTCGCCGAAGAAGAAGCCGTTGTCGGAGGTGACGATGACGTAGGTGTTGTGCAACCGGTTCGTCGCCCCCAGGGTGCCGATCAGCTGGGCGATCCCCTCGTCGATCGAGCGCAGCGACTCAAGCGCCTTCTCGTAGTAGACGCGGTAGGCGTGCAGCTCGGTGGGGGTCAGGTAAGGGGCGTCGCGGATGAAGCGGGGCTTGTCCGAGGCGTCGGTCTCGTTGAAGCCCTGGGCGCGCCCGTGAGGCCGCGGGACTCCGACGAACGAGTCGTAGTGGCGAGGCGCAGGCTCGGGACCTGAGGGCCGCCGGAAGTCGCCGTGCGGCGCCGTGTAGTCGAGCTGCAGGTAGAAGGGCCGGTGCCGCGGCGTCGCCTGGACCTCCTGGTTGGCGATGTTCGTCAAGACGTCGGTTTGGTAGAAGCAGGGCTGTCCGTTGGCGGGGGCGAATGGGCAGCCCGGGTCGTCGCGAGCCCCGTAGTCGCGGGTCTCGGAGTTGCCGGGATCGCCGAAGGGGCCGTCGATGTTGCCGTTGTCGTTCAGCCGGTAGCCGTAGAAGAGATGCTGGCTGTCGACGTTGAGCGCCGTGTGCCAGGCGCTCCAGCCGGGCGGGATCGTCGTGCCGTCGTCATAGGGCGCGTCCGCATAGCCGTTGAGGTACTTGCCGACGTGGATCGTGCGATAGCCGGCCCGGCGCAGCCAGACGGCGAGGTTGTGACTGAAAGCGGCCCGGGCCCTGAAGCCGTTGTAGCCGCCGTTGGGCTGGACGTTGCCGCGCACGTTGTGGTTATGCGCGTAGCGGCCGGTGAGCAGGGTGACCCGGGAGGGGCAGCAGAGCGGGTAGGAGACGTAGTAGCGGCTCAGGGTGGCGCCGCGGCCGGCGACGAGCCGCAGGGTGTTGGGCATCGCTGCGATCGTCTGCCCGAGGGCGTTCGTGTAGCTCGCGTAGAGCTCGTCGATGGTCTGGTCGTCGGTCTGCACGACGACGATGTTCGGGCGCTGCTTTCGCTTCGCGGCGGCCTGGGTGTCGCCGAGCGCAAGAGCGAGGGCGCTCACCGCCGCCAGCCCGAGCAGGGCCATGGCGCAGGCGCGCCGGGCTGTCGAACGAATCTGCCTCATTGGTTTACGGGATCTAACAGTCCTCGCGGTCATCGAGCCGAAACAGCCCAGCGGGGCGAAGTTTCGGAGCCACCCGTCCAAGGCGTCGCGGTCGAGGGCTCGAAGATGCGGTTGACCTATCGTGGCCCTGTGCCAACCCTTTTGCGGATCCTGGAGGAAGACCCGGATCTGGGGCGCCGGTTGCAGCCGGAAGATCGGCTCGAGGCAGCGCGGCGCGCCTGCCTGGCCGAGTCGATCACCGTTGCCAGGGGTACCTGGCGGCCCGGACCCGAGTCCGAGCCCGCCCGGCGGGGATTCGGCCTGCTCGTGCTTCGCGGCCTGCTGACCCGGCGGGTCGGAAGGGACGGCCGTTTCGGCGCCGAGCTGTTGGGCCCCGGTGACCTGCTGCGACCGTGGGACCGGCCCGGCGCGGTGTCGGTCATGCCCTTCAGCACAGAATGGAAGGTGATCCAGCCCCTCGCTGCCGCGCTGCTGGACCGTCGCTTCGCAGGCCGGGCGGCCTCCTACCCGGAGATCGCCGTCGAGCTGCTGGCCCGAACCATGCTCCGTTCCCGGCAGCTGGCGATGACGATGGCCATCGTCCGCAACCCGAAGGTCGAGACTCGCGTCGAGATGCTGCTCTGGGTCCTGGCGGAGCGATGGGCGACAGTGCGTCCAGATGGCGTCGCGCTTTCGCTGCCGCTCACCCACGCGCTGCTCGCCGACCTCAGCGCGGCCAGCCGGCCGACGGTCACCTCCGCCCTGTCTTCGCTTGCCCGGCGCGGCCGGCTCCGCCGCGAGGGAGACGTCTGGCTGTTGCTCGGAAAGCCGCCGGGTGTGCTTGACGATGCGGGGATGCCGAGCTGAGGGCCGCGCGCAGGCTGGCCGATGTCTGGGGCCCGCGCAGGACGGTTGCGATTCGGCCCTGGGGATCGAGGACGAACGTGCTCGGCAGCCCGGTGATCCCGTACCTGTCTCCCACCGCGCCGCTTCCGTCGCGAAGGATCGTGTAGCGCAGCCCGAGGCTTTGCACGAAGGCACGGGCGTCGGAAGCGGAGTCGTTCCAGTCGACGCCGACGACATGCACCCGCCGATCGGCTTCTGCGAGGCGTTCCAGCCTCGGTGCCTCCTGGCGGCAGGGGGAGCACCAACTGGCCCAGAAGTTGACCAGGGCCGGCCGGCCGCGCAGCGAGGCGAGGTCGACCATTCGCCCGGAGAGCAGCCGGCTGGGAAGGGCTGGGGCCCGGCTTCCGGCCTCCCCGGCCGGTGAGCGGGGCACGAGGGCCTCGACCGACGCCAAGGCGGCGACCAGCGCGAGGACGGCGAGACGGCCTGCCCTTCGGCCCCTCAGACGGCGCCGCCTACCCGGCCGCAAGCTTGGGGATGTCCCGGGCCAGCTGCCGCGGGCTGAAGTCGGGCGGATACAGGGCGCGGATCTTCCCGGCGGCGTCGATCCCGAAGATGTCGGCCGAGTGCTCGATCACCTCGGGATCCTTGGCCGACGGCCGCGGCGCTATCTGCCACGCCTTCCAGGTCCGCTCGAGCTGGCGCCGCGAGCCGAGCAGCCAATCCAGCTCCCCGCTGAGCTGATGCTCCCGGTCAAAGCGCGCGCTGCTCGCCGCGGTGTCGCCGGCGGGATCCACGGACACCGCGAGCAGGCGCGCGTCCCTGGCCCTCGCGCCCAAGAGGGCCTCGGTGGTGTGCAGCTTGCCCGCCACGACCGGGCAGAGGTCGGGACAGTGGGTGTAGAGGAAGGCCACGATGACGGCCCTTCCCCTCAGCCCGGCAAGGCTCGTGTCGCGGCCGCGGTAATCGCGCAGGCGAAGCGGCGGCGCCGGGCGGGCCGGAACCGCGTCGCCGGCGAATGAGCGCCCGCGGACGCCGGCGGCGCTGTCGCTGCCGCATCCGCTCACGGCGAGTGCGGCCGAAATCGTCGCAGCGACCAGCGCCCGCCGCGAGCTGCTCGTGGTTGGCGGCAATCCGCCCTATTCGTCTCGCCGATGCTCGCTGCGGCTCTGGTACTCGCCCAGGGCATAGACCAGCTGGGCGATGACCATCGCACCGAGGGCGGCGAAGCTTGCGATCAAACCCGGTGACATGAGGAAGTCAATCGTCCCGCCGCGGCGGCCCGGCATCAATGCGACCGGTCGGAACTCTGACCCGGTCTGCCGCTGCGCTGCTGGGCGGTCCGCCCGGCCTCGAGGCGCTCCGCCAGCCGGTTCATCCCCCGCCGGCGGGCCGCGGCCGCCGCGCCCTTCCAGTCGGTCCGGCGGCTCCTCGGCCGCCGCAGCCCGGCGTCCTGAAGGGTCGCGATCTGCTTGTAGGCGAGCAGCTCGTCGCGGCGCTCGACCAGCTCGCCGCGCAGCTTGGGGCGGGTCTCGCGGATCGCCCCGTCGAGCACCGCCTCCAGCGAGCCGTCGCGGCGCAGCAGCTCGGCCGCGGTCTTCGGTCCCGACGCCCTTCGCCCCCGGGATCCCGTCCGAGGGGTCGCCGCGCAGGGCGATGAAGTCGGGGACCAGCTCGGGCGGGATTCCGTAGCGCTCCTCGACCCCGGCGGGGTCGACCTCCTCGGCCCCCCTGCCCCCGGTGCGGACGTAGAGCACGGTCACCCGGTCGCTCGCGCACTGGAACATGTCACGGTCCCCGGTCAGGATCAGGGCGCGGCCGCCGGCCTTCGTCTCCAGCTTCGCGTAGGTGCCCAGCAGGTCGTCGGCCTCGAGCGATTCGTGGCTCGCGACCGTCCAGCCGAAGGCCTCGAAGAAGTCGCGGCTGTCCTCCCACTGCGGGCCCAGCTCGTCGGGCAGCTCCTCGCGGTCGGCGTGGTACTCGGGCAGCAGCTCGACCCGGTAATGGGCGGCGTCGGGGCCGAAGCAGAGGACGACGGCGCGGGGCTCGTGGGCCTCGACCTCGCGCAGGATCAGATTGGCGGCGCCGAGCAGCGCGTTCACCGGCTGCCCGTCTGCGCCCTTGATCGAGCTCGGCAGCGCGTAGAAGGCGCGAAAGAGCATCGAGGGCGCGTCGACCGCAAGCAGCGGCGCCGAGCTACCTGCGCCGGGCATCGCGACGGACGAGCCTCGTCAAGCCGAGCACGATCCAGTACCCAAGCGGCACGATGACGAGCACGAAGATGATGATCAGCGAGACGGTGAAGAGGGTGTCGGCGACGATCATCGGACTGCCAGTATCGCGCTTGGGAAGGCCCTCGCACCGCCGCCCGGTCCAACCACGGTGCTTGGCGGATCGCTACCCTGACGCGTTCGCCGGCAGGGAGACCCGGCGGATTGGCACGCACCCGACCCAGGAGGTGAGCATGCTCACCGTTACGCCAGAGGCATCCGAGGTCATCCGCGAGATTCTCTCCAGGGCCGAGACGCCGGAGGACGCCGTCGTCCGAATCAGCCCGGAGCCCGAGCAGGGCCTGAGCATCACCGTGGTCGAAGCACCCCAGTCAGACGACCAGGTGATCGAGGCGCATGGAGTCGAGATCTGCGTCGAGCCGACCGCGGCGGAGGTTCTCGACGACAAGCAGTTGCACGCCAGCTCGATGGGCGAGAACGTCGCCTTCAGCATCTCGCCGCAGGGCAGCCAGAACTCGCACCCGCAGTCGTAGCTCAGCGCGACAGCAGCAGGGACTCAGCCTGGTCAGGCAGCGCGTCGAGCCTGCAATCGAAGGCGCGCGCCGCTGCCGCAGGCTGGCCCTGTGTGGACGCGATCCACTTCGTGGCCTGCGGTCGAGCTTGGCGCTACCCTCGGCCGCCAGATGTCGAGCGCAGGGGTCCTTCTAGCCGTCGCCCTGAGCCTGGCCGGCGCCGGCTCCTCTGCGGCGCAGTCTCGGCGGGCGGGTGGCGCCGAGGCAACCGGGCTGCCGCGCTTTCACGGCACCGCGGCGGCCCTTGATCCTGCCACGCGCGACCGCATGACCGGCAGCTCCTGGCATCGCGGCTGCCCGGTCGGGCTCGACGACCTGCGGCTGCTGCGCGTGACCTACTTCGGGTTCGACCACGAGGCCCACGGCGGCCGGCTCGTCGTCCACAGGTCGGCCGCGCGGCCGATCCTGTGGGTGTTGCGATCGCTCTACCGCCATCGCTATCCGATCCGCCGCATGCGGTTGGTCGACGCCTATGGCGCCGACGATCACCGCTCGATGAACGCCGACAACACCTCGGCCTTCAATTGCCGCCTCGTCGCCGGCCGGCCGGGTGTCTGGTCCCGGCACGCGTTCGGCAAGGCGATCGACGTCAACCCGATCGAGAACCCCTACGTCACCGGCTCGGGGCACGTCTCTCCGCCGGCCGGGGTGCCCTTCGCCGACCGCTCGCGCAACGGGCCCGGGATCGTCCACCGCGGCGACTCGACGGTGCGGGCCTTCGCCGCGGCGGGCTGGTCCTGGGGCGGGCGCTGGAGCTGGCCCAAGGACTACCAGCACTTCTCGGCCAACCGCCACTGAGCGGGCATCTGGCCCGGGCCGCCAGCCACGAAGGGTCGATCCGACCCGAAATTCAGGATGGTCTGGTGCCGGTTCGCATGAGATGGTGGCGCAGTCCCGTCCACCCAGTCGTGAAAGGAACCCAATGAACGCGAAGCAAGCCGGCCCTTTGGCCGGGATTCTGTTCATCGTCCTGGTCATCGTCGCCTTCGCGGTCGGTGGCGAGACTCCGGACAGCGATGAAACCGCCAAGAAGGTCGTTGACTTCTACACGGACAACGACACTCAGCAAACCATCGCCGCAATTGCGCTGGTTTATGCGGGTGGAGCATTCCTCTTCTTCGTCTCGGCCCTGCGCAGAGCCCTACGCAGCGAACCGGGCGACGACGGCGGCCTCTCGACCGCGGTGTTGATCGGCGGCGTCGTGCTGGTGGTCGGCATATCGCTCTTCGCGGGGTTGACGTTCGCCCTTGCCGACGCGGCCGACGATCTCGACCCAAGCGCCGCACAGGCGATCAATGCCCTAAACAGCGACATGTTCGCGACATTGGTCATTGGGACGTTTGCCTTCAACCTCGGCCTCGGATTGGCGATCCTGCGCCACGGCGGCTTCCCGCGCTGGATCGGCTGGCTCGCGGTCGTGCTGGCGATCGTCTCCTTCACGCCGGTCGGGTTCTTCGGCTTCCTGGCCACCGCGATCGTGATCGTCGCGACCTGCGTCGTCATGTGGCGGCAGGCTGCCGAGCCCGCCAGCGCCGCAGCGGCGCCGTAATAGAGAGAGGAGCGCCTAGCCGGCGGGCGCCAGCACGGGCTCGCCGGCGGGGGCCGCCTCGGGCGCGATCGCCGCGGCGCCGGCCTCGACGACGCAGTTGCGGCCCGCGGCCTTGGCGCGGTAGAGCGCTTCGTCCGCGGCCTTGAACAGATCTGGTAGACGACCTCGTCGCCGGCCCCGGCGCTGACCCCGAACGACGCGGTGATCCGCAGACCGCCCGGCTCGGCCTTCTCGGCCGTGCTGCGCAGGCGCTCCGCGACCAGCATCCCCTCCTCCTCGCCGGCGCCCGGGAGGATGATCAGGAACTCCTCGCCCCCGAGTCGATAGATCAGCTCGAACGAGCGCAGGGCCTTGCGCATCTGGTACGCGAATGAGCGCAGGACCGCGTCTCCCCGATCGTGCCCGTAAGTGTCGTTGACCTGCTTGAAGTGGTCCAGGTCACAGGCGATGACGGCGACCGAGGCGCCGGTGAGGCGCGCCTGCTGCTCGAGCTCCATGATCCTCACGTCGAGCGCCTTGCGGTTCAGGAGCCCGGTCAGCGGGTCGAGCACCGCCGCGTCGCGCTGGGTCATCTCGGCCTCGACCAGCGCCGAGCTGGCCAGCGTGACGCAGACCATCAGCGCGATCGACGCCAGCACCAACCTCGGATCGTCTGAGAAGCCCGCCGGATCGAATCCCGCCGTGACGACGAGAAGAGCGACCGCGGTGAGGGCGACGAACGCCGCCACCACGGTGCCGCGAAAGCGCATCGGGGTTACGGCCGCGGGGATCATGATCAGCGGCACTGCCGGGCTGGCCGCCCCACCGGTCAGCGGGATTGCGGTCGCGAACAGGCCCATCATGAAGATCATCGTCCCCATTGCCCATCGCTCCGGGCGATCGCTGGTGGTCAGCTTGCGCTCCAGGATCGCCAGGTTGATCCCGGCGGGAGCGAAGAGCGCCAGTGTCCACCAGCCGTTCCAGGGAGAGACGGCGAGGAGCATGAACCCGATCGTGATCCAGATCCAGATCCGGGCCCTGCGCACACGGTCGCTCGCCTCGACCACCCGCATGCGGGCAGGTTCGGTTGGGCATAGCCATGAGCGCCTCTCGTTCATCACAAGGGACTATCGGCGTCCCGCCCGGTTCGGTGAGTCGATCGCGAGCGGTCTTGCGCACGGTCGGATCTCGGGCGTCGAGCCTGTGCCTGCGCGCCCGAGTTTTCGGGCCCGAGCTTCCTGATTAATTGGTAGGGCGGGCGGCGAAGGAAGCGAAATCCGCTGGACGGCTGTACGAAGGCTAGAACAGGCGGTAGCGCTCGCGGGCGAGCTTGAAGCCGTGCCCGTTGCGCTTGTTGACGCAGCGCACGCCCGAGCTGAGGCTCTTGCAGCGGAAATGGTGCCTGGCGATCGCGTCGCCGTAGGCGAGCCGGCGCCCCGGGTCGGTCGCGTCGCTGACACAGAGGAAGTGGGCATGGCCCTTCCTGCCGAGCCCGACCGACTGGCCCCAATCGAACTCGCAGCGGTTCGGCTTCGGCGGCGAGATGAAGCTCTTCTGCTGGATGTCGCAGCGGACCTCGGTCTTGAGGATCGCGCAGCGGATGTTCCCGCTCGGCGAGTGAAAGCTGGTCAACGCGGTGGCTCCGGCGGGTGGGAGTGCGGCGGCGAGCAGCGCCGCGATCGGCAGGATCCTGCGCATCGCCGCCAAGCCTATCTGCGGACCAGCCGGTTGTAGTCGCGCAGCAGGCGGGCGGTCACGCCCTGCACGGTCTTGGCCGCCGTACTCGAGCGACGGGTTGCCATGGGTGAGGGCCGCCAGCGCTGCAGGCAGCCGCCGGCTACGCATCGACGGGGTCCAGCGCCAGCACCGGTATCCGTCGCGACCCGGCGCGACGCTGGTAGATCGCATACCCGGCGTAGCGGCGAACCGCGAGCTCCCAGGCGCGGTCTCGCTCGGCCCCCTCGAGCTCACTGGCCCGATAGCTGCGCTCGACACCGTCGATCGAGAAGCGCACGTCCGGGTTGGCGACGAGGTTGCGATACCAGGCGGGGTGCTTGACGTCACCGCCGCGCGAGGCGACCACCACAACCCGCTCGCCGTCGAGGGTGTAGAGCAGCGGCGTCACCCGTTCGAGCCCGCTCTTCGCCCCCCGCACGCTCAAGAACCCGACCCGGTGGCGGCCGCCGGTCGTCCATCTGCCCCCGGTGAGGCGCAGGAGCCCGCGGTCGAGGCTGGGCGCGACGTTGACGTAGAACCAGGAGACAGGGCGGCTGGCCGCGATCGGGGCGATGAGCCGATCGACGGTCCGGTTGCCGCCCTCGCCGCTCATGACCGGGGAGTCGCCTGGCCGCCCGAGTCCGGGAGCCAGGGCGCGTACCACTCGCAGATCCCCCGGCAGAGGTCACTGGCGGCCTTCGGCCCCCAGGTCCCCGGCTCATAGGTCTCGAGCCTGCGGCGGGTCGTCGAGCAGGGGCTGGACGATGCGCCAGGTCTGCTCGACCTCGTCCTCGCGGGTGAACAGGCCGTGCTCGCCGCGCAGCGCGTCGTCGAGAAGCCGCTCGTAGGGCCCGGGCTGCTGGTCGGGGTCCTTCTCGAACAGGACCGTGAAGTCGGCGGGGTCGTAGGCCTCCTTGCCGGCCTGCTTGGCCAGGAACCGGATCCGAGCCCCGGGCTGGGGATCGATCCGGATCGTTATCTGGTTGGGGTCGCGGACGCGAGCGCGGACCGACGCCGAGCCGCGGCGGGCGCTTGAAGACCACGTTGACCTCGGTCTCCTTGACCGGCATGCACTTGCCGGCGCGGATGAAGAACGGGACCCCGGACCAGCGCCAGTTGTCGATCTCGAGCTCGAGGGCGGCGAAGGTCTCGGTCTCGGACTTCGGGTCGACGCCCTCGATCTTTCGGTAGCCGCTCGTACTGGCCCCGGACGTAGCGCTTCGGGTCGGCGGGGCGCATCGCCTTGAACAGGTCGATCTTCTTGTCGCGCACCGAATCGGTTGGCGTTTCCGGAGGGCGGCTCCATCGCCGACCAGACCCAGGACCTGGAGGATGTGGTTCTGGACCACGTCGCGCAGGGCGCCGACCGGGTCGTAGAAGTTGCCCCGGTCCTCGACCCCGAAGTCCTCGGCCATCGTCATCTGCACGTGGGAGACGTACTGGCGATTCCAGACCGGCTCCAGCAACGTGTTGGAGAAGCGCAGGTAGCTGACGTCCATCACCGGCTCCTTGCCGAGGAAGTGGTCGATGCGCAGGATCTGGTCCTCCTCCAGGACCTCGCGAAGCTGGGCGCCGAGCTCCTTCGCCGACTCCAGGTCGTGCCCGAACGGCTTCTCGACCATGACTCGCGCCGAGCCGGTCAGGCCCGCCTCGCCGAGCCCTCGACGACGGTCGAGAACAGCGAGGGCGGGATCTCGAGGTAGAAGACCGGCTGCTTGGCGTCGCCGAGCTCCTTGCCGAGCTTGCTGGTAGGTCTCGGCATCCGTGTAGTCGCCGGCGACGAATCGCATCCGCTTCGCCGAGCCGGGCGAAGACGTCTCGGTCGAAGCCGTCGACGGTCTCCTCGATCGACTCGCGGGCGCGGGTGCGGAGGTTCTCGTGGCCCCAGTCGGTGCGGCGGCCGACGCCGATGATCGGGCAGTCGAGGCGCTTTCGGCGCTCGAGGCGGTAGAGGGCCCGAAAGGTCATCTTGCGGGCGAGGTCCCCGGTGATCCCGAAGATCACCAGCGCGTCGGCCTTCTCGCTCATCAGCGGCAGGCTAGCCACTCGCCTGCCAAATGACCCTCTGGCCGGAAGTTATTCGACCGGCACCGGCCGCCCGAAGTGATGGCCCTGGCCGTAGTCGACGCCGAGCTCGCGCAGCAGCTCCGCGGTCTCGGCGTCCTCGACGCCCTCCGCGATCGTGCTCTGCCCGAAGCGGCGGGCGATGTCGACGATCGTCTGCACGACTCGGCGGTTGCCGTCGTCGCCGGGAAGTCCGATCACGAAATCCATGTCGATCTTGAGGAAATGCGCCGGCAGGGTCTTGAGGTAGGTCATCGCGCCGAAGCCGGTGCCGAAGTCGTCGAGGGCGAGCCGGCACCCGAGCCGCCCGGCCCCTTCGGCGAAGCGCCGCACGGACTCGGTGTTCTCGCGTCGTCGCGGTCTCGGTCACCTCGAAGGTCAGATGTGACGGATCGGCGCCGGTTGCGGCGAGCGATCGCTTCACGTCCTCGAGCAGCCGCCGCTCGGCCAGCGAGCGGGCGGAGATGTTGACCGCCACCGGCCGCCCCGCGGCGATCAGCTCCAGCGCCCGGGCGAGCATCCAGCGATCGATCGCGAAGATCACGTCGAGCCGCTCCGCGGTGGGCAGGAACTCGGTCGGAGGCACGACGTCCGCGCCACGGCCCTTCATCCGCACCAACAGCTCCTCCTGGACCGTCTCGCCGCTTCGCAGGTCGACGATCGGCTGGCTGTAGACGAGCATCCGGTCGCCTTCGACCGCGCCCATGATCCGGCGCTGCCACTCCAGCTCCCAGAGAAGCTCCTGCTCGCGCTCCTTCTCGTCGCTGATGTCGGCGAAGACGCAGACCGCTCCGACCACAGCGCCGTCCTCGCGGATCGGCGCGCTTGTGTACTTGACCGCGAAGGGGGTGCCGTCGGGGCGCCAGAAGCATTCATCGCCGCGGTGGACGACCTCGCCGCCGAGCGAGGCCCGGAAGGGAGATTCAACGACCGGGCGGGGGAGGCCCCCGGTGCCGGCGTCCTGGAGCAGGACGTCGGCGTCGCGGCCCATCAGCTCGGCGTGGCTGCAGCCGAGGATCTCGCCCGCGGCGGGGTTGGCGTAGGTGATCCGGCCCGTGGGGTCGATTCGGATGATCCCGTCCCCGACCGAGCGCAGGATCAGCTCGTTGTCGCGGATCAGCTGGGCGAGCTCGTGCTCGCGCTGCTCCTGGGAGCCGAGGTCGGTGATCGTGAGGGCAGCGCCCTGCGGATCGCTGTCGCGTGCCAGGGGGGCGGCGCTGACGCGAAGATGGGCGGTGGAACCGTCGCGGCGGCGTCCGAGGAGGTGGCGTGGGCCCTGCGGCCTGCCGCGGGCGGCGCGCTCGCAGATCGAGGCGGCCTCGGCCTCATGCTCGGTGGCGATGAAGGCGCCGATCGCGCTCGCCCACCATCTCATCGGGGTAGTAGCCCAGCGTCGCGCGCGTCGCCTGGTTGGCATAGCCGATCCGGCCCTCGCCGTCGACGACGAGAATCAGATCGTTGGACGTTTCGATCAGGACCCTGTAGAGGTCCCCGAATTGTGTGAGCCGCTCCTGCGGCATCCCTTGACGCACCCCTCGGTTTCGGCTTGCGAGTTACTTCCTTGTACCTCGCATCGCGTGCCCAGAACCATGACTTTTGGGTAAAGATATGTCAAGAAAATTGGGGAGTTCTGGACTTATGTAGCGCCGCGCCTCGTGGCGCACCTGGGCCAGGCGTCCAGGTCCGTAGGATGCGACCAATGCAGCTCGGGATGGTCGGACTGGGGCGGATGGGCGCGAACATCGTCCGCCGCCTGATGCGCGACGGGCACGAGTGCGTCGTCTACGACGTCAGCGCCGATGCCGTCAAGACGCTGGAGGGGGAGGGCGCAACCGGAGCGACCGACCTCGACGAGTTCGTCGCCAAGCTCGAGGTGCCCCGCGCCGCCTGGGTCATGGTCCCGGCCGGCGAGATCACCGAGGATGCGGTCAACGGCCTCGCCGAGCGCTTCGAGGCAGGCGACGCGATCATCGACGGCGGCAACTCCTACTACCACGACGACGTGCGGCGGGCCGCCGCCCTGGGCGAGAAGGGAATCGACTACGTCGACTGCGGGACCAGCGGCGGGGTCTTCGGATTGGAGCGCGGCTTCTGCCTGATGATCGGCGGGCCCGACGATGCCTTCGCGCGGCTCGAGCCGATCTTCGCCTCGCTCGCCCCCGGCGTCGAGGCCGCGGAGCGGACTCCAGGGCGGGAGGGCGACCCCTCGCCCGCCGAGCAGGGCTATCTGCACTGCGGCCCCAGCGGCGCCGGCCACTTCACCAAGATGGTCCACAACGGGATCGAGTACGGGGTGATGGCCGCCTACGCCGAGGGCCTCAACATCCTTCGCAACGCCGATGCCGGCAGCCGCAAGGTCGAGGCCGACGCCGAGACCGCGCCGCTCGAGCATCCCGAGTTCTACCGCTACGAGATCGACGTCGCCGAGGCGGCCGAGGTCTGGCGCCGCGGCAGCGTCATCGGCTCCTGGCTGCTCGACCTGACGGCGGCGGCGCTGCAGGAATCGCCTGACCTGGCCGACTTCGAGGGGCGGGTGTCGGACTCCGGCGAGGGGCGCTGGACCTCGATCGCCGCGATCGACGAGGGCGTGCCGGCCCCGGTCCTCACCGCGGCGCTCTATTCGCGCTTCGCCTCGCGCGGGCTTGACGACTTCGCCGACAAGGTCCTCTCGGCGATGCGCAGGCAGTTCGGGGGTCACGAGGAGAAGAAGTAGTGGCCCGGCTCGAGGTGCTGCCGGACGCCGAAGCGGCTGCGCAGCGGGGCGCCGAGCTGATCGCCGAGTCGGCGGGCGAGGCGATCGCGGACCGGGGAGCCTTCACCTTTGCGGCCAGCGGCGGGACCGGGCCCTGGGAGATGTACCGGCGCCTGTCGGGGCTCGAGCTCGATTGGGAGCGGGTCGAGGTCTTTCAGGTCGACGAGCGGGTTGTCGCCGATGACGATCCGCAGCGAAACCTTCTGCACCTGCTCGAGAGCCTTCCGCAGCCGGCGCTGTCGCGAGTGCGGCCGATGCCGGTCACCGACGCCGACCTCGAGGCCGCGGCCGGGCGCTACGCCGGGCTGCTGCCGAACGCGCTCGACCTCGTCCACCTCGGGCTCGGCCCCGACGGCCACACCGCCTCGCTGGTTCCCGGCGACCCGGTGCTCGAGGTCGACGACCGGCGCGTGGCGCTGACCGCCGGCGAGTACCAGGGGAACCGACGGATGACCCTGACCTACCCCGAGCTGGCGCGCGCGAGGCGGGTCTTCTGGCTGATCACCGGGGAGGGCAAGCGGGAGCCGCTGGCGCGGCTGCTCGAGGGCGACCGCTCGATTCCGGCCGGCCGGGTCGAGGCGCGCGACGCGATCGTTGTCGCGGACGAGGCGGCGGCGGGGCAGAAACCCTCGCTAGGGGCGCCAACCTGCTTCCGAGCGCCCGCGGGGTTCTATATTCCCCGGCGGAGGCGTCATGGCTGTACCCGCGTTGTTGGATTGGGAGCTTGACCTTGCGTCAGTGCGACTCGATTCGGGGTCGCACTCGTCGCCGCGCGAGGGTGTCTGCGTGATGGAGCTGGCCTCGCTGCGCGCCGGCGAGCCCTTCTCCGATCACCCGCGCTGCGTCTGCAGGGTGATCGGGGCTTTCATGCGCGCCTACAACGACCGCGCCTCGCACGCCGACCGCCAGCTGCTGGTCCCCTACGCCGACCGCGCGATCGGCACCCGTTCCGGCCGCAAGCCGGCCCGCGAGCGACGCGACATGTGCCTCGCCTGGGCCGGAGCCTCGCTGCAGGGCGGGCCCCTTCGGCGGCTGATCGGACGAATTGCGATGCGGATCAGGATCCTCGTCGTGGTCGGCCTGCGCCAGGCGCTCCGCCTCGAGGAGGGGGCCGGAGAGTACGCGGCCCGGGTCGTCTTCGCCCGCCATGGCACCGGCGAGGCCCTCGAGCTGCTCGACGCCCTGCTCGCGGTCGGCAGGGCCGGCGATCCAGCCGTCCGGCGCGTGGACCTAGAAGCCGCGCCGCTCGCGGATCCGGTTCTGGGCCCGGCGCAGGCGCGGGTCGCCGCCGCGATCCGCCAGCTCGCTGGCGATGCGCAGGTTGCGCAAGTGAAAACGGCGGTCAGCCCGGCGATCACAACGGTCACGCCGGTCACCTGGCCCGGCGAGATGCCGGCCAGGCTGACGAAGAACACGTAGAGGACGATCGCGCCGACGACGACGATCCAGAACGAGATACGAAGCCGACCGAGGATCTCCACCAACTCGCAAGGGTACCTTGAGGCTCCTCAGCCCTTCTCGATCTCGCTGCCGCGGCCGATCAGGACCTCGCTGACCATCGAGCCGGGAAAGAGCCCGTGGCCGATCACTCCGGGCTCCGCCGAGAGGCGAGCGTCGAGCTCCGCCGGGTCCGCGACCTCTCCGAAGTAGTCGGCGATCACACCGCCGTCGGGGCTCGGCGGCGCGTCGCGGCGCCGCACATCGCCCAGCTCCCCGAGCCGCGTCAGCGTCCCCGAGAGCCCGAACTCGAATAGCTCGAGCGGAATCGGCGGCCCGATCGCGTCGGTCGGCTTGCTCGAATCGGCGATCACGACGAAGCGGTCCGCCGCGGCGGCGACGATCTTCTCCCGCGTGTGGGCGCCGCCGCCGCCCTTGACCACCCAGCGGTCGGGCGCGATCTGGTCGGCGCCGTCGATCGCGATGTCGAGCCTGACCAAGGCGTCGAAGTCCTCGATCGCCAACCCGAGCTCGCGGCCGCGCTGCTCGGTCTCGACCGAGGTGGCGACGCAGCGCAGGTCGAGGCCCCGCTCGGCCAGCGCCGGCAGCAGGTGGGCGACCGTTGAGCCTGTTCCCAGGCCTACGCTCATCCCGTCCTCGACCAGCTCCGCGGCCGCTTCGGCCGCCAGCCGCTTCTCGTTGTCGCTGTCACCCATCAAGCTGACGGGAATCTATTGCGGCGCTGGAGCTGGAGCCGTTCCCGCCGGTTGGCGGAGCGGCCAAGTCTCTAGGATCGAAGGAGGCGATGGAAGTCGCAACCGAACCCAGGACCGACATCGAGGCGCTGTGCATCAACACGATCCGCACGCTGTCGATCGATGCGATCCAGAAGGCGAACTCGGGCCATCCCGGCACCCCGATGGCGCTGGCCCCGGCGGCCTACGTGCTCTGGCAGCGCTACCTGCGCTTCGACCCCGCGGACCCGATCTGGCCCAACCGGGATCGCTTCGTGCTCTCCAACGGCCACGCCTCGATGCTGCTCTATTCACTGCTCCATCTCACCGGGGTCCGCGCCGTCGACCCCGACTACGAGACGCTGGGGGAGCCGAGCGTCAGCCTCGACGACATCAAGAGCTTCCGCCAGCTCGACTCCAAGACCCCGGGCCATCCCGAGTACCACCTCACCTCGGGGGTCGAGACGACGACCGGCCCGCTCGGACAGGGAGTCGCGACGAGCGTCGGGATGGCGATCGGCGGCAAGTGGCTGGCCGGCCACTTCAACCGGCCGGGCTTCGAGATGTTCGACTTCGACGTCTACGCGTTCTGCGGCGACGGCGACTTGATGGAGGGCGTCTCGGGCGAGGCCGCCTCGGTCGCCGGCAACGAGAAGCTCGACAACCTCTGCTGGGTCTACGACAACAACCACATCACGATCGACGGCCGCACCGAGATCACCTACTCCGACGACGTCGCCGCACGCTTCATGGGCTACGGCTGGAACGTCACCCGGGTCGGCGACGCCAACGATCTCGAGCTGCTCACCCGCGCCTACGAGCAGTTCCGCCAGGAGGAGGGGCGGCCGACGCTGATCATCCTCGACAGCCACATCGGCTGGGGCTCGCCGAACAAGCAGGACACCGCCGAGGCGCACGGCGAGCCGCTGGGTGAGGACGAGGTTCGGGAGACCAAGCGGGCCTACGGTTGGCCCGAGGACGCCGAGTTCCTGGTCCCCGACGGCGTCTTTGACCACTTCGCCAACGGGATCGGCGAGCGCGGACAGCGGCTGCACACCGAGTGGGAGCGATTGCGGATCAGCTACAGCCGCGAGCACGAGACGCTGGCCGCGGGGATCGACCAGATGCAGCGCCGCGAGCTTCCCGAAGGCTGGGACAACGACATCCCAAGCTTCGAGGCGGACGAGAAGGGGCTGGCGACCCGCAAGTCATCGAACCAGGTCCTGAATGCCCTCGCGCAGCGGGTGCCGTGGCTGGTCAGCGGCTCGGCCGACCTGACCGGCTCCGCGTCCACCGGCCTCAGCTTCGACGGCGCCGGCGTCTTCTCGCCCGAGAATCGCGCGGGCCGCGAGCTTCACTACGGGATCCGCGAGCACGAGTCGGCGGCGATCTCCAACGGCCTCGCGCTGTGCAAGCTGCGTCCCGTCTGGTCGACGTACCTGACCTTCTCCGACTACGCCAAGCCCGCGATCCGCCTCTCCGCGCTGATGGAGCTGCCGGTGGTCCACTGGTTCACCCACGACTCGATCGGCCTCGGCGAGGATGGGCCGACCCATCAGCCGGTCGAGCAGCTGGTGTCGCTGCGGGCGATCCCGGGGCTGAACGTGATCCGGCCCTGCGACGGCAACGAGGTCGCCGAGGCCTGGCGGGTGATCCTCGAGCGCCAGCACCAACCCACCGCATTGGTGCTGAGCCGCCAGGACATCCCGACCCTCGACCGCGATCACTACGCCTCCGCTCAGGGCCTGCGCCAGGGCGGCTACGTGCTGGCCGACTGCGAGGGCGAGCCGCAGGTGATCCTGATCGCGACCGGGAGCGAGGTCCACCTGGCCGTCGACGCCTACGAGGACCTGGTCTCCGACGGGGTCAAGGCCCGGGTCGTGAGCCTTCCCTCCTGGTATCTGTTCGACAACCAGCCCGAGGAGTACCGCGAGAGCGTCCTCCCAGGGTCGGTCCAGGCGCGGGTCGCGGTCGAGCAGGCCTCGACCTTGGGCTGGGACCGCTACGTCGGCCCGCAGGGCCGGATCGTCGGCATGCACACCTTCGGGGCCTCGGCGCCGCTGGCCGAGGTGCAGCGAAAGTTCGGCTTCACCCCCGAGCGGGTGGTCGAGGTGGCGAGGGAGCTTCTGTGAGCGCGAACCCCGCCCGCAGGCTGCACGAGCTCGGCCAGAGCCTCTGGATCGACAACATCGATCGCGACATGCTGGCGACCGGCAAGCTGCGCGAGTACATCGACGAGCTTTCGGTCACCGGGCTGACCTCCAACCCGACGATCTTCGACAACGCGATCAGCGGCGGAGTCGCGTACGACGACTCGATCCGCGCCCTGCACGAGCAGGGGCTCGAGGGCGAGGACCTGTTCTTCGCGCTGGCGCTCGAGGACCTGCGCGAGGCGGCCGACCTGTTCGTCGCCGTGCACGAGCGCACCGACGGGGTCGACGGCTGGGTTTCGCTCGAGGTCTCGCCCCGGATCGCCGACGACACCGAGGCGACGATCGAGCAGGTGCAGAGGCTGCACATCGAGTCGCGGCGCAACAACGTCTACATCAAGATCCCCGGGACGATGGCCGGCGGCAAGGCGATTGAGGAGTCGATCGCGGCTGCGACTCCCGTCAACGTCACCCTTCTGTTCTCGACCGAGCAGTACGTCGCCGCCGCCGACGCCTACATGAGCGGGATCGAGCGACGGATCGAGCGAGGGCGAGGATCCCAACGTGCCCTCGGTGGCCTCGCTGTTCATCAGCCGCTGGGACAAGGCGGTGATCGACGAGGCGCCCGATGAGCTGCGCGGCGAGCTCGGGATCGCGGTCGCGAAGCGGACCTATCGCGCCTACCGCGAGCTGCACGAATCAGACCGCTGGCAGCGGCTGGAGAACGAGGGGGCACGGCCGCAGCGGCTGCTCTGGGCGAGCACCGGGACCAAGGACCCCGAGGCCTCCGACGTCCTCTACGTCGAGTCGCTGGCGGCACCGCTGACGATCAACACGATGCCCGACAAGACCCTGCTCGCCTTCGCCGATCACGGACAGGTGCGCGAGCCGCTTGCTCCCGACGGCGGCAACTGCGAGGAGGTGCTGGCTGCGTTCAACGAGGCCGGCATCGACACCGACGCCCTCGCCGAGCGGCTTCAGAAGGAGGGCGCCGAGATCTTCGTCAAGTCCTGGACCGAGCTGCTGAAGACGATCGAGTCGCGCAAGTCGGAGCTGGCGGCCCAGGGCTAGTGCCGCTCCCGCTGCGAGAGCGCCCGGCCTGGCGCGAGCTCGAGGCTCATTGGCGCGAGATCGACCCCCGGCACCTGCGCGAGCTGTTCGCCGAAGACGGCGAGCGAGGCACCCGGCTGACCCAGGAGGCCGCGGGCCTTTACCTCGACTACTCCAAGAACCGGGTCGACGACCGGACCCTGCGCCTGCTCGGGGAGCTGGCCGAGCAGTCCGAGCTCGCCGAGCGCCGCGAGGCGATGTTCCGCGGCGAGCACATCAACGTCTCCGAGGACCGGGCAGTGCTGCACGTGGCGCTGCGGATGCCGCGCGAGCGCTCGCTGATCGTCGACGGCGACGACGTCGTCAAGCAGGTGCACGAGGTCCTCGATCGGATGGCCGCCTTCGCCGAGCGCGTGCGAAGCGGGGAGTGGCGCGGCCACAGCGGCAGCCCGATCCGCAACGTGATCAACATCGGGATCGGCGGCTCCGACCTCGGGCCGGTGATGGCCTACGAGGCGCTGCGCCACTACTCACAGCGCGAGATGACCTTCCGCTTCGTCTCCAACGTCGACGGCACCGACTTCGCCGAGGCGACCCGCGACCTCGACCCGGCGGAGACGCTCTTCGTCGTCTCCTCGAAGACCTTCACCACGCTGGAGACGATGACCAACGCTCGCACCGCCCGTGCCTGGGTCGCGGCGGGCCTCGGGGACGAGGACGCGATCGCCAGGCACTTCGTCGCGGTCTCGACCAACACCGACGAGGTGACTGCATTTGGCATCGAGGCCGAGAACATGTTCGGGTTCTGGGAGTGGGTCGGGGGCCGCTACTCGATGGACTCGGCGATCGGGCTCTCGACGATGCTCGCGATCGGCCCCGAGGCCTTCGCCGCGATGCTGGCCGGCTTCCACGCCGTCGACGAGCACTTCCGCGAGGCGCCGACCGCCGAGAACCTGCCGGCTCTGCTCGGCCTGCTGGCGGTCTGGTACGGCGACTTCTTCGGCGCCCAGACGGCGGCGGTGCTGCCCTACGACCAGTACCTGAAGCGCTTCCCCGCCTACCTGCAGCAGCTGACGATGGAGTCCAACGGCAAGCACGTGACCCTGGACGGGACCGGCGTCGACTACGAGACCGGGGCCGTCTACTGGGGCGAGCCGGGCACCAACGGCCAGCACTCCTTCTACCAGCTGATCCACCAGGGGACGAAGCTGATCCCCTGCGACTTCATCGGCTTCCACCGCAGCCTCAACCCGCTCGGCGAGCACCACGACCTGCTGATCGCCAACGTCTTCGCCCAGACCGAGGCGCTGGCCTTCGGCAAGACCCCCGAGCAGGTGCGCGAGGAGGGAACCCCGGAGGAGCTGGTCCCGCACCGGGTCTTCGAGGGCAACCGTCCCTCGAACACGATCCTCGCCGAGCGGCTGGACCCGCGGACGCTTGGGGCCCTGGTCGCCCTCTACGAGCACAGCGTCTTCACCCAGGGGGTGGTGTGGTCGATCGACTCCTTCGACCAGTGGGGAGTGGAGCTGGGCAAGGCGCTGGCGAAGCGGATCGTCCCCGAGCTTCAGTCCACCGACGAGCCGGCGCTCGACCACGACAGCTCGACCAGCGAGCTGATCCGCCGCTACCGCAGAGCGCGCGACTGATCCATCCCCGCCGACTGGACGTTTCAGGTTGCCCTAGCGACCTCAGGCGTCCACTCGGGCTCAAACAGAGGCGTTCCAGCGCAGGATCACCGCGGTCGCGTGCTCCCAGCCCAGGGTCGAGAGGGTTCCCGTGTCGAGCGCGAACAGGGCGCCGTCCCCGGGCCGCAGCCCGAGCCAGCGGGCGGCGAGCACCCGCAGCACGTGTCCGTGCGCGAACAGGGCCACGTCGCCGCGCGCCTGGAGCAGCTCCGCGACCAGGGGATCGACGCGGGCGCCGATCCTCGGCCGCGGACTCGCCGCCCGGGCAGCCGTCGCGCCACAGCACCCAGCCCGGGCGCCGCTTGCGGATCTGCGCCGTGGTCAGCCCCTCATACTCGCCGTAGTCCCACTCGAGCAGGGCGTCACTGGGCTCGATCGAGTAGGAGGGGAGGGCCAGGCGGCAGGTCTCGAGCGCCCGCGTCAGCGGGCTGCTGATCACCCGGGCGAATTCGCGACGGCCCTTCGAGCCCCTGCCGCAGGCCCTCCGCCTGCCTGCGGCCCTCCTCGGTGAGCTCGATGTCGGTGCGGCCGGTGTGGCGCTTGGTCCGGCTCCATTCCGTCTCCCCATGGCGGACCAGCCAGATCTCGCTGCTCAAGGCTGGCGGCCGCCCGAGTAGAAGTCGACCCAGGACGCGCAGGCGTCCTTGAGCGCGACCCCGCGCTCGGGAGCTCCCGCGGGCCTCGCCGTCAGCTCGCCGACGAATGCCTTGCCGTCGTAGCCGGTCAGGCGCTGCAGGGTGTTGGGTTCGTCGACCTCGAAGCTGAAGCGCAGTCTCTGCGCCTCGCCGAGGTGGATCGAGCCGGCGGGCCAGTACTGGCCGTCGTTGAACAGGGTCAGCTGGTTGGGGCGCTGACCGTCGAGCGCCGCCGGCAGCCGCTGATCGAGGTGGGCGGCGGGGGCGGAGAGGCGGGCCGGTACCGGGCTGAAGTACTGAAGCGAGAGGTTCCAGCTCCCGGCCGGCAGATCGAGTGTCTGGCTCGTGTTCTCGCCCAGGCCCAGCTTCGACCCGTTGTCCCAGCTCTCCTTCGGCCCGACGACCGGGGCCGGGAACAGGGTCGCGCTGCCCGGCAGCGAGATGATCACCCGGTGCTCGGGCGCCGTGCAGTCGAGCGGCTCGGCCGGAGCCCCGCCCTCGAGCAGGGTGGTGCGCTTGCGCGGGGTGGGCCCGCCGCGCTGCCAGAGCGTGTAGTCGGGCGTCTGCTGCACGGGCCTGAAGTTGGGGGGCGCCTTGCTCTGGAAGGCCGCACGCGTCGTCACCACGTAGTCGAAGTTGTTGAGGGTGCCGGGAGTGAAGGAATCGAAGTCGATCGGGCTGTAGGCGTCGCCGAGGTCGAAGGGCTTGGTCGGCCTCTCGGTGACGAGGTCGTCGCCGAACTCGATCAACGGTATGTGGACGTCGGCGCCCCGCAGCTCCCACTGCGCAAAGCGGTCCTGGCCCGCGTAGAGCACGGACTTGCCGTCCACCCTGGAGGCGAATGCGCGCAGCTGCGCGCCGTGGCCGGGGGGCCCGACCGGGGTGTCCCGCAGCACCAGCAGGCTCGAGAAGGCGGCGCCGGCGGCGAAGACCGCGGCGAGCGCCGCCCAGGCGCCCCGCGGCACCCGCCACTCCGCCGGCGGCGAGGAGAACAGGGCGCGGACAACTATGAGCATCAGCAGCGGCGCGACGATCATCAGCGCCTTGGCGCGAACGTAATCCCCGCTGAGCGGGGTCAGGGTGGCGAGGTAGATCAGCAGGCCGCCGGCGAGCGCCGCCGGGACCGCGTAGTCGCGGCGCTTCAGCCACCAGGCCAGCCCGGCGAACAGGGCGAGGGCGGCTATCGCGCTGGTAAGCCAGGGGAGGTGCGCGCCGCCGGCGACGTCGAGGCGGTAGTTGCCCGAGGTCCAGAAGCCGAGCACCTCGGCGGGGTCGACGGGGCCGAAGGTGTTGGCCCCCTGCACCTCGGCGAAGCTCTTTCCGAATCCGAATGGCCCCGCCAGCCCCAGGACCACGACTCCGGCCAGCACCACTATCAGCACGACCAGCACCGCGGGGCGGGCGATGATCCGCCACAGCCGCCGCGGGCGGAGCTCGCGGCGGATCTCGGGGATCGTCAGCCCGAAGATCGCGATCGCGGCGAGCGGCCAGGCTAGCCCGGCGAAGCTGTAGGAGAAGACGATCCCGGCCGCCAGCACGGCGAGCGGCCCGAGGGTGCGGATGCGTCCCGGCCAATCGGCCGGGATCGGCCAGGCGCTGGGCAGGGCGATCGCGAAGGCGAGGACGAAGAGCGCTTCGGCGGTCTCCTTGAAGGCGCTCTGGGCGAAGTAGGAGGCGGCCAGATAGGGCAGCGCAACCAGTACGGCCGCCAGCGTCCGCCGGCCGCCGGGCAGATCGCCAAGCGCGGCCAGCGCGGTGAGCCCGGTCAGGGTCGGGATCGCGATCACCAGCCCCATGAAGGCCTGGTCGAGCCCGATCCCCGGCAGAGCCGCGACCGCGGTGCTGAGGCCGTGGGGGCCCAGCGGATAGCCCGTGTCGGGGGCCGGCCCGAGGCCGTTGCGCAGCCACTCGGCCCACTGCAGGTGCAGGCCGAGGTCGTTGTTGAAGCCGACCCCGATCAGCCCGAAGCGGCCGTTGATCGCGAACGGGATCGCGAGCAGGGCCAGCACCAGAAGCGCGACCGGCAGGCCCCTGCCCCGCGCCTCGCCGACGCGGTATGGGCGGCGCAGTCCCAGCAGCGCCAGGAGCAGCAGCAGAAAGACGAATATCCCCGCCGTGGTCGCGTGGCCCGGCACTCGGGCGAAGAAGCCGGCGACCGTGAACAGCGCCGCGAGGCCGACCGCCGGCTCGAGCCAGGACCAGGTCTCACGGCCCAGTGCCGCCAGCAGAGATCGCCCAACCAGCAGCGATGCGGCGCACACCAGCACCGCCGAGATGTACGTGCCGATCATCGGGGCGGCAAACTATGTCTTAACGACCGATGCAGTGCCCTACCTGCGGCAACGAAAACCGTGAGGGCGCCAGGTTCTGCGACTCGTGCGGCTCCGAGATGGCGTCCCCGGAGAGCCTGCCCGAGAGGGCGCCGGACGGCGCCGGAAACGGGGCCTCCCGCGGCGATGTCGCCGCCCAGCTGACGGCGATTCCGGACGGAGCACAGTCGATGCCCCCCGATGCGCCCAGCTCGGTCGACGACCGCTACGAGGTGCGGGGGTTCCTCGGCCGCGGCGGGCGCAAGGACGTCTATGTGGCTCACGACTCCGAGCTCGACCGCGAGGTCGCGGTCGCCCTCTTCGACACCGAGGGCCTGGGCGAGGGGGCACTGGCCCGGGCGAGGCGCGAGATGCAGGCGATGGAGAGGCTCGGAGACCACCCGCACCTGGTCACCGTGTTCGAAACCGGTGAGGCCGATGGACGGCCCTACATCGTCAGCCGCTATATGCCCGGCGGCAACGTGCAGCGGCTGCTCGCCTCCAGCGGGAGGCTCGAGGTCGAGCGGGTGGTTTCGATCGGGATCGACGTCTGCCGGGCGCTGGAGCACGCCCATGCCTGCGGGATCGTCCATCGCGACATCAAGCCGGCCAACGTCTGGCTCGCCGAGGACGGCGGCGGCCGGCTCGGCGACTTCAGCCTCGCCGGGACCGGCGGCGGCGGCTCGGCGCTGGTCGGCACGGTCGCCTACATGCCGCCCGAGCGGGCCCTCGGGCGTCCTTCGGAGGACCGCTCGGACCTCTACTCGCTGGGAGCCCTTCTCTACGAGATGGTCGCCGGACGGCCCCCGTTCACCGGCGGCGACGCGGTCTCGATCATCGGCCGCCACCTCAACGCCGATCCGGTGGCGCCCTCGCGCTACAACCCGGCGGTGCCGGCGGCGCTGGACGAGCTGATCCTGCGCCTGCTGGCCAAGTCGCCCGCCGACCGGCCCGACAGCGCCGCCTCGACCCGCGAGGCGCTGGAGGCGATCCGCGACGCACCCGCCCAGGCCGAACGCCCCAAACCGGCCGACGAGAATCCACTCGAGGGGCTCGCCGGCCGCGTCTTCGTCGGCCGCCAGGCCGAGCTCGAGCAGCTTCGCGGGGCGGCCGACGAGGCCCTCGGCGGCCACGGGCGGCTGGTGCTGATCTCCGGCGAGCCGGGAATCGGCAAGACCCGAACCGCGGAGGAGCTGGCGACCTACGCACAGGTACGCGGCGCGACTGTGCTCTGGGGCCGCGGCCACGAGGACGACGCCGCACCGGCCTACTGGCCGTGGGTGCAGGTGATTCGGACCTACGTGCGCGAGGCTGACCCGGTCGCGCTCGCCTGGGAGATGGGAAGCGGCGCCGCCGACATCGCCAGGGTCGTGCCCGAGGTCGCCGAGCGGGTGGGGGAGGTGTCGGGCGCCGCCGAGGCCGACGACGAGGCGGCGCGCTTCCGGCTCTTCGACTCGATCTCCGGCTTCCTCTCCAGTGCATCCACCTCGCGGCCGCTGGTCGTGGTGCTCGACGACCTGCACTGGGCCGACGAGCCCTCGCTGCTGCTGCTCCAGTTCCTCACCCGGGCGCTGACCGATTCGCGGCTGCTGCTGATCGGCACCTACCGCGACGTCGAGCTGGGGCGACATCACCCGCTCTCGCGGGTGCTCGGCGAGTTATCCGGGACGAGCGCCGCGAGCCGGGTCGGGCTCCATGGCCTCAGCGAGGAAGACGTGCGCCGCTACATCGAGATGACTGCCGGGGCGGAGCCGGCTGCCGAGCTGGTGCGCGCGGTGCACGACCAGACCGAGGGCAACCCGTTCTTCCTCGCCGAGGTGGTGAGGCTGCTGGCCTCCGAAGGGACCCTGGACGCCGCCGGCGCCGGGTCGCTGGCGATCCCGCAGGGCGTGCGCGACGTGATCGGCAGGCGCCTCGACCGGCTCTCCGAGGAGGCCAACGGGGCGCTCACCGTTGGGGCGGCGATCGGGCGCAACTTCGACTCCGAGGTGATCGCCCGCGTCAAGGACACGGACCTGGCGGCGCTGGAGAAGGCGCTCGCCGACGGTGTCTCGGCCCAGCTTCTGACCGAGTTCTCGCCCGGCCGCTTCCGCTTCTCCCACGCGCTGGTGCGCGAGACCCTCTATGAAGAGCTGAGCGCCGCCCAGCGCACCGCCGTTCACCTGCGGATCGCCGAGACCCTCGAGCGCCTCTACGCCTCCGACCCAGAGCGGCTGCAGCGGCGCCTCGCCGAGGTCGCCCACCACTACCTCGAGGGCGCCGCGGGCGGCGAGGCCGAGAAGGCGGTCGACTACGCGGTGCGGGCGGCCCGCAGCGCCACGTCGCAGCTCGGCCACGAGGAGGCGGCGGAGCTCTACGAGCGCGCGATCGAAACGCTCGAGCTCTGCGAGCGCGACGAGCTGCGCCACTGCGAGCTTCTCGTCGCCCTCGGCGAGGCCCAGAACAGGGCGGGCAAGCTCGGCGAGGCTCGCAAGACCTTCGATCGCGCGGCCGACGCCGCGACCGAGATCGATTCCACCGAGCTGCTGGTTCGCGCGGCGTTCGGGATGGGTTACGCATCCGAGGTCGGTTCGCTGGACGCGCGCGTGGTCGAAGTCTTGCGGTCGGCGCTGGATCGGGTCGGCGAGGGGGACAGCGTTGAGCGCGCCCGCCTCCTCTCCTGGCTGGCACAGGAGTATCTGTGGATCGATGCCGAGGGCAAGGCACGGCCGATGTTCGAGGAGACGATCGAAATGGCCCGCCGCCTCGAAGACGACCGCACCCTCGCCTTCACCCTGAGCCGCGGCGCGTTCACCGAGCTCGATCCGGAGGCCCCGGGCCACATCATCGAGTCGCAGACCGAGGTCATCGAGCTGGCCCGCAAGGTCGGCGACCGCGAACTCGAGTTGCGCGCCCACGTGCTGCGTCTCGCCGGGCACCTCGCCCTGGGAGACATCCGGGCGGTCGACCGCGACCTCGAGGCGTACGCCCGGCTGGCCGCCGACCTGCGCCAGCCCCAGCACCTGTGGCACGTTCCGCTTTTGCGCGGGATGCGGGCAATGATCGACGGACGCTTCGACGACGTCGAGCACTTCGCCGAGGAGGCGCGGATCGGCGGCGAGCGCGCCCAGGAGCCTCTGTCGCAGCAGTTCTTCGGGATCCAGACGCTTCTGCGCCTGCGCTCTCAGGGCCGGTTGGAGGAAATCGCCCCGGCGATCGAGGGGCTCGCCGCGCGCTATCCCGCGATCACCGCTTGGCAGATCGCGAGGATGCTCGTGCAGGCCGAGCTCGGACAGCTCGAAGAGGCGCGGGCCGACTACGAGCGCCTCGCCGCCAGCGGCTTCGAGGGAATGCCGCGAATCGCCGCGCAGTGGCTGACCGCAGTCTCGATCCTCTGCGAGCTTGCGGCGAGGTTCGAGGACCCGCCACGCGCCCGCCAGCTGCACGAGATGCTGGCGCCGTTCGCCGGCCAGGCGATCGTCGCCGGCCGCGCCGCCGCGTGCTCGGGTCCAGTCGACCGGTTCCTCGGCATCACCTCGGCGACGGCGGGCCAGCTCGACACGGCGGTCGCGGAGCTCGAGGCCGCGATCGCCCTCTGCGAGCGGATGGGCGACAGGCCCTTCCTCGCCCAAATCCGGCTCGACCTCGCGAAGGTCCTACTCGAGCGCGGCGCAAGCGGCGACCGCGAGCGAGCCATGGACCTGCTCGACCTCTGCCTCGACGCCTCGCAGGAGATGCGGATGCGCGCCGTCACCGACCAGGCGCTCGCCGCGAAGCTCGCGGCGCAGGGGCTTGCCGGCGTCGACGCCACCACCTCGATCGACGAGGTGATCGCCGCGGTCGAGTCGGAGCGCCCCGACATTCGCGCCCACGCCGCACCCGACGGAACGGTGACGATCCTGTTCAGCGACATCGAGGACTCGACGATCCTCAACGAGCGGCTCGGCGACGAGCGCTGGCTGGAGCTGCTGCGGGGCCACAATTCGATCTTCCGCCGCCACCTCGGCGAGCGCGAGGGATACGAGGTCAAGAACCAGGGCGACGGCTTCATGCTCGTCTTCCCGAGCCCCACCGGCGCGCTGCTCTGCGCGATCGAGGTCCAGCGGGCGCTTGCCGAGCACGCCGCCGAGCACCCCGAGGAGGCGATCCGGGTGCGGATGGGCCTGCACACCGGCGAGGCGATCGCCGAGGAGGGCGACTTCTTCGGCCGCAACGTCGTGCTCGCGGCCCGGATCGCAGCCCAGGCGCGCGGCGGCGAGATCCTCGTCTCCGAGGCTCTGCGCGAGCAGGCCGAGGGGGAGGACGGGCTCTCCTTCGACGAGGGCCGCGAGCTGGAGCTGAAGGGGATGGCGGGAACCCACACGGTGCACCGCGCCGAGTGGGAGGCCGAAGCCGCAACCGCCTGACATCGGCCTGCGACCGGGCTGCCGCCGGTGCTCATAGATTTGCCGTGGTATGCGTCAGCGAGGGATCGGATTGGGTGCTTGGTCGCGTTTGCTTGCCGCCATCCTCGCGTTCGCGCTGACGCTCTCGGTCGCTGCGGCATCGGCGCTTGCGCGCGACTTCGAGAACCCTGCCTCCGACGATCCCTCACAGCAGTTCTCGATTCTCAACCCGCAGCGCCAGGACACGCCCAACGACTCCGACTACGACGTCGCCGAGCCCGACGACGAGGACGGCGGCGGCTCCAGCAACCTCTACGACGAGCGCTTCGACCTCTTCGGCTTTCCCTCCCAGCACACGCGCGCGTCGGCGCTCTATGCGACGGGGCCGAACGCCGGCCAGCCGCAGATCTCGGGCTTCAACGCCGCCGGCGCCTGGAAGCTGGAGCGCGGGCGACCCGACGTCAGCATCGCGATCCTCGACACCGGGATCAAGTGGGACAGGGAGAACCTGCGGCTTCAGGTGCGCCTCAACAGGGGCGAGCTGCCGATACCCGAGCACGCGAACACAAGCGCCTGCGCCGCCTATGACTGCAACGGCGACGGCGCCTTCAACGTCGCCGACTACAACGACGACCCGCGGGTGAGCCACAGCGCCGGGGCGCACGGCTCGCCGGCGATCGACGCCGAGGACCTGATCGCGAGCTTCAGCAACGGCAGCGACTCGGACGGCAACGGCTTCGTCGACGACATCGCCGGCTGGGACTTCTTCGACAACGACAACGACCCCTACGACGCCTCCAGCTACTTCGCCGCCGCCAACCACGGCTCCGGGCGGGCCGAGAACGCCGCCGAGCAGGGCAACGACGGCGCCGGGGGGATCGGCGTCTGCCCGCATTGCCAGTTGGTTCCGATCCGGATCTGGGACACCTTCGTCTCCGACGGCAACACCTTCGCGATGGGCGTCCTCTACGCGACCGACAACGGCGTCAGCGTGATCGAGGGCGCCAACGGCTCCACCTACCACTCGGCCTTCGCCGAGCAGGCCTCCAACTAGGCCTACTGGCACGGCGTCGTCCAGACCTACTCCGGCGACGACCTCAACACCGGCAACCACAACTACCCGGCCAACTACGGGCACGCGATGCTGATCCAGGGAACCGCGCCGGACACGATCGGCCTCGGCCAGGACGCCGGCAGCGACTTTGCGGCGGCGCTGGCCGGTCTCTGCGGCCCGCTCTCGCTTCCGCTCGGCTGCCCCGGGCACCGAGATCCCGGCGAGCAGCTACTTCCGCGGCGCCAACACGACCCAGTACGGCGGCAAGAGCTCGATCTCGATGGAGGGCGCGACCGGATCGGAGAACACCGGCAAGGCGGCGGGCGCGGCGGCGCTGGTGATCAGCGCCGCCAGGGACGCCTCGCCCGCGGTGGCGCTGCACCCCGACGAGACGCGGGAGATCCTCGAGCAGACGGCGGAGCGGGTGACGACCGGCAACACCGGCGGGATCGGAGTCGCCGACCCGGCGGCCAGCCCGACCGCGCCCCCGAGGACCAGTGGACGCCCCACTTCGGCTGGGGCCGGGTCGACCTCGGCGCCGCCGTCTCGCTCGCGCGCAGCGGCAAGATCCCGCCGGAGGCGTCGATCAACTCGCCCGACTGGTATGCGCCGCTGACCGGCGACAGCTTCAGGCTCACCGGCCTCGCCAGGGCCCGCTTCGCCAGCGGCGGCCAGTTCCACTGGAAGCTCCAGTGGGGCGCCGGCGAGGCCCCGGCGTCCTGGAACACCGCGGCCGAGGGCGACTCCAACAGGGTTGTCGGCAACTTCGGAACCATCGACCTCGCCCAGGTCCGCACGGCGCTGGCCAGCTACACGCCGCCGCCGGACCTCGGCGGCCCGACCTTCTCGGCCAACTCGCCCAACCCCTTCCGCAACGAGTTCACCGTGCGGCTGACGGTGACCGGGGCCGGGATCCCGACGCCGGGCATCGACCGGCGAGTCTTCACAGCCCTCCCCGACCAGGGCCTGCGGGCCGGCTTCCCGAAGCGGATGGGGACCGGCGGCGAGGCGCCGATCCGCTACGCCGACATCAACGGCGACAACGTCCAGGAGCTGATCGTCCCCACCGAGGACGGCGCGATCCACGCCTATGAGCCGAACGGCTCCGAGCTGCCGGGCTGGCCGGTGCACACCCGGCTCGAGAAGTCCGCCGTGGGCCACGCGAACGCGCCGGGCTTCCGCGGCCTGGCATCGACCCCGGCTTACGAACCGCCCCGCGGGGCCCTCGTCGCCGACCTCGACGGCGACGGCCGCCAGGAGGTCATCGACACCGCCGGAACCCATATCTACGTCTGGGAGCCCGATGGCACGCTTCGCCCCGGATTCCCGGTCGAGTCGAACCTCGGCTTCTGCGGCGCCGCCCACGAGAGCCAGCCACTGGTGCACCCGAAGTGCGGGTTCCTCTCCAGCCCGGCCGTCGGGCGCCTGAAGGGCCGGCGCTTCCCGCTCGACATCGTCGCCCCCTCGTTGGACGGTCACCTCTACGCCTACGACGGCGCCGGCCATCTGCTGCCCGGCTTCCCGGTCCAGCTCGTCGACCCGAATGTCCCCGCCGACCAGCGGATGATCGCCGAGTCGATCAACGAGCCGGCGATCGGCGACCTCAACGGCGACGGCCGCGACGACGTCGTCGTCGCGACCAACGAGACCTACGGTGCTGCGCCGCCCTCACCCGGCGACATCCCCGGCGGCTTCGGCCAGGGGCTCTCGGCGATCCTCGCCAACGCCGCCGGCGGCTCCTCGCGTGTCTACGCGGTCAACGGCGCCAACGGCCAGTTCATGAGCGGCTGGCCGATCGAGCTCAACGGGGCGATCCAGGACACGCTGCCCCTGATCGGCCCGGGGCAGAACCCGGCCCTGGTCGAGGTCGGAGGAGCGCAGCGGGTGGTCGTCTCGACCACCGGCTCGGCGACGATCGGCATCTACAAGCCCGACGGGACCCTGGACCGGGCCGTACAGCAGGGCGCCTATGGGCCAAGCTCCGACGCCACGGACCGCAGCGGCACGATCAACCTCTTCGAGTCGGCCTCCGTCGGCAAGCTGCTCCCGGCCGGCGGCCCCGACATCGTCAAGTACGGGCTGAGCCTCAGCGACGTCGCCAACCTCGCCCTGGTCGGCCAGAACGTCCCCTACAACCACCTGATCGGCGCCTATGATCCGGCCACCGGCCTGCCGCTGCCGGCCTTCCCGCGGGTCACCGACGACTTCCAGTTCCTCTCATCGTCGGACGTCGCCAAGGTCGACCCGGCCTCCGCTGGCAACCAGGTTCTGGCCGGTACCGGGCTCGGCCTGCTGCACGCCTACGACGGTGTCTCGGGCCTCGACGCTCCGGGCTTCCCGAAGGTGACCGGCGGCTGGCTGTTCGCTCCGGCGGCGCTCTCCAACGACGGCCGCATCGCCGACATCACCCGCGAGGGCTATCTGTTCCAGTGGAACGTCCCCAACCTGCCCGCCTGCCAGACCGAATGGCCCTCCTTCCGGCACGACCAGCAGGGCAGCGGCAACTACGACCGCGACGGGACGCCTCCGTCGAAGGTGACCGGGCTGTCGCTGGCCGGGAACCTGCTCACCTTCACCGCGCCCGGCGATGACGCCGGCTGCGGCACCGCGGCCCGCTACCAGATCGCGACCTCGGACTCACCGCTGACGCCGCAGAACTTCGTCCAGGCACAGCCGCTGCTCCCGAACCCGCCGCAGCCCCTGGCCGCCGGGAGCGTCCAGACCTACACGCTGCCGGCCCACAAGCGCTACATCTCGATCAGGGCGATCGACGACGCCAGCCTCTCGGGCTTCCCAGCTCCCCTGGACACCCAGCAGCCCTGAGCCAGGCCGACTCGCGCTAGTAGCGGTCGGCCGCCTTCACAAGCGCGTCGCCGACGCCCGGCCCCTCGAGCGGCGGCGCGTGGCCGGCGCAGACCTTGGCCGGCTGCAGGGCGGCCAGCTTGCGCACCGAGTCCTTGGCAGCCGAGTGGTCCCAGTTCCAGGCCGGGAAGGGGACGCTTGCCTCACCCGGCGGCAGTGCCTTGAGCCTGGTCGAGTCGATCAGGTAGACGGCGTCGGTGCAGAGCGCCAGGCGGTCGGACTCGCGAAACAGCCCGATCAGGCCCGGCGCGTGGCCGGGGAAGTGGTGGACGCGAAAGCCGGCGATTTCGTCGCCCTCCTCGATCGTGTCGTTGACCTTGACCCCGCCGGCGTCCCAGCGCCGGTGCAGGGCCGGATAGATCCAGCGCACCCAGGCGACAGGCAGGGTCTCCATCTCCCAGTAGTCGGGCCACTCGTCGCGCTCGGCGTAGGTCACCTCGTCGGGATGGCAGAGGATCGGCGAGGTTTCGCCCGGCGCCGCGCCGCGATGGTCGGTGTGGCTGTGGCCGAGGACGATCTGCTTGATCGGGCCCAGCTTCTCGGTCACGGCGTGGACGGCCTTGGTCATCGGCTTGGTGCCGGCGTCGAACTGGACCAGACCGTCACCGTCCTCGATGAAGTAGATGTTCATCCCGCCCCGGATGTCGCCGCGCAGCAGCCAGACGCCTTCGGCGACGCGCCCAAGGGTGGGGCTGAACGGACGGCCCGGGAAGACCTTCTCCTCCGGCATGCGTGGGGAGTCTAGGCTCTGCGGCTGCGATGCCGACCCTCTGGAAGGTGACGATGGGGATTCTGGTCGTCTGCCTGATCGCCTCGATGGTGATCGGCGTCGTCAAGCTGATCTCGCTCTAGGCGTTTCGCCGCCGGCGCCACCCCTGCCGGGTTAGTATGCGCCCGCCCCCAGGCGTCGACGGAGAGGAAGAGCAGATGTTCAGCCGCATCGTGGTCGGTACCGACGGCTCAGACACCGCAACCGAGGCGGTGCGCCAGGCGACCGAGCTCGCGAGGCTGAGCGGCGCCAGACTCGACATCGTCAGCGCCTTCTCGCCGATTCCCGAGCAGCGGATCCGCGAGGAGGCACGCGATGCCCCGGGCGACGTGCAGTACGAGTTCACCCCCCGGGAGGACGTCAACCTGATCCTCGAACGGGCAATGGGCGAGGCCAAGGGGGCGGGCGTGGAGGAGGTTCAGACGCACGCCCGCGAGGGAGACCCGGCTGACGCGATCCTCGACGCCGCCGAGGAGATCAAGGCCGACCTGATCGTGGTCGGCAACAAGGGGATGACCGGAGCGCGCCGCTTCCTGCTCGGCAGCGTCCCCAACAAGGTCTCGCACCACGCTCCCTGCAGCGTGATCATCGTCCGCACCACGTAGAGGCCGCGGGTCTCTAGGGCTTGGTCGCCGCCGCGGCGTCGATCAGGCCGGCGCCGAACTCGTCATCGCGGCCCGGCGTCCCGAGGTCGCGCGCGGTCTGCTCGAGCCGGGCCAGCACCTCGCCGGCGCTCGGGTTCGGGCCCAGCAGGCGGGAGGCGATCACCATCGCCGCGAGCGCGGAGACGTGGGCGGCGGCCATCGAGGTGCCCTCATAGAAACCGGGGATGTCGAAGTGCTTCGGCGACCCGGTGCGGAAGGTGAGCTGATAGATCGGGCGGTTGGGGGTCGCCAGCGGGCAGCCGGGAAGTGACGCCCCGCCCCCGGGCGCGACCAGGTCGATCCGCGCTCCGATCTTCGAGTAGGCCCCGAGGCAGCCGCTCTCGGTCGTGCCCCCGACCGCAATCGCGTGCGGGTCGGTTGCCGGCATCGTCACGCAGCCGCGCGGCTCGCCGTTGCCGACCGAGGCGACCAGCACCACCCCACGGCGGCTGGCGAAGCGCATCGCGTCGGCGACCGGCAGCACCGGGTTGCCGCAGCCGAAGTTGAAGCTCATGTTGATCACCTGGGCGCCGTGCTTGGCGGCGAATCGGATTCCCTTCGCGATCCGGTTCGACTTGCCGTTGCCGACCGCGTTCAGTACCCGCACCGGCATCAGCTTGGCGCCGTAGGCGAGCCCGGTCAGCCCGAGGGCGTTGTTGGTCTTCTCGGCGATCGTCCCCGCCAGATGGGTGCCGTGACCGTTGACGTCCATCGGCATCGGGTCCTTGCCGACGAAGTCATAGCCAGGCACGAACTGGCCGGCGCTGAAGTCGGGACTGCGCCGGAACCGGATCCCCTGGTTGCGGAAGGCGATCCCGGTGTCCAGAACCGCGACGATCGCGCCCTTGCCTCCGGGGTGTCCGAGCTTGCGCAGGTGCCTCCAGGCCCCCGGTGCGTCGATCCCACCGGCCGACTGAGACGCGAGCGGCGGCGATGCCGGGTTGCAGAAGCTCCCGCAGGGCAGGAAGTTCCATTGCAGCTGCGCCCAGCCCGCCCGCGGCCCGCCTCCGGGCGGAACCGTCCCCGGGTCGTTGGGAAGCGAGGAGGCGGTGGCGATGTAATTGGGAACGGCGTAGTCGACGCTCTGGTTCGAGCGCAGCGCTCCCAGCGCCTCGCGCATGCCGACCCCGGAGGGCAGCGAGAGGGCCCGGCCGGGTCCCTGGCCGTCCATCCGCACCACCACCTCGCCGGGGGCGAAGTCGGGCGCGGTGCCCGGGCTCGGCTGCTCGGCCGCGGCGGGCGCGGTCAGCCAGGCAGTGGTCGCGACGGCGAGCACGGCAAGTTGGGCGAGTCTGGGGGCTCGTCTGTCCATGGCAGGTGCGGAAGGTGCCCGGGGTGAGTGGATGAAGCCCCGGCACGATTGCAAACACGCGAGCTGCAGTGAAGTTGCCGTGCCCATGACCGGTCTATCTTGCCTTCGGTGAGCAGCGAGATCTCCGCCTTCGACGAGCAGCGGATGCGCCAAGCGATTGGGCTCGCGGCGAGCGCCGCCGAGCGCGGCGAGGTGCCGATCGGGGCGGTCGTGGCGCGAGACGGGGAGGTTCTGGGATCGGCGGGAAACGAGCGTGAGCAGCGCCACGACCCGACCGCCCACGCCGAGATCCTTGCCCTGCGCGAGGCGGCGGCGAAGCTTGGCGGCTGGCGGGTCGAGGGTGCCTCGATCTACGTCACCCTGGAGCCCTGCGCGATGTGCGCCGGCGCGATCGTGCTAGCCCGCATCGCCCGGGTCGTCTACGGCGCGCCAGACCCGAAGGCCGGCGCGGCGGGAAGCGTCCTCGACGTGCTCTCCGAGCCGGCGCTGAACCACAATCCCGAGGTGGTGGGCGGGGTGCTGGGCGAGGAGTGCGCGAGCCTGCTCTCGGGGTTCTTCAGCGCCCGGCGCTAGCGCGGAGCCGCTCGGAGATCTCGACCGGGTAGGCGGCCCCGGTCGGCTCGGGCGGGCGCAGGTGCTCGGGCAGCGAGCGCAGGCTGGCATCCGCGCGCTGCTGCATCTGCTCCAGCGTCTCCTCGCCGAGGATCCTCCCGCCCTCCATCAGCGGGATCAGCAGCGGCTCGCCGTCAGGCTGCTCGTCCGCGGCGGCAACCGTGTCGCCCTCCAGTTCGCCGTCGCGGAGGCGGCGAAAGACCTGCTTCGGGCCGGGCAGCGTCTCCTTCTCGGCCGAGAGCTTGTGCACGCCCCGCCATTTCCCCTGCTCGTCGGCGTCGGCCACCAGCTTGTAGACGCCGTTGACCACCGGCGAGTCACGGCTGGTGCCGAGGTCGGTGCCGACCCCGAAGCGGTCGATCGGCGCGCCGGAGCCGACCAGCTCCCCGATCCGTACCTCCTCGAGGTCGCCGCTGACGATGATCTCGGCCTCGGTCATGCCGCTCTCATCGAGCAGCCGGCGGGCGTGGCGCGCGCAGCCTTCGAGGTCGCCGGAGTCGATCCTCACACCGCGCAAGCGGACGTCGGTCTGCCGCGCGGCCTCGATCGCGGCGCGGATGCCGCCGTCGATGTCGAAGGTGTCGACGAGCAGGATCCCCCGCTGCGGGAAGGCGCGCAGGAAGGCGCAGAACGCTTCGAGCTCTGATTCGAACGAGAGCACGTAGGAATGCGCCATCGTTCCCATCGCCCGCAGCCCGTAGCGCTGTGCCGCCGCAACGTTCGAGGTGCCGGCGCAGCCCGCGATCGCCGCGCAGCGGGCGACCTTCATCGCGGCGTCGATCCCGTGATCGCGGCGGGGCGAGAAATCGATCACCCGGTCGCCGTGGCCCGGCTCGCCGCAGCCGGCGGCCAGCACCACGCGCGCGGCCTTGGTGGCGACCATTGTCTGGAAGTTGACCTGGTTCAGAAGCAGGGTCTCGAGCAATTGGGCTTCGATCCGGGGGCCGGTCACCCGCAGCAGCGGCTCGTCGGCGAAGCAGAGGGTCCCCTCGGGCATCGCGGCGATGTCGCCGCTGAACCGAAACTCGGCCAGGTAGGAGAGGAAGTCCTGCTCGAATCCGAGCTCGCGCAGATAGTCGAGCGCCGGCTCGCCGAAGCGCATCTCGCTGACCAGCCGCAGAGCCGGGCCGATCCCGGCCGCCATCAGCCAGCTGCGGCGGGGCGGCAGATGGCGTGCGAACAGCTCGAAGACCGCGGGGTTGTCGAGCCCCTCGCGGTGATAGCTGGCCGCCATCGTCAGCTCGTAGAGGTCGCAGAGCAACGACACCTCGGCCGCCTCGAGCAGGCCGGGGTCGTTGGGGTCTGGCCGGCTCATCCTGCCAGGCCGTCTCCGATGTCGCGCGGGGCTAGCGGCTGCGCGAGCCCGAGGTCGACCTGCGCTTCGCGGTGGTCTTCCGCGCGGTCGACTTGCGAGCCGTCGAGCGGCCCGAGCTGCGCCTTGCGCTAGCGGTCGCCTTGCGAGCGGTGCTCTTCCGGCCGCCGCCGCGGTTCGACTTGCGGCCAGTGGGGGCGCTGGCGAGGCGCTTCTGCAGAGCCTCGATGTCCCGCTGCAGCGCCTTGCCGAGCTTTCCGCTGTCGCGGCGGGCGTCCTTGACGAACTTGGTGAGGTTCTTGTGCAGATCGCGGGTGCCGGCGCCGACGTCCTTGCGGACTTCCTTGCTGAGCGAGGTGAGGGCGTCCTGGGCAGTCTCCAGCGACTTGTTCAGCCGCCGCATCGCGGCCGGCTCATTTCCGGCGCGGCGCTTGGGAGCGGCTCGCCGCGTGGTCTTCCGGGTCGACGAGCGCTTGGTCGTTCTCTTCGCAGGTGGCATTGGTTCTCTCTTCCGGTCGGTGTCGGAAAGAACCTAACGCCACCGCGGCCTCGATGTCATCCCGGGTGCGGATACCCTTTTGCGGAACAGACCCGGAGAGGTGTCCGAGTGGCTTAAGGAGCGCGGCTGGAAACCGCGTGGGCGGGTCTTCCTGCCTCGTGGGTTCGAATCCCACCCTCTCCGCTCCCGCGGCCCGGGGCGGCCACGCAGCCGGCGGAAGCCTCGCTACCCTCTTGTCCGACTTTCCCGGAGGGGTGCCGGAGCTGGTTGAACGGGCCGGTCTCGAAAACCGGTAAGGGCCTTCGGTCCTTCGTGGGTTCGAATCCCACCCCCTCCGTTCTTCAGGACCGCTGCTACCTGAGGACCAGTGCCCATCGAGGCCGTGACCTGGGTCATCTGCCCGAGGTATACGCGCTGCTCGATCACGCCGTCGAGCGAGACCATCCCGTCCTCGAGCTCCCCGGCGCGGCGAAGCGGTGCTGCGCGACCGCCGCTTCTCACGTCTCCGCAGCCGCAGGCCGCGGTCGGCCGCCTGACTAGAGGCCCGGCTTGATCACCATGTCCCCGGTCGCGGCGATCAGCAGCGCCACGATCAGCCCGTACCCCCAGCACCAATGGGCGAGCTGGCGGAGCGCCTCGTCGTGATCTCCATCGGCGGCGGCCCGTTCGGCCTTCAGCGCCGCTCTGCTCTGGTGAGCGGCGCCGACCAGAAACGCGGCGGCGAAGAGCCCCAGGGCGAGCTGGACCCAGAGCTGGCCGAAATCCCAGGCCGCGCTGTCGAGAACCATCCAGACGCCGAAACCGACCACGGCGATCGTGGCCGGGGCGAGGACCAGTGGCCCGACGATCCGAAGGTTGCCGGTGAAACGGCTCACGGCGCCGGGCTCGCGCTCGCGAAGGACGAGCACAGCCAGGGCGCCGACCACGATCGCCCCGCCCACCCAGACCATCGCGGCGACGATGTGCAGGAACAGCAACCACTGGTAGAGCTCGACCGCGAGGGGGATCATCGGGACGCTCCAGCCGGGACGTGGGCGCCGCGGCCGAGTGATCCGGCCGGTTTGGGTCTTTCGAGGCGGTCCTCGCGACCGCGCAACGGCAGCTCGGGAAGCCGCAGGACGGCGATCAGAGCCAGCGCGGCCAGCGGAGCGGCGACCAGAAAGACCGTCTGTACGGCATCGACGATCTCGCCGCGCGCCATTGCCCCCAGCCCGCCGACGCCTGCATCGGAGGCGCGGCCCCCGGCCTGGGCCGCGAACACGGTGCCGAGAATGGCGGCTCCGACGGCGCCGCCGAGCCCGCGGAAGAAGCCCGTCGTGGCCGTGGCGACGCCCAGCTCCCGCCGTTCGACGCTGTTCTGGACCGCGACGATGAGGATCTGGGTCACCATGCCGAAGCCGAGGCCGAACAGGGCAAGGCCGATGGCGGTGGCGATCTGGGAGGGTTCGCCGGCGAGCACCGCCAGCAGGACCAGCGCCGTGGTCATCAGCGCCAGTCCGGCGACCGGGAATCTCTTGTAGCGGCCGGTACGGGCGACGCTTCGCCCCGAAAGCGTGGTCGAGACCGTGATCCCGAGCATCGCCGGGACCATCAGCAGTCCGGCCTCGGTTGGGCTCGCGCCGGTGGTCGTCTGCAGGAACAGCGGCACGAATACGGTGACCGAGAACAGGGCGGCGGTGGCCAGGAAGAGAGCTGCACTGGCGACCCCCACGGCGCGGGTGCGCAGCAGATGGAACGGGACGATCGGGTCGATGGCGCGGCGCTCGCGTGCGATCAGGGCCATCGAGAGCAGGGCGGTCACGGCGATCAGCGAGAGGATCGGAGCCGAGGCCCAGGCGAAGCGGTCGCCGCCGAGGATGCAGGTCAGCATGAACGCGCTCGTTGCTCCGGCGAGCAGCGCCGCGCCGGAGGCGTCGAGCGGACGCTCAACGCCGGCGGCCGGGGCCGCCGGCAGTCGCAGCCTGAGACCGGCGAACGCGGCGAGACCGAGCGGGAGGTTGACGTAGAAGACCCAGCGCCAGCTCGCGTGCTGGACGATGACTCCGCCGGCCAGTGGTCCAATCACGGTCGCGACCGCGAATGCGGCTGCGATGTACCCCTGGTAGCGCCCCCGCTCGCGTGGTGCCACGAGGTCGCCCACCGCAGCCATCGCCAGGGTCATCAGGCCGCCCGCGGCGGCGCCCTGAATCATCCGCAGGAGGATCAGCTCGGCGATGCTCTGCGCCGCGCCGCACAGCGCCGAAGCGGCGACGAAGCCGAGCAGGGAGATCTCGAGCAGCAGCTTGCGGCCGTGGCGATCGCCGAGCTTGCCCCAGAGCGGGGTGGACGCGGCGGCCGCGACGACGTACGCGGTTACGACCCACGAGACGTCGCTGAGGCTCCCGAGGTCGCTGGCGATCACCGGCAATCCTGTGGCGAGGATCGTCTGGTCCAGGACCGCGGGAAGCATTGCCAGCACGATCGCCGCAAAGGGCACGGCCACAGCGGGCGCCTCGGATCGATCGGAGAGACTGTCGTAGCTGGTCTGTGTCGGGTTCGCACTCATTGGTCGCACTCCCATCGTATAACTTACAGTGACAGTAACTTTCTAGGCACTATAACATGGATCCGACCATGAACGTCGAGCCCGGCCTGCGGGAGCGAAAGAAGGAGCAGACGCGGCAGCTGATCGCGGATACGGCCCGGCGGCTGTTCGCCGAGCGGAGCTTCGACGGCGTCACCGTCGCCGAGGTCGCTCGCGAGGCCGAGGTCGCTGAGAAGACCGTCTACAACTACTTCCCGACCAAGGAGGATCTCTTCTACAGCCGCCTCGAGGCCTTCGAGGAGGAGCTTCTGGAAGCGATTCGGAGCCGCAACCAGGGCGAGTCCGTCCTCGACGCGGTCCGGAACTTTCTGCTCAAACGACGCGGCGCCTTCGACATCAAGGGCTCCGGGGGGGAAGCCGAGGCGACGCGGCGGATTCGAGCCGTCAACCGGGTGATCACCGAGAGCCCTGCTCTGCTGGCGCGTGAGCGGCAGGTCTTCGCGCGCTACACGGACTCGCTCGCCGCCTTGATCGCCGAGGAGGCGCGGGCGTCCCCCGGCGACGTCCGGCCACGGGTAGCCGCGACCGCTCTGCTGGGGGTCCACCGCGCCCTGATCGATTACACGCGGCGGCGCACCCTGGCCGGGGACAAGGCGTCAGAAATCGCCCGCGGAGTGCGCGCCGAGGCACGGCGGGCGTTCGCCGAGCTTGAGAACGGGCTCGGCGACTACGCGGTCAAGAAGCGCTGATCCGGGCGTTGCGCCGAGCGGCGCAGTTCCCAGCCGCTTCACTTCCCGCCCGTGTGCAGCGGTATCTTCGCCGCGACCCTGATGCGGATCCCCTCCCGACTCGCGGCCCTGCTCCTCGTGCTCTGCCTTGGCCTCGGCGCCCTGGCCGTCCGCGGACTGACCAAAGACGCGGGCGCCGGCGACGCCGTGGCGGCACCGCAGAAGCCTGGGCCCGGCAAGCCGGCCGCCCAGGGTCGCACCCGGCGCGCCGGTGGTCGAGGTCGTCTTCGACGAGCTGCCGACGGCGACCCTGATGACCCCGTCCGGATCCCGGATCGACGCCAAGCGCTTTCCCGGCTTCGCCAAGCTCGCCGCCCACTCGACCTGGTACCGCAACAACACCACCGTCGCCGACTTCACCGGGCGGGCGGTGCCGGCGATCGAGACCGGGATCAGCCCCGATTGGGACACCCTGCCGATCGCCTCCCAACAGCCACACAGCATCTTCACCCTGCTCGGCGGGCGCTACCGGTTCAACGTCCACGAGCCGGTGACCAAGGTCTGCCCGCGGTCGCTCTGCGGCGGTGGGGCCGCGCGCTCGAGCGAGCCCGGCGCCTCGGCCAGCCTCACCGCCGGCCAGTTCGCCCAGGACGCGTTCGTTCCGCCGAAGCCGCGCGAGTTCGAGCGCTGGCTGGCCAAGGTCAAGCATGGGCGCCGCTTCAACTTCATCCACATGGAGGTGCCGCACGAGCCCTTCCACTTCCTGCCCGACGGCCGCTCCTACAACTACTCGCCGATCTCCGACGTCGGCAACGCCAACGCTCAGCGATGGGCCGGAGGGGTCGGCGGCACGGCGACGACCTGGCAGCGCCACTACATCCAGACCGGCTACGCCGACACGCTGGTGCGCAAGCTGATCAAGCGGCTGCGCAGGGTCGGGATCTGGAAGCGGGCTCTGGTCATCGTCACCGCCGACCACGGGATCAGCTTCGACCCCGGCACCTACCGGCGGCTCGCCGTCCCCGGGAACTTCGGCGGCGTCGCCAACCCGCCGCTGTTCGTCAAGTACCCCGGGCAGACCAGGGGCGAGATCTCCGACCTCCACACCCGCTCGGTCGACATCGTCCCCACCACCGCCCAGGTCCTCGGCCTCGACCTTCCCTACAAGACCGACGGGGTGCCGATCTCCGACGAGGGCATGGGGGGGACGATCACCCTCACGACCGGCTTCAAGACGGTCGCCTCGCTCCCCTTCGACCGCTTCCTCGCCGAGCGCAGGGCGGTGCTGCGCTCCGCCGCCCGCCAGCTTGGCGCCCGCACCGGGCTCTTCCAGCTCGGGCCGCGGCCGCAGCTGGTCGGCCGCCGCAGCAGTCGGGGGCTGGCGCGCAGCGCCGCGATCGACGGCCACCTCGATCTCGGCGACGTCGTCTTCCGTAAGGGCGGCAAGGTCCCGGCCTTCGTCAACGGGACGATCGCACCTTCCGCCGCCGGACACGTCCTCGCGATCGCAGTCAACGGGCGCATCGTCGCCACCTGCCGCGCCTTTCGCTTCCAGGGTCACACCCGCTGGGGGGCGGTGGTGCCGCCCTCGGCGCTCCGCGCCGGCGCCAACTCGGTCGGGGTGTTCCGGGTCGGAGGTTGACGTTCCGGGGACCTGGCGTTCACCACGCGCACGGACTACCGAATTTTCGCCGCGAATCGTCGGCGTTTCTCGTACTAGTGCCTGACCGCCGGCCGCCTTCTCTCATGCTGGCGGCGCAGCGGTCGAAGCGGAGGACGTGGCGGTCCTTCCCGATCCTTGGCGTCGCAGTGGCGCATCGCGCGCCGGCCTGCTCGCGGTCCTGCTGGCGCTGATCGCGCTGAGCACCCCCGCGGCCGCGGCGGCGAGCCACGTCTACGTGACCGGGTCGGGCGCCACCGGCAACGCGGTCTCGCCGTTCTCGGTTGGCTCCAACGGCTCGCTGACGCCGATCAGCTGCGGGTCAAGCTGTGCGACCGGAACCGCCCCAATCGGGGTGGCGATGACGCCCAACGGCCAGTACCTCTACACGGCAAATGCGCTGGCGAATTCGATCTCAGCGTTTTCGGTCGGCTCGAATGGCTCGCTGACCACCGTGAGCTGCTCCGGCTGCACCACCGGCTCCACCCCTTACGGCGTCGCGATCACGCCGAGCGGCCAGTACCTCTATACGGCGAACCTGGCGGGCAACAGCATCTCGGTCTTCTCGATCGGCGCCGGAGGAGCTCTGACTCCGGTCTCCTGCTCGGGGGCCAACTGCAGCACGGGGACAAAGCCGTACGGAGTGGCGGTCACCCCGAATGGCCAGTACCTCTACTCGGCGAACAACAACTCCAACTCCGTCTCGGCGTTCTCGATCGGGTCCAGCGGCGCGCTGACGCCGATCTCCTGCTCGGGCTCCAACTGCACTACCGGGTCGCAGCCGGAGGGAATCGCGGTCAGTCCCGACGGCCAGTACCTCTACACCGCGAACCGGGGCGCCTCCACGGGATCGGTATCCGTCTTCTCGATCGGCTCCAACGGGTCCCTGACTGCACTCAGCTGCGGTTCGGGCTGCAACCTCGGGACGGCCGGCGCATTCTCGCTCGCGATCAGCTCCGACGGGAGCCACCTCTACGTCACGGTGCGCAACGCGGCGGCCAGGGTCGCGGTTTTCGCGATCGGCACCAACGGCCTGCTGACCCCGGTCGCCTGCTCGGGCTCCAACTGCACCACCGGAACCAACCCGGGCGGCGTCGCCGTCACTCCCGACAGCCTCGACGCCTATGCATCGGTCTTCTCCACCAATGCGGTCATCCCCTACTCGATCGGCTCGAGCGGCGCCCTGACGCCGATCACCTGCACTTCGCCGAGCTGCAATACCGCGGCGGGCCCCGACTTCCAGTCGGTTGTCGTCAGCCCCGACCAGGCTCCAACCGCGGCCTTCGGCGCCACCGCGGCACGGCCGGGACAGGCCTCGAGCTTCAACGGCTCGGCATCGACGGCGTCGGCGGGCCAGACCGTGGCGCGCTACGACTGGAACTACGGGGACGGGCAGAACGCCTCCAACGCGGGCCCGACCCCGACCCACACCTACAGCGCCGAGGGCGATTACATCGCGACCCTGACCGTCACTGACGACGCCGGCTGCTCGACCTCACGCACCTTCACCGGCCAGACGGTCTCATGCAACGGCTCTTCGGTGGCGACCGTCTCCCACACCGTGTCGGTCGACGGCACTCCGCCGAACACGCTGATCGACTCGGCCCCCCACGGCATGACCACCGAGTCCAGCCCCAGCTTCGACTTCCACGCAACCGAGTCGGGCTCGAGCTTCGAGTGCTCGATCGACACCGGTAGCGCCGACTGGGGCCCCTGCTCCGGATCCGGAACGCACTCTCCGTCGAGCCCACTCGCCGAGGGCGGCTACACCTTCCGCGTCCGCGCCACCGACGCCCAGGGCAACACTGACCAGACGGCCGCCAGCGAGAGCTTCAGCGTCGCCACCGCTGTGGTCGACACCGACACGAGCTGCCCGCCGGTTGCCGTCACGGTCGGCAACTACACGCCGTCGCCGAACGCCTTCGCCGCGACTGCCGCGGGTGAGCTGGGGCCGACCGTGCCCGGGGTCAGGGCCAGGATTACGATCACCGAGCCGTCGCGGCTGCTGATCGGCGCCAGGCTTCGCTGGGTCCGCAACGGCCTCGGGCGCAGCGTCGACCTCGGAGCCCGCTCGCTGGGGAGCCCGGGGACGAGAAATATCCGCCTCGGGCTGCCGGCTTCGCTGGCCGACGACCTTCCGCGCGGCACTCCGGTGACCCTGAAGCTGAGGGTCACCGCGAGGCCGACCTCGGCGCCAGGTTGCACGGACGCTTCGCTCGAGCGCCTCTCGCTACAGACGCAGGTGATCCGGGTCCTGGCGTCATCTCCCCACCTGCACGTCAGGCCCAGCGCGGTCGACCGCCACCAGAAGCCGCAGCGGCAAGCGTAGGCAGCCGGCCCCGCAGGGGCTCGGCGCCGGCTGCCCTACGCTGCTTCGGAGTAAGCCTGCTCGGCTTCCGGCATCTCGGCCACCTCTGCGGAAGCCTCGACCGGTTCCGCCGGCTCCAGCACCGTGAGGGCGACCGCGAGCGCGGCGACCAGCAGGCCGGCACCGATCAGGAACGCCAGGTGATAACCGCTCGTGAGCGCCGAGGCGCTGGAGCTCCCGGTTTCCAACAGGTGATCGGTGCGGGTGGTGGAGAGGGTGGCAAGCAGGGCGAGCCCGATCGCGCCGCCCACCTGAAGCGTGGTGTTGACCAGGCCCGAGGCAAGCCCGGAGTCCTCGCGCGTCGCGCCCGACATCGCCAGGGTCATCAGCGAGGGGAATGCAAGTCCGGCACCGGTTCCGAGCAGGATCATCACGGGGAGGACGTCGCTCAGGTAGTTGCCGGCAACCGGGACGCGCGCGAACAGCGCCAGTCCGGCTCCGAGCAGGACCAGGCTTGGCAGCAGCGTGGCCCTGGGACCGAATCGGGTGTTCAGGCGGGCCGAGAAGCCGAGCGAAAGCGTGCCGATCATCACCGTCACCGGCAGGAAGGCGAGGCCGATCTCCAGCGCGTCATAGCCGAGCACCCGCTGCAGGTAGAGGGCCCCGAGGAAGAACATCCCGAACATCCCGGCGACCATCAGGGTCTGGATCAGGTTGGCGCCCGAGACGTTGCGAGAGCGGAAGATCCGCAACGGGATCAGGGGGTTGGCCGTGGTCGACTCGCGGACCAGAAATCCCGCCAGCAGCGCAAGCGCCAACCCGCCGAAGCCAAGCGTGTGGGCCGCGCCCCAGCCGTAGTCGCGCGCCTCGACGATTGTGTAGACGCCGACCATCAGGGCGCCGGTCACCAGCCCGGCGCCGAGAATGTCGGCGCCGCGGCCGAAGCCGATCCCTTCGTCGCTCTCGAGCAGATTCCGTGCCAGAAGCGCCGTGGCGATTCCGATCGGGAGGTTGACGAAGAAGATCCAGTGCCAGTTGATCGCCTGCGTCAGCACACCCCCGGCCAGCAGCCCGACCGAGCCACCCGCGGAGGCGACGAAGCTGTAGACCCCGATCGCCTTCGCCTGTTCGCGAGGCTCGGGGAACATGGTCACGATCATGCCCAGGATCACGGCCGAGGTGAGGGCGCCGCCGACGCCCTGCACGAAGCGGGCTCCGATCAACAGCTCCTGGCTCTGGGCGACGCCGCAGAGCAGGGACGCGACGGTGAAGACCGCGAGCCCGACCATGAAGACGCGGCGGCGGCCGAGAAGGTCGCCGAGCCGTCCGGCGAGCAGCAGCAGGCCGCCGAAGGTGATCAGGTAGGCGTTGACGACCCAGGCGAGGCTCGATTGCGAGAACCCGAGGTCGTCCTGAATCGAGGGCAGGGCGACGTTCACGATCGTCGCGTCGAGGACGATCATCAGCATTCCGACGCAGAGGACGACGAGCGCAATCCAGCGGCGTTGTTCGTCCGTGGTTGATCCAGAAGTCAAAGTAGTCACGTTCATTAGATGATCACGCTACCATAGATGATCATGAGGTGCGTTACGATCCTTAACAACCGATGAGCGCTGCTAGGCTCGAGGCGGCGATGGGTACCGCCACGACGACTCAGGGATCGATGGTCCTGCTGACGCGTCTAGCGCAGGAGGTCTTCCGCCGCAGCACCGAGGACGTGCTGGGGATCACCCTGAAGCAGTACATGCTGCTGCGAAACCTGCGCGACCACGAGGGCGCCCAGCCCCAGCAGACGCTCTGCGGCTCGATGCACATGGACCCGAACTACCTGGTCCTGCTGCTCAACGACGTCGAGGAGGGCGGGCTTGTCGAGCGCCGCCGCGACCCCGATGACCGGCGTCGCCACATAGTCGAGCTGACTCCGGCCGGTAAGACCTCCCTGGAACGCGCCGAAGTTGGGATGCAGGCCGTCGAGGACGAGGTCCTCTCGGGCTTGAGCTCGAACGAGCGCGTCGAGCTGGGGCGGATGCTCAGCAAGGCGCTCGCCGAGTCCGGGTCCAACGGCTCCGCCTGACGCGATTGCGCCCCGCGCTTGCCTGAGGCCGGCGACGGACGGACGTTAGGCTTGACGGCGTGAACGACGGGTCGTGGAGCGTCTACCTCTCGGGCGAGATCCATTCCGATTGGCGTGAGCGGATCGCGGCCGGGATCGAGAGCGCCGGCTTGCCGGTGACCCTGTCGGCGCCGGTCACCGACCACGCCGCCTCCGACGATGCCGGCACCGGCACCCTGGGTGAGGAGTCGGATGCTTTCTGGCGCGACCACAAGGGCGCCGGGGTCAACGCGATCCGCACCCAGACGATGATCCGCAACTCCGACGTGGTCGTGGTGCGCTTCGGCGACAAGTACCGGCAATGGAACGCTGCCTTCGACGCCGGCTACGCGGCGGCACTGGGAAAGCCGGTCGTCACCCTGCACGAAGAGGAGTTCGATCACGCGCTGAAGGAGGTCGACCGCTCCGCCCTCGCGACGGCACGCAGCGCCGACCAGGTGGTCGACGTGCTGCGCTACGTGATCGAGGGAAAGCTGCCGGCCTAGGCTCAGCGTGGCCGAGTCGAACCGGGACCTGATCCGTCGCCTCTACGACGGGCTCGACCGCCACGACGGAGAGGCGATGGCCGCCTGCTACGCGCCCGGCGCGCGCTTTCACGACCCCGCCTTCGGCGACCTGCGCGGCCCCGAGGTCGGAGCGATGTGGCGGATGCTGACCTCGCGCGCCGAGGACCTCGACGTCGAACTGCGCGAGCACGACGCCGACGACCGCACCGGGACCGCGCACTGGATCGCGACCTACACCTTCACCCAGACCGGCCGCCCGGTCGTCAACGACGTGCGGGCGCGCTTCGTATTTGCCGACGGTCTGATCTCCCACCATGTCGACGAGTTCTCCTACGGCCGCTGGGCCCGACAGGCGCTGGGACCGATGGGCTGGGCGATCACAGTGATGCCGCCGCTCGGCGGGGTGGTGCGGCGCCGGGCTCGCGAGGCTCTGGACCAGTACATGGCCGAGGCCGGGCCCTGATCAGGATTCCTCGAGGATCGAGAGGATGTTCCCGGCCGGGTCGCGGAACCAGGCGACCCGCGGCGCTCCCTCCTCGCTGACGATGCCGCGCTCGTCCTGCTCGAACTGCTCGTAGCGCTCGAACTCGACCCCCTGCGACGAGAGCGCGTCGACTACTCCTTCGACATCGTCGACCGGGAAGTTGAGGACCGTGTAGGTGGCCGGCTCGAAGTCCGGCTTGCGGTAGACGAGGGTGGGCCGGTCGCCGCCGAGGTGCAGCGTCATCAGCCCGTTCTCCGCGTCGATCAACTCGGTCTCGACGCCGAGGGTCTCGGAGTAGAACCTCTCCGCCTTCTCGAGATCGTCGACGGCGAAGCCGCTGTACGCCCTGCTGTCCTTCAACATGGCCTTACCTCCTCTTTCGGGGTCATGCGTTTGAGACCGGGCCGGGGGCCGGAATTCATCGCCCGCCCGTCCAGCAGATTTGCGAACATACGTTCGTGCGATGGGACGAGCAGAGAGTCGAGGCCGAGCGCGAGCGGCCCCTGCCCGGATTGAGCATCGACAAGGTGCGGACATTCGACGCGCCCGAAGCGCTCGGGATCCGCTTCCACGAGGTTCGCGCCAAGTCTGCCCTCAACCACGTTCCCGGAGGCCGCTTCGGCTTCAACTGGACGATCAACCTCTACCGAGGATGCACGCATGCCTGCGACCTATTGCTTCGCGCGCAGCACCCATCGCTACCTAGACCTCGACGCGGGGCGCGACTTCGAGCGCGAGATCATCGTCAAGGTCAACGTGCCCGAGGTGGTGCGGGCGGAGCTGGGGCGGCGAAGCTGGAAGCGCGAGCTGGTCGCGATCGGTACCAACACCGATCCCTACCAGTGGGTCGAGAGCCGCTACAGGCTGATGCCGCCGGTGCTGGAGGCGCTGCACGAGGCCGAGACGCCGATCTCGGTGCTGACCAAGTCGCCGTTGGTGCTGCGCGACGTCGAGCGGTACGTGGAGATGGCTTCGGCCGCCGGGGCGACGGTGAACCTCTCGATCCCGACCCTCGACGAGAAGGTCTGGCGCCAGACCGAGCCCCACACGCCCCACCCCCGGGCGAGGATGGAGGCGGTGGCGGAGCTCAACCGGCGCGGGATCGACTCCGGGGTGCTGGTGATGCCGCTGATGCCCGGGATAAACGACGACCCCGCTCAGGTCGATCCGCTGGTCGAGCTGGCCCGCGAGGCCAAGGCGAGCTTCGTCGCCACGCACCGGGCTGCACCTTCGAGGCGAGGTCCGCGATGTCTTCTTCGGCTGGCTGCAGGCGAAGCGTCCCGACCTTCTGCCCCGCTACGAGAACCTCTACGCCCGCGGCGCCTACCTCCCCCCAAGCGAACGGAGCCGACTCGCCGGCCTCGTAAAGGGGTGGGGGAGCAACCGCAGACGTTCCTCTGGGGGTGGCGCGGCGGGAGCGACTGCGAGCGCGCGGACCGCGGAGCACGGTCGCAGGCGCGGCCGCCGTGACAGGACCCCCAGCCCGGAACCGCAGGGCAAGCTCTTCTAACCCGACCGCGGATAGCCGACGGCGTCGATGGCAGCGAAGAGCTGGTCGATATCGGCCTGCGTGGTGTGCAGGTGGGGTGAGACTCGCAACCAGGAGGAGCGAAGGCCGGCCTGCACGCCGCGCGCCCTCATCTCGGCGGCTATCCGCTCGCGCCCGGGCTCGGGCAGCTCGATCCCGATCATCTGCGGTCCGCGCCGATCGGCCGGCACGGCCACGAGCCCGCGGGATCGCGCGCCCTCTTCGATCTGCGCAGTGATCTCCGCCAGCGCCGTTCCGATCGCCGGCACAGACCAGTCGAGGATCTGCTCCAGGGCGGCGATCGCCATCGGGGTGAGCACGAAGTTGCTCCGCCCGCCCACGTCGAAGCGCCGCGCGCCCGGTTGCATCTCGTCGGTGTAGTCGACGAGGCGAGCGAAGTCCTCGGCTCCCTCCCTGACGATCCAGTTGTGCTCGATTGGCTCACCAGCGCGATGTCGTTCGTCGACGTAGAGGTAGCCGAGGCTGAAGGGACCGAGCAGCCACTTGTATCCGACCGTAACCAGGAAGTCGGGTCGCAGCTCGCCGACGTCGATCGGCATCGCCCCCGCCGATTGGGAGACGTCGAGCACCAGCGCGGCGCCGAGATCGCACACACGCTCGGAGACCTGACCGAGGTCGATCAGCGCCCCGTTGGTCCAGTGCACGTTGGGAAGCGAGGCGATCGCGACCTGGTCGTCGAGGGCCTCGACGATCGCCTCGGTCCAGCTCTGGCCCTGCTCGCGGGCGACGGTCCGAAGCTCGGCCCCGGTGCGCCGCGCGAAGGCCCGCCAGGTGTAGATGCCGGACGGATACTCCTCGTCGAGCACAAGGATGCTCTGCCCCGGCTCGGCCTTTAGATTCGCCGCCGCGACCGCCAGCCCGTAGCTGCTTGCCGGAATGAGGGCAACGCCCTCGGCGTCGCCTCCGACCACCCGCGCGAACAGGTCGCGCAATCGCTCGGACTCCGTGAACCAGTCGCTGTTGGCGATGTTCCACGGCGACGCGGTGCGCTCAAGCGCCGCCTCGCCGGCCTCCCTAACCGCGCGCAGCTGCGGCGCCAGGCTCGCGGTGTTGAAGTAGGCGATTCCCTCCGGGACCTCGAAGCGGTCGCGCTGCTCGCGGAGCTTTGGGCCCGGGGCCGCCACGTCAGGTCTGCTCGAGCTCCTCGAACAGGCACTCGCGCGGGTCCTTGTCGTCGCGAAAGCGCAGGAACCGCGTTCCGTGGCGGATCCGCCCCGCGGCGGCATGGTCGTAGCCGACCTCGATCACCAGCTCGGGCCGCAGCGCCACCCACTCGAGGTCGCGATCGCCGGCCCAGCGGCTGGGCTCGGCGCTGCCGTGCTCGCCGGTCTCAAGCGGGGCCAGCAGCTCGCGCAGCTTGCGCTTCATCTTCGCGGTGAAGCCCGAGATGTGGCCGACCGGGCGCAGCTCGCCACCGTCGTAAAGGCCGAGGATCAGCGATCCGACGGTCCCCTCCTCCTTGCCCGGGCGCCAGCCGAGGACGACGCAATCGATCGTGCGCTCGCGCTTGACCTTCGCCATTCCCTTGCGCTGGCCCGGCTGGTAGGGGGCGTCGAGGTCCTTGGCGACGACGCCCTCCGAGGTGCGCAGCCACTCCTCGGCCTCGGCGGTTTCCTTCGTCAACGGGGTGAGCTCGACCTTGCGCTTCGTCAGCGCCTCGAGCCGCCGGCGACGCTCGCGCAGCGGCAGCTTCATCAGCTTCTCGTCGCCCTCGGCGAGCAGGTCGAAGGCGATGAACGTGGCCGGGATCTCCTTCGAGAGCAGGTTGATCCGCGACTCGGCCGGGTGCAGGCGCATCTGCAGGTTGTCGAAGACGACATTTCCGTCACCGTCGCGGATCACCAGCTCGCCGTCGAGCACGTAGCGCCCCTTCGGAAAGCTCAGCTCGGGGAAGTAGCGGGACAGCGGCTTGGCGCCCCGCGACTGGATGTACGACTCCTCGCCGTCGACGAAGACGATTGCGCGAAAGCCGTCCAGCTTCGGCTCATAGACCCACTCCTCACCCTCCGGAAGCTGCTTTCGGGTCAGCGCCAGCTGGGGCTTGATCGGCGGCTTCAGGGGCAGCTTCATGCCTCGACCTTGATCCATTCGTCGCTGCGGCGTCCGGGCTCATAGGGAGAGTCGAGGCGCTTCGCGACCAGTCCCGGGAGGCCGCGGTCGCGCGCCGCGGCGAGCAGGGCCTCACCCTCGCCACGATGGTAGGAGGGGGTCTGCCAGCCGTCGGCCTCCAGCCCCAGCTTCTCGAGCCGTTCGCGCCGCTGCTCGTAGGCCGTCGTCGAGCAGGAGGTGCCCGTCGAGGAACAGGAGGTCGAAGATCATCAGCGTCGCCGGCTTCTGGCGGCGCCAGCCGCCTCGCGACCGAATCCGAGCGGGCCTGCTTTCGCTCCCGCAGCGGCTCCGGGCCTGGGCGCCCCTGGTCGTCGAGGACGACGATCTCGCCGTCCAGCACCGCCTCGGTGGACGCCGAGCTCGCGGGCGAGCGCCCGAAGCTCGGGGAACTTCTCGACCACCTTGTCGACGCCGCGCGCCTCACACTTGCGGATGTGGCCGGGCTCGAACCAGGTCATAGTCCGCAGCCCGCCCCAGGAGATCTCGAATCCGAAGGCGTCCTCGTCGGCGGGCAGGGAGCCGCGCTTGGGCAGCATCGGGCGCAGGTCGTCGGGCATCAGGACCCGCTCGGGGTCGAGCGGCGGATCCATCCGGTGGATCATCCAGTTCTTGCCCCGGGTCTGGAACAGGGCGTATCGGCCGCGCAGGCGCTCGCCGTCGAAGGTCGCGATCACCTCGTCGCGGCGCAGCTTCTCCGCCTCGTAGGTGCCGCTGTCCCAGATCGTCATCTGGCCGGCTCCGTACTCCCCCGCTGGGATCTCGCCGTGAAAGTCGATGTACTCGAGCGGATGGTCCTCGGTGTGGACCGCGAGCCGGTTCGCGGCCCGGTCTGGCAGCTGCGGGACCCCTCGGGGAAGGGCCCAGGACAAGAGCACCCCTTGATGCTCAAGCCGCAGGTCCCAGTGCAGATTGCGGGCGTTGTGCTGATGGACGACGAAGCGCCCGCTCGCCGCCGACTCCTCGTCGGTTCGATCCTCCGCCCCGCGGCTCGGCGGTGCGGTCGAAATCACGCTTGGCTCGGTATTCCTCGAGCTTGCGGGCCATCCGTTCAGCCTAGGCGAGCCGGCCGTCCGCCGGCAGCAGCTCGAGGTGGCTCAGCTCGAGGCGCCCCGAGCGAACCTCGCCGATCCCCATCGTGTGGACCGGGGCGCGGCGGCGCTCGGTCGGGCTTCCGGGGTTGAAGATCCGAAATCCGGCGCTCTCCTCGTGCAGGGGCATGTGCGAATGGCCGAAGATCACCGCGTCGGCCTCGGGGAATCGGCCCCGCATTCGTTCGATCCGTCCCCGCTTCGGTCCCGCGTCATGCAGCATCGCGACGACTACCCCGTCGAGCTCGACCGAGAGCTCCTGCGGCAGAAGCCTGCGCAGCTCCGGCGAGTCGACGTTGCCCCGGACGGCGCGCACCGGCGGCCCGATCCGCTCCAGGTCCGCAAGCACCTCGGCGCCGGCGATGTCGCCGGCGTGCAGGAGCAGGTCGGCGCCCTCGATCTCCTCGATGCAGCGTGGCGGCAGGCGCCGGTCGCCGCGCGGCATGTGGGTGTCGGCGATGATCGCGATTCGCACCGCGACCGGGGGGCTAGGCGGGGGCGGCGGTCCGGATCGGCGAGTCGCCGGCGCTGGCGGGGCTCTCGGGAACGATCCGGGCCCCGTTCGCCTGGACTGCGCTGACGTTGCGGGGGTGGTGGCAGGCCGCGATACGGCCCTTGCCGAAGTCCATCAGCGGGGGCTCGATCTCGCTGCAGACGTCGGTCGCCCAGGGGCAGCGGGTGTGGAAGCGGCAGGCCGACGGCGGGTCGACCGGGCTCGGGACGTCGCCCTCCAGGACCAGCGGCTCGCGGGCCTGGTTCTCCCTCGGGTCGGGGATCGGGACGGCCGAGAGCAGCGCCACCGAGTAGGGATGGATCGGATTGGAGTAGAGCTCGGCGGCGGGAGCCGTCTCGACGATCTTGCCCAGGTACATGACGGCGATCCGGTCGGAGACGTGGCGTACGACGCCGAGATCGTGGGCGACGAAGATGTAGGTCAGGTTGAACTCGTCCTGAAGGTCGTCGAGCAGGTTGATGATCTGGGCCTGGATCGAGACGTCCAGCGCCGAGACCGGCTCGTCGGCGACGATCAGCTTCGGGCGCAGGGCGAGGGCGCGGGCGATCCCGATCCGCTGCCGCTGCCCGCCCGAGAACTCGTGCGGGAAGCGGTTGTAGTGCTCGGAGCTGAGGCCTACGCGGTCGAGCAGCTCCTGCACCTCGCGCTTCAGCTCGTTGCCCGAGGCGAGGCCCTGCAGCTTCAGCGGGTCGCCGACGATCTGGCCGACCCGCTTGCGCGGGTTGAGCGAGGCGTAGGGGTCCTGGAAGATCATCTGCATCTCGCGGCGCAGCGGACGCAGCGTTCGCCGCGAGGCGCCGGCGATCTCCTTGCCCTCGGAAGCGGACCGAGCCCGAGGTCGGCGAGAGCAGCTGCAGGATCGTCCGGCAGAGCGTCGACTTGCCGCAGCCCGACTCGCCGACCAGGCCCAGCGTCTCGCCCTCGTGCAGGGTCGAGGCTTACGTCGTCGACCGCCCGGACCCGCGCCACCTCGCGGTCGAACAGGATCCCCGACTTGATCGGGAAGTGCTTGACGAGGTGGCGAACCTCCAGCAGCGGCGCCTCGCCGCGGGCTCCGTCCATGCTGGTCTCGGGGACGCTCACGTCGGCGCCCCCAGGCCGATCCGGCCTTCGACCTCACGCCGCTCCCGCTTCTGCTCCGGTTCGAGCCAGCAGCGGTCCAGGTGCTCGGGCGCCTCGGAGATCCGCGCCTTCAGCGGCGGCACCTTGCGGCACTTGTCGAACTCGTGCGGGCAGCGCGGGCGGAAATGGCAGCCCTCGGGCGGGCGAGCAGCGACGGCGGCAGCCCGGAGATCTGCGGCAGGCGGTCCGGGGGCGGCCGGTCGAGCCGGGTCAGCGAGCCGAGCAGGCCCCAGGTGTAGGGGTGCTGGGGGTCGTAGAAGATCTCGTCGAGGGTCCCCTCCTCGACCACCCGCCCGGCGTACATGACCAGGACCCGGTCGGCGACCTCGGCGACGACGCCGAGGTCGTGGGTGATGATGATCACCGAGAGCCCGCGGTCCCGGTTGAGCTGCTCCAGCAGGCGCAGGATCTGGGCCTGGATCGTGACGTCGAGCGCCGTGCTGGGCTCGTCGGCGATCAGCAGGTCCGGCTCGAGGGCAAGCGCCATCGCGATCATCGCCCGCTGCCGCATCCCGCCCGAGAACTCGTGCGGGTAGTTGCGGACCCGCTGGTCGGGCTTGGGGATGCCGACCGAGCGCAGCAGCTCGATCGCCTGCTCGATCGCCTCGCCCTCGGAGACGTCGCGGTGGGCCTGGATCGCCTCTGCGATCTGGTTGCCGACCCGGTAGACGGGATTCAGCGAGGACATCGGGTCCTGGAAGACCATCGCGATCTCGTCGCCGCGGATCTTCTGCATCTCACCTTCGCTGGCGGTGACCAGGTCGCGCCCGTCGTATTCGACCCGGCCCTCGATGCGGGCGTTGGGGCTGCGGGTCAGGCCGAGCAGGGTCTGTGCGGTGACGCTCTTGCCGCAGCCCGACTCGCCGACGATCGCCAGGACCTCGCCGCGGGCAACGTCGAAGGAGACGCCGTCGACAGCGCGGACGACGCCGTCCTCGGTCTGGAAGCCGACCTTGAGTTCTGAGACGTCGAGCAGGTTGGCCATCGGTTGGATCTCAGGCGGCCGCCGGGGCCTCGGTGCCGAGGCGGATCCGCGGATCGAGGTACGCGTAGAGGATGTCGACGAGGGTGTTGAAGAGGACGATGAAGAAGGCCCCGAACAGGGTCACCGCCATCACCGGCGGTAAGTCGTAGTTGTTGATCGCCTCGGCTGCGAACTGGCCGACCCCGTGCAGGTTGAAGATCGATTCGGTCAGCAGCGCTCCGCCGCCGACGATCAAGCCGAAGTCGAGCCCGAACAGGGTGATGACCGGGATCAGAGAGTTGCGAAGCACGTGACGGGTTCGGACCTGGCGTTCGCTCAGCCCCTTCGCCCGCGCCGTGCGCACGTAGTCCTCGCTCATCACGTCGAGCATGTTGGAGCGCAGCACGCGGCTGTAGAAGCCGATGAACAGCACCGCAAGGGTGATCCAGGGCAGCACGAGGTGGTAGGCCCACTGGATCGGGTCCTGGGTCAGGGGCACGTACTCCCCCGGCGGGAACAACTCGACCTTGAAGGTGAAGAAATAGAGCAGGATCGCGGCCAGCCAGAAGACCGGAAGCGAGATCCCGACCAGCGCGAGGATCGTCAGCGCGCGGTCGGTGAACCGCCCCTGGTATACGGCGGATAAGTAGCCGAACAGGATCCCGAACGCCATCCAGATCACCGCCGCACCGATGCAGAGCGAGAAGGTCGCCGGTATCCCGCGCCAGATCTCGTGGTCGACGTTGAGCTGGCTCGAGTAGGACTGAAGATCGCCGGTGAAGATCTTCTTCATCATGATCCCGTACTGCTCGGGGAGGGACTTGTCGAAGCCCCAGTCCTCCTTGACGTTCTCGATCAGCTGCTTGTTCGCGTTCTTGCCGGCGATCCTGCGGGCGGCGGCGTCGGTGCCTCCGCCCGGCAGCAGCATGAAGATGCAGAAGGTGATGATCGAGATCGCGACCAGGACGAAGGCCATCCCGACCAGGCGCCTGGCGATGAACGGGCCCATCAGACCCCCTCGACCTCGACGGCGCCGGGTGCCTCGGCCTGGCCGGTCCTCGCCTCGAGCCTGATCTTCGCCTTCGGGTCAAGCGCGTCGCGCAACCCGTCGCCGAACACGTTCAGCGACAGCACCGTGAGCAGGATCATCACGCCGGGGATGATCGTCAGCCACGGGGCGCTGTAGATCAGCTCGAAGCCCTTCGCGATCAGCGTCCCCCACGACGAGGCGGGGGCGCGCACGCCGACGTTGAGGAAGGAGAGCGCCGACTCGAGCAGCATGTTGTTGGCGATGTTGAGGGTGAAGAAGACGATGATCGTCGACCACAGATTGGGCAGCAGCTCGCCGAACATAACCCGCAGCGGGCTGGCTCCCTGGGCGACCGCGGCCTCGATGAACTCCTTCTCGCGCAGGGCGAGGATCTCGCCGCGGATCGGGCGCGCCATGTAGGGGGTGTAGACGAAGCCGATGATCAGGATCGGTATCCACAGCGAGTCCTCGGGGATCGTGATCGGCCCCAGCCTCAAGCCGCTGCTGACCGCTAACGCGGTCCCCAACGCCGCCCCGAGCAGGAGGACGGGGAAGGCCCAGATCACGTCGAGAGCCCGCGAGATGATCGAATCGGGCCAGCCACCGTAATAGCCCGCGATCAGGCCTAGGGCCACCGAGAGGATCGTCGTCACCAGCGCCGACATCAGGCCGATGTAGAGGGTGGTGCGCCCGCCGTACATGAGGCGGACCATCTCGTCACGGCCGAGGCGTCCGTCGGCGCCGAAGAAGAACTTGCCGCTGGCGCCGAAGTAGACCGGGTGCAGCGGCGTGCCGTCGGGGGCGACGACGTTGGTCGGCTTGCCGTCAACTTCGATCTTCTCTGTCGTGTGGACGGTGTTCGGCCCGGTGTGGGCGACCTTGGTCGCCCAGATCGGCGCGGCGAGGCAGAAGAGGACGATCGCGATGAACAGGCCCAGGGCGGCGAGCGCGAGGCGATTGCGCAGCAGGCGCTGGTAGGCGAGATACCAGGGGCTGCGACCTTGAATCGAGGCGTCCCCGGCGGGGAACCCCGGTTCGCCGGGCAGCGTCCCCGACAGCGCTGGCTCGGAATATGGCTCGGAAGCCACTCTCGGATACCTCTCGTCTAGCTCAGCCTACTGGTCGTCGGGCACGGGTTTGCACCGTCCTGGTAACCGGGGGCAACACCGCTGATACGAAATGGAGGGGCCTTGCGGCCCCTCCAAAATCGCTCGTGCGCGCTCAATCGAGCTACTTGAACTGGATCGTCGTGAATTCGTCCTCGAAGGTCGGATTCCAGATGATCGAGTCGAGATTGATGTCGCTGGACACGAAGGTCGAGAGGACTCGGGTGCCGTATGGCGCCCACGGGGCCTCCTGCATGATCTCCTTGTCAAGCGCCGCGTACTGGTCCTGCACACCGGGATCGGTGAGCAGCTGGTGCCCGAGGTCGGTGATCTTCTTGTTTACCGCCGGATTGTCGTAATCGGCGAAATTGTTGTTGTTGACCTGGGCGATGTTGTCGCCGTTCAGCAACGGATCGAAGAAGTCACCCGGGTGCGGGTAATCCTCGAACCAGTCGGACCAGCCGATGTCACGATTCGCCGTTGAGTTGTTGCCGATAATCGTGAAGTAGTTGTCGGCGTTGATGATCTTCAGCTTGGCGTTGAAGCCGAGCTGCTTGAGCAGGTCCTGCAGGTAGGTGCCCGAGTCGTCGTTCGGGCTTTCGTCGTCGGTCCAGACGGTGACGTCCTTGTCCGACGGGTTGGCCTGCGCGAGGAGCTGCTTGGCCTTCGCCAGGTTGTGCGGGTAGAGCTCGAACTTCTTGTATCCCGGCATGCCCGGCGGCAGGATCTGCTGCGTCGGCGTTACCTGGCCGGCGTAGATCCGCTGCAGGGCGGCCGGGTCGACCGCGTAGTTGACCGCCTGGCGCACCTTCGGATCGTTGAAGGGCGGCTCCTGCGTGTTGAACCAGTAGTAGTAGGTGCTGATCGTCGGCCTGACCTTGAACTGGGTGCCCGTGTACTTCTGCTTGACCTCCGCATAGCGGTCGGTCGGCGGCGGATCGAAGATCCAATTGAGCTTGCCCTGCTCGATGTCGTTGACCTGGGTCGACTGGTTGCGGATCACCGTGATGTTGATCTTGTCCAGGTGCCCGTCCTGGAAGTCGATGCCGGTCGCCTTGTTGCCCTTCCATTCCGGGTTGCGGGCATACGCCCAGCCGCGGCCAGGATCGGACTTGGTGAACATGTACGGCCCGGTGCCCGCAGGCGGATTCGGGCTCTGGTCCTTGTCCGGTGTATTCGGCGGCACCGGGGCGACGAACAACAGCGCAAGCTCCTGGTTGAACGTGCCTCGCGCCTCGGTCAGGTTGATCGTGATCTGGCCGGTGCTGTCGTTGGTCTTGATGCCGGAGATATGACCCGACCGCGTCTTCTGGAACTGCGCGGCGCCGACGATGTCGGTGTAGAACGAAGCGCCGCCGGAATCGGTCAGGAACATCCGCTCTACCGCATTGCGGAAGTCAGAGGCCTTGACCGGGCTGCCGTCGGAGTACTTGAGGCCCTTGCGCAGCGTCAGCGTGTAGGTCTTGCCGTCGTTGGAGACCTTGGGCAGGCTCTCGGCAAGGCCGGGAATCACCTTGCTTCCCTCTTCTCCGTTGGCCTGCTTGAAGAGCAGCAGCGGGATGTAGACCGACCGCATCGCCGTCCAGCCCTCCGCGGTGTAGGAGATCTGCGGGTCCATGTAGTCGGGGAAGGAGGTGTAGCCGCCCTCGAGCGTGCCACCTTCCTTACCGCCCCCGCCCCCGCCCCCGCAGGCGGTCAGCAGAAATCCTGCCAACAGTGTCGACGCAGCAACAGCCCCTAGCTTCCTCACTCACGACCTCCTGGAGTCATGAACAGATTCCGATTCCTCCTGCACAGGGCTCCCCCCCACGGGGGCCAATGGCGCGCCCTGACTTCCTTCAATCAACATATCTCCTTCGGGGTCCTGGTCAAGGTCTGAGGGGCCAATTGCACCCTCGCCTCTTGTCCAGGGCGTCCCGGCTAGCGACCGGACCGCAAACGCCAGCACAACGATAATGCCGATGCCGGCGACTAAGAATGTTGTGCGTGGGCTATGCCCGGCGGCGACGAGTCCCCCGACCAGATAGCCGAGGCCAGGCATCCCTTCAGCCACTGACTCGAGCACGCTCATCACGCGAGCCTGCATTTCGCTGCGCGTCATCTCCTGGATGGCGCTGACCACCGAGACCCATTGGACGCCGTTGCCAAGGCCCCCCACCACTGAGATCCCGCATGCCGCCAAGAGCGTGGGCGCTGCAGCGAGACCCAGATAGGAGATGCCGACAGCAAGAGTGCTGTACATCAACAAGAGGGGAAAGCCCGTGCGCCGGAGCGCTGCGAACACCACGCCCCCGAGGACCATTCCGATCCCCCAACTTGCCAGCAGCGCCCCGTATCCGGAGTCCCCTGAGCCAAGAGTGCTCTTGGCATATATGACCTCGATTGGGATCACCGCGGCGAAGAAGACGAAGGCCGCGCCTTGTGCGTACAGCAGGCGGCGCAACGGAACCCGGGCGGACACGTACGCGAGCCCGGCGCGGAAGCGCTCCCTCCAGGATCCCTCCTCCGGGCTGGTGTGCGGCAGATCGGTTGCCACCATGATCCCGGCAATGGCGAGGAACGAAAAAGCGTCCAGAAGCAGGGCCGATTGCACTCCCAAGCCGGCTACAACCAGCCCTCCGAGTGCAGGCCCAACGGCCGAACCGCCGGTGAATCCGATGTTGAGCACTGCGTTCCCGCTTCGCAGCTCTCCTGCCGGCTTCAGGAGTGCAGCCACGACCGCCCGAGTCAGCGAGCGGCCTGCGAGGGCAAGGGTCCCGTCGATCGTCGCAACGAGAATCACCAAAAGCAGGGAAAAGTTGTCGACCAGCAGGGCAAGCACTGCAAACGCGGCAGCCTCTGCGAAATAGATTCCTGCCAGCGCAAAACGTGGCGGCGTGCGCTCTATCCGCGTAACGAACACAGGGCCCAGTAGCGCCGGGGCAAACCGCATGCCCAGGAAGAGGCCAGCTGTGGCGATGGCGCTCCCGGTCTGATCGAAGACGAGAACGGCCAGGGCAATGGCGCCTAGCCAGTCTCCGAGCTCGTTGAGCGTGTACGAGACCGCGAGGCGCCGGAAGGCTGGACGGCGGAGTGGGGCCGAAAGCGCAGAGGAATCCGGGGGACCCCCCGCTTCTCGGCGCCTGGGTCTACCTAGTTTTTGCACAACTTTTCCTGCATTTGCACAAGTTCTCTGGAGGTTCTGCTACAAAGCCTGTGCACGGATATCCGGAAGCTTGCAAGCAGTCAGGAGGATCGGAATGGGTTACCACCGTTAGGACTTAGTCGATTGGACGCCCCACTGGGGCGTCCTTCGTCTTTCAGGGGCGCCGAATTCGGCGCCCCTTTTGTTTGCCTTATTCCCCACCGGTGCGCCACAGACCTGCTCAGGAAAGCGGCCAGCAAATGCGCTCGTCGCGCGGACACACGTTCGAGGCGATAAGTGACAATTGTTGCTTCATCCGACCTTTGGCTGAAGGAATCGCCTTGATTTGCCGAGAAAGAGGGTGATCCCCCGCATAGCGAGGGCCACCCACTGATGCCCAAAGACCGCCCCTCCAGACTTGCCATCGGCGCCGAACTAGCGGCTCTGGCGGGGGTTGCCGCCATCGCGCTATGGCAGGCGCCCCACGGAAATTGGGATTGGCCGGTGTTCGGGGTGCTTCTCGTATTCGCTCTGATCAGCCACTTCACGGCCGTAGAGCTCCCGTCGGGATTGCGAATATCCGGCAGCTTTCTCGCTCTCGTGTTGGCGATGACTTTCCTCTACGGTAGCCCTGCGGCGCTTCTCGGCGTGACGACCGTGCTTCTCGTTGCGTTGCGAGAACGTCGCCCCGGTCATTACTTGATCGAGAACCTTCTGACTTTTGCGACCTTTCCCCTGGTCGGCGGACTGCTGTTCCGTGCGGCACTGGACGCCACTGGGACCCATGCGTCCGATGCAGGCTTCTACCTGCTCGTTTTCGGTGTCTTTGTCGTCGCACTCCTTCTGAATTTCACAATGATTGCCGCGTTCCAGATCCTGGATAAGGAGCGCGACGACGCGTTCTGGGGAATCGCTCGAGCCGATCTGTTTCCTCTACTGCCATCGGAATTTGCTGCGGCCCTGATGGCCGTCGGAGTCGCCTTCATGTATTACGAGATCGGTTTGGCCGGCATTGCGCTCTTCGGTGTGGTCCTCCTGACCTTCCAGCACCTACTCGGCGAGCTTCTCCTCTCCCAGCAGCGCGCCGCGGAACTCGAGCAGCGCACCAAGCAACTGGTCAGCTTCCAGGTCGGAATGCTCAACGCGCTCATGCGCACCCTCGACCTGCGCGACGAGATGACCGCCCGCCACAGTGCGTCGGTTGCCCGCTACTGCCGGGCGATTGCCGAGAAGGCGGGCCTCTCCAAGGACGACCAGGAGCTGGTCCACGTCGCCGGCCTGCTGCACGACATCGGCAAGTTCATCCTCCCCGACAAGATCCTCAAGGCGAACGTCCCGCTCGACGACGACGACTGGAACCTGATCAAGATGCACCCCGCCCAGGGCGCCAAGGTCGTCGGATCGGTGGACGGCTACGGCCCGGTCGCAAAGATCATCATGGCCCACCACGAGCGGATCGACGGCAAGGGCTATCCGCGACAGCTCAAGGGCGACGAGATCCCCGAGCTCTCACGGATCATCTCGGTCGCCGACACCTACGACGTGATGACGGCCCGCGACTCATACCGCGATCCGGTCTCCTCCTTTGAGGCGATCCAGGAGCTGCGGCGGGTCGCCGGCAGCCAGCTTGATCGCCCGCTTCGTGAAGATCTTCGTCGAGGAGGTACTGGAGGGGAAGGACCTCGAGTACCGCCACGGCGTCGACGCCAACTTCGACTTCGAGCTTGCTCTCGAAGAGCGGATCGCGGCCGTCGAGGAGGGAGCCGGTTTCCTGGTTGGGGTCGACCAGAACGGCTCCGAAAACGGCAAGGACTCGGACGACAAGAGCTCGCACGGCAAGAGGTCCCGCGACCCCCGCGACGCCAAGCACAAGAAGTCACGCGACGTCACTGTCGCCTAGCAGCGCCGACCGCTCGTCCCTACCGTCCCGGCCTCGGAAACTGCGTCCCGACGAACCGGTCCCACATCCGGTCGGTCATCAACCTTCGCGCGCCGAGGCTCAACCCGGCCGACGCCGTGACCTTGTAGCGGGTGCGGGGGCGGCGGGATGAGATCGCTCGCTCGATCTTGCGCGCCACCGCCTCGGGCCCGCTCCCAAGCCGCGCCAGCGGGCCCTCGTAGACGCTGGCGGTCTCGCGCCCGACCGCGGTGTTGAACTCGGCGTAGGGCCCGTCGCTGGGCAGCTCGCCGGCCATCGAGCCCACAGCGGCGTCGGCGAAGCTGGTCTTGATCAGCCCCGGCTCGATCACGATCACGTCGACGCCGAACCCGGCGACCTCGAATCGAAGCGCGTCCGACAGCGCCTCGACCGCGTGCTTGGTCGCGTGGTAGACGCCGCCGCCCGGGAAGACGAGCTTGCCGCCCATCGAGCTGACGTTGACGATCTTGCCCCAACCCTTGGCCCGCATCCCGGGCAGGGCCAGCTGGCACATCCGCATCAGCCCGAACACGTTTGTCTCGAACTGGCGGCGCACGGCGTCGATCGGAACCTCCTCGATCGGGCCGCTCTGGCTGTAGCCGGCGTTGTTGACCAGGGCGCCGACTGCGCCCTCGGCATCCTCGACCGCGCTGACGCACGCGCTCATAGAGGTTTCGTCGGTGACGTCGCAGGCGAGCGTTTCGCATCCCTTCCCTTTCAGGTCCTCGATCGACTCGGGGCGGCGCGCCGACGCGTAGACCTTCCACCCTTTGCCCGCCAGGCGGATCGCCGTGGCACGCCCGATCCCCGTCGAGCAGCCGGTGATCAGTACCGCCCTTGGCTCTTCGGCCATCTCAATCCCTCTCGTCGCTTGCGGTCGCCCTCGCGCCGACCCGCTTATCATCGCGCCCCGTGCATGAGCCCGGCAACCTCGATCCGGCCGGCCCGCCGAGCGCGGCCGCCGACGTCGACGCCTCGCGCCGCACCTCGCTGGCCAGCGAGAGGACCCAGCTCGCCTGGTGGCGCACCGGCCTCACAGCACTTGCGGTCGGCCTTGGGGTCGGCCGGCTGATCCCCGAGCTGGCCAAGACCCATACGAAGTGGCCCTACGTGGTCGTGGGCGTGGGCTTCGCGCTCTACGGGGTCGCGATGATCGCCTACGGCACTGTGCGGACGCGGACAGTCGACGCAGCGCTGCGAGGGGCGAGTACGCCGACGCGCCCGACTGGCTGCTTCTCGGGCTGACCCTCATCGGGATCGCCCTCGGCCTGCTGACCGCGGCGCTGGTGATCGCCGACTGATGCGCGCCGTCACCTACCAGGCGCCCGGCGAGGTGCGGGTCGACGAGAAGCCCGATCCCGAGGTGAGCGCGCCCGACGAGGCCGTGATCCGGGTCGAGGCCAGCGGCATCTGCGGGTCTGATCTGCACATCTACCACGGGCGGGTCGCGATCGAGCCCGGCTTCACGATCGGCCACGAGTACGTCGGAACCGTGCTCGCGACCGGGGACGACGTCACCAGCGTCGCCGAGGGCGACCGCGTCCTCGGGGCATTTCTCACCGCCTGCGGCGAATGCTTCTTCTGCCGGCTTGGCTTCTTTCAGCAGTGCGACTCAGGCCGCGTCTTCGGTCACGGCGCGACCCTCGGCTCGCTCCAGGGGGCGCAGGCGGACCAGCTCCTGGTGCCGCGGGCCGACATGACCCTGCGCCGGGTTCCCGACGGGCTCTCCGACGAGGTGGCCCTGTTCGCCGGCGATGTGATGGGAACCGGCTATCACTCGATCGATGCGCTGGACCTCGAGCCTGGCTCGTCGGCGGCAGTCCTCGGCCTTGGTCCGGTCGGCCTCTGCGCCGTGCAGGCGGCGAAGGCAGCCGGGGCCGAGCGGGTCCTGGCGGTCGACTCGGTCGAGGAGCGGCTGAAGATGGCCGAGTCCTTCGGGGCCGTGCCGCTGCATCTCACAGAGGACGACGTCCGGGGGCGGGTCAAGGAGGAGACCGGCGGTCGGGGGGTCGACGGCGCGGTCGACGCCGTCGGGCACCCCGACGCACTCGACATGGCCTGCCGGCTGACCCGAAAGGCGGGAACGGTCTCGGCGACGGGCGTCTACGCGGAGCCGATCAACCTGCACATGGGGATCGTCTGGATCAAGGGCCTGACCCTGAAGACCGGACAGGCCAACGTGATCGCCCACCTCGACCCGGTGCTCGAGCGGCTGGTGAGTGGAGAGCTGGATCCCGCTCCGCTCGTCACCCACCACATGAAGCTCGACGAAGCGCCGGACGCCTACGGTGTCTACGACCGCCACGAGGCGCTGAAGATCATGCTCACGCCATGAGCGGTCGCCTCTGCGAGCTGTTGACAGACCCGCCCTGGTGGAGGAGCATCGCCAGCATCGCCCACATCCGTAGGAGGTAATCGAATGGCTTGGAAGCTGGAGGGAAGGTACTTCGAGAACTGTCCCTGCGAGGTGCCCTGTCCCTGCACGGCGTCATTGGACCTCGGTGCGGACACCGACCGCTGCACGCCCGCCCTCGTCTTTCACATCGACTCGGGAGATGTCGACGGGGTCGACGTCTCGGGGCTCACCGTGATCGCGATCGCCGATACGCCTCGCGTGATGACCGACGGCAACTGGCGGCTCGGTGTGATTCTCGACGACGCCGCCTCCGACCAGCAGGCCGAGAAGCTCGGTGCGGTGTTCGGGGGCCAGCTCGGCGGGCCGATGGAGGCGGTGTCGCCGCTGATAGGAGACAACCTCGGCATCGAGCGCATGCCGATCGAGTTCTCCAGCGAGGACGGCGTGCACAGCGTCAAGGCCGGCGACGCGGTGGACATCGAGGTCGAGGACGTCGTCCCGTTCGGAAGCGAGAGCGGGGAGGCCGCGACACTCGTCAACATCTTTCATCCCGCCAGCTCGGAGCTGAGGATCTCGAAGGCAAAGCGGGCCAGCGTCAAGGTCTTCGGGCTGGACCTCTCTCAGGAGGGCAAGTCGGGGTTCTCGACAAGCTTCTCCTGGGCCGCCTGAGCGCCGCCTGAGCGATGGAGTCCGCCCGGCTGCCGTTCGCGCCCGCCGCCGCCCCGCGCGCCAGGATCGGCCTGATCGCGGTCCTGGTCGGTATCGCCGCGCTGGCCTGGGTGGTCACCGACCGGCGCATGGGGGGCATGGACGCCGGGCCCGGCACCGACCTCGGCGGGCTCGGCTTCTACATCACGGTCTGGGTGGTGATGATGGCGGCGATGATGTTCCCCTCGATCGCGCCGATGGTCGGCGTCTACTCTCGCCTTCAGGGAGCGCGTCGGGAGTCGGGCCGCAGCGCCCCGAGCGGCGCGACCGCGACCTTCGTCGCCGGCTACCTGGTCTCCTGGGCCCTGGCCGGACTGCTCGGCTACGCGCTGTTCGAGATTGGGCGGGCGATTGCCCCGGAGGCGTTCTCCTGGGATCGCGGCGGGCCCTACCTGGCGGGCGGGCTGATCGTGGTTGCTGCCGCCTACCAGTTGACCCCGCTCAAGGATGCCTGCCTGACCCGCTGCCGGGGGCCGCTCTCGTTCGTGATCGAGAACTGGCGCGACGGCCGCAGCGGCGCCCTGTACATGGGCATCCTGCACGGCGCTTGGTGCGTGGGCTGCTGCTGGGCGCTGATGGTGGTCTTGTTCGCGCTCGGGGTGATGAGCATCGCCTGGATGGCGTTCGTCGCTGCCTTGATATCGGTCGAGAAGCTGCTGCCCTGGAAGGCGGTGGCGAATTATTCCGTCGCCGTCCTTCTGCTCGTGTTGGGCGTCGCGGTGGCGGTCGAGCCAGACCATGTTCCACGCCTCACCGAGCCGGACTCCCCGGCGGCGATGTCGGCCATGGACGCGATGGGCGACGGCGACGCCATGCAGGAGGACGCGATGCCTGGGAGCGGAGGGATGCACGGCGGCAATTCGATGCACGACGACGCGATCGGCGGCAACTAGCCGTCAGGCAGACCTGGACTAGGCGCTCGAGTACTCGAACCCTGATTCGTAGCCGCAGCGACTGCGGAATTCGAAGCTGAGCTCGTCATCCTCGACCTCGATCAGCTCCGTCTGCACCTCGCGTCCCGGCTGGTGATGGCCCGGGATCACACAGCTGACCTCCGCGCGCTCGGCGGCCGGGCCTTTGATTCGCACTGAGACGTGACCGTCGGCCTTGAACCAGCCGCCGCCCGGCTGATGGTCGATCTCGATTCTCACTGCCCGCACCCCGAGTAGATCGCTCGGCTTCCAGACCCACGGGAACTGCTTGTCTGGCGTGCCGCCCAGGCGGCCGAGGAAGATCTGCTCCAGGGCATCGCGCTGGGTGTCATTGCCGCGCTCGTCCACGTAGAGCCAGAACCTCCAGGGAGATCCCGTTTCGTCGTCGTCGTAGGTCAGCGCGAGAACGACGCCGAGCCCGGCCAAGTCGGCCTCGCCGGCGTGACCCTGCCGAATCTGCCACGAGAGCGCTCCATGGCAGATCCCGTAGGTGGATCGGCCGCCCCGTCTCCCGTCGACGGTCCGGCATGGACAGATCACATCGCAGTTGCAGGCCTCCAGGTAGGTGCCCGATATCTCCCAGGGCATGTGGTCGCTGATCGCGCGAGCCTACCGCCGCTCGCGCGATGCGCTCAAAATAGGGGTATGGACGACTCCCTCTCCGGCAAGCTCCTGATCGCGGCGCCGAGCCTTCACGACTTCTTCCGTCGCACCGTCGTGCTGATCGTCGAGCACAACGAGCACGGGGCGTTCGGCGTCGTTCTCAACCGCCCCTCGGAGGCAAGCGTGGCGGAGGTCGTTCCCTCGCTGGCGCTCTACGCCGATGACGAGGAGGTCGTCTGGGTCGGCGGGCCCGTGGCCCCCGACACCGCGGTCGCCCTGGGGCGGTTCAACGATCCTGACTCGGCGGCGGGGATCGTCGTCGGCGACCTCGGCGTGATCGATCCCGACGACCCCGGCGAGGAGCTGCGAGAGCTGCGCGTCTACGCCGGCCACGCGGGCTGGGGGCCGGGGCAGCTCGAGTCCGAGCTGGAGCAGGACGCCTGGATCGTCGAGCCCGCCTCGCCAGACGACCCGTTTCGCGACGGCGACCTCTGGAGCTATCTGCTCGAGCGCCGCGGCGGTGAGTTCGAGATCTTGTCGCGGATGCCCGACGACCCGTCTATGAACTGACGGGTATTGCGTTGTCCGACCGAAGGTCGGTCAGACCGTGCAGTCAACCGGAACGTCGACGAACTCGGAGCCGATCGTGACCCGCAGGAATCCGTCGGCAGTGCAACCGTAGAGGCCGCCGGCGGTCCAGTCCGATCCGCTGGGGGTGACGCTGGCGCCGGCCGCGGTCACTCCTCCACCACCGGTCACCGTCCCGAGAGTGCCGTCGGCGCCGTCGCCGCTGAGGGTGAAGACGCAGATCGGCAGCGGCGATGCACACACGAGGCCCTCGGCGACCAGGACGCGCAGTCCCTCGCCGGGACCGGGCCCGGAACCGGCTCCGCCACCGGGACCCCCCGCGATCGAGGAGCAGTTGCGAGCTATCGAGAGCTCGAGCGCGGTGTCGATCACGCAGCGGTTCTTGCCCGGCCCGCCGTTGATCCTCTTGTCGCGGCGACCGTCGGCGGCCTTGATCACGTCATTGCCGGCGGCACCCATCATCCTGTCGGCGCCGCGACCGCCGATCACCTTGTCGCGCCCCTTGCCGCCGTTCAATTTGTCGTTTCCACCCCGGCCCTTGATCTTGTCCTTGCCCCCCTTGCCCCTGATCGTGTCGGGGCCCGGGGTGCCGGAGATCCTGTCGCCATGGTTGGTGCCGATGCGCTTTGCGGCCAGCGAGGCATCAGCCGCGAAGACGAGTCCGAGCAGAAGGCCGAAGGCGGCGAGTAGCGTCAGCGCGCGGTGCCCGTGCCTGGCGGTCGAGATTCTGCGGCTTCCCGCCATTCTTTGACCTCCGTGTCGGCGATTCGGCAGGGCTCTGTCCTTTGCCCTCGCTACCCATTAGTGGGGCGAGGGGCCGCTTGTGCAATCCAACGTTGGTCCGCGCCAACATCGGTCCACTTTCTCCTCGGCGCCACTGGGTCGCCGGGCGGCCACTTTGGCCGGATGCCCTACTCGCCTACGAGCTGACGGCGGCAGAGGCGGGCAGCCACTCGGCGGGCAGCTTGACCGGCAGCGGCTGCCCGAAGCCCGGAGCGATGCGCATCGCCAGCTCGCCGGCCGGGCGCGACTCGATCAGCGGCTCTATCTGCGGGAAGTTGAGCAGCACCCGGAGCGTGGTCGCGATCTGAAAGTCGGCCGCATTGGGTCGCTCGGCGCCGATCGTTCCCTCGGCGATCAGCTCGTCGACGTGGTCGAGCTGGGCCGGGAGGGCACCGAGCTCGGAGTGGATCGAATCGTCGCTCGAGCCCGAGACGACTCGGCTGAAGTACCAGGCGACCGGCTTCATCGCCCGGGCGGCGAAGCCGGGCGCAGGCATGCCGGTTGCGGAGGCGAGGGCCCGGCGCAGCTCGTTGTCTCTGGAGACGCACCAGCGGAAGAAGTGCCGCGGCACCGGCTGGAGCTCGACCTCGCCCCAGCGCTCGGCCTCCTCGACCGCTGCCCGCTGGACGGGATCGGCCGGAAACAGGGGCGGATCGGGCTTGATCTGGTCCAGCACCCGCGAGATCTTCCGCGAGCCCTGCACCCTGCGTCCGTCGACCTTCAGCGCCGGAACGGTCGCACCGCGAAAGCCGAAGGCGCGCAGCGCCACTCTCTGCGCGCCGGGCGGAATGTCGACGATCTCGTGCTCGATTCCCTTGTAGCGCAGCATCAGCCCCGCCGCGCGGGCGGGATGCGAGACGGCGATTGAGTAGAGCTTGACCGTCAAATCGCCCGAAGCCTATGCGGGCGACCCATCGGAGGGCTCCTGGCGCGGCTCGAGCTGCAGCTCCTCCTCGGCCTTCGGCACGCCCTCCGCGAGTTGGCGGCTTCGCTCCCGCTCCGCGTTGAGCTGGTGGCCGAGCAGGATCGCCACGTTGGTGATCCAGATCCAGATCAGCAGCACAACCACTCCTCCCAGCGTCCCGTATGTCTTGTCGTAGGAGCTGAAGTTGGCGACGAAAAATGCGAACCCGGCCGAGGCCAAGCCCCAGAGCGCCAGGGCGAGAAGGGCGCCCGGGGTCATCCAGGCAAAGCCGCGCAGCTTGGCGTTCGGGGAGGTGAAGTAGAGGAGGTCGATCATCAGCACGAACAGCGCCGCGAGGACCGGCCACTTGGCGTAGTTCCAGATCGTCACCGCGCTGCCGCCTACGCCGAGCGGGTCGGCGACCGCGCGGACCACGGGGCCGGTCAGGACCAGGGCGAGCAGTACGGCGGCCACCATCACCACCATCACCAGGGTCACCCCGAGCTGCAGCGGCCGCAGCTTCCAGAACGGACGTCCCTCGGGCGACTGGTAGATCACGTTCGAGGCCCGCATGAAGGCGCCGATGTACCCCGAAGCCGACCACAGCGCGGTAGCCAGGCCGAGGACGAACAGGACGCCGGCGGAGCCGCGGTTTGAGGTGATCGACTTGATCGGGCCGGCGAAGGTGTCGGCGCCGGACTCCGGGCCGATGCGGGTGACGATGTCGGTCACCGTGCGGGTCGTGCCCTGCGGGTTGCCGAACAATCCGACGACCGAGACCAGGGCGATCAGCATCGGGAACAGCGACAGAAGGCCGTAATAGGTGAGCGCCGCCGCCCAGTCGGTCATGTTGTCCTCGCGGAAGCGGGCGATCACTCGCCGCAGGGTGGCGAGCAGGTTGTGGTCGCGGTTTGGCTCGTTATCGCTCACCTAGGATCAGCGCGTACCCTGGAGGCCTACGCCTGTTACCTCGACCGGAACCGAAATCCCCACTTCAAGCAGCCCGCCGGGCGAGTCAACCCCTCGCCCCCGAGTCCCGTCAGGCCTTGCGCGCCGCCTCGACCTCGTAAGCGAGCTCGATCCGGGTGCGCGACACCGCGACGAACCGCAGCGACTCGGTTTCGCCTCCGCCGATAGGGGTCACCTCGACGTTTACCAGGGGGATGAAGCCGGTCTCCGACCGGTTGAGGACGTCGGACAGCCGAGTGCGGAATCCCTCGGTCGGAAGAGCAACGTCGCCGACGATGTGAAACCGCGTCGTCTCGACGATGACGCGCTGGATCCGGGTGTCCAAGCTTGTCGCTATTGGCTCGTCCAGGGGTCGACTGAGCCTCGTACCCTAACGCCGACACGGCGGCGACCACCGTACCGGCAACCGATGGGCGCGGCTGGTTTCGAACCAGCGACCTCTCCCGTGTGAGGGGAGCGCTCTCCCACTGAGCTACGCGCCCGGGAGGGGAATCATAGGACCGCGTTGGCCCTTGATCGGCCCCGAATCCGGCCGCCTGGCGGTCAGTGGCGAACCGATGGCAGGAGGTTCAATAGCGACCAGTTTCGCCTGCCGCATCTCGGGCATCGCTGCAGGCGCCCCACCGTCGCCCCGCACTTGCGGCAGTGCGGCTTCATCGGCACGACACCGCTGCCGGCCGTCACTGCCTGTTCCTCCTGACCGAGTAGACCGAGAGGTCTTTGGGCGCGCCCTTGGCCTTGAACCGCCGCCGCTTCAGCTTCAGCCCGGTTTCGTCGAGGCGCTCGCGCACCGGCTCGGAGATCAAGACCTCTTCGCCTGATGCGGCGTCGGCGACCCGGGCGGCGATGTTGACGTCGGTGCCGAGGTAGTCGCCGCCGATCCGCCGCGGATGGCCGATGTGGACGCCGGCGCGAAGCTTGGGCCGGTAGCCGTCCATATCGACCGTCGCCACGGCGTCGCGCGCGTCCAACGCGGCGGCGACGGCCGAGGTGGGGTCGGGGAAGGCGGCCATCAGGCCATCGCCCAACCGCTTCACCACGGTGCCGCCGCGGCCGGTGATCGCCGGCTCGACGCCGACGTCGATCTGGCGAAGCAGGTCGACGGCCGCCGTGTCGCCGGCCCGCAGCGACCAGTCGGAGAAGTCCACGAGGTCGGTGAACAGGATCGCCAGCTCCTGCTCTCCGAGGTCGGACCCCTGAGAGGAGATCGACTCCCAGACCTGAAGCGCGCTGAGGCCGATCTCGCCGAGCAGGCTGGGACGCTCGGCGGTGAGCGCCGAAAGCCGCCGTCCGAGGGCCTGCGAGGGGTTCGGGCCCGAGGTCGAGAGCGGATCTCCGTACTCGCTGTCGCCTGGCAGCAGCTCCCGCGCCAGCTTCGCGGCGACCAGCAGCCTCGGCTGCTCGTCGGTTCGACGCAGCGCCGAGGCCAGCTTCGCGATCGTGTTGCGGCGGCTGGCTTCGTCGCCTCGCGCAAGCTCGGCGCTCCCGCCCTCGCTTTCCTCGCCTGGCGACATGGCGGGCCGAGTCTAGGGGAGCCTTCGCCGCGGGTGCACTAGCATCACCGGTGGACCGTGCTAGGCGGGGCGCTAGCGGTGCCTTTCACCCGCAATCCGCTATAGCGGGGCCGAAACCCGACCTGAGGGACTGGCCTTCGGGGTCAGTACGCCGCGGGCGGCGCTGACGGCCAGGTCCTGCGCGATGTGGGCCCGCGAACCAGGTCAGGTCCGGAAGGAAGCAGCCTTAAGCGGAAGCCGCAGGTGCCGCAGGCAAGCCTGGCCCGAGCTGGCCGGCGGCGGGCACGCCCGGAGACCTCGTTTCGAAGGAGGGCCGCACGGTCCGTTCTTAGCCGCAGCGGGCGTAGAGGATCCACGAGGCGTTGCGGTCGACGCGGTGAAAGCCGGGCGGGACCTTGGTCGTCAGCCGGCGGGGATCGTTGGGGTCGAGGACGAAGTGGTGGACGACCTCCTCGTTCGCGGGATCCAGGAAGTAGCCGTGATTTGGCTGGCGCTGCTCGCTGGAGCTGACGATCTGCGAGGGGCGAAGGTCGAGGTAGCCGGCAAGCCGCGGGACCGCGCGGTGGTTGGGGACCGAGATCGGGACGCACCCCGGGTGAAAGGCGCCCGAGTCGGCGAGCTTGTGCAGATCCGACTCGATCGCGCTCTGGGCGTCGAGGTCGTCGTGCACCGTCTTCAGGTAGTCCCACTGCTGTGGGGCCTGGACCAGGAAGGCGACCAGCACGACTGCCAGCGACCAGCTGCCAGCGCCGCCGCCATCGATGCTCGGGGTCGAGCAGCCGCCAGCCGAGCAGCGCGGCGGCGCAGAAGACGCAGAGCAGCGACGCCGCAAGCATCGTGTAGCGGGGGATGATCGCCAGCCCGGCGCAGGCGAGGATCGCGAAGGCGAGCCCGGCCAGGACCGCAGCGACCACTCCGGTCAGGGCGCGGCGCGGCATCAGGGCGAGCCCGAGCGCGATCCCGGCGGCGGCCCCGAGCAGGCCTGGCAGCTGCATCACCTCGCCGAGCCGTCGCGGGCCGTATAGAACGAGGTCGACCGGTCCCGTCTGGCGCTCCAGGGTCTCGACCGTGTCGCGGGTGCCGGTGAAGGAGTAGAGCGGATCGCCCGCCGTGATCAGGTCGAACAGGCCCCAGGCCAGCGGCCCGGCGGCGGCGAGCGCCACCAGCCCGGCCAGCTGCGGCCCTGCAAGCGATCGGCGGCGGCGCAGCGCCCAGCCGGCGCGCGCCGGGTCCCGCTCGAGCAGCAGGTAGCCGAGGTAGGCGGCTGAGAAGAGCCAGGCCTCGGGCCGCAGCAGGCCGGCGACCGCGAGCAGCGCCAGCACCGGCCAGCCGGCGCGCGGCCGCCGGGTCTCGATCACCAGGGCCGCCAGCGCGAGGCCTATGTAGGGCAGGTCGACGTAGGCCCGCAGGCCGTTGCTGAGGAACGGGGCCCGGGTCAGCACGATCGCCGCCGCGACGAGCCCGATCGCGCGGTCGAACCACAGCGCCCCGAGCCGGTAGACGAGGTAGGCGATCGCCCCGAGGGCCAGATAGGCGACGACAGTGGTGGCGTCGGAGGCGGTGACGGCGCCGAACGGGGACAGCAGCATCCCCCAGAGCTCGGCAAGCGGGTGTGGGGTGGGGGGAAGCGGCGCCCCGGTGTCGGGCCCGATCCCGTGGGCCAGCTCGTCGCCCCAGACGAGCATGTAGACCGTGTCGTAATTGGGGAAGCCGAAGGGGAAGATCAGCCACAGCACGCCCGCGACGGCGGCGATCGGCGCAAGTGGCCGGAGCTTGCGGAGCACCGGCGCAAGGTACAGAGCGCACGACCCGGCGACGGCACCCGCCGTTGCTAGGCTCGCCCCCTCGTGACCGAGAGCGCCTCCCTATACCGTCGCCACCGCCCGGGGTCCTTCGACCAGGTGGTCGGCCAGCAGCACGTGGTGCGCACGCTGCGCAACGCGGTCGAGAAGGGCAAGGTTCATCACGCCTATCTGTTCGTGGGCTCGCGCGGTACCGGCAAGACCTCGATGGCGAAGATCCTCGCCCGCTCGCTTAACTGCGTGAACGGCCCGACCACGCAGCCGTGCGGGGTCTGTGAGTCCTGCGTGACGATCGCCTCCGGCACCTCGATGGACGTGATCGAGATGGACGCCGCCTCGAACCGTTCGGTCGACGACATCCGCGACCTTCGCGAGCGGGTCGCCTACGCCCCGGCCGCCGGGCAGTGGAAGGTCTACATCATCGACGAGGCCCACATGCTCACCAAGGAGGCCTGGAATGCGTTCCTGAAGACGCTCGAGGAGCCTCCCCCCAACACCGTCTTCGTGCTGGCGACGACGGAGGCCCACAAGGTGATGCCGACGATCGCCGACCGCTGCCAGCGCTTCGACTTCCAGCGCCCCTCGCTGGAGCAGATCGCCGAGGTCGTGCGCCGGGTGGGGGAAGCGGAGAAGATCGAGATCGACGACGCGGCGGTCTCGATGCTGGCGCGGGCCGCCACCGGAAGCTTTCGCGACGCTCTCGCCACCCTCGACCAGCTCGTCGCCTTCGGAGGCGAGAAGGTCGAGCTCGACGCGGTGCTGGAGCTCCTCGGCGCCGCCGACGCCGACCTGCTCTTCGAGGCTGTCGATGCGGTCTCGGACGAGGACCCCAAGGCGGCGCTGGGGTCGGTCGAGCGCCTCGCCCGCTCCGGTCGCGACCCCGCTCAGTTCGCGCGCGACCTGCTCGCCCATCTTCGGCATCTGCTGGTGATCCAGACGACCGGCGAGGTGCCCGACAGCTTCGTCGTCACCGCCACCGACCCGGATCGGCTGCGCTCACAGGCTGCCGCGATCGGCCCAGCCGCGCTGGTGCGGACGATCGACGAGCTGGCCGAGAGCCTGGCGGCGATGCGCGAAGGCGACGACGCGCGGATGGCGATCGAGCTGGCGCTGCTGAAGGCGGCGCGACCCGACCTGGATCCAGCGGGCGAGGGCCTGTTGCGGCGGGTGGAGCGCCTCGAGAAGCGGCTTGGAAACGGCGAGCCCGCGCCGGCGCCCGCGGCCAAACCCGAGCAACGAGCAACAAGCAACAAGCAACGGCGATCCGAACCTGAGCCGGCCCCTGAGCCCCAACCTCCGGGCAACGAGCAACGAGCGGCGAGCAATGAAGTTCCCGATCTCGAGCAGATCCAGCGGGCCTGGCCCGCGGTGATCGACAAGGTGCGCCAGTCGGGCTCGGCGATGCTGTCGGCGCTGTTCGAGGGCGCCCGGCCGATCGCCGTCGAGCCTGAGGAGAGGGTGCTGCGGATCGGCTTTCCACCCGGCTCGACCTTCAACAAGAAGAAGGCGGAGGGCGCCGAGCACCGCGAGCGCTTCACCGGAGCCCTGCGCTCGGTGATCGGCGAGGGGCTTCGCCCCGTCTACGTCCTTCTCGACGACGCCGCCGAAGGCGGCGAGGTCGAGCTCGACGAGGAGGCGCTCCTGGAGCGGATCAAGTCCGAGTTCGACGCGGAAGAGGTCGGACCGGCGGAGGAGGTCGGCTCGGAGGGGGCCGGCTAGATGAGCAACCCCACGATCCGCGCACGCCTGGATGGTCCGCCTGGCCTTCGCATCTCTTCGTCCTCGGGCGCTCATGTGCCACCGGCACACGTCGCGCCCTGCGTCCTAGATCTGCTCGACCAGCCGGCCCCCCAATCGCGCGCGACCATGGAGTTACTCATCTGATGGCCAGAGGCGGCGGACCGGGCGGCTTCGACATGAATGCGCTGCTCAAGCAGGCGCAGCAGATGCAGGCCGAGATGGCAAAGGCCCAGGAGCAGCTCGCCAACGAGGAAGTCGAGGCGAGCGCCGGCGGCGGGATGGTGAAGGTCAAGATCAGCGGCGATCTGAAGCTGAAGGCGATCGAGATCGACCCGGAGGCGGTCGATCCCGAGGACGCAGAGATGCTCGCCGACATGGTGATGGCCGCCGTCAACGAGGCGATTCGCTCGGCGCAGGAGTTGGCGAACAGCAAGATGGGCGGGATAACCGGAGGACTCGGCGGGTTAGGGATGGCTGGGCCGGGGGGCGGGGGGCTCCCCGGGATGTGATGGCGGCCGAGGGCCCGGCACCGCTGGGCCGCCTCGTCGCCGAGCTGCAGAAGCTGCCCGGGATCGGGCAACGCAGCGCGCAGCGACTCGCCTTTCACCTGCTTCGAGCCGAGGACTCCGATGCGAAGGCCCTCGCCGACGCGATTCTCGAGGTCAAGGAGAAGGTCGGGCTGTGCGAGGTGTGCTTCAACCTCGCCGAGGGCCCCCAATGCCGGATCTGCACCGACCACTCCCGCGATCGCTCGGTGATCTGTGTCGTCGAGGAGCCCGCCGACGTGATCCCGATCGAGCGAACCCACGAGTACCGCGGCGCCTACCACGTGCTCGGCGGAGCGCTGTCCCCGATCGACGGGATCGACCCCGAGGACCTGCGGATCGCCGAGCTGCTGGAGCGGGCGAGGTCGGACGAGGTCACCGAGGTCGTGCTGGCAACCAATCCGACCACCACCGGCGAGGCGACCGCGCTGCACATCGCCGAGGCTCTGCGCGGAGAGGTCACTGTGACCAGGCTCGCCAGCGGCCTTCCGGTCGGCGCCGACCTCGAGCATGCCGACGAAGTAACGCTCGGCAAGGCATTGGCGGGAAGACAGGCCTTATAGGGCATGGAGGCGCTCTAGGGATGGAGGCCTCGGCGGAGCAGCTGGTGCGCCGCGCCTACAAGGCGTTCTCGGAGCGCGACCTCGAGGCGTTGCGCGAGCTTGCGGATCCCCAGATCGAGATCCACACCGTCACCGGCATGCTCGCCGGCCGCGAAAAGCCCTACAAGGGCTATGAGGGAATGCTCGAGTACATGCGCGACGTTGGTGAGATGTGGGACGAGATCGAGCTGCTGGCGACCGAGTTCCATCAGATCTCCGACAGCCGCCTGATCGTCTTCGGCCGGGTGCGGGCGCGGCGCGAGCTGGCGACGATCGACGCGCCCAACGCCTGGCTCTGGGAGGTCGCCGAAGGGACGATTCGCTCGGCCCGCGTGTTCGGTGATCCGCAGGCTGCCCGCGAGCTGCTGGGCTAGGGCTAGACGAACCACCTAGACGCCTCGCTTACGGAAAATCGGGCCGCCTACGGAAAAGTATGAGAACTTGCGGCAGCCCTGCTCGGGCACGCGTACCATCGCCCGGGATGAGCGAGAACGGTGCCAGGAAGGCTTCTGCTCTGCGCGCCCAGCTTGCCAAGGTGGAGCGCTCGCGAGAGCAGATCGCCAAGGCATGGGTCGTCGAGGTGATCCTCAACTCGGACCTCTCCGAGGTCAAGCAGCTCCCCCTCGACTGGGCTTCCGAGGAGCTGCCGCAGTTGATCAGCGACATCCTCGCTGCGATGGGCAGCCAGGACCAGTCGCTCGACTCGGCCGTTCAGCGCGCCGCCCGCCTCGCACAGGAGCGCGGTGCGTCGACCTCTCCCGCCCAGCTCACCCGCGAGATGTCCTATCTCCACTCAAGCCTGTTGGCGACGATGCGGATGGAGCTGGCATCCAGCGAGCCCGAGCTGTTCGCCGAGGCGGTTGAGCGGCTGGCGGCGCTGTTCGCTCGGATCACCGGATACACCGTCGAAGTGCTGACCCAGCGGTCCGGGGGCTCGGACCCGGCGACGGGCCTCTACAACCGCGGCCAGATGCGCAACCGCCTCGAGCAGATGGTCGCGCTGACCAAGCGCTACGGATCGCCGTTTGCCCTGCTCGTCCTCGACATCGAGGGACCCGGGAGCCGCGACGCCCAGCAGGCGATGGGGATCGTCTCGCACGCGGTTCGCGGCAGCATCAGGTTGATGGACGAGGCCTACGCGACCGAGCAGGACGGGATCTGCGTCCTCGCTCCACATCAGACCTCGGAGTCAGCGGCCCAGATGGCCAACCGCCTGACCCAGATCCTCGCCCGGCTCGACCGAGCAAGCGACCTGCGGATCCGGGTCTCGACCGGGATCGTCGGCTGCCCCGAGCACGGCGAGGATCCCTCACAGCTTCTGCACGCGGCAGACACCGCGATGTGGCGGGCACGCGCCACCGGGCGCGGGATCACGGTCGCTGGCCTGCAAGATCGCTAGCAGGCTGCGCAAGTTCTCTAACAGTTTCCGGGAACTTTGCCGATAGCGCGGTAAACCCGTGCAAGGCGTCGGGGTTTCAAACCGGCGCACCGAGAAGGGGGAACTGCGATGAGCACCGGAATCCGAACCAATGCCGCGGCCGAGATCCTCGGCGTCAGCCCGAACACGCTGCGCAGCTGGGAGCGCCGCTTCGGCTATCCGCAGCCCGAGCGCACCGCCGGGAATCATCGTCAGTACGAGCTCGTCGAGCTGCAGACGCTTCGCGACGCGCTCGCCGAGACTGGAAACATCAGCACCGCGATCGAGCTGGCGCGCCAGCGCCAGAGCGCCCCGGCGACGAGCGGCGGCCTTCAGGCCGCGCTGGAGAGCTTCGACGAGGACGCCGCCGATCGCGCCATGGAGGAAAGCCTTGCGCTGCGGCCCCTGGAGCGCTCGATCGAGGAGCTTCTGCTGCCCACCCTGGACCGGGTGGGAACCGACCCCGAGCGCGAGGCCGAGCTGGAGTTCGGCTGCCGCTGGGCAACCGGCTGGCTCCACAATGCCCGCCGCCTCGCCCCCCCGGCCTCGCGTCCGGCGGGAATCCTGTTGCTTGAGACAAACGAGGTCGCCGACGTCGAGTCGGTGCACGCACAGGCGCTCGACCTGGCGCTGCGCCGGGCCGGCTTCCGGGTCCTCGTCCTGTCCAGCGAGCTGGAGGGCGAACGGTTGGAGCGGGCTGTGCGGGCGCTGGAGCCGACCGCGATCGTTCTCTGCGGGCCGCAATCCGGTGGCACCGAGGCGGTTGGCAAGCTGCGGCGGATCCGCGGACTCGGAGTCGAGGCGCCGCTGTACGCGTTCCGCATCCCCGCCCTGCGCTCCGAGGACGGCGTTCCGGTCGCCGAGCTGCCGAGCCAGATCACCCAGGCGCTCAACTCGGACCTGCGCCGCCGCGCGGCGAGCGCTTTCGCCTAGGCCGTAATCGGCGCCGCGGCCGCTTCCTCGACGCCGTCCGCGGCGAGGCGGCGGCAGATCTCAGTCACCTTCTCGTCATCGAGGTAGGCGTGGATGTAGACCGCCTTGCCGCGCCGCAGCCTGATCCAGTGGGCGCCCTCGTTGGAGTAGGGGACCCCGTCGCTGGCGTGGCCGTGGTCGGTCCACTCGACCGCCACCATCATGTCCCAGGGCCATCCCCGCACGGCGACGTTCTGGACCTCGAAGTGCAGGTCCGGGATCAGCCTGTAGACGCGCTGGAACCAGCGGCCCATCGCCTCCTTGGAATGGCGCTCGCCGCCGATCGCGTTGTCGCCGGGAAAGATGTGATGGACGTCGTCGGAAACGTCTTCGATCGCCGCCTCCCAGTCACCGCGGCTGAGCGCCACGAACGTGTTCGCCACCTTGCGCTTCGCAATCGACTTGTACATCTCTCCTCCTAGGTTTCCGAGGGCGCGGGATGGCCGGCCGGCGCTTCGCCCGCCTCGCTGAAGCCGAGCCTCTGGTGCAGGCGGCGCAGGGGTCCGGGCGCCCACCAGTTCCACTTGCCGAGCAGCTCCATCAGCGAGGGCACCAGCAGCGCCCTGATGATCGAGGCGTCGATCAGGACCGCGAACGCGACGCCGAGGCCCCACTCCTTGATGAAGATGATCTCCGAGGTGGCGAAGGCGCCGACCGCGACCGCGAACAGAAGTGCCGCGGCGGTGACGATCCGGCCGGTTCGCTCGAGCCCGATCGCGACGCTCTCCGAGTCAGACGCTCCGCGATCACGGGCCTCCTTGATCCGCGAGAGCAGGAACACGGCGTAGTCGGTGGCGAGCCCGAAGACGACCGCGGCGAGCAGGATCGGCATCGACTGCTCCAAGGCACCCTGACTGGTGTAGGAGAGGAAGCCCTGCAGGCGCCCGTCCTGGAAGATCAGGACCAGGATCCCCAGCACGGCGCTGAGGTTGAGCAGGTTCATCAGCAGCGCCTTGACCGGCAGGATCACCGAGCCCGTCATCAGGAAGAGGATCACCAGCGTCGCGATGACGATGATCGCCACCGCGAGTGGCAAGTGCTCCTCGAGGCTGGACTGGAAGTCGAGGAAGTCGGCGCTGCCGCCGGCGACCAAGACCCGGGTGCCGGCCGGCTCGGGCAGGTTGCGGATGTCCCTGCACGCTGTCCTCTGCCTGCTCGGAGATGAACGGGTGGCTCGCGACCGCCTGGACCAGGGTGACGTTGGCGCGCAGCGGCTGGGGAGGCAGCACCGCGGCGACGCCTGGAACCCGGCTGGCCTCGGCGCGGACCTTGGCTGCGGCCTGGGGACCGCCGCCTTCGACCGCGATCTGAATCGGCGTGTCGCGGAAGGGCGGGAAGTCGGCCCGCATCATGTCGTCGACCTGGCGCGCCGATGCGGACTCGGGCAGGATCTGGGCGTCGACCGAGGTGAACTTGATTCCCAGGAACGGGATCCCGGCGATCAACAGAACGGCGGCGCTGATCGTCGCCACCGGCACCGGGCGGCGCATGACGAAGCGGGAGAGCCGGTACCAGAACCCACTGTCCGCTGCCCGCGCATCCGAGTGCGCGCGCCGCTGCAGGAAGGCGGGCGCGAGGGAGTTGACCCGCGTTCCGAGCAGGGTCAGCACCGCCGGCAGGACGGTCAGCGCCACGGTCGCGGCGAGCAGGGCGACCAGCGAACCGCCCAGCCCCATCGAGTAGAGGAATCGCTGGGGGAAGATCAGCAGCGAGGCGATCGCCGCGGCGACCGTCAGCGCGGAGAAGAACACCGTCCGCCCGGCGGTCGCCATCGTCCGCCGCATCGCCTCCAGGCCCGGGCCGTCCTTGGCGATCTCCTCGCGATAGCGCGAGACGACGAAGAGGCTGTAGTCGATCGCCAGCCCGAGCCCGAGCCCGGTGGTCAGGTTCAGGGCGAAGATCGAGACCGAGCTCACCTCACTGGCCACTCGCAGCAGCAGGAAGGTGCCGACGATCGCCAGGCCGCCGATCATCAGCGGCAGCAGCGAGGCGACGAGGCTGCGGAAGAAGAGCAGCGAGAGCAGGAAGAGCAGCGGGAAGGCGAACATCTCCGCCATCTGCAGGTCCTTCTCGACCTGCTTGTTGACCTGCTGCTGGGCCAGGGCCGGGCCGCCGACGATGATCCCCGGGCGATCGGAGAGCTCGTCGTCGATTCGCTTCGCTGCGTCCTGCCAACCCTTGTCGTCGGTCGCCTTCAGAGAGACGGCGAGGTAGGTCGAGCGGCGGTCGTTCGAGACGAAGGCCCGGGTGCCGGAGTCGTAATAACCGCTCACCGCAGCGACCTCGGGGCGCTGGCGAAGCCAGTCCTCGAGCGCCTCGACGCGGTGCTTGCGTTGCGGGCTGGAGACCTTGGTGTCCTGGAACAGGACGATCAGCGCGGTGTCGCGGTAGCCGCTGTCCTCGAGCAGGTTGCTCGCCTTGACCGCCTCGGTCGCGGGGTCGTCGGCCCCATATGGGTCGAGCCGGCTCGCCACCCCGCCTCCGATCGCCCCGGCGACGACGAAGAAGATCACCGCTCCGATCGCCACCCGCTTGGCGTGACGGTCCGCGAGTCGCGCAAGTGCCTCGAACATCAGCTTGCCTCCCTCTCCTCTGTCTCTGCGAGCAGCTGCCCCTGCATCCGCTCGCACCAGTCCGAATACCACTCGTTGAGCTCGATCCCACCTCGCAGCACCATCAAGCGGATAGCCGCCCGCGGCGACCGCCATCGGCTCGATCTCGCGCAGGCGCTCAAGCGTCTGCTGGGACCGATCGCGCATCGCCGCCAGCGTCTTGACCGCGTCCTCTGGCGGCAGCGCCCCGGCGAAGAAGAGCTTCAGCAGCCCCTCGTCGCGGGTCTCGAACGTCGTCGGCGGGCGTCGGAGCCAATCGCGCAGTTCCCTGCGCCCTGCGGCGGTGATCCGGTAGACGGTTCGCTTGCGCCCGTCTCGGGGCGCCGCGGTTCCTTCCACCAGGCCGTCCTTCTCGAGCCGCCGCAGCTCCGGGTAGATCTGCCCGTAGCTGGCCGCCCAGAAGAACCGGGTCGAGCCGTCGACCAGCGCCTTGATCTCATAGCCCGACTTCGGGCCGGTACGCAGCATCCCGAGGATCACGTAGGCGGTGGGGCTGAGCTTCATCGCCGCATATATATCGCGGCGATATATCTAGTTGTGTGACCTGGCGCACGTTGGCGGCGGAAGAGCCGCGACCCGGGGCGTGCGTATCCTCACCACCCGATGCCCAACTCCAGCGAGATAGTGGTGATGAAGTTCGGCGGCACCTCCGTCGCCGGGCCGGACCAGATCCTGCGCGCCGCAAAGCGGGTCGTCGCCGCGCGCGAGAACGGCACCCGCGTCGTCGCGGTGCTCTCGGCGCGGGGCAAGACGACCGACGAGCTGACCCAGATGGCGTTCGAGATCTCCCCCCAGCCCGAGCCGCGCGAGCTCGACATGCTGCTCTCGACCGGCGAGCGCATCTCCTGCGCGCTGTGCGCGATGGCGATCCACGACCTCGGCCACCAGGCGATCTCGCTGACTGGCTCGCAGGCCGGAATCGTCACCGACTCCTCCCACACCAAGGCGCGGATCATCGACGTGCGCGCCGACCGCATCCGCGACGCCCTCGGCGAGGACCGGATCGTGCTCGTCGCCGGCTTTCAGGGGGTCTCGACCGACAGCCACGACGTCACCACGCTCGGGCGCGGCGGCTCGGACACCACCGCCGTCGCCCTGGCCGCGGCGCTGGGCGCCGGGGTCTGCGAGATCTACACCGACGTCGCCGGAGTCTTCAGCGCCGACCCGCGAATCGCCCCTGCGGCCCGCAAGCTCCCGATGGTCTCCTACGAGGAGATGCTCGAGATGTCGGCCAGCGGCGCCAAGGTGCTGCAGCTGCGCTCGGTCGAGTACGCCCGCAACCACGGCGTCCGCATCCACTGCCGCAGTTCGTTCGAGGACGGCCCCGGTACCCTCGTTCTGCCCGAGGAAGAGACGATGGAACGCCCGATGGTCACAGCCGTAACCCACTCCGACGGGGAGGCGCGAGTCACCCTGACCGGAGTCCGCGACGAGCCCGGAGTTGCCGGGCGTATCTTCAGCGCCCTGGCTGAGGCCAACGTCAACGTCGACATGATCATCCAGAACGAGCCGGTCTCCCAGGACGACCTCGCCGACCTCTCGTTCACGATCGAGCGCGACGACCTCGCAACAGCCCGCGACGTGATCGCCGGCCTCGACGGGGTCAGCGCCGGGGTCGAGGCCGACGAGCGGATCGGCAAGGTCTCGATCGTCGGCGCCGGGATGCGCAGCCACCCGGGTGTGGCCGCGAAGGTCTTCCAGGTCCTTGGAGCCCAGGAGATCAACATCGAGATGATCTCCACCTCGCCGATCAAGATCTCCTGCGTGATCAACGCCGACCAGGTCCCCGATGCGGTGAAGGCGCTTCACGAGGCATTCGAGCTCGGCTCCGACGCGGTCCGGCCGGAGGACCCGACCGGGACCGAGCACCGGCCGACAGTCGATCCCAGCGGGGGGAACGGAAGCGGCCCCGGAGAGGGCGGTCCGGATGCGGGCTGACGGATACCGGGTCGGCGTCGTCGGCGCCACCGGAGCGGTCGGTTCGACGATCCTCGAGGTGCTCGCCGAGCGCAGTTTCCCCGCCAGCGAGGTGGTGGCCTATGCGTCGGAGCGGTCGACCGGAAGGCAGATCCCGTTCAACGGCACCGTGCTCGAGTGCCGCCGGCTGGCCGACGACTCGATCGACGGCCTCGACGTGGTCCTGGCGTCAGCCGGCGGCTCGATCAGCGCCGAGTGGGCGCCGCGGCTGGTGGACGCCGGCGCGATCGTGGTCGACAACACCAGCTACTGGCGCATGCACGACGACGTTCCCCTGGTCGTCGCCGAGGTCAACCCCGAGGCCGCCGCCTCGCACAACGGGATCATCGCCAACCCGAACTGCTCGACGATGCAGATGGTGGTGGCGCTGGCGCCGATCCATCGCGCGGTTGGGATCGAGCGAATCGTCGTCTCCACCTACCAGTCGGTCTCGGGGACCGGCCAGAGCGCCGTCGACGAGCTGTTCGAGCAGTCGAAGGCGGTGCTGGAGGGCGAGGAGCCCGAGCCCAGCGTCTATCCGCACCGGATCGCATTCAACGTCCTGCCTCAGGTCGAGACCTTCAAGGAGGGCGACGACTACACGACCGAGGAGCGAAAGATGATGGCCGAGACCCGCAAGATCCTCGGGGCCGGAGAGGAGCTGGGGATCTCGGCGACCTGCGTGCGGGTACCGGTCTTCACCGGCCACTCGGAGTCGGTCAACGTCCTCACCGCCGAAGAGCTGACTCCGGAGGACTGCCGCGAGCTGCTCAGCTCCGCCCCCGGCGTAACCGTCGTCGACAACCCCGCCGAGGGCGTCTATCCGCTCGCCACCGCGGCGGCCGGCCAGGACCAGGTGCTGGTGGGGCGGATCCGCCGCGACTCCAGCCACGAGCGCTCGCTCAACCTCTGGGTCGTCGGCGACAACCTGCGCAAGGGCGCCGCCACCAACGCGGTGCAGATCGCAGAGCTGCTGGCCGAGCGCGGGCTGATCGGCGCCTGAACTCGCGGGGGACGGGTCAACGGTTGTTGACCACAGGGCCGAAGAGTCCTGCTATCAAGCGGCTATGGGACGGCCGAGACTTCGCGGCGCAGGGCGCGAGCTGAAGCGGACGACCCGTCGAGGGGCGGCGGTCGTCGCGCTGGCCTGCGGGCTGCTGGCGGCGGGGACCGCTTCCGCCTCGGCCGAGGTGCCGACGATCCGCCACCTGTTCGTGATCGTCCTCGAGAACAAGTCCTTCAACGAGACCTTCGGAACGACCCCCGGCTCCTCGTACCTGGGAAAGACGCTGCCCTCCGAGGGCGCGCTGCTGAGCCGCTACTACGCGACCGGCCACCAGAGCCTCGACAACTACATCTCGATGATCAGCGGCCAGCCGCCGAACATCGACACCCAGGCGGATTGCCAGTTCTTCACCAACGTCGTGCCGGGAACGATTGGAGCCGACGGGATCGTGACCGGGCAGGGCTGCGTCTTCCCCAGCGCCACGCAGACGGTCGTCAACCAGCTCGACAGCGACGGGCTGAGCTGGGGCGCCTACGGACAGGACATGGCCAACTCGGTCTCGGCGGGCCAGGCCGCGAGCTGTCGCCATCCGACCCTCAACGGCCAGGACGGCACCCAGAGCGCGAAGGCGAACGACCAGTACGCCGCCCGCCACATCCCCTTCGTCTACTTCCACTCGATCATCGACACCCCGGCCTGCGCCAGGAACGTGGTCGACCTCAAGCAGCTGCCGGGCGACCTCAAGCAGGCCGACAGGACCCCGAACTACGTCTTCATCACCCCGGACCTCTGCGCCGACGGCCACGACGCGAGCTGTCCCAACGGCGCCCCGGGTGGCTACGACGGCATCGACCACTTCCTGCGCGATTGGGTGCCACGGATCACCAACTCGCCCGCCTACCAGGATCGCGGGCTGCTGCTGGTCAGCTTCGACGAGTCCGAGACCGAGGACGCAAGCTCTTGCTGCAACGAGCAGCCGGGGCCCAACACGCCCAACCCGGGCGGGCTGACGCTCGGGTCCGGCGGCGGGCGGATCGGCGCCGTCGCCCTCTCGCCCTGCATCCAGCCGGGCACGGTCACCGACAAGCCCTACAACCACTACAGCCAGCTGCGCTGGGTCGAGGACAACTTCGGGCTCGCCCACCTCGGCTACGCGGCCCAGGCGGGGCTCAGGCCGTTCGGCTCGGACGTCTTCACGAACCCCGGCTGCGGCGAGCGGATGAAGGTCAAGGTCAAGCCGCGCCACCCGCGAGCCGGCAGGCGAACCGTGTTCCGCTTCCGCATCGCCTCGCCGCTGCAGCGCTGCACGGCAGGAGTTCGGATCGGCTTCGCCGGCAAGCACCGCCTCACCAATGCGCTTGGCAAGGCAAAGATCCGCAAGCGGTTCGGAAAGCGCGGAGTGCGAGTCGCCCGAGTAAGCGCCGCCGGATGCGATCCGGCTCGCAAGCGGATTCGCATCCGCAGGGCCGCGAGCCAATAACCTGCCGCCAGGGCGTGCCGGGAAGACTGGTCGGCGACCTCGACGTCGACCCCTAAGGAGGACCGTTGGACATCGGCTTCGGCTCGGCGATCCTTCTCTTCGGCGCCCTGCTCGCCGCGTCCGCGGCACTCTCGGGGCTGATGCGCGGCACCGCGCTGTCGATCTCGGTGCTGGCGGTGGCGTTCGGGATCGCTCTTGCCGAGGCGGACGTTGTCAGCGTCGACGCCGGGGATCCGTCGGTCGTCCATCTCGTGCAGCTGGCCCTGATCCTCACCCTGTTCTCGGATGGCATGTTCGTCGAGCGGGAGCTGCTGCGCGCCCACTGGGGACCCGTGGCACGCGCGATTGTCATCGCGATGCCGATCACACTCGGGCTGCTCGCTCTCGCCGCAAAGGGCCTGTTCAATGACCTCACCTGGGCGCAGGCGTTCCTGCTCGCGGCGGTGCTCACTCCAACCGATCCCGTGGTCACCTCGAGCGTCGTCACCTCACAGCGCGTCCCGGCCCGCATCCGTCACATCCTCAACCTCGAGTCGGGGCTCAATGACGGCCTCGCGCTGCCGTTCGTCCTCTTCTTCCTGGTGCTCGCCACGCCCGGGGGAGACGCCGGTCACGAGGCGGCCAATCTGCTTGGCGAGGCCGCCTTCGGCGCCGTGGTCGGCGTCGGCTTGGGACTGGTGGGAGGCAGGCTTCACCACCACCTGCCCGGCGGCGGCCTGACCGCCCGCTATGAGGGCATCTACGCGGTGGGTTTCGGCCTCGTCGCCTACGGTCTCGCCGACGTGACGATCGGCAACGGCCTGATCGCCGCCTTCGTCGCCGGGATCACGATGGGCGCCGCGGAGCAGGAGGTCCCTGACGCCTTCGTGGACTTCGCGGAGAACGTCAGCGCAATCGCCCAGGTGATCACGTTCTTCGTCTTCGGCGCCCTGATCGTCGCCACCGGATACCACGGCGAGATCTGGCGGCTTGTCATCTTCGTTCCGCTTGCCCTGCTCCTCGCCCGGCCCGCCGCGATCCTGCTGTCGTTCATTCGCGAACGACTGCCCGGGCCGCAGAAGCTGTTCGTCGCCTGGTTCGGGCCCAAGGGCGTGGCCTCGATGCTGTTTGCCCTCTACGTCCTCGATTCGGAGGTGGGCCGGCGCTCGCTGATCTTCAGCGTCGCCGCCTTTACGATCCTCGCCTCGATAGGCGCCCACGGCCTTACCGACACCCTGGGAACTCGCTGGGTCGAGCGGCGCATGCGCTGAAGTTCGCTTGACCAAACTCATCTCCCAGGCGGCCGGGACATCTGGGGAGACCATTTCCCCGCAAGGTGCGGGTTGATCGCTTTCGGCCCCCTAGACAAGCCGGATCGGCGCGGTTAGATTCGCCCCCGCGACTGGGAGAGAAGGAAACCCGCCGAACGCCAGCGGTGACTTTTCTCGACAGGTGGCGAGAAGGCTTGGAAGGTGCGCAGGCTACGCACGACAGGCTAAACGCCACCCCCAGTCGCTTTTTCGTGCCTGGATTCGGGCCCCGGCGCCGTCTCCCCGCCAAGGTCGTCCGGCTGCGTCCCTAACTTGCCCGGGTGCGGCAGTTGCCGCCGGTCGAGGAGTCGCCTGTCCTCCTAGGCCGCGCGACCGGGCGCATCGGGGAGCCGGGCGTCGCAGGACTCACCCGGAGAACTTTTCTGCGGCTAGCCCGCCCGCTCCCGACCTTGTTGCGCAGGAATAGCCGCTAGGCGGCTGTGAGCTGACCGAGCCGCTCCTCGACCCACCCGGTCGAGGCGATGTGCTTCGACATCCCCAGTTCCTTGGGCTCGAGCCCGAGCGCCAGCCCGACCAGCTGCGGCAGATGCAGCACCGCCAGCCCAAGCTCGCGGTTGACGGCCTTCGCCGCCTCGGGCTGCTGCATGTCGAGGTTGAGGTGGCAGAGGGGGCAGGGCGTGACCAGGCAGTCTGCCTCGGCGTCGAGCGCGTCGCCGATGTGAGTCCCGGCCTGGCGCAGGGAGGTCTCGCGGTTGAGGGTGATGACCGGGAAGCCGCAGCACTTGCGGGCGCCGTCGTACTCGACCACCTCGCCGCCCAGGGTCTCGATCAGCATCTCGAGGTAGAGGTCGCGCTCGGGATGCTCTTCGTAGCCGAGGCGGTGCTTGGGGCGGACGACGTAGCAGCCGTAGAACGGGCCCACGCGAAGGCCAGAGAGCGGCCGGGTCACCTTCGCCTTCAGCTCGTCGAGCCCGAAGTCCTCGACCAGCAGCCAGAGGAAGTTCTTGTTGTTCCAGCCGTCCTTGTCCTTGACGTACTCGAGGCCCTGGGCGGACAGCGTCTCGTTGATGTGGGCGCGGTACGCGGAATCCGCATCGAGCCGTTGCTGGCACTCTGATTGCGCGCCCTGGCAGGTCGAGCAGATGTTCATCATCTGCAGGCCGGTCTGCTGGGCGAGCGCGAAGGTGCGGGCGTTGAGCGAGTCGGCGAGCTCCTGGTTGTGCTCGGCGATCACGCCCGCGCCGCAGCAGTTGGCGCGGTCGAGCTCGACCAGCTCGATCCCGAGCCGTTCCGCGACCAGGGCCATCGAGCCGTGCAGCTCGGGGGTGAAGCCGCGCGAGACGCAGCCCGGCCAGTAGGCGACCTGAATGCTCACTCCTCGCCCTCCTCGTCGGGCTCGGGCTCGACCCTCGCCTCCGGCGTCGGGGCGTCGTCAGCCTCCGCGCCGGTCTGCGACTCGGCCTGCCCTTCGTCCTCCTCGCCGCCCTCTCCCTTGATGTAGAGGTTGAGCTCTTCGCCGTGCTTCTCTGCGTGGGCGTAGATCTCCTTGACGTCGTCCTGGGCTCCGTCGGGAAGCTTCGGGTGGATTCCGGGGACCAGCTTCGGCAGCGAGCGCATCTTTCCGGTCCGTAGCCCGCGCAGGGCGGTGGGGAGCGAGCCGATCAGGCCGACGATCGCGCCTTTGCTGGGCTTGAGCTTGCCCTTGATTCCCTGCGCGTAGGACTCCTGCAGCAGCAGCGACTCGTCGAGCGTGCCCTTCTTCTCGATGATCTTGGTGAACGCCGCCTCGTGACGATGCCCGTTGTTGACGTCGTCGATCTTCTCGTCGCGGGTCGCGAGCCGGCGCAGGCGCATGATCTGGTCCATCGGCGCGACGCCCTTCGGGCAGGCGTCGATGCAGCTGAAGCAGTGGGTGCAGTCATAGATCCCGTGCGGGTCCTGGGCCAGGTCGTAGAGGCGCTCGCGGGTCTCGGCGTCGCGGGGATCGCCGACGAAGCGGTAGGCCTTGGCGAGCGCGGCCGGGCCGACGAAGTCCGGGTCGGCCTCCATCGAGAGGCATGAGGAGACGCAGGCCCCGCACTGGATGCAGGCCATCGACTGGGTGACGTCGATCATCGACTCCGGCGGCACCACGTACTCGCGCTCGGGGGGTTCGCCGGCCGGCAGCAGCCAGGGGGTGACCCGGCGGATCTTGGTCCAGTGGGTCGACTCCATGTCGACGACGAGGTCCTTGATCACCGGCATGTTGCCCATCGGCTCGACGACGATCGGGTTGTCGCCACCGTTGCGCCGGTTGGCCGCCGCGTGGGCGTGGCCGAGCTGGGTCTTGCAGGCGAGCGTCGACTGGCCGTTGATCTTCACCCCGCACGATCCGCAGATCGCCGCCCGGCAGGAACAGCGCACCGCGAGGCTGCCGTCGTTGCGGTCCTTGGCCTGGAGGATCCCGTCGAGGACCGAGAGCGAGTCCTCCAGCTCGACCTCGAACTCCTGCCAGAACGGGCCCTCGCCCGACTCGGGCTGGTAGCGGCGGATCTTGAGCTTGTACTCGGCCATCAGTAGGTGCGCTCCTCCGGCTCCCACTGGGTGATCGTCACGTCCGAGTAGCTGATCTGTGGGCCGTCGCCGTTCATCGAGAGGTTGATGTGCTTCAACCACTCTTCATCATTTCGCTCCGGGAAGTCGGTCCGGTACTGGGCGCCGCGGCTCTCGGCGCGATGCAGCGCGCCGACGCAGGTGCATTCGGCGTTGTCGAGCATGAAGCCGAGCTCGAGCGCGCCCAGTACGTCCTGGTTGAAGACAGCGCCCCGGTCGTCGATGTAGGCCTTCGCGTGGCGCTCCTTGAGCTCCTTGACCGTCTCGAGCGCGAACTTGATCCCCTCGGCGTCGCGGAACACGCTCACATGCTCGTCCATCACCTTTCCCAATTCGCGGCGGACCTCGGAAATCCGGTGCCCTGACCCGTTCTCGCGGCCGACCACCTCGGCGATCTGCGCCTCCTCGTCGGCGAGGACGGCGGCGGAGGCCCGCGGCAGCTCGATTCGCTTCGCGCGACCGGCGGCGTGCTGTCCCGAGCGGCGGCCGAAGATCAGCGTGTCGAGCAGGGAGTTGGCGCCGAGCCGGTTTCCGCCGTGGACCGAGACGCAGGCGACCTCGCCGGCCGCATAGAGCCCCGGGATCTCGGTGGCGCCGTCGGTATCGGTCCTGACGCCGCCCATCACATAGTGGTTTCCGGGCTTGATGTGGATCGGCTCGCTGGTGATGTCGACTCCGGCGAAGTCGCGCCCGACGAGGACGATCTCGCGCAGCGCCTCGTGGATGCGCTTGCGGGGCACGACCGTGATGTCGAGCGCCACCGTCCCGTCGGGGAACCCCCGGCCCTCGTTGATCTCGGTCTGCTCGGCGCGTGAGACGACGTCGCGGGAGGCCAGCTCCATCTTGTTGGGGGCGTACTTCTCCATGAAGCGCTCGCCGTTGGCGTTGAGCAGGTGGGCGCCCTCGCCGCGCGCCCCTTCGGTGATCAGAAACCCCTTGCCGGCCAGCGTCGTCGGGTGGTATTGGACCATCTCCATGTCCATCAGCTTGGCGCCGGCCCGGTAGGCCATCGCGATCCCGTCACCGGTGCAGATCAGCGCGTTCGTCGTCGGCTGGTAGACCTGCCCGTTGCCGCCGGTGGCGAGGATCACCGCCTTGGCGCGGAAAAGCTCCATCGTGCCGTCGGCGATGTTGCGGGTGACGACGCCGCAGCAGTTGCCGTCGTCGTCGAGCGCCAGCGCCGTGCAGAACCACTCCTCGTAGCGGGCGATCGCGTCGGAGAACTTCATCAGCTGCTCGTAGAGGACGTGCATGATCGCCTGGCCGGTGATGTCGGCGACGTAGTAGGTGCGCGCCTGCGAGGCGCCGCCGAAGGCACGGGTCCCCAGCCGGCCCTCCTCGTTGCGGTGGAAGGTGACGCCGAGGTGCTCGAGGTGGAGGATCTCCTCCGGCGCCTCGCGGCACATGATCTCGATCGCGTCCTGGTCGCCGAGATAGTCGGAGCCCTTGACGGTGTCGAAGGCGTGGGACTCCCAGGAGTCGCCCTCCTGAAGCGCGGCGTTGATGCCGCCCTGGGCCGCGTTGGAGTGAGAGCGAACCGGGTGAACCTTGCTGACGATCCCGACCGAGACCCCTTCCTCGGCGGCCGCCAACGCGGCGCGCTGCCCCGCCAGGCCAGCTCCGATCACCAATACGTCGTGGTCAGGCACCTTGGCCGCATCCTATAAAGGCGCGACTCGGGTGCTGCGCCCCGAGATCGTCAGCCGTCACCGCGAAGCGCCCGGCCGACCTGCTCGGCGGTGATCACCCCGCGCAGCCTGCCGTCGGCGTCGACCGCCATCAGCGCGCCGAGCCGGCGCAGGGCCTCGTTGCCGAGCAGGGCGTCGAGGGGCAGGTCCTCGCGGACCTGCAGCGAGCCGGGGTCGGGCTCCATCAGCTCCGAGACCTGGGCGCTCGCGCGGCTCACCTCCGGCACCTGGTCGGCGCTCTCGCGGATCAGCAGGCCGACGAAGCGCTGGGCGGTGTCGACGACCGGGAACCAGGGCCAGCGGTAGCGCAGGAAGTACTCGTCCAGCGCCGCCTCGATGCTGAGCTGCTCCGGGATCGCCACCGGCTCGCGGTCCATGACGTCGGCGACCTGCATCCCCTCGATCCGGCTGCTGATCGCAGTCTGGAAGATCGCCGCCCGCGCCGCCCCGTTGATCAGGATGCCGATGAAGAGCAGCCAGATGCCGGTGAAGGCGTAGCCGCTGATCACGAGCAGATATTCCGCCGGCGATGAACAGGTAGGCGAAGCCGCGACCCAGGGTCGCCGCGAAGTGGGTGGCGGAATTGCGGTTGCCGGTTCGCTGCCAGGCGATCGCGCGGGCGATCCTGCCGCCGTCCATGGGGAAGGCAGGCAGCAGGTTGAAGCCGAGGATCAGGACGTTGATCGAGGTAAGCCAGGCGAGCATCGCCTGCACCCCGGAGGTCTCGGCGTAGCTGTGCCCCAGCATCGCCTCGCGGAAGGGGATCCAGCCGGCGCTCGCCGCCCCGGCGACGCCGAGGACCAGCGTGATGAGCAGGGTGACCAGGGGACCCGCGGCGGCGATCTGAAACTCGGTCGCCGGGGAGTCGGCGTCGCGGTCCATCCGCGCAACGCCGCCGAAGATCCAGAGCTGGATGCTCGAGATCCCGACCCCGCGACGGTTTGCGACGTAGGCGTGGCCGAGCTCGTGCAGCAGGATCGACCCGAAGAAGCCGATCGCCGTCGCCACCGCCAGCGCGTAGGCAGCGGTCGAGCCGTCATCGTCGAGCAGGTCGCCGTAGAAGCCCGACGCCATCAGCAGGACCAGGAAGAGGACGATGAACCAGGACCAGTCGACGCCGATCCTGATTCCGCGCACGTGAAAGAGGGTTATCGAGCCTCCACCGCCCATGTCTAGGACCGAATGGTAGGTGGGCGGGGCCTTCTGGCAGCCCCGCGTGGCCGCTGGGGGCTAGGGTGCCACGCTTGATGCAGCCGGTCGAGTCGAGCAGCGCGATCGCCGGGCGGGTCGGGGCCCCCGACCGCGACTGGATGCGGGGCCTGCTCGAGGAGCTGGAGAACATCCACCGGCCCTCGGCGTCGGAGGGCGAGCGCGAGGCGGCCGAATGGCTGATCGCCCGCTTCGACGAGCTCGGCGTCGAGGCACGGATCGAGGTCGAGCAGGCGCACGGCACCTACTGGTGGCCGCTCGGGATCGGGGCGGCGGCCGGAGCCCTCGGCGGGCTCGCGGCGCTGCGTGGGCGCCGCGGTCTCGGCTTCGCGCTGGGAGCCGCCGGTGCGGCCGCGATCGCCGACGACTTCCCGCCCGGGCAGCGGCGAGCTGCGGAAGCTGCTGCCAAGCCGCGCCAGACCTCCAATGTCGTCGCCGAGATCGGCCCCGCCGACGCCGAGCGCACCGTCGTCTTCGTCGCCCATCACGACGCCGCCCACTCGGGCCTGGTCTTCCATCCGGCGATTCCGGAGACGATCGGCGAGCGCTTCCCGCAGGTCTTCGAGCGCGTCGACACCAGCCCGCCGCTGATGGCGCCGGTGATCGGCGGCCCGGTCCTGTCCGCCCTCGGGGCGCTGACCGGCCGCCGGCTGCTGTCGAAGCTCGGCGTCCTGCTCGGAGCCGGCTCGACGGCGGCGATGCTCGACATCGGGATGCGCGAGGCGGTGCCCGGAGCCAACGACAACGGCACCGCGGTCGTCGCCCTGCTTGCACTGGCGCGGCGACTGCGTGAGGAGCCGGCGGGCGATCTGCGGGTGATCCTGCTCTCGACCGGCTCGGAGGAATCGTTCAGCGAGGGGATGAAGGCGTTCGGCGACCGCCACTTCGAATCGCTGCCGCGCGACTCGACCTTCTTCGTCTGCCTCGAGACGCTCGGTGCCGACCACGTGATGGTGCTGCGCGGAGAGGGCTTCCTGCGGATGCGCGAGTACCCGGCCGAGGCCCTGGAGCTGGTCGACGGGCTCGCCGAGGAGATCGGGATCTGGCTGTTTCCCAACCTGCGCTTGCGCAACGGCACCGATGGCATGGAGCCGATGGCGGCGGGCTATCCGACGATCTCGATGTGCTCGTGCACCGATCTCAAGCAGCCGGGTCGCTACCACTGGCCCGACGACGTAGCCGCCAACGTCAACTTCGAGACCCTGGGCGATGGGGTGCGGCTGGGGGAGGCGCTGGTCAGGCGCCTCGACGAGCGCTGGATCTAACCGGTCGGTCCGGGCGAAGTTTTAGCGTTTCTTCACAAAAGGGCAGGATCCTGCGGCGCAGAGCCGAAGACAACGATTGGGGGATGGAAATAGACATGGATCTCGGTCTATTCGAAATACGGGGCGAGGCAAGGCGTTTGGGGGAGCGCTGGCTGCTGATCTGCGACCTGGTCGGCGGCCTGGTCGGAGCCGCGATCGCGGTCGCGGTGTTGGTCACGCTGGTCAGTTAGCGGCAGAAGTATTCGCAGCAATCAGAGCGCCGGGGTATGGCGCTCGACGATCCCAGCGAAGTCGGTTCCGGCCGGCAGGGTCCCGAACGCCCTGCCCCAATCGCCCTCGAGGCGCGAGGCGCAGAACGCCTCGGCGACCGCCGGGTCACCGAAGCGGACCAGCAGCGACCCCTGCAGGGCCAGGGCCATCCGCTCGACCAGCGAGCGGGCGCGGGTCTCCAGGGTCTCCGGATCTGAGTTGAGGTCGTCGCGCAGCCTGCGGCCGAACTCGTCGAGGCGCGGCTCCATCACCGCCCCCTCGCCGACCTCGTTGGCGAAGGCCTCGACGCTCTCGGGGTGGCGGACGACGGCGCGCAGGACGTCGAGGCACTGGACGTTGCCCGAGCCCTCCCAGATCGAGGAGAGCGGGCTCTCGCGGTAGAGCCGCGGCATCCCCGACTCCTCGACGTAGCCGTTTCCTCCCAGGCACTCGAGCGACTCGACCGCGTGGACCGGGCCCCGCTTGCAGATCCAGTACTTGAGCACCGCGTTGGCGAGGCGCCGGAACCGGGCCGCGTCCTCGTCGCCCGCCGCGACCTCGTCGTAGGAGCGGGCAAGGCGCATGGCGGAGACGGTGGCCGCCTCTGACTCGACACAGAGGTCCGCCAGCACGTTGAGCATCAGCGGCTGCTCGTTGAGGACCTTTCCGAACGCCGATCGATGCGCCGTGTGCCAGGTCGCCTGCGCGACGCCGGCCCTCATCCCCGCGGTCGACCCGATCACGCAGTCGAGGCGGGTGTGGTTGACCATCTCGATGATCGTCGGCACGCCGCGCCCCTCCTCGCCGATCAGGCGCGCCCAGGCGCCGCGGAACTCGACCTCGCTGGAGGCGTTTGAGCGGTTGCCGAGCTTGTCCTTGAGCCGCTGCAGGTGGAAGCGGTTGCGCTCGCCGTCCGGTGTCCAGCGCGGCATCAAGAAGCAGGAAAGCCCGCCCTCGGCCTGGGCGAGGACGAGGAAGGCGTCGCACATCGGCGCCGAGCAGAACCACTTGTGCCCGGTGATCTCGTACTCGGCTCCGGGGCCGCCGCCGTTGAGCGGCTCGGCGACGGTGGTGTTGGCGCGCACGTCGGAGCCGCCCTGCTTCTCGGTCATCGCCATTCCGCAGAGAGCGCCGCGCTTCTCGCCGGCCGGCATCGATCGCTGGTCGTAGTCGAGCGAGAGCAGGCGCGACTCCCACTCCTCGGCCAGCTCGGGCTGCGCGCGCAGGGCGGGGATCGCCGAGTAGGTCATCGAGATCGGGCAGCCGACCCCGCCCTCGGCCTGCATCAGCAGCATGAACAGCGCCGCGCGGGCCACATGGGCGCCGGGCCCGGGCTCAAGCCAGGGGGCGGCGTGCAGCCCCTCGGAGACTCCGAGCCGCAACAGCTCGTGCCAGGAGCCGTCGAACTCGACCTCGTCGATCCGGTTTCCGAAGCGGTCGTGGGTGCGCAGGACCGGCTTCTTTTCGTTCGCCTCGAAGCCCCAGCGGATCACCTGCTCGGAGCCGCAGACCTTGCCCCAGTCGCAGGCCCTGTCCTCGGCCCATTCGGCGCCCTCGCGGCGCAGCGCCTCGACCATCGGGCGGTCCTGCTCGAAGGAGTTGAAGTTCTCCAGCGGTGGCGGCTGGTTGGTGACCTCGTGGGTCGCGTCGCTGGGTCGCTCGACAGTTGCCACAACCGCATTATGATCGGCCCGGATGATGGCCGACTTCGCAGAGACCCTGAGCAGGGTGCCGCTGTTCGCTCAGCTCAGCGCCAAGGACTGCGGCAGGCTCGCCGAGCGGATGAAGGGCCGCACCTTCAAGGAGGGCGAGACGATCACCGAGCAGGGCAAGAGCGGGCTCGGGTTCTTCGTCATCGAGCAGGGCAACGCGACGGTCAGCATCGGCGGCGAAGTCGTCCGCACGCTCGGCCCCGACGACTGGTTCGGGGAGATCGCGCTGATCGACGACGGGCCCCGCACGGCGACGATCGTCGCCGGAACCGACCTTCACTGCCGCGGCCTGACCGCCTGGGAGTTCCGCCCCTTCGTGCAGGAGCACCCCGAGGTCGCCTGGCCGCTGCTCGAGAGCCTCGCCGGGCGTCTGCGCGAGTCTGAGGCGCGGCGGAGCTAGACGGGGTCGACGGGGGCGACGGCGCCGAGCCGCTCGAAGGTCCGCAGCGCTTCCTCGCGCGCCTCGCCGCCCAGCATCCAGCCGCTGCGGGCGGCCTGGTAGGGGCATTCGATCTGCTCGAACAGCTCCAGCGCCTCGCGGATCGGGCCATCCTCGCCGGCCTGGGCCCCACGGGCTCGCATCAGCAGTCCCTGTGCGTAGCGATGCTCACCGACGGCGGACTCGGCCCATTCGATCGCCTCGCCGGTGTCCGGCCGGCCGGCCCGGGCGTAGAGCTCGGCGCGCATCGCCCGGTAGGGAGGGTCCCACCAGAAGCCCGCCTCGGGGTCCTCCAGCCCGGCTGCCGCCTGCTCGAAGCGCCCGTGGTGAGCATGTACCTCGGCGCCCCACATCAGCAGGCCGCCCTTCTGGCCGAGCGTCTCCGCCATCCCCTCCGCGAAGTCGAGCCATTCGCGGGCCGTGTGTTCATCGCCGCGCACGCCGTGGATCACGCCGACCGAGCCGATCGACCCCATGAATGCCGCGATCGGCGGCCGGTCGGCGGCGACCCAGGCCTCGCGAACCCGCGTTGCCATCTCCAGCGCCTCGTCCCAGCGGCCGAGGAAGAAGGCGGGAAGGATGCCGCGCTGCCAGGCCCCGTACACGACGCCCCGCGAGAGGTCGAACTCGCGCGCCCGCGAGGCGTACTCCGCCGCCTCGGCGAAGTCGCCGGTCTGAAGCATGCATTCGACGACCATGTGCAGGGCGTCGCTGCGCTCGACGTCCGAAATCGGAGTGACCGGCAGCCTCTCGATCAGCTGAAGCCGTTCTCGGGTGTGCCCCAGGGCATCGCGATGGCGGCCCGCATACCAGTCCGAGGAGGTGACGGCATCCAGCGCGCTTGAGAGCAGCGGAGCGTCGTCGCACTCCCGAGCAATCCGCAGGGCCTCCTGCGCCGGCCCTTCGATTTCCTCGTCGTGATGCTTCCACCAGGCGATCCAAGCCTCGTCGACCAGCAGCCAGCCGCGGATCAGCTCGTCGTCCGGAGGCCCCACCTCGCGGGCCCGATCGAGCATCTCGCGAAGCTTCTGCTCTGGGATCTCCCCGGTGACCCCGGCCATTCGCGTGCCGACCTCGACGGCCTTGGTGAGCGCAGCGGCGGCCGCCCGCCCCTGTCCGGCGTCCTCAGCCGCTTCGGCTTCGCGTTGGAGCAACTCGATCGCCTGATCGCCCCGCCAGCGGCGCAGCGCAAGCTCGGCGGCGGTCCGCAGCGGCTTGATCTTCTGCTTGCTGGCGGGGGCCATCTCGGCGGCGGACTCATAGAGCTCCTGGGACCGGGAGACGGCGCCGCGGCGGGCCGCGGTCTGGGCCGCATCCAGAGCGGCCTCGAGGGCGGCCATCGTTCGGGCCTCGGTCGGCTCCAGCTCGGCGGCCTGGGCGAGATGGAACGCGATCAGCTCGGCGAGCTCGGCGTGCCGCTCTCCGGCTCGGGCGCGAACCCCCTCGGCGGCCCGCTCGTGAAGGCCGGCTCGCTCTGTCCTGGGCAGAGACGAGTAGGCAACGTCACGGATCAACTGGTGACGAAAGGAGAAATGACCGGGCCCGGTGCCGATCCGCTCCTGGACGAGGGCGCGGCGCTCCAATCCCTTCAGTGCCTCGTCCGAGGGCTTGCCCAGGAGGTCGGTCAGCCCGGCGTCGCCGAAGGTGTGCCCGAGCACCGACGCGTACTGGAGCGCGGACTTCTCGTCCGCCGGCAGCAGGTCGATGCGGGTGGCGATCGCCGCCTGGACGGTGTCCGGGAGCCGATCGACCAAGGCCCCGTCAGGCTCCTCGACGATGCGCCGCGCGACCTCCTCGGCGAAGAACGGGTTGCCGCCCGAGGCTTCGGCTGCCCGCGGCGCCAGCTCCCGCACCTCCTCGGGAACCAGCAGCTCGACCAGCTGCGTCGCCGCCTCGGGCTGCAATGGACGCAGCTCGATCTGAGTCACGTTGCGGGTCGCGCGGCCGAAGTCCGGGCGCCGCTCGGTCAGCTCGGGACGGCTGGTGCAGAGCAGCAGCAGCGGCGCCGCCTGGACCCGGAACGCAGCCTCCTCCAGCAGGTCGAGGAGCCCGTCGTCCGCCCAGTGGGCGTCGTCGATCGCAATCAGCAGGGGACGCTCCTCGGCGAGCAGCGCGACAAATCGCCGCCAGGCATGACGCAGCTCGTCCTCGGCGACGACCGGCCGCCCGTCCTCCCCACCCAGGGCGGCGCTGAGGGTCGCCGCGACCTCGCGGCCGTCATTTCCGCCCAGCTCCTCCAGCAGCTCGGCGAGCGACGCCTCGACTTCGGCGACCGACGCGTCAGGTCCCGCTCCCGCAGCCTCGCGGAGGATCTCGGCCAGGGCCCAGAACGCGATCCCGCGGCCGTAGGGCGGATTGCGGCCCAGCAGCACCCGGGGCGGCTCGTCCTCGGCCGCGCACCTGGTTGAGGAGCTCGCTCGCCAGCCGCGTCTTGCCGATGCCCGCCTCCCCGGTGAGGATCACGAGCTCCGGTACGCGCTCGCGCACCGAGCGCCGGTAGACGAGCCGCAGCAGGTCGAGGTCGTCATCGCGGCCGATCAGCGGTGCAACCGGCTCGTCGGCGTCGATCGCGGCGCTCTCCAGGGCGCGCCAGGAGCGCAGCGCCGCCGGCATTCCCTTCGCGTCGACCGCCTCGCTCGGCTCCAGTCTGACCCGCCGGCAGTTGCGCGCGGCCCTTTCGCCGACCAGGACCTCGCCCGGCTCCGCCGCCTGCTGCAGGCGCGCCGCGGCGTTCACCGGCTCGCCGGTGACCGAGAGGTCGCCACCGCCGTCCTGGGCCAGCACCTCCCCGGACTCGATTCCGATCCGGACCGCCAGGTCCTGCCCGAGGGCGGCGACCCGGTCCGCCAGGTCGAGCGCCGCGGCGACCGCCCGGTCGGGGTCGTCGCCGTGAGCCTGCGGCACTCCGAAGACGGCGAGGACGGCGTCGCCCATGTACTTCTCGATCGTGCCGCCGTGGTCGCGCAGCGAGGAGCGCGCCACCTCGAAGAAGGGCTCCAGCTTCCCGCGCAGCTCTTCCGGATCGGCTCCCGCCGACATCGCGGTCGAGCCGACGAGGTCGACGAAGACCATCGTCGCCAGCTTTCGCTCCGCGCCCTCACCGGCGCCGAGCGGCGTTCCGCAGTTCGAGCAGAAGCGATCCGAGTCGGCCGCTTCGGTGCCGCAATTCGTACACACCCGGGCCATGGGCGCAAGATAGTGTGCCTACGGATGGCGCACGAAGTCACCCTGATTCCGGGCGACGGCACCGGCCCGGAACTGATCGAAGCGACCCGGCGGGTGCTGGAGGCGACGGAGGTCGAATTCGCCTGGGACGAGCACCCGGCAGGCGAGAATGTATACGCCGATGAGGGGACGCCGTTCCCCGACCGCACGCTGGAATCGATCAAGCGCAACAAGGTCGGCATCAAGGGGCCGACCACGACACCGGTCGGCGCCGGCTTTCGCTCGATCAACGTGCAGCTGCGCAAAGAGCTCGACCTCTACGCCTGTATCCGGCCCTGCAAGCTCTACGACGGGGTTCGCTCGCACTTCGAGGCGGTCGACATGGTGATCGTGCGCGAAAACACAGAGGACCTCTACGCCGGGATCGAGTTCGAGGTCGACTCCCAGGGCTCCGAGGACCTGCGCGAGTTCGTCGCCTCGCACGACGCCGGCGAGATCCGCGAGCACTCGGGGATCTCGATCAAGCCGATCTCGGTCTTCGGCAGCGAGCGGATCGTCGAGGCGGCTTTCGACTACGCGAAGGCGAACGGGCGCAGCAAGGTGACCGCGGCGCACAAGGCCAACATCATGAAATTCTCCGACGGGCTGTTCCTGGACACGGCCCGCAAGGTCGCCGAGCGCCACCCCGAGATCGAGTTCGAGGACAGGATCATCGACAACCTCTGCAACCAGCTCGTCTCGCGACCCGAGGAGTACGACGTGATCACGCTGCCGAACCTCTACGGCGACATCGTCTCCGACCTCGGAGCCGGGATGATCGGCGGCCTCGGCCTCGCGCCCGGCGCCAACATCGGCACCGAGGCGGCGATGTTCGAGGCGACGCACGGGTCGGCACCGAAGTACAAGGGTCAGAACAAGGTCAACCCGACCGCGCTGATGCTCTCCGGCGTGCTGATGCTGCGCCACCTTGGCGAGACCGAGGCGGGGGATCGGATGGAGGGGGCGATCGCGGCGGTGATCGCCGAGGGCGAGAATGTCACCTATGACCTCAAGCCAAGCCGCGACGATCCCACGGCGGTCGGCACCTCGGAGTTCGCCGACGCCGTGATCGAGAAGCTGCAGTCCGGGTAAGGGGGAGACGTGAACGATCCAGTCAAGGTCACCGTCACCGGCGCCGCCGGCCATATCGGCTACGCGATCCTGTTCCGGATTGCCGCCGGCGAGATGCTCGGTCCGGACACCCCGGTCGAGCTGTCGCTGCTGGAGATCCCGGACGCGGTCAAGGCCGCCGAGGGGACGGCGATGGAGCTCGACGACTGCGCATTTCCGCTGCTGCGCCGGATCGAGATCTCAGACGATGCGAACAGTGCGTTCGACCGCTGCAACATCGCGCTGCTGATCGGCGCCCGCCCGCGTGGCAAGGGCATGGAGCGCTCCGACCTGCTGGAGGCCAACGGCGGCATCTTCAAGCCCCAGGGCGAGGCGATCAATGGCGGGGCCGCCGAGAACGTCAAGGTGCTGGTCGTCGGCAACCCCGCCAACACGAACTGCCTGATCGCGAAGTCACACGCACCCGACGTTCCGGCGGAGCGCTTCACCGCGATGACCAGGCTCGACCACAACCGCGCGATCGCGCAGCTCGCCAACAAACTCGGCGTCGGGGTCGACGCGATCACCCAGATGACCGTCTGGGGAAATCACTCGACCACCCAGTACCCAGACCTCGTGCACGCCCAGGTCAACGGGCGAAGCGCCTGGGACGAGGTCGACGACGAAGCCTGGATCGCGGACGAGTTCATCCCCCGGGTCGCCAAGCGCGGCGCCGAGGTGATCGACGCCCGCGGCGCCTCCAGTGCGGCCTCGGCTGCCAACGCGGCGATCGATCACATGCGGGACTGGGTGCAGGGCACCGCGGACGGCGACTGGGTCTCGATGTCGGTCCCGTCCGACGGCTCGTACGAGGTCGAGGAAGGACTGATCTCCGGCTTTCCCTGCACCTGCTCCGGCGGGGAGTGGAAGATCGTCGAAGGGCTGGATATCGACGACTTCTCGCGTGAGCGCATCGACGCAAGCGTCGACGAGCTCAAGGAGGAGCGCGACGCGGTGTCCTCCCTGAGCCTCGTCTAGCTCGTTTCGCCCTACCGTTACTTGGCGGGGTGATAGCCGCGCCCGCGCTTGCGGACCCGGCCTTCCTTCTGAAGGTCACCCATCACCCGGTACAGGTAGTTCGGCTTGATCTTCAGCTGCTTGGCGATTTCCGAGGCGCTGATGCCTGGATTGGAGGTGACGATCTTCACTGCCTGGTCGGCTCGCGTTCCACCGCGGCGGCGGCGACGGCCGCCGCTCGATCCGCGTGGGCGGCCGGGACGGCGCCGGCCGACCTTGCCGCCGCTGAGGTCGGCGAGCGCGCGCTCGAGCCGGGCCCTCTCCTGGTCGAGCTCCTGGAGCCGGCGCTCGACCAGCGCCCTGGCCTCGTTGAGTACGTTGCTGCTGCTGGGTGGCATGGTTCCTTTCCGAGAAGTGGTGTGGGTTACCAGCCTAGAGGACGTAATGAAAGTGTGTGATCGTGGTGATGTGTGTGATTTGCCCTCACGGCCAAAATGTGACAGTGGGGATGTACACAGGTGAGTAGAGAATGACCGTGATCGCGATCATGCGGGTCCTGCTCCCGGCCGGGCTGGAGCCCCTCCGCGAGCGGGGGGAGATCCGCGAGGGCGGACTGGATGCGACCACGGCGACGATCCGCGAGATCGCGGCCGGGGCAGACGCGCTCGTCGCCGATCCGAGCCTCCCCGTCGACGCCGACCTGCTCGAGGCCGCCGGCCCAGGTCTGCGCGTCGTCGCCAACTTCGCGGTCGGCTACGACAACATCGACCTCGACGAATGCCGGCGGCGGGGCATTGTCGTCACCAACACCCCCGACGTGCTCACCAACGCGACCGCGGAGTTGGCCCTGGCCCTGACCCTCGGGGCCGCCCGGTTTGTGAGCGACGCGGAGCGCGACCTGCGAGATCGGGCCTGGCGGGGCTGGGACCCGGCGGCTTACCGGGGCCTGGAGCTGAGCGGCGCGACGGTCGGGGTGGTGGGGATGGGGCGGATCGGCAGCCGCTACGCCGAGCTGCTGGCCGGCTTCGGGGTCGAGATCCTCTACACGTCGCGAACCCCTAAGCCCGAGGCGGAGGAGCGGCTGGGGGCGGCGAGAGTCGAGACCGCCGAGCTTCTGCGGCGGTCCGACGTGGTCAGCCTTCATGCGCCGGCGACTCCCGAGACCCATCACCTGATCGACGCCAAGGCACTGGAGCTGATCGGCGAGCGGGGAGTCCTGGTCAATACCTCCCGCGGCGGTCTCGTCGACCTGGCGGCGGTCGCGGCGGCGCTGCGCGAGGGAAGCCTGGGGGCGGCCGGCCTCGACGTCTTCGAGGGCGAGCCGGAGGTGCCGGCGGAGATCCTCGCGGCGCCACGGACGGTCCTCACCCCCCACATCGGCTCGGCAACCGTGAAGGCCCGCGACGCCATGGCCCGCACCGTCGCCGAGAACGTGATCGCCGTGCTCGACGGCCGTGAGCCGCCCAACCCGGTTGCGTGATGGACGGCGGGCGGGGGCGCTCGCTAGCCAACCACCCCATCGCCCTAGCTCGCACCCCCGCCCACCGTCCTTCCAACTCCGTTAGCGCAACGCCCTGTAGACGAGTGGTGTGTAGCCGCTCGACTGCCCCGTCACGTTCGGGTGGTAGGACTCCATCACCGGGTTCGAGAGCCCGTTGATCCACTCGACGTCGTCGCAGACTGCATGGCTGGTGAAGGCGCCACGGGCGTCGACGAAGCCGAACCCGTATGCCGAAGCACGACCGCCTTCGGTCGTCGCCATCAGGTCGGCGGTCTGGTTGAGGCGGGTCTCCTCTTGCGGGCTGAAGAACGTCCCCGCGTTGCAGTCCTCGCCGTTGAAGAGGCGCGGATATCCCACCACCTCGACCCGTGCCGCCGGGGCGCGGCTGCGGATCGCCGAGTAGACGTCATTGAGCTGTCCCGGCAGCGTGTTGCGGATGTAGCTCTGAGCGTCGTCGATCGCCCCGTCACAATCGCTTGCCCAGGATGGGAACGCGCACTCCGTGATCACGTCGGAGAACCCGGCGTCGTTTCCCCCGATCGAGATAGTCACGTAACTGGTCGAGCCGCTGAGCGGTCCCGAGCTGATTGGCCAGCACGTCGCCGGTCCTTGCTCCGGAGCAGGCGGTGAAGCTGAGCGATGCTCCAAGCTGCGACGCGACCAGGACCGGGTAGGCCTTTGGGCTGCGGTAGCAGCTGCCGCTGTCGCTGTAGTAGGTCCTCGTCCCGACGCCGGACGAATACGAGTCGCCCAGTGCCACGTAACCGGCGGCGCGCGCCAGCGCCGGCGCAACGAGCAGGGCGAGCAGCGCAAGACGCCGCCAGGATGCTCGCCGCCCGCAGGCGGGCGCCGAAGATGATGCCTCCCGACATTCCTCTCCTCCTAAGGTCGTTGGCGGAGTTCGCCGCCGACCCTATCCCGCCCGGAGAGGCGAATCACATCGGCTATTTGACGAGTCCCGCGCGGCCCCGAGCCGTTTTCGCGCCGCGGTTACTCGGAGGAGAAGCTACAGGCGCCGGCGCCGCGGCAGGGTTCGGAAGACGACGTCCCAGAGCGGCGAGGAGACGCCGAAGCCGTAGCGGTGGTCCTGGAAGTGGTGGCGCATGTGCTGCTCGCGCAGCTGCTTGCCGAGCTTCGTCTTCGGCCGGTGGTGATGCACGTGGTAGTGCATGTAGTCGTAGGCCAGGTAGCCGAGGATCAGCCCGGAGAAGAGCGGATAGGCAGCCGGCGTCCCGAAGATCCAGACGAAGCCGGCAAAGAAGATCGCTGCCAGCGGGATGCTGACGGCGGGGGGCATCACGAGCCGCAGCCGGTCGTTGGGATGGTCGTGGTGGACGCCGTGGATGATGAAGTGCATGCGGCGCCCGAATTCGTTGTCGGGCTCCCAGTGGAACAGCAGCCTGTGCAGCCAGTACTCGGTCAGCGTCCAGATGCCCAGCCCGCCGACCGTCAGCGCGAACAGCTCGAGAACCCCCAGGCCGCGGTCCGCTCCCAGCCACCACATCGCGACGACCACCGGGACGAAGATGATCGCCGGGATCGAGGGGTGGACCCGGGAGAAGAAGTTCAGGAAGTCGTTGTCGAAGAGCTGCGGGGAGGCGGCGAGCTGCTGGCTTCGCTGTTGATTTCCGTTCGCCATGTCTGAGGAAATGGTAGCCACAAAAGAAGACTCAGCGATTTGCGCGAATGCCGCCTGAAGGCTTCTCGAAAGCGTGGCATGATCGCCGCGGCTCGGGGCACCGGCCCGGGTCGGGGAAAGAGACCGAGAGAGGAAGACCAGATTGGCCAGGACTTCGGGGCGAGCAAGGACCAAGGCACCGAGCTGTGAGGACTGTTTCTTCCGCCGCAACGGGCTTTGCGCCCTGAATCTCGACCAGGCCTGCGCCACCTTTCGGCCCGACCGGCCCGAGGGTCTGGTGCCGCCCCGCCAGCCGGTGCTGCTGATGCGCACCCCGCGCTGGGCCGACCGGGTCCAGCCGGCGGCTCTGTCCGGCAGCGGCGTCGCAAGCCGCTGAAGCTGCCTTGCCCCCGGCGCCCCCGGGGGTAAGGTTGACCTCGCAAACCGGAGGAGAGGTCCGGACCGTGAGGATCACAGTTCTTGGCAAGTCCCCGTCATGGCAGGACGTAGACGGAGCGTGCAGCGGCTATCTGGTCGAGGCCGAGGAGACCTGCCTGCTGATCGACTGCGGCAACGGGGTGTTCTCGAAGCTGCGCCGGTTCCGCGACTACGTCGACGTCGACGCCGTCGCGATCTCGCACCTGCACGCCGACCACTTCCTCGACCTCGTCCCCTACAGCTACGCGCTGACCTATGCGCCCCGCCAGCAGCCGGTGCCGGTCGCCGGCTGGCCCGGCACCGACAACCCGGCCCGCCCGCGCCTGATCGCGCCGCAGGGCGCAAGGGAGACCTTCCGCCGAATCGTCGGGTCATGGGGAAACGAGGACCTGATCGAGAACGCGTTCGCGCTCGAGGAGTACGACGGGAACGCGGTCGTCGAGGTCGGCCCGATCCGGCTGCACTTCCAGGAGGTCCCGCACTTCACAGAGACCTTCGCGATCGACGTCACCTCATCGAACGGCAGCGGCCGCTTCACCTTCGGTGCCGACTGCTCGCCGACCGAGGAGCTGGTCGAGGCTGCGCGCGGCACCGACTTGCTGTTGATCGAGGCGACCCTGCCGCGGCCCGAGCGGACCGGCGAACGCGGGCACCTGACCCCGGCCGAGGCCGGGGAGCACGCCCGCAGGGCCGGCGCCCAGCGCGTCGTGATCACCCACATCTCCGACGAGCTGGATGCGGAGTGGGCCCGCGACGAGGCCGCGAAGGCCTTCGGCGCCCCCGTGGAGGTTGCCCGCGAGGGCGCCGTCTACGAGGTCTGACCAGACGCTTCCACGAGCACCCGGCTCTCTAACCTCCTAGGCGATGCCCGAGCGAGACCTGTTCGCAAACTTCGAGCGCATGCGGCGCGAGATGGACGAGCTGTTCGGCGAGTGGCCGGGGCGTGCCCTGGTCGGAGCGGCCCATGGGAGCGGCTTCTCTCCCAAGGTTGACCTCTACTACTGCGGGGACCCGCAGCGGGCGATCGTCAAAGTCGATCTCTCCGGCGTCGACCTCAACGACGTCTCGATCGAGATCAGCGGCCGCGACCTGGTGATCAGCGGCGAGCGCCCGGTCCAGGAGACCGAGGGCCGCGTCTACCAGCAGGTCGAGATCGACTCCGGTCCGTTCAGGCGGGTGGTCGAGCTGCAGGTCGAGGTCGACGCGGAGCGCGCCACCGCCACCTACGAGGACGGCGTCCTGCGGATCGAGCTTCCGCTCCGCGAGCAGACCGAGACCTCCCGCCGAGTGCCGATCGAGCGCGAGTGATGGCCGCGGGCGAGGACAACGGGCGCGACGGAGCGGTCGGGCCGGGCGTCGAGCCCGACGAGGCGACCCTGCAGGTGGTCGAGGCGGAGGACCCCGAAGACGCGATCCGCTTCGAGGAGCCGCTGCCCGATGCGCTGCCGGTGCTGCCGCTGCGCGAGATGGTCACCTTCCCCGGAACGCTGACCCCGCTCGCGGTCGCCCAGCAGCGCTCGATCCGCTTGGTTGACGACGTGCTGACCGGCAACCGGATGCTGGCGATGGTCGCCTCCACCGACGCCGAGAAGGAGGAGCCGGGCCCCGACGATCTCTACGGGGTGGGCGTCGCCGGGGTCGTCGCCCGGATGCTGAAGGTGCCCGACGGATCGATCCGGATCCTCGTCCAGGCCACCAAGCGGATCAAGATCGGGGACTTCGTCCAGACCGAGCCCTACCTGGTTGCTCGCATCGAGGAGCTGCCCGACCGCGTCGAGCCCAGCCAGGAGCTGCAGGCGCTGACCCGCAACGTGCAGCGCACCTTCTCGGAGATCATCGAGCAGATCCCCTACCTGCCCGAGGAGCTGCAGATGATGGTCGCCAACATGGACGATCCCTCGGGGCTGAGCCACCTGATCGCCGGGGCGCTGCGGATCTCGGTCGAGGAGAAGCAGGAGCTGCTCGAGGAGGTCGACGTCGGCCGGCGCCTGCGGCGGCTGTCCGAGATCCTCGCCCGCGAGCTCGAGGTGGTCAGGCTCGGCACCCAGATCCAGTCGCAGGTGCAGTCGGAGCTCGACAAGGGCCAGCGTGAGTACCTGCTCCGCGAGCAGCTGAAGGCGATCCAGGCCGAGCTCGGCGAGGGTGACGAGCAGCAGGCCGAGATCAACGAGCTGCGTGAGCGGATCGCGGAGGCGGAGCTGCCCGAGCAGGCGGCCAAGGCGGCCGAGCGCGAGCTGTCGCGGCTCGAGCGCCTGCCCCCCGCCGCCGCCGAGCACGGGGTGATCCGCACCTACCTCGAGTGGCTCACCGAGCTGCCCTGGAACAAGCGCACCGAGGACAACCTCGACATCGAGCATGCTCGCGATGTCCTCGACACCGACCACTACGACCTCGAGAAGGTCAAGGACCGGATCCTCGAGTACCTCGCGGTGCGCAAGCTCAACCCCGATTCGCACGGGCCGATCCTCTGCTTCGTCGGCCCTCCCGGGGTCGGCAAGACGAGCCTCGGCCGCTCGATCGCCAAGGCCCTGGGGCGGGAGTTCGAGCGGATCTCGGTCGGAGGGGTTCGCGACGAGGCCGAGATTCGCGGCCACCGCCGCACCTACATCGGGGCGATGCCGGGGACGATCGTGCGGGCGCTTCGGGACGCCGGGTCGCGCAACCCGGTGTTCATGATCGACGAGATAGACAAGATGGGCGCCGACTTCCGCGGCGACCCCGCCAGCGCGATGCTCGAGGTCCTGGACCCGGCCCAGAACGACTCCTTCCGCGACCACTTCCTGGATCTCGAGTTCGACCTCTCCGAGGTGATGTTCATCGCCACGGCGAACATGCTCGACACCGTCCCGCCGCCGCTCCAGGACCGCATGGAGGTGATCCAGCTCGCCGGCTACACGACCGACGAGAAGCTGCACATCGCGAAGCGCTACCTGGTCCCGCGCCAGGTGCGCGAGAACGGATTGAAGGCGTCGCAGATCAGCTTCGCCGACTCGGCGCTGCGGGCGATCATCGATGAGTACACCCGCGAAGCGGGGGTCCGCAACCTGGAGCGGGAGATCGGGACGATCTGCCGCAAGGTCGCTCGCGAGGTCGCCGAGGGCAAGGCGAAGGGCAAGGTCAGCGTCTCCGCCAAGCGGGCCCGCGAGCTGCTCGGCAAGCGCCGATTCTTCGCCGAGCAGCGGCGCCGCACCAAGGACCCCGGGGTCGCAACCGGGCTTGCCTGGACGCCGGTCGGCGGCGAGGTGCTGTTCATCGAGGCGAGTGCGATGCAGGGCTCGGGAAAGCTGACGATCACCGGCCAGCTCGGCGAGGTGATGCGCGAGTCCGCCCAGGCGGCGCTGTCATGGGTGCGCCGCAACGTCGACCGCCTCGCACCGAACCTGCCAGAGGACTGGTTCGAGACCCACGACATCCACATCCACGTGCCCTCCGGCGCCGTCCCCAAGGACGGCCCCTCGGCGGGCGTCGCGATGGCAACCGCGCTGGCCTCCCTGGTCAGCGACCAGCCGGTCTCCAACGACGTCGCGATGACCGGCGAGGTGACGCTGACGGGACAGGTGCTGCCGATCGGCGGGCTGAAGGAGAAGTCCCTCGCCGCCCAGCGGGCCGGGATCAAGCGGGTGATCGTTCCGGAGCGAAACGAGGGCGACGTCGCCGAGATTCCCGAGGGGGAGCGCGACGGGCTGGAGTTCGTCTACGCCGGCGACGTCGGCGAGGTGCTCGAGGCGGCGCTGGACGGCTCGGCGAAGCGCCGCCGTGCCCGCTGAGGCCGAACGTCCATGCGGCGAGTGACCAAAGCTCGCCCGGGTATATCCTCCGCAGGCAACCGCGACCGAGGGAGTTGACGAGCAATGGCAAGAGGCAGCACCACCGCGAGCAGGGCGGCAGACGCTTACAGCACGGCCCGCTCGCACCCCTACGTGCAGCGCCTGATCGAGGACGAGCAGCTGCGCAACAACCTGCGTGACGCCTACGGGGCTGCCCGGCACGCTTATGACCGGATCACCAAGAACGGCAAGCCGGCACAGCGGCTGATGGACGACAAGAAGGTCCAGCGCGACCTTCGCAACGCGGCCGACTCCCTGCGCGAGGCCTCCGACCAGCTGCGCGGCAAGCGCCGGCGCAAGGGCCGCCTCGGCAAGCTGCTGGTTCTCGGCGTGGTTGGCGCCGGCGTCACCCTGGCGCTGAGCGAGAACGCCCGCAAGATGGTGATGGACTCGCTGTTCGGCGCCGAGGAGGAGTTCGAGTACACGAGCACCACCGGCGGCAACGGCGCGGGCGTCTAGCTCTTTGGCAAGCGTTCACGTCCTGCTGCCGGCGCAGCGTTACGTCTTCGCCGTCTCCAACGGCGAGGCTGACGTTGCCGCGATCGACGATTCCGCCGACGGGTTCCGGCGCTACAAGGAGCTGCAGGCGGGCGGCCGGACCACCGGCATGGTCGCCTTCCCAAACACGCTGCTGATCCGGGCCTCCGAGGACTACCTGGTCGATCCGGGGCTGGTGATGCAGGGGGCGCCGCTGTTCGGGGCGCTCGACGAGCTCGGCGTCTCCCCGAACGACATCAAGACGGTGATCATGACCCACCTTCACTTCGACCATGCCGAGGGGTTGGCGGCATGGCCGCAGCGCAAGACCTACGTCCACCGGCTCGAGACCGAGGCGCCCTATGCGCAGCTCGTCGCCGGCCAGCTCGAGACCGTCAACCTCGAGATCCTCGACGGGGAGGAGGGCGAGATCGAGCCGGGCGTGCGCTGGATCCGCACCCCGGGCCATTGCGACGGGCTGATCACGATCCTCGTCGACACCGACGAGGGGTTGACCGCGATCGCCTCCGATTGCGTCGGGCCGCTGCCCGAGTACTTCGACCAGATGGACCTGCCGAAGGACTTCGGCCCCGAGCGCGAGGAGCTGCTCGAGCAGTGGCGGCGGATCCGCGACCTCGACCCTGCCGTCGTCATTCCCGGGCACAACCCGCCGGTGACGGCTGCGCTAGCCCTCGCCGGAGGCCCGAATAGACTTCCTCCCATGGAGGCGACCGCCCCAGAGCGAGAGCTGACCAGTGAGAAGGCACAGCGGATCGTCGACGCGATGCGCAAGAGCGTCGGCGAGCGCGGAGCCGCCGGGTCGACCTTCGAGCACGTGGCGCGTGAGGCGGGCGTCAGCCGGGGCCTGCTCCACTACTACTTCGGAACCAAGGAGCGGCTGCTGGTCGAGGTGGTCCGGCGGGACACCGAGCTTCGGATCGAGATGCTCGACGAGCCTCTGGGCAGCGCGAAGACGGTCGACGACGTCCTCGACGTCCTCGTCACCTACCTGATGGACCTGATCGAGAACGAGCCCGGCTACTTCCTGCTGCTGTTCGAGCTGTTCAGCGCCGGTCGCCGCAACTCCGACATCCAGCGCGAGCTGGGCCAGCTGTTCCAGCGCACCCGCGGCCATGTCGGCGAGATCCTCCGCGCCAAGGAAGCCGAGGGCGTGCTGAAGCTGCGCTACGACGCCAAGGCGGTCACCTCGTACCTGTTCGCGGTCGGCGACGGGTTCGCCCTGCAGGCTCTGTCGGAGCCGGGCCAGGACCACTCGGGGCTGCTCGCCGCCTCCAAAGCGACCGCGCGCTACCTGCTGAACGACGAGTCCTAGGTCGAGCAGCGGTGCACGCGGCGCCCGGAGGGCAGGCGGACGAGCACGCGTGAGCGGTTGTCGTCCTCGTTCGACTCCCGCAGGTGGTTCTTCGGGTCGGCCTCCATATAGAAGGCGTAGCACCCGCTCAGGCCGCTGACGTTCACGAACTGCTCGTTGTAGTCGGCCGGGTAGATGTCCGACCAGCCGACCGAGGTCCCCAGCACCACCGCCTTCTTGTTGGGGTCCTGGTTGCAGCCGGGATAGACGCGATGGTTGGGGGAGTTGCGAGACGGCTTGGTGCGCTTGAGGTCGCGCAGGCAGTAATAGAACTTCGGCCCCGTGCGCAGCCGCTGCTGAGGGGCGCCGGAGTTGTCGACGCTCCAGATCTCGAAGCGGGCCGCGTCACGGAACTTCCAGTAGCGGTACTGGCCGGGGACGGGGTAGAAGGCCAGCCGTCCGTCTGTCCGGATCACCAGCTTCCCGCCCCCCTTGCGGTGGATGCGCTGGTTGACCCGCATCTGGTTGGTGCCGGGGATGCGCTGGCCGCGGATCTCGATCGGCCCCTTGCCGCGGCTGTTGACGCTGCTGGTGGCGCGCAGAAGCCGGCGTCCGCCGGGCGAGTGCGAGATGTACAGGTCGCGCGGCTTCGACATCCGCAGGTTGGGGCAGAGCAGCTCGTGGCGTTCCGGCCCCGTGCACGGGTTCGTGCCGTACTCCTCGGTTGGATCGTCTCCGTTGTAGGCGGCGCCCCGTGCGGCCATAGCCAGCAGGACGCAGGCGAGCGCGGCCGCAAGGGCGCCGCCTCGGCCTGCAATCGACGTTCCTGCCTGAAAGCGCGTCCGCAGAGTCGCGCGAGTCTAGCCGCCGGCGAGCTCGTCGGCGTCTTCACCGGGCTGTGGCTCGCCGCGCAGCACCCGCTTGGCGATCGGGTGCGGCGATTCGCCCCAGACATATGCTTCGCCGGGTGAGCACCACCCCCGACGACCTCGCCTTCGCCGGCGCCGCAATGCAGGCCGAGATGGTCCGGGCCGGAGAGGTCTCGCCGACCGAGCTGGTTCGCTTCCACCTCGACCGGATCGAGCGGCTCGATCCGCAGCTCAACGCGTTTCGCGTCGTCCTGGCCGAGCGCGCCCTCGCCGAGGCCCAGCAGGCGGAGGCGCGGTTGCGGGGCGGCGACGAGCGGCCCCTGCTCGGCGTTCCGATCGCGCTCAAGGACGGCCAGGACCTTGCCGGGGAGATGACCAGCCACGGAACCGACTGCTTCCCGGAGCCGGTCAGCGCCGACACCGAGATGGTCGCCCGGCTGCGGGCCGCCGGGGCGATCGTGATCGGCAAGACCAACCTTCCCGAGCTGGCGGTCTTCGGCTTCACCGAGTCGGCGACCTGGGGCGCCAGCCGCAACCCGTGGAACTCCCAGCGCGGCACCGGCGGCTCGAGCGGAGGCAGCGCCGCCGCGGTCGCCGCCGGATTGGTCCCGATCGCGTCGGGCTCCGACGGCGCCGGCTCGATCCGCATCCCCGCCGCCTCCTGCGGCATCTTCGGCCTCAAGCCGACCCGGGGGAGGATCTCGATGGTCCCCGACGCGCTGGTCCCCGAGGCCGACCACTGGAACGGGATGTCGGTCAGCGGTTGTCTCAGCCGGACCGTGTTCGATACGGCGCTGTACCTGGACCTGGCGAGCGGCGGCTCGCGCGAGGCGGAGGCGCCACCGCCTCCCGACCGCCCCTTCGTCGAGTCGGCTCGGACTCCGCCCGGCAGGCTGCGGATCGCCTTCACGACCGAGCCGGCCCGAAGCGTCCCTCCGGGGACGGTCTCGGACGAGGTCAAGGGAGCGATCGGCGAGACCGCCGGGTTGCTGGGGTCGCTCGGGCACGAGGTGGTCGAGCGGACGCCGGACTGGGGGCTGATCGGCAATCAGATCTCGGTCCGCTACCTGCGCGGGATACACGACGACGTCGCAATGACCCCCCACCCGGAACGGCTCGAGCTGCGCACGCGTCGCTTCGGCCAGCTCGGCGGGCTGATCTCCGACCGGGCCCTGGAGAAGGCGCGCGGCGAGGCGATGGAGCGTGACCGCGAACGGATCTGGTCGCTGTTCGACCAGCACGACGTCCTGATGACGCCGGTGATGGGGGGCACGGCGCTGCCGTTGCGACACTTTGAGGGCCGCAGCGCGATCCGGATCACTGCTCGGGCAGGTCCGCTTCTACCCCTTCACCCCCGCCTGGAACCATCTCGGCAACCCGGCGGCGGCGGTGCCCGCCGGCTTCGCGCCCGACGGGATGCCGCTCGCGGTGCAGCTGATCGGTCGCTTCGGCGACGAGGCGACGCTGCTCTCGCTCGCCGCTCAGCTCGAGGCGGAGCGGCCCTGGGCCGACAGCCGGCCGCCGATCGGCTGACCCCTAACCGACGTCGCGCGGGGCGAACGCCTTGCGGAAGGCGCGCAGGCCGCGCAGCGATCCCCGCGGGCGCAGCCGCCGCTTCAGGAACGCGGGCACCGGATTCTGGCCGCGGGTCGAGAGCTCGACCCACTGCGCCCAGTCGGTGTTCAGGGTGAGGTCGGCCCGAGGCGCTTCACCGTGCTCGACCCGGGACGAGCCATTGTCGATCACGATGTGCCAGGGGTCGGCGTCGCTGAAGCGGAACTGGAAGGTCCAGGCGCCGCCGTTGAGCTGGCCGACGTTGGCGGAGCGGCTCATCGTCTCGAAGAGGATTTTCTGCGTCTCGGGGCTCGAATCGGGCCGCCCGTTCGGCTCGCCGATGACGCCCGCCTTGAGCAGCTTGATCTGCTGCCGGGCGCGCTCCTCGTGGGGCAGCGAGCGATCGACCGGGTAGATGTCGGCGGGCATCTCCTCGAGCGGGAAGCCCGCCGCACGCCACTTCGCCTCCACCGAGCGCATCCCGAAGGCGTAGATCTGCTCGAGCGTGAACCCGTACTCGGTCGTATAGCGCTCGTCGAAGCCCGGCGGGACGAAGACGGCGAGTGAGTAGGGCAGGACCTCGCGCAGCAGCTCGACCACCGCCGCCTTGCACTCCTCGGACTCCGCGAACATCTCCGACAGCGCCTTGACCCCGAAGCCGATGTGGCGCTGCTCGTCTCGGGAGACGTTGACCATGCCCGCGCTGAAGCCGGGCATCGTCCCCTCCTTGACGAAGAAGTCCTCGATGAAATGCTGCCCTGGCTGGGCCAGCGTCGCCTCGACCACCATGTGGTAGAGCGAGATCGCCTGGGCGAACTTGGGCAGCGAGCGGTCTTGCCGCAGCTCGTCGGCCATCCGGTCGAGCCGGTCGAAGACCCCGCGATAGCCCCAGCCGAGCTGGGGGAGGGTGTACGCCAGTGTCGACGAGACCGAGTCGCCGGCTTCGATCACCTCGCGGAAGAAGCGATGGAAGAAGACGGCGTGCCGCGCCTCGTCGACCTGCTGGGTGGCGAGGAAGTACTTCTGCTCCTCCTTCGGGGCGGCGTCGATGTAGGGGGAGAGGTTGTCGGCGACCGAGTCCTCGCCGAAGAAGAACATCGAGTAGATCCACAGACCGGACTTGCGCTGGATCTCGCTGAGCGCCTGCCACCCCTTGCGGTCCTCGGAGAAGTCGAGGTCGTAAGCCGACCAGTTGCCGTGCTCCCAGCGCTCGTAGAGATCCTCGTAGCTGATGTCGCCGGTGGCTGTCTGGGCTGCGACTGACATTGCAGAGTCGACCTCCTCGCTGGCCGGGTACTTCCTGGCGACTAGAATAACTGACTACCGAGTCAGCTACGGCGGTTGGCAAGAGTGACATCAGTCACACATGGCAAGGAACGGCGCAGGCGGATGTCTGCTCCCGCGCGCCGCGAGGCGATTCTCGACGCGGCCTTGGAGGAGTTCGCGGCGAACGGCTTCTACGAGACCTCGCTGGAAGGGGTCGCCGAGCGCGCCGGGATATCCAAGGCGCTGATCTACGAGCACTTCTCCTCCAAGCGCGACCTGCATGAGGCGCTGCTGGCGCGCTACCGCCAGAAGCTACTCGAGCGCGTGATCGCGACCAGCTCGGCCCGCACCCCGGAGCTGCGCCTGCGGGCCGGCGCCGACGCCTTCTTCGGCTTCGTCGAGGAGAACCGCGAGCCGTGGCGGTTGATGGTTCGCAACCCGATGGAGGCCGGCGGCGAGCGCGGCGTCGGGCAGCGTCAGGCCGAGATGGCGCATGCGGTGGCGGCGCTGATCCATGCCGACACCCCGCGGGAGCTGGAGGAGGGCCAAACTCCCGAGGAGGCCGACCTGCGCGCCGAGTTGGGCGGCCAGCAGCTGGTCGGCGCGATGCGGGCGCTGGCCAACTGGTGGGACGACCATCGCGAGGTGCCGCGCGAGCGCTTGGTCCTGGCGCTGATGAACTTCTGCTGGACCGGCCTCGAGCGGGTCAGGCAGGGCGATCGCTGGGAGCTTTGATCTCCCGCTTGAGGATCTTTCCCGTCGGGCCCTTCGGAAGCTCGTCGAGAAACCAGATCTCGCGCGGGTACTTGTAGGCGGCGAGCTGGCTCTTGACATGAGCCTTTAGGTCCTCCGCGGTGGTCTTGGATTCCGGCCGCAGGACCACAGCGGCGCCGACCTCCTCGCCCAGCTCGGGATGGGGAACGCTGACCACGGCGGCCTCGACGACGTCGGGATGCTCGTAGAGGATCTCCTCGACCTCGCGCGGGAAGACGTTGTAGCCGCCGCGGATGATCAGGTCCTTCTTGCGGTCGACGACGTAGAAGTAGCCGTCGGAGTCGCGGCGGCCGAGGTCGCCGGAGCGAAGCCAGCCGTCGCGGACCGCCTCCGCGGTCGCCTCGGGGCGGCGCCAGTAGCCCTTCATCACGTGGGGGCCGCGGATCAGGATCTCGCCGACCTCGCCGTCTGGCAGCTCGGCCCCCGACTCGTCGGCGATCATCATCTCGGTGCCATCGATCGGGATCCCGATCGAGCCCGGCTTGCGCTCGCGGTCGGGCCGGTTCTGGCAGGCGACCGGGGAGGTCTCCGAGAGCCCGTAGCCCTCGAGGATCTTGCAGCCGAAGGCCTACTCGAAGCCGCGCAGCAGCTCGACCGGCAGCGACTGGCCGCCGGAGATGCAGATCCGAAGCCCGCTCAGGTCGTGGCCCTCGTGGCCCGGGTGGTTGAGGATCGCCGCGTACATCGTCGGCACGCCGAGAAAGACCGTGACCCCGAGCGACTGCATCATCTCCAGCGCTTGTCCGGGGTCGAACCGGGGCAGCAGCGCGAGGCAGGCTCCGGCGCCGAGCGAGGCGTTCATCGCAGCGGTCTGCCCGAAGGAGTGGAACAGCGGCAGCGCCCCGAGCACGACGTCGTCGGGCCCGACCTGGGTCAGGGCGCGGCGCACGAAGTCGGCGTTGCCGTCGAGGTTCGCGTGGGTCAGCTCGGCCCCCTTCGGCCTGCCGGTGGTGCCCGAGGTGTAGAGGATCACCGCCGTGTCGTCGGGGTCGGTTTCGCGGAGCTCCGGATCGGGCTCGAGACGGCTCGAGCAGGCCCGGCAGAGCGCCCGCGCTCGAGGATCACGGCTTCGGCGTTGGCCTCGGCGGCGCCGGCCTCGGCCTCCTCGCGCATCTCGTCGGTGGCGAACATCAGCCGCGTGCCGGAGTCCTCGAGGTAGTAGCCGACCTCGCGCCGCTTCAGCAGGATGTTCATCGGCACCACGATCCCCCCGGCTCGCAGGATCGCGTAGTAGAGGACGACGAAGGCGGGGACGTTGGGGAGCATCAGCCCGACCCGGTCGCCGGGCGAGACGCCGCGCTCGCGCAGCATCGCCGCCGCCCTGGCGCTCATCTCGTCGAGCTCGTCGTAGGTGAGCTTGATCGGATCGAGCCGGACCGCGAGCCCGTCGCCGTGCCGCTCGGCGCTGCGAACGACGATCGTGGCGAGGTTGAGGCTCAACTCGCTTCGAGCTTCGGGCTCTGCCAGGGCTGCTCGAGGCGGCCCGCCAGCTCCTCGCGCCAGCCCCTCGATCGGGACCCGGGTCTGGTCGAGCGAGTCGCGATCGCGCAGGGTCACCGTGTCGTCCTCCATCGTCTGCCCGTCGACGGTGACCCCCCAGGGGGTGCCGATCTCGTCCTGGCGGCGGTAGCGCTTTCCGATCGAGCCGCCGTCGTCGTACTCGGAGGCGACGCGCCGGCGCACGGAGTCGAACACCTCGCGCGCCTTCTCCGGCATCCCCTCCTTCGAGACCAGCGGCAGGACGGCGACCTTGACCGGCGCCATCCGGGGGTGCAGGCGCAGCACCGTGCGCTGGCGCCCCTCGACCTCCTCGGTGTCGTAGGCGTCGACAAGGAAGGCGAGCATCGCACGGTCGACTCCGGCCGCCGGCTCGATCACGTGCGGGACGTAGCGCTCCTTGGTCTCCTGGTCGAAGTACTCGAGCTTCTCGCCCGAGAACTCGGCGTGCTGGCGCAGGTCGAAGTCGCCGCGGTTCGCGATCCCCTCCAGCTCCGACCAGCCCATCGGGAACAGGTACTCGATGTCGGAGGTGGCGCTCGAGTAGTGGGAGAGCTCGTCGGCGCCGTGCGCGCGCAGGCGCAGGTGGTCGGGGCGGATGCCCAGCTCGGTGTACCAGCGCATCCGCTCGGCCAGCCAGTGCTCGTGCCATTTCGGGGCCTCGTCGGGTGGGACGAAGAACTCCATCTCCATCTGCTCGAACTCGCGTGTGCGGAAGACGAAGTTGCCGGTCGTGATCTCGTTGCGAAACGACTTGCCGATCTGGGCGATCCCGAACGGCGGCTTGCGACGTGCGAACTGGAGCACGTTCTTGAAGTTGACGAAGATCCCCTGCGCGGTCTCCGGCCGCAGGTAGGCGACCGAGGCGTCGTCGAGCACCGGCCCGACGTGGGTCTGGAACATCAGGTTGAACTGGCGCGCATCGGTGAGGTCGCACTCAGGCGTCTCGCCAGGGTGCTTGGAGGGCTTGCGGCCGCAGGCCGCCTGGTCGAGCTGGTCCGCCCGGAACCGCTGCTTGCAGGTCCGGCAGTCGACCAGCGGGTCGGTGAATCCCTCGAGATGCCCGGAGGCCTCCCAGGTTCGGGGGTGCTGGAGGATCGCCGAGTCCAGCGCGACGATGTCGTCGCGTTCCTGCAGCATCGCCCGCCACCACTCGCCCTTGACGTTGTTGCGCAGCAGGACGCCGTAGTGGCCGTAGTCGTAGGTCGAGCCCAGCCCGCCGTAGATCTCCGAGGTGGGGAAGACGAAGCCGCGGCGCTTGCAGAGCGCCACGATCTCCTCCATCGTCACCTCGTCGGGGCGGGCTTTCTCGGCTGCTTCCACGCGCGAACCGTATCGCCGCCTTCGCCTGGCACTCCGCAAGCGAGAGTGCCGGGTGGAGCAGGGGTGGCTGCGATAATCGCTCGCCCGTGCCGATTTACGAGTACAAGTGCAGCAACGGGCACGTCTTCGAGACCGTGCAGAGCATGGCCGACGAGCCGCTGAGCAAATGCGAGGTCTGCGGCGCGCCCGTCGAGCGCGTGTTCCACCCGGTCGCGGTGCACTTCAAGGGCTCGGGCTTCTACACCACCGACTACGGCTCGAAGAAGAAGCAGAGCGGCGATGGGGCGTCGAAGGAGTCTGAGACGCCCTCGAAGTCCGACAAGTCCGAGAAGAAGGAAACGGCGGCCGCCAAGTCGGACTCGGCGAAGAGCGACTAGCGCTAGCCGAGCAGCTGCTTGACCGCCCGCTGGCGCTCGGACTCGGGCACCTCGGTGCTGCCCAGGGGCCCGGGGCCGCATGGGGTCGGGACGCGGGCGCAGAGCACGTTGGTGCTCGAGCCCCCGATCACCGAGGAGAGGATCAGCTGCGGCATGGTGAAGAAGCCCATGTCGCCGACGAACGCGCGCGGGGCGTCCCAGCCGATGATCGGGCCATGGATGAAGTTGTAGGGCAGTCGCAGGGGGCTGGTCAGACGGCCCTTGATCCCGTTGATCACCGCCTGCTGGGCCTTGGCGCGGTCGACGTCGTCATAGCCGCTGCCGAAGGCGCTGCGCCCCTTCCCGGGGCAGGGGCTCGGCTCGCGGATCCGCGCGTATGCGAGCGCCTTCTGACCGTCGAGGGTGTTCTCCCCCTTGCCGAGGTGCAGGGTGATGCCGCCCTGCCCGCCGCCGGCACCCCCGGAGATGTCGGCGCAGAGCTTCTGCGGCACGTCGACCTTGACCCCCCCGATCGCGTCGATGAAGTCCTCGAAGCCGGTGAAGTCGATGATCACCACGTGGTCGACCTTGATCCCGAGGAAGCGCTCGACGGTCTGGATCTGAAGCTTGGCGCCGCCGAACGCATAGGCGGCGTTGATCTTCTGGGCCTCGTGGCCGGGAATCTCGGCCAGGCTGTCGCGGGGAATCGAGAGCTTGCGGAAGTGCCCCCCGCCGGCCCGGATCAGCATCAGGGTGTCGGCCCGGAACTGGCCCTGGGAGCAGCCGCCGTGCGGCGAGTCGCCGTGCGCCTGCTGGTCGAAGCAGCTCTGCGACGGGGCCGCACCGGGCTCCTTGGTGTCGGGCGGCCGGGCGTCGGTGCCGATCATCAGGATCGTCTGCGGGCTGGTGAGCAGGAACGGGTTGCCGTGCAGGACGCTCTTGGCACCGTCGGCGAGCTTCCACTCCTGAAGCTGGGCGGAGACGGCGAAGGCGAGGAAGCTGATCAGGACCCAGACCCCGGCGGCGATGCCGGCCCACTTCAGCGCCCGCCGAAGCAGCGCCTTTGGAGCCGTTGGGGGCAGGTCCTCTGCCTTGGCGCCGCCCCGGCCGAGGCGTCGGTAGGAGCGTCGGGTTCGGTCGCGCAGGCTCGAGATGTCGGGCGAGCGCAGGCGCGAGATCAGTCCCCGGCGCGAGCGGTAGACGGTGTACTCCGGCGGCCCCGAGGGCTTTGAATCCGGCTTCTTTGGCTCCGCGGGCCCCGAGTCCGGCTTCTCAGGGGGCGTCGACGGTCCCCGCCCGGGCCGCCCGGAGGGCTTCCGACCGCCCTGATCGGGTGGCTGCTGCTCGCCGTTGGAAGGCATGAGCGGCTATCAATACTGCCGATGGACGCTGGTTCCTGCCCATCCCTCGTCAACGCCGATCTGATAGGCGACGCCACCGGCGGGTGGGAGTCGTGACTTGAGCGCTCCCGAGACCGTCGGCGTCGACTTGGGGGGAACCAAGGTGTTGGTCGGTGTGATCGGTGGTGAGAGACAGGTCCTCTACGAGGACCGCGAGGGCTCGGCCGGGCAGACGGGCGACGAGCTGCTGAACACGCTCGAGCGGGAGATCCGCCAGGCGCTGGAGGCCCACCCCGACGTCGACGCGGTGGGTCTGGGCGTCCCCTGCACGATCGACCGCGAGCGCGGGCTGGCGATCAACGCGGTGAACCTGCCGATCCACAACCTGCCGATCCGCGACGAGATGCGCCAGCGTCTGGACAAGCCGGTGTTCATCGACAACGACGCCAACGTCGCCGCGCTTGCCGAGCACCGTCTGGGAGCCGCCAGAGGAACCAGCAACGCTGTGATGCTGACGATCGGCACCGGGATCGGCGGCGGGTTGATCATCGACGGCGAGCTCTACCGGGGCTCGACCGGCGCCGCCAGCGAGCCCGGCCACATCGTGATCGACTTCGACGGGCCGCGATGCCAGGGCAACTGCCCCAACCGCGGCTGCATGGAGACCTTCGCCTCGGGGACCGCCCTCGCCCGCGAAGGCCGCGAGGCCGCGCAGCGCGAGCCCGACTCGGTCCTCGGCAGGGCCCTGGCCGCGGGCGAGCCGATCGACGGCAAGACGGTGACCGACGCGGCCAACGACGGAGACTCCGTCGCGGTGGCCGTGGTGGAGGAGGCGGGACGGCGCCTCGGCGCCGGGCTCTCAAGCCTCGCCAACATCTTCGAGCCCGAGGTGATCGTGATCGGAGGCGGGGTGGCGAAGGCGATCGGGGACCTGATGCTCGAGCCGGCGCGCGCCGAGCTGCGCTCGCGGGCGCTGCCGCCGATGAACGAGGTGCCGGTTCTGACCGCCGAGCTGGGACCGGAGGCGGGAATGATCGGCGCCGCGACGATGGCCCGTCTGGAGCTGGGGCAGGGGGCGGCGGACTGATGCCCGGCAAGCTCTTGGTCTGCCCGACCCCGATCGGAAACCTCGACGACATCACGCCTCGGGTCCGCGAGGCCCTGGTCGAGTCCGACTTCATCGCCTGCGAGGACACGCGCCGCACCGGCACCCTGCTCGACCGCCTCGGGATCTCGCCGCCGCCGCAGCTGGTCTCCAACCACGAGGGCAACGAGAGTGCCCGCGCGCCCGAGCTGGCGCGGCGGATTGCCCGCGGTTCACAGGTGGCGCTGGTCAGCGACGCCGGCATGCCGGCGATCTCGGACCCGGGCTACCGCTTGATCCGCACCTGCCTCGACCGCGACCTCGAGGTCGAGGTGCTGCCGGGCCCGTCGGTGGTCCCGGTCGCGCTGGTCGCCTCCGGCCTGCCGCCCGACCGCTGGCGCTTCGAGGGCTTCCTACCGCGCCGGGCGGGGGAGCTGGAGCGGGTTCTGCGCTCCGGCGAGACGGTGATCGCGTTCGAGTCGCCGCGCCGGATCGCCGAGTCGCTCGCCGCCCTCGCCGCGATCGCACCCGATCGTCCCGCCGCGGTCTGCCGCGAGCTTTCGAAGCTGCACGAGGAGGTTTCGCGCGGGACGCTGGCGGAGCTGGCGCGCCGCTTCCGCGGCGAGGCCAAGGGCGAGATCGTGCTCGTGATCGGCCCCGCCCTCGACGATGATCACCCCGAGGACATCAGCTTCGCGGTCGAGGCACTGCGGCACCTGGTCCAGTCCGGAGCCCGGCCGCGGGCCGCGGCCAGTGTCGTCGCGGCGCTGACCGGAACCCGGGCCAATGACCTCTACCGCGCCCTGACCGGGCGCGACCCGCGCCAGTAGGGGCGCTGCAAAGCTGCGCATCTCGGTGTCATCGGCAAATCGTCTCGCTCACGCACGCCCTCAGTGCGCTCGCGTCGCCGATTTGCCTGCTTCCCCCGACCTGCTTGCTTTTCGCGCCCCGTTTTGGCCATGAAGGTTGCCTTTGCCACCTGCGCCGCCCTGCCCGAGGGCTGGGAGGACGATCGCCGGCCGGCGGCCGAGCTGCGGCGGCTCGGGGTCGAGGTGAGGTTCGAGGTCTGGGACGACCCCGAAGTGGATTGGGCGCGGTTCGATCGCGTCGTGCTGCGCTCGACCTGGGACTACACCCGCGACCGCGACGCCTTCGTCGAGTGGGCCCGGTCGCAGGGCCGGCGGCTCGACAACCCGCCGGGTCTGGTCGCCTGGAACAGCGACAAGCGCTATCTCGCCGATCTGCAGGCGGCCGGAGTGGCGACGGTGCCGACGTCCTTCGTCGCGCCCTCGGATCCCGCGCCCCAGCTCGGCGGCGAGATCGTCGTCAAGCCGGCAATCTCCGCCGGCGCCCGCGACACCGGCCGCTTCTCGCCCGCGGCCCATGCGGACGCGCAACGGCTGCTCGACCGCCTGCGGGCGCAGAACCGGGTGGCGATGGTCCAGCCCTACATGACCAGCGTCGACGAGCGCGGCGAGACCGCGATCGTCTTCATCGACGGCTCCGAGAGCCACGTGCTGCGAAAGAGCGTCGTCCTCGATCCCGACGAGGAGGCGCCGCTGGCGGAGCATGAGCTGCGTTCCGCGGCCGCGATGTTTCGCGAGGAGCTGGTCGGCACCGGCGACGCAAACGAGGCCGAGCGCGAGCTGGCGGCGGCGGTGCTCGAGCGGCTGCGGGAGCGCTTTGGCGAGGCGCCGCTGTACGCGCGCGTCGACATGCTCGCCGACGCCGGCGGGGCCCCGGTCCTGCTCGAGCTCGAGGCGGTGGAGCCGTCGCTGTACTTCGAACGGGCGCCGGGCTCGGCGGAGCGCTTCGCGCAGGCGGTGCTGCGCCGCCTGAGCGCTTGAGCCTCAGCGGCCGTGGCGGTACGGTCATGGCGATGGCGAAGCGCGATCCACGAATGGTTCCGCTGGGGTACGGGCGGTTCGTTCGCGCGGACCGGGTCTTCGGATTGGTCCCGATGCCGCCCGAGGAGCGCGGCGAGGGAAGGCGGACCTACGTCCACGTCGACGGGATGGCCGAGCCGCTCGTCGCCTCCCGCTCCGAGCGCGCGATCCTCGCCGACGTCGAGGCGGCGCTGACGGAGGCCGCCGGCATCCCTCGCCGCCGGCGCTCCAAGGAGCAGGACTAGGTGAGGGGTGCTCTGGCGCCACGGCGACGGCTCCTGCGCGCGTCCGCTGCCGTCGCAGCGGCTAGCCGCCGCTCAAGCTGGACTGAGGATCACAGCGGGATCTCCGCTCGGTCCTTCGCTGGTAGTTCGCGTAGTCGGAGTAGACCTCGACCGCGCGGGGCCAGAGCCTCTCCTTCTCTTCCGGCGAGGCGACGCGTACCTTGACCCGGCGCTTCTCGCCTCCGACTTCGACCTCCGTTTCGGTCATCTCGCGCAGGTTGAGAAACCAGGCCGGGTGCTTGTGGGAGCCGCCCTTGGAGCCGACGACCACCAGCTCGTCGCCGTCGGGGATGTAGATCAGCGGGCTGACCCGCTCCTTGCCGCTGCGGCGCCCGGTGTGATGGAGCAGCAGCACCGGAGCGCCGCGGTACTCGCCGCCGACCCTGCCGCCGCTGAGCCGGTAGGCGGCGACGTGGGCTCGGGTCAACTGGTTCCACACGGTCCACTGCCAGGTCCAGGCCACGGGGGCATTATCGGGCAGCCAAAGCCCGGCACTATGCTCCGGCGGCCGTGGGCTACTACCTCACAACTCCGATCTACTACGTCAATGCCGAGCCCCACCTCGGCCACGCCTACTCGACGATCGCCGCCGACATCTTCGCCCGTCACATGCGTGCGCGCGGCGAGGACGTCTTCTTTCAGACCGGGACGGACGAGCACGGCGAGCCGACGGTGCGGGCCGCCGAGGAGCAGGGAATCACGCCGCAGGAGCTGGTCGACCGCAACGCGCCGCGGTTTCGCGAGCTGCTGCCGAAGATCAACGCCTCGGCCGACTTCTTCATCCGCACCACCGACCCCCAGCACATCGCCAAGGTCCAGGAGATCGTGCAGCGGGTCCACGACAACGGCCACGTCTACGAGGGGACCTACGAAGGCTGGTACTGCCCGCGCTGCGCCGATTTCAAGACCGAGGCCGAAATAGCCGAGGGCAACACCTGCCCGATCCACGGCATCGCGCTGGAACGCGAGAAGGAGGAGAACTGGTTCTTCGCCCTCTCCGCCTTCCAGGAGAGGCTCGAGCGCCTCTACGCGGAGCGCCCCGACTTCGTCGTCCCCGACTTCCGCCGCAACGAGGCGGTCGCGTTCATCAAGGGCGGGCTGCAGGACGTTTCGCTTTCGCGGCCGAAGCTGCAGTGGGGGGTGCCGCTGCCGTGGGACCGCGAGCAGGTGATCTACGTGTGGTGGGACGCGCTGCTCAACTACGCCACCGGGCTCACCTACGCGCGCAAGGGCGAGGACCTGACCGAGCGCTTCTGGCCTCCCAGCCTGCAGGTGATGGCGAAGGACATCCTCAAGTTCCACGCCGTCTACTGGCCGGCCTTCCTGATGGCGGCCGACTACGAGCTGCCGCGGCGGCTGGTCATCCACGGCTTCCTGCTGATGGAGGGCCAGAAGATGTCGAAGTCGCTGGGCAACGTCCTCGACCCATTCGAGGTGATCGAGCGCTTCGGCGCCGACCCGCTGCGCTTCTACTGCTTCCGCGAGGTCTCCTTCGGCCAGGACGGCTCGGTCTCGGCGGCCGGGTTCGAGACCCGCTACGAGACCGAGCTGGCCAATGAGTACGGCAACCTGGCGAGCCGCACCCTGGCGATGATCGACAGCTACCGCGACGGCGTCCTGCCCGGAGCAGAGCCGGACCCGGCCCTGGAGAGCGACTTCGCGGCACTGCCGACGGAGGTCCGCGAGCTGATCGACCGCACCGAGCTGACCCAGGCGCTGGAGGCGATCTGGCGGCGGGTGCGCCGGCTGAACCAGTACGTGGAAGAGACCCGCCCCTGGGACCTGGCCAAGCAGGAGACGGAGGCGGAGCGCCTCGACACCGTTCTCTACAACCTCGGCGAAGGCCTGCGGGTGACGACGCTGCTGCTCGACGCGTTCATGCCGGAGACCGCCGGCCGGCTTCTCGATGCGATCGGCGAACCGGGGCGCCAACTTGCGGAGTTTGGCTCTCGCGGAGGGGGCCACCGCATCGAACGGCTGCCGCCGTTGTTCCCGAAGCTTGAAACTGCGGCCTGATCGATACTCAAATTCCGCTACGGAGCGACGGTTGGCGGTTGAATTGAACTCCGGGAAGCGGGTAGGTTGCTTGATCCGAGCCTGATGGGAGGACCCGTGAACAGACTTGCGGCAACAGTCGTCGCCGCGCTCGCGCTGGCGGCGGTTCCAGCCTTCGCCGATTCGGCCGGCCGTGCGGCGCCGGTGACCGACGGCTTCCTCAAGATCGGCGGACCCAAGCGGCTGCGGGCCGGCTCGATCCTCAAGGTGCCGATTCGCTGCGCAGTGAAATGCAGCACGACCACGAGGACCAAGCTGCACCTGCCCGACGACGAGATCCCGCCGTCGAAGGCGACCGGGCACCTGAGGCCGCGCAAGCCCCGCAACCTGGTCGTGAACCTGAACGACGCCGCGACCGAGACGATCACGACGCATCCCAACGCCTCGCGGCTGCGGGTCGGCGTCTCGGCCGTCCGCGACGACACCGACACCCGGGTTCACGCGGTCAAGGTCTTCCGCTTCACCGCCCCATAGCGGCCGAGGCGCAGTCCTAGACTGCGCCGTTGTGAGCGCGAGGCTCTCGACAAGGGCTTGGCTTCGGGCCGAGTGCGAACGCCACCGGTGATGGTCGATACCCACACGCACCTGTCGGTCTGCGAGCCCGATGACGCCGAGCTGGTCGAGGCGGCCCGGAGGGCCGGGGTCGAGCGGATCCTCACGGTCGGCCTCGACGAGGCCTCCAACCGCGACGCGGTCGCGGCGGCGGAGGCCCACGAGGAGGTCTTCGCGAGCGTCGGCCGCCATCCCAACTCGGCGAGTGGGTTCGACGACTCCGCGGCGACCGGGATCGAGGCCCTCGCCGATCATCCGCGGGTGCTGGCGATCGGTGAGACCGGGCTCGACTACTACCGCGACAACGCCCCCCGCGAGGACCAGCGGCGCGCCTTCGAGGCGCAGATCGGGGTCGCGCGGCGGACCGGGCTGCCGCTGGTGATCCACCTCCGCAACGAGGGCGACGCGGGGGAGGGCGAGGCGACCGCCGAGGCGTTCTCCCTGCTCGACCAGCGTGCAGACGGCCTGACTGTGATCCTTCACTGCTTCGCCGCCGCCTCGAGGGTCGGCGACGCCGCGCAGCGGGGCTGGTTCTGCTCGTTCGCCGGCAACCTCACCTATCCGAAGTCCGAGCCGCTGCGCGACGCCGCGGCCCAGCTTCCCGAGGAGCTGTTGCTGGTCGAGACCGACGCTCCGTTCCTCTCCCCGCAGCCGCTGCGCGGGAAGCCAAACGCCCCGGCAAACGTCGTCGCCACCGCGCGGGCGCTGGCCGAGACCCGGGGGACGAGCTACGAGGACCTCGAGCGGTCGATCGACGCCAACGCGCGACGGGCGTTCGGATGGTGAGCCCCGCGCCGTCGCGCCGCCAGCGGCGGCTCGGCCAGAACTTCCTCGCGGACCCGAACCTGCTCGACGCGGTCGTTCGCGAGTCGGGCGTCGGCCCCGAGGACGTGGCGCTGGAGTTCGGGGCCGGCGGAGGAGCGCTCAGCGAGCGCCTCGCGGCCCGGGTCGGGCACCTCCACGCGGTCGAGGTCGACCGCCGCCTCGAGCCCAAGCTCGAACCGCTCGCTGCCCAGTCCAACGTCTCCTTGCACTGGGGTGACGCGATGAAGCTGGACTTCGCGGGCCTCGACCCGGCGCCCGGGATCGTCGTTTCCAATCTTCCCTACTCGGTCGCCACGCCGTTGATCCTGCGCACGATCGAGGAGCTGCCCGGGGTCGATCGCTGGACGGTGATGGTCCAGCTCGAGGTCGCCGAGCGCCTGCGCGCTGCGCCGGGGAGCCGCGTCTACGGCGGCCCCTCGGTCCTGGTGCAGCTCGCCTGCGAGGTCGAGCTGGTCCGACGCGTGCCGCCCCAGGTGTTCGTCCCCAGGCCACGTGTGGAGTCGGCGCTACTGCGGCTGAGGCGGGTCGGGGAGGCCGCAGCACCGGCCGTCCGCGGGATCGTCCGGGGCGCCTTCGCGCACCGCCGCAAGGCCCTCGCCCGCTCGCTGGAGCTGACCGAGCCGGGCCGTCTGGAGTCGGTCCGCAGCGCTCTTTCGGAGCTCGGCCTCCCAGAGGACGCTCGCGCGGAGGCGCTCTCGCCTGGCCAGTTCGCCGCCCTCGCTGCGAAGCTCGTCCCAGGAACAAGCGACTAGCACCCAGCGACTTGATTCTCCACGCCCCCGCCAAGCTCAACCTCTGCCTGTTCATCGGCCCGCCCCGCGAGGACGGGCTGCACGAGATCCGCTCCCTGTTCGAGCCGATCTCACTCGCGGACGAGATCGAGGTCACCGTTTCCGCCGAGGACAAGGTCGTCTGCCCGGAGGTCGGCGGCGAGAACATCGCCGCCACCGCGCTGGCGGCGCTTCGCGAACGGGGCTGGGACGGCCCGCCGCTGAGGGTCGAGATCTCGAAGCGGATTCCGCTCGCCGGAGGGCTGGGGGGAGGCAGCGCCGACGCGGCTGCGGTGCTGCGCCTCGCCGACGGCAAGGTCGAGGGAATCGAGGAGATCGCAGCGGCGCTCGGCGCCGACGTCAACTCCCAGATCCAACCCTCCTTCTCCTTCATCGCCGGCTCCGGGGAGCAGGTGGAGCCGCTTGCCCCGCCGGGGGAGCACGCCGTCGTTCTGCTGCCGGACCGGCAGGGCCTCTCGACGGCTGACGTCTACGCCCAGGCCGACGCGCTCGGCCTCGGCCGTGAGCCGGCCGAGCTGGAGGCAATCGGCGAGCGCCTGAGGGCGGCGGCTGGGCAGGGGGCATCGCCGCTCGACTACTCCGGCCTGCTGGTGAACGACCTCGAGCCCGCGGCGCTTGCGCTGCGCCCGTCGATCGGCGAGGCGCTCGATGCACTGCGCGGCGCCGGCGCGAAGCGGGCCTTGATGACCGGATCGGGACCGACCGCCTTCGGGCTCTTCCGCGACCTCGCCTCGGCTGAGGCGGCGGCCTCGGAGCTGGGGCCCCCGGCGATCGCCTGCTCTCCCGGCTCGCCATGAGGATCCCCGAGACCAAGAGGGGCCGCAGGGTGGCCCTGGCGGCGGTCGTGCTGGCGGTTGTCGCCTTCTGGGTCGTCGTCAACCAGCTGCTGCCCCATGACGACCTGCAGCGGCTGCTCGAGGACATCTCCAACGCGCTTGGAGCCTGGACCTACCTGCTGGTAGGGGCGTTCGCTTTCCTGGAGACGGGAGCCTTCGTCGGCCTCGTCGTTCCCGGGGAGACGGTGATGCTGCTGGGCGGGGCCGTGGCGGGCCAGGGCGCGATCAGCATCTACCTGCTGCTCGCGATCGCCTGGTTCAGCGCCTGGGCCGGCGACACGACGAGCTTCTTCATCGGCCGCCGCCTCGGCCGCGAATTCGTCCTGCGCAACGGGCCCTCGCTCGGGATCAGCAATGAGCGCTTCGCCCAAGTCGAGGGGTACTTCGGCCGCCATGGCGGCAAGACGATCCTGATCGGGCGCTTCATCAGCCTGGTCCGGGCGCTGGCCCCGTTCGTCGCCGGCAGCTCCGGGATGCGCTACCGGGCCTTCGTCCCCTACAGCGTCCTCGGCACCGGGCTGTGGTCGGCGGCGCACATTCTGATCGGCTACTTCTTCTCGCGCAGCATCGACTCGGCGGCCAAGTACGCGGGAAAGGGGGCCTTCCTGCTCGCGACCCTGATCGTCGTCGTGGTCGGCATCGCCCTCGCGGTTCGCTTCCTGCGCGTTCCCGCCAACCGAAGGCGGACGGTGGAGTGGATGGAAGGCCGCCGGCCGACCCGCTGGCTGGTCCGCCTGGGCCTCCGCCTGCGGACGCCGGCGAGCTTCCTCTGGGCGCGGCTCACGCCGGGCGGCAGCTTCGGCCTCGAGTTCACCACCCTGATGGCGGTGCTCGCGGTCGCGCTCTTCGTCCTCGTCTCCTACGCCGCCCAGATCAACGCTGATCCGGGGCCGACGGCCTCGGACAGGACCGCGCTCGACGTCGCCGAGAGCATCCAGGTCGGCTGGCTGACCAGCATCGCCAAGGCCCTGACCCACCTCGGATCGGCGGGGGTGGTGATCCCGCTGGCGGCGATCTGCGCCGCCGCGCTTGCCGCCGCCCGTCGCTGGCCGGAATTCCTGGTCCTCGTGGCCGGAACGGTGATCATCGTCATCGCCGTCGGGGACATCAAGGAGGCGATCGATCGCCCTCGCCCCGGGGGCGGGCTGATCTCGGTCTCGGGCTCGTCGTTTCCCAGCGGCCACGCCGCCTACTCGGTCTTCTATCTCTGGGCGGCGGTCACCCTGGTGATGCGGGTGCGTCCCGGGATGGCGCGGGCGACAGGGGTGGTGATGGCCGGGATCGCGCTCACCGCCCTGGTCGGGCTGTCGCGGGTGTACCTGCACGTGCATTACATGAGCGACGTGAGCGCCGGCTGGGCGCTCGGGATCAGCGCCTACGCCCTCTGCGCGGCGGTTGCGTTGGTCGGGTTCCAGTTACGGCAGAATGAGCTCGGTGCCGCTGGTAGCCAAGATTGGAACTGAGTACTGGGTCTTCGGCGGGGCCGGGTTGGTCAGCCTCGCCGCCTTCGTCGGGTTGATCCTCGTCCCGGCCGTCGGCTCCTACGGCCGTGCCTGGGAGAAGGTCGCGGCGAGCTTCATGTCCCTGTTCGTGCTCTTTGCCCTGGTTCTGATCGGGATCGTGGTCGGCCTCGTGGTCGTCCACAACTACAACTCGATCGTCGACGAGCTTCCCTAGCGGTGTGCACCATAATTCCCCGGTGCCCGCAGCCCGTGACAGGCAAAGAACTCCTGCAATAAAGGCAGAAGAGGGAACCCTCGACGCGCTCGCCGAGGCGGTCGAGTCGGGCGCCGGGCTGCCCGCGGTGGCGAGGGCGGCGTCGCGGGTCCTCGGCGCCTCGGTCGTCCTGATCGACCGTTCGAGCGCGATCCTGGCTGTCGCCGGCGCGGCTCCAGACCAGGAGAAGAAGCTGGTCGAGGGCGGCGAGGATGTGGTCTCGGTCGAGCTTCGGGTCGCCGACAGCGCCGTCGGCGAGCTGCGCTATCAGGCCTCCGCCGCTCCCGACGCCGCGATGGCGCGCATGGTCTCGACCCTGCTGGCTCTGGAGCTTGAGCGGGCCCGCGGCCCGGAGTGGGCAAGCGAGGAGGCGGCGGCCGGACTCGTGCGCGCGGTGTTCGGCCGTGACGTCACCGATCGAGGCGACATCCTCGCCCGCGCCGCCGAGCTCGGCAGCGAGCTGCAGGATGGAGCGGGGGCGCTGATCGTCCGCGCCGCGCCGCGCGCCGCGCAGGCCGGCGAGTGGCGGGCCAGGGTGCTGACCCTGGTCCTGCGGTCCCTGCGCTCGATCGCCCCGGGAACGCTGGCCTTCCTCGAAGACGTTGGCGCGGCCGAGGTTGGCGCGATCGTTCCCGCCGAGGACGACGAGCGCCTCGAGCGGGCCGGTCGGGTCCTGGAGCAGGAGCTGGCCGAGAGCCTCAAGGGATTCCACGTCACGATCGGTCGCAGCCGCCGCGCGGTCGACCCCGTGGACCTGCACAGGGCGGGGAACGAGGCGCGGCTGGCGGTCAACGTGGGCGAGGCCGAAGGACATGCCCAGCTCGCCTTCGAGGACACCGGCGCCTACCGCCTGCTGCTGCCGGCGATGAGCGAGGACCCGGGTGAGCTGCAGCACTTCTATGCCGAGACGATCGAGCCGCTGGCCGCCTACGACGAGCAGTACGAGACTGAGCTGGTGGCGACGATCGAGGCCTATCTCGAGAACGACGGCAACGTCGCCGCGACCTCGAAGCGAATGTTCACCCACCGCCACACGATCCGCTACCGGCTCGAGCGGGCCAAGGAGCTGTGCGGGCACGACGTTTCGTCGACCGAGGGCCGGGAGAAGCTGGGCCTCGGCCTGAAGGCGATGCGGGTGCTCGGGATCGCCGCCCCGCGCGGCCCGGCGCTGGAGCCGGGTGCCGAGGCCGGGCAGGTCCCGCGCGGGACCGAGGACTAGGTGCCCGCAGAGCCGCCGGTCGAGCGGGCGTAGGGCTCCAGGCCCTCGATCGCGCGCTTGATCGACCAGTTGTGGTTCCAGCGGAACAGCGGGCGCAGGACCGGGGTCAGGTACCTCAGCAGCGGCCGGTCGGCGATCACCCGCCAGTCGAAGCGGATGTGGACCGAGCCGTTCGACCGGGTCAGGGTCCAGACACCGCGTCCGGTCAGGTCGCCCACCACCGAGACCTCGAACTCGTCGGGCGGCTCATAGCGGACGATCTCGGAGGTGGTTCTGAGCGTGTAGGGGAGGCGGCCCTTGAAGTGCTGCTTCGAGGTCCTGCCGACCTCGGGCGGGCCGTCCGACTCGACCTCGATGTAGACCGGCGTCCACCATCTCGGGTAGGTCCCCGAGTCGGCGAGCGCCTCGAACACCGCCTCCTGGGGGGCGTCGACGTCCCACTCGTCGATGAACACGTATTCCTTCGCCATGCGTGACCGGCCTCTGCCGGCTGCCCCTTCTTCGTCGGGCGGGGCCGATCGGATCACAAACGAGCCCGGGGTCAATCCTCGACCAGGCGCCGCAGCCGGGCCAGGCGATCGTCCCACTCGGCCCCCACCGACCCGATCCAGTCGGCGGCCTCGCGCAGCGGCGCCGGCTGCGAGCTCATAGAGGGTCTCGCGGCCGGCGCGGCGGCTGGCGACCAGGCCGGCGCTTCCCAGGGCGGCAAGGTGCTTGGCGACCGCCTGGCGACTGATCGGAAGCTCGGCGGCGAGCCCGGTGGCGCTGGCGCTTCCGCGTGAGGCGAGCGCCTCGACCAGGTGACGCCGGGTTGGATCGGCGAGCGCGTCGAAGACCTCGCCGCCCTGCTCGGAGCGCCGGCGCGGCGAAGCGGCCATCGAGATCAGGCGTAGGCGAGGCTTGCCAGGGCCAGCCGCAGGGACTCGAAGCGCTTGCTCCAGAGCCCCGATGCCTGCGGGCCGGCGCTCGCATCCAGCCCCGACTCGACGACCCGCAGCCGGGTGGCCCCGTCGAGGTCCTCGAGCCGGATCTCGACCCGGCTCGGCGCCGCCCCGTCGCGCTGCCAGTGGAAGGCGATCCGCTCGCCCTCCTCGACCAGCTCGACGGCGCCCCACCGCTCCTCGCCGTCCTCGGTCCGGCAGAGCAGGGCCCCGTGCGGCCGCAGGTCGAGCTCGACCTGCGGCGCCAGCCATTCGCTCAGCATCTCCTCGTCGGAGACCGCCCGCCAGACCTCTTCCAGGGGGGCGTCGAGCACCAGTTCGCGTTCGACCGAACTCATCGCAACCGAATGGTTGCACATTTTGCTACCTTGCATCTGCAACCGTTTGGTTGCGTATTCCACCGACCAGCAAGCCGGCGCCGAAAGGAGCCACAGACGATGTCCCTGATCCCGATGGTGGTCGAGCAGACGCCCCGCGGCGAGCGCTCGTTCGACATCTACAGCCGCCTGCTCGGCGAGCGGATCGTCTTCATCGGCGCCCCGATCACCGAGGAGCTCGCGAACCTCGTCGTCGCCCAGCTGCTGCACCTCGACTCCGAGGATCCCGAGAAGGACATCAGCGTCTACATCAACTCCCCCGGCGGCTCGGCCTATGCCGGGCTGGCGATCTACGACACGATGCGCTTCATCGCGGCCGACGTGCAGACGATCTGCTTCGGGATCGCGATGTCGGCCGGGTCGCTGATCCTCACCGGCGGAACAGAGGGCAAGCGGATGGCGCTGCCCAACAGCCGCATCCTGATCCACCAGCCGACCGGTGGCTTCGAGGGGCAGTCGGCCGACATCGAGATCCACGCGCGCGAGATCCTCCAGCTGCGCGAGCGGATCGAGGCGATCTACGTCGAGCACTCGGGCCAGGACCGAAAGCGCGTCCACGAGGACATGGAGCGCGACCATTTCTTCGACCCCGCCGAAGCGGTCGAGTACGGGCTGATCGACCGGGTGATCGAGTCGCACGAGCTTCACCGCACCCCGGTGGGCTTCCGCGGCAACGGCTCGAGCTGAGCCGGCCCAGTTCCGGGGGGAGGATTCGAACCCCCGCTTCCAGGACCAAAACCTGGCGTGCTACCGACTACACCACCCCGGACCGGCTCGACCTTAGCGCCACCCGGGGCGCCCCGGATAGGCTGAGGCGATGAGGGAGGAGGAGTCCTCCGACAACCTCGCGCGCGCGATCTACGGGACGATTCTCTCCACCGCCCTGGTCGTCGCGTACTCCGAGGATCCCGGCAGCGATCCCCTGCAGGTAGCGGCAGCCGTGCTCACCGCCTCGCTCGTCTTCTGGATCGCCCACGCCTACGCCGATCTCCTCGCCAGCGAGGCGATCGGCGAGCGGGCCTTCACGCATCTGCGCGAAGAGCTGGGCCGCGAATGGCCCCTCGTGCTCGGATCGATTCCCCCCCTCTTTCCCTTGCTCCTCGCCCCGCTCGGCATCCTCTCCGACGATCACGCCGAGACCGTCGCGATCGCGACCGGCATCGCGGTGCTGGGAGGATGGGGGGTGGCGATTCCCCTCCGACGCGGCGAAGGCGCGATGTCAATCGTCCTCGGCGCCCTCACCAGCCTGGTTTTCGGCCTTGCCGTCGTCGCGCTCAAGGCCCTGGTCCACTGAGGACGCGGGTCTAGACTCGCTACGCCTTGATCCCGACCGCCACCTTCGTCGCCGACTTCTGGACCGACCAGGTCTCGGGCGAGCACCGCGACGGAATCTTCCTCGTTCTCGCCGGCTTCATCCTCTCGTTCGCCTTCATCCGCATGAGCACTCGGCTGATGCGCAGCCCGCGGGTGCCCTGGTGGCCCGGAAGCGTCACGGTTGGCGACTCCGGCGTGCACGTGCATCACCTGGTCTTCGGCATCTGCCTGATGATGGTCGGGGGGACGGTGGGCTTCGCCTCCTCGGGAAACCAACCGTGGTTCGACATCTCCGCCGCCCTGTTCGGCGTCGGTGGCGGCCTGACGATCGACGAGTTCGCGCTCTGGGTCTACCTCGACGACGTCTACTGGTCGGAGGAGGGCCGCAAGTCGGTCGATGCGACCGTGATCGCCGCCGCCGGAATGCTGCTGCTGCTGTTCGGCTTTGAGCCCTTCGACTTCACGACGAGCTCGACCGGGGAGGTCGTATCGAGCTTCGTTCGGGGCCGCCCTGGTCTTCGCCATGGTCGCGATCTGCTTCGCCAAGGGCCGGATCCTGCACGGCTACATCGGCTTCTTCATCCTCCCGATCGCGATCTACGGCGCCTGCCGGAGCGGCAAGCCCGACTCGCCGTGGGCGCGGCGCTTCTACGGCGAGCGCAAGCCGGAGAAGCAGGCGAAGGCGGTGCAGCGCTTCCGGCCCGACCGCCGCACCGAGCGCTTCAAGCAGCGCTTCCGCGACATCGTCGGCGGCGAGACCGAGGCGGTCTACGAGGCCAAGCAGGCGCAGGAGGCGGCAACCCGCGAGGCGGCAGAGAAGATGCGAGCCCGGGCGCAGCGGGTGCCCTGAGGCGTCCCCCCGTACCATTTCGCCGGTGAACGGCGCCAGCGCTCAGGCACCCACCGTGCTCGTGATGGCGGCGGGGGAGGGCACGCGGATGAAGTCGTCGCTGCCCAAGGCCCTGCACCCTGTCTGCGGGCGCCCGATGGTCGCCTGGCCGATCCTCGCCGCCCGCGAGGCGGGCGCGGGGCGGATCGCGGTGATCGTCTCTCCCCAGCGCGACATCTCGGCCGGCTTTCCGCCCGAGACCGAAACCGTCGTCCAGCCCGAAGCCGACGGGACCGGTGGCGCGGTTCGCGCCGCGGTCGACCTCGTCGGCGACTCCGGCACGGTCGTGGTGCTCTCCGGCGATCACCCGGTGATCTCGGCGGCGACGATCCGCGAGCTGCTCGACGCCCACGCGGCAGCGGGCGCGGCGGCGACGGTGCTGACCACCGAGCTCGACGAGCCCGGTAGCTACGGCCGCATCGTCCGTGGCGCCGACGGCAGCCTCGAGCGCATCGTCGAGGCGAAGGCGCCCGGCGACGCGACCCCGGCGGAGCTCGAGATCAAGGAGGTCAACGCCGGCACCTATGCATTCGATGGACCGGCGCTGCTGCTTGCCCTGGACGGGATCTCCAACGACAACGCGCAGGGTGAGTACTACCTCGGCGACGTGCTGCCGCTGATCCGCTCCGCCGGCGGCGGCGTCAGGGCGCACCTGGTCGACGACGAGGGGGTGACCCTGGGAGTCAACTCGCGCCTCGACCTCGCCAGGGCGACGACGGAGGCCCGTCGCCGAATCCTCGACGCCCACATGCTGGCTGGCGTGACGATCGTCGACCCCGGAGCGGCGTGGATCGACGCCGACGTGCGGATCGCCCCCGACGCGACGATTGAGCCCGGAACCTCGCTGCGGGGGCGCACCGAGGTCGGAGCCGGGACGGTCGTCGGCCCGAACACGACCCTGATCGACAGCAAGCTCGGCGCGGGGGTGACGGCGCTTCATTCGTACCTGGTCGAATGCGAGGTCCTCGACGGCTGCTCGATCGGACCGTTCGCCTACATCCGCCCGCAGACGGTTCTCGAAACCGGTGCCAAGGCGGGTTCGTTCGTCGAGATCAAGAACTCGCGGATCGGGGAGGGGGCGAAGGTCCCGCATCTCTCCTACGTCGGCGACTCCGAGGTCGGCGAGGGGACGAACATCGGCGCCGGATCGATAACCGCCAACTACGACGGTTTCCGCAAAAACCGCACAGTGATCGGCGAGCACTGCAGGATTGGCGTTGACACGATGTTCGTCGCACCGGTAAGTATCGGCGACGGCGCCTACACTGGCGCTGGGACGGTGGTGCGAAAGGACGTGCCGCCGGGGACTCTCGCGGTTCCCAGCGAGGGGCGGCAACGCCACATCGAGGGGTACGCGGAGCGCAGAGCGAAGCAGGCCGAACAGGACCAGGAGACAGGCTCGTGAGCACGATCGAGGAACCGCGCCCGGCCACTACCGCGATCCCGCACGACTACTCGAAGCGGATGATGGTCTTCGGCGGGCGCTGCTCGATGGACCTGGCGGCGAAGATCGCCGGCAAGCTCGACCTTGACCTCGGGCGAGCCGACCTGAAGACGTTCGCCGACGGCGAGGTCTACTGCCGCTACGGCGAGTCGATCCGCGGCGCCGACGTCTTCCTCGTCCAGTCCACTGCCGCTAACGACGCCGAGGGGATGACGCCCAACGACGCGCTTATGGAGTTGCTGATGATGATCGACGCCGCCCAGGGGGCCTCGGCGCACCGGATCATCGCGGTCATGCCCTGGTACGGCTACGCCCGCCAGGACAAGAAGTCGGCCCCGCGCGAGCCGATCTCGGCCCGCGTCGTCGCCAAGTGCCTCGAGAGCGTCGCCGTCGACCGCGTGCTGACCATGGACCTGCACGCCGGCCAGGTACAGGGCTTCTTCGAGGTCCCCGTGGACCACATGACGGCGATGCCGATGCTCTCGCAGTGGTTCCTCGACCAAGCCTTCACCGATGAGCTCGTGGTCGTCTCACCGGACGCCGGCCGGGTCAAGGTCGCGCGCAACTTCGCCCGCAAGCTCGGCGTTCACTGGGCGGTGATGGAGAAGGAGCGCCCCGCCCAGCAGGTCGCCGAGATCGGCTACGTGGTCGGCGACGTGAAGGGAAAGACGGCGATTCTCGTCGACGACATGATCGCGACCGCGGGGACCCTGACCGCCGCGGCGGAGACGGTCCTGGAGGAGGGCGCAGCGCGGGTGATCGCCTGCGCGACGCACGGCGTGTTCTCGGGCCCCGCCTACGAACGGCTCGCCGACTCCGCGATCGACCGCATCATCGTGACCGACACGATCCCGCTGCGCCCCGGCGCTCCGGAGAAGATCACCGTGCTCTCTACCGCGAGCACCTTCGCCGACTCGATCCGCCGCATCTTCACCGACGATTCGGTCTCAGAGATCTTCGCCGGCGAGAACCAGCTTTTCTAGACGGTCGCTAGAAACCGACCTGGGCGACCTTCCAGTCGCCGCCCTCCTTGACCAGCAGGATCGTCTGCGCCCGGCCGGCGCCGGCGTTGTGGGAGACGGTGGCGTCGACGGTCGCGCGGTCGCCGCTGACCCGCACCTGCTCGATCCTGATCGTCGTCGTCGACCCCTTCTGGGCGATCTTCGGCAGCGCCTTGACGCAGGTTGTCCCGGCGGCCTTGAACCTGGCGAGCTGTGTCTCGGCGATCAGGTCGCAGACGGTGGCGAAGTCGCCCTGGTTTCGGGCCTCGATCAGCTTGTTGACAGCGTCGCTGACCTGGTCGGAGTCGCTCTTTCCACCCAGGGGCCCGCAGCCGGCGCCGGCGAGGGCCGCCAGCACCATCGCCAGGGTCGTTGCTCTGCGCACCGGAGCCATCGACGGGCCCAACCTAGTACTCCCGCGAGCGCCGCGTAGTCTGCGCCGGGCCATGCGCCTGATCGGCCACAAGGGAGCGGACGCGATCCGCACCGGCAACACGATCGAGAGCTTCGAGGCGGCGGTCGATGCCGGTGCCGAGGAGATCGAGCTCGACGTGCTCCGCCCGCGCTCCGACTTCGCCGAGGTCGGGGACTGGAAGCGGGCCCCGGCCGGCCCGGCGGCCGACCCGGGCGGGCCGCTGCTGATCGCCCACGACTGGGGCGACGCGCGCCGGCGCGACCCGCTCACCCTCGGCGAGGGCCTCGACGCGTTCACGGCGGCGCCGCTGGACGGCGTCAAACTCGACCTCGACATGAAGATCGCCGGGCGCGAGGACGAGGTGGTCGAGGCGCTGCGCGAGCGCGGGCTGATCGAACGCGCCGGAATCTCGACGATGGAGGTCGAGAGCCTGCGCGAGCTGCACCGGCTGGAGCCGGGGCTGCGCCTCGGCTGGACCGTTCCGAGGATCACCCACGACTGGAGCTCGGTCTGGTGGGCACGTCCGTTGATGCTCGCTGGGCTTCTCTCCCTGCGCCGTGCGCTGCCCCGCCTCGCCCGGCGCCGCGCGCCGGAGCTGGGCGTGACATCGATCTGGGCCTATCACCCGGTGATCACCGCAGGCCTCGCCGAGGCCTGCCACGAGGCCGGACTGGATCTGATTGCCTGGACCGTCGACGAGCTGCCCCGGATGCGTCAGCTCGCGGAGCTCGGGGTCGACGGGATCTGCAGCAACGATCCGCGGCTCTTCGCCGAGCTCTGAGAGCGGTCAGCCGCCGGCCAGGCCGGGAACCCGCTCGATCCCGCGCTCCTCGAAGTAGGCCCATTCGAGCTCGCCGAGCTCGGTCTCGGGGGCGTCGCCGTAGACCCACTCGCGCATGATCCGGTGCCAGTTGCGCTTCGCCCGCAGCTGCGCCAGCACCGCCAGCACCCCCGTCTCCATCCGCCGCCCCATCAGTTCCTCGGCGGGGACCGATTCGCGCCGCATCAGGTCGAAGTACTCCGAGCGCGGGTCGGAGGTCGACCTCGATCACCTTCATCACCCGCTGCGGGCTGACCTCGTATTCGCGGTCCTCCATGTACCACCCGCCGACCACCATCACGTGCTCCATCAGCCGCTCGGCGTCGAACTTCGAGGGGTTCTTTATGAACCCGAGCTCGTGCAGGGCTTCGCGCAGCCGCTCGGGGTCCTTGTGGGCCGCGGCGTCGACGGCGCGCTGCTCGAGCACGATCTGCTCGCGGTCCAGCCGCTTGGTCATCCCGAAGTCGAGGAAGGCGACGCGGTCGTCGGGCATCAGGATGTAGTTGCCGGGGTGGGTGTCGGCATTGAAGTGCTGCAGGTGGTAGATCGAGCCGAAGGCGAAGCGGTAGACGATCTCGCCGAAGCGGCTGCGGTCCTCGTGCGGCAGCTCCTTGACCTGCTCGAAGCCCATGCCCTCGACAAGCTCGGTGACCAGGACGCGGCGGCGCGAGAGCCGCGTGTAGACGTCGGGGACGTAGATGAACGGGTGATCGCGGTAGGCGCGGGCGAAGCTGCGCTGGTCCTGGGCCTCGTGCTCGTAGTCGAGCTCCTCCAGCACCCGCTCGCGAAGCTCGGTCGCGATCTCCTTCGGGTCGAGCCCGGGGGCGATCGCCTTCGAGAGCCGGACGATCGTCCCCATGTTGCGAAGGTCCGCCTCGAGCGCCTCGGCGACGCCCGGGTACTGGATCTTCACCGCGACCTGGGCGCCGTTCGGCAACTCGGCCCGGTGCACCTGGCCGATCGAGGCGGCGGCAAAAGCCTCCTCCTCGATCTCGGTGAACAGCTCCGAGAGCGGCTCGCCCTCGAACTCCTCCTCGAGCACCTTGACGACCTTCTCCCAGGGCATCGGCGGCGCCGAGGTGCGCAGCTTCGCGAACTGCTCCTGATAGATCTCGCGGTACTCGGGAGGCAGGAACTCGGTGTCGATGAAGGAGGCCATCTGGCCCAGCTTCATCGCCGCCCCCTTCATCTCGCCCAGCGTCCCCATCAGCTTCAGGGCCGCCTCGAGGTGGCGGTTCTCGAGCTTCTCCTTGCGGCCCTCCTCGGAGCGCGCAACCGATGCAGCCCTGGTCCCGACGTATCGGGTCGCCTGGACGCCCAGCGTCGTGCCCAGCTTGGCCGAGCGGCGGATCCTGCCCTTGGGGATCTTGCGGTCCTCGGCCACGGCCAGAGGGTAGTAGGGTGGCCCAAGAGCCACGAAAGCCCGAACGGAGTTGGGTTTTGAGGGTCGAGACGAAGACGGATCTGGCTGCGAAGGGCAAGCAGGCCCGTGAACGCGTCAAGCGCTCGAGCCACGCGGACTGGGAGCCTGCGAGCGACCGACCGGACCCGGTCGAGATCCTTGAGCGCCAGGCGGAGAGCAGGGTCGCCGAGCTGGTCCCGATCCGCTACGGGCGGATGCTGGAGTCGCCCTTCGCCTTCTTCCGCGGCTCCGCCGCGGTGATGGCCTCCGACCTTGCGGACACGCCCGTCTCCGGCTACAGGGTCCAGCTATGCGGCGACGCGCACCTCTCCAACTTCGGAGGCTTCGGCGCCCCCGACCGCCGGCTCGTCTTCGACCTCAACGACTTCGACGAGACGCTGCCCGGGCCCTGGGAGTGGGACGTCAAGCGGCTCGCAGCCAGCGTCGCGATTGCCGGACGCGACCTGGGCTTCCGCCGCCGCGACCGCCGCAGCAGCGTCGTCGCCACGGTGCGCCGCTATCGCGAGGCGATGCGGGAGTTCGCGAAGCTCTCGAATCTCGCTGTCTGGTACGCGAGGCTCGACGTCGAGTCAGTCCTCGCGCACTGGCAGGAAGGCATCACCGCCAAGCGCCAGCGAGCGGTTCGCCGGGGAATCGCAAAGGCGGAGTCGAAGGACAGCATGCGGGCTCTGAGGCGGCTCACGCACAGGGTCAACGGAGGCCTTCGGATCGTCAGCGACCCGCCGCTGATCGTCCCGATCGAGGAGCTGGAGCCCGCCGCCGAGGACGCCGCCTTGGTCGAGGAGGAGATCGAGTCGCTGCTGCGCTCCTATCGCAAGACCCTTCAGGGCTCCGGTCGCCACCTGCTCGGCAGCTACCGCTACACCCATCTGGCCCGTAAGGTGGTCGGGGTCGGAAGCGTAGGGACGCGGGCCTGGATCGTGCTGCTGCTCGGCCGCGACGACGGCGACCCGCTCTTCCTCCAGGTCAAGGAGGCCGAGGCATCGGTGCTTGAGCCGTTCGCGGGACACAGCCGCTTCTCCAACCACGGCCGCCGCGTGGTCGAGGGGCAGTGGCTGATGCAGGCGGCCAGCGACCTCGCCCTCGGCTGGATCCACGTCACCGGCATCGACGGGGTGGAGCGGGACTTCTACGTTCGCCAGCTATGGGACTGGAAGGCCTCGATCGACGTCGAGGGCATGGCCCCGACCGACCTCGGCACCTACGGCGAGATCTGCGCCTGGACCCTGGCCCGGGCACACGCCCGCTCCGGCGACCGGGTCGGGATCGGCGCCTACCTGGGCGGTGGCGACGCCTTCGATCGTGCGATCGCCGAGTTCTCGGAGGCCTACGCGGACCAGAACGAGAGCGACTACGCCGGGCTCGAGGCTGCCGTCGAGGACGGCCGGATCAGCGCGATCCGGCCATAGGCCTCAGGATCCGGCGGGGGCGGTCTCAAGCTCGCTGGAGAAGTACTGAAGCGCAGTCTTTGTCTTGGTCTGCTGCTCGCCGGAGAGGTTGACCCCCTGCGCGGCGAGGAAGGCCCGCGTCTCGGCTGCGACCTGGAATGCCTCCGACGGCTTGCACTTCGTCGACAGCTCGAGAATCCTCGATCCGTCCGGGTAGAGCCACATCTCGGCGACCAGCTTGCGGCCGTATTCCGGCGGCGCGAACTTCAGCTTGAGGACGAAGATCGGCCCCAGCGTCGCAAGGTCGTCGAGCCCGATGCCGTCCGGGGCGTGGCGGGCGTAGAACGCCCGCTGCTCAGGCGAGTACAGCTCGCTGAGGGGAAGCGGGCCGGACACCGTCTCGTTGACGTCGAGCGAGCCGAGCCGGCGCTTCATCGCCGCTGAGCAGACGTAGCCGTCCGGCATCGCGTCCACCTCGACACCCAGGTCCTGGGAGCCGCGCACGTCGTCGGGCAGCTCGTTCGGGACGACCGGCCGCAGCTTCACGACCGAGTCGTGCTGCTTGCCCTGGATCCGGCGGGCCCGCACGACGACGCCGCTGCCGTTGAGGTCCAGGCCCGGCGTGTCGAAGAAGTAGACCTGCCGCATCTGTGCCTCGAGTGGATCGATCCCGAGCGCCGCCACCGCCGAGCGCTGCTCGGCCTCCGGCAGGGTCAGCTTCAGCTCGGCGCTGTCGGCGCCGTCGAGGAGGGCGAGCAGAGCCCCAAGCTCTTGGTCGGAGAGGTCGATCGGAGCTCCCGCTCAGGCCAGAAGCTTGGCCTTGGCCTGGTCGAACTCCGCCTGCGAGATGTCGCCGCGCTGCTTCAGCTCGCTGAGCTTGTGCAGCTCGTCCGCCGAAGATGTGCCGGCGGTCTCGCGGACGTAGGTCTGAAGATGCTTGCGGGCCTCGGCCTGCTCTTTGATCGAGCGCTCGCGCATCCCCTCGCCGCGGGCGATCAGGTAGATCAGCGTGCCCAGGAATGGGAGGACGATCAGGAAGAGGACCCACGCCGCCTTGCCCCAACCCGACATCTCGTGATCGCGAAACAGGTCGGCGATCACGGCGAACAGAATCCAGAGCCAGGCGACGAGAAGGAAGATCTCGAGGACTGTCAGCAACGCCTGCCCGAAGGTGTAGTCGGCAAGCACCATTTTTGGGGACCTCCTTGTCCGGTGTCGGCGCTCCGCATCTCACGGCGCCGGCGGAGCCGCGCCGATTCAGGGGCTTCTCCAGCTCCTCAGCAGGCCGTGAACCGCCGCCGCTCCGATTATCGGCTCCTCGGGGACCGGCAGGCCCTCCGGATGGAGGATGAACGGGCGCGTCTGCGGTCCCCCGAGCCCGCCGTGGAAGGAGATCAGCTCCTCGAACGCGCAGGCCTCGTCGAGCTCGGGGTCGAAGAAGCTGCCGACCATGATGTCGGCGACATGCTCGAATCCGTCCGCCCTGGCCAGGTGGCGGGGCGCGGTCGGCGAGAACGGCGCGAGCGGATCCTCTCCCTCGACTCTGTCACCGTCCAGGTAGCGGGCTCCCTCGGTCCCGAGCACGACCGCCCCCCGCTCCCCGGAGCGCACCAGCAGCCAGCCGATGTGGGGGTGGCTCGCGCAGCGCCGGGATCAGGTCCGGATGGCGCCCGTCGATCTCCTCCAGGGTCAGGCGCCGCCGCTCCTCCATCAGGTAGACGAGCCCGAGGTTGCCGGAGCCGAGGACGACGACCTGGCGGTCGGAGACGTCGTCCTTGGCCGGCTTGCGGGGCTTGCGCCCGGTCGCCTCCGAGATCGAGTGCTGGACCATCGCGCTCTGCTCGTCGCCGCCGGCGAACTCGGCGACGTCGCCGCCGGCAAGGGAGCGCTCGACCAGTTCGTCGAGGCCGTAGCCGTTGCGCTGCTTGAAGGTTGCCCCCTGGGTCTGGCCGTGGTCCGAGAGGACGACGATCTCGTACGGCCTCGGCGCGTAGCGGCGGGCGCGTTCGATGCGGCCGAACTGGCGGTCGAGCTTGCGCAGCGCCTCCAGCGTGTCGGCCCGCTCGAGGCCGGAGTGGTGCGCGACCTCGTCGTAGCTGGCGAAGGTCGCGTAGACGGCGGGGCGCCCCCGCATCATGTCGGTGAGGACGCCGAACACGACCAGGTCGCGAACGAGCACGCACATCGCCGCCCGCATCAGCGGGTAGACGCCGCCGCGGTTGCCGCGCGGGCGGACGTCGCGGCGGCGCTGGCGCACGGCGGCGATCCGCTCCAACAGCACCTCCCAGGCGAACAGCACGAAGGCGCGGCTGACGTTGAACCCGTTGGCGAGGAAAGCCCGGTAACCGGGGTTGGCCTTCTTCTCCGCCTCCATGCGGCTGACGGTGAGGATCGCCTCCTCGGCCTCGCCGGAGAGCAGGTTGCCGCGACTGCCGCCGCCGCCCGCGAGCAGTCCGGACCCTGTCCCATGGCGTCGCTCGATCTCTGCGCAGTCCTGAGGCGAGGAGCAGACCATCAGCTTCCCCGACTCCTTCTCGACCCAGCGGAAGGCGGGGATGTCCTCGTTGGAGCCGAGCAGGATCCCCGCCTGGCTGGCCCCGGTCTGAGAGGAGAGGTCGGTCTCCCACTCGGTCAGCAGATAGCCATCCTCGGCGATCCAGCGAGCCATGTTCGGGGCGTTGCCGCTGCTCATCGCCCGCTGCAGAACCGGCAGGGCGAGCCCGTCGATCTCGAGGAAGAGGATTCCCGGGACGTCGGTGCGCGTCTGCTCGCCCTGCCGTCGCGCCACGCGCTCGGTGACGCGCAGCGTGTACTCGTCGTCGTCGTCGCTTCCCAGCACCGCGGCGATGCCGATCGAGACCGCGGCGATGACCAGCGAGCCGAGCAACGCGTCGCCGAACGAATCGATCGAGATGAAGTCCGAGAGCAGGTCGTCGGCGAGCAGCAGCGCTCCGGCGTCGACGAGGAGGACCAGGACGAATCCGAGCAGGATCGTGAACGGGCAGCCGCAGCGCGGCGATGACCGGCGGCAGGACAGCGTTGAGCAATGCGACCGCGGCGGCGACCAGGAAGGCACCGCCGGCTGCCTTGAGGTCGATCCCCGGCACCAGCGCCGCCGCCACGTAGACGGAGGCCCCGGCGACCAGCCAGGAGAGCAGCAAAGGCGCCGGTCTAAGGCGCGGCTTCGCGGGCTGCCAGCCGACGTCCACGCCGTAGGCGGGAGAAGTCGCAGCGGCTTCGGGCTCGGTCCTGGCCCCGGCCATCGTCGAGAGCATCCAACCACGCCGGTGCGGCAAATGCACGTCGCGCGGTCGCGGCCCCTGGGCGCGGCTACGCTGGCCGGGATCGCAAGCGTCACCTACATCGGCCACTCCACCCTGCTCGTCGACCTCGGCGGCGTGCGGGTGCTGACCGATCCGCTGCTGCGACGCCGGATCATCCACCTCCGCCGCCGGGTGCCGCTTCCCGAGAGCCGAGAGCTCGGCTCGCTGAACGCGATCCTGATCTCGCATCCGCACGCCGACCACCTCGACCCGCCCTCCCTGCGGGCGCTCGACGCTGCCTGCCCAGTCGTCGCGCCGAGGGGCTGCGCCAGGATCCTGCGCCGCGCAGGAGTGCGCGAGGCGATCGAGGTGGAGCCGGGCGATCGCTTCGAAGTCGGAGGGGCCTTCGTGGAGGCGATCGAGGCGCGGCACGACGGCCGCCGCTACCCGTTCGGCCGCCGGCGCCCCGCGCTCGGCTATCTGCTCGAAGGGCCGCCGAGCCTGTTCTTCGCCGGCGACACCGACCTATTCCCCGAGATGGCCGCCTTGTCGGGACGCGTTGACATTGCGGCCCTGCCGATCTCGGGCTGGGGTCCCGACCGTCCGGCGGGGCACCTCGACCCCGAGCGGGCGGCGCGCGCAGTCGCCCTGATCCAGCCGCGAGTCGCGATCCCGATCCACTGGGGGACGATGGTGGCGGTCGGTGCGCAGCGTGGCGCCGACCCGCATGCGCCTCCCCGCGAGTTCGCCCGCGCCGTCGCCGGCGTCGCGCCAGACGTCGAGGTCTCCGTGCTCGCCCCGGGCGAGCGGCTCGAGCTCTGACCGCGGCGAAGCGGTGGGAGGTTCAGGCAACGCCCGGCTCGGGGGCGTCGGACGGGCCCGTCTCTGATGGCGGCTCCTTCTCCTTGCGCTCGGCGGCGGCCCGAGCGGCGGCGAGATCGGCTGAGATCTTCACCGTGGCGGAGACGAGCGGCGCCGCGAGGACGAGCCCGACAGTGCCGAACAGGCAGCCACCTGCGATCGTCACGATCAGCACCGCGAGGGGATTGAGCCCGAGCGCGGCGCCGTAGGCGACCGGCTGGACGAGCTGCTGCAGGACCCCGTTGGCGAGCAGGACGATCACCGCCATCGCCAGCGCCGTTCCCGATCCCTGGTCGCCGAGCGCGATCAGGACCGCGAACGCGCCCGCGGTCCAGGCGCCCAGGTATGGGACGTAGCCGCCGAGGAAGGTGACGACCGCGATCGTGCCCGGGAGGGGGACTCCGAGCAGCAGCGCTCCGAGCCCGACTATCGCCGCGCTCCAGAGGGCGACCGCCGTGACGCCGACGAAGTAGCCGCGCAGGGATCCGCTGACCCGGTTGAGCATCGTGCGCGCCAGCGGCACGGGGACGCCGAGGTGGCGCTCGACGAAGCCGCCGATCGCCGGCGCATCCTTGAGCAGGAAGAACAGGCTGAGGGCGGTGAAGGAGAGGAAGACCGCCAGCGAGGCAAGCTTTCCAGGCCGCCCACCAGCCCGTGGGTCAGCGCCTTGAAGCCGGAGCTGATTCCGGCGCTCGCCTGCTGGTTGGCGTGCCCGGCGCTGCTCGATTTGACCCCCAGGTCGCGGGCCCAGGACTCGATCTGGTTGGCGCCGTCGTGCAGTCTGGCGCTGAGCTCGTCGGCCTGGCTCGCGATCCCGGTCAGGACGATCAAGCCGACCCCGAGCCGCGATCACGACGATTCCCAGCAGCACGATTGCGGCACCCGGCTCCCCTCGGGACGCGGCGCTTGTTCAGCCAGTCGACGACGGGCAGGGCAACCGAGGCGATGATCCCGGCGGTCAGCACCGGCATCACGATCGTCTGGGTCAGCGAAAGGAACCAGACCGCTCCCGACGAGCGCCGCCGCCACGCCGACCAGCAGCCAGGCGGAGAAGCCGAGGTCGCGGAGCCAGCCCGGGGCGGCGAAGATCCCGCTCAGCTCGCCAGGCTCGATCTCGACGAACTCATCGCCGCCGCCGGCCGCCTGCCCGGTGCGCCGCAGCTTCCCTCGTAGAATCGCGCGCCTTCGCTTCATCGCCTCAGCCTGACCGCGGCCCAGTATTGCGGGGACGACGGCGGCACCTCTGAACGCCGGGCTCAGAGCGGGATCAGGCCGATGAACACCCAACTTGAGGCCCGCGTGCGCCCGCTGCAACCGAGGCCGGCGCTGAACCGCCGCTCAACTTTCTTTCCGTCCGCCATCAGCGGAAGCAACGCAATAGGATCGCCAGGCTCCAGGTGGACTCGACTCAGCTCCAAATCCTGCCGCTGTCCCTGATCATGGTGATGGGGCCGCAGATCCTGACGGCGATCTTCCTGGTCACGAGCCACGAGCCGGTCAAGAACTCCGGCGCACTGCTGACCGGCGTCCTGCTCGCCGCCAGTCTCAGCATTCTGATCTGGTTCGGGCTCTACGAGGTGCTGAGTATCAATCCACGGTCGGGTTCGGGCCCGAGCACCGCCGACTATGTGGTGGCGGGTTTGTTGGCAGTGGCCGGTATCCACACCTTCCTAGGCCGCCATCACGCCAGCGTCCCAAAGTGGATGACAACCCTTCAGCAGGCTGAGCCAAAGCGGGCCTTCAGCCTCGGGTTCCTGCTCATCCTGCTGATGCCGACCGACATCGTCGCGGTCATCTCCACCGTCCACTGGCTTCACGACAACCACGACAATCTGCTCCATGGCTGGCCGCTCGTGGCCGCCACCACACTGCTGATGGCCCTGCCGATCCTCGGCTACCTGATGCTCGGCCGCCGGGCACGCGAGGCGATGCCCGGGATTCGCGACTGGCTGACCAGCAATGCCTGGCTGGTCAACCTAATCGTGATCATCTACTTCATTTTCGAGCTTCTCAAATAGACCCTGCGGCGCTACGCGGGGTTCGGGGCCAGGATGTCCCCGGTCCCGAGCGAGGGAAGAACATGCAGATCCATCGGCACTGCTGACGTCCACAGCGCAGTCGATGTCGGAAATCGCCGGATCTAATGAGATAGTCGCGTGTAGCGATGCGCAACCGAGGCACGATCCTGATCCTCGGCACTGCCCAATTCATCATGGTCCTCGACACGACCGTGATGAACGTGTCGATCTCGGAGGTCGTCTCGGACCTCGACACGACCGTCCCCGCGGTGCAGCTTGCGATCACGGCCTACGCCCTGGTGATGGCGGCGTTCATGCTGACCGGGGCGAAGCTCGGCGACATGTACGGCCGGCGGCGCATCTTCTCGATCGGACTCGGGATCTACGGCGCCGGCTCGCTGATCACCTCCCTCAGCCCCACGGTCGGGGTCCTGCTCTTCGGGTGGTCGTTCACGGAAGGGATCGGCGCCTGCCTGGTGATCCCGGCGATTGCGGCCCTGACCGCGGCGAACTACACGGGCCGTGAGCGTTCGCTCGCCTTCGGGCTGCTCGGCGGGATCGCCGGCGCCGGCGTCGCCGCCGGGCCGCTGATCGGCGGCTTCGTGACCAGCGCCCTCACCTGGCGCGTCGTCTTCGCGGCCGAGACGGTGGTCGTGGCGGGGGTACTGCTGTTCGGGGTTCGCCGCATCAAGGACTCGCCCGCGGTCAGCCGCGAGGCCCTCGACCGGTTCGGCGTGGTGCTCTCGGCGCTGGGGCTGGGGCTGGTCGTCTTCGGGATCCTCAAGAGCAGTCAGTGGGGCCTGATCACGCCGACGGCGCCGCCGACGATCAACGGCACCGAGATCACTCCATTCGGTCTCTCGGTCGTTCCCTTCGTCGTCGCGGCCGGATTCGGCGTCCTGCTCGGATTCCGGCGCTGGGAGCAGCGCCAGGCCCGAACCGGCCGTCAACCGCTGCTGCGCCCGGGCATGCTGGCGTCCAACTCGCAGCTGCGGGGTGGACTGACGATGTTCGTCTCCTCGTACCTGATCATGGCCGGCAGCTTCTTCATCCTGCCGCTCTACCTGCAGCTGGTGCTCGGCAAGGACGCCCTGGACACGGGGATCGCGATCCTGCCGATCTCGATAGCGATGATCCTTGCCGCGGTCGCCGGCGGCCGCCTGGCGGATCGAATCGCTCCACGCATGATCGTCAGGGTCGGGCTCGCGATCCTCTTCGTCGGGCTGATCGGCCTCTTCTCCTCGATCTCGCCCCAGCTGACCTCGCCCGTGTTCTCAATCTCGCTCGCCTTCTTCGGGGCCGGAATCGGATTCGTCGTCTCACAGCTCGGCAACGTCGTGATGTCCTCGGTTGACGAGTCCCGCAGCAGCGAGGCCGGCGGCCTGCAGGGCTCGGCCCAGAGCCTCGGCTCGTCACTGGGGACGGCGCTGATCGGCGCGATCCTGCTGGCCGGGCTGACGAGCGGCTTCCACGACCGCATCCGCGCCGACGAGAGCATCCCGTCCGGCGTCCAGCAGCAGATCGTCAACGGCTCCGAGCAGGGCGTTCCAATGGTCTCACGCCCCGACGTCGAGGACATCGTGAAGAAGGCGGACCTGCCTCCGCCGCAGGCGCAGGCGGTCGTCGACGACTACGGCGAGGCGCAGATCGATGCCCTGAAGCGGGCGGTGCTGGCGGCTGCCGTGTTCGCGCTGGTGGCTCTCTGGCTGGCCGGCGACATGCCGGCCGCGCCGCTCAGCGAAGCTGAGCCCGATGCGGGCGTCCCGGGACCGAAGGCGGAACCCCTTACCGAGACGTAGCGCGCCCGTGCGCTGCGGGCTCAACCCCGGCCGGGATCGCGAGCCCGCCCGCCGCGGTCGAGGCGCTTCTCGATCGCCTCGAGCCTCGCGCTGATCTCCTCGAGCGCCGCGAAGACGGGGTCGTCGGCGCCTTGGCGGCGGCGGCGGTTCTGCTCGACCAGCGTCGCGGTCACCGAGGCGGTGATCAGCGAGATGAAGGCGATCCCGGCCAACATGATCACCGTGGCGATCAGCCTGCCGCTGGTGCTGTGCGGGACGACGTCTCCGTAGCCGACGGTGGTGACGGTCTGCACGGCCCACCACATGCCCTCGCCGATGCTGCTGAAGTCCTTCTTGTCGAGCAGGCGGATCGCGAGGCCGCCGGCCACGGTCACGACCATGGTCGCGCTGATGATGATCTGCAGCGAGCGGCGGGCCGTGAGAGGGCGGCCGCCCATCCTCCGGGCCAGCCAGGGAAGCATGCCGTGGGAATCGGGCGGCGGAGGGGTCGAGTTCATCCGATGGCGAACTGATCGTTGGCTCGCAGGCCAGTATTGCGGCCGCCACGGCGGTACTCGGCGGCACCGCCGTGGGTATCCTGCGTCCCTCGAATGGCCTCCGGACGCGCAACCCTGAAGGCAGCACCGCGCAGCGACTTCGGCTCGCGCGAGAGCCGCCGCCTGCGGCGGGAGGGAATGGTGCCCGGCGTCGTCTACGCCAACGGTGAGGAGGCGCGCCCGTTCCAGGTTGCCGAGCGCGACATCCGCGCCGTGCTTCAAGAGGGCCATGCCCTGTTCGACATCGAGATCGAAGGCTCCGGCGCGGTTCCGGTGGTTGTCAAGGAGCAGCAGCGCCAGCCGGTTCGCGGTGACCTGCAGCACCTCGACCTGCAGGAGGTGAAGCTCGACGAGGCGATCCAGTCGCAGGTCCCGATCGAGGTCGAGGGCGCCGAGGAGGCCCCCGGGACCAAGGAGGGCGGGGTGCTCGAGCACATCACCCGCGAGGTGACGGTCGAGGCCCTTCCGACCGAGATCCCCGACCGGATCGTGGTCGATGTCTCGCACATGGACATCAACGACACGATCCAGCTCTCCGCAGTGACTCCGCCGCCCGGCTCGAAGTTCGTCGCCGACGACCTCGAGGAGGTCACGGTCGCCACCCTGACTCCGCCGAGGCTGGAGAAGGAGCTGGAGGAGATCGAGGAAGAGGCCGCCCTGGTCGGCGAGGGCGAGGAGGGCGAGGAGGTCCCCGAGGGCGAGGAAGTCCCCGAGGGCGAGGAAGCGCCCGAGGGGGAGGAGGCCCCCGCCGAGGGCGAGGGCGAGCCCGCCGAGAGCGGCGACTCCGGCGAGGAGGGCTAGCCCCTGCGCCTGTTCGGCCGTCGCTCGGCTGACGGCGAGGGCGGCGATGTGATCCTGCTCGTCGGGCTCGGCAATCCCGGCTCCGAATACGCGGCGACCCGCCACAACCTCGGCTTTGAGATCGCCGCCGCCCTCTCCCGGCGCTGGGAGCTGCCGCGGGCCCGCAAGCGCTTCGGCAGCTTGATCGCCGAGGGGCGGGCCGGCGCCGGCGGGCCGCGGGTGGCGATCCTGCTGCCGCAGACCTACATGAACGATTCCGGCAGCGCTGTGAGCCCGGCCCGGGGCTCGCTGAAGGTGCCGCTCGATCGCGTCGTCGTCCTCCACGACGAGATCGACCTGCCGTTCGGCGAGGTGCGCGCCAAGCTCGGTGGCGGGGTGGCCGGCCACAACGGGTTGAAGAGCCTCGAGCAGGGGCTCGGCGGCCGCGACTTCTGGCGCGTCCGGGCTGGGGTCGGCAGGCCCGAGTCGAGTGATCCCGAGACCGTCTCGCGCTACGTGCTGTCGCGATTTCGCGAGCCCTCCGAGCAGGTCGGCGAGCTGATCGAGCGCGCCGCCGGCGAGGCCGAGCGGCTGGTCGAGCGGATCGCCAGCGGCGACGCCGACGGCGACGCCGAGTCCGCCTCCGGGCGATGAGCGAGCAGGGGCCGATCGGCTATGAGGTCGGCGACGACGGCATCGCGTTGCTGCGCATGCAGCGGCCCGAGGCGCGCAACGCGATCAACACCGAGATGCTCGAGCAGCTGCTGGCGCGGCTGGCCGAGGCCCGCGGCGACGAGCGGGTGCGGGTGCTCGTCGTCACGTCGTCAGATCAGATGGGGCTCTCCGCCGGCGCCGACGTTAAGGAGAAGCTCGACGAGCAAGGCGGGGTGCGGCGGATGCAGCTGTTCGCCGACCTCTACGACGCCCTCACCGCCTTCCCGAAGCCCACCGTCGCCGCCTGTCACGGCGACGTTGTCGGCGCCGGGGCCGAGATCGCGATCTGCTGCGACACCAGGGTCGGTGGCTCGAATCTGCGGATGCGCTTTCCGGGCGCCGCGCTCGGAGTGCCGGTCGGGCCCGCGCGGCTGGTCACCCTCTGTGGGCTGGCGACCGCGAAGTACCTGCTGCTCACATCGCGAAACGTGAGCGCGGACGAGGCGCTTCGGCTCGGGCTCGTCAACCGTGTCGCACCGGCGGCCGCAACCGAGCAGGCCGCGATCGGGCTGGCGGCCGAGATCGCCCAGCACCCGCCCGAAGCCGTCTCCCGGCTCAAACGCATGCTCCATGAGTGGGACCAGATCGAGCAGCGCACCCGGCGCGAGGGCGAGGGCCAGGTCGAGTGGCAGCGCTCTGGGCCGGGCCTTCCGTTTCGGGACTGAGGCCGACCGCTCCCTAGAATCGAGGCAAGAGGCCGGGCCCGTGCCCGGTCAGACGATCCGCCGGACCCCGGGTCCGGTTGTTTCGCGTGCGATGTCACTGAGACCCCTACTCGACGCTGCCCACGACGACGAGCGCTTCAGCGCCCTCGTCTCCCGCCTCGACGCCTCCGCCCCCGAGGCCGAGACCGTGCGCGTCTCCGGCGCCCTTCGCCCCTATCTGCTCGCGGCACTGCTCGAGGACGAGGGCGGGCTCGAAGGCGCGCCGGCGCTGCTGGTCGCCGCCGACGACCGCGCCGCGCGCCTGCTGGCGACAGAGCTGCGCGCCTACCTCGCTCCGCGCAGGGTTCGCTACTACCCCTCGCGCGGTACCGGCTACGCGTCCCACGTGGCGCCGCCGCCGCACCTGGTCGGCCTGCGCATCGACGCCCTCGACGCGCTGGGGGCCGAGTCCGACGCAATCGTCGTAGCCAGCGCGATCGCGCTCGCCGAGGCCGTCCCCGACGCTTCGCTGCGCCCGGCCGGGTTCGCGATCGAGCTCCGCGAGGAGCTCGACCTCGGCGCCGTCGCCGACGACCTGACGGCGGCCGGATACCAGCGCATCGACCAGGTGACCGAGCGGGGCCAGTTCGCACTTCGCGGCGGCATCCTCGACGTCTACCCGGCTACCGAGGAGCGGGCGGTGCGGATCGAGCTGTTCGGCGACGAGGTCGAGTCGCTGCGCTGGTTTTCGACCTTCACCCAGCGCTCCCTGGGCGAGGCCGAGCGGGTCGAGCTGGCGCCCGCCGCCGAGCTTGCCCCCGAGCACCGCGAGCTGGCCGAGATCGCGGCCGCCGAGGCTGCGGGCGGCGGCGAGGTCCCCGACCTCGCCGACGTCGTTCCGATCGAGTCCTTCCAGGCTCCTCTGGACCTGATTCCCGAGGCGGCGTCGGTCGTGCTCACCGCCGACGACGAGATCGAGCCGGCGCTGCGCGACCACTGGGAGGACGTGACCACGGCGATGCACGCCGCCGACGCCCAGCGGCTCTATGTCGAGGTTGCGGAGCCGCTCGCGAAGCGGGCCGTCCTGGCCATCACCGGCGCCGGCCCTGACGACTCCGACGCCTTCCGGGCCGCCCGGGCCGAGTCGCCGGCGCGCAGCATCCGCGAAGCCGAGGGCGAGATCGAGAAGCTGACCCGCTCCGGCTACCGGGTGATAGTCGCGTTCGACAGCCAGGGCGCGGCCGAACGGGCCCGCTACAGCCTCGAACGGCTCGACGCCCGCATGCTCGACGGGGTCGCGATGCCCGAGGAGGGCACCCTTCTGCTCGCCGAGGCGCCGCTGCGCGAGGGGTTCCTCTCGCCCGAGCTGCGCCTCGCCGTCTACCCGTTCCGGCGCCTTGTGCACCGGCGGCGGGGGGCGGCGAGCAGGCCGGGCCGCCGCGCCCGGCTCGCCTTCAGCGACCTGCGGGTCGGCGACTACGTCGTCCACGAGGACCATGGCGTCGCCCGCTTCTCCGGCTTCGAGACCCGCGAGGTCGGAGGGGTGACCCGCGACTACCTCTACCTCGAGTACCGCGGCGAGGACCGCGTCTACGTACCCACCGACCAGCTGGCGAAGCTGAGCCGCTACGTCGGAGCCGGCGGCGATCCCGCGCTCTCCGCGCTCGGCGGCAAGCGCTGGGAGAACATGAAGGCCCGGGCGCGCCGCGCCGCCTCGGCGCTGGCCGGCGAGCTGCTCAACCTCTACGCCGAGCGGCGCACCCGCAAGGGCCACGCTTTCCCTCCCGACTCCGAGTGGCAGCTTGCCTTCGAGCAGGCCTTTCCGTACCGCGAGACCGCCGACCAGAGCGACGCGATCGAGGCGGTCAAGGCCGACATGGAATCCGAGCGCCCGATGGATCGCCTGGTCTGCGGCGACGTCGGCTACGGCAAGACCGAGGTTGCCCTGCGGGCCGCGGTCAAGGCGGCCTCAGACGGCAAGCAGGTGATGATGCTGGCGCCGACCACGATCCTCGCTCAGCAGCACTTCGGCACCTTCCGTGAGCGGCTCGCCGACCTGCCGTTCATGGTCGAGGTCGTTTCGCGGCTGCGCAAGCCGGCGGAGACCAGAGCGGCGCTGCGCGGCTACGCCGACGGCAAGGTGGACATCCTGATCGGAACCCACCGGCTGCTGTCCCGGGACGTGCGCGCCAAGGACCTCGGCCTGCTGATCGTGGACGAGGAGCAGCGCTTCGGCGTCAAGCAGAAGGAGCTGCTGCGCCAGCTGAAGCTGCGGGTGGATGTGCTCTCGCTTTCGGCGACGCCGATTCCGCGCACCCTGCAGATGTCGCTTGCCGGGCTGCGCGACATCTCGGTGATCGAGACTCCGCCGGAGGGCCGGAGGCCGATTCGCACCTACGTCGGCCCCTGGGACGAGGACCTGGTCCGCAGGGCGATCGAGCGCGAGGTCGAGCGCGGCGGCCAGGCCTTCTTCCTGCACAACCGGATCGAGAGCCTCCCCCAGGTGGCCGAGCGCCTGCGGGCGCTGGTCCCGGCGGCCCGCTTCGCCGAGGCCCACGGCCAGATGGACGAGACCGAGCTCGAGGACTCGATGTTGCGCTTCCTCCGCGGCGAGGCGGACTGCCTGGTCGCGACGACGATCATCGAGTCGGGGCTCGACATCCCCTCCGCAAACACGCTGATCGTGGAGCGCGCCGACCAGCTCGGGCTGGCCCAGGCCTACCAGATCCGCGGCAGGGTGGGCAGATCCCGAGACCGCGCCTTCGCCTACCTGCTCTATCCCTCCCCGTCGGCGCTGACCGCGGAGGCGGGGGCGCGGCTCGCGACCCTCTCCGACCACACCGAGCTGGGATCGGGCTTCCGAATCGCGATGCGGGACCTGGACATCCGCGGGGCGGGCAACCTGCTCGGCGACGAGCAGTCGGGGCACGTCGCCGCGGTCGGGTTCGAGCTCTACTGCCAGATGATCGACGAGGCGGTCGAGGCGGTTGGCGCCGAGGACGGGGATGGAGAGCCGGCGCCCGAGCCGCTGCGCTTCGACGTCCCGGTGGACGCCTACCTGCCGGCCGAATACGTGCCCTTCGAGGCGGCCAAGATCGACCTGCACCGCCGCATCGCGGCGGCCCGCGACCCGGGCGAGCTGCGCGAGATCCGCGACGAGCTCGACGATCGCTTCGGGCCGCCGCCGGCGGAGGCCGTCAACCTGCTCGAGCTGCAGCGGGCCCGGATCGAGCTGGCGCGGGCGGGGGCGAGCCGGGTCGAGTTCCGCGGCGGCCGGCTCAGCGTCGTCGACGTCGAGCTCGACTCCGAGCAGGTCGAGGCGCTCGCGGAACGCGTCGAGGGCGCGATCTATGAGTGGCGGGACCGCGTTCTCGCCCTGCGGGTGCCGGATGAGGCCGAGGCGCGCCTGGGCGCAGTCGTGGCTCTGGCCACGGCGGTGGGCGAGGCCAAGCGCAGCGTCGCGGCGGCTGCCTAAGCCTGCCGTAAGGAGTACTGGTTATGCTGCCCGGCTCGTGAGCGCAATTCCAAAGCCGAAGCGGCTGCCGCTGGTCGTGCTGGGTGCGATCGTGATCCTGCTCTTCGTCCTCTTCGCAATCGCCGAAGGGCTGGGCAAGCCCAGCGTCCCCGGCGGCGACGTCGCCGTGGTCGAGGACGCGCCCGCCGGCCTCTCGCCGATCAGCCAGGAGCAGTTCAATCGCGCCCTGCAGCAGACCGCGGCGCGGTCCGGCGTCAAGAAGCTGCCCAAGCCGGGCAGCTCGCAGTACGACCAGCTCAAGCAGGGCGCGATGAACGATCTCCTCGATTCGGTCTGGATCCAGGGCGAGGCGGCCGAGCTCGGCATCACAACCACCGCCTCGGAGGTCGGCTCGCTGCTGCGCCAGACGATCTCGCAGAACTTCCGCAACAAGGCCGAGTTCGAGAAGTTCCGCAAGCAGTCCCACTTCACCCCGCAGGACATCCGCACCCGGATCAAGCTGCAGATCCTCAGCAACAAGATCCAGCAGAAGGTCGTCGGCGACCTGCCCGGGGTCACCCAGTCCGAGATCAACGACTACTACGAGGCCGCCAAGGTCCAGTTCGAGCAACCGGCCACCCGCGACGTGCGCCTGGTGCTCAACAAGGACAAGGCGAAGGTCGATCAGGCGCAGGCGGCGCTGCAGAACGACCTCTCCGACGCGAACTGGAAGAAGGTCGCGGCCCAGTACTCGACCGATCCATCCTCGAAGGCGAACGGCGGCCTGCGTCCGAGCCTCACCGAGGGGCTGCTCGAGCAGCCCCTCGACAAGGAGGTCTTCAGCGCCCCGAAGGGCGAGCTCCAGGGCCCGGTTCACACGCCGCTTGGCTATTACGTGTTCGAGGTCGAGAAGGTCACTCCCTCGCGAACCGTGCCGCTGAACAAGTCGACCAGCGAACAGATCAAGGCCCAGCTCACCCAGCAGGCCCAGCAGAGCGCCTTCAGCCAGTTCGTCGACGATTTCGGCAGCAAGTGGAAGGCCCGCACCTTCTGCGCCTCGTCCTATCTGATCGACCGCTGCGACAACTTCAAGGGCGGCGCCCATCCCACGACCGCGCCCCCGGGCTGCTACGAGAAGCACCCGAAGGGCGGCCGCCCGGACGCCTGTCCGGCCCCCGTCGGGCTGATGGCGCCGGCACTTCCGGGGACCGTGTCGATCGTCTCGCCGCAGGGCACGCGGCTGCAGCAGCGGCCGATCCCGGCCGGCCTCGCGGCGAATCCCGCCGCCGGGCTGGGCGGGTTGGGCGGCCTGCAACCCGGGACAGCGCCCGCGGGCGCGGCTCCGACCGGCGCCGCCCCCTAGCCGGGGCGCTCGGCTATGGCCGGATCCGCAGGGCGCAACGCGGAGGCGGTCGAGAGGCTGGACGAGATCACGCGGCGACTGCGGCGCGAGTGCCCATGGGACCGCGAGCAGGACGAGCGCTCGATCGTCCCCCACACCGTCGAGGAGGCCTACGAGCTGGCCGACGCCGCGGGGCGGGGCGATGACGGCAAGCTGCTCGACGAGCTCGGCGACGTCCTCTTCCAGGTCCATTTCCTGGCCCTGCTGCTCGAGGAGCGCGAGGCCGGCGACCTTGCCGCGGTCGCCGACGCCTGCCGCGAGAAGCTGATCCGCCGCCATCCGCACGTCTTCGGCGCCGAGTCCGGACAGTCCGCAGAGCTGATCGAGGGAAGCACCCCCGAGACCGCAAGGGAGGTTCTCGGTAACTGGGACCGGATCAAGCGCGAGGTCGAGGGCCGCTCAACCGAACCGTTCGCCGACGTGCCCGAGAACCTCCCCTCGCTGCTGTACGCCAGAAAGATGCAGCGCCGGGTGATCTCGGCGGGGCTGGAGGAGCCAGACGTCGCCGAGACTGCCCAGGTGCTGCGCGAGGCGGCGGACGACCTCGCCGGCCTGCTCGAGCAGGGCGAGAGCGCCGCGCCGGCCGCCGATCCGGCCGAGCGGCGGCGGGTGGAGGAGGCCCTGGCCGAGCTGCTCTTCGTCGCCGTCGACGCCGCCCGGCGCCTTCGCGCCGACCCCGAGCTTGCGCTGCGCGCGAGGGCCGAGCGCCTGCGGGGCGTCTGAAAGACTGCCGCACCGCGATGAGCGCGATTTCGTCGATCCACGCCCGCCAGATCCTCGACTCCCGCGGCAACCCGACCGTGGAGGTCGAGGTCCTGCTGGAAAGCGGGTCGCGGGGGCTGGCAGCGGTTCCCTCCGGGGCCTCGACCGGCGAGTTCGAGGCGGTCGAGCTGCGCGACGGCGGCGCCGAGTGGGGGGGCAAGGGCGTCGAGCGGGCGGTCGGGAACGTGAACGGCGAGATCGCCGCCGCCCTGACCGGCGCCCGCGCGGCCGAGCAGGCGGCCCTCGATCGGACCCTGATCGAGCTCGACGGGACTCCCAACAAGGGCCGGTTGGGCGCCAACGCGATCCTCGGCGTCTCGCTGGCGGCGGCGAAGGCGGCCGCGGCAGACGCCGAGCAGCCGCTCTACGCCTATCTCGCCGAGCTCTTCGGGGGAGGCCCACCGGAGGTGCTGCCGGTGCCGATGATGAACGTGCTCAACGGCGGGGCGCACGCGGACAACTCGGTCGACTTTCAGGAGTTCATGGTGGTTCCGACCGGCGCAGCGGCCTTCCCGGACGCGCTGCGGATCGGCGCCGAGACATTCCACGCCCTCAAGGCGAGCCTCGCCGAGCGGGGCCTGGCGACCGCGGTGGGCGACGAGGGCGGCTTTGCCCCCAACCTCGAGTCCAACGAGGCGGCGCTGCAGTGCCTGATCGAGGGGATCGAGGCGGCGGGGTTGCGGCCAGGCGACGACGTCAACATCGCCCTCGATCCGGCGACCAGCGAGCTGGTCGAGGACGGGTCCTACGTGCTCGAGCACGAGGGACGGACCCTCTCGGCCGACGAGCTCGGCGGCTACTGGGAGGACATCTGCTCGCGTTACCCCGTGATCTCGATCGAGGACGGAATGGCCGAGGAGGACTGGGAGGGCTGGAAGGCGCTCACCGAGCGGCTCGGCGAGCGGGTGCAGCTGGTCGGCGACGACAACTTCGTGACGAATCCGCAGCGCCTGGAGCGCGGGATCAAGGAGGGGATCGCCAACTCGATCCTGGTCAAGCTGAACCAGATCGGCACCCTCACCGAGACCCTGGACACGGTCCGGATGGCCCACGAGGCCGGCTACACGGCGGTGATCTCGCACCGCTCGGGCGAGACCGAGGACACGACGATCGCCGACCTCGCGGTCGGCACCGGCGCCGGCCAGATCAAGACCGGCGCCCCCTCGCGCAGCGACCGGGTCGCGAAGTACAACCGCCTGCTGCGGATCAGCGAGGAGCTTGGGGATAGCGCCTCATATCCCGGGTTGAGTGCCTTCAAGAGATGACCGCGCCTGCAGGCGCTCGTTCATGCGTCTGGCTCGGGCAGGGATGCGAGCCGGCGGGGGGAAGGGACCGCCATGTCGGCACGCGCCCATGCCCCGACCCGTGTCGCGCCGAGGCGCCGTCCCGCCGCGCGGCGCCGGCCGGCGGCGAGGCGGGGCGGGAGCCGGGTCAACTGGGACCGGCTGGGGCGGGTCGCGCTGACGATCCTGCTGGCCGCCGTCCTGCTCTCCTACCTGAACCCGCTGCTGGGGTTCGTCCACACCTATCGCAGCTCGACCGCGGCGAAGGCGAACCTGCACAAGCTGGTGGTCGAGAACCGCAGGCTTCACGATCGGGTCCAGTCGACCGACGACCCCGCGGTGCTCGAGCGCGAGGCGCGGCGCCAGGGGTTGATCCAGGCCGGCGAGCGCCCCTACGTCGTCCACGGCCTGAACCGCTAGCCGGGAGGCGCAGATGGTGAGCGCCGGCGGCTACGTCGCCGGCGCATTCGAGCTCGCGCTCGTCCTCGGATCGCTCGCCTACGCGGCGACGAGGCTGCGGGCGCGCCTGCTGCCCGCCTGGGAGGGGGCTCCGGCCCGGCTCGCCGAGGCGATCCTTGGGATCTCGCTGCTGGTCTGGGTCGGCGAGCTGCTCGGCCTGGTCGGGCTGCTGGGGGAGGGATCGCTGCTGGCGGCCTGCGTCGCCGTCGGGCTTGCCGCGGTGGCGGTGGATCGCGGCAGCGGCGGCGGGCGGCCGCCGGCCCCCGCGGTCGAGCCGCTGGCGCTGCTGGTCGCGGTCGGCGTCGCCGCGCTTCTGTTCGCCCACTGGGGGCTGCAGACCAAGGTGGCGCTCAACAACGGCGTCAACAACTTCGACTCGCTCTGGTACCACCTGCCCTACGCCGCCGACATCGCCCAGAGCGGCTCGGTGACCGGTTTTCACCACACCGACACGGTGTTCCTGAACTGGTTCTATCCGCAGAACTCGGAGCTGATCCACGCCGCCGGGATGCTGATCTGGGATCGCGACACCCTTTCGCTGTTCCTCAACCTCGGCTGGCTCGGGCTGACCCTGCTCGCCGCCTGGTGCATCGGCCGCCCCTGGGGCAGAGGGCCCCACTGCCTGACCGCGGTGGCGCTGGTGATGGAGGCCCACACCCTGATCTTCCGCGAGCCGGGCTCGGGCAAAAACGACGTCGTCGCCGCGGCGCTGGTGCTCTCGGCCGTGGCGCTGCTGGTCACCGGATGGGCGGCGCGCCGGGCCCAATTCCGAGCGACGAGCAACGAGCAACGAGCAACCGACGTTGGGTTGGGGATGGAGCCCAACGCCCTGGCGATGGCCGGTCTGGCGGCCGGCCTCGCCGTCGGCACCAAGCTCACGGTGCTCGCCACGGTCGCCGCTCTGACCGTGGTCGCCGTGGCCCTGGCGGCGGACGGAAGCCGCCTGCGCGCGGGGCTGACCTGGATCCTGCCGCTGTTGGCGGGCGGCTCGTTCTGGTATCTGCGCAACCTGATCGCGGTCGGCAATCCGCTGCCCCAGGTCCAGCACCTCGGCCCGCTGACCCTGCCCGGGCCCGAACGCCTGCAGACCGCCCGCCCCGACTTCCCGATCGTCCACTATGTGACGGACACCGCGGTCTGGAGCCATTACTTCCGCCCCGGGCTGCACGAGGCCTTCGGCGATCTCTGGCCCCTGGTCCTGGCCGCCGCGATCGGCGGCGCCGTGCTGGCGATCCTGCTGCGCGGAAAGCCGCTGCTTCGCCTGCTCGGCGGCGCGGCGCTGTTCGGGCTCGCCGCCTATCTGGTCACCCCGCTCAGCGCCGCCGGCGAACAGGGCGCCCCCGTCGCCTTCGCGATCAACATCCGCTTCGCGATCCCCGCCCTGGTGGTCGGGCTGGCGCTGCTGCCGCTCGGCCGCGGCCTCGAGGGCCGCCGGGCCGGGTGGGGGCTGCTTGCCGGGCTACTGGTCGTCCTGGTGATCACGAACCGCGCCGACGCGGTGTTGCGCCAGCCCGAGCGCGCCTTCGGGGCGCTGGTCGCGCTGCTCGCCGTGCTGGTCCCGGCGGCGCTTCTTTTCGCCCGCCATCGCGGCCTGCTCGACGCACGGAGGGCATGGGCGGGCTTCGCGCTGCTGGGGGTCTGCGTCGTCGCGATCGGCTACCCGGTGCAGCGCGACTACCTGCGCTCCCGCTGGCACGACTTCGACTCCGACCAGCACATGGACACCGCCTATCGCTGGGCGGCGGGGGTGCGCGACTCGCGGATCGGGCTGGCGGGGACGACGATCGGATTCCTCGGCTACGGCTTCTACGGCAAGGACATCTCCAACCACGTCCGATACCTCGGCGCATCCGACCCGCACGGTTCGTTCAACGCGATCCGCACCTGCGCCGGCTTCCGCCGCGCGGTCAACGCCGCCGACCTCGATTACCTGGTCACCGGGCCGTTCCTCAACTTCGCCCACCAGAGCGAGCCGATCTACTCCCCCGAGGCGAACTGGGTTCGCAGCGACCCGGCGCTGCGCCCGATAAACCGCGACGGCTCCGGAAAGGCGAGGGTCACGGTCTGGAGGATCGAACGGCGCCTCGACCCCCGAGGCTGCGCGGCGCTGCCGGTCGCGACCACCTATCTGCCGCAGTAGCCGCTCGCGCCCGGCACGCGGCTGACAGGGCTCGATCATCGGTTGGTTGACGGGGCCGCTAGCCTGCGCGGAAGTGGACTACCCGTTGGAGAACGCGCTGTTCCAGTGGGAAGAAGGCCAGCGGCGGCTGGAGGGGCTTCGCGACGACCCGCGGTCCTACCGGCGGGCGCTGCGCGTCGTCGACGCGATCCGCGACGAGCTGAGGCGGCGCATCGGGCCTACGTTCGGCTCCGCTGAGCTGGCCCGGCTCTACGCGCAGGGGACCGATTGGTGCGCGGAGATCGCAGCCCGGGTCGGCGCCGACGTGGCCCTGGACCCCGGATCGCTCGCCGACGCCGCCTTCTGGCACTACCTGCGCGGCGCCCGCGACTTCGCCGGCGGGCGCCAGGTCGTCTTCGACTAGACGACGCTCGGCTCAGTCGTCGCTGGAACCGGCGCGCCGGATGACGATCTGCTCGGGCTCGATCGTCACGGTCACCTCGCGGTGGCCGGCCCAATGCTCTGAGTAGTTCGGGTTGTCCTGGACCGCCGGATCGAGCCAGAGGCCGAAGCCGTCCTTCTCGCCGTGGTCGAAGGTGGCCTCGATGGCTCGGCGGGTCCGACGCCCGCGGCCGCCGCGGCGTCCACGCCGGCGCCGGCGGCGCGGGCGCCCCTCCGCCTCGCCGCCCTCCGACTCCTCCTCGTCCCCCTCGTCCTCGGGCGCCTCGTCGGCTTCTTCGTCCTCGCCTTCTTCCTCGTCCTCGCCTTCTTCCTCTACCTCGTCCTCGTCCTCTTCGTCGGTCGCGGTCGCCGCCTCGATCTCGGCCTCGATCTCGTCCCGCAGGTCGAGGTCCTCGGCGCCCCCCTCGTCCTCCGCAGAGAGCCCGTGTTGGCGCCGGAAGTCGCGCAGTTCGGAGGCGCTGACCTCGAGCTGGTGCGCGATCCATGCATCGGTGCGGCCCTGGCGGACCCAGGCACGGATCTGGTTGAGCTGAGAGCGCAGCGACTTGGCGGGCATCGAAGGCGGCGAGTCTAGACGACAGATGAATCCCGCCGCCCGCACCTCGGCAGGTTCAGCGAACCGGGGACTTGATCGGTAAGCTCATCCGACCGATACTAAGAATTGGGTATCGGATTCCAAGTTGCGGGAGGCAACAAATGCTCGTACTCACGCGTCGCAGCAGGCAGAGCATCATGATCGGGGACGAGATCGAGCTCACGGTGCTCTCGGTATCGGGAGAGAAGGTCCGCCTCGGAATCGAGGCGCCGGATGAGGTTCCCGTGTTTCGCAAAGAGGTCTATCTGCGGATCCAGGGGGAGGGCGCAGGCTCCAACGGGACGGGGGAGTTGGAGGCGGTGTCCAGCAGCAGGACCTGAGGCGGTGGAGGTCGTCGCGGCGTCACGCCGCGACGATCACGCCATCAGCCAGGAGAGGGTCTCGAACATCACCGCGACGACCGTGACCACGGTTGCCGTGAGGGCAAGGGCAAGGACGCTGAAGCGGACCTTGCCCTTGTGCTCTACGCGGGCGATTCTCCGCGCCCGGGAACGGTTTGCGGCACGGCGGCGCAGCTGCTCGCGGCGACGCCGTTCGAGCGCGGTCTCCTGCTCGAACGCGACCTCGAACTGAGAAATGCTCTGGCGCATCCGCATCGTGTTCACCCCGGTTTAGAGTCGGCCCGCTCGCCTGCCAACGGGCGGCGGAACGCCCGCAAACTACCAGAGCGGCGTGAGCGCTTTTCCGCTTCCCATCTGCCTTTGGGTTCCGGAGCGCCCCTCAGCAGGCGCCCCAGAGGCCGCGTCCTGCCCGCCCCGCGGCCCGTGCGAGGCGATGGAAGAGCCCGGCATGGGCGACGTTCGGAGGGATGGTCAGCGTCCGGGCGTAGCCCAGCCGCACCAGCCGGGCGTTGACGAAGGCACCATCGCGAAGGTGGACGTAGGCGAGCAGCCGTCCGTAGATGTCGCGCCTCTCGCGGTCGAAGTCGAGCCGCACCGCCCGGCCCTCGACCAGGCGGTGGTTGTAGGCGCTTGCCTGCTGGCCGTAGCACTGAACCGGGGTGTCCGGCTTGACCGTCTCCGGGGTGTCGACGCCGATGTAGCGAACGTCGTCGCTGCGACCGCCGATCCTCACTTCGACCGTGTCGCCGTCGATCACCCGGGTGACCAGGGCAGGGACGGGGCCCGGCGCGGCTTGCCGGGCAGGACCGCCCGGGTCATCGCCCGGATCGGAAAGCAGGAAGGCCGCCACCACGGCGAACAGAAGGGCGCTGCCGAGCAGGCCACGAACCCTGGTTATTCGCACTGGGGACTAAGCAGCGCCGGCGCTCGGCTCTCCCCTAGGGGATGCGGCGCACGTTGGGGAGCAGCGTTACCTTGATCTGTTCGATGATCTCCATCAGGCGTCGTCCTCCTCGGCGTGGCGCTTCCCCGGGGCGCCGTCTGACCGGCCTTCCAGTATAGGCGCGGGTCTCGCCCATGGAACACCGCTTTCGCGGCACCCCGTTCACGGTTGGCGTCGAGGAGGAGCTGATGCTCCTCGATCCCGACACCCTGCTTCTCGCGCAGGGCATCGAGGTGATCCTTGCCGACCTCGGCGAGGACTTCGAGGAGCGGGTCAAGCCGGAACTGATGCAGTCGGTTCTCGAGATCGCCACGGTGCCCCACGCCACGGTCGCCGACGCCGGCGACGAGCTGCGCGAGCTGCGCGAGATCGTGCGCGGGGTCGCCGAGCGAAACGGGATGCTGCTCGCCGCCTCGGGCACCCATCCATCGGCGCTCTGGGAGGACCAGCTGATCGTCGAGCGCCCGCGCTACCAGGAGCTGGCGGCCGAGCTCGGCTACATCGCCCGCCAGGAGCTGATCTTCGGCACCCACGTGCACGTCGGCGTCACCGGGCCCAACAAGGCGATCTACGTCGCCGACGGGATCCGCAAGCACCTGCCCCTGCTGCTCGCGCTGTCGGCCAACTCGCCCCTCTGGAGGGGGGAGAAGACGGACATGATGTCCTCTCGAACGCCGATCTTCCGTGCCTTCCCGCGGGTGGGGATTCCCCCCCACTACGGGAGCTGGGAGATCTACTCAGGGCGGGTGCAGCTGCTGGTCGACGCCGGTGTCATTCCCGACTACACCTACCTCTGGTTCGACGTGCGGCCCCACCCGAGGCTGGGCACCGTCGAGGTCAGGGTCTTCGACCAGCAGACGCGGCTGGAGAGCACCGTGGCACTGGCGGCGATGGTGGTCTCGCTCGTGCATCGCTACTCGACCCTGTTCGACGATCGCGAGGCCCTGGTCGAGGTGCCGACCGAGCTGCTCGACGACAACAAGGTGCTCGCGGCCCTGCGGGGCACCGACGGCGATCTTGTCGACCTGCCGCGGGCCAAGCAGCGGCCCGCGGCCGAGATGGCCAAACATCTGCTGGAGGAGCTGCGCGAGCATGCCCAGGAGATGGGCTGCGAGGCCGAGCTGGAGGGGATCGAGGTCCTGATCAGGGGCGGGACCGGCGCGCATCGCCAGCTCGAGGTGCTGGAGCACGCCGACGGCGACGTCAAGGCGCTGGTGCGGGCGCTCTGCGAGGCGACCTTGACCGACCGGCCCTAGGCGGGGCGCTCGATTGCGCCAGAGCGCAGGGTGGCTATGCTCGGTGCGTGAGCGCGCCGGAGTTGAGCGTCGTCTGCAAGAGCTGCGGGTCGGAGGTCAGCCCCTATGTCACCGAGTGCCCCTACTGCGGGGCGCGGCTGCGCAAGCGAGCTCCGAAGCTGCAGCGCCAGGGCGAGGGGCTGGAGCCGAAGACGCGGCGGCGGCGGCGTCCGCGCCTCGGCCGCGGCCGGGTCGGGGCCCTTGACTCCACTCGCCCCTACGCGACGATCGCCGCAATCGCCGCCTCCGCGGCGCTGATCCTGGTCCAGCGGGCGACCGACGACACGCTCGGCCAGCTCGGTGCGATCGCGGGCGAGGTCGGCTCGGACTGGTGGCGCTATCTGAGCGCCCCGTTCGTCTACACCGACATCGGCTATCTGTTCGTCGTCGCGGTCGCGCTCGTACTCTTCGCACCCGGCCTCGAGCGGCGCCTGGGCACGATCCCCGTGCTGTTGCTGCTGATCGCCTGCGGGGCGCTGGGGATGCTTGCCGCCGACGCCGCCGAGCCGGATCTTCTCTTTGCCTCTGGCGGCAACGGCGTCGCGCTCGGCGCCCTGGGAGCCTGGTTCTCGATCCGCCACTCGGAGGCCCGCGACGCAATCGACCAGGACCTCGACCTGGTCGGCGTGGGAGTCGCCGCAGCGGTGCTGCTGCTGCTGCCCGTGTTCGAGAACCAGGCCAACGTCTTCGCCGGGATCGCCGGCGGGCTGGTCGGGGTGCTCGCCGGGTTCGCGGCGTCCGCCCTGCGACCCAGCGAATAGCGTTCCGGCCGTGCCGGAGAAGTTCACCCAGATGAGCACCGAGCTGTATGCCTACGCGCTGCGGCACAGCGACGGGCAGGATGAGCTGATGCGGAGCCTCGCCGAGGAGACCGAGCGCGAGGCCGGCGGCAGCGCCGAGATGCTGACCTCCCCCGAGCAGGCCGCGTTGATGACCCTGCTGGTGCGCGCGATCGACGCCCGCCGGGCGCTCGAGCTCGGCACCTTCACCGGCTACGGGTCGATCTCGATCGCCCGCGGCCTGCCCGAGGATGGCCGCCTGATCACCTGCGACGTCAGCGAGCGGTGGACCGCGATCGCCCGCCGCTACATCGAGCGGGCCAGCCTCGCCGATCGGATCGACCTCCGGCTCGGGCCGGCGCTGGAGACCCTGCGCGAGCTGCCCGAAGAAGAGCCCTTCGACTTCATCTTCATCGACGCCGACAAGGTCAACTACCCGGCCTATTACGAGGAGTGCCTGCGCCTGGCCCGCCCCGGCGGCCTGATCGTGATCGACAACGTCTTCTACGGCGGCGAGGTGCTCGGGGACGACGACGGAGCGGAGCGGGGCGGATCCGCGGTCGAGGTGCGGCAGATGAATGACCGCATCGCCGCCGATGAGCGGGTGTTGAGCGTGATGCTCGGTGTCGCCGACGGCGTGACCCTGGTGCTCAAGGATGGATGACGGCGGCTGGCTGCAGCTCAACCTGGTCGGGATGCAGGCGGCGTTCAGAATGTTCGCCCGCTCCGCCGGTGCCCAGCTGCTCGAACTCGATTCGATCGTCGCCACGGTAAACCCGGCTGTGCGCGAGCGATCGGTGTTCAACAGCGTCATCTACCTCGACCCCGAAGCGCTGGCCGATGCCTATGACGAGCTGGCCGCGGTCTACGCGCAGGCGGGCTGTGCCTGGACGGTCTGGGTTCCCGAGGCCGACACCGCGACTGCCGACCTGCTGGAGGGCGGGGGCCACACCCTCGATGCCCAGCCGCGGGCGATGGGGCTCGAGCTGGCGGGAGTCGAGGAGCCGGACCTGAGCGCGCTCGACTGGAGCGACGACGGCGACGTCGAGGAGATGTCGGCGCTCAACGACGGCGCCTACGGCTATCCGATCGGCACCTGGCGCAGGGGCATCGGCCCCCGACCCGAGGGCATGCGCATCTACCTGGCCCGGGTCGACGGGGAGCCGGCGGCCACTGTGACTTCCATCGACGCGGGCGACGATTGCTCGATCTGGTGTGTCGCCACCGCCGAGGCCGCGCGCGGCCGGGGCCTCTGCACGGCGCTGATGCGCAGGGCGATGTTCGACGCCGCCGGGCGCGGCCGCTCGAGCTCGACCCTGCAGGCGACCAAGCTCGGCGCCCCGATCTACCGCCGCTGCGGCTATCTCGACTTCGGTGCCCTGGGGATGTGGGAACAGCGGCCGGCCGAGCTTGCCGCCGAGGCGCACCCCCGCCCTGCGGCCTGAGCGGTCGCTCAGCTTCCCAGCGTGTCGAGCAGCTCGGCGGCCGGGCGCCCGAGGTCGTCGAAGGCACCGTCAAGGCGCTCTCCCGCCAGCTCGTGCTGCTTCGCCGCCAGCCCCTCGGCCGTCATCGGCCGCCAGGGTGAGCCGAGGGGAGCCTCGACGTGGGCGACCCGTTCGTCGTCCACCGACAGCGCCGCCTCGGAGTCCGACAGCGCCGGGCCGGCGTTGACGGCGATCCTCTGGCCCAAGCGCCTGGAGGGCTCGTCGACCCGCGCGAAGCTGCCCCTGCCGGGGGCTCCGTGCAGCAGCGCGAACGCGGTCAGATAGGGGATCGAGAACTTCGCCTCCAGGCCATCGGCGGGATCCCCCACCCAGGCCGCCTGCAGCGCGACCGTTGGCACGGTCACGACGATTGCCGGGCCGTCCTCGTCGAGCCCGACCGAATCGGCATCGCGGGCCGCGACCGCGGTCTCGATCGCGGCATGGGTCTGCAGGCAGCACGGGTAGGCCTTGATCCAGTTCTGCTCGATCGCGGTGTGGCCAGAGGGCTGCTCGAAGCTGGCGCCGAAGGCCTGCTCGAATCCCGCCGGCGCCTCGACGACCCGATCGAGGTCGAGCCGCGCCCCGGCCGCGGCGATACGGGCGGCGGCCGCCCCGGTGGCGGCTGCCATCCCGACCTGAATGCTCTTGCCGGCGGAGCCGAAGGCGGAGCGAAATCCGCCCGCCCGCAGCAGGGCGAGGGCCGCGGCCGAGCGCTCGGCCTCGGCGTCCAACCCGAGCAGGCGCGAGGCGGCGATCGCCGAGCCGAGGGTGCCGCAGACGGCAGTGGGATGCCAGCCGCCGTCATAAAGGGCCGGGTGGCCGGCGCGCGCCATCGCCCCCGCCGCCTCGAATCCGGCCGCGAAGGCATCGAGGGCCTCTGCGGCGCTGGCGCCGCGCTCGGCCCCCAGCACCAGCGCCGTCGGCGCCGTCGGTGCGCTGAGATGGACGAGCCCGGGCAGATAGGTGTCGTCGTAGTCGAGCACGTGGCCGGCTGTCCCGGCAGCGGCGATCCGGTCGAGCAGGCCGTCGCCGGCCCCCCGGGCGGCTTTCGACGCCGGCTCGTCGGCCCCGCCAATCGCGCACGCCATCCAGTCCGCGAGCGCGTCCCGGTAGCGGCTCTGGGAGTTGTCGCTCATCCGCCCCAGCCTAGCCAGCACCGCGTTCCGGCCAGGGCCGGATGCGGCGAGTGAATATGGTGCCCCGGGTGGCGGGCGGACAGCCGACTTACAGCGCCAAGCAGCTCGAGGCGGCGATCGACGCTCTCACCGAGGCCGAGCGGTTTCGCGAGGCCGAGGGCGTGGTCGCCGCGGCGGCGCCAAGGTTGCAGCAGGTGCTCGCCGCGGCCCTCGACGAGGGCGGCTGGTTCGGTGAGACCCAGCAGGCCGAGACGCTGAAGGCGGCCACCACCCCCGATCCCGACGAGCGGCTCACCGCCGTCCGCACCCTGCTCGCCGAGGAGGCGAGGATGGGGATGATGGTTGGAGTGGCGGTTGGGTGGGCACTTCACCAAGAGCTCTCGAAAGACGCAAGCCAAGGAGACAGCTGAAGATGGAGATCAAGTTCCACGGTCAGTCCTGCTTCGAGATCAGCGATGGCTCGAACACGGTGCTGACAGACCCTTTCCTGAAGCCGAACAACCCGGTCGCTGTGGCGACGGCCGACGAGGTCGAGCCGACCCACATCGCGATCAGCCACGGGCACGCCGATCACACGGCGGACGCGGTTCCGGTCGCGAAGCGAACCGGCGCCCACTGTGTCGCGGTGGTTGAGCTTGCCAGCTGGCTCGGGTCCCAGGGCGTCGCCGAGGACAAGCTCTCCGACCCCAACCTCGGCGGCACGGTCGAGTTCGACTGGGGCTGGATCAGCCTGGTACCGGCATGGCACACGAACACGATCCCGGGCTCCGCCGACGCTCCGTTCAGCGCCGAGCACGGTGTCCCGATCGGGACGGCGGCGGGTCTGCTGATCAACATCGACGGCAAGACCGTCTACCACGCCGGCGACACCTGCCTGTTCAGCGACATGAAGCTGATCGCACAGCGCAGCCCGGTCGACGTCGCCCTGCTGCCGATCGGCGGCCACTACACGATGGACCGCCGCGACGCCGTCTATGCGGCGGAGTTCGTCGGGGCCGTGACGGTGATTCCGATGCACTACAACACGTTCCCGACGATCGAGGCCGACGCCGAGGCGTTCAAGTCCGACGTCGAGTCGAAGACGTCATCGAAGGTCGTGCTGCTCGATCCGGGGGAGAGCCACAGCGCGTAGGCCTTGCCCGCGGGGGCCCCTGCCCCCGCGGTCGCAGGCCCTGGTTCCCGAGGAATTCAGTCCAGTTGCGAACCCCGGCTGAACCAGACGCCGCGGTCCTTCCAGTCGTGCGCCATCAGCAGCGTGCCGAGCAGCGTCACCGGGACGCACTCCCGAAGCGGCAGCCGCCGGGCGGCAAGCCCGACGATCCCGGCGGCCGCGAAGGCCGCGCCGGTCGCCCCGTGGTGAAGCCTCTGGCCGCCGATCCACACGCGCCTCAGCGCCGGGTCATAGTCGACCAGATGGTGCTCCCACGTCCTGCGAACCCCCGAAGAATGCCGGGCCACTGCCCCTCCCTGGTTACTCATTCAGGATTGCTCTCTTCCGCTCGGCCATCGGCAAGGTCGCGTGCCCGAGGAGCGGCCCTACCTAGGGCTTTCGCCGCCGCCTACCTAAGAGTTGGAGAACCGTCCCTCTCCCCGACTGGCTGAGCAGCCAGTTTGGCTGCTAGGCTCGCCTCAGCCCACGAGAGGAGAGCAGGATGGAAGCAAAAGAGGCCACCCGCAGCGCCCCGTCCAGGACCACCCGCGAGGACTACAAGGCGACGTCGGATCCGGCGCTTCAGGAGGCGGCGGACCGCGGCAAGGCCCAGCTTCTCTCTTACCGCGAGCTCTACATGCTCTGGGAGCGCCAGCAGTGGCTGACCCAGGAGCTCGACTTCAGCCAGGACCGCCGCGACTGGCACGAGAAGTTCGACGACGACGAGCGCTTTCAGAGGATGTACGGGCTGTCCTCCTTCTTCATCGGCGAGCAGAAGGTCGCCGAGGAGCTCGGGCCGATCATGCGCGCCGCGCCGACCGAGGAACAGCGGATCTTCCTCTGCACCCAGATCGCCGACGAGGCGCGTCACGTGCGTTTCTTCGAGCGCTTCTACCAGGAGGTCGGTGTCTACGACTCCGACGAGCTCAGCGCCCTGCTCGATCAGACCTCCGAGCACCTAAACGACAACTTCGGCGTCCTCTTCGACGAGATGCTGCACTCGCGGGTCGATCGGCTCGCGGAGGAGCCCGGCGACACCGAGGCGCTGGTCGAGGCGATCACCCTCTACCACATGGTGATCGAGGGGATGCTGGCGCTGACGGGCCAGCACTTCATCATGGAGTACAACACCGAGCAGGGCGTGCTCCCCGCCTTCGTCGAGGGCTTCCAGAACGTCGCCCGCGACGAGCACCGCCACGTCGCCTTCGGCACCGCCTTCCTGCAGGAGAAGGCGGTGGAGGACGAGCGCTACATGGCGGCGATCCAGCGCACCCTGGAGGAGTCGCTCCCGGTCGCCGACAAGGTGCTGAGCCCGCCCTGGGCTCAGGACGACGAAGACTTCGAGATGTTCGGCTACACGCTCGCCGAGACGCGCGAGTTCGCCGGAACCGCCCTGACCAGGCGGCTGAAGTTCATCGGCCTCGCCTAAGCGGCGGGGGGTGCCGGCGCCGGTTCGTCGCCGGGCGGCGGAGGTGGATCGCCGGGGGACGGGGCGGCGGCGCATGGCCGCTGCCCGGATCGGTGGGGTCGATCGGCGCGACCGGGGGGGCCGGCGGGGCGGGAGCAGGGGGCGCGGTGCTCGGCTCCCCGGGCGGGGGAGCCTCGGTGATGGTCACCGAGACCGTTGGCTCGATCGTGCTGGCGCCCGCCTCGCCGCCGCCCCTGGAGTGGTGGTGCTTGCCGGTCGGGTCGGCTGTGGGATCGGCCGGAACGGTGGCTGCCGGATCCTCGGTGCCGGCCTCGGAGGCGGAGTTCTTGGAGTCGGGCTTGGCCGCCGCCTTGCGGTGTGCCTTCGCCTTTTTGTGAGTGGCGGAGGAGGATGCGTAGTGGGAGGCAACGGTTGGCGCGACGACCCCGCCGGTGCCCGCGGCGATGCTCGAGGTCTCGGGGGCCGGGCGTTGCGGCGTGGGAGACCTGCTTGACCTCGACCGCGGCGCCGGCCGTGATCACCGCTGCGGTGACGACACCGGCGACCGCCTTGGCGCCCACGGCGCCGCCGATCGCCCCGACGCCGCCGACTCCGGCCCCGCCGCCGACCGCAGCGCCGCCGGCAGCGCCCGCGCCCGCACCGGAAGCTCCTGCCGCACCGGCGCCGCCGGATGCACCGGCGCCGCTGAGGCCGAGCTTGGAGAGGAGCAGGCCCTTGAACAGAAGCAGGGGGCCGGCGGGGAAGATCGCGGCGAGCGCCTTGGAGTCGGAGCGCAGCTGGTCACGGAAGTCGGCGCATCCGTCGCACTCGCGCAGGTGACGGCGAACCGGCCCCGAGGCCTTGCCGAGACCCTCCGCGGCCTCTGCGAGCTCGAGCCGGACCTCGCCGCAGGTGAGCATCCGGGCCTGGCTCTCCTCGGCGAGTGCGATCCGCGCCCGCACCAGCAGCGACTTGACGCTCGGCACGGTTGTCTGCATCGCCTCGGCGATCTCCTCGTATGACATCGCGTCCATCTCGCGAAGCAGCAGCGCCGAGCGCTGTGTCTCGGGGAGCCTTCCGACGTCGCTGAGGAGCTGGCGGAATTCCTCGCGGTTCTGGACCCGCTCGTGGGTCGAGGCCGCGTCGACGATCGGGTGGACGTCCATCGAGTCCTTGCCCTCGGCGACCGGCTTGCGAAGGTGGTTGAGGCAGCGGTTGCGGGCGATCCGGTAGAGCCAGGGGCGAAGCTTGATCTCGCGGTTGTCGGCGAGGATCGCCCGGTAGGCGTTGACGAAGACCTCCTGCAGCACGTCCTCGGCGTCCTCGGTCGAGCTCAGCATCTGGCGGCAGAAGCCGAGCAGGCGGGCCTGGTAGCGGTCGACGATCGCTTCGAAGGCGTTGTCGTTCCCGCGCCGCAGCAGGGCGACCAGCCGCTCATCGCCCTGCAGGCGCAGCAGGGGCGAGCGCCGGGCGAGCAGCCCGCGCCGTCCGGCGTGTGTTAGTGCGGAGGCCTCCAAAGTGGCCAGGAACGCTCCCTGTCGCCCGAAACACGGTAACAACCCGCGGGTTGCGCTCAGGTTGACTCCCCTGCGTACCTAAACAACCGTCTACCCGCCCTCGTGCCTGGGCATGCCTGCGGGGGCGGCGGTCCGGGGCGCTAGCGTTTCCGGGGCCCGGGTAGACAAACTGGCAAAGTCCGCCGACTTAAAATCGGCTGCCCCCTCGGGGGCGATGCGGGTTCGAGTCCCGCCCCGGGCACTGGAGTCGTCGGTTCGCCGATTTCTGGCCACCTGGCGCGGTCGGCCGGATAGGGTGGACCCGTGGCCGACGCAGGAACGCTCACCGGCCAACCCCACAAGCGCCTCGTCCGGGTGCTGGTGGTCTTCGCCTCGCTGCTCATCGTCATCGCCTGCTTCGCGACCTGGGCCGAGCGCCAGGCGCTGAGCACCGACGACTGGGTCAACACCAGCGGCAGGCTGCTGGAGAACGAGGAGATCCAGAAGGAGCTCGCCAACTACGCGGTCGGCCAGCTCTACGCCAACGTCGACGTCGAGGCGGAGCTCGATCAGGCGCTGCCGCCGAACTTCCAGCGCCTCTCGGGGCCCGCCTCGACCGGGCTACGGTCCCTGGCGACCAGCGGCGCCGAGCGGGTGCTCGGCGACCGCCCGCTTCCAGGAGCTGTGGAAGAACGCAAACCGCGCCGCCCACCGGACCCTGATCAACATCATCGAGGACAAGGGCAACGCGGTCTCGACCAGCGGCGGCGAAGTCGACCTGGAGCTGCGACCGTTGATCGTCGGCGTCGCAAACCAGCTCGGGCTCGGCCACGACCTCGCCGACAAGCTGCCCCCCGACGTCGGCACGCTGCATATCCTGCGCTCGGACCAGCTCGGGCTGGCGCAGACGATCGCGAAGCTGATCCGCGGGCTGGCGCTGGTCACCAGCCTGCTGGCCCTGGCGCTGTTCGCACTGGCGATCTACCTCTCGCGCGGCTATCGCTGGATCACCGTGCTCGGCGTCGGGTCGGGCTGATCCTCGCCGGGATCCTGGTCCTGGTCCTGCGCGAGATGGCCGGGAACGTCCTTGTCGACCAGCTCGCCGACGCCCGGCGCCAAGCCGGCCGCCGACGCGGCCTGGTCGATCGGGACCTCGCTGCTCGCCTCGATAGCCAAGGCCGTGATCGTCTACGGCATCTTCTTCGTGATCGCGGCCTGGCTCGCCTCGCCGCATCGCAGCTCGGTCGCCGACCCGGCGGGCGCTGACCCCGGTCGCTGCGCGACTACCCGATCTGGGTCGGCCTCGGTGCTTGGCGTGATCGCCCTGATCTGGCTGCTCTCCGGGGTCGACAGCACCCGGGCGATCCTCACCCGCCTGGTCCTGATCGCGATGGCCGGCTTCGGCGTCTATGAGCTTCGCCGCCGCTCGATCGCCGAGTTCCCTGACGCGAAGATGAGCGAGGTGCCGACCCGCGTCCGGACCCGCATCTCCTCGATCTGGCGGGGGCGCGAGCGCGCCCGGCCGCAGCCGCAGGACCGCCGCATCGAGCGGCTCGAGCGGCTCGCCGACCTGCACGAGCGCGGCGTTCTCAACGACCAGGAGTTCGAGTCCGAGAAGGCGTCCGTGCTGGCGGGGTCCGCGCCCGAGCCCTGACCGGCCGAGTGTGAGCACCGTCACACTTCGATAGGCGCCGGGGCCCGCTGCATCGGGGACAATCCCGCCATGGACCAGGCGGTGGGACTCGACGTACTGCAGCGCGTCTTCACCTGGTTCTATCGCCGCCTCGGCAAGCGCTACCCGGCGGCCTTCATGGCGGTCGAGATTCCGAACGCGTTCATCATCACCCTCGGCCTGCTTGCCCTGGTCAATCTCTATTACGACGTTTCGCACCACGACCAGGTACTGCTGCTGGCGATCTCGCTCGGTCTCACCGGCGCAACGGTGCTGGTCGCCCTGATCCGCAGCATCAGATTCCTGCGGCCGCTCTCGGAGTGGATCGCCAGCGACCGCGAGGACCCGGAACTGGCCGCAAGGGCCTGGGGGACGGCGGTCGGCATGCCCGTGGAGCTGATTCGCCGCGAAATGAAGCTCCCGGTATTCGGGGTCGCGATCCCCGGGTCGATCGCCGGCGTGGTCATCCTCGGCCTCAGTCCGTTCGCTTTCTTCGTGATCTTCGCCGCCTCGCTGATCGCGATCGGCTACTCGGGGATCCTGCACTACTTCGCCGTCGAGGCTGGATTGCGGCCCGTCGTAGTGGACATCAACCGCGTCCTGCCGCCGCGGCTCAGCACCGGGCACAGGGCGATTCCGCTGCGCTGGAAGCTTCTGGGGGCGCTGCCGATGATCAACGTGATCACCGGCCTGGTCGCCTCGGCGCTCTCCGGAGGCGGCAGCGGCGACACCGGCCTTGGCGTCGACGTGCTGGTCGCGATCGGGGTGGCCTCGACGATCGCGCTGGAGCTGTCGATCCTTCTGGCCCGCTCGATAATGCGCCCGATTCGCGACCTGCAGCGGGGCATCGAGGCGGCACGGCGGGGCGACTACGACGTCGCCGTGCCGGTGACCACCGCCGACGAGCTGGGCGAATTGTCGGCGAGCTTCAACGACATGGTCGCCGGGCTCGCCGAGCGCGAGCGGATCCGCGAAGCGTTTGGCACCTATCTCGACAAGGAGATCGCCGAATACATCCTCAGCGACCAGTACGTGCCGCGGGGCTTCGAGGCGGAGGTGTCGCTGCTGTTCTGCGACGCGCGCGACTTCACCGGCTTCGCCTCCCGCGCCGACGCCCAGGAGGTGGTGGCGTCGATCAACCGGCTGTTCGAGACGGTGGTCCCGATCATCGCCCGCGAGGGCGGCCACGTCGACAAGTTCATCGGCGACGGCCTGCTGGCCGTGTTTGGAGCGCCGCAGCGCTTCGACGACCACGCCGAGCGCGCGGTTCGAGCCGCGGTGGAGATCGCGCGCCAGGTCAACCACGGCGATGGAGACCTGCTCGAGGTCGGAGTGGGTGTCAACTCCGGCGAGGTGGTGGCGGGATCGATCGGCGGCGCCGGCCGGCTCAACTTCAGCGTCATCGGAGACCCGGTCAACGTCGCGGCGCGGGTCGAGGCGGAGACTCGGGTGACCGGCGACGAGGTTTTGATCACCGCATCGACTCGGGAGCTGTTGGGCGGGTCGTTCGAGCTCGAGTCGAGGGGGCCGCGGCGGCTGAAGGGGAAGGGCGAGCCTGTCGAGCTGTTCGCGCCGGTCGTCGGGACGGTAGAGACGCCCAGTTCGCAGGCGCCGGCGGCCGGACCTGCTCGGCAGCCAACCACCCCATAGCCCTCCCTCGCAGGTCCGCCCACCGGCGAGACGTCCAAACGCCTCAAGACGGGGTTCGATCAGGCCGAAGTAGGCCAGGGATGCATTTCCTGCTCGAGATCCAGCGGGGGGTCCGGGTTGCCGTCGCGGCAGCGGTCTGTGCGTGCGTCTTCGCGCCTGGCCTCGCGAAGGGCGCGGTCAGGACCAACCCGGCTGACCGCGCGGTGCTGCTCTCGCAGCCGATCGAGGACCTGCAGTACGACCCCGGAAAGCGCTGCCTCAAGCACCCGCAGACGGGAACGCTGGCGCTGGAGTCATGGCTGCAGCGAAACTGGCGGGGGGTCTCCTGGGGAATCATGCGCTGCGAGAAGCTCTCCCCCCACAACTACAGTCTCCACTCCGAAGGCCGGGCCCTCGACTGGCATCTCGACGCCGGCGTGCCTGGGGAGCGCCACGCGGCGATGCGGCTGATCGACATGCTGCTGGGCCCCGATGAGGACGGAAACGAGGCGGCCCTGGCGCGGCGGATGGGGGTGCAGGGACTGATCTTCAACTGCCACCAGTGGTTCGGCTACGGCGACCACCTCGGTCCCTATTCCTACTGCTACCGGCGCGACGGCAGGCTGCGCCGGCACCTCGATCGCACCCTCGCCCACCGCAACCACCTCCACCTCGAGCTCAACTGGGCCGGCGCCCGCAAGCGGACCAGCTTCTGGCGCAGCCCGCTGGCCCCCTAGCCTCGGCCGGCCCGATAGGCTCGGGCCGTGGCTACCGCGGAGCAGCAGACTGCCGAGCAGACGGCCGTTCACGGGGGGCGGCTGGTCGCGCAGACGCTTCGCTCGCGCGGGGTCAGCCACCTCTTCACCCTCTCCGGCGGCCATCTGTTCTCGATCTATGACGGCTGCAGGGAGGAGGGGATCGAGATCGTCGACGTCCGCCACGAGCAGTCCGCGGCCTTCGCCGCCGACGGCTTCGCGAAGGCGACGCGGAAGGTCGGCGTCGCCGCGCTCACCGCGGGCCCTGGCGTGACCAACGGGATGAGCGCGATCGCCGGCGCCCGCTTCAACGGATCTCCGCTCTGCGTGCTCGGCGGGCGCGCCCCGGAGATGCGCTGGGGGTCCGGCTCGCTGCAGGAGATCGACCACCTTCCCTTCGTCACCCCGCTGGTCAAGTCGGCCGAGACGGTCAAGGACGGAACCCGGATCCCGGAGCTGACCGCCGCTGCGCTCGACACGGCGCTGGCGCTGCCCAGCGGCCCGACCTTCATCGACTACCCGCTCGACGTCGTCTTCATGGAGGCCGAGGCGCAGATCCCTGAGCCGCCGGCGCCGGGCGACGGCGAGCCTGCCGACGGCGTCGAGGAGGCGGCGGCGCTGCTGGGCTCCGCCGAGCGGCCCGTGGTGATGGCGGGGACGGGTCTCTACTGGGCCCATGGCGAGAGGGAGCTGCAGGCCCTCGCCGAGGCTCTCGGCTGTCCGGTCTTCCTCAACGGGATGGGGCGGGGGTGTCTGCCCGCCGACCACGAGCTCGCCTTCAGCCGCGCCCGCGGCACCGGGTTGAAGGGCGCCGATGTGGCGTTGGTGATCGGTGTGCCGCTCGACTTCCGGCTCGGCTTCGGCGGGTCGTTCGGTGACGACACCAAGGTCGTCCGCCTCGACGTAGCCCCCAACGAGCTGACCGCCAACCGCGCTCCCGATCTCGACCTGGTCGGCGACGTGCCGGCGACCCTCGCCGCGCTGCGCGAGTCGTCGGACGGTGATCGCTCCCGCACCTCGGCCTGGGTCGAGGAGCTGCGCGGGGTCGAGGACGAGAGGCGTGCGGGGGAGCAGGAGGAGCTCAACGACGAGCGGGCGCCGCTTCATCCAATGCGCGTCTACCGCGACCTCCGCGAAGTGCTCGACCGCGACGCGATCGTGATTGGCGACGGGGGTGACTTCGTTTCCTACGCTGGTCGGCTGATCGACACCTACGAGCCCGGCTGCTGGATGGACCCGGGGCCGTTCGGCTGCCTCGGCGCCGGGCCGGGCCAGGCGATCGGCGCCAAGCTCGCCCATCCCGATCGCCAGGTCTGTCTGCTGCTTGGCGACGGCGCCTTCGGGTTCTCTGGGATCGAGTTCGACACCATGGCCCGCCACGGGCTGGGGGTGGTGGGGGTGATGGGCAACAACGGGATCTGGGCACTCGAGGACCACCCGATGAAGTTTCTCTACGGCTACTCGGTCGCCGCCGAGCTCCAGCCGGAGACCCCCTACGAGAAGATGGTCGAGGCGCTCGGCTGCGACGGCTACCTGGTGCGCGAGCCCTCCGAGCTTCGGCCGACACTGGAGAAGGCGTTCTCCTCCGGCCGTCCCTCGCTGGTCAACGTGTTGACCGACCCCGAGGTCGCCTACCCGCGCAAGGCCAACCTGGCCTGAGCCGCAGGCTCAGCCGCCGAGCTGTCGGGCGATGCCGCGGTCCAGGAACCTGTCGGGCAGATAGCGGGCGACCGCTGCCCTGATCTTCGCCTGGCGTCCGATTAGGTACCTGGTCTTGGGCTTGCTCGCGGTCAGGGCGTGCTCGACCGCATCGGCAACGTCGTCTGGCGGCACGCCGCCGCGCCCGGCCTCGATGAAGAGCTTCTCGAATCGCTCGATGACCGGGCCGTAGGCCTCGACCTGCTCCGGGGTCGCACGCTCGCGCAGCTCCGCCGCCTCGTTTGAGCCCTTGTCCCAGATCGGGGTCGCCACCGCCCCCGGCTCGACCAGCGAGACATGGACGCCGAACTGCGCCATCTCCCGGCGAAGCGAGTCGCCCACCGCCTCGATCCCGTGCTTCGATGCCGCGTAGGGGGAGACGTAGGGCAGCGCGACCTTCCCGCCGATCGAGGAGATGAAGACGACCCGCCCGCGGGCGGCGCGGATCATCGGCAGCATCGCCTGGGTGACGGCGACCTGGCCGATCAGGTTGACCTCGAGCTGGTTTCGGAGGTCGTCGATCGACAGCGCCTCGATCGGGCCGCCCTTGGCGATCCCGGCGTTGTTGACCAGGCCGGCCAGACGGCCGCCGGTGACCTGCTCGACCCGGTCGGCGGTGGCTGCGATCGTGCCCTCGTCGGTGACGTCGATGATCACCGGCTCGAGCCTGTCCGACCCCTCGGCCTCGAGCGACTCGGCATCGCCGCGGTTGCGCACCCCGGCGAAGACCCCAAAGCCGGCCCGGTCGAGGCGGATCGCGCAGGCCCGGCCGATTCCGGTCGAGCTGCCGGTGACCAGCACCGCCCCGCGCTCCACGCTTGCCATGCAGGGCACACTATCTCGGCACGAATATGACCCCAGAAGCAAAGACCGGCTGTCATCAATGACAGCCGGTCCAAGCTGGCCCCTCAGGACGGGCAGGGGTACGTCTTCAGGGACCGATTGGGGTATTCGGTGGATTCAGGCGGCGGGAGGCGCCATGATGCGGCAATCGCCTGAATCCTCGTACCGGCTCAGAGAAGGGCATCCCGCCCGACTCCTCACCGATTGAAGGATCTTCCCCCCAGTTCTTGGGCGTGTCCAGTGCCTGGACGGGATGGCTACTCAGAAATTAGTAGAGCTGGCCTACCAACTATTGGGGGTTCTTTGCGCGAGTGGCCGCGATCGCGGCTCCATGAAGCAGATCGTGCTCTGAAACCTCGACCTCGCCGAGGCCGAAGCTGCGCATCACCTCGATCAGGATCACCGCGCCGGCGACGATCGTCGGGGCCCGGTCGGGGTCCAGGCCGGTGACCTCGCGCCGTTCCGCAAGCGGCAGTGAGGCGAGCAGCGACAGCATCCGCTGGACAGACTCCAGCGACAACCGGTAGCCGTGGACCCGGCGTGGGTCATAGGGGTCGAGCTTCTGCTCGATCGCGGCCAGCGACGTGGGGGTGCCGGCGACCGCGATACCGACCTCCGCGTAGACCCGCGGCTCCGAGGAGAGGGTGGAGGAGAGCTGGCCGAGAATCTCGCCCGCCAGCTGCTCGAGCTCCGAGGGCGTCGGCGGATTGCCGGCCAGGTGGCGCTCGGTCTGGCGCACCACCCCGGCCTGCAGAGAGGTCTGGAAGGCGACCTCGTCGCCGCTGCCGACGATCAGCTCGGTGGACCCGCCGCCGATGTCGATCACCAGGGCTGGATCTTGTCTGCTGCGCTGTGCCGTCGCACCCCGGTAGGTGAGTAGGGCTTCCTCCTCGCCTCCGAGGACGCGGGCGCCGAGCGCGAACCGCTCGCGAAGCTCGGCGATGAAGGCCTCCCCGTTTGCCGCGTCGCGCACCGCGCTGGTCGCGATCGCATCGACGCTTTCGGCGCCGAGCTCCCGATAGGCGGCGACGTACTCGGCGAGCACCTCGCAAACCGCCTCGATCCCGTCCGACGAAAGGTTGCCGGAGAGGTCGACGCCTCGCCCGAGCCGGGTGACCCGGGTGCGCCGCTCGACCTCCTCGACCCGTCCGTCCTCGACGTCGGCCACCAACAGACGGGTCGAGTTGGTGCCGATGTCGACGATCGCGACGCGGTGGGGCCCCCCAGCCATCAGCACCAATTTACGTTCGCGCTCGGCCCCCGGGCCAAGCTCCTTTGGAGAGCCTCGCCTCACAGCGCCACTCTATGAGAGGCGAGCCCGCCGGAGCGTCGGCCTGGCCGCCGCCGTTCGACCTGCTGCCCGCTGCCCCGACCGCAGCCGTCGGTAGAGCCCACGATCGCCCGGCCGCCGCGGCACCTAGCAGGTCCGCATCGCCGAGACGGGCCGAATTCAGCAACCGCGGGGGCGCCTGGTCACGGGCTTGCAGGCGGCCGGGCCGTTGCTAGCATTGACCTACCGACGCGGGGTGGAGCAGTCAGGTAGCTCGTCGGGCTCATAACCCGAAGGTCGCGGGTTCGAATCCCGCCCCCGCTATTCAGGAAGCCCCCGCAAACGCGGGGGTTTTTCTTTTGTTTGCAGCGCCCCGCAATAGGGCGGGTACCAATTCGGGTACCAAACCGAAGGTTTTCCGATGCTCCTCATCGCGCGAAGCGGGCGTGATCGCCGGCATATGCGCCGCGATCGGCTCGGCTTGGCGTGTCAAGTAGGAGGTAGCCTGGACGCATGCCGGGGGCTTCGTGAAGGCGGCCGGAATCGAGCGGTTCGGGGGCGACGTGCGGGAGTTGTCGCTCCCCGATCCGCGTCCACCCGGCCCGGGCGAGGCGCTGATCTCGGTGCGGGCCGCGGGGGTGGGGCCCTGGGACGACATCGTCAGGCTCGGATCGTGGGAGGTGGGGCTGCGGCCGCCGATGGCGCTTGGCGTCGCGGCGTCAGGGACGGTCGCCGCCGTTGGGGCCGCCGTCGACGGGTGGTCGGTCGGGGACGAGGTGATGACTCACCCGGTTCCCCTGCTGGAGCAGGGTTGCTGGAGTGAGTTGTTGCTGGCGCGCGCCGATGTGCTGGCCGCGAAGCCATCCGCTGTGTCCTGGGAGGACGCGGCGGCGTTTCCGGTCCCGGCGCTGACCGCGGACCAGGCGCTCGGTGCGGCGATCGGGGATTCGCCTGCCGGCCGGCTGCTCGTTCACGGCGCCGGTGGCGTGACCGGGCAGCTGATCGCGGCATTGGGGGTGGTGATCGGAGCCGAGGTCGCCGCGACGGCCGGGCCGCGGAGCGTTGAGCGACTGCGACAGCTCGGGGTGGCAGCGGTGTTCGACTACCACGACGACGGCTGGCCCGCCGGGGTCCGCGAATGGGCGGGTGGGGCTGGCGTCTCTGCGGCGATCAACGCCGCCCCTGGCGGTGAGGCGTCCGCGCTCTCCGTCGTCGCGGACGGCGGGCGAATGGCCACGATCACCGGCGCCCCGCCGGCCGCGGACCGCGGGGTGACGATTGTCGATGTCTATGTGCAGGCTGACGGGAGCCGGCTCGGGCGCATGGCCGAACGGCTCGGCAATGGCGAGGTCGGAATCTCCGTCGGTGGGATCTACAGGCTCGCCGAGGCCGCGGAGGCGCTCAAAATTGCCGTCGGCGGGGGCGGTGGTGCTGCGGTCGTAATACGCGTGTGAGCCCGGCGCCACTCGCTACGACTTTACGTGCGACCGACGCGCTGCTGGTCATCGCGCAAAGCGACAGTGGGTCGTCACTGGACGAGACTCTTCCTTAGTCGTCCAGGGCGAGAGCCGGATAGCGGCGGGCTTTGACGATCGCCTTTGCGCAGGAGAACCGGTGTCCCGTATCAGTCCGACTCATGGCGGGCGCGCCCGTAGCGCTCGTAGATCACCCGCGGGCCGACCGTTCTGGTCTCGATCAGGTCCAGCGCGACGTGTTCGGTGACCGGCGGCAGGAACGGCGTGCCTCCGCCGACGACAACCGGATAGCGGAACATGCGCAGCTCGTCGACGAGGCCGAGCTCGATCGCCGCCGCAGCCAGGCCGGCGCCGCCGATTCCGACGTCCTTGTCAGTCGCGTCGAGCGCCGCAGCGGCCTCCTCGGCCACCGACGCCTCGGCGAGCCGAGCGTTGCCCTGGACGCTGTCGAGCGTGCGGCTGAAGACAACCTTCGGGAGCGCGCACCAGACGTCGGCGAACGCGGCGTCGAGCTCGTTGTCGCGCATCGACGGATCCGTCTCCCACACCAGCATCGTCTCGTAGAGCCTGCGGCCGCAACAGATAGCCGCCGAGCTCGCGTACCTGCGCGAGGTGGAAGCGAAACAGCTCCTCGTTAGGGACCGTCCACTCGAACGCGCCCTCGCGGTCGGCGATGAAGCCGTCCACCGAGACGCTCATCGAGTAGATCAGCATGGGCTTCACGGGCGCGTGATGCTATTGCTGGGGCATGGCGGGCAAGGCATCGGAGCGGTTCGTCTGGGCGGTCGACACTCTGGAGGTCCGCCCGGCCGACCGCCTGCTCGAGGTCGGCTGCGGCCACGGCGTCGCGGTCTCCCTGGTCTGCGAGAGGCTGACGACGGGAACGATCACCGCGATCGACCGCTCGCCGAAGATGATCGAGATGGCCACGCGGAGGAACCGCGAGCACGTCGACGCGGGCAGGGCTGTGCTCGAGGCCATCGCGCTGGAGGACGCGGACCTCGGCGATCGGCGCTTCGACAAGGTCTTCGCCTTCAACGTCGCTCCCTTCTGGCAGCAGCCGGAGGCGGCGCTCGGTGCCGTCCGCGAGCACCTCGCCCGGGATGGGGCCGTCTACATCTTCTGGGACGCGCGCCACTCCGCGCCGGAGCGAGCCCGGGACCTCGGGAACGAGCTGGCCGACCGGCTACGCGAGGGCGGATTCTCCGTCGACAGGGTGCTGGTCGAGGACCTGCGCCCGGTCCCCGCGGTCTGCGCGATGGGGCGGCCCCAGGGCGGATGAACATGGACCGCAACACCGTGTCGCGTTCCCTGGCGAACAGCAGCCACCCTCGTGGCGAATCTCGTCGCTGATCGGGACGAGCAGGAGGCGTCTCGCGTGGAGCGCATCGCACTTCTGCAATCGCGTGAAAGGGGAAGTCGGGCCCGGGTTCAGGCGGCCTTCGTCGCGGGCCAGCGCCGTCTCTCCACGATGTGCAAAGCGTCGCTCGGAGAGACATATCGGGCCCCCGCTACTCCCAGGAAAGCCCTCTATGGAGGGCTTTCCTGCATCAGGGGCAACGGGTAGAGCGCGCTTCTGCATCTGGTTGGCACCCCAGTTGCAACGGGTGACCTCGAGGCGGCTGGTCCGCCCGACCTTGCCCCCGCCTTCCAGCCTGAATCACGGCGTCGCGTTGCGACGGCGATGATTTCTTGAACGCCGTCCGGTCTTATCGAGCGAGACCGACGACGAAAAGGAGCGACATGAAACTGACGACCACCACGCAGGTCTCCGTCGACGGAGTGGTGCAGGGAAACGGCGCGCGGGATGAGAACCGCAGCGGCGGATTCGAGCGCGGCGGATGGGCCCGGCCGCTCTTCGACAACGAGGCCATGTCCTTCGTCGACGAGGTCTACCAGCGCGCCGAAGCGTTTCTCTTCGGCCGGCGGACCTACGAGCTCTTCGCCGGCTACTGGGGCGTGAGAGAAGACCTGGAGAACCCCATCGTGGGTGCCTTGAACAGGCAGCCCAAGTTCGTCGCATCGACCACGCTCACCGACCCGCAATGGGGGGACACGACCGTCCTCTCCGGTGACCTCGCGGCGGACATCAGCGAGCTGAAGGCCAGGCCGGGGGGTGAGCTGCAGGTGCACGGCAGCGGCACCCTGACCCGGTGGCTGCTCGATAACGAGCTCGTCGACGAGATGAACCTGCTCATCGTCCCGGTTGTCGTCGGCCAGGGCATCCGGCTGTTCCCCGACACCGGACCGGACATAGCGCTTGACCTGGTCGACTCGCGAGCATTCCCGAAGGGCATAACGCTCCAGGTCTACCGGCCGGCCGGGCGCCCGGAGTACGCAACATGACGGCGGCGTCGGTCATCGCTCAGCGGTTGTGGTTGACGACTTCGACGTTGTGCCCGTCGGGGTCCAGGACGAACGCGCCGTAGTAGCCCGGGTGGTACACGGCGCGCTCCCCCGGAGCGCCGTGATCCTCGTGGCCGGCGGCGAGCGCGGCGGCGTGGAACGCGCGCACCGTGGCGTCCTCGCGGGCCGGGAACGCGAGGTGGACGTGCTCCGTGAGCGGGCGCTCGTCGTCGATCAGCGAGAAGCTGTAGTCCTCGCCCCTGAACTGCACGCGGCCCGGCTCGTCGTCCCCCAGCCGGATCCCGGCGTGGGGCGCGATGGTCGTGTAGAAGCGCTTGGACGCCGCGAGGTCGGCGACGCGAATCCACAGGTGGTCGACGCGGCCGTCGGGCACGGGGCCCGCCCGCTCGCCGTGCACGGCCTCGGCGCTGTTGCCGTCCGGGTCGAGCAGGAACCCGCCGTAGTAGTCGGGCCCGTACTCCGCGCGCGGCCCGGGCGCGCCGTCGTCGCGGTACCCGGCGTCGATCCCCGCCTGCCAGAAGGCGTCCACGGCCGCGCGGTTCGGCGCCCGGAACCCGACGTGCAGGCCGCGGGTCAAGGGGTGCTCGCGGTCCGTGGGCCCGATGTCCCAGTCCTCCCACTCGACGAGCTCGGCGTCCGCGTGGCTGGGCTCGACCCCGAGCACGGAGAGGACTGTGCGGTAGAACCGCTCGGACGCGGCGAGGTCCGAGACGGCGATTCCGACGTGGTCGAACACCACGCCGAGACTACGGCTCAGGCCGCCTTCTTGACGGGCCACCGTCGGCGCTCAACGATCCGCAGGGCGTCGCTCGGAGAGACATATCGGGCCGCCGATCCGATATTCGGGCGACGCACGAATCCCGGCCTTAGGGCTGCCGCTAGCGACTACGACGCTTCCGCGTTATTGCAAGCGCGTGATCGGGCCCCGACCACAGGCGTCCGAGTGTGCGCCTACCTTCGAGCGCGATGCTCTTCGACGTCCCTAACTCCGTCCTCGCGGTCGTGATCTTCGGATTCATCCTCGGGGCGACGGGCCTCGGGATCTTTCTTGGTCACCGAGTCAGGCACCTGTCGGAGAGCCTCAGCGAGCCCTTCGGCGTCCTCCAGGCCGCCCTCCTCGGTCTCGTCGGCCTGCTGCTCGCCTTCGGCCTCTCCCTGGCACTGTCGCGTTACGAGGATCGCCGGACGACGATCGTCGAGGAGGCAAACGCAATCGGGACGACCTTCTTGCGGGCCCAGACGCTCGACGAACCGATCCGCAGCCGCTCGCTCGATCTTCTGACCCGCTACACGCAAAGCGCGGTCCGCCTCTCTGATCGGAGGCCTGGAAGCGCGGAAGAGGACGCCGCTGCCGCGCGCGAGGAGATGCTTCAGCGAGAGCTCTGGGCGCTCGCCGGCGACGCTCTCGAAGCCTCGCCGCAGGCGAGCGCACCGCGGCTCTACGTCGAGACGCTGAACGAGATGATCGACGCCCAGACCTCGCGGGTCGCCGGCCTCAACAACAGGGTGCCGAGCTCGGTGCTGCTGCTCGAGCTCTTCGGTGCCGCGCTCGCCCTCGGTCTCCTCGCGACCTATCTGTCGATCATCGGCAGGGGGATCCTCGCCGTCTCGCTGGCATCGGTCCTGGTCGCCTTCCTGCTGCTGGTCACGGCGGACCTCGACCGGCCGACGCGGGGGATCATCGAGGTCCCCGACACGGTCCTCGTCAACCAGCTCGAGTCGATGCAGAAACCGCCGGCGGCTCCCGCTCCGCCCTAGGTGTAAGACCCGAGCGCGTCGTTTAACTCGGCGAGATCGCTGTGATCCGTGCGGCTCAAGCCTCGCCAAACCTCGATCGGGTGAGTCTGACGGGCCACGTCTTTCTGCCTGGGGTCACCGAACTCGCCCGTGGCCATCGCTCCCGCCCTCATCTGAAGGAGCGTGAGCGGCGAGAGCGTGTGGACGGGGACACCATCGATCCGTCGGGAGCGCACCTCAAGCAACAGCCAGCGCCCGTCGCCGGAGCGTCAAGCGGGATAATCGCGGACGCTGTCAGCCACCGACCAACCGTCCGATGCTGATGACGCGCCACTCACCCTGGGCGTTTCTGCCGCAGTGACGACCGACAAGACCCGCGAAGCCTCCTCGCTCGCGGCCGCGCAGACAGTGGCCCGTGAGCACGGTGTGGCCTGCGACCAAGCAGTGCGGATTGCGGCGGGCAGCAACGTACTGGTGCATCTGAAGCCCGCGCCGGTTGTGGCACGGGTGATGACCGGAACCGCGGTCTTGCACGATGACGTCGAGCAATGGCTGGCACGCGAGGTAGCCGTCGGTGTCTTCGTGGCCGAGCGGAGTGACTTGGTGGTTCCGCCCAGCGACATCCTGCCGCCGGGTCCCTACGAGCAAGACGGGTTGTGGATGACGCTGTGGAAGTTCGTCCCACACAACGCGCAGGCTCCGCCGCCGGAGCCACGGGAACTCGGCCGTTCGCTGCGGCGACTGCATGCTGCGCTCGCTGACTTCCCGGATGACCTGGCACCGCTCAGCGAAACGCGGGACTGGCTCGAGCGCCTGCTAGCCGAGCTGCGTCCATCGCCCTCGTTGACGCGGCAGGACATCGACTGGCTTCGCTTCAGGCTGGACGCACTGACCCCAGCGGTCTTCGAGAGCTCACTGCCGGCTCAGGCTCTTCATGGCGACGCCTCAGTGTCGAATCTGCTGCGCACCGAGAGCGGGCTGGTCTGGAACGATCTCGAGGACGTATGCGCCGGGCCGGTCGCGTGGGACATCTCCGGGCTCGTGACGAGTGCCAGGGCTCGCGGGCAGAGCGCGAGGTTTCTAGAAGAGCTACTCGCTGCCTACGGCGACCCGGGCGTTGAAGGCTTAGAGGCGTTCCTCGAGGCGCACGCTCTGTACGAGGTTGTCTGGCAGGCGTTCGAGGGCCGACGCCGACCGCGGGCCATGATGCGGGCGGCAGCCAGTCTGGCGCTCTGGCGCGAAGGGCGCGCGGGCTGACATGGAGCGCCGCCAATCAAGCCCCGGCACCGATCTGCCTGTACCGCAACACCCATGCGAGGGGAATTATCGGCGTTCGTTCCCCGAGTGTTGGTTTCGCGTGAAAGGGGAGTTGGGACTGGGTTCAGCCCGACCTTCGTCACAAGCCAGCGCCGTCTCTCCACGATCCGCGGTGCGTCGCTGGGAAAGACATATCGGGCCGCCGATCCGATTTGGCGACGCACGCCCCAGGCATGCGAGGACAGCTGTTTCTCGCGCAAGGGAGGAGCGCCCGGCCGAGGCCTCCCGCGGCCGCACCCATGGAGCTTCAGCTGAGCTGCTCGGACAGCCCGATGATGATGCTCTCGGGGCCACGCACGAAGCAGACCCGGTAGACGTCCTCGTACTGCGCGATCTCGCCGACGAGTTCGGCACCGTGGCTGCGCAGGCGGGCAACGACGTCGTCGACGTCGTCGACAGTGAACATGATGCGACGCATGCCCAGCGTGTTCGCCGGCGCGCTTTCCGGCTCGGCTCTGACCGCCGGCGGCGTGTGGAACCTCGACAGCTCGACCCGGCCGTGCCCGTCCGGGGTCCGCATCATGCTGATGTCGGCACGGACGCCGTTGAGCCCGACGGTCTGGTCCACCCAAGGCCCCTCGACCGTCGTCTCGCCTTCCAGCTCCATACCGAGCTCGGCGAAGAACGCTTTGGCAGCCTCGAGGTCCTCGACGACGATGAGCACGTTGTCCATTCGCTGAATCATGTTGTCCTCCTGGCGTCGTGGGCCGTGTCTATCGCGGCCCTTTACCTGGTGAGCGGAGCCCGTCAGAGCTTCTCGACATAGTGCCCTTGATCTGCTGCTGGCCATATTCGTGGCGTGGGGCCGCTCCGGCCCCGAGTCCTTTAGCGGCTGAGGCCGATCGACACTCCTGGACTAAGCGATGGATTTGGCCGCGCCCGCCTCGCTGGGCTGTCTGGCGACGCCTGATAACGAAGACCCCTGGACGGCAGAACTGGTTCGGTCAACTCCCCGCTTTTCGCGCGAACCGGGAGCGTTCCGCGGAACCCCTTGGCTATCGCCTCCGTCCAAAGTGGCGCCTCGCGCCGAGGTCGATAATCGCAGTGGGTGGACCCGATCGAGATCCCCCCTCGCTCCCCGATCCTCCGACAACGGCTGCGTGTCGACCTCGACAGCGAGCGGAGGAGCCGCCTGCCGGCGGCGCCCCCGAAGTGATCAGGGCTGGACCACGAACCGTTCCATCATGTCGTTGTCCTCGTGCTCCACGATGTGGCAGTGGTGCACGTACTTCTGCGGTGTCACGAGCTGTCCCCGGCTGTCGAGGGCTGTGCTCGGCAGGGCAAACTTCGCCCGGACGACTGTGACCTGGCCCGGGTTGGCCTTGACGGTTTCCTTGAACCCCGCCTCGCCGGGGGCGGGCGGCAGCAGCCCCGACTTCAGGAACGGCTTCAGCGTCGAGACGTCCTGCTGTGGTACGCCGAACTGGCCCGGGTAGGCGGCTGCGTATCCGCGGGCATCGAACTTGTAGCGCCCCATCACTTTGAACGTGAAGAGGTGGGTGTGCATCGGATGCGTGTCCCCAGTCACGTTGACGTAGTACCAGTCTTCGACGCTGTTCCACTTCAGCGTCTCAATGACCGGGTTGGGATCGCCGTAAGGGCGCCCGTTCAGATTCAGCCTCCAGTTCGGAGTGTCCGTGCCGAACTCGTTCAGCGTGATCATCCTGCCGGCGACGGAGCCGCCGCTCAGCAGGGGTGGTCCGAGGCTCACCAGCGCATCGAGGTCAGGGTTCGCCGGTAGCGAGCCTGCGGCGGGTACGCTCATCGGCGCGCCACTCGAAGCCGTGTGCTTGACGCGAATCCGCATCGCCTTGGTCAGTGGCGGTGCCGGTGTGACGACCGGAGCCGGCGGGTGGGTGTTCGTCATGAACACCGTCTTCCCGGCGAGACCACGGAAATCGCAGATCACGTCGAAGCGTTCGGCCGGTGCCATCAAGAGCTTGTCGGTGGGAGCCGGGTTGTTTGGCAAGAGCCCTGCCTCCGCGCCGATGATGTACATCGGGACGCCGCTGATGTTGAGGTTGAGGATCCGGGCGTTGCAGCCATTCAAGACCCGGAACCGGTAGACGGCCGGCTCGACGACGAGATCGGGCCAGATCTTGCCGTTCACCAGCATGGTGTCGCCAAAGTACTCGCCAATCCAGGGGCCGTTGCTGTCGGCATCCTCAACCGGGTAGAGGAGCGAGCCATTGGCGTTGAACTGGCGGTCCTGGACCACGATCGGCAGCTCGTAGTCGCCGATCGGCCCTGGAAGGAGCGGATTGCTGCCGGTGTCGAAGCCGTCGCGAAGCAGGTAGGCGGCGGCAAGCCCGGCGACGACGTTCATGCGCGTGTCGCCCACGTAGTGGTCGTGGTACCAGCTCAGCGCTGCAGGCTGCTCGTTGGGGTACTTGACCGACTGCGTGCTCCCGGACGCGAAGGCATCGGGCTGCGCGTACGGATTGCCGTCGTCGTCCCCAGCGACGAATGCCCCGTGCAGGTGGGTCAGGATCCGCACCTCGGGGGCGGGCGGGAACTGGAGGTAGCTGCTTCCACCGTTCGTGAAGACGCGCAGGTAGTCGTCACGCGCCAGGTTGTTGCGGTAGTTGACCGAGATCGGGACGCCGCTCTTGGCCACGATTGCCGGGCCGAGGTACGACGCGAGCGGATCGCTCGTGCCCGGGCCACCGGAGCGCAGGTAGCCGAACAGCGTGGTCGGCGGAAGATCCCGGTGAACCTTTCGAGAGATCAGGGCCGCGCTCAGGTTCACCGCGCCCCCGCCGGTCGCGTCGATCGCGTTGTCGACCAACAGCGGCATGGGATCGACGTACGGTCTAAGGCGTGTCGCCACGGACGGGGCAGCGAGCGCCGGCCCGGCGAGCAGCGCACGCGAGGCCACGAGACCGGCGCCGCCGGCCGCGCCACGTCTCAGGAGCTGTCTGCGAGTGAGCACCGCCCTCTTCGGTGCGGATCAGGACGACACGCAGCTGTTGAGCCTCGGCAATCCCTCTCCGACGCACCTATCTCTGTTACTCGAGTCCAGCAGCGATTCTATCTCCGAGTGAGACTGCCGTAAAGGCCTGGCGGCACTGCTACACGTCGTATTCGGGTCCCGCCAGCTAGGCGGTACCGGCGGAGAGGAATCCCGGCGAGCTGCGCCGCGCCCGTGAACGCCACCCAGAAGCTCTACAGCGTGTTTGTCGCACGGGGAGCTCGGGCAGGCCTCACGGGCCAAACGTAAGCTCACGCTTCTGCTCCTCGCTCAAAGCGGGAGCGTGCGCGTTCGGGTCGCTCCGAAGGGGCCGTTGACGCGTAGGCGGCCACGAAGCCCTGTCGCCAGCTCGGGTAGCGCAGCTCCCAGCCCAGCGCGCGCTTGGCCTTCGCGTTCGAGGCGCCGCGGGACTCGGTACCCATCAGGACGACGAATTCGCCCGCGAAAAGCCGCGCCAGCCAGCGCGGAAAGCGGCGGGGCGGCTTGGCGCCGAGCGCCTCCGCGAGCGCCGGCAGCCACTCGCGCGCGGGGGCGGGCTCGTCGTCGACGATGTTGTAGACGCCGGTTTGGCCGCCGCTCAAGCGCGAGCACGGTAGCCGCGGCGGCGTCGTCGAGGTGGATGAACGAGGTGAAGCCCCCGCCCTTACCGATGATCGGGAACTGCCGCTTGCGCACCGGCTCGACCAGCCCGTCATTGGAGGCGCCATAGAAGGCCCCGTAGCGAAGCGCGATCCCGCCGGCCTCCGTGACCGCCTCGTCAACATGGCGCATCGCGGCCTGGCTCTCGCGCGCGCCCCGCACCGGCTTGGGATCGAGTGGGTCGTCCTCGCTCTTGACCGGTCCGCCCTCGCGCGCGTAGCGGGCGCTGGCGTAGCTCTGGGCGACGATGCGGCGCACGCCCGCCTCCCGCGCGGCGGCGAGCATTGCGTCGGTGCCCTCGGTCCGAAGCCGGTTTGTCTGCGCGAAGACCCGATCGAAGTTCCGGGAGAACTTGATATTCGCCAGGGCGGTCGCCTCATGGACGATCGCCTCGGGCTCGGAAGCGAGGACGGCCTTGCGAACGGCTCGCGCGTCGAGCAGGTCGAGCGCGACCGGCTCCGCCCCGAGCGCTCGCAGGTGCTCGGCGCCCCCCGGTGATCTGTGGGTACCAATCACCTCGTGGCCTGCCTCGATCAGCTGGGGAACGAGCCGGGTTCCGATCGCCCCACTGGCTCCTGCAACGAAGACTCGCATGAGGTCTCCTTTCGGTCACATCAACTCGATTTCAGGGGTCTAGTGCTATGACCCGACTCGAAGGAGGAATGTGACCGATGGATGACCGAGGTTGGCTGGCGGAGCGCTTCGAGGAGCACCGAGGCCGCCTGCGCTCGGTGGCCTACCGAATGCTCGGCTCGGTGAGCGAAGCCGACGACGCCGTTCAGGAGGCCTGGCTGCGGCTCAGTCGCTCCGACGCCGACGAGATCGAGAACCTCGGGGGATGGCTCACTACCGTCGTCGGGCGGGTCTCGCTGAACATGCTCCGCTCACGCAAATCGAGGCGCGAGGAGACTCTCGACGCGGTGCACATGCCGGAACCAATCATCGACCGGGTCGATGGCACGGACCCCGAGCACGAGGCCCTGCTGGCAGATTCGGTGGGACTCGCCCTGCTGGTGGTCCTCGAGACGCTGAGTCCGGCCGAGCGGCTCGCGTTCGTGCTCCACGACATCTTCGGCGTGCCCTTCGACGAGATCGCGCCGATCGTCGACCGCTCACCGGAGGCAGCACGCCAGCTCGCCAGTCGCGCCCGGCGGCGCGTACGGGCCGAAAAGACCGTCCCCGACACCGACCTGGACGCTCAGCGGGAGGTCGTCGAGGCCTTTCTCGCGGCCTCCCGCGATGGAGACTTCGACCGATTGGTCGCGGTTCTCGACCCCGATGTCGTCCTCAGAGCGGACTTCGGCGCAGGCCGATCGCGAGAGGTCCAGGGGCCGGAGGCGGTCGCCGGCCAGGCTGCGTTCTATTCGCAGCTCGGCCTTGAGATGAAGCCGGCGCTCATCAACGGCGCGGTGGGGTTGGTCACGATGAGGGACGGCCGGCCCTTCTCGGTCGGAGCGTTCACGGTGCGACGCGGAAGAATCGTCGAGATGGACTGGCTCGCCGACGCCGAGCGCCTGGGCGAGCTCGACCTGACGATCCTCGACGACTGACCCCGGGGCCGCGGTCAGAAGAGCGTCAGACCGCTGGTCCCGATCGTCGAGGATGAAGATGTCGTATGCCGTCGCCCGGTAGAGCCGGTGCTCCGCCGGTGCGCGCACGTCGGCCCGGCCGACCGGCCCGTCGCCGTGCCGCAGCGAACGCTCCGAGAAGACCGAGACGGCGCGCTCGAGCTCGTCGTCCGCCACCTCCACTGCGGTGGCCTGCATGTACACGCCCTCGCCGGTGCCGGCCGGCTGGCGCGAATCGAAGATCACGATCCCGAGCTCCGCGCGCCGCGCCAGGTTCACGGAGTGCCGCGCCCCTGGGCGCGAGATCCAGAGCAGCGATAGGTCGGACTCGGGCGCGTACCAGACGGGCGTCGCCCAGGGCAGGCCATCGCCGTCCGCCGTCGCCAGGGTCATGTAGGCGTTTGCTTCGATGATCGCGCGGGCGCGGGCCGCGAAGTCCTCAGCCATCGTTTGCCCCTCCGCCGCCGACGACGCCAAACCGCTGCTCGCCGGCTTCCGAACGCCATTTCCGCCCGATCTCTCGGATCATCCGCGGGTACACGATCAGGTGCCGAAACGGCGCGATCGCGGCCATGTAGGCGGTCCCGAGCAGTCCGTTTGGCTTCACCAAGACCGCCATCTGGCCGCGGTAGCCGCCGGCTCCGTCCGGGACCCAGCCGAGGTGCATTACCCCGTGCACGGTCCGGTTGGCGATCTCCGCCGCCCACTCGTCCTCGAGCAGGTAGAGCGGCGTGAAGGGGAGCGCCTCGAAGTCCGACGGGGGCGAGCCGTCGCGCAGATCCGCCGGCAAGCGGTCGCCCAGCGTCGGCACCCTCGAGCCGAGGCCGGTGTCCGGGCCGTCCCAGCCGAACAGCTCCCCGACCTTCCAGCGGATCGCGAAGAGCGTGCGGGCCGCACGCGAGGAGCTTCGCGACGGGTCCAGCGAGGTTGCCAGCCGCACCAGCCGAGGGAAGTCGTCGGGGCCGCCCGGCGTCGGCAGCGCCCAGACGTCTTCGAGCCGGAAATCGCGTGTGAGCTCGTGGATCCGCCAGGGCCGGGAGGTGTGAGCGCTGTTCGGGAAGCCTCATTCGTGGACTCCCGAAGAGTGACGCAACCCTTCGACTCTCGATGCTCAGGCCGAGGTCAGGCGGCGCTGCGCTCCGGCTCCGAACGCGGAGCCTGCGGGAGCATCGCGACCTCCGCCGCCAGGTCGTTGGCGCTGCGCCTCGGAACCGCCACGGCGAAGCCGAGCGCGGCGACCAGCGCGACCAGGCACATCACGAACGACGAGGGTGAAGCCGTGGTCGGTGGGGAGGCCGCCGGCGCCGAGGTTGCCCGCGAGCAGCGTCGCCGCGAGCTGGCCGCCGAAGGCGCCGCCCAGCGTCCGGGTCACCGCGTTCATCCCGGTCGCGACGCCGGTCTGCTCCTGGCGCACGTTCTGGACGATCAGGTTCGCCATCGCCGAGAACGAGAGGCCGATGCCGATGCCGAGCAGTCCCGCGGCGACATAGATCTCCAGCTCCTGGCTGCGGTCGACGACCAGCAGCGACGTAGGCAGGCCAGAGCGAACAGCGCGCCGCCGATCAGCGCGCCGCGCGAGCCGATCCGGCGCTCGAGAAGGCCGGCCATCTGGCCGACGACCACGATCGCGATCGTCGCGGGCAGCAGGAAGAGCCCGGCCACGGTCACCGAGGCGCCGAAGCCGTAGCCGGTGCTCGCCGGCTCCTGGACGAGCTCGGGCAGCAGGATGAAGGACGAGTACATCCCGACCCCGATCAGGAAGGCGACGGTGTTGGTGGTCCAGACGCCGCGGATCGCCATCATCCGCATGTCGACGAGCGGCTCGCGCGAGCGCAGCTCCTCGCGGACCCAGGCGGCGATCACCACCAGGCCGACGGCGAGCAGGCCGAGCGTCTTCGGCGAGCCCCAGCCCCAGGTGCTGGTCTCGGTGATCGCCAGCAGGACTCGCCGAGATGCCGAGCGTCATCAGCCCCGCGGCGCGGTAGTTGATCTCGGCCGGGGTCTTGACCGGCGACTCGGGGATGTAGCGCCAGGTCAGAAAGGCGGTGAGCGACGATCATCGCGAGCGGGAACCAGAACAGCCAGTGGTAGGAGAGGTTCTCGGTGACGACGCCGGCGAAGACGACGCCGGCGCCGCCGCCGATCCCGAGCAGCGAGGAGACGAGGCCGATCGCGCCCGGCGACCCGCTCGCTTGGGGAACTCGTCGCGGATGATCGAGAAGGCGAGCGGGAAGATGCCGCCGCCGACGCCCTGGATGACGCGGCCGAGCAGCATCAGCGAGAGCGACGAGGCGACCGCCGAGATCAGCGTGCCGACGCCGAGCAGCACGAGCACGATCATCAGCAGCCGCTCCTTGCCGTACATGTCGCCGAGGCGGCCGATGATCGGCGTCGACACCGAGGCGCTGAGCAGGAAGGCGGTCAGCACCCAGCCGACCGCGCTCTCGGAGGTGTGCAGCGAGCTCTGGATCTGCGGCAGGGCGGGGACGACCAGCGACTGCAGGAGCGCGTAGGCGATCCCGCCGAGCGAGAGGACGGCGAGGATCACTCGGGGGCTGGGGTTGGCAGGTGCGCTGCAAGATCGCATGACTCTAGCAGATCATTGGTTAGCACCAAGGATTGCCGCCTGGTAACGTTTGACGCATGCCAAAGGCAAGCCAGAGAGCAGCACGCCGCCGGGGATCGCCAAGCGATGGCCGACGCTGCTGATGATCAAGCTCGGCCGGATCACGATGCACCGCTTCACGCGAGGCGCTGGAGCCCGTACGGCATCCGGCCCGCGCCACGTCGCCGCGCTGATCGAGCTGCGCGACCACGGCGAGCTCACCCAGCAGTCGCTCTGCGGGCAGCTGCACCTCGACCCGACCAACCTCGTCGCGATCCTCAACGAGCTCGAGGAGCAGCGGCTACGCGACCCGGCGCCGCGACCCCGAGGACCGCCGCCGCCACCTGCGTCGAGGTCTCGAAGAAGGGCCTCGCCGTGATCGAGAAGGTCTCCGAGGTGATGGACGGGGTCGAGGACGAGCTGCTCGCCGGCTTCGAGCGCGGCGGAGCGCGAGCAGCTCGAGGGCCTGCTGCACTCGATCTGGGAGCGAAGCGGCGGCTACGAGGCATGGGCCCAGGCCGCGGGAGGCCGACGAGAAGGCTGCCTAGGCCTCGCGGGTTGCGGATCGAGATGGTCAAGCGAATCGAGGACATGCCCAAGGGAACGGTCGGACTTCGGGCATCGGGGAAGCTGAGCCGCGACGATTACCGCGACGTCCTCGAGCCGGCCCTGCGGGAAGGGGTGGACTCGGGAGAGCTCCGGCTGGTCTTCGTGCTGACCGATTTCGACGGGCTCGAGGCCGCGGCGTGGCCCGAGGACATCAAGGCCGGTCTCTCGGCCTGGATCGGCCAGCACTCGGCCTGGAAGCGGTTTGCCCTCGTCACCGACGTCGAATGGGTGGCGAAGGCGATGCACATGTTCGCCTGGCTGACACCGGGCGAGGTGATGATCTGCGAGCCCGACAGGCTCGAGGACGCCAAGGCCTGGGTCGCAGGCTGAAGGCCAGGCGCGTCGGCGAGCCTCTGCGTGAAGCCGAACTTCCTCCTCGTCATCACCGACCAGCAGCGCTTTCCGCGCCACTGGCCCGAGAGTCCGGGCTGGCTCAGGGAGCTGATGCCGAACGAGGCCGAGCTGGCGCGCACCGGCGTCACCTTCACCAACGCCTTCTGTAACACCGCGATGTGCTCGCCGAGCCGGGCGACCCTGTTCAGCGGCCGCTATCCGGCCGAGCACGGGGTGAAGCTGACGCTGACCGCCGGCGACCTGCGCCCGGACCCGCGCAACGCCCCCGCCGCCGCGGCGACCGCCGCCGCGATCCTGCGCCGCTCCGAGGCCCCGGCGCGGCGCTTGCTCATCCAATTCGCCCGCAGCGCCCTTCGCCTCGGCCCGCGCTCGGGCAACGAGCCGGTGCTGCCGCCGGCAATGCCCAACCTCGCCACCCTGCTGCGCGAGGCGGGCTATGAGGTCGCCTACAAGGGCAAGTGGCACCTCACCCACCCGACCGGCGGCACCGACCTGCTCGGCGGCTGGGGCCCGCGGGACGCCGACCTGCTGGCCGGCGACTACGGCTTCGCCGACTGGGAGCCGCCCGATGCGGGCGAGAACGCAAAGGCAGCGCACTTCGGTGGTGGCAACGCCGGCGACGGGGAGGGATGGGACGAGGTCTACACCCGCGAGGCCGAGCACTGGCTCAGCCGCCCGCAGCTGCCGGAGCCGTTCTGCCTGGTTGTCTCGCTCGTCAACCCGCACGACGTGCTCGGCTATCCCGCCTCCTATCTGCAGGGCGGCTACTCGCCCTCTGAGTTCCGCGATCTCGAGGTGATGCTGCCGCCTACCGTCGACGAGGACCTGAGGACGAAGCCCGCCGTCCACTCGCTGATGCGGCTGGGTATGACGGCTTACCTCGGTCCGCTGCGCAGCCGGCGCGCCCAGCTCGACTACGCCAACTTCTATGCCCACCTGCACCGCCTCGTCGACCGCAAGATCGGCCGCCTCCTGGAGACGCTCGGCAGCCCGGACGACCCCGGCTCGCTGCGCTCGCGAACGGTCGTCGTCCGCTGCTCCGACCACGGGGAGATGGGCCTCTCGCACGGCGGTCTGCGCCAGAAGATGTTCAACGTCTACGAGGAGACGATCAACGTCCCGCTCGTCTTTTCCAACCCGGTGATGTTCGGCGGCGAGACCAGAAGCGAGGCCCTCGTCTCGCTGGTCGACTTACTTCCCACCCTGCTCGCCCTGAGCGGCCGCGACGTTCCCGGTGACCTGCGGGGCCACGACCTGACTCCGATTCTGGCCGCGTCCGCCGCATGGCAATCGGAATTGGCGAATCGCGCCGGCGTCGACCTTGCCGCGGTGCGCGACCACTCCAGGCCCGCCCATTCGGTCCAGGATGCCGTCCACTTCACATTCGACGACCACCAGGGCGGGACTGCGATGCAGGAGGCGCCGGGGCAGCCGAACCGGATTCGCGCGATCCGCACCGCGACGGGTAAGTACGCCTACTACTTCGACCCTGCCGGCAGGGCGGCGACCGAGTACGAGCTCTATGACCTCGAGCGCGATCCGCTCGAGACCGAGAACCTGCTCGACGTCCGCAGCGGCGCGCCGCGGTCGACGCCCGCACGGGGCCTTCGCGACGCGCTGGTCGACCGGCTCGAGCTTGCGATGCAGGAGTGCGGCACCGGCTAGGGGGTGCTGGTGCTGCGGTCCAAGGCGTCGCGGAGCGCCGCGGCGATCGCGCCCGGGTCCTCGATCTGCGGGTAGTGGCCGAGCTCGGTCAGGCGCTTGACGGGGGCGCTGGGCCGCAGCTCGACCAGGGCGTCGAGCACCGCCACCGTCGCGACCGGATCCTTTGTTCCCCAGACGAGGCTCAGCGGCCCCTTCCAGTCGCGCACTGCCCCGTGCCAGCGTTCGGCATTTCGCTCGCGCTCGTCGAGGTAGTTGATCAGCTTGTGTCCGATCCTTCGCCCGCCGTTGTGGCAGAGCAGCGACCACTGGTCGGCGGCCTCCTCGTCGTCGAGCGGATGAGCGGGGGAGAAGAGGCCGCCGAACTGCTGGCGGAAGAACCGCTCGCTGCTCAGTCGCGCGGCGATCGGCCCGATCGGGCTGCGAAGCAGGCGCTGCCCGAAGGTCAGGCTGGCGCGCTCGAGGACGATGCTCCCGTTGAACAGGAGGACCCCGGCGAGCTCGATTCCCAGCCGCCCTTCCAGATCGCGGGCGAGCAGCTCGGTCGCCACCGAGGTGCCCATGTCGTGCGCGACCAGGAAGACCGCGCGCCCGCCGAGGCGGCGGCGGACCAGCTCCTCGGTGAGGTCCGCCTGCCAACCCAGCGTGTAGACGTGATCGCTGGGTTTGTCGGACAGGCCGAAGCCGAGAAAGTCGAAGGCGAGGGCGGCGCGGCCGGTCTCCTCGGCGAGCAGAGCGCGCCAGTCGTATGAGCTGGAGGGAAAGCCGTGCAGGAGCAGCAGCGGCGGACCCTCGCCTTCGCGCTCGTAGAGATGGATGCGGCGCTGGCGAAATTGCTCGACCTCGCCCTGCGCGCCCCATTGTTGGGCTCGTTCGGTGAGCTGCATCTGGGGACCTCGATCGACGGCCCGATCCTATGGCCCGGCGATCGAGTTACAGCAGATCTAGGCCGGCTGGCCGATCGCCTTTGCGGCCTGGCGCTCGGGCGCGATCTTGACCACGTCCCAGGCGAGGCCGAGCTTCTCGAGCCCGGCGATCACCAGCGCCGATGGGTCGAGCTGCCAGCGGCGGAGGCCGTGGCGGGCCGAGGTCGGAAAGGCGTGGTGGTTGTTGTGCCAGGCCTCGCCGAGGGTGGGGAGGGCGAGCCATGCCAGGTTTCGCGACTCGTCGGTTGTGTCGAAGTCCTGGCGGCCGAAGATGTGGCAGAGCGAGTTGATGCTGTAGGTGACGTGGTGCAGGACAAAGACGCGGACCGCGCCTCCCCACAGCAGCCCGGTCAAGCCGGCGCCGAGGTCGCCTCCGATCGCCACGCCGAGCCCGAACGGGATCGCCAGCCCGAGGACGGCCCAGAGCACGAAGGTGCGATCGACGAAGGAGACCACCGGGTCGCGCAGCAGATCGGGCGCGAAGCGCTTCTTGGAGCCGCGCTGTGTGTGGATGAAGATCCAGCCCACGTGGGCATGGACGAATCCCTTCAGCGCGCCCTTCCAGCCACTGCCGTGGCCGACGTGCGGGCTGTGCGGATCCCCTTCCTTGTCCGAACAGGCGTGGTGCTTTCGGTGGTCGGCGACCCAGGAGATCACCGGGCCCTCGATGGCGGCGGAGCCCAAACCCGCAAAGACTCCACGCAGCCATGGATGCGTCGCGAAGCTGCGGTGGGTGAAGAGACGGTGGAATCCGACCGTGATCCCGAGGCCCGTCAGCAGATAGATGGTGCCGAAGATGATCAGGTCGCTGGGGCGAAGCGCCTGGTTCCAGGTCTGCCAGGCGGCAACGAACAGCATCAGGAAGGGGACGAAGGTGAGCAGTCCCGTGATCACCCGGTCAGCGGTCTCGTTCTCGACCGGCTGGATGGCGTCCGCAAGCGAGCGGGCCCCACCGGGCTTGATCCCCTCGACGTTGTGTGGCTGTGGTCACCTTGGTCTCCGTCCCCGAGCCCCCGTCTCGGCGGCTGCCGGTCCGCAGCTCGAGTCCGTCACGGACGGTAGCACCCCGGGCCACGGGTGCGTGGCTGAGCGATAGGCTCGTGGACAAGGTGCTGGCAAAGACCAAACCGCTGCGTCGCGAAATCGAGCGAGCGCTCCCGGAGCGGCCGTTCTCGATCGAGTTCTGGGACGGCAGCCGGGTTCCCTCGACCGACGGCAACGGCCCGACCTTCACCCTTCGCTCCCCGAAGGCGCTCGCCCATGCTCTGCGCGCCCCCGGGCAACTCGGCCTCGGGCGCGCCTACGTCTCCGGCGAGCTCGAGCCCGACGATCTCGACGCGGCGATGCGGCTGGTCGGCGAATGGGATCCGCCGAAGATCGAGCCCCGAGAGCAGGCAAGGCTGGCGCTGGCGGCGCTGCGCGGCTGCGGCCTGACGCTGCCGCCCCGCGCCCCCGCCGTCGAGCTGGCTCCGCAGGGCAAGCTCCACACCCGGGAACGGGACGCCCGCGCGGTCCGCCATCACTACGACGTCTCGAACGACTTCTTCGCCCTCTTCCTCGACCCCTCGATGACCTACAGCTGCGCGATCTTCAGAAACGGCGACGAGACGCTGGAGGCCGCGCAGGAGGAGAAGCTCGAGACCGTCTGCCGCAAGCTCGATCTGAAACAGGGCGAGCGCGTGCTCGACGTCGGCTGCGGCTGGGGCAGCTTCGCGATCCACGCGGCGCAGCGCCACGGCGCAAATGTCGTCGGCATCACCCTGTCGGAGCCCCAGGCCGCGCTCGCCCGCGAGCGAGCCGCCGAGGCGGGCGTTTCCGAGCAGGTCGACTTCAGGGTGATGGACTACCGCGACCTGTCCGGGGAGCGATTCGATGCGATCGCCAGCATCGGCATGGTCGAGCACGTGGGGGAGGAGCGGATCGATCTCTACGCCCAATGCCTCGCCGACCTGCTCGAGCCCGACGGCCGCCTTCTGAACCACGGCATCGCCTGGATGCACCACCAGCGCGAGCGCCCCGGTGCCTTCACCCAGCGCTTCGTCTTCCCCGACGGCCAGCCCCTGCAGCTGTCCCGGATCCAGCTCGCCCTCGAGCGGGCCGGGTTCGAGACCCTGCACATCGAGGGTTTCCGAAACGACTACGCGGAGACCCTCCGGCACTGGATCAAGCGCTTCGACGACAACCTCGGTCGCGCCGAGCAGCTCGCCGGGTCGGAGCGGGTGCGGGTCTGGCGCCTCTACCTGCGCGGCGCCCGCGACGTCTTCGTCAGCGAGGCGAACTCGCGTCTACCAGGTCAAGTGCCGGCTGATCTGAGCTTCGTCCTCGGCTGAAGCAGGACTCTGACGCGGATGCGGCCGCGGCGCCGGAGAGCAAGCCGTTATCCGCCCCGACGCCTAAGTTGCGCGGCCGTGGACGCTACCGCTCGCGGCCTTCTCCGACACGCTGCTCTTCCTCCACGTCCTCGCCGCGTTCATGCTCGTGGCGACGATCGTGATCTTCACCGCGATCGGCCTCGGGCATGGCGACCACCCCGCGCGTGCTCGGCCTCGCCAACCTGCTCTGGGCGATCGGTGGCCTCGGCTCCCTGTTGCTCGGCATCTGGCTGGCGATCGACCTCTCCGCCTATCAGCCCTGGGATGGATGGGTGATCGGCGCGATCGTGCTCTGGGCTCTGGCCACCGAGACCGGGCGGCGTGCGCAGATCGGGCTTCGACGCAGCCGAGGCGGCACCGGAGGGCGCTGCCCTCGTCCCCTCGCAGAACGCGATGCTGATGCACTGGCTGCGAACGGGGCTGGTGCTCGCCCTGCTGATCGTGATGATCTACAGGCCGGGGGCCTGACGTGCTCGCGGTATTCGTCGACCGGCCCGACAACTGGAACTTCCCGCTGCTGCTTCACGTGGCGGGGGCGATGCTCCTGGTCGGCTCGCTGACACTCGTCACCGCGACCCTGTTCGGGGCCTGGCGCGACGGCTCGCTGGCCCTGGTCCGCTCCGGTTTCCGCGCGATGCTGCTCGGAGTGATCCCCTCGTTCCTGCTGATGCGCCTTACCGCCGAGTGGATCGCCTCCAAGGAGGGGCTCGAGGACGCCGACATCACCTGGATCAATATCGGCTTCACGACCTCCGACTTCGGCCTGCTGCTGATCGTCGTCGCCACAGTCGCGGCCGGCCTCTCGGTTCGTCGTGCGAGCCGCAGCGATGGTGCGACGGGGGTCGGCGCCCGGGTCGCGACGGTTCTGTTCGGGCTGCTTGCTCGTCGCCTATCTGGTCACGATCTGGGCGATGACGACGAAGCCGAGCTAAGCGTAGGCTGGCGGCGTGCCGACGGTGCGCGAAGCCGCCTTCGACCTCTTCCGCGCCCGGGGGATGACGACGATGTTCGGCAACCCCGGCTCGACCGAGCTGCCGATGCTGGCCGACTTCCCGGCCGATTTCGACTACGTGCTGGGGCTGCAGGAGGCGGTGGTGGTCGGGATGGCCGACGGCTACGCGCAGGCCTCGGGCCGCCCGGCCCTGGTCAACCTGCACACCGCGCCCGGGGTCGGCAACGCGATGGGCGCGATCTTCAACGCCCAGGCCAACCATTCGCCGCTGGTGATCACCGCCGGCCAGCAGGTCCGGGCCCAGATGACCCTGCAGGCCAACCTGACCAACCGTGACGCGGCCCAGCTCCCGCATCCGTTCGTGAAGTGGTCCTACGAGCCGCCGCGGGCCGAGGACGTTCCCCTTGCCCTGGCCCGGGCCGTGCATCTGGCCGCGCTGCCGCCCCGTGGACCCGTGTTCGTCTCGCTGCCGATGGACGACTGGGGCGCCGAGGTCGACGCTGCCGACGGCGGCGCATGCGGTCGGCCGCTCGGTCGAGGGCCGCGCCGTCGCCGACTCCGAGCGGGTCGCCGAGCTGGCCAGGCGGTTGGCGGAGGCCGAAAGCCCGGCGCTGGTCGCCGGCCCCGAGATCGACGCGAGCGGAGGCTGGGACGCGGCGGTCGAGCTGGCCGAGCGCCAGCGCCTGCCCGTCTATGCCTCGCCCGCCCCCGGGGGCGGCCGGATCGGCTTCCCGGAGGGGCATCCGAGCTTTCGCGGAATCCTGCCGCCGGCGATCGGGCCGCTCGCCGAGGCGCTGGCCGGCCACGACCTGGTGCTGGTCGCCGGCAGCTCGGTCTTCCCCTATTACCCCTATATACCGGGGCCCCTGCTGCCGGAGGGAACCTCGCTCGTCGCGATCACCAGCGACCCCGACGAGGCGGCGCGGGCGCCGATGGGCGACGCGATCGTCGCCGACGTCGGGCTGACCCTGGCGGCGTTGGCGCGCGCCGTCCCCGAGGCGGACCGCGCCGCCCCCGACCCGCTTCCCGACCCCGAGCCGCCGCCCGCCGGGGACCCACCGAGCCCGTCTGCGGTGTTCGCCTCACTGGCCGAGGCCCTTCCCGAGCAGGGAATCGTCGTCCTCGAGTCTCCTTCCAGCACCCTGGCACTGCGCAACCGGCTGCGGATCTCGCGTCCGGGCAGCTACTACTTCGGCGCCGGCGGCGGGCTCGGCTTCGGGCTTGCCGCTGCGGTCGGGGTGCAGCTCGCCCAGCCCGAGCGCCCGGTCGTATGCGTCGTCGGGGAGGGCTCGGCGCAGTACGCGATCACCGCGCTGTGGAGCGCGGTGGCGCAGGAGGCGCCGGTCACCTTCCTGGTGCTGCGAAACGAGGAGTACGCGATCCTCAAGTGGTTCGCCGACATCGAGGGGGTGCAGGGAGCGCCCGGCCTCGACCTGCCTGCGGTCAACTGCGCCGGGATCGCCGCCGGCTACGGAGTCGAGGCGCGCCGGGTGGGCGGTATCGAGGAGCTGGGCGAAGCGCTTGCGGCGGCGATCGCCTCGCCGCGACCGAGCCTGGTCGAGATCGCGGTCGCCCCCGGGATGGCGCTGAGCTAGGCGGAGGGTTACTGGACCCGGCGAATACGCCCGCGGCGGGCCGCCGCCGTCTGCGGCGCAGCCCCTGGCCGGCGCCCGTTCTGATCGAGCTCGCGGTCGGCGAGAAAATCGCGCCAGGGGCTCTGCGCGATCACTCCGGGCACCTCCTCGGCGGGCAGCGGGGGCAGGAAGTAGAAGCCCTGCGCCTGATGGCAGCCGAGGCTGCGAACCGCGGCGAGCTGGTCCGCGGTCTCGACGCCCTCGGCGACGATCTCGAGGCCCAGGGCACGCGCCATCTCGACCACGGCGCGGACGATCTGCGCGTCGGTGAGGCCGTCGGCGACGTTCTCGATGAAGGAGCGGTCGAGCTTGATCCCATCGAGCGGGAACCGCTTCAGATAGCCGAGCGAGGAAAAGCCGCTTCCGAAATCGTCGAGGACGAGGCGGACGCCGATGCCGCGCAGCGAGCGCATCATCCGCTCCGAGACACCCGACTCCTCGAAGAGGACCGACTCGGTGAGCTCGAAGCTGAGGGTGGCGGGGTCGATGCCGCTGGCCTCGATCGCGGCCGAGACAGAGGGGAGGAGCTGGGGGTCGCCGATCTGGCGGCCGGAGAGGTTGACCGCGATCCGGACCGGGGCGGTGTCGGGGTTGAGCCCCTGCCACTCGGCGACCTGGGTGCAGGCCTCCTCGACAACCCAGCGCCCAATCGGCAGGATCAGCTGCGATTCCTCGGCGACCGGGATGAACGAGGTCGGGCTGGTCAGCCCGTACTCCGGGTGGCGCCAGCGCAGCAGCGCCTCGAAGGCGACGATCGAGCCGTCGCGAAGCCCGACGATCGGCTGGTAGTGGAGCTCCAGCTCGCCCCGGTCGAGCGCCCGGCGCAGGTCGTTCTCGATCCGCATGTGCTCGACGGCCCGTGCCCGCATCGCCGAGTCGAACAGCTCATAGCCGCCGCGGCCTCGCTCCTTCGCTCGGTAAAGAGCCGCGTCGGCGTCGCGAATCATCGCCTCGGGGGCCTTCTCGCCGCGGCCCAGCGAGATTCCCATGCTGGCGCTGACGAAGTGCTCGCGCTGACGCAGCTTGAACGGATGCGAGAGGGCCTGCTTGATGCGCTCGGCGAGCCGGATCGCGTCGCGCTCCGTCCTCACCTCGGCGAGGACGGCGAACTCGTCGCCGCCGAAGCGGGCGATCGTGTCGCTGGGCCGCAGGCTCTCCTCTAGCCGGGGCGCCACCGCCGCCAGCAGCTCGTCGCCGGCGGCGTGCCCGAGGCTGTCGTTGACGAGCTTGAACTGGTCGAGGTCGAGGAAGATCACCCCGACCGAGGTCTCGCGGCGCTCGGCCTGGGCCAGGCCACCGGCGAGCCGGTCGAGGAAGAGGTTGCGGTTGGGCAGCCCGGTCAGAGGGTCGTGAAGGGCCTCATAGCGAGTCCGCTCCTCCTCCTCGCGGCGCTCGATCGCGTTGCCGATCACGTTCGCGATCGCCTGCATGAAGTTGACGTCCTGGGTCCCGAACTCGCGGTACTCGGTGGACTGCACGATCAGCACGCCGAAGGACCGGTTCGCGGCCCGGATCATCACCGAGAGCCCGCTCTTGGCGTCGCCGCTCTTCTCGAGCTTCTCGAAACGGGTCTCTGTGTCCCAGTCGCGGACGATCACCGGCGTTCCGGTGGCGAGGGTGTAGCCGGAATGCGAGCCGGTTCCGGCCGGAATCCTCTGTCCCAGGTTGTCGGGGTCCTCGGGCATCCCGGCGACGACGATCAGTGCCTGCTCCTCGGGAACCACCTTGACGACGCCCGCCATGTCGATTTCGAGCACCCGCGTGACCACCCGCAGGGCCTCGCGCAGCAGCTCGTCGATGTCCTCGCCGCTCAGCGCCCGCTGGCCGAATCGCGCCACTTCCTGCTGCTGGCGAGCCTGAAGCCGGCTGGTCTCCTCGCTGGCCCGCAGCGCCTCGGCGGTGCCGTGCAGCTCCTCCCGGCGCCGCGCCTGCTGGGTGGCCTCGATTCCGCTGATCGTGGCCGCGCAGAGGAGGCCGAAGGCGACGAAGGCGATGTAGGCGGTTTCGTCTCCGGAATTCACCGCCACCAGCAGGAAGGCGGCGACGTCGAGCGCGCCGAGCAGCATCGTGTCCCGGAACGGGAAGGTGATCGCGGCGAAGAGGATCGGGAAGAACGAAGAGGATCGTCGTTGGGCTGTCAGCCCCGCCGTCGAGCGCTGCGACGCTGGAGATGATCGCGATCGTGAGGATCGCCCAGAAGACCAGCAGGGGCTCGCGGGCCGGGCTGCGAACGATTCGCTCGCGGCCGGGGAGGAAGCGGGCGACCAGCCCGGCCGCCAGCCCGATCAGCGCGATCCCGATGATCGGCGCCCGGTGCGCTCCTCCTGGGGTGGCAAGGGAGTAGACAGCCGAGACCGATCGAGACGGCGATCGCGATCTGGGCGCCGCTGTGCATGATCTGCAGCCGCAGGCGGTACTCCTGCTCGCTGGGTTGGACCGCGCCGCTCCCGTTTTCGCTTCGCTCGCTCAAGGTATGGGTCTCCCGAGGTGGGCGAGGCTTTGGGGGCGCCTGCCCAAGTGAGGAATCGGACGAAGCGCGCGCAGGCTTGAGCGTGCAGCGACCAGGCCGCTACCCAAAACTCGCCTGCCTGGACGTTCAGCTTGGTCGCGGGCCCTGCTGGAGCTGCTCGCGCATCAAGTCGAGGTCGAACTCGAAAGGCTCGGTGCCGGCGATGAAATCGGTCAGCTCGTCGCTGACGAGCTGCGGCTGGTCGAGCTGCGGCCAATGCCCAGCGTCGGGGATCTCAACCAGGCGGCTGTGCGGAATCGCCTCGTGCGCGGCACGTCCATGTTCGATCGGGATGATCGGATCGCGCGCGCCCCAGACGATCAGCACCGGCATGCGCTCGGCGAGGTAGAGGCGGTCCATGGCGCTGACCTTCTGGCCGCCGGCGTCGATTACGGCGCGGAGCGTGTGCAGAAAGGCTCCCTGCGCGTCGGCCTCGACCAGCGAGGCGTAGCCCCGCGCCATCTCCTCGACGTCGGGCCTGACATCTGACGCCGAGCCGCTCCAGCAGGTCACCGACCGAGCTGCCCGCGCGCACCGCCCAGTCGCGGATGATCAATGGCATCACCAGCTCGGCCCCCGGGAGCGTTGCGGCCCGCAGCAGCGGGCTCACCTCGCGACCCAGGCCACCGCTGGATATCAGCACCAGCCGCTCGCAGTACTCCGGGAACTGGTAGGCGAGCTGAAGAGCGATGCCCCCGCCGAGCGAGTGACCGACAACCGTCGCGCTCTCGAAGCCGAGCATCCCGAGCAGGTCGCGGACGCCGCTCGCGAAGGCTCCGAGCGAGTAGTCGCCCTTCGGTTTCGCCGATGCACCGTGTCCGAACAGGTCCGGCGCGATCACCGTGTAGCCGGCGTCGACGACGTCCTGGACGAACTCGGCCCAGACGCCGGAATGGGAGGTGACCCCGTGGATCAGCGCGATCGCCGGGCCCTCGCCGGCCATCCGGTAGCAGACCTTGTGCCCGTGGAGGGAGGTCTCGCGGATCTCGAACTCCGCCGGGCTTCTGGTGTCGACGCTCATCTGATCTGCATCCCCGAGATCGCCCGCGAGATGACCAGGCGCTGGATCTCCGAGGTGCCCTCGAAGATCGTCCAGATCTTCGCGTCACGGTGCATCCGTTCGACTGGGAACTCGCGCGAGTAGCCGTTGCCACCGAGGATCTGCATCGCCCTCTCGGTGGCCCAGACCGCGACCTCGCCGGCCTTCAGCTTCGACATCGAGCCCTCGGCGTTGTCGAAGTCCTTTCCGGTGCGCCCCATCCAGGCGGCGCGCCAGACCAGCAGCCGCGCGGCGTCGATCTCCAGCTTCATGTCCGCGAGGGTGAAGGCGATCGCCTGGTTCTCGATGATCTTGCGCTCCCAGGTCTCGCGCTCCTTGGCGTAGTCGAGCGCGAACTCATAGGCGGCGCGGGCGATTCCGACCGCCTGCGCGCCGACCGTCGGACGCGACAGCTCGAATGTCCTCATCGCCGCCTGCCCCTTGGAGCTCTTACCCTCGCGGGCGCGGGCGAGGCGCTGATCGAGCTTCTCCTTGTCTCCGAGCAGACACGAGCCCGGGATCCGGCAGTCGTCGAGGTGGACGTCGGCGGTGTGCGAAGCGCGGATCCCGTGCTTCTTCACCTTCGCCCCCTGCTCCAGTCCCTTGGTCCCCGGCGGAATCACAAAACCGGCATGCCCCCGCGAGCCCAGCTCGCGGTCGACCGAGGCGATCACCACGTGCACGTCGGCGATCCCGCCGTTGGTCGCCCAGGCCTTCTGCCCGTTGAGCACCCACTCGTTCTTGGCTTCGTCGTACTTGGCGTTCGTCCTGATGTTGGAGACGTCGGAGCCGGCGTCGGGCTCCGACGAGCAGAACGCCGCCACCTTCGGCTCATCGACGGTCCCGAAGCACTGCGGCACCCACTCCGCGAGCTGCTCGGGCGTCCCCGACGCAAAGATTCCGGCGACCGCAAGCGTCGTCCCGAAAATCGACATCCCGATCCCCGCGTCTCCCCAGAACAGCTCCTCGTTGACGATTGGGAAGGTGAGGCCGGACGGGTCGGCCCAGAACTGGGCGATTGCCTCGAACCCGTAGAGGCCGATCTTCGCCGCCTCCTGCACGATCGGCCAGGGAAACTCCTCCCTCTCATCCCACTCGTGTGCCGCCGGCCTCACGGTCTGCTCGGCGAAGCCGTGTACCCACTCCCGGATGTCGCGCTGGTCGTCGGAGAGGTCCATCGAGAAAGGCGAGTCGCTGATCTCGATTCCGAGCTCCGCGGCCTGGTCCTCGACCGGCGCCTCGGCGACGGTTCCGTTCTCGGTCTTCTCGGCGCTGGCCATCAGTTGCTCCCTTTCTGCTGTTGGGCCGTCGGTATGCGAAACAAAGTTGCGATCTGTGGTGCGTACATCAGGTCGCCCTCGATCTTCAGCTTTCCGGTCATGAACAGCTCTGGCCCGGAGGCGCGGGCGCTGATCAGCTTCAGGAAGGCGACCGCTTCGATGTTCAGCTTCACCCGCGGCTCGGAGTCGAGGCTCTCCGAGACGGCGCACTTGCCGTCGTTGATCGCGACCTCGAAACGATCCTGGCCGCCGTCGGGGCGGCCGCCGATCTCGAAGTGGACGACGGCGTCATGGCCCTTCGCCTTGGCGGGGTCGAGGTGTTCTGTCATGCGGTTGAAGATCTCGCGCAGGGCAACATCTCGGTTCGGCCCGCTCATCACCTCGGCGAGCTGCTCGTCGCTGGCATTGGCGATCAGCGTCGCGAACTCCTCGGCCGAGACGGCACCGAAGTCCAGGTTCTGACCATCGCCGCCCAAGGCCTCAGCTTTTGGTTCGTCGCTCATCGTGCCTCCTCGCTCGGTGCCCTCGAAAATCGGTAGTTGCTACTGCGAGTAGGAAAAAGCTACCATAAGTAGGAAATGAGTGAAGAGGGAATCCGTGAGGTCGGTCACACTGCCGCGGCGTCGCGTCCACGGGCGGCGCATCTGGGTCCCGAGCGCCGCCGGCCGCTGGTTCGCGACGCCGCTTTCGCGCTCTTCCTGGAGCGCGGCTACGAGGGAACCTCGATGGAGGCGATCGCCGCCGCCGCCGGGGTGAGCAAGCCGGTCGTCTACGCCTGTTATTCGAGCAAGGCGGAGCTGTTCGAGGACCTGCTGCGCCGCGAGGAGGAGCGGGTGCTGACGGCGATCCAGGCCAGCCTCCCCGCCGATGCCGACGTCGACGACCCCGAGCCGCTTCTGATCGAGGCGCTGACTGCCTTCCTGCGCGCCGTCGCTGATTCTCCCGACGCCTACCGGATCATCTTCCTCGGCGAGGGGGCGACGACGGAGATCGCCCACCGGGTCCAGCGCGGGCGCGAGGTCGTCACCGACGCCGTCGCGGGGCTTGCCCGGCGCTGGCTGGAGGGCCGCGACTCGACCATCGACATCGAAGCCGGTTCGCGGCTGCTCGGCGCGGTGATCGTCGGCCTGGCCGAGTCCGGCGCCCGCTCGATGCTCAACGATCCGCAGACCTGGAACCCGGAGCTGCTCGGCCGCCTCCTGGGGCGGATGGCGGCCCGCGGCCGCGAGACGTTCTAGCGCATCCGGCGGGGTGCGCTTGGTCAGCCGCTCTCGACCGGATTGCCCTGGCGGGTCCAGGTGCTGATGCCGCCGTCTCCGACGTGGACCACCTGTTCGAAGCCCTCGCGCTGCAGGATCGACGCGGCGAGCCCGCTTCGCTTGCCGCCGCTGCAGACCGCCGCGATCGAGCCGCTTCGTGGCAGCTGGTCCAGCCGCTCCGGCAGCTCCCCGTAGGGGATGTGGAGAGATCCCGGGATGTGGGCGTCGGCGAACTCTCCTTGATCGCGGACGTCGAGCACCAGCGGCGGGTCTGACGACTCCACCCGGCGGGCCAGCTCGCCGGGATCGATGCGCTCGACCCGCTGCACCTCCCGCCCCTCCGAGCGCCACGCTGTCATGCCGCCCTGCAGATACCCGCGGACCCGCAGCCCGACCGAGGCGAGAAGTTCGGCGGCCTCGAGCTCATAGCCGTCGGAGGCGGCGATGACGATCAGCTGAGCGTCCTCGGCGACCACCTGTGAGACCTTTGTCGCGAATCCGGTGTCGTATGCGGAGGCGCTGATCGCGCCCGGGACGTGCGCCTCGTCGAACTGTTCGTCGGTGCGGGCGTCGACGAGGATCGCGCCCTCGGCGATCGCGCTCTCGACCCCGCGCGGGGTGAGCGGCGCCGGTGTTCCCATCTCCTCGACCAGTGGCCCACGGTTGAGCGCGACCACGCGCTCCACGTTCGGCGGCCGCGCCCCGATCGTGTTGACGGCGTCCTCGACGTACTCTGCTTCGTCATCGAATCGAAGAGCGCGGTTGTGACGGCGCTCGAATCCGATCGTCGAGGAGGCCTTGTGGTCGATCCCGGCGCTTCCGCACAACGAGCCCCCGAGATGCCCGGGCCAGACCTCGACCTCGTCGGCAAGGGTCAGAAGGCGGTCATGGATGCTGCGGTACAGGTCGGCGGCTCCGTCTCGCGGCTCGACCGCGAGGTCGGGCCGCGCCGTGTCGCCGATGAACAGCGAGTCGCCAGTCAGGACGGCGATGACCTCGGGGCCGCGGGCGAGGTCTCGGACCAGAAAGCAGGTGTGCTCGGGCCGGTGCCCGGGGGTGTGGGCCGCCTCGATCTCGATCGAGCCGGCCTCGAGCTTCCAGCCGTCGCCGAACGACTCGTGCGGGTATCCGGCCTCGGCCAGCTCGTGGATGTGGATCGTCGCCCCGGTGGCTCGCGCCAGCCGCCCGTGGCCGGAGACATGGTCGGCATGGTTGTGGGTCTCGAGCACATGCTCGATCCGAACGCCGTGAAGACGGCTCAGCCGCAGGTAGGGATCGATGTCCCATTGCGGGTCGATCACAACGGCAGTGCCCTCCATTACGTCTGCCACGAAGTAGGAGGCGCAGCCGAGGTCCTCGTGAACGATCTGGCGAAACAGCATCCTTGCCGATCGTAGTCTGACCGATCCCCAGCCGGACCCCTGTGGGAGGATCACAGTCACGTAGTCTGGCGCCCGGTGAGCCGCCGCCAGAACGTCCTAGCCGGGCTGGTCGCCCTGCTCAGTGTCCTCGCGGGCGTGCTGCATTACGCCGACGCCGCTGCCGTCGCCGCGTTTTTGGTCGCCGGAGCCGCTCTGGCGGGCCTCGCCTGGATCGTCTCCTTCGCAACCGAGGCCGTGGGTGAGCGCTTCGGGCCCGCCGCCACCGGCCTGCTGCAGTCGAGCCTGGGCAACCTGCCCGAATTCTTCGTCGTCCTCTTCGCGCTCAACGCCGGCGAGGTCCGGGTGGCGCAGACGTCGCTGATCGGGTCGGTCCTCGCCAACGGCCTCCTGGTTCTCGGGCTGACGATCATCATCGGCGCCCGCCGCTCCCCGGACGGGGTGATGCGCTTCAGCCCGCGCCTGCCCAACGACACGATGACCCTGCTGATGCTGGCCGTGTTCGTGATCGTGATCCTCGGCATCGCCGGCTCCAGCAACGACGCCGCGGCCGACGACGCGAAGTCGATCTCGGCGATCGGCTCGGTCTGCCTGCTGGTCGTCTACGTCCTCTGGTTGTTCTCGTACCTGCGCAGCGACAGTGCGGCGGCGATGCCGGCGAGCGGTCGCTCGGTCTCGTTTGGAATCGCGATCGGGCTGCTGGGCTTTGCCGGGGTCGGCGCGGCGCTGGTCTCGGACTGGTTCATCGACGCCCTGGCGCCGGCGGTCGACTCGCTCGGCATCTCCCGCGCATTCGCCGGACTGGTGATCGTCGCGATCGCCGGCAACGCGGTCGAGAACACGACCGCACTTGTGCTTGCCGCCAAGGGCAAATCGGACCTTGCGATCTCGGTGGTCAAGAACTCGGTGGCGCAGATCGCGGTCTTTCTGTTTCCCGTCCTGATCCTCGTCTCGCTGCTGCTCTCCCACTCGCTGACCTTCGTCCTGCCGCCGGTCTATATCTCGGCCCTGGCGCTGTCGGCGGTGGCGATCTGGCAGATCACCGGCGACGGCGAGGCGCGTGACTACGAGGGGGCGGCGCTGGTCAGCCTCTTCGTGATCGTCGGCGCCGTGGCCTTCTTCGAGTAGATCAGGATCACGTCAGGAGTCGAAGCACCGCCCGCTCGATCGTCTCGCGGTCGGCGAACTCGCCGTGCTGCGAGCCGTTGCCGACTCGCTTCAGGGTCGGCAGGATCGTCTCGCCGCCCTCGAAGCAATCGAAGACCCTGGGGTCGATGTAGGCCGAGCGGCAGACGGCGGGCGTGTTGTTCAGGTACTCCGCGACCCGCTTGACCGCCTCGTTCGCGATTCGATTGCGGGCCGTCTTGGTCTCGGCCTTGTCGGCTTCGGTCGCCACCGAGACCGCGGCCAGCACGGTGGCGTTCCAGGTCCGGAAGTCCTTGGCGCTGAAGTCGTCCCCGGTCAGCTCCTTGAGGTAGTCGTTGATCGCGGCAGAGGTGACGTCCCGCCATTCGCGGCCGGCGCGGTGGGCGAGCAGCTCGCGCCCGCCGCCGCGACGGCGCAGCAGGGCTTTGACCGTCGGCGCGGTCGCCGGGTCGGCGATCTCCTGGACCTGGCGCTTGGCGGACTTGGCGGGGAAGTCGAAGGTGATCACGTCTCCGCTCACGTGAACGTGGGTTCGGCGCATCGTCGCCAGGCCGTAGCTCTCGTTCTCCTCCGCATAGCGCTCGCCGCCGACCCGGAAGAAGCCGAGGTCGAGGAGCCGCGCCGCACAGGCAAGGACGCGGCGTTCCTGGAGGCCGCGCAGGTCGAGGTCATCCTCGAGCTGCGCCCGCATCCGCGGCAGCCGGCGCGCGAACTCGAGCATGCGCTCGAACTTGCGGCGGTCGCGATGCTCACGCCACTGCCGGTGGTAGAGGTACTGCTTGCGCCCCGCGTCGTCGTAACCGGTCGCCTGAATGTGTCCGAGCGGATCGGCGCAGATCCAGACGTCGGTCCAGGCGGGCGGGATCGCCAATTCGGCGATCCGCTCCAGCGCCTCGGAGCCGTCGACCTTGGTGCCGTCCTCCTTCTCGAAGCTGAAACCCCGCCCCCGGCGGATCCTCCGGATCCCCGGTTCACTGCAATCGGCTCTACGAAGGCGCGGCATCGTCCCTAACCAAAGCCCTAGCGCTCTACCCAGCGCGGCCACCGCCGAAACGACCGGCGTGTCCAGCATCATCTGCCGCCGGATCGCCTCCCGCAACGCGGATGAAGCGGATAGCGTGGGGTAGTCCGGTGGGACAACCCAGACAAGGAGGAGCGATGACCGAGTCTCCTGAGACACCCCTGAGTGATCCGGTGCCCGGCGAGGCGCCGGGAGAGGACGCTCCTGAGGAGCCGTCGGCCCCGGAAGAGGGCGGCGACGAGGGCTCCGAAGAGTCCGGCCAGCTCTAACTAGAGAGATTCACGGTGACGGCCCCGTTCCCGCCGACGCGGGGGCGGGGCCTTCGTTTTGAGGGGTCCAGGCCGCCTGCGGCCCCGGCTTCGGGTGCGTGGAAGGTTGTGCCTACAGCGGCGGGACGTAGACAGTCAAATTGTTTGAAGAATTGCGAGCCGGGGTAACGACGATGCGGGAGTAACCGACCATGACCGCCCGGCGCAAACGGGCTCGCCCTCGCGGCGGACGGGGAAGGAGAGGTTTATGGAATCTGCACGGGTCCCAGATCCGACGGCTGGCGAGCGGGAGCGTCTTGCCGAGGCACGACAGGCCCCGGCGGCTGGGTGGACGCCGGCAGACCCGGGGCCGTTGGGCCTGGGCGCGTTTGCGCTCACGACGTTCGTGCTCAGCATGTTCAACGCGAACCTGGTCAGCGGGGCGGGCGAGCCGGTAGTGCTCGGTCTCGCATTGGCGTACGGTGGGATCGCCCAACTGCTGGCCGGCCTGTGGGAGTTCCGCACCGGCAACACGTTCGGTGCGACCGCCTTCTGTTCCTTCGGCGCATTCTGGATCTCGTTCTTTGTGTTGGTCACGTTCAACGTAGGGGACATTCCCGAGGCCAACGCCGGGGACGCGATCGGCCTCTACCTGATCGCGTGGGGCATCTTCACCGCGTACATGTTCGTCGCCTCGCTTCGGACCACGGCGGCGGTCGCGGTTGTGTTCGCCCTGCTGGCGGTGACGTTCTTCCTGCTCGGCATCGGCGATGCAGGCGCACATGAGAACATCACCAAGGCCGGTGGCTGGTTTGGTCTGGCCACCGCGGCGGCAGCGTGGTACGCGTCGTTCGCCGTGGTCACCAACTCCACCTTCGGGCGTACAGTCTTGCCCGTGATGCCGTTGAACGAATAGGCGGAGATGGTTGATCCAGCAACCAGGAGAAAGACCCAGGACCTCGAGTGGGGCACACCCGCCCTGCTCGAGGTCCGGCAGGGGTCAGGGATTGTGTTCCCATCCCCTGCGGAAATCGTGTTCCAACAGGAGGTGTAGACATGGCAACCGAGGAGCAGGCGGTCACCGAGTCGCAGATCGCCGTCCATTGGCGCGAGGAGGAGTACGTCGAGCCTCCTGCGAGCTTCATCGAGCAGGCTAACGCCAACGATCCGGCGATCTTCGAGCGATTCAGCGAGGAGAAATTTCCCGAGTGCTTCACCGAGTACGCGGACCTTCTTACGTGGGATTCCAAATGGGACACGATCCTCGACACCAGCAACCCGCCGTTCTGGAAGTGGTTCGTCGGCGGGCGGCTGAACGCCTGCGTCAATTGCGTCGACCGCCACCTCGAGACCAGCGCCGACAAGCCGGCCTTCATCTGGGTCCCCGAGCCCGAGGACGAGGAGACCCACGAGATCACCTACCAACAGCTCTACGACCGGGTGAACGAGTTCGCGGCGCTCTTGAAGGGCTTTGGTGAGGTTGAGACCGGCGACCGCGTCACCTTCCACCTTCCGATGCTGCCCGAGCTGCCGGTCTCGATGTTCGCCTGCGCCCGCCTCGGCGTCATCCACTCCGAGGTGTTCGGCGGCTTCAGCGGAGCGGCCTGCGGAGGCCGGATCGCCGACTCGCAGAGCAAGATCCTGGTGACGATGGACAGCTATTACCGCGACGGCAACCTGATCGACCACAAAGCGAAGGCCGACGAGGCAATCGAGACGGCCCGGAAGGAGGGCGTCGAGATCGAGAAGGTGCTGGTCTGGCGGCGTCACCCCGGTCAGTACGAATCAGAGAGCGAGATGGTCGAGGGACGCGACTTCTTCGTCGACGAGCTGCTCGAGGACTACCGGGGCAAGACCGTGGAGCCGGTCTCGATGCCCGCCGAGGCGCCGCTGTTCCTGATGTACACGAGCGGCACCACGGGCCGGCCGAAGGGATGCCAGCACAGCACCGGCGGATATCTCTCTTACGTCGCCGGCACGTCCAAGTACTACCAGGACATCCACCCCGACGACACCTACTGGTGCTTCGCCGACATCGGCTGGATCACCGGCCATTCCTACATCGTCTACGGCCCCCTGTCGCTGGGGACGACGAGCGTCATGTACGAGGGCGGGCCGGCCTACCCGGACGCCGGTCGTCCCTGGCGGATCGCCGAGAAGCTCGGGGTGAACATCTTCCACACCGCGCCGACGACGATCCGCATGCTGCGCAAGCTCGGACCCGACGAGCCGGCGAAGTACGACTACCACTTCAAGCACATGACCACGGTCGGCGAGCCGATCGAGCCCGGGGTCTGGCAGCTGGTATTACGAGTCGGTCGGGAAGGGCGAGGCGGCGATCGTCGACACCTGGTGGCAGACCGAGAACGGCGGCTTTCTGGGCAGCACGCTGCCGGCCCTGCAGCCGATGAAGCCGGGCAGCTGCGGCCCCGCCGTCCTGGGGATCTACCCGGTGATCTACGACGAGGACGGCGAGGAGGTCAAGGCCGGCAGCGGCAAGGCCGGCAACATCTGCATTCGCAACCCGTGGCCCGGCATCTTCGAGGGCATCTGGGGCCAGCCGGAGCGGTTCGTCGACACCTACTACGCAAAGTACAACCGGGACAAGGACAGCAAAGACTGGCGCGACTGGCCGTACTTCGCCGGCGACGGCGCCGTGCAGGCGGCCGACGGCTACTTCCGGATCCTCGGCCGGGTCGACGACGTGATCAACGTCGCCGGCCACCGGCTCGGCACGAAGGAGCTGGAGTCGGCGACGATCACCGTTGACGAGATCGCCGAGGCCGCGGCAGTGCCGGTGATGGACGAGGTCCGCGGCCGGGCGGTCGAGATGTACGTCTCGCTGAAGCCGGGGATCACCGCGAGCCCGGAGCGAGATCACGGAGAAGGTGACCAAGGCGATCGAGACCGACATCGGAAAGATCGCACGGCCGAAGAGCGTCTGGGTCGTCCCCGACATGCCGAAGACCCGGTCAGGGAAGATCATGCGCCGGGTGATCGCCGGGGTCTCCAACTTCACCGACGTCGGCGACGTGACGACGTTGGCGAACCCGGAGATCGTCGACGAGATCAAGAATCAGGTGCAGACCGCGAAGGTGGAGAGCGGCGAGACTCCACGCGAGCTGACCCAGGGGGAGCTGGAAGAGATCAAGAGGTTCGGCACCGAATAAGACTCAGGGGCGCTGCGCGAACTCGCGCAGCGCCTCCTTGCCGCCGCCCACGACCGGGTCGCCGTGGGCGAAGAGGAGATGATCGAAGTCCTCGTCGAGGAGGGCGCGAGACCCGCTCGAGGATCTTCTGCTTCACCCCTTCGGGGTCATCACCGATCAGGCGGTCTGAGACGAAGCCGATCCCGCCGTGGTTGACGACGCTGTCGGCGAAGAGCAGAACGCCCTCGGCGGCGTCGATGTGAAAAGCGGTGTCGTCGGGAGAGATCGCGTCCATGGTCAACGCGCTGACGTCGTCGGCGATCCGGTCGCCGAAGGCGAAGCCCCGCACCTCGGGGCCGTCCTCGAACTCGTGCAGGCCGTCCTCGTGGGCGAGGATCGGGCAGCCGAAGCGCTCGGCGATCTGCTCGGAGTGACGCAGGTGATGGCGAGTCCCGAGCACGATCCGCTGTGGACGGTGCTCGTCGAACCACTCGATCCCCTCGTCGGGGAGCAGCGGGTCGAACAGGGTCCCGGAGCCGGAGACGAAGTGGCAGCCGACCTGCATCCCGTGGCCGGGATGGGTCGCGTACCAGTGGTGGAGGCCGGGGACGATCTCCTGCACCGGCCCCAGGCTACCCGGCGTCTGGCGGGCAGTCGGGCTTCAGCCGCGGGCCGGCGCCTCGGTGCCCCGCGGCGGAGCCTCGCGCTGGGCCTGGCGCTCGGGGGTGATCCGGACCACGTTCCAGGCCAGCCCCAGCCGCTCGAGCAGCCCGATCACCAGTCCCGAGACGTCGATCTCCCACCAGCGAAGGCCGTGGCGCGCCGAGCGCGGGAAGGCATGGTGGTTGTGGTGCCAGGACTCGCCCATCGTCGGCAGGGCGAGCCAGAACACATTGGTCGAGTGATCGTCGATCGCGAACCGGCGGCTGCCGAGGAAGTGGCAGACCGAGTTGATGCTCCAGGTGACGTGGTGGACGAAGAAGACCCTGACCAAGCCGCCCCACAGAAGCCCCGTTGCGGCGCCGAGCGCGGTGCCCGTCACCAGGTATCCGGCCAGCGCCGGCAGCGCCAGGCCGACGACGACCAGGGCCGGGAAGGCGGCGCTGATCCGCCGCATGCCCCGGTCCTCGCAGAGGTCGGGGGCAAAGCGGCGCCGGTTGGCGCGGCCCTGGGCGAGAAAGAGCCAACCGACGTGGGCGTGCCAGAGCCCGGCCAGCACCCCGCGGACGCCGTCGCCGTGGCCGACGTGGGGGCTGTGGGGGTCGCCCTCGACGTCGGTGTGGGCGTGGTGCTTGCGATGGTCGGCGACCCAGTCGATCACCGGGCCCTGGACGGCCATCGAGCCGACGACCGCGAAGGCGTACTCGAGAGGCTTCGAGGTGGCGAAGGCGCGATGGGTGAGCAGGCGGTGAAAGCCGACCGTGATCCCGAGCGCGGTGAGCAGGTACATCGCCGCCATGATCGCCAGGTCGGGGGCGCTGACGATGCGGTTCCAGAGCAGTGCCACGGCGGCCAGGAACGCGAGGAAGGGGACGACGACGGCGCCCAGGTTGACCGACTTCTCCAGTCTCGTCATCGGCCGATCTTAGGTGTGTCAATCGGTGATATCTCGTGGATCGGCAAGCAATTCCGGCGCAAAATTTGTTAGATAGGTACGAACTATGGCCGGCGCGGTGCACAGGGACGTGGCCGCGGGCACGACCGCCCGCGGCGCCGAGCCGTGGCGCGGCCTGCCGGCGGGCGTCGCCGAGGTCATCGAGCCCGAGATCCCGGCCCTGACGGCGGAGATCCTCGACACGATCGGGGCCGAGGTTCCCGAGTACGCGCGCCCGCTGGAGGGCTCGTTCGGGCGCGGGATCAAGGTCGGGGTCAGCGAGGCCCTGCGCCAGTTCGTATCCCTGGTCCGCGATCACGACGCCGGCCGCGAGCAGGGCCGCGAGGTCTACGTCGGGCTGGGGCGGGGGGAGTTTCGCCAGGGGCGCAGCCTCGACTCCCTTCAGGCCGCCTACCGGGTCGGCGCCCGGGTCGCCTGGCGGCGCATCGGCGCCGCCGGCCTGCGGGCCGAGCTCGACCCCGAGGTCCTCGCCCTGCTCGCGGAGGCGATCTTCGCCTACATCGACGAGCTCTCCGCCGACTCGGTGGAGGGATATGCCGAGGCGCGGTCGGCGGAGGAGGGCGAGCGCCAGCGCCGCCGCCGCGAGCTTCTCGCGCTGCTGCTCCGCGAGCCCCCGGCCGAGCCGGGCGACGTCGACGCCGCCGCCGCCGCCGCGGCCTGGACGCCGCCGCAGACCGCCGCCGCCCTGGCCTGCGCCGAGCACCAACTGGGAGCGCGTGGCGGCCCGGCTTGGGCCCGACGCCCTGATCTCGGCACAGGATGGGATCGGATGCGCGCTGATCCCGGACCCGGAGGGACCGGGGCGGGAGGAGCAGCTGAAGCGGGCGGTGGCGGATACCCGCGCCGCGCTCGGCCCGCCGGGGGCGCTGTCGGCGCTTCCCTTCTCCTGGCGCCTGGCGCGAACCGCGCTGCGCGCCGGACAGGCGGGGGCGATCGGCGGCGAACGGCTGATCCGCGCCGACGAGCACCTCGCCGCGCTGCTGCTGGTCGAGGGCCGCCCGCTGGTCGAGCGGATGGCGGAGCGCCTGCTGCGCCCGCTGAGCGAGCTGACGCCCGGTGCCCGCGAGCGCCTCGAGCGGACGGCGCTCGCCTACATCAGCCACAGGGGCAACGCGGCCGCGACCGCCCGCGCCCTTCACCTTCACCCGCAGACCGTGCGCTACCGGCTCGGCCGGCTACGCGAGCTGCTCGGCGAGTCGCTCGACGACCCCGACGCCCATTTCGAGCTCGAGGCGGCGCTGCGCAGCCGCGCCTCGAGCCTGCAACGACGCGCCTAGCTTTGCTTCGCCTGGCGAGCGGTCGCGTCGTCGATCAGACGCTCCAGCGCCACCTCGAGGCCCTGGAGCTGGGCGCGCACCTCGCGCATCTGACGCAGTGCGACCACCTCCGCCGACTGCTCGCCGGTTTCAAGCTCGGCCTCGACTTCGGCGAGCTCCGGCCCGAGGAACCGCTGTGCTATCGCGCCGGTCAGCAGCGCGACGAAGGAGATCCCGATCAGAAGCAGGACCACCGAGAGGATCTCGGCGCCGGTCGTGGTCGGATAGATGTCGGAGCCAAGCGTCGTCATCGTCGTGATCGCCCAGTAGATGCCCTGCCATGTCGTGTAGTCGTGGGAATTCTCGAAGCCGACGAAGGCGGCGCCCGCGACCACCGTGCGGGGCGAGCGGTAGCGCAGCAGGCGCGTCAGCGCCTGCGAGGCAGAATCTCGAGCGCCCGTCAGCTCTGTAGTCCCGGCGGAGTCGGCGGTTGAGGCACGAGGAAGCCGAGAACATCTCGCCCACGGTGAGCCAGACCATCGAAGTCGATACCCAGCGACCGGCGACTGGCGTGGCTCGCGTAGTGACTCGCGAAGATCCCGCCGGACGCTTGATCGCGCGATGGTCATGAACGTGTTGGCTCGGCGGACATTCTCGACGAGCCTGCGCCTACCGTGAGCGCGATCATAAGCAGTTTGCTATGCTAATTAGCAAGAGAAACTATATGTCAGGCTATCAACAAGAGACTGATCCCAACACCCTGGAGGAGACTGCCGCGCACCTGCGGCTGGTCATCAACAGGGCGGCGCGGCGGATGCGCCAGGAAGCCGGCACCGAGATGCGGCCTTCCAGGGCCTCGGCGCTGGTGACCGTCGAGCTGCACGGCCCGCTGACCCCCAGCGAGCTGGCCGAGATCGAGGCCGTCAAGCGCCCCACCGCCACCCGCATCCTGCGCGGCCTCGAGGCGGAGGGGCTGATCGAGCGCACGCCCGACCCCAACGACGGGCGCAGCGCGCTGATCGCCATCACCGGCGAGGGCCGTGAGCGCCTGCGAAGGCTGCGACGGCGAAAGAACGCCTATCTGGCCCGCCGCATGCGCGGCCTCGACACCGATGACGTGGCGAGCCTGGAGCGCGCGGCGCAGATCCTCGAGCGGCTGCTCGAGGGCGACCGGGCGCCGGGCGGCGGGGGAGGGGCGGGCTTGACCGCCGCCCTTCGCCGCTCATTCGACTCCCTCCAGGTCCCCAACTACCGGCGCTACTTCGCGGGGCAGGTCGTCTCGCTGTCCGGCAACTGGATGCAGATGGTTGCCGAGATCTGGCTGGTCCTGTCGCTGACCGACAGCGGGGTGGCGGTGGGCCTGACCACGCGCCCTGCAGTTCCTGCCGATGCTGCTGTTCGGCGCCTGGGGCGGGCTGCTCGCCGACCGCTTCCCGAAGCGGAGCCTGCTGATGACGACCCAGGCGCTGATGGCGCTGCCGGCCCTGGCCCTGTTCGGGGTCAGCGTGACCGGGGTCGTCACCGCGCCGATGGTCTACGCGATGGTCTTCGCTCGCGGCGCGGTCAACTCGGTCGACAACCCGACCCGGCAGAGCTTCGTGATCGAGATGGTGGGCACGGACCGGGTCGTCAACGCGGTCAGCCTCAACAGCGTCCTGGTCCAGTGCGCCCGGATCATCGGGCCCGCGCTGGCCGGCGTGCTGATCGCCACGGTCGGCGTCGAGCCCTGCTTCGCGATCAACGCAGCCACCTTCGGCGTGATGATCCTGGCCCTCTGGCGGATGGAGCCGGAGACGCTCGAAGCGGGCCCCGGGCGCCGCGAGGGCCGGGCGCGGTGCGGGCCGGCGCTGCGCCACGTCGCCGCCAGCCCGCGGCTGGCCGTCCCGCTGGGCCTGATGGCCGTGGTCGGGACCTTTGGCTACAACTTCCAGACGATCCTGCCGCTGCTCGCCCGCTTCACCTTCGGCGGCGGCGCGACCGTCTATGCCGCCCTGGTGACCGCGATGGCGGTGGGGTCGGTCGGAGGTGCGCTGGCGACCGGGGCCCGGGGCCGCACCAGCGCCGCGGTGATCGCAGCCGCCGCGCTGGGATTCGGAGTCCTGTCGCTGCTCGCCGCCGCCGCCCCGTCGCTGGCCTTCGAGCTGCCGCTGCTGGCGCTCCTGGGCGCCGACGACGGTGACCTTCGCCGCCAGCCTCAACTCCTATCTCCAGCTCGAGGTCCAGCCCGAGATGCGGGGCCGGGTCATGGCCCTGTACTCGATCGTCTTCCTCGGTTCGACCGCGATCGGCGGACCGATCTCCGGCTGGCTCTCACAGGCGTATGACCCGAGGTGGGCCCTGGTGATGGCCGGCGTCTCCGGCCTGGCCGCCGCCTGGGCGGCCCGCACCGCCCTGGTCCGGGTCGAGCGCGAGCAGCGGCCCCTCGACCGCTGCCGAGCCGGCCGCCCGGCGCGCGAAGAGGCGCACACCGACGAGCACGAGCTGCTGGTCGCCTGATCTTTACCTGGCGGTCACCGAATGCTCACCGGACCTTGAGCCCGGCGGCGTAGGTTCGCCGCTCGACGAACCGAGCCCTACCGGAAGGAGGCGGGAATGGAACCTGCCAAGCAAGAGCCCCAGACCGATGCCGGGACCCAGCCCGAGGCCGAGCTGGCGGTCGAGCTCGACGCCCTGATCTTCGCGGATCTGCTGCGTCTCGCCCCATAGTCACCGCGAACCCGGCGTCGACCTCGCCCACCCCGCCTGGCAGCGCGGGCAGGGTTACTGCCGGTTGCGCCCGCCGGGCGCCGGGCACGGGGGGAGACAACCCAGCTTCCCGGCGGGGGCAACCGGCAGTCCTGGCGTCGGGTCCCTCCGAACGCGCGCGCGCACGGGCACCTGCTCGACGCACGTACGTTGGCCTACCCGCTTCGCAAGCCATGAAACACCTGGCGAAATGCTTAAGGCCGCCTGGCCGGGCCTGAAATCGAGAACGCCTCTGCTTCAAGGGCCCTGAGGCCGATCCCGCGACCGGACTGGACGGGCCGGGCCAGGCCCGGCCCGTCCACCGTAGGAGGCCTCGGCTACATGTAGCCCGCAGCCTTCAGGTACTGGTGGGCGACATCGGACGGTTGCTGGCGGTCGATGTCGACCCGGGCGTCGAGCTCCTGCATCACCTTGATCGTGAGGCCGCTCTGTACCTGGGTGATCGTCTTCTCGTAATCCGGTCCGGCCTTCTTCACCACGTTCTGATCGGTGACGAAGATGACGTTCCCGGCCGGGAAGATCTTCTTGTCGTCGGCAAGGATCACGTACTTGTCCTTGTCGGCGGACAGCTGGGCGTCGGTCGTGAACAGGATCGACAGATCGGCCTGGCCCTTGTCGAGCACCGTGTAGCGAAGCCCGATGTCGACCGGGGTGAAGCTCTTGAACTTCAACCCGTAGCCGTCCTCGAGGCCGACCAGGCAGTCGACCCGCTGCCGGCACTCGGGCGATCCGTAAAGGGTCAGGTCCTGCGACTTGCCCTCCAGGTCGGAGACGTTCGTCAGCCCGAGCTTCTCGGCGGTCTTCTTCAGTGTCCCGACCGCGTTGGCGCTGGCGAACGGGGTCGGCGGGAAGGCGGTCAGGCCTTCCTTCTCGAAGTCGACCTTCGACTCCTGGTACGGCCTGCTGGGCGTCGCTGGGAACGTCCTCCGGCGCGACGTCGAAGAACGAGGTCAGCGCCGTGCTCGTGTACTCCGGATAGCCGGAGATCTGGCCCGTCTTCAGCGCCTGCAGCGCGACCTGCTCGGACCCCAGGTCGAGCGCTCGCTTGACCTTGTAGCCGGCGGCCTCCAGCGCCTGGGAGTAGATCTCCCCGAGGACGATCTGCTCGGTGAAGTTCTTCGAGCCGACCGTCAGCGTGACCTTGCCGTTATCGGGGTTGGACACGATCTTTCCGCCGCCGCCTCCTCCGCCACCGCCGTTGTCGCCGTTGTCGCTGCCACAGGCGGCGACGCCGAGCACCAGGACGAGAGCGAGGAGCGCCGCGAAGAGCGCTTTGGCGCCAACCTTGGTGCGCTTGATGCTCATTTGCGATTCCTCCTTTTGATCTTGGACTGGGTCGAGAATTCAAGTGGTTCCGGCTCCCGCGGTCTGCGCGACCCGGATGCCGGGCGAGGTCAGGAGCCTCTGCAGCACGGCCAGGGCGAGCTCGAGCACGAGCGCCAGCAGGGCGACGCAGATCGCGCCGGCGAGCACGCCGTCCTGGCCGTAGACGTTGGGATGGAAGATCAGCTCGCCGAGGGTCAGGGTCCCGACCAGCGACGCGAGGGTAGCGGTGGCGACGACGTTGATGGTCGAGGTCCGGATCCCGCTCATGATCGTCGGAACCGCGAGCGGCAGCTCGACCTTGAGGATCACCTCGCTGGTGGTCATGCCCATTCCCCGCGCCGCCTCGACCGCCCCGCGTGGAACCTGGCGGATCGCGACGAAGCTGTTGGTGAGGATCGGCGGCACGGCGAGGATCGCCAGCGCGATCGTGATGTTGAGCAGCCCGACCCCGATCACCGTGGCAAGGAAGGCGATCACGGCCAGCTCCGGCAGTGCCCGTCCGGCGTTGCCGATCGATATCGCGACCAGCTCGCCCTTCCCGTAGTGGCCGAGGATCACGCCGGCCGGCAGGGCCGCGACCAGGCCGACCCCCATCGCGAGGCCGGTGACCTTGAGGTGGGTGCCGATCAGGCTGATGACCTCGTCCGGCCCGCCGACCTCGGTCCCCGCGACCTTCGCCTGCTGGCCGTGGAGGATGAAGTCGATCGCCTGCCCGAAGAGGCCGAGGAACGAGGGCTCGAGGTGGGGGGCGATCACGCGCTCAGCCCTTTCCGGCGCCACGGTGTCAGCAGCCGCTGCACGCCGATCAGGATCGCGTCGAACCCGAAGGCGATCAGGATCGCGATCAGACCCGCCGTCGCGACGCCGGTCTTGAAGTCGATCCCGGGATAGATCTGGGTGCCGAGGCCGCCGCCGTTCGCGAACACCGCCAGCGTCGCGAGCGCAACCGTCGAGACGGTTGCGATCCGCAGCCCGGCGATGATCTCCGGCAGCGCCAGCGGCAGCTCGACCCGCCAGAGGACCTGGCGCTCGGTGAACCCCATCCCCCGGGCGGAGTCCTTGACCGAGGAGGGGACGTTGGCCAGCCCGGCGAGGATGTTGCGGAAGATGATCTGCAGCGTGTAGGCGGTCAGGGCGATGATCGCCGTGTCCTTGCCGAGGCCGGTGATCGGCAGCAGCAGGAAGATGAAGGCGACGCTGGGGATCGTGTAGAGGACCCCGGTCACGCCGAGCACAGGGGTGGCCAGCCAGCGCTGCCTGTGAGCGAGCAGCGCGAGGCCGAAGGCGATCGCGAAGCCGATCGCCACAGAGACCGAGACCAGGACGACGTGCTGCTCGGCGGGAGTGACGTAGCGGTCGATGTGATCGATCGCCCAGCCGGGGCAGAGCTTGTTCTGCGCGATGCAGCTCTCCCCGGTGCGCTGGTGAAAGAAGTTCTTCGGCACCTCCTGAGCCGCGACGAGCAGTTGCGGGCTGACTCCGATCACCTCATCCCGCGGCCTCTCCGGCGCGGCGTGCTCCTCGCTCCGCGCCTCCGGCGAGCCAAGGAACTCGGAGATGATCTCGATCGAGAGCACCCCGGCGATCTCGGCCCTCGCTGTCGGTCACCGGCGCGTAGCGGGACTCGGACTGCAGCAGGTCGGCGAGCGCGTCGCGCATCACGGCGTCGAGGTCGAGCAGCGGGTCGGGGGCGCTGTCGGCGCGCTCGGGGACCGTCTCCGCGGAGAGGTCGCGCTGCGAGAGCCAGCCGAGCGGCCGGCGCTGCGGAGTCGACCAGGAGCGGGTGCGGCACCTCGGCCCGAGTGCAGCTTCGCCCGCACCTCGCCGGTCGACTGGCCGACGAAGGCGAGCGGAGCCTCCCAGAGGTCGATGTCGCGGACCCGCATCAGCGCCAGCCGCTTCAGCGCCCGGTCGGCGCCGACGAAGTCCTCGACGAACTCGTCGGCGGGCGCCATCAGCAGCTCGGCCGGAGTCGCGTACTGGGCAAGCCGCCCGCCCTCCTTGAGCACCGCCACCCGGTCGCCCATCTTGATCGCCTCGTCGATGTCGTGGGTGACGAAGAGGACCGTCTTTTGGATCTCGCCCTGGAGGCGGAGGAATTCGTTCTGGAGGCGCCCGCGGGTGATCGGGTCGATGGCGCCGAACGGCTCGTCCATCAGCATCACCCGGGGATCGGCGGCCAGCGCCCGCGCGACGCCGACCCGCTGCTGCTGGCCGCCGGAGAGCTGGGCCGGGTAGCGGCCGGCGAAGGCCGGGTCGAGGCCGACCAGCTCCATCAGCTCCTCGACGCGGTCGTCCGTGCGCCGGCGATCCCAGCCCAGCAGGTGGGGGACGGTGGCGATGTTGGCGGCCACGGTGCGGTGCGGGAAGAGGCCGACCTCCTGGATCACGTAGCCGATCTCACGGCGCAGCTCGGCGGCGTTGCGGTCGCGCACCGAGGTGCCGCCGACCAGGATCTCGCCCTCGGTGATCTCGACCGTGCGGTTGACCATCCGCATCGCGGTCGTCTTGCCGCACCCCGAGGGGCCGACCAGCACGCAGATCTCGCCCGCCGGGACCTCGAGGTCGAGGTCCTCGATTGCCGGGTTGGCCTGGCCGGGGTAGCGCTTTGTGACGTGCTCGTATCGGACGGCGGCCGCACCGGCCGCCCCCTCCGTTCCCCCGTCCTCAGGAGCGGAGACGAACGCCACGAGTGGACCGATCCTATTACGCGGCGGCTCCTGCGCGAAGCTACGCGGGATGAGCGACGGTCAGATGATCCTCGTCGGGGGGGCGCTGCTGGTCGGCGGGCTTGGCGCCACGCTCGCCGCCGGTCGGCTGCGCGTCCCCGGGCTGGTGCTCTTCCTCGGTCTCGGGATGGCGATCGGCTCCGACGGCACCGGCTGGATCGAGTTCAGCGACTACGAGCTCGCCCGCACGATCGGAACCGTCGCTCTGGCGCTGATCCTGTTCGAGGGCGGCCTCGACGCGGGGCTGGACGAGATCCGGCGGGTCCTGCGTCCTTCACTGAGCCTGGCCGTGCTGGGGACGATCTGCACCGCGCTGATCGCCGGCCTGGCGGCGGCGCTGATCTTCGACTTCTCGACCCTCGACGGGCTGCTCGTCGGCTCGATCGTCGCCGCCACCGACGGCGCCGCGATCTTCGCTGTGCTCCGCGGCTCGACCCTGCGCCATCGCCTCGCTCGCCTACTCGAGGGCGAGGCCGGCTTCAACGACCCGGTCGCGGTGCTGCTGGTGATCGGCTTCATCGACTGGATCCAGGGGCCCGACTACGGCGTCTTCGACATGGCGCTGCTGTTTCTGCGCGAGCTCGGGATCGGGCTCGCGGCCGGGGTGGCGGTGGGCTGGCTCGGGATCCAGGGTCTGCGCCGGGCGCGGCTCGGCACCGCCGGCGCCTACCCGCTGGGGACGATCGGGATCGCCGCTCTCGCCTACGGTACGGCGGCGACGCTGCACGGGTCCGGTTTCTTCGCCGTCTATCTGGCCGGGCTGATGTTGGGCAGCGCGACGATGCCGGCGAAGACGACGGTGCGGATCTTCCACCAGGGCCTCGCCTGGGTCGCCCAGGTGACCCTCTTCATCGTCCTCGGGCTCCTGGTGTTTCCCTCACACCTGGGCGACGTGGCGCTGAAGGGGACGCTGCTGGCCTTGATCCTCGCCCTTGTCGCGAGGCCGGCAGCCGTCTTCGTCTCGACGCTGTTCGAGGGATTCTCGGTGGCCGAGCGAGCGGTGCTCGGCTGGGCCGGGCTGCGCGGCGCCGTGCCCGTCGTGCTCGCAACCTTCCCGGTGATCGAGGGCGTGCCGCACAGCGTCGAGTTCTTCAACATCGTCTTCTTCGCGGTGCTGCTCTCGACCCTCGTTCAGGGCGCCACCTTCGAGCCGATCGCGAGACGGCTTGGAGTCACCACGGACTCACCCGCGCTCAGCGCGGTGCCCCTGCCCCGCCGCCCCGCCAGCAGCACGGCGCTGGTATTCACGACTCGGCCCTGGAGCGGCGCCGACGGCGACCCCGCCTATCCGCGCCGGATCGCCGGCCTCGAGGTGGAGCGCCAGCTCCGCACCCGGCTCGACCGGCCCGGCGCTCTGGTCGAGCTCGACGACGGCCGCTACGCGTTCACCGGGCCGGTGCTGGCGATCGGCTCGGCCAGCGCCCTGCGGGGGGCGGCGAGGCGGAGCCTCGAACGGGCCGCCACCGAGCAGGCGCGGGAATGGTGGCGTGAGGTGATCGGCGCCCTGGCCCGCTGATGCGATCGGTCGATCAGGCGAGGCCGAGGCCGCGGGCGCGCTCGACCGCCTTCGCCAGCACCTCGTCGGAGCCCTCGACCGCGCCGCCGCGCATCAGCGGCCGCCCGGCGACCACACAGGTGTCGACGACGGCCCCCGAGGCCGCATAAACCAGGCCCGCGGTGAGGTCGCCGAGGCTGAGCTCCGGCGCGTCGCCGCGGAGCAGGAGGAAGTCGGCAGGCGCTCCGGCGGCGAGGCCGGCGCCGGCGCCGAGCAGGGGAGCACGGGCCCCGGTCGCGATCTCCCATGCCTCCGCGGCGGTCACCGCCGCCGGGTCGCCCGCCTCGTTGCGCTGCAGCAGCGCGAAGGTCTTCAGGTCGGCGAGCAGGTCGAGCGAGTTGTTGGAGCCGGCCCCGTCGGTGCCGAGACCGACCAAGACGCCGGCAGCCCGGGCCTCGAGGTAGGGAAACACCCGCCCGACCGCGAGCTTGAGGTTGGCGACGGGGTTGGTGACGACCGTCGCGCCGCGCTCCGCCACCAGCTCGAGCTCGTCCCGGTCGAGCCAGACCCCATGAGCCAGCAGCGTCCGAGGCCCGAGCAGGCCGACGCCGTCGACGTATGCGGCGGGGCGCCGGCCATGCTCGCCGACGCAGTCCTCGACCTCGTTGCGGGTCTCGGAGAGGTGGATCTCGATTGCAAGGCCGCGCTCGCCCGCGGTCTCCGCGATCCAGCGCAGGCCGTCCTCGCTGACCGTGTAGATCGCGTGTGGGCCGAGTGCGACCGAAACCCGCTCGTTGAACCCGGCCAGCTCGTCGAGGCTGCGCAGGGCGTCGTCGCGAAGCGACGCAAGCCCCTTGCCGGTGGTGATCAGCGGTGCCGCTACCGTCGCCCGCAGTCCCGCGTCGGTGACCGCCCGCGCCACCGCCTGCGGGTGCCAGTACATGTCCCAGAAGCGGACGGTGCCGCCGCGGATCATCTCCAGGCAGGCGAGCCGCGTTCCCCAGTAGACGTCCTCGGGCTCCAGCTTTGCCTCGAGCGGCCAGATCTTCTCCTCCAGCCAGCGCATCAGCGGCAGTTCGTCGCCGTAGTTGCGAAACAGCGTCATCGCCGCGTGGGTGTGGCCATTGACCAGGCCCCCCACCAGCGGCGCGCCGGCGGCGTCGATCACCTCGTCGCCCGGCTGCGGCTGCACCTCTGGCCCGATCTCGGCGATCAACCCGTCCTCGGCCCGCAGGCCGGCAGTCGCGCCATCGAGCAGCGCCCCGGTGACCGTGAGGCTCATCCGCCTCCGGTCCCGGCTGCCGCGGTGAGCCCCGGAAGCAGCGCCGCCAGCACCGTTCCGAGCCGCTCGCGGTTGGCGGCCACTCCGGCCTCGTACTCCTCCGGCGTCAGCGGCTGCGCCGCGATTCCGTTGGCGAGATTGTCGACGACGCAGATGGCGGCGTAGGCAAGGCCCAGCTGGCAGGCCGCGACGCATTCGGAAGCCATCGTCATCCCGACCACGTCCGCGTGCCGGGCGATCAGGCGCCCCTCGGCCGGGGTTTCGAAGCGAGGCCCCGGGCTCTGCCAGTAGAGACCGCTGTCGCGAACCGGCAACTCGGCGGCGGCGTCCCACGCCTCCAGCACGAGGCGGCGCCAGATCGGGTCGAAGGCGGGGACGACATGGCCGCGCTCGTCGTCGAATGCCGCCTGCGGCTGACCGAAGGAGAGAAAGTCGCTGGGGCAGAGAAACGAGCCGACCTCGAGCTCCGGGTGCAGCGACCCGACCGAGCAGATCGCCAGCACGCGGTTGCAGCCGGCCTCGACCAGCGCGGCGAGGTTGCGCGCATGGTCGACCAGGTGCGCCGGGGTGTAGGTGTCGATCCCGTGCCGGGCCAGGACCAGGTGCTGGCCGGCGTCGAGCAGCTCTACTTCACCGCGTTCGGTCTCGACCCTGCGCGGCTCGGCCCCGTCCTGGACCCATGGCCGCAATCCGTGAAATCCACGGCCGCCGATCAGCGCCAGCCGGCTCATCGCGCTAATCATTTCGCAGTGGGCGCAACCGACCAGGACACCATTCGCGACTCCTATGCGGCGCTGAACAACCGCGATCTCCAGGGCGCGCTCGATGCACTGCACCGCGACGCGGTCTGGAGCGAGAGCGCCGAGCTGCCGGGGGGCGACGAGTTCGTCGGGCGCGAGGCGATCGAGGGGTTCCTCGAGGGCTTCCTCGAGCAATGGGACGTCTTCCATCAGCGAGTCGAATCGACGCTTCAGCGCGGCGACAGGGTGCTGGTCAACATCGAGATGACCGCGGTCGGAAGCGGCAGCGGGGCCGAGGTCGGCGTCCGCTACGCCCATGTCTGGACGATGCGCGACGGGCGCGGATCGCGGGTCGACGCCTACTACGACCCCGAGAGGGCGCTGCGCGAGTTCGAAGCCTGATCGGCGCGGCGCAGCAGCGACCCCGCCAGCCCGGCGCCGAGCACGGTGGCGAAGAAGGCCAGGAAGAGGGGCAGGGCGGCGCCGGACTCGAAGTCGGTCGAGTGGATGACCGCGCCCAGCAGCTCGAGGGCGCCGAGCACCGCATAGGTGAGGGCGGCGCCCCGGAACCGAACCAGGCAGTTGGCCCGCACCGCGATCCCTGCGGCGACCGCGAACCCGAGCAAGAACGAGGCGACCGCCCGCGCGGTCAGCGGGGTGAGCGCCCAGGGCCAGGCGCCGTCGAACAGCGACGGCGAGAGGAAGAGCCCGACGCCGTAGATCGTGAACGCAGCCCCCTGCAGCACAAGCGCCAGGCGCAGGGCTGGCGGCATCGGCAGGCGGGGCTGAGGGTCGCTCGGGCCGGCATCCGTGCGCACCGCGACCAGGTAGATCAAGGCCGGAGCGGCGACCGCGTAGACGGCGACCCAGAAGTAGCCGTAGAGGTTGCTGTGGAACTTGTCCAGATGCAGCTGGGTGGCGATCAGCAACAGAACCGCGACCGTGAGCTCGGCGAAGGCTGCGATCCGAATCCGCTCCCAGTCGATCTGCGTCGAGGCCCAGGCGAAGAGCACGGCCGCCGCCCAGTAGGCGGCCCCGAGGAAGGCCGCCGTCTGCGCCGGCGCGATCGTCCACGAGAAGTAGTCCTCGGTTCGGGTGGCGCCGGCGAACAGCAGCAATCCCGCGATCAGGGCGAGGGCGGCCGAGACGCGGAACGCGATGCGCCATTGGCGGGCGCCTTCCATGCCGCCGCGAGTCTAAAGCGGCACTGCTGTATCAGCAGCCGTCGCGCGAGACGAGCATCGAGGCGTTGCCCGGGGTCGCCGGGACGGCCGGGGAGCGCTCGGCCGGGCTCCTCAGCAGCCGCGACAGGCGGGCGCGCAGGCCGACCCGGGGCAGGTCGGCGCTGCGCTGTCCCGCCCGCAGCCTCAGCATCGCCACCAGGGTCGAGGTCTGGCGGAAGGGGTCCGCGACCGCCTCACCGCCATCGAGCGGCAGCGCGGCGAGCACCTCGCCGTCGACCTCGGCGACCAGAAGGCGCGAGACCGTTGGAGGCTGCCGGCCGTCGAGTTGCGCAAGCCGCTTCAGGGCGGGCCCATCCCCGGGGACGGCCACGCGGATCGCCAGATCGCCCGGAAACGACCGGCCCTGCTCCTGGCCGGAGCCCGACTGGGCCAGCCGCCAGGTCTCCGCCTCGCCGCGGAGCTGCCGGGTTCGGGCCTGGGAGTGGGAGAGGTTGGGGTGGTTGTTCATGTTCCTTCTCCAATTAGAACGTTTCGCGGAGCGTTTCCGTGAGACCAGGATCACACGCCTGTCTCATTAGCGCAATTCGTCTTGCTGCTATGGTCAATTAGTAGGGCTTATGTTGGATGTGAGGAGACTGAGGATTCTTCGCGAGGTCGCCGAGCACGGCTCGTTTTCGGCTGCCGCCGGCTCGCTGCACCTGACCCAGTCGGCGGTTAGCCAGCAGATCGCGGCCCTGGAGAAGGAGACCGGGACCAAGCTCCTCGACCGCAACCACGGCAGCGTCCGCCTCACGGAGCCCGGCGGGGCGCTGGTCGGTCATGCGGAGGCGGTGATGGCGCGGCTCGAGGAGGCGGAACGAGAGCTCGCCGACATCGCCGACCTGCGCGGCGGCAGGCTGCGGATGGTCAGCTTTCCAACCGCCGGCGCGACGCTGGTGGCGCGCGCGGTCCCCGCGTTCAGCAGGAAGTACCCCGAGATTGATCTGGAGCTCGGCGAGGCGGAGCCGGAGCAGTCCGTGCCCCGGCTGAAGGCCGGCGAATACGACGTCGCGCTTGCCTACGACTTCGACAACGTTCCGTTCGAGAAGGACCGCGACGTCGAGCGTGATCTCCTGCTCGAGGAGCGCCTCCAGGTTGCGGTGCCGCTCGATCACCCGCTCGCCGATCGCAAGGCGGTCCGCCTCGATCAGCTTGCCGAGGACGCCTGGGCCTGCGGGGTCCGTCCCAGCTCCTGCCGCCAAAACGTGATCCAGTGGTCGCGCAACGCCGGCTTCGAGCCGCGCATCGACTTTGCCAGCGACGACTACCAGGTGATCCAGTCCCTGGTCGCCGCGGGCATGGGAGTCGCGCTGCTGCCGGAGCTGCTGCTCACCGGCCGCCAGCCGGACATCCGCGTCCTCGACATCAAGCCGCGCGCCCCGCTGCGGCGAGTCTGGGCAGTGACGCTGGCGTCTGACCTGCGTTCGCCCGCGACCGACGCGATGCTCGAGATCCTCCACGCAGAGGCCGAGCGGCTCGGGGGCCGCGGCAAGGTCGCCGCCTGAGCGGATCGGGCCCGCTGGCGGGATTCGTATACGGCGGGCCTTGCGGTGGAATAGGCTCGCCAGCATGGAGGCGGCCGAGCTAACAGCCTCTGCGGCCCCCGCACCTGCGGATCGACTCGCCGATTTCGCGCGCCGCCATCCGGCCTGGATCGCGATCGGCATCGTCTTGCTGATCGCGGCCGCCGCGGTCGCCTCCAAGGGACTTCACGACGTCGCCCAGACGGGCCTCAACGGACTCTCGCTGGGGTCCGTCTACGCGCTCGGCGCCGTCGGGCTGACGCTGGTCTACGGGATCCTGCGGCTGGTCAACTTCGCCCACGGCGACTTCCTCACCTTCGGCGCCTACATGGCCTACTTGGTCAACGTGACCTGGGGCTTGCCCCTGGTCGCGGGAATCGCTTTCGCGATGGCGACAACCGCCATTCTCGCCCTCTTCTTCGAGCGCATCATGTGGGGGCCGATGCGGGCGCGGCATGCGGGGATCCTGCAGCTCCTGCTGATGTCGATCGGGTTGGCGTTCCTGATTCGCTCGACTGTGCAATTCATCTGGGGCACCGAGCTGCGCAAGCTCGACGTCGACGTGACGAGCACCGTGCAATTCCTCGGGCTGCGGATCGGGCGCACCGAGCTGATCGTGATCGTGGTCGGAATCGTCGTGCTCTGCGCGGTCGGGCTGATGCTCCGCTACACGCTGCTCGGCAAGCGAATGCGAGCCGTCGCCGACGACATCGACCTCGCCGAGACGGCCGGCATCGACACCCGCAGGATCGTCATCTACACCTGGATCTTCTCCGGCGCTCTGGCCGGCCTTGCCGGCGTCCTGGCCGGAGCGGTCACCGTGCTCACGCCGGAGTTCGGTTTCGAGCTGCTGCTTCCGATCTTCGCGGCGGTGGTGCTCGGGGGAATCGGTGACGCGTTCGGGGCCCTGGTCGCCGGCCTGATCCTCGGGGTCGTGATCGAGTGGTCGACGCTGTTCATCGACGCCCGCTGGAAGGTCTCAATCGGCTTCTTGGCTTTGCTCATTGCCCTGGTGGTCCGTCCCCAGGGGATCTTCGGGAGGGCGAAGTCAGTGTGAGCCTGCCACTCGCGATCGACTTCTCGATCTTCACCAGCACAGGGTTCTGGATCGGGGTCGGCGTGATCGCCGGTACCTATGCGCTGCTGGCGCTGGGGTTGCAGCTCAACGTCGGCTTCACCGGCATCAACAACTTCGGCCAGGCGGCTTTCATGGCAGTCGGCGCCTACGCGATGGTGATCCTCGTGCTCAAGGCCGGATTCTCGTTCTGGCTCGCACTGCCGGCCTCGATGCTGATCTCGATGGGCTTCGGCCTGCTGATCGGCCTGCCCTCACTTCGCCTGCGCGCCGACTACTTCGCGATCGCGACGATCGCGATGGCGGAGGTGGTGCGCATCTTTGCCCAGAATGCCCGTGGTCTCACCGGGGGCAACGAGGGCCTCTTCTGCAACCAAAGCGGCGCCTGCTTCGACGACACGTGGCGCAATGTCTCGGACACCATCTCCGGCTGGCTGCAGAGCCTTGGCTGGAGCAACCCCGACTCGCTGGCGCCGCTGCTGATCGTGGTCTGGATCACGGTCGCGCTCGTGACCGTGGCGCTGGTGCGAATACAGCAGACGCCCTGGGGCAGGGTCCTGCGGGCGATCCGCGAGGACGAGGATGCGGCCCGCGCGCTGGGCAAGAACGCGCTCTCGTACAAGCTTCAGTCACTGGTGATCTCGGCGGCGATCGGATCGATTGCCGGGTGGTTCCTGGCCCTCAACCTCGCGACCGTCCATCCAACCGATTTCGAGCCGCTGGTCACCTTCTTCGCCTACGGCGTGCTGATCCTCGGCGGGCTGGCGAATTACTGGGGGGTTGCGTTCGGGTCGATCATCCTCTGGGCGATCCTGGAGGGCACCCGGTTCGTCGACCTTCCGTTCTCCGACGAGCGGATCGCGGCGATTCGGTTCGGGATCATCGGGCTGCTGTTGATCCTGCTGATGGCGTTCCGGCCGCAGGGAATGTTCGGCAAGCGCGAGGAGATGGTGCTCGGTGAGTGAGAACGGGCAGATCCTGCGCGCCAACGAGGTCGTCAAGCGCTTCGACGGGATCCTTGCGGTAGATCGAGCGACTCTTGATGTCCGCGAGGGCTCGATCACCGCGCTGATCGGTCCCAACGGCGCCGGCAAGACGACGCTGTTCAACGTGCTGACCGGCTTCTACCGGGCAGAGCATGGAGAGGTCGTGTTTGACGATCAGCCGATCGCCGGGCGGCCCCCGCACACGATCGCCAAGCTCGGCATGGTGCGGACCTTCCAGATAACCAAGGCCCTGGCGGCGATGCCGGTGATCGACAACATGATGCTCGCGGCGAGCGATCAGCCCGGCGAGCATCTCGCAAACGTGATCCTGCGACCGCGCTCCTGGCGTCGGCGCGAGTCGGAGGTCCGCGATCAGGCGATCGAGCTGCTGGAGGTCTTCAACCTCGACGACAAGGCCGATCAATACGCCGGCACGCTCTCCGGCGGACAGCGCAAACTGCTTGAGCTCGCACGAGCACTGATGCCGCGGCCGCGCCTGCTGATGCTCGACGAGCCGATGGCCGGCATCAATCCGACCCTCGGGCGGCGGCTGCTCGACCACATGCAGCGGTTACGCTCCGAGCAGGGCGTCACCTTCCTGTTCATCGAGCACGACATGGAGGTGGTCATGAACCACTCCGACCGCGTGATCGTGATGGCGCAGGGGAGGGTGATCGCCGACGGCGAGCCCCACGAGGTACGCAGCGATCCTGCGGTGATCGACGCCTACCTCGGCGGGCCGGGAGGGTCTGAGAACGGCAGCGAGGCGAAGGGGTCGGAGTGAGCTCTGACGGTCAGCCGGTCCTGTACACCGAGGATCTGGTGGCCGGGTACGTGCCCGAGGTAGACATCCTCGGCGGGGTCTCGATCAAGGTGCAAGAGGGGGAGGTGGTCACCGTGATCGGCCCGAACGGAGCCGGCAAGTCCACCTTGATCAAGACGATATTCGGGCTTCTGCGTCCCCGAGGGGGGCTGGTGCAGCTCCGCGGGGAGGACATCACTGCGCTACGCCCCCACGCGATCGCCCGGCGCGGGATGAGCTACGTGCCGCAGCTCGACAACGTCTTTCCGACGCTCACCGTGGAAGAGAACCTGCGCATGGGCGCCTTCACCCAGGAACGGGTCGGCGATCAGGTCGAGCGCATGTTCCGCATCTTTCCCCGTTTGGGAGAACGAAGCAGGCAGGCGGCGGGGACGATGAGCGGCGGTGAGCGCCAGATGGTCGCGATGGCGCGGGCGCTGATGCCCGACCCGCAGATCCTGCTGCTCGACGAGCCCTCGGCCGGGCTCGCACCCGCCTTCGTCGAGGCGATCTTCGAGAAGGTAGCCGAGATCAACCGCGAAGGGGTGACGATCGTGATGGTCGAGCAAAACGCCCGCCGCGCCCTGGGCATGTCCGATCGCGGTTACGTCCTCGACCTCGGCCAGGACCGCTTCGAAGGGCCCGGAAAGCAGCTTCTCGAGGACCCCAAGGTCGCCGAGCTGTACCTGGGCGGCACCGCCCGCATCGACCGACCGGCCTCCTGAACAGAAGCGGCCGGGGCCCTCGCCCCGGCCGCTCTTCTGCCAGATTGGCGGATTTTCGTCAGCCACCCGCCTCCTGAACCGGCGTCTCGCCGACGGTTTCGAGGGCTCCGCCCTTGAACTCGTAGGTGTCGTAGACACCGCCCGTGGCGTCGCCGTCGTCGTTCATGTCGATTGACCCGGACGCACCCTGGTAGTCGATGTCATCGCCGTCCTGAAGCGCCTTCACCGCCTCGGGCAGCTGCTCCCAGGTGTACTTGGTGCCCGGCGCTGCACTCACCTCGCGCACCTTGTCGGCCATCTGCTGGCCGTCGGCGCTTCCAGCGGCCACCGCCGCCAGATAACACAGCATCACCGCGTCGAAGTTCTGCGGTGCGAACACCTGATTTTCGACGTTGGTCGGCGCCGACTTCTTGAACAGGGAATCGAACGCCTGAGTCGATGGGTCCTTGTCCGGCGAGCCGGGGGCGGTCCCCCGCATGCCCTCCACGACCTTGGCGCCGGCCAACTTGGCCGTGTCCTCCGAGCCCAGTCCGTCGGTGCCCCAGGCGATCGAGGGATCCCACTTCCCGGTCCGCGCGAGCGCGGGCCCGACCTTCGCGAAGGTCTCGGGGAAGTCGATGATCGCGATCGCATCGGGGTTGCCGGAGACGATCTTCGCCGCCTCGGAGTCGTAGGAGGGCTGCTCGGGATCGTAGATCTGCTCCTGGCCGATCTTGCCGCCGGCGGCCTCCCATGCGGTCTTGAACGTGCCCGCCAAACCGTTCCCATAGGAGTCGTTGCGGGCGCCGATGTTCGCGGTCTTGCCCTCCGCGCCACCGAGGTCGTCAGCGATCGCCTTCGCCAGGGTTGGTCCCTGGAAGCGATCCGGCGGTGCGGTCCGGTTGAGGAGTCCATTGTCGCTCAGGCCGGTGATCTCGTCGGAGGTCGAAGCGGGGGAGATCTGCAGGATCTTGTCCCGGATCGAAACCGATCTTGCAACCGGAATCGTGTCCGACGAGGCCCAGGCGCCCGCGATGCAGCTCGCGCCGGCGTCGGAGACCTTGCGCGCGGCCTGGGTCGAGGCCTGCGCCTCGGTCTGCGTGTCCTCGTTGAGCAGCTTGACGGTCTGGTCGAGCCCATCCTTGTCGATCGCTGCGTTGATCTGATCGACCGCGAGCTGGGCGGCCTTCTGGCCAGGTGGTCCGAACGGAGAGAGGTCTCCGGTCAGCGGCACCAGGTCGCCGATCGTGAGGTCGAACGAGGCATTGCCGCCTCCGCCTCCGCCGTTGTCATTACTGCTGCCACAGGCCGCGAGGCCCGCCGCCAACGCAAATGCGGCGGCCAGGACAGCCACCCAAAGACTTCTTCGTCTCACGAGATCCCTCCTCAGAAGTGCCTAGTACTGCCGGGAACGAACGCACACTGCAGTTTTGCAGTCCTTGTCTATCAGTCCGGGCTGAGGGAAGGCAATGTGGGAGACGAACCTGGCGGCGCCGGGACCGGCGGCACGCCAGACTGAGTCGATGGCGGACGAGACCGGACCGGGGCCTGGCAGCGCCGAGCGGGCGCTGTCGACACCCGTCTTCTGTGACGGCGAGTACCGGCCGTTTCGGGAGCTCGGCCCGGCCGAGTCGCGCCTCCTCGCCGAGCAGCTCCGTTCGGCCGGCAGCTGGGGCCCGCTGTCGAGGGTCGCAGGGGTCGCCCAGGCCTGGCTGGAGCTCGCCGAGGCGATCGAGGAATCCGGCGGCGAGCGGGTCGGCGAGCTCGCTTCGGAGCAGGTGGTCGCATTCGCGCGGCGGCTCTGGATCGTGCCGCCCCCAGGCGGGCTGCTCTAGCGAGAAGAGCAAAACCCGGTGTTTGCAGGCTCCCTATTTCCGAGTAATCGGGACAGATATCTCGGAGGACAAATGCCCCAAAGAGCGATGTCCGCCCCGGCCACTTGACACCTTGCCGACGGCGGGATATACCGGTTAGTACGGAGCTGATTGCAGTTTGCGCTGCTCGGTCCAACCCAGGGGGCACGGAACAGCAAGAGCGCCGTCAGATCCCAACGGAGGTATTTATGTGCCTGGCGATCCCAGGCAAAGTGGTGGAGATGGTTGACGAGGCGAATCGGCTGGCCAAGGTCGACGTCGCCGGCGTCCGTCGCAACGTCAACATCGGGTCTGCTCGACGAGGACGGCGAACTCCGCCCGGCCCGGCGACTGGGTTCTGATTCACGTCGGCTTCGCGATCTCCAAGGTCGACGAGGAGGAGGCGCTGGCGACCCGCAAGCTGCTGGAGGGGATGGGCGCCGAGTACGAGCAGGAGCTCGAGGAGCTGAAGGCGAGCGTGATCGAATGACGTGGCAGTCACAGCCGCAGGGCAGCTAGGCAGATGACCGACCTCGCCCCGCATTGCGACCACACCATTGGTTGCATCACCTGCGGGGACGAGGCGATAGAGATGCGCGTGCTCGCCGTTGACCACGGGCGCGGGCTGGCACTCTGCGCGGTCCTGCGGTGGCCGCAGCAGCGTCGAGACCGCGCTGGTCGAGGGCGTTCGCGAGGGGCAGACGCTTCTGGTCCACGCCGGCACCGCGATTGCCCGGATCGAGCAGCAGCCCGACGGAGCGCCGGCGTGAGCGGCGCCAACGGCAGCAACGGCGGCATGCGCTTCGTCGACGAGTTCCGCGACGCCGAACTTGGCCGGGCCCTGTCGGCGCAGATCCTCTCCACGGTCGAGGCCGGTCGTCACTACAAGGTGATGGAGGTCTGCGGAGGCCACACCCACTCGATCTACAAGTACGGCGTCGACGACCTGCTCCCCGACAACGTCGAGCTCGTCCACGGTCCCGGCTGCCCGGTCTGCGTGATCCCGATGGGGCGGGTCGACGATGGGATCGCGATCGCCCGCAATGACGATGTGATCTTCACCTGCTTCGGCGACATGATGCGGGTGCCCGGCTCCGAGCAGTCGCTGCTCGACGCGAAGGCCGATGGCGCCGACATCCGCATGGTCTACTCGCCGCTCGACGCGCTGCGGATCGCGAAGGCAAACCCCGACCGCAACGTCGTCTTCTACGCGATTGGCTTCGAGACGACAGCGCCCTCGACGGCGCTGACGATGAAGCGGGCGAAGGCGGAGGGGGTTCGCGAACTTCTTCTGCATGTGCAACCACGTCACGATCGTGCCGCCGCTGCGGGCGCTGCTCGACTCCCCAGACCTGCGCCTTGACGGCTTCGTCGGGCCTGGCCACGTCTCGACCGTGGTCGGGGCGAGGCCGTTCGAGTTCATCCCTGCCGACTACGGCAAGCCGGTCGTGATCTCCGGCTTCGAGCCGCTCGACATCCTGCAGTCGGTGCAGATGATCCTGCGCCAGCTCGACGACGGTCGCTGCGAGGTCGAGAACCAGTACACCCGGGTCGTTCCCTACGAGGGAAACACGGCGGCGCTGAAAGTGATGTCGGAGGTCTTCGAGCTGCGGCCCCACTTCGAGTGGCGGGGCCTCGGGTTCATTTCGCAGAGCGCGCTGAAGCTCAGCGACGCATATGCCGACCTCGACGCCGAGATTCGCTACGAGGTGCCGGGCGTGCGGATCGCCGATCCCAAGGCCTGCCAGTGCGGCGAAGTTCTCAAGGGCGTGATCAAGCCCTGGGAATGCAAGGTCTTCGGCACGGCATGCACCCCCGAGCACGCGATCGGCACCTGCATGGTCTCCCCGGAGGGCGCCTGCGCCGCCTACTACAACTATGGCCGCTTCGCCCGCGAGCGGGAGGTGGTGTGACGGTGGGCGCGCCGAGGCGACCTCGAGCGGCAAGGTGTCGGATCGCGAGCAGCGGATCCTCGAGATCATCGAGACGACGCGCGCCAAGCGCCCTCGCTTCAAGGACTCCCACGTGACGATGGCGCACGGGGCAGGGGGCAAGGCGACGCAGACGCTGATCGAGGGAATGCTGCTGCCCGCCTTCGCATCCGAGCCGCTCGAGGAGCTCGGCGATGCAGGGACCTTCAGCGTCGACGGCCTCGAGCTTGCCTTCACAACCGACAGCTTCGTGGTCAAGCCGATTCGCTTTCCAGGCGGCTCGATCGGCGAGCTGGCTGTCAACGGCACCGTCAACGACCTTGCGGTCGCCGGCGCCCGTCCGCTGGTGCTCAGCCTCTCGCTGGTGCTCGAGGAGGGGCTTGCCGCCGAAGAGCTGCAGGCCGAGGTGGAGGCGATCGCCGCGGCGGCCGAGTCGGCAGGGGTTCAGGTGGTCACCGGCGACACCAAGGTCGTCGAGCGCGGCGCCGCAGACTCGATGTACATCTGTACCGCCGGGATCGGGCAGGTCGATCGACCGGGCCAGCCTCTCGACCCGCGCCCTGCGCCCAGGCGATCGCATCCTCGTCTCGGGGCCGATCGGCGAGCATGGCACCGCGATCATGCTGGCGCGGGATGAGTTCGAGCTCGATGCCGACGTCGTATCCGACACCCACTCGCTGTGGCCCGCCGTCGACGTGCTGCTCGACGCCGCCGGGCCCGGGCTCCGCTGCATGCGCGACGCGACTCGCGGCGGCGTCGCCACCGTGCTCAACGAGCTGGCCCGCGCCTCGCAGGTGGCGATCGTCTGCCGCGAAGCGGACGTCCCCGTCGACCCGGCGGTTACCGGGGCCGCCGAGATGCTTGGAATAGACCCGATGTACGTGGCCAACGAAGGCCGGCTGGTCGCCTTCGTCGCGCCAGAAGCAGCGGAAGCGGCGCTCGACGCGCTGCGCTCGGTCTCCGGCAGCGAGGGAGCGGCGGAGATCGGAGAGGTGAAGACCGAACCGCCGGGCATGGTCCTGGTCGAGACGGCCTTTGGTGGCCGAAGGGTGATGGACCTGCTGGCCGGCGATCCATTGCCACGGATCTGTTGAGCGAACGGAGGAACTGAGATGGCAGCAACCGAGTTCGTACCCGATCAGGCCAAGACCGAGGGGATCACTGCACACGTGATCTGGATGACGACCGGGCTCAGTTGCGACGGGGATTCGGTGGCGATGACGTCCGCCGTCGACCCCAGCCTCGAGGACATCGTCACCCAGGCGATTCCCGGAATGCCGAAGGTCGTGGTCCACAACCCGGTGCTCGCCTACGAAGTCGGGGCGGAGTTCATGCAGGCCTGGTACGACGCCGAGGCCGGAAAGCTCGATCCCTTCGTGCTCGTGCTCGAGGGCTCGGTGCCCAACGAGGAGATAAACGGCGACGGTTACTGGGCGGGGATGGGGGACGATCCCGAGACCGGCCAGCCGATAACCACGAACGAGTGGATCGACCGCCTCGCCCCCAAGGCCGCCGCGGTGGTGGCCCTCGGGACCTGCGCGACCTACGGCGGCATCCCGGCGATGAAGAACAACCCGACCGGGGCGATGGGCCTGCCCGACTACCTCGGCTGGGACTGGAAGTCGACCGCCGGCCTCCCCGTCGTCTGCGTCCCGGGCTGTCCGGCCCAGCCCGACAACACAACGGAGACGCTTCTTTACCTGGCGCTGCACCTCGCCGGCCGGGCGCCGGCGCCGGAGCTCGACGACGCCCTGCGGCCGAAGTGGCTGTTCGGCCGCACCGTGCGGGAGGGCTGCAACCGCGCCGGTTTCGCGGAGGAGGGCGACTACGCGACCGAGTACGGCTCCGACCACCGCTGCCTGGTGAAGCTGGGCTGCAAGGGGCCGGTGGTGAAGTGCAACGTCCCGGTCCGCGGCTGGCAGAGCGGCGTCGGCGGCTGCCCCAACGTCGGCGGCATCTGCATGGCCTGCACGATGCCCGGCTTTCCCGACAAGTACATGCCGTTCATGGACGAGGATCCGTGGGGGAAGGCGGGCTCCGGGATTGCCAGGTTCACCTGGGGCCCGATCGTGCGCAACATGCGCCGGCGGAACATGCGAAGGAAGTACGACGTCGAGCCGGAGTGGCGCAAGCGGGGGCCTGCGCTGACGACCGGTTACGCGAAGAGGTGGTGATGGCGATCCCCATCCCCGATCCCGCAATCAATCGAAAGGGTCGCCTTTCGAGGCAGCGAGAGGAGAGTTTCTAGATGGCAACCGTAGAGAGCCCGAGAGAACAGAGGGTCGGGGTCAAGGAGATGTCGTGGGACCCGATCACCCGCATCGTCGGCAGCCTCGGGATCCACACCGAGATCGACTTCACCAACCAGAGGGTGGAGAAGTGCTACTCGACCTCGATGGTGTTCCGCGGCTTCGACATCTTCATGAAGGGGATCGACCCGCGTGACACCCACTTCATCACCAGCCGCATCTGCGGCATCTGCGGCGACAACCACTGCACCTGCTCGGTGCTGAACCAGAACATGGCCTACGGGGTCAAGCCACCGCCGCTCGGCGACCTCGCCTACAACCTGGCCGAGACCGCTGACTACATGTTCGACCACGCGATCTTCAATGACTGCATGGCGAACGTGGACTTCTGCGAGCAGATGGTCAAGGAGACCAATCCGTCATTGCTGCAGAAGGCCGAGAGCGCGCAGGCGCCGCATTCCGACGTCCACGGCTACCGGACGATCGCCGACATCATGCGATCGCTCAACCCCTTCACCGGCGACTTCTACCTGGAGACGCTTCAGGTGGCGCGCTACACGCGCGAGATGTACTGCCTGTTCGGTGGTCGCCACACCCACCCCTCGACGATCATGCCGGGCGGGGTCAGCGCCGACATCACCCACCAGACCTGCACCGACTACTACGTGCGGCTGATGCGCTACATCGACTACGTCAAGCGCTCGGTGCCGATGCACGACGACCTCTATGACTTCTTCCTGCAGGAGTTGCCGGGGTACGACCAGGTCGGCTACCGCCGCACCGACCTCGTCTGCTGGGGCAGTTTCGACGATCCCGACTACGTCGACTACACCTACAAGAACATGGGCGAGTGGGGCGAGAAGCGCTACATCACGCCCGGTGTGGTGATCGACGGCGAGCTGGTCTCGACCAACCTCGTCGACATCAACCTGATGATCCGCATCCTGCTCGGGTCGTCGTACTTCGACGACTGGCAGGGGGAGGAGACCTACGTCACCGAGGACCCGCTCGGCAATCCGGTCGACAAGCGGCATCCCTGGAACAAGACGACCCTGCCGAAGCCGCAGAAGCGCGACTGGGCCGATAAGTACAGCTGGGTCGCCTCGCCGCGGATCTACGACGAGCGAACCGACACATACATCGCCTCCGACACCGGCGGCGGGCCGTTCGCCCGCCAGTGGGTCACGGCGAAGGCCGGGTTGGTCGACTTCGGTTACGCGAAGGCCACCGGCGAGTCGCTGCAGATGGTGCTGCCGCGGACCGCGTCGAAGCCCGAGATGGAGCTCGAGTGGAAGATCCCGGAGAAGTCGAATGCGATCGAGCGCGACCGTGCCCGCGCCTATCACGAGGCATACTCGGCGCTGGTCGGCCTGCACTGCCTCGAGCGCGCGCTCGGCGAGGTGCGGGCGGGGCGGACCAAGAGCTGGTCCGACTTCAAGGTCCCGCAGGACGCAGTCTCGTGCGGGTTCCACGAAGCAGCCCGCGGCGTTCTCTCGCACCACATGGTGATCCGGGGAGGCAAGGTGGCCAACTACCAGCCCTATCCGCCGACGCCGTGGAACGGCAACCCGCGCGACACCTACGGAACCCCGGGCCCCTACGAGGATGCGGTGCAGAACACGCCGATCTTCGAGGAGAACGGCCCGGAGAATTTCAAGGGCGTCGACATCATGCGGGCGGTGCGGAGCTTCGACCCGTGCCTGCCCTGCGGCGTGCACATGTATGACGGAAAGGGGCGCGTGCGCAAGGTGACGCACACCCCGACCGGCATGGCCTAGGCCGAGATGGAAGCGACCACCGCAAGCGAGCAACCTGATGCGCCCGAGGGTGCACCGGGCGAGGCCGATGAGCTGACCGCGCGGGTGCAGCGGCTGACCGAGGAGGTGGAGCGGATCGATGACCCGAGGGCGCGCCGCGCCGCCGAAGAGCTGCTGGCGGCGGTGCTCGAGCTGCATGGCGAGGGCCTTGGCCGGATCGGCCGCGCGCTGGACGAGGCGGGCGAGCCCGGAATCGAGATAAAGAAGGAGCTGCTCGAGGACGGGATCGTGTCCAGCCTGCTCCTGATTCACGACCTCTATCCGGTCGGACTCGAGGACCGGGTGCGCGATGCGCTCGACGGCGTGCGCCCCTACATGGAGTCCCACGGCGGCGACGTCGAGCTGCTCGAAGTCGAGGACGGCGTCGCGCGGATCCGCCTGCGGGGAAGCTGCGACGGCTGTCCGGCCTCGGCGTCGACCCTGGAGCTGGCGATCAAGCAGGCGCTGGAGGAGATGGCCCCCGATCTCGACGGCCTCGAGGTCGAGGGCATGACCGAGAGCGAGCTGCCGGAGAGCTCGGGCACGCCGCTGCCGGTGATCAACGTCGGGGCCAACGGGGCCCCAACGGGGCATCGGCGCCGGCCGAGCCGCGTTCCCGGCCCCGCTGGCTGCAGCCCGAGGGGCTGCGGCGGCCGGCGGACGGCGAGGTCTCGGTCGCCGACGCGGACGGGATGCCGATCATCGTCGCCAATGTCGGCGGCTCGCTGCTTGCCTTCAGGGATTCCTGCGCCTCCTGCGAGTCCGAGCTCTCGATCGGGACCCTGAAGGGCGGGGTTCTGGCCTGCCCATCATGCGAACGCCGCTACTACTTGCCGCGCGCCGGCCGCTCGATGGATTCCGAGCAGCTGCTTCTGGAGCCGGTGCCGCTTCTGGACCAGGGCGGGGTGGTCACGGTGGCGGTAGGCGCGTGAGCTCAAACGGTGGCGGCGAGGATCGCGCCGCCCTGATCGCCGGCCTGCGTCGCATGGCGCGGGGCCAGAGCTCGCCGGCGGCGCCAGGTACCGCGGCGGCCGCCGAGGAGCAATGTGACATCTGTGGGTCAGGTCTCTCCGCCGATCACCGCCACATGCTGCACATCGAGGAGCGGCGGATCCTCTGCGCGTGCGAGCCCTGCATCGCGATGAAGGCCGGCAGCGGCCCCTACAGGCGGGTGGGCAGCCGGGTGCTCTGGCTGGGGAGCTTCCGGCTCGAGGACGACCTCTGGGCGCGGATGCAGATCCCGATCGGGCTGGCCTTCTTCATGCACTCCAGTTCGGTCGGGGGCATCGTCAGCCTCTACCCGAGCCCCGCCGGAGCCACCGAGTCCGAGCTCGATCTTGCGGCCTGGGAGGAGCTCAGCGCCGCCAATCCGATCCTCGCCAGCCTCGAGCCCGACGCCGAGGCGCTGATCGTCGACAGGACCGCGGAGCCGTACCGGTACGCAATCGCGCCGATCGACGAGTGCTACCGGCTGGTCGGGATGGTGAAGGCCAACTGGGAGGGGATCTCGGGCGGCGACGCGATCGAGCGGGCGGTGCCGGGTTTCTTCGCGGAGCTGCAGGAGCGGGCGGCATGAACGAGCCGGAAGCGAGGGGCGCGGAGCCCGGCGCTGACCCGCCGGTCTCGGCCGCTGAGCCGGGGACCAACGGGCGCCAGTCGAAGGGCCTCGGGCCGGAAGTCCCGGACCTGACCTTCGAGATCTCGGCCGTCGAGCCGGCTCCGAACGCCGCCGCGCCGACGCTGCGCTTCAGGCTCGAGGTCAGCGAGGGCAGCGGCCGCCAGATCTTCGCGATCGCGCTGGCGACGAGCATCGAGATCGAGTTGGCGGAGCGGCGCTACGACGAGGAGACCCGCGAGCGACTGGTGGAGCTGCTCGGTGAGACCGGCCGGGTCGGCGCCCCGGTTCGCAGCATGCATTGGACCAGGGTCGACGCTCTGATCCCCGCCTTCAGCGGCTCCACCAGCCATGGAATCGAGGTGCCCTGCACCTACGACCTCGAGGTAGCGGCGACGAAGTACTTCCACGCGCTGGTGGATGGCGAGGCGCCGCTCGCATTCCACTTCAACGGCAACGTCTACTACCAGGGCGATGGCGACCGGCTCCAGATCGTGCAGATCCCCTGGGACCTCTCGGCGAGCTTCCGGATGCCGGTCGAGGCCTGGAAGCGGATGATCGAGCTCCACTATCCGTTCCGCGGCTGGGTCCCGCTGCACACGCAGACGATCGACGCCCTGCGCCGCTTCAAGGCGGAGCGGGGGCTGCCGACCTTCGACGTCGCGGTCGAGCGTCTGCTGGAGCTGGATCAGGAGGCTGCGGATGAGCGCTGAGCAAACCGCCGACCCGCTGGAGCGCCTCGTCGACACGCTGCTCTACGAGGGCTACGCGCTCTATCCGTACACCCCGGGAGCGGCCAAGAACGCGACGCCGACTCCGTTCGGAATCGTCTATCCGCCCGCATACGCCGCTCAGAGCCCCCACACCCACGCGATGCTGCGCGTCCAGTGCATCCTTCGTGCCGAGCCCGGCGCCGAGCTGACCGGGACCTTCCGCTTCCTGCAGGCTGCCGGCGAAGGGCACCGGGGGGCCGAGCGGCGCATCGAGCTGCGGGCGCCGTCGCTCGCCGAGCTGGCCGCCGTTGCGGTCGGCAGCCAGTTCAGCTTCGAGTCCGAGGGCGGCGGGCCGCCGCTTCAGGGCAGGGTGAAGCTGCGGGCCGAGATGCTGGAGCCGGAAGTCGCCCGGGTGTCGATCTGCCTGCACAACACAAGCGAGCTGGCGGAGGCCGCGGCGCGGGCGGACCGGCCGACGGCGCTGCGCTCGAGCATGCTCTCGACCCACGCGATCCTGCGCGCATCCGGGGGGCGGTTCGTCTCCCCCCTGCAGGACAGCGGGCCGCACGCGGAGGCCGTGGCCGGCTGCGAGAACGTCAACACCTGGCCCTTCCTCGCCGGGCCTGAGGACGATGCGGTGGTGGGTGCTGCGATCTTCCTCCCCGACCATCCCCGGCTCGCGCCGGAGAGCCTCGGCAACCTCTTCGACAACACCGAGATCGAGGAGGCGCTGCTGCTGCACGTGAAGACGCTCAGCGACGCCGAGCGCGAGCAGATCGAGGGCCAGGACCCCGCCGTGCGCGAGATGATCGAGCGTGCGGAGACCGCCAGCCCGGAGCAGATCCTGGCCCTGCACGGCCGCCTCGAGGAGGTTCGGCCCGAGATGATCCCCGGCGGCACCGGGGCGGTGCCGGGCGAGCAGCAGGTGACCGTTGACGGCGTCACCCTGCGGATCGGATCGACGGTCCTGCTGCGCCCCGAGCCCGGCCGCGATCCGATCGACTCGCTGCTCGAGGGCCGGACGGCGACCGTCGAGCGCCTCTTCGTCGACTTCGAGGACGGGGTCCACATCGGTGTCACGGTCGATGGCGACCCCGGCCAGGCGCTGCTGCGTGACACGGGGCGCTTCATGTACTTCAAGCCCGAGGAGGTGGAGTTGCAATGAGCGTGGGTGAGCTGCCGCAGCGCGAACGCGAGAAGCAGATCCTTGTCGCTGGGGTCGGCAACGCTTTTCTGCAGGACGACGGCTTCGGGGGCAAGGTCGCCGAGCGGCTGCTGGCGGGCGAGCTTCCGTCGGGTGTCACGGTGCTGGACTTCGGCACCGGCGGCCTCGACCTCGCCTACGAGGTGATGCGGGGCTACGACGCGATGGTCCTGATCGACGTCAGCCGCCAGGGTGGCGAGCCCGGGACCCTCTATGTGCTGGAGCCCGACGAGTCCGAGATCGAGGCGGGAATCGAGGACGGCGAGGCGATCAACCCGCACGGGATGGACCCGCAGACCGTGCTGCGGTTCGTGAAGACGGTCGGCGGCTGGCCAGGAAAGGTCGTCGTCGTTGCCTGCGAGCCGGCGTCGGTCGAGGAGATGGGTATGGAGCTCTCGCCCAAGGTCGCTGCTGCGCTCGACCGCGCAGTCGCGGTCGTGCTCGAGCAGATCGCCGAGCTGCGAACCGACGAGGCCTACGCCGAGGCGGCCGGGGAAGGCTGACGTGCACGAGCTCTCGCTTTCCAACGGCATTCTCGAGACGGTGCTGCGCCACGCTGACGGGCGCAAGGTGAGCGCCGTGCAGCTGACGATCGGGACGATGCGCCAGGTGGTCCCCGAGTCGCTGACCTTCTACTTCGAGATCGTCAGCCGCGACACCGCGGCCGAGGGCGCGGAGCTGGAGATGGAGATCGTGCCGGCGCGGCTCCGATGCCGTTCGTGCGGGCGGGAATGGGAGCCGGAGTTCGCCGACTTTCGCTGCGCCGAGTGCGCCAGGGCCGAGGTCGAGGTGCTGAGCGGGACCGAATTCGAGGTCGATTCGATCGACGTCGAGCAAACCACGGAGTCGAAGGAGGACGCCGAATGCATCGCACGAAGGTGAGGGTCGCCGAGGACGCGCTTGACGCCAACGCGACGATCGCGGAGGCCAACCGCCATGACTTCGACCACGCCGGGATGCGGGTGGTGAACCTGATGAGCGCTCCCGGCGCCGGAAAGACGACGCTGTTGGAGCGGGTCCTCGACGATCTCGGCGACCTGCGGCCCGGTGTGCTCGAGGGAGACGTTCAGGGCAGCTTCGACTCCGACCGGCTCGCCCAGCTGCACGTGCCGGTGACCCAGCTCAACACCGATCCGGGCTTCGGCGGCGAGTGCCATCTCGACGCCAACATGGTCCGCTCGGCGATCCCCTCCCTGCCGCTCGACGAGATCGACCTGCTGGTGATCGAGAACGTCGGCAACCTCGTCTGCCCGGCCGAGTTCCGGGTCGGTGAAGATGCGCGGGCGATGGTCTGCTCGGTGACCGAGGGTGAGGACAAGCCGCTGAAGTATCCGCTGATGTTCCGCACCTGCGATCTCGTCGTCGTCAACAAGATCGATCTGCTGCCGCATCTCGACTTCGACGTCGACCAACTCCTCGCCAACGTCGAACAGGTCAACCCGGTCGCCGAGACGATGCTGCTCAGCGCCCGCAGCGGGGATGGCTGTGAGGCGTTCGGCGAGTGGCTGCAGCGCGTGGGAGCACGCGAGTCGGCGGCGCTGTGAGCGCGAGACTGAGAAAAGGGGCGTGACGGTGGGCGGAGCGCGAGCCCCGGTTCCATGAGCGTGCGCGAGCAGGCGACGGGGCCGCCGGCCTCTGAGCGCATCGACGGCCTGCTGCAGCGGCGCAGCGCGGCGAACAGCCGATTCTTCGAGTCCGAGGCGGAGCGGGTGGCGCAGCTCTGCCACCGGATGGCCGAGCGCTTCTCACGCGGCGGCCGCCTGGTGGCGCTCGGCATCTCGCCCGCGGCCCGGACCGACGTGCGCCACGTGACCGTCGAGTTCGTTCATCCGGTGATCGTCGGAAAGCGGGCGCTGCCGGCGATCGGGCTCTCGCGCGAGGGAGGCCCCCTGGCTGACCAGGTCGACCTCGTGGCCGAGCCCGATGACATCGCGATCGCCTTCGGCGCGGGCGATGAAGGCGGAGACGAAGTCAGGGACGGGATCGCGAGGGCGTCCGATCGCGGCTGTCTGACGATCGCCTTCGAGGCCGCCGGAGCGGAATGGGAGTTCCCGCCGCCCGACGAGGACCCGCTCGTGCGCCAGGAGCTGGCCGAGACCCTCTACCACGTTCTCTGGGAGCTGGTCCACGTCTTCTTCGAGCACCGTGGGTTGCTGCAGGGCCGCGATGCGGGCCCAGTCCACGACACCGGTGCCTCCAGCTTCCTCTATCCGTTTCTCTCGGAGTCCGAGCATGATCTCGATGCGGTCCTTGCCGATGTCCGCGCCTCGGTGCTGATGAAGGCCCAGGAGGTGGGCAAGCTGCGCGAACAGACCTTGGGCGAAGGGGCCCCAACGCTGCTCGGGGCAGCGAAGGCGTTGCGGCGAAGCTTCGACGCGGGCGGCAAGCTGCTTGCGCTCGGCAACGGGGGCTCGGCGACAGACGCGATGGACGCCGTCGCCGACCTGCGCTATCCGCCGCCTGGCCGAAGCTCCTGGGTTGCTCGGCGGGCGATCGACCTCACCGAGGACACCGCGATCATCACCGCGGTCGGCAACGACATCGGCATCGAGGCGATCTTCCAGCGCCAGGTGATCGCCTACGGGCGGCCCGGAGATTCGTTGCTGGCCCTCTCGACGAGCGGCAACTCGGCGAACATGATCGAAGCCCTGGCCGAGGCCCGCAGGCGCGAGATGGTCAGCGTGGCGATGGTTGGCTACGACGGGGGGCGGGTAGCCGAGGAAGCCCTCGCCGATTACGTTGTCGTGACCCGCTCCCAGCACATTCCGCGAATCCAGGAGGCACAGGCGAGCGCCTGGCACGTGCTGCGCGAGCTGGTCGAGCTGGGGCAGCCGTGAGCGCGGCCGGGGAAGCGGCCGGGGACCGTGATCGGGGGGTCGGCGAGATCCTCCACGGCGCGCTGCGCGGTGCGATCGCCGCGATGGCGATGACCGGCATGCGCGCCTTCACCCTCGACGTGGGCCTGGTCGAGGAGGAGCCCCCGAAGGCGATTCTCAGACAGCGGGCCCGCGGGCTGATCCGCCGGATTCCCCGCAAGCGGCGCCGCAGCACGATCGAGCTCGCTCACTGGGGCTATGGAGCGGTCGGCGGGGCGGTCTTCGCCGCCCTCCCCGACGCACTGAGGCGCCGGGCCTGGGCCGGCCCCGCCTACGGGATCGCGGTCTGGCTCGGTTTCGAAGCCGGCATCGCGCCGGCGCTGGGCCTCGAGCAGGCCGCGCAGCTGCGCATCGCGGAGCGCACCGCCCTGGCGGTGGATCATCTGCTCTATGGCCTGGTGCTGTCCGAGTTCAGAGCCCACCCCCGGGAGTAGCCGGTGAGCGAAGCCGGGACCTCCCGCCGGGTGCGCGTGCGGGTCACCGGCACCGTCCAGGGCGTCGGCTTCCGGCCCTTCGTCTACCGGCTGGCCCACGACCTCGGCCTCGCCGGCTGGGTGCTGAATGACAGCGTCGGGGTCCTCGCGGAGGTGGAGGGCGACGGCGCCGCGGTCGAGCGCTTCCTCGAGGCGCTGGGCAGCGAGGCGCCGCCCCTTGCCGAGGTGGAGCAGGTTGCCCCGCAGGAGCTCGAGCCGACCGGGGAGGCGGGTTTCGAGATAACCGTGAGCGATGCCGGGGGCGAGCCGGCAGCACCGGTGTCGCCCGAGGCGGCGACCTGCGAGGACTGCCTCGCCGAGCTGTTCGACCCCGGCGACCGCCGTCACCGCTACCCGTTCATCAACTGCACCAACTGCGGACCCCGGTTCACGATCGTGCGCGGGGTGCCCTACGACCGGCCGCTGACCACGATGGCGGGCTTCGAGATGTGCGATCGGTGCCGGGCCGAATACGAGGATCCGCAGGACCGGCGCTTCCACGCCCAGCCCAACGCCTGCCCCCGCTGCGGCCCGGCCGCCGCGCTTCTCGGCAGCGACGGCGCCCCGACAGCGCCCGGCGGCTCTGAGGACGCGGTGGCCGGCGCCGCCGCGGCGCTGCTCGAGGGCGCGATCGTCGCCGTCAAGGGCCTCGGTGGCTACCACCTGGCCTGCCGCGCCGACGACGAGCAGGCGGTGAGCGCGCTGCGTTCTCGCAAGCACCGCGAGGACAAGCCTTTCGCGCTGATGGCGCCCGGCCTCGACGCGGCCCGCGCCCTGGTCGAGCTCGGCCGCGAGGAGGAGGCGGAGCTGAGCTGCCGCCGGCGCCCTGTCGTCCTCGCCCCGCGCCGCGCGACCGCCGAGGTGGCGGCCGCGGTAGCTCCGGCTTCCAGGGAACTCGGGCTGATGCTGCCTTACTCGCCGCTTCATCACCTGCTGCTGGCCGACACCGGGGTGACGCTTGTGATGACAAGCGGCAACCTCTCCGACGAGCCGATCGCCTTTCGCGACGGCGACGCGCTGATGCGGCTGCGTGGAATAGCCGACCTCTTCCTCGTCCACGACCGCCCGATCGAGACCCGAACCGACGACTCGGTCCTGCGGGTCATCGAATCGGCCGGCGGCCGGCAACCGCTGCTGCTTCGCCGCTCCCGCGGCTACGTGCCCGATGCACTCGAGCTTCCGCTCGAGTGCGAGCGGCACTCGCTCGCCTGCGGAGCCGAGCTGAAGAACACCTTCTGCGTCGCCAAGGGGCAGCGCGCCTGGGTCAGCCATCACATCGGCGACCTCAAGAACCTCGAGACGCTGAGCTCGTTCCGGACCGGCATCGAGCACTTCGAGCGCCTCTTCGCGGTGCAGCCACGGGTCTGCGCCCACGACCTCCACCCCGACTACCTCTCGACCCGCTACGCGCTCGAGCGCGAGGGGGTGGAGCCGGTCGGCGTCCAGCACCATCACGCGCATCTCGCCGCCTGCCTCGCCGAGCACGGGGAGAAGGGCCCCGCCGTGGGCGCGATCTTCGACGGAACCGGCTACGGGACCGACGGCAGCGTCTGGGGCGGCGAGCTTCTGATCGGCGGCCTGGACGGTTTCGAGCGGGCCGGCTTTCTGCGCCCGCTGCGAATGCCGGGAGGGGAGGCGGCGATCCGTGAGCCGTGGAGGATGGCCTGTGCCTGGCTTGCCGAGGCCCTGGAGAGCGACGAGCCGGCGCTGCCCGCCGCGCTGGCCTCCGCGGTCGAGCCCCGCGACTGGCGCAACTGCTGTCGGCTGCGGCTGGACGAAGCCGCGGCGCCCGTGACCACCAGCATGGGGCGCCTGTTCGACGCCGTGGGGGCGCTCTGCGGGGCGGCGCCCCGCGTCAACTACGAGGGCCAGGCCGCGGTCGAGCTGGAGGCGATGGCGGAGGTCGGCGAGCGCTCCGCCTACGAGCTGCCGCTCAGCGGCGGCGAAGGCGCCAACGGACGGGCCGCCATCATCCTCGATGCCGGTCCGGCGGTCCGGCAGCTGGTCCGGGACCTCGAATCCGGCAGCGCGCCCGCAGCCGTCTCGGCGCGATTTCACAACGCGGTCGCGATCGCTACGGCGGCCGCCTGCGCCGAGGCGGCAGGCGCCGCCGGCGTCGAGACCGCGGTGCTGTCCGGCGGCGTCTTCCAGAACCGCCTCCTACTCGAGCGAAGCGCCGAGCTGCTCGCGGGGCGCGGCCTTCGCGTGCTGGTTCCTCGGCGGCTGCCGCCGAACGATGGCGGTATCTCCTTCGGCCAGCTCGCGGTAGCGGCCGCACGCGAGCGCTACCCTGGCCCCTGATGCCGGTCCGGCTGATCTTCAGGTGCGAGACCTGCGGCGAGATGCCGGACGAGCTGACCAGGGCGAGCCTGGAGCGCGAGCTGATGGACCCGCGCTTCGGCGAGTACGTCGATGCCGAACCGGGGCATTGGTTGATCTGGCACGGGCGGGGCCTCTATGGCCACGCGCGTTTCTCCTGCGCCGATCACCGTGGAGAGCTGAAGGCCTTTCTGCGCGAGCACTACGGGACGATCGGTCCTCATCCGTGGGCGATGGGCTCGCAGCCCGCGGGGCGTGAGATCGACCCCGCGCGGGCCCGCAAGGTGGCACGCAGCACAGGCCTGCCGACGTGGTGAGCGCCGCCTGACTGCTGCTCAATGGCTGTGAGAGGGCCCGTGGGGATGCGGGTGCGAGTGCACGTAGTCGCCATGGCTGTGCTGGTGCTCGGCACCCGCGCCGGGATCGACCCGTTCCCCCGCCTGATCTGAGTCGCCGCTTGCGCAGCGGCGGCAGAGCCCGACCACTGGGAAATGACTGAAGCGGGCCTCGTAGCCGAAGCGCTTGCGGATCTGGTTGCGCACCGGGTCGAGCTCGCCCGGGTCGACGCTGGTCACCCGGCCGCAGCGTTCGCAGGCCAGATATTCCCTCTCGCCCGCCCCGACCAGGTGGTAGAGGCTGGGTCCATGGCCGAGGTGGACGTGGCGCACCACCCCCAGCTCCTCGAGCTGCTCGAGGTTTCGGTAGACCGAGGTGCGGTCCAGAGCCGTCGTCTTGCCATCCAGCCCCTCGGCGATGAATTGCGCCGAGACCGGCCCCTCGGCCGCGAACAGGGCCTCGAGCACGAGGCGGCGAGGAGTCGAGATCCTGTGCCCCTGGTCGCGCAGCGCTGCCAGCACCTCATCGATGCCCTCGAACTGCAGTGCCGGAGTTTGGGGCGCTTCGGTCACCGGGGCCAACTATTGCGGATCGCGACGACCGTCCAGAGCCGCCGCCCATCTTTCCTCGACGCGGCCGAAATGCCAGACCCCGAGGGCGAGCAGCCAGGTGATCGCGAAGGCGGCCGCGATCACGAAGCCGACGTAGTTGAGATCGAGCGATGAGATCCAGGCGAAGGGCTGCGAGGTGAGGCTGAGCCTTTCGCTGAGAACCGACACGAGCTCGATCGTCCCGATCACCAGCGCGACGACGACCGAGAGCGTGGTGACCGTGAGGTTGTAGAAGACCTTTCGCACCGGCTGCGAGAAGGCCCAGCCGTAGGCGAAGTTCATGAACATGCCGTCGATCGTGTCCATCAGCGACATCCCGGCGGCAAAGAGAATCGGCAGGCAGAGGATCGCGTAGATCGGCAGCCCCCCAGCGGCGGCCGCGCCGGCCGTCGCCAGCAGGGCGATCTCGGTCGCGGTGTCGAACCCGAGCCCGAAGAGGAATCCGACTGGGTACATCTGCCAGGACTCCTTGACCGAGCCGGCGACCCGGGAGTAGAAGCGGTTCATGAAGCCGCGCTTGTTGAGCTCCTCCTCCAGCTCCGCCTCGCTGTAGTGGCCCAGGCGCATCCTGCGAAAGATCCTCAGGATGCTGATCAGCACCATCAGGTTGAGCAGTCCGAGGACGAGGAGGAAGGTGCCGGAGACCGTTGGTCCGATCAGCCCGGTCGCCGAGTGAAGCGATGACCCGTCGTCGGAGACCTCGCCGCTGAGCCCGCGGATCCCGATCGTGAAGCCGACGGCGAGCAGGAAGACGATCGTCGAGTGGCCGAGCGAGAAGAAGAAGCCGGCGCCGAGCGGGCGCTGGCCGTCGGCTCATCAGCTTGCGGGTGGTGTTGTCGATTGCCGCGATGTGGTCGGCGTCGAAGGCGTGCCGCAGGCCGAGGGTGTAGGCCGTGACCCCGAGGCCGACTCCGAATACGCCGCTTGCGCCAAGGTCAAAATGATGTGGGATCACGATCAGCAGCAGGCCGAAGCCGATGACGTGGAGGGCCGACACCGCCCCGAAGAGGGCGGCGGCGCGCAGCCACTCGGCGGGCGTAAGAGCGCGGCCGATGCGGCGCCAGCGCGAAGCTTCCAAATGCATCGCCTCCTACGTCGAAGCGGGCGGGACGTCGCCTACCGACGCTAATACAACAGATTTGCATTTGCAACCGGTTCTCCACCGAGACCGCTGCCCTAGCGCAGCGCCGCGGCAACGTTCAGCCGCCCGCCGCTGAGCAGCTTGTGCGCCATCGAGGGCAGATGATCGACGCTGTTCAGCAGCCGAGCCTTGATCTCGGGCGTGCTGATCGCGGGGAAGCGCTCGAGGACCAGGCCGGCGGCGCCGGACACCTGTGGAGCCGCGAACGAGGTTCCGTCGGCGTAGGCGTAGGTCGGCGCAATCGTGCGGCAGGTCATCTGCAGGTCGTCGATGTAGACGCCGTCGAGGCGCACCGACCCGTCGGTATGCAGGCGGAAGCGGATGCGGGCGCGGCGGGCGCCGTCGAAGCCCTTCGGGAGGCGCAGGAAATGGAAGTCGCCGTGCCCGACCCCGGTGTAGCTGCCAAGGGTCCGCCAGTGGCCATGCCGCTTGCTGGCCTCGACGAGCAGCCGGTCGGGCCCGTCCTCGAGGCGGTGCAGGAGGAAGAAGTCGACCTCGCATGCGCGCCGCTGGCGAAGGTCGACCGGTCGCGAGGCGACGAACGAGTTGGTCTGGTTGCGGTAGTCGCCGTGCTTTGAGTCGGTCAGCGAGCCGCCGAGCTTGTTGGTGATCGCCCAGCGGTCGTTGCGGCCGCCGTGGGTGAAGCGGCCGTCGAGCGGCTGGTCGAAGAACTCGTTGAGGTCATAGGAGATCGCCTTCGGCGGGTAGGCGCCGAGGACGTTCGAGCCCGGTGCCGCGAGGTCGACCGACTTGGGGCCGAAGTTCGAGAACGAGGTGAGCTTGTTGCGCTGGTCCGACGCGGCGACGCAGATCAGGTTCGGAGAGCGGAACTTGCAGGGGAAGTCGCCGACCCGGTCGCTGTTGTCCCCGTGCCCGTCGAAGCCGCCGTTGTCGGCCGCGTTTACGACCAGGACCGAGCTGATGTTGTCGATCGTGTCCTTGAGCGCCTGCGAGTAGAAGGGGAATCCAGCGCTGAAGTTGATCACCCGGGCCCCCTGCTGGCGGGCGTAGACGAAGGCCGAGATCGTGTCCGAGAGGGTCGCAGCGCGCAGCGGCATCAGGCTGATCCGCCAATCGACGCCGGTCATCCCGATGCCGTTGTTGCCGACCGCGCCGATCACGCTCGCCACCTCGGTGCCGTGGCCCTGGTCGAAGCTGCGGCTATCGTCGGGGACGCTGTCCGAGTCGGCCCAGTCCCAGCCGTTGACGTCGTCGGTGAGCCCGTTGCCGTCGTCGTCGATGTGGTTGCCCGGGATCTCGCCCGGATTGACCCAGATGTTCGCCGCCAGGTCGGGATGGGTGAGGTCGGCCCCGGTGTCGACGTCGGCGACGATCACCGACGGCGTGCCGGTGTCGAGATCCCAGGCCGGTGCCGCGTCGATGTCGGCGCCGCGCTTTCCCTTCGTCGCGAGCAGGCGCTGGCCGGTGTTCCGCAGCGCCCACTGCCGTCCGAACAGGGGATCGTTTGGCAGCACCCGGTACTGGACCATCTGGTCGGGCTCCGCGTAGATCACTCCCGGCAGGCGGGCGGCGCGGCGGGCGGCGCGGCGAGGGCTCAGGCGCGGCGGAACGCCGAGCAGGCCGAGGCCGGCGACCGGGAGCCGGCGGTCGACCCGCGCTCCAAGGGCGGCGTGGGCAGCGCGCTCGGCGGTCCGGGCGCTGCCGGGCGCGAAACGGACGATCACCTGGCCTCGCACGAGCCCCCGAGGCGTCACCTGCGATTCCGCGGCCGAGGCCGTGGCGGGGACCGACGCTCCCCCCAGCGCGATCACGGCGGCGGCGGCGGCGCGCCGGGATACGAAGCTCATGGCCGGAGCCTAGAACATGGCCCCGGCCTGGTTGCGGTTGCCGCGATCGGCGGCTAGCGCGTCTGCGGTATCTGCACTGGAGGGACGGTGCCGGTCCGAACGACAGGAGCCCGGCGCGGGCGCGGGGCACGCAACGCGATCCATGCGACGAGGCCGAAGCCGCCGCTTGCCGAACCGAGGGCAAGCAGGGCGATGGCAGCAGATCGCAGCGATCAGCGGCGAGACACCGGCCACGAGCAGCGCTCCCAGAGCCAGCAGCGAAACGGCGACCGACAGGATCAGACCCTGTCGTGCCGCCCTTGCCACGTCCTCCAGATGCACGTTCGTCGCTCTCATGGCCGCCAAGGTAGGCGTGCCCAGCCAGGCACAAGTTTTTTAGTTGTGAAGCGGACTATGGTTGGCGCGGAATGGGAGTTTCCGGGTCCGGGCGCAAGGAGAGCGAGACCGAGCGGCTCGACCGCAACCTGAGCGAGCTCCTGCAGGAGCTGAGGGTGGCGCTGCCGGGCGTGCAGGTGCTGTTCGCCTTTCTGCTCACGATCCCGTTCAACCAGCGCTTTGCCCTGCTGACCACGGCCCAGGAGCGGATCTACCTGGCCACCCTGCTCAGCACGACGGTCTCGGCGACGCTTCTGATCGCGCCGACCGCCTTTCACCGGCTCAACTTCCGCAAGCAGCAGAAGGGCCAGCTCGTCTTCATCGCCAACCGGATGGCGATCGTCGGGCTCGGGTTCCTGGCGCTGGCGATGACCGGGGTGGTGCTGCTGGTCACCGACTTCCTCTTCAGCACCGTCGTCACGGTCGTCTGCACCGCATTCGCGGCGCTGATGTTCACGACCTTCTGGTACGCGCTGCCGCTGTAGCGCCGCCTCAGTCTCGGCGACGACGATTGATTCGCTCGACCCGCAGGCCTTCGACCTCGTCGAGCAGCTCCCCCGCGTAGGGGACCGTGCTCGAGTAGCCGGAGACCATCTCCGCGTCGGCGACCCAGACCCGCAGCTTCGTGTCGAGGGGCTGCTTGAAGCGGCTGGCGACCGCCTCGCCCTCGCTTGCGTAGGCCTCGCGCAGGGCGCGGACGTTGTTCAGCTTGTCGGCCGCGAAGATCGCCGCCGCGTCGGGCCCGGCGTCGACGATCCGCTCGCGGTGAAGCGCCTTGCGGCGCTCGTAGGGCTCGACCTCGGCGGTGTCGGTCATCGCCTCGACCAGCTCGGCGACGCGGTCCCCGAACCGCTCGCGGACCTGCTCGACGCTGACGTCGCTGTCCTCGACGATGTCGTGCAGAAGCGCCGCCGCGACCAGCTCCGGCTCGAAGCCCGCCTGGCTGACGTCGGTCGCGACCAGGACCGGATGCTCGATGTAGGGGCGTCCGTTCACCTTCTGGCGCTGCCCCGAGTGCTTTGAGGACAGCAGCTCATAGGCGTCGCGGACCATGCTCGATGTCCCGATCTCCGGCGGGATATAGGCAACCGCCCCCACTTTGGAGAATCTATTCGAGAGCCGGCTCCGGGTCCACCCGATTTTCAGTCTTTGCGGATGGAGCGGACCAGGCCCGGAGTCACGGATTCCGTCCCATCGGCGCGATCGGGGTGGTCGCGTTGGACGAAGCGGCGAATTCCCTCGGCCATCTCCGGGCTCGACAGCAGCTTGTTGAAGCACTGGGCCTCGATCCGCAGGGCTTCGTCGAGCGGCTGGCCGAAGCCGCGCACAGCGGCCTCCTTGTCGGTGCGGATCGCCGGCTGTGGCAGGGCGGCGATCTGCTCCGCCAGCTCCAGCGCTCGCTCGACGCAGCTGCCGCTCGGCGTCACCTCGTTGACGAGCCCGATCTGATGCGCCTCGTGCGCGTCGATTACACGGCCGGTGATGATCAGCTCCATCGCCCGCCCCATGCCGACGATGCGCGGCAGGCGCTGATTGCCGCCGTCGCCAAGACCGATGTTCCAGCGCCGGCAGGTGACCCCGAAGCTGGCGTGCTCGTCGGCGATCCGGATATCGGCGAAGCAGGCCCACTCAAGCCCGCCGGCGTAGGCGACGCCGTTGACCGCGGCGATGATCGGCTTGTAGATGTCGGTCCAGCGCGACGGCCCGATGATCCCGTCGCGCTCGCCGCGGTTGTGGGCCTCGATCTCCTCCGGCGTCCATTCGACCAGCGGCTCCTCGTCGGATTCCGGGTCGAAGCCCGCCATCGCCGCCTTCAGGTCGGCGCCGGCGCAGAAGGCGTCGGGGCCGGTCCCGGTCAGAACCGCGACGTGCTGCTCGTCGTCGTCGCGGAAGCGTCCCCAGGCGTCGACCAGCTCGCGCGAGACCACCGGACCGATCGCGTTGCGGCGCTCGGGCCGGTTGATCGTGATCAGGGTCACCGGGCCGCGGCGCTCGAAGAGGATCTGGGAGTAATCGCTCATTGCTGCATCTCCGCAATCGGGGCACGGATTCGGAGAGGGAAGGTCGATCTCGGCCCTCTCCGCCGCCATCTCGATCGCGCCCTCATCTCCCCCCATCGCGCGCCAGCGGTCGCGCGCCTCGCGGTACATCCCGTCGAGGAAGTTGTCGGAATGGAGCGGGTCGTGATGAAAGAGGAGGGTGCGCCGGGATCCGACCCTGCGGGCGAAGGCAAGTGTGTCCGAGAGCGCCGAATGCCCCCATCCGACGTGGTCTGGGTACTCGATGTCGGTGTACTGGCCGTCGTGGATCAGCAGGTCGGCTTCGTGGGCCAGCGCGAAGCCGGAGATCCATTCGTCATCGAGCTCGTCGATCGGAGCGCCGAGCGCCGGCTCGTGGTCCGGTATGTAGGTCAGCGACGAGCCGGCGTCCTCGATCCGGTAGCCAAGGGTCGGGCCGCGGTGGGCAACCGCCGCGGCACGGACCCTCGCCGGGCCGATCTCCCATTCGCTCTCCGGGCAGTGGCGGAAGGAGACGTCGCAGGGCAGCTCCCGGACCTCCACCGGCGACAGCGGCGCCGAGATATAGCGCGCGATGCGGTCCTGCAGCGACGCCTCCGGTGAAGCCGGCCCCCAGATCACGATCTCGGTCTGCGGCTTGAACGCCGGGGCGAAGAAGACGAGCCCCTGGATGTGGTCGAGGTGCAGGTGGGTGAGCAGGATGTGCAGCCGGGTCGGCTGGTCGCCGCAGGCGAGGCCGAGATTGCGGATCCCGGTGCCGGCGTCGAGCGCCAGCAGCGAGCCGTCGGAGAGGGTGACCTGGACGCAGGAGGTGTTTCCTCCGTACCGGATCGTCTCCGGGCCCGGGGACGGCACCGACCCGCGTGTTCCCCAGAGCTTGATGTGCATCCTCAGTCCCCTTGCTTGACGCCGTCGGCGGTGGGCCAGAAGAAGGCGATGCCCCCGCGCGAGCCGTGCGGGGTGAGGATCGGCAGGGCCGAGACCTCGATCGCGTGCTCGGAGCCGTCGGCGGAGCGGATCGTCAGCTCGGCGTGCGCGGGGCGACCCTCACGGATCGTCTTGACGAGGGGCAGCTGGTCGTACGGAATCGGGGTGCCGCCCTCGTCGACGGGACCGAACATCGTCCCCCAGCGTTCGGGGCCGACCTTGCCGATCTCCTCGAAGCGCCTGCCGAGCAGGCTCCCGGCGGCCTCGTTGTAGAAGATCAGGACGCCGCCCTCGTCGACGAGGAAGGCGGGAGTGGAGAGCGAGGCGATCAGGTTGCGGGCCAGGATCAGCTCGATCGGCTTTTGCCCTGCTTCCACGAAAGACACCTTACTTGCGACGCTAGGCGGGCCAAAGTAGTTCGCTGGGTGAGCCTGGTCACACAAGCGAGGGCCGGCTGCTCGCAGCCGGCCCTCGCCTAACCTCGGAATCCGGCTTCAGTCGCTCAGGAGCCCTTTGGCTTCGAACCGGCTGGAGTCAGCGCATACCACTCTGCTCCGAACTGCTCGAAGTTGTTGCCGTTGGTGTCGCCGGGCTTGCTGTCGCCCTGGTAGGTGTAGAGCGGCCAGCCGTTGTAGGTGACTTCGGTGCTGCCGTCGCTGCGCTTGATCGTGCCCAGCTTCGAGGCCTGAGCCCCCTTCTCGCCCTTGGGCGAGCCGTTGGTCATGTATGGCGGCCAGACGGCTGCACATGCGCCCGAGCAGGTCGACGTCGACGCCCCCTGCTTGTCCTTCTCGAAGTAATAGAGCGTGTTGCCCTTCGAGTCGACGAGGATCTGGCCCAGCTTCGGGTTGTCGGCCACCGAGACGGCGCCCGAGCCCCCGCCGGAGCTCGCCGGCGCCGAGGTCGCGCCGCCACCGCCTCCATAGGCGCCCCCGCCTCCGCTGCTGCTGGTGCTGTTGTTGTCGCTGCCGCCGCAGCCGGCGATGACGATCGCCAGCACCGCGAGCATGCCAACCAGGGCGGGGATGCCCAGATTCCTCGATCTCATCAGCTGTACTCCTTCTCTGTCGTTTGTCCGTTCGAAGATGCCTCGGCGCCGACGCCGTGCCGCAGCGGCGCCACGAACGTCCTGCCCCCGGCCCGCACGCCGACGGCGCGGGCCGCGGAGAGATCGAGGGCTGAGGTGAGGACTGCCTGCTCGGCGCCGGCGTAGCGGTAGCGGAACGAGCCCGCCGGCATCACGGTGCCATCGGCGCGGCGCAGGAAGACTCGGCACAGGGTGCCGGAGCGGATTCCGTGTACGTCCATGCGGATCTGGGTGCCGAAGGGGCGGGGCTCGAGCGTGGCGGCGATCTGCACTCCGCGCGGAAGCGAGCCGAAGCTGACCCTCTGCGCATCGGAGCCGCCGCCGGAGCCGGGGAGCACGATCGCGAGCGCGATCGCCGCCGTGGCGGCCGCCGCTGCGACCGGGATCCCCAGCGCCAGCCGGCGCCGGCGCCGGGCCTGCCTGCGCTGCCGCCCCTCGCGGCCGATCCGGGCAGCGATCCGATCGCCCAGCTCAGGGGGCGGGGCGGGGGCCGCGGTCAGCCTCGCCGGGTCGGCCTTCGACATCAGCTCGGCCAGCGGCGCGAGCGACTCCGCCTCCGCCCGGCAGGCCGCGCAACCGTCGATGTGGGCGCTGGTCGCGGCTTGCTCGTCCTCGGAGAGTTGCCCGAGGACGTAGGCGCCGAGCCGCTCGCGCCATTCGCGGCATCCCTCAGTCGTCATATCCAAGCTCCTCCAGTGCGTTGCGCAGAGCCCGCAGCCCGTAGTAGACGCGCGACTTCACCGTGCCTTCGGGAATGCCGAGGTCGGTCGCGACCTCGGCATAGGGACGGCCGCGGTAGTAGGTCTCGACCAGGACCCGCCGGTGGTCGTCGCCGATCCGCCGCAGGGCCTCCTCGACCTGCCAGGAGAGCATCACCTGCTCCAGTGGCTCGTGGCCGGCCTCCGGCGTGCCGGTTGCGATCGCCGGCCTTGCCGCCCGGGCGCGGCCGAGGTCGATGACGACGTTGCGCAGAATCGCGAACAGCCAGGTGCGAAGCGAGCCCAGCTCAGGGTCAAAGCGCTCTCCGGCCCGCCAGGCGCGCAGGAAGGTCTCCTGGACCGCTTCCTCGGCCATTCCCCGGTCGCCGAGTGAGCGCACGGCGAATCCGTAGAGCTCGCCGGAGTGGGCGGCGTAGGCCTCCCGAACGTCCCGCTCGTCGGCGAGCGCTTGCGCGGCCATCAGCACCAGTCTGCAGGTTGCGTGCTCACTGTGGCGGGATACGGATCGCATCCAGGCGTGGTTCAGCCTGGGCCCGCGGGCTCAGCCGCGAGGCGGCGAGGAGGCGGGGGAGATCGCGATCGAGGCTTCTCGACCAGATCAGGGAGCGGGTGCCGCCGGCGCCCCTCGGACGCCGGCGGCGGCAGGCGTAGTGCCTAGAAGGCTCCCTCTACAGCTTGCCGATCTTGAAGATCTTGGTCCCGCAGTCGGGGCAGAAACCCTGGATCGCAGGACGACCGTTCTTCATCGTCACCTGCTGGGGGTCCTTTATCTCGACCTTCTTGCGCTCCTTGACGCAGTAACCCTCAGGCATCGAGGGGCCTCCTTTCGAATGCCGCTTCGGCATTGGCTCGCGGTTGCCCGCGAGGTCGGATTGGCGCGAATGTAGCCCAACCGTCAGACGCCCACGCACGAATACGCACGAATTTGCGGCAATTGTCACTTGTCCAGGCACGAATTGGCGTGCCCTGCGGCCAAATTCGACACTTCGACGACCGTCAGGCGTGGCTGCGATGCCCGCTCGACGCCTGTGCCTAGGGCGAGTTGCCGCCCCCGCCCGAGCCACCCGTGCCGGCGCCGCCACCGCTTGGTGTGGTCGTGGTGCCGGTCTGGGGCAGGGTCGGGATCGCCGGCGTGGCCTGCGCCTGGCTCGCGGTCCGCTGCAGTTCCTTGACGTCGGCCTGAAGCTTGCTTATCTGTGCCCGCAGCCCGGCGGCGGTCGCGCTGGCGCTCGACGCCTGGGCGCGGGTCGCGTTGACGCTCCCCTTCAGAGCGGTGACGTCGTCGTCGGTGGCGTTGGCCTGATCCCTGAGGCCCTTGACCTGGTCGCGCAGCGATCCGACGTCGCTGTTCGAGGCGCTCTTCTGCTTGGCGTCGAGCGCCAGGTAGATCGCCGCTCCGCCGACGCCGATTGCGATCGCGGCGAGCACCAGCCCGATCCGGGAGCGGACGCTGACGGTGCGCTCGAGGTCGCCGAGCCAGCCGCGCAGGCCGTCGAGCCGCTCGACCAGGGTCTGCTCGCTGGGCGGGGTACCGCTCAAAGGGGTGCCCGACGAGCGGGCCTGGGCACGCGACGTGGCGGCAGAGGTGGTGAGGCCGCCGGGCGCGACCCCCGGCGAGCTCGGTGACAGCAACCCCGGGGTGGGCTTGCGCTCAGCCGTGGCCTCGGGAGGCTTGGGCTCGGCGAGGGCCTCGGAGGGCTCCTTCTGTACGGGCGGATCCGCGGGCTTGATGCGGGGCGGCTCGGGTGGCGGTGGAGGCGTGGCGGGGCCGGCCTGGGACGGCGCCGCCGGCTGCGCCGGTGCGCCCTCGGGGCCCCCTGTCCCGCCCGGCTCGCCCGACGAGCGGCTGGGTCTTGGTATCGGCCCCGTCACTGGCTTCCGGTGCTCCCTCGGCGGGCCTGGTCGCCGTCGCCGGCCGGCCCGCCTGGTCCTCGCGCAGCCTTGCCGGACTCTGTCTTGTCGCCCTCTTTGCCCCCCCTGCGCAGCTTGAAGATGGCCATAGCGCCAAGTTAACGCACGGGCATGACATCGGCGCGGATTTGGCCGCCTGACCGGGCGGGCGCATGGCGCCGCTCCGATAGCGTCTACGTGATTGATGGCCGCGACACACAAGGAGACCAGCGAATGCCCGAAGCAGTGATCGTCGACACCGTCCGCACGCCGATCGGCCGCGCCTTCAAGGGCTCGCTGGCTGGGCTGCGTCCCGACGAGATGGGCGCCTACGTCGTCGACCAGCTCCTCGAACGCAATCCCGACGTCGCGCCGGACTCGGTTGAGGAGGTCTTCTGCGGCTGCGGGATGCCGGAGGGCCTGCAGGCGTTCAATATCGGGCGGATCATCGTCCTGCTCTCCGAGAAGCTGCCGGTCGAGGTCAACGGGGTGACGATCGCCCGCTACTGCGCCTCCAGCCTCGACGCGATCCGTCACGCCGGCAACGCAATCAGGGCCGGCGAGGGCGACACCTACATCGCCGCCGGGGTCGAGTGGGTGAGCCGCTACAACGAGCGCACCGAGCCGGCGGGGGTTGCGGATCAGAACGAGAAGCTTCAGGGCAAGGACGGCACGCCCAACGCCTACATCGACATGGGCATCACGGCGGTCAACGTCGCCAAGCGCTACGAGGTCAGCCGCGCCGACATGGACAAGTACGCCCAGCGCTCGCAGGAGCTGGCGGTGCGAAGCCAGGAGGACGGCTTCTTCGACCGCGAGATCGTGCCGGTGACGCTGCCCGACGGCACCGAGGTCGCCAAGGACGACGGCCCGCGCCCCAGCTCGACGCTGGAGAAGCTGTCCGAGCTCGACGAGGCCTTCGAAGGGGGAGGCGGGGTGACGGCCGGCAACTCCTGCCCGCTCAACGACGGCGCCGCCGCGGTGCTGCTGATGTCCGAGGAGCGGGCGAAGGAGCTGGGGCTGAAGCCGCGCGCGAAGATCGTCACCGCGGCCACCCACGGCAACGAGCCCGAGTACATGGGCGTGGCGCCGATCGGGGCGATCAAGACCGTGCTCGACCGGGCCGGGATGACGATCGGCGACGTCGGAACCGTGGAGCTCAACGAGGCCTTCGCGGCGCAGGTGATCCCGATCATGGACGAGTGCGACATCCCGCTGGAGAAGCTCAACACGCACGGCGGCGCGATCGCCCTCGGGCACCCGTTCGGGATGACCGGGGCGCGGATCATGGGCACGCTGCTGAACGCGATGGAGACCGACGATCATGCGGTCGGGCTGGAGACGATGTGCGTCGCCGGCGGCCAGGGCGAGGCGATGATCGTCGAGCGGCTCAACTAACGCGCTCGCGCCGTCCGCTGGCTACGCAACCCTGGGCGGGTGCTGCACGTGACCCTGCTCTGCTCCGACGAAGGCTGCGCCGAGCTGCGGGAGGCGATCGTCGCCTCGCTCGACGAGCTCGACGGCTTGACCTGTGAATGCGGCTACGGCCTGGTTACCCTGCGGGTGTCCGAGGTCGAACTGGTCTAGGGCGTCTGGCGGCGTCCTATCCGCGCCTCGGCGCGCCGCCTGGCGCCCGCGGTCAGAGCGCGGCCGAGGGTGCTTCGGTGGGTGGCAATCCATCGATAGACGCGGTCGGTCGCGCTCGGAAATCGCGCCAGCAGCGCCGCGAGCCAGCGACCGCCCCGCAGATGGCGGAGCAACGGGATCGCGGCCTGCCCGCCCGAGCTTCGCTCGCCGCCGCTGTCGACGAAATGCCACGACGAGTCGCGCTCCGGAGCCGGCATATCGGCCAGCAGGCGCCGGCCCTCGGCTGAATCGATCGGCACCGGGCGCAGCATCCTGCGCCGGTCCCAGGCGAGCAGCTTGGCAAGCGACCAGCGGCAGAACCCGCAGTCCGCGTCGTAGAGGACCATGGGCGGCTCGGTCAAGGCGAGCGAAAACCGAGCAGTTCGGGGGAAGCAGGCACAGCCGCCTAATCCTCGAACAGGGCGTATCCGTACTCGCCGCGCTTCAGCGCGAGCTTTGCGATCGCGACCATTCGCTCGTCGTCGTTGTCCTCGATCTGGTCGAATGCCCTCTGCACCCGGCCCGCGGCACGGGTGCAGAAGGTGTCGGCGATGTAGATCTCCTGGCCCGAGACCTCGGCGCCCTGGTCCTCGAGGATCGAGGTGACCCGCGACAGCAGAGCCACCTGGGCGAAGATGTCCGAGACGGCGTCGGAGAGGCGCTTCTGCTGGAACTGGCGCTCGACGATTCCCTTGCCGTGGCGGCGCAGCAGCCCCTCGGTCACGTCCCGCAGGCGCTTGACCTGGTCGGCGACCGCCTCGGCCTGCTTCGAGACCTCGGGGTGGGCGCGGCTGATGCGCTCGGGGCGGACCTCGCGCTGGATCCGCCCGCTGACGTAGTCGACCACGACCCCGAGCGAGCCGATCGGGTCGGTCAGCTCGAGCTCGCCGAGGCCTGACAGCTGCTCGCCGAGCGGCTTGACGCCGGTCAGCGCGATGAACGCCCGCAGGACGTCGTTGGCGCCCTCGAAGATCGGGAAGATCCGGATGTCGCGCAGGACCTTCTCGTAGGGCTCGTCGCGCATGTAGCCGGCGCCGCCCTTCAGCTGCAGCGCCCGGTTGGCGGCGTACCAGAGGAACTCCGTTCCCGAGACCTTGCAGATCGCCGACTCCAGCGAGTAGTCCGGCACCCCTGCGTCGACCATCCCGCAGGTCAGGTAGGTCATCGACTCGAGCCCGAACAGATAGGAGACCATCCAGGCGATCTTGTCCTGGACCAGCTCGAAGTCGGCGAGGGCGTGGTCGAACTGGCGCCGCTGCGTCGTGTGCTCGATCACCCGGTCGAGCAGTCCCTTGGTCGCGCCCACCGAGCCGGTGCCGAGGCTGAGCCGGCCGTTGTTGAGGATCTGCATCGCGACGCGGAATCCCTCGCCGGGCTCGCCGAGCACGTTCTCCGCCGGGACCTTGACGTCGTTGAAGTGGAGGCGGCGGAGGTCGTTGCCGCGCAGGCCCATCGTGTCGTAGCGCTCGCCGACCTCGAACCCCTTCATCCCCTTCTCGAGGATCAGCGCGATGTGGCGGTCGGAGCCACCGACCTCGGCGCGGGCGAAGGTGACGAAGACCGAGCCGGTGCCGCCGTTGCCGATGTAGCGCTTCTCGCCGTTCAGCACCCAGCTGCCGTCGGCTTGCTCGACCGCCCGCGATTGCAGGTTGTAGGCGTCGGAGCCCGCCTCGGGCTCGGTCAGCGCGAAGCCGGCGAGCTTGCGGCCCGACGCGAGGTCGGGCAGGAAGCGCTCCTTCTGCTCCTCGGTCCCGAACAGGACGATCCCCTTCATGCCGATCGACTGGTGCACCCCCATCACGACCGAGAGCGTGCCGTCGATCTGGGCGAAGGTCTCGAACACCCGGCAGTAGCCGGTCTGGCTCAGCCCCTGGCCGCCGTACTTCTCCGGCACGTAGAGGCCGCAGAGCCCGCGCTCGCCGAGCTCGCGGACCAGATCGTCGCCGAGCCAGCGCTTCTCCTCGATCTCCCGGCGGGTCGATCGTCTCGGCCAGCTCGCGCAGCGATGCGTTCAGCGAGCGAATACGGTCCTGCTCCGCCTCCTCGGGGCTCGGAAACGGGAACACCATCTCCTCGTGGATCTCGCCGAGGAAAAGCGACTTCGAGAACGAGGACGCCTCGGCGGCCTCGGGTCGCTCCTGCGTGCTCGTCGCCGCCTCCATCGCAACGAGCCTACCCAGGCGGACGCCGCGCGAGCCCTGCCGCTGGGCCTGCGCTAGCGCAGCAGGTCGACCCGATCGGCGATCAGCCGCGCCAGGGCCAGCGAGGAGGTCGCGGCCGGCGAGGGGGCGTTGCGGACGTGCACCGCCCGCTCGGTCTCGTGGACGACGAAGTCGTCGACCAGCTGCCCGTCGCGGGAGACCGCCTGGGCGCGGACGCCGGCCGGCCCCGGGCCGACGTCGGTCGTCTGCAGCTCGGGGATCAGCCGAGCCGCCGCGGCGACGAAGCTGCGCCGGCTGAGAGCCCGGCGCAGCTCGGTCAGCCCGGCCCGCCAGTGGCGGGCGGCGAGGCGCCAGGTGCCGGGCCAGGTCGCGGTGGCGGCGAGGTCGCGGGGCCGCACCCGCCAGGGGCCGTAGGCGTCCCGAGCCGCTGCGATCAGGGCGCTCGGCCCGATCAGGACCTCGCCGTCGATGCCGCGGGTCAGGTGCGCGCCGAGGAAGGGAAGTTCCGGATCGGGGACCGGGTAGACGCTGCCGCGCACCAGCTCGCGCCGCCTTGCGAGCCGCAGGTAGGCGCCGCGGAAGGGAACCAGCCGCGGGTCTGCCGGGGCGCCCGCGGCAACCGCGAGGCGGTCCGCCCACAGCCCCGGGCAGAGGACCGCGGCCCGCGCCGCGGTCCGGCCCCGCGAGTGGCGGACCTCGATGCGGCCGGCCCGCACTTCGGTGCCGAGGACCGCGCAGCCGAGGTGAACGGAGCCGCCTGCGGCGGCGAAGTCCTCGGCGAACGAATTGGCGACGGCGGTGAAGTCGACCACCGCGGTCGCGGGGGAGTGAAGGGCGGCGACGCCGCGCGCAGTGGGGCTCGATCTCGGCGATCTCGGCGGCTTCGATCCGGCGCAGGCCCTCGACGCCGTTGGCGCGGCCGCGGCGCTCGAGCTCCGCCAGGCGCTCGAGCTCGGCTTCCTCCACCGCGACGATCAGCTTCCCCTGCCGGTGGATCGGGATCCCCCGCCGCCGGCAGTGGTCGCGCAGCTCGCGGGCACCATCGACGCAGAGTCGCGCCTTCAGCGAGCCGGGCTCGTAGTAGATGCCCGAGTGAACGACCCCGCTGCTGTGGCCGGTCTGGTGCGCGGCGAGTCGCGGCTCGCGCTCGAGCAGCACGATTCGCGCGTCCCGGTGGCGCCGCTGAAGCTCGCGGGCGGCGGCGAGGCCGACGATCCCGCCGCCGACGACGATCAGGTCGCACTCCCCCGGCGGGGGCTCGGCAGCTAGCTTCACCGGCTCAGCGTAAGAGAGGAGAACTCCGTGGAGGAGCTCAACACCGTCATCTACGAGGTCAGCGGGCGGATCGCCCGCATCACCCTCAACCGCCCCGAGCACGGCAATGGGATCACGCTCGAGATGCCGCGCGAGCTGGCGGATTGCGTCGAGCGCGCCAACCTCGATCCGTCGGTCCATGTGATCGCGCTGGCCGGCAACGGGACCGGTTTCTGCGGCGGCTACGACCTCTCGGCCTCGGCCGAGGCCTGGAGCGCCGACGCGGCGGCCGCCGCCGGCTCACCGCTCGACCCCGCCGTGATCGCCGCCAACCATGCGCCGGGCTCCGACTGGGACCCGGTGACCGACTTCCAGATGATGTCCCGCAACGTGCGCGGGTTCATGAGCCTCTTTCACTCCGAGAAGCCGGTCCTCTGCAAGGTCCACGGCTACTGCGTCGCCGGCGGCACCGACATGGCGCTGTGCGCGGACCTGCTGCTGATCGCCGACGACGCCAAGCTCGGCTATCCGCCCGCCCGCGTCTGGGGCTCGCCGACGACGGCGATGTGGGCGCACCGGATCGGCGTCATGCGCGCCAAGCGGCTGCTGCTGACCGGCGACTCGCTGACCGGGGCCGAGGCGGCGGAATGGGGCCTGGCGACCGAGTCGGCCCCGGCGGACCGGCTCGACGAGCGCTTCGAGGCGCTGCTCGAGCGGGTGGCGAGGCTGCCCGTCAACCAGCTGGTGATGATGAAGCTGTTGACCAACCAGATGCTCTACTCGCAGGGGCTGCACGCCACCCAGCTGCTCGGGACCTTCTTCGACGGCATCACCCGCCACACCGAGGAGGGGCACGGCTTCGCCCGCAAAGCCGCCGAGTCCGGCTTTAAGGAGGCGGTACGCGAGCGCGACGAGCCGTTCGGCGACTTCGGCATGCAGGGCTACGGGGTGAGCCCACGATGAGCTCCAGGACCGAGAACCCCGCTGTGACCCCCGAGATGATTCGGGAGCGGATCCAGGGCACGTTTCCCGGCGACCTCGGCATCGAGCCGCTCGAGGTCAGCAAGGAGCTCTCCCGGGGCCGGCTGGTCGCCGACCGGCGGCACCTGCATCCCGGCGGCTACGTCCACGGCGGGGTATGGGCGGCGTTCGCCGACACCGTCGCCGCCTGGGGCACCTGGCGCAACCTGCCGGTCGGGGCGGACTTCACGACCGTCGAGCTGAAGCTCAATGTGTTCGCGCCGGCTGGGCCCGGAGACGAGCTGATCGCCACCGCGACGCCCCGCCACATCGGCCGCAGCACCCACGTCTGGGTCGTCGACATCCACCGCGGCGATCGCCAGGTGGCGATGTTCACCCTGACCCAGTTCGTGATTCCTCCGGCGCTGGATTAGGCGCCGAGACCGGACGGTGGGTGGGGGCGGGCTCCTCGACGCCGGAGGCCGTGATGTCCGGCGCCTCGAGGTTCTGGATGTAGGGCATCCGCCAGATCACGCTGGCGATCACCAGCCCGGCGGCCGCGGAGAGCAGGGCGAGGAACCACTGGCCCGGCCTTGAGCAGGGTGAGGTCGAAGAAGTCCCGCACCGGTCCGGCGGCGAGGAAGAGCGCGTAGAGCGCCCCGAGGCCGGCGACCAGGGCCAGCATGTAGCTCTGGATCGCGATGTGCTCGCGCCCGGGCCCGCGCTCGAGCAGCAGCACGAAGGAGAGGCCGAGCACGATCAGGGTCGTGGTCGCCGCGGTCCGCCCGTCGGCGAGCGAGCCCCCGGCGGCGGTGTCGACGAGGAAGAAGGAGAGGATCGAGGCGATCGCGATCGCCACCCCGGCCGGCACCGCGAAGGCGGCGAGGGCGCGTAAGAGCCGGCCGCGGTAGAGCGGTCCGTCCGAGGGCGCCAGCGCGAGCACGAAGGAGGGGATCCCGATCGTCAGCAGGGCGGCCAGGGTGAGATGGCGGGGAAGGAATGGGAAGGCGAATCCCGGCACCGCCACGAGGATGATCAGCGCCGCCGCGTAGACGGTCTTGGTCATGTAGAGCCGTCCCAGCCGGTGGATGTTGCGGGCGATGCGCCGCCCTTCCGCGACAGCCCGGGGCAGGCGTGAGAACTGATCCTTGAGCAGGACGATGTCGGCCACCCCCTTGGTCACCTGGGTGCCCGAGCCCATCCCGACCGCCAGCCGCGCCCGCTTCAACGCCGGCACGTCGTTGACGCCGTCGCCGATCATCGCGGTGAAGCGCCCCGACTTCGAGAGCGCGCCGACCAGAGCGCTCTTCTGCGCCGGCTGGATCCGGCAGAAGATCGTGTTCGCCAGCGCCGCCTCGGCCAGGCCGGCGTCGTCGTCGGGAAGCTGCGGGCCCTCGATCACCCCCACGTCGGCCGGCACCCCGACCGCATAGGCGACGGCGGTCACCGTCTCCCGCGCGTCGCCGGAGATCAGCTTCAGGTCCACCTCCTGCTCGCGCATGTGGGCGATCGTCTCCGCCGCGTCGGGGCGCAGCGTCTCCTCGAGCACGACCAGAGCCCGCGCGGTCAGCCGGGGAGGGGCCTCGTTCGCCGGGTCGCGGGGCAGCGCCGCCTGCGCCTCGCCGAAGGCCAGCACCCGGCGTCCGGCCTCGCTCTGGACCCGCAGCGTGTTGGCGAGGGCGGGCGGCAGCTCCAGGGCGCCCGCCTGCTGGAGCACGTCGGGCGCCCCGAGCACATAGGAGCGCCCGTCGAGCGAGAGGCCGCTCCACTTCCATTGCGACGAGAAGGGAACCTCGGCGCTGACCTTCCCGGGGCGGTCGGGATAGCGATCGGCGATCGCCTGCAAGGTGCGATTGCGGTCGCCGGCGCTGGCGGCGAAACGGGCCAGAGCGTCGTGGGCCGCGGCCGGATTGGCGGGATCGGCGACCTCGATCGAGGCAAGCTCCAGCTCGCCGTCGGTCAGGGTCCCGGTCTTGTCGATGCAGATCGTGTCGACCGCCGCCAGCGCCTCGGTCGCGCTGATCTGCTGGACCAGCGTGTCCAGCTTCGCGAGGCGGACCGCCGCCACCGCGAGGGTGACGCTCATCAGCAGCACCAGGCCCTCGGGGATCAGGGTGATCAGGCCGGCGGTGGCGGTCTGGGCCGCCTCGTGAAGCTCGGTGTGACGGGCGCTGAGCGCGAACAGCAGCAGCGCCGCCAGCGGCAGCATCAGCCAGGTCGCCGCCAGCAGGACCCTGTTGACCTCCTCCTGCAGTGGCGAGGGCGGGTGACGGAAGGCCCTCGCCTCGCCCGCCAGCTTGCCCGCGTAGCTGCGCTCGCGCACCGCGTCGACCTCGTAGGTGCCGGCGCCCGCGATGCAGAACGACCCCGACAGGACCCGCTCGCCGCGCGACTTGCGAACGCCGTCGGCCTCACCGGTGAGGACCGACTCGTCGAGGGTCAGCCCGCGCGATCGGATCACGTCGCCGTCGGCGACCAGCTGGTCCCCCGGCTCGACCTGGATCACGTCGCCGGGGACGACCTCCTCGGCGACCAGCTCCTGCACGCGCCCGTCCCGGATCACGCTCGCCTTCGGCGCGACCAGGACCGCGAGCTGGTCGAGCACCTCCTTCGCCTTGGTCTCCTGGCGGATGCCGATGTAGCTGTTGACGATCGCGATCAGCGCCGAAAAGCGCGTCGGCGAACAACCCCAGCGCCAGCACGACGACGAAGAAGGCGCCGAGGATCAGGTTGAAGAGCGTGAAGACGTTGCCGGCGACGATGCTCGCCGTCGATCGGCTCGAGGTCTCCGGCGGCGGCCCGAGTCGCCCGAGGCGGCGTGCCGCCTCGGCGCTGCTCAGGCCCGCATCGCTCGCGTCGACCATGGTCCATCTATACCGGAGCAGCAGGGTCCCGAACCGAGCAGATCGGGGGAAGCAGGCCGAGCGGCGACGCGAGCCGCTGAATCGTGCGTGAGTGAGACGTCAGGCCGATGAGCCCGAGATGCGATCTGGTCGGGCCCTGCTGCCGCTACCATCGCCGCCGGTTCGGGTTGGGGGGTCCACAGGATGCGATCGCTAGTCAAAACGACCGCGGCGCTGCTCGTCGCATTCGCCCTGGCGCCTGCAGCCGCGGGCGCCCAGCTGCAGGCGGGCGACATCGTCGTCGCCGACCCCAACGCCTTCGGCGGCAACGGCGGGCTGATCGACGTCAACCCCGACAGCGGCGCCCAGACCCCGATCTCCAACGAGACGATCTCGGCCGAGAACCTGTTCCGGGATCCGAGCGGAGTCGCTCTGGACTCCGACGGCAGTCTGATCGTCGCCGACCCCAACGCCTTCGGCGGCAGCGGCGGCTTGATCCGGGTCGACCCCGACACCGGCCAGCAGACGCCGCTCTCGAACAACACCCTCTCCAGCCCGGGGTTCTTCGAGGATCCGCTGGGGTTGGCGGTGGCGCATTCGGGCAAGCTTCTTGTCACCGACCCCAACGCCGACGGCGGCAGCGGCGCGGTGATCTCGGTCGACGCCGGCAGCGGCGAGCAGTCGCGGGTCTCCGACAACGCGATCTCCTCAGCGAACCTTTTCTCCAACCCGTCCGGGATCGCGATCGAGCGCACCGGGACGATCCTGGTCGCGGACCCGGATTCACCCCCGCCGGCCTCGGGCGGGGCAATCGTCGCCGTCGATCCCGAGAGCGGCGAGCAGAAGGCCGTGACCAGCAACGCGACCTCGCAGAGCGATCTCTTCTCCCAGCCACTCGGGGTCGCGGTCGAGACCCCGGGGACGCTGCTTGTCGCGAATACCGCGCCCGACCCCAGCGCCGACGGCGTGATCCTCGTCAACCGCTCAAGCGGGCAGCAGTACGGGCTCTCCACCGGTGGCGGCTTTGCAGCCCCTGACGCGATCGCGATCGACCTCGACGGTAGGGCGCTGGTCGCCGACAGCGAGGCCTTCGCGGGCGGCGGCGGGGTGATCCGGGTTGATCCGAGCACCGGCATCCAGTCCGCCGTCACCGGCGACCCGGCTTCGCCCACCGCGCTTCTCGTCGACCCGCGCGGCCTGATCGTCGTCCCGCCGACCTGTCTCGGCCGCTACGCGACGATCGTCGGCACCGAGAGCGCCGACGCGCTGACCGGCACCGAGGGCGCCGACGTGATCGCCGCCCGCGGGGGCGACGACATCGTCGACGGCAAGGGTGGACCGGACCTGATCTGCGGCGAAGGTGGCCGCGACCGGCTGGTTGGCCGCGACGGCAAGGACCGCTTCCTGGGCGGATTCGGATCCGACGTGATCCTCGGCGGCGACGGGGCCGACTCGATCAAGGGCGGGAGGGGCAACGACAAGGCCGACGGCGGCCGCGGCAAGGACAAGCTCTACGGCCAGCAGAAGCGCGACAACCTGGTCGGCGGCAGGGGCAACGACCTGCTCAAGGGGGGGCCGGGCCGCGACAAGCTGACCGGCGGCCCCGGCCACGACAGGCTGCGCGGCGGCCGCGGCCGGGACAAGCAAAAGCAATAGGGTTCGGCGCCAGATGGCGCTGAAGCTGGGCCTCAACCTCGGCTACTGGGGGATCGGTCCCAAGGGACCGGAGGCGATCGAGATCGTCCGCCGCGCCGAGGGCCTCGGCTACGAGTCGGTCTGGGTGGCCGAGTCCTACGGCTCCGACGTGGTCAGCGTGCTGGCCTGGTTCGCGGCCCAGACGGAGACGATCAAGCTCGGCGCCGCGATCATGCAGGTTCCGGCGCGGCCGCCGGCCGCCGCGGCGATGGCCGGCTGCACGATCGACGCTCTCTCGGGCGGGCGCTTCCTCTTCGGCTTCGGACCCTCGGGGCCTCAGGTCTCCGAGGGCTGGTACGGGGTCCCCTACGCGAAGCCCTGGGGGCGGACCCGCGAGTACGTCGAGATCGTGCGCAAGATCGTCGCCCGCGAGGGCCCGGTCACATACGACGGCGAGCACTACAAGCTGCCCCTGCCGGACGGCGAGGGAAAGGCACTGAAGCTCAACTTTCACCCGCTCCGCAACCACATCCCGATCTTTCTCGGGGCGATCGGCCGCAAGTCGGTGGAGCTGGCGGCGGAGATCGCCGACGGCTGGATCCCGATCTTCTCCAACGCCGAGGCCTTCGAGGACGCCTGGGGGGAGCACCTCGACGCCGGCCTCGCCAAGAGCGGGCGGGCTCGCGACGACCTCGAGATCTCACCGACCCTGCAGGTGGCGATCGACGGCGACCTCGAGGCGGCACGGGGGATCGTCAAAGCGGGGCTGCTGCTCTATTTCGGCGGCATGGGCAGCCGCAAGACCAACTTCTACGTCGACCTGGCGCATCGCTTCGGGTTCGGCGACGTCGCCGACGAGGTCCAGCGCCTCTACCTCGACGGCGACCGCGAGGCGGCCTACGAGGCGATTCCCGACGAGGTCGCCGAGGCCACCTCGCTGGTCGGCACCGAGGAGCAGGTGACGCAGCGGATCGAGCGCTACCGCGAGGTCGGAGTTTCGCGGCTGATCGTCTCGCCGGTCCAGCTCGAGGCCGGCGAGCGGGTCCACACCCTGGAGCGCCTGGCGGCGATCGCCGGCGTCTCGAGCCCCGCGCCCTCGGCCTCCTAGCCGCGCGCCAGGGTGCTGATCGCGATAACCGACTTTACGCGGGAGGCGCAGCACCTCCTGCGTGACGAGCACCAGTTCAAGTGGTACGTGGTGACGCTGTTGGCGCTCGTTCTCTACGTCTATGCGGTCGAGGTCGAGCGGCGGCGCTGGGACATCGTCCTCGCCGGCGTCGCGTTCTGGCTCGCCGATTGGATCAACGAGATCGGCAACTCCCTGGTGCTGCACTTCAGCCACCGCGCTCCGCTCTGGGCCGTGACCGGCGACACCGCCTACCTGGTGCTGATCGGGCTGACGATCGAGATCTCGCTGATGTTCGCGATCTCGGGGGTGATCTACGCCAAGACGCTGCCGCCCGACCCGGGAACCCGCCTGCTTGGGATGCCGAACCGGCTTGCGATCGGCCTCGGCTTCTCGGTCTTCGCCGTTTTCGTCGAGGTCCTGCTGCACGGAACGGGCTATTTCCACTGGGACTACTGGTGGTGGAACGTCCCATTCGTGCCCCTGATCGTCATCTTCGGCTATCTGTGGTTCTTCCTCGTCAGTGCCTACGTCTACGACATGCGGGACCTGCGCCGGCAGCTGCGCTTCGTCGGGACGATGGCGTCTTTGGTCGTCGTCGCGTTGCTCGTCTTCGGCCCGATCCTGGAATGGATCTGAGTCCTCGCCTGCCGCGACCCAGGCGGCGCGGATTGCATAGGCTCCGCCGCTCTCGCCCATGAGGATTGGGGTCCCCAAAGAGTCCGCCGAAGGGGAGCGCCGCGTGGCGCTCGTGCCCGACATCGTCCGGTCGCTGCGCAAGTCAGAAGTCGGGGTCGCGGTCGAGTCGGGCGCCGGCGCCGGCGCGGGGCATCCCGACGAGGAGTACAGCGAGGCCGGCGCCGAGGTCGGCACCGCCGACGCCGCCTGGGGCGCCGATGTGGTCCTGCACGTCGCCGTGCCGACCGCCGAGGAGATCGGGCGGCTGAAGAAGGGACAGATCCTGATCGGCCACCTGGCTCCGCTGACCTCGGGGGAGACGACAAAGGCCCTGGCCGAGGCCGGCGTGACCAGCTTCGCAATGGAGGCGATCCCCCGAATCACCCGCGCCCAGGCGATGGATGCGCTCAGCTCGCAGGCCAACGTCGCGGGCTACGCTGCGGCGCTGCTGGCGGCACGCGAGGCGGGGCGCTTCTTTCCGATGATGACCACCGCCGCCGGAACCGTGGCCCCCGCCAAGGTGCTGGTGCTCGGCGCCGGGGTCGCCGGCCTGCAGGCGATCGCGACCGCGAAGCGGCTGGGGGCGATCGTCACCGGCTTCGACATCCGCCGCGCCGCCTGGGAGCAGATCGCCAGCCTCGGCGGCCGTCCGCTCGAGCTCGACTTCATCCCCGACGCCGAGGGCGAGGGCGGCTACGCCCGCCCTCTGACCGAGGAGGAGAACGAGCAGGTGCGCGAGGCGCTGACCGAGAACGCCGCCAGGCAGGACGTGATCATCACCACCGCCCAGATCCCCGGCCGCCCGGCGCCGCTGCTGATCACCGCCGAGGCGGTGCGGGGGATGCAGCCGGGCTCGGTGATCGTCGACATGGCCGCCGACTCGGGTGGCAACGTCGAGTCCTCGCAGGCAGGCGAGACGGTCGAGGTGGACGGCGTGAAGGTGATCGGCCCGACCAACCTGCCGAGCGAGATGTCCACCCACGCTTCCCAGCTCTACGCCAAGAACGTCGAGAACCTGCTCGGCCTGATGGTCGACGAGGCGGGCAACCTGAAGATCGACTTCGACGACGAGATCATCGCCGGCGCCTGCATCACCCACGAGGGCGAGATCCGCAACGAGCGCGCCCGCGAGGTCGCGGAGGGAGGCTAGACATGGACCTTGCAACCGAGTTCGTGATCTTCGTGCTGGCGGCGTTCGCCGGCTTCGCCGTGATCTCGAAGGTGCCGACGACCCTGCACACGCCGCTGATGTCGCAGACCAACGCGATCCACGGGATCGTCCTGCTCGGCGGGCTGATCGTGGTCGGCACCGCCGACGGAGTCCTGGAGGACCTGATCAGCTTGATCGCGATCGCCTTCGGGACGATCAACATCGTCGGCGGATTCCTGGTCACCGACCGGATGCTTGGGATGTTCACGAGGAAGCCAAAGCCGGCGTCCTCGGAGGACGGCAAAGAGAGCTGATGCCGGTGCTGCCGCTTGCCCTGGCGCCGAACTCCGACGCGATCACGGCGATGTACATCGTCGCCTTCTCGCTGTTCATCTACGGGCTCATGCAGGGGACCCACCCGACCACCGCCAAGCGGGGCAACCTGATCGCCGCGGGGGGAATGGCGATCGCCGTCGTCGCCACCCTGCTCCGCAACGACGTCGGCAACTGGGGCCTGATCGTCGCCGGCCTCGCGGTCGGCACCGCGGTCGGCGTCCCGGCGGCGCGCAACGTGAAGATGACCGCGATGCCGCAGATGGTGGCGCTGTTCAACGGCGTCGGCGGCGGAGCCGCGGCGTTGATCTCCTGGGCCGAGTTCCGTCACCAGCTCGACCTCGGCGGGGAGATCCCGCTCGACGTGATGATCCCGATCCTCTTCTCGGCAGTGATCGGATCGATCTCGTTCTGGGGCTCGAACATCGCCTTCGCCAAGCTCCAGGAGCTGATCTCGGGACGGCCGATCCTGCTCCCCGGCCAGCACATCTTCAACGGGGCGCTGCTGGCGGCGATCCTGGCGGCCTGCGTGGTGCTGGCAGCGAACCACGGCTCCGACCCGTCGCAGGCCCTGTTCATCGGTGTGCTGGTCGGATCGGCGGTGCTCGGAAACCTCTTCGTCTTACCGATCGGCGGCGCCGACATGCCGGTGGTGATCTCGCTGCTCAACGCGTTCACAGGCCTCGCCGCCGCGGCCGCGGGGTTCGCGCTCGACAACGTCGCGCTGATCGTCGCCGGCACCCTGGTCGGCTCCTCGGGAACGATCCTCACCCTGGAGATGAGCGAGGCGATGAACCGCTCGGTCGCCAACCTGCTGTTCTCCGGCTTCGGCGCTCCCTCGGCGGCGGGCCCCGGGACGGCCGAGGAGCGGCCCTACAAGTCGATGGGCGCCCAGGACGCGGCGATCGCGCTCGCCTACGCCGATCAGGTCGTGATCGTTCCCGGCTACGGGATGGCGGTGGCACAGGCCCAGCACGCGGTCAAGGAGATGGCGACCGAGCTGGAGCGCAAGGGGGTCAAGGTCCAGTACGCGATCCACCCCGTGGCGGGGCGGATGCCAGGGCACATGAACGTGCTGCTGGCAGAGGCCGACGTCCCCTACGAGCAGCTGCGCGAGATGGATGAGATCAATCCCGAGATGCCGCAGACCGACGTCGCCCTGGTGATCGGCGCAAACGACGTCACCAACCCGGCCGCGAAGGACGACGAGGGCAGCCCGATCTACGGGATGCCGATCATCGAGGTCGACCAGGCCCACCAGGTGATCGTCCTGAAGCGCTCGATGAACCCCGGCTTCGCCGGGATCGACAACGACCTCTTCTACCACGAGAAGACCTCGATGCTGTTCGGCGACGCCAAGGCCTCGGTGGGCGAGATCACCGCCGCCCTCGAGGACCTCTAGCTCCCTAGCGTTCGATTCGCCCCGGCAGCATGAACGGATAGGGACGGCGCCTCACCCGTCGCTGCCAGCCGCGGTCGAGCCGGCGCAGGGCCAGCAGGGCACCCCACAGCCGCGCATCGGAGCGGTAGTAGCGGCGCACCTCGTCCTCCGTCATCGGCTGGTCGAGGTGGCGGTTGATCGGCGCCAGGAAGAGCGGCAGCCAGCGGTCGAGCCCCTCCTTGACCAGGTTGCCGCAGAGATCGCTGAAGACGCCGCGCGGCTTGCGGTAGCCGTCGAGGATCCGCGGGCCGAGGAACCGCTTCACCGGCCACCGCACGGGCGGCGGCAGCGGCTGCACGAGCAGGTCGAGGTCCAAGCTGGGTCGCCCATGCAGGTCCCAGAGCATTGGCGTCGTGACGTCGAGATACCGCAGGCGACCTTCGTCCCACCACCAGTTTGAGAGCTGCGCGTCGATGCCGAGCCGCGGGCCGATCGCCGCAGCCGCCGTCTCGACGACGGCCTCGACCAGCGGATGCCCGGCTGACGAGTCGCCGGTCCGCAGGACAACCGGTGCCAGGGACTGCGGCGCAAGGATCGGCTGGACTGCGTAGCCGGCGACCGTGCCGTCAGGCCGTCCGACGGCCTGAAGGGTCGTTTCCACGACCTCGACCTCTGCATCGCGGAGCGCTTCGACGTAGTCGTCGAGGGTGCGCCGGTAGGAATCGAAGCGGGCGCGACTCGGGAAGGTGGGGAGGGGCTTGCAGGCGAAGTCCGGATCCTCCCGGGGCCAGCCGAGTACAAGTGAGATCTCGCCGAAGCCGAGCACCCGCAGCTGCGACTCGTCACCGGTCTCCAGTGCGGCCTGGACGTCGCCGTCGAGCTGCTCCAGCTCCGGCTCGGTCAACAACCCACGGGCGAGGGTCACCCCAGGGCCCCGCGGACCGCCTTCACGATCTCGTCTGCTTCGGCGTCGGTGAGGATCAGCGGCGGCTTGAACTGGGTCACCGAATGATCGTGCTCGGCGAAGACCGCGAAGACGCCGGCGTCGATCAGCGCCTTTGCCGCCACGACGCCGCCCTGCTCGTCCTCGAACTGAAGGCCCATCGTCAGCCCGCGGCGGCGAAGCTGGAACGGCAGCCCGGTGAATCCGCGCTCGAAGTGCTCGCCCAGCTCCAAGACCCGCTTCATGAACCCCCGGGTCGAGACCAGCTCCATCACCGCGCTCGCCGCCGCGCAGCCGATCTCGGCACCCCCGAAGGAGGAGATGTAGGCGAACGGCTGATCGTCGAAGAAGGACTCCAGCTCCTCGCTGAGCAACGCGGCGCTGACGGGATAGAGACCGCCACCGAGGCCCTTGCCGGTGATCACGATGTCGGGCTCCGCGTCCTCCTGCTCGTAGTACCAGGCCGTCCCGGTTCGTCCCAACCCGGTCTGAACCTCGTCGAGGATCAGGATCGCTTCGTGCCCGTGGGCGAGCTCACCGGCCTGGCGCAGGTATCCGGGAGCCGGCAGGGGAAAGCCGAGCGTGGCCGGGATCGACTCGAGGATCACCGCGGCGGTCTCGCCGTCGACGGCGGCGCTCAGCGCATCGGGATCGTTGAACGGAACGTGGATGAAGCCGGGCAGGGGCGGGCCGAAGGGCTCCGACCAGCGAGTGTCGCTGGCGGCGCGGGCAAGCCCGGCGAGGCCGTGAAAGCCGCCGGCCGCGCCGACGATCCGCTCCCGACCGGTATGGCCACGGGCGAGCGAAAGGGCGAGGTCGACCGCCTCGCTGCCGGAGGGGCTGAAGACGGCGAAGGGCAGGCGTCCACCGGTGCTGTCGGCGAGCTGCCTCGCTAGCCGCGCCCGCCAGCCCGAGATCAGGTGGTGGTTGCCGACGTCGAGGTGCTCGAGGGCGCTGCGAATGGCTTCGACAACCTGCGGATTTCGATGCCCGAGGTTGAAGACGCCGCCGTTGCAGTGGCAGTTCCAGAACCAGCGATCGCTAAAGGCGTCGCGGAAGCGCGGCCCCTCGCGCTCGCCCATCACGAGATCGATTCCCAGCGCCTCCAACGCCCTGGCCTTCCCCCGATTGACGTGGGCGGCGAACTCTGCCGTGGTCTCGGCCCGGGTCGAGAAGGGCTCGAGGGCGGGTGCGGGCTGGGTGCTGCTGGCTGGGTCCACGTTCCTCCTCCTTAAAGCCGGCTGCGCCACCGACGCTAGCGCTTGCGGGTCCGGGCGGCTAGGGAGCGGACCGTACGAAGCCGCTCAAGTAGCAAGCGCCACGAGCGCGGGCAACCGAACGGCCTGGCCCGAGGCGTCTACTTGCCGGTCAGCAGGAAGCCGTGCAGGAAGCAGTCGTCGGTGCTGTTGAAGCCGTTGTCGTCGCGGACCAGCTCGTAGTCGAAGCGGGTCACGGTGCCGTCGAGGCGGCGCACGGTGGCGAATCCCGGCGCGGCGGCGGCGGTCGTCACCGATTGGGTCGTCCCCGAGTCGAACCGCTGGGTGCTCGGGGTTTCGGCTTCGAACAGCGTCCCGGCGTCCCCGGGCGCGAAGCCGTGGATCCCCATCGTCGCGTTGCCGCCGGCGCAGGACAGCAGCACGGTCAGCCCTCCGTCGGAGACCACCTGGGTCGCCGCGGTGGTCTGGGCCTCCGCTGCCCGGACGACGCGTTCGGAGATGCCGTTCACGCTGAACGGGCGTCGTCCGCCAAAGGGACGAGGCCGAGCTTGGCCTCCTCAATGTCCTTGCCGGTCAGCGAGTTGTTGGAGACCTTGCGGCTGTTGATCGCGCCCCCGGCGATGTCCTGGCGCTTCACGTTGCGGTTGCGGATCTGCTTCGAGCGCACCGCGCCCTTCTTGATGCTCGAGGTGCCGATCTTGTTCGCCGCGTAGACTGCGCCGCCGCTCAGGGCGAGCACCAGCGCCAGGGTCGAGACGACGTTGGCGTAAGTGATCGTTCTCCGCAGGCGGGCCATCAATCCTGCTCGGCCTGGCGGCCCTCGCGGCGGTGGCGCCGGACCAGCGGCCCGACGTAGCCGATCACCATCCCGATCGCGAGGAAGATCAGCAGGATCGCGATCAGCGGCGCCGTGGTGCTGACGAAGAGGATGTCGAGGTCGGTCTTCTGCGAGTTCTGAAGCGCGACGATGACCGCCAGGGCGATCAGGACCCCGACCGTCCAGGCCCGCCAGTTGACGCCGGTCTTCTCCTGGCGATTCAAGAGCTGCTCACCGCTGCGTCACGATAGCGACACCATCCGCGCGCCACCGGCGCGGCCCGCGCGCCTAGCTTCGGCCCGTGTCGAGGCGAGCGAGGATCCGCGCCGAAGGCGGGCAGGCGAGCCCCGAATGGATGGGCCTCGTGCTGCTGATTTCGGTGCTGGCCGCCGGCCTGCTGGCGATCCTGGCTCCGCTGCCGATCGGGGTTTCCCTGGCGAGGGCGCTGGCGGCGCGCCTGATCTGCGCCGTCGATCTCAACGACGGATGCGGCTCGCGGCCGGCCCTCGTCGACGCCTACGGCCCCGATCTGGCGGCGGCGGTCCGAGACCACGCGCCGGCGATCGTCTACGAACGGGGGATGCGGGCGATTCCGGTCGACTTCCGTCGCTGCCGCTCGCCCGCCTGCGCCGACGGCTCCCCCCGGGGGTCGGTCTGGCGCTCGGCCAGCGGCGCTGCGGCGACCGCCTTCGTGCACGTCATCGACTGCCGTCCGGGCCCGGCCGGACTCGACCAGGGTCGCCGCTGCGGTGGGCGGCGGCGCGGCAATCTCTATCTGCAGTACTGGCTCTACTACCCGGAAAGCGCCACCCTGCGCGGAGTCCCGGTCGCCGGCGCGAAGGGCTTTCATCGCGATGACTGGGAGAGCTACCAGGTCCGGGTCGGCTCGGCCGGGGTCGCCGACGCCCGCGCCTCCTCGCATCGCGGCTACAACTACCAGCAGGGCGCCGGCAACTGGGGCTCCGACGCCGGCATCGGGTCGCTGAATGCCGCCAGCGAGGCGCTCGGATTGCGCAACCACGGCGGCTGGGGCCCGGAGACCGGCGGGCTCTTCGTCTCCGGCGGCAGCCACGCCGGCAACGTCAAGGCGTTCCCCAGCGACCGCTATACACCGGCCGCCCACCTCGATCTGGTCCCGCTGGAGCCGCTCGCGGTGGCCGGCCGGGGGCCGGGCTTTGCGATCGCGCCACCGTGGCGGAAGCGTGTCTGGAGCGATCCCGAGGCCGACGGCACAGACTGACCGGCAATGACTTGCGGCGGCCTTCGGCCGCCTGACATGCCACTGCCGCGACACCTTGCGTCGCGGCCTCGACTAGCGCGGCGGCATCCGCAGCGCCCCGTCGAGCCGGATCGTCTCGCCGTTGATCATCGGGTTGCGGACGATCTCGAGAGCGAGCGAGGCGTACTCGTCGGGCTGCCCGAGGCGGCTCGGGAAGGGGATCTCGGCGCCAAGGGCGTCGCGGCGCTCCTGCGGCAGCGCCGCCAGCATCGGGGTGTCGAAGGTGCCGGGGGCGATCGTCGCCACCCGCACCCCGCGTCCCGCCATGTCGCGCGCAGCCGGCAGGGTCAGCCCGACCACGCCTGCTTTGGAGGAGGCGTAGGCCGTCTGCCCGATCTGCCCGTCGAAGGCCGCGATCGAGGCGGTGTTGACGCAGACTCCGCGCTCGCCGTCGTCGCCGGCCTCGTTGCCGCTCATCGAGGCACAGGCGAGGCGAAGCACGTTGAAGGTGCCGATCAGGTTGACCTCGATCACCTTGCTGTAGATCCCGAGGTCGTGTGGACCCTGCTTGCCGGAGACCCGGCCCGCCCAGCCGACTCCGGCGCAGCAGACCGAGATCCGCAGCCCGCCGTCGGCGCCCGCCGCCTGCTCGACCGCCCGGCCGACAGCGTCGGCGTCGGTGACGTCGGCCTCGGCGAAGCTTGCCCGCTGGCCGAGCTCCGCCACGAGCGCCTCGCCAAGCTCGGCGTTGAGGTCGGCGATCACGACGCTGGCGCCGGCGCCGTGCAGTGCCCGCACCGTCGCCGCGCCGAGACCGGAGGCCCCGCCGGCGACCATCGCTCCGGCTCCATCGATCTTCATCGCCGGGGCACCCTACTGATTGGCCGGCTTTTCACGGGCCGCCTGATCCAGGCTTATAGGGTTTGCGCATCACTCCCAGGATGACCCCATCCACCGAGGAGTCGATCAAGGAGTCGATCGCCACCCGGCTGGCGGAGGCGCGTGAGCGCACCCTGCTCCTGCTCGAGCCGCTCGACCACGAGCAGCTCAACCGGGTCTACTCGCCGATCCTCAGCCCGCTCGCCTGGGACCTCGGCCACATCGCCAACTTCGAGGAGCTGTGGCTGGTGCAGAACATCGGCGGCCGGGAGCCGATGCACGGCGAGCTCGGCCGCTTCTACGACGCGATCGAGAATCCGCGCAAGACCCGAGGCCAGCTGCCGATCCTGCGCGACGCCGAGCTTCGCTCCTACCTCGACGGGGTCCGCGAGCGGACCCTCGAGGTGCTCGAGGAGATCGAGCTGGAGGGCAGCGAGGATCCGCTTCTTCGCGACGGCTTCGTCTACGAGATGCTGCTCGCCCACGAGCACCAGCACAACGAGACGATGCTGCAGCTGCTGCAGATGGTCGAGAGCTACGAGCCGGCTGACCGTGACCCCGAGCCGGCGGGGGAGGCGGTCGCGGAGGGGCCGGAGATGGTCCTGGTCGAGGCGGGAGAGCACGCGATCGGGGCGGGGGAGGGGGGATTCGCCTACGACAACGAGCGCCCCCGCCACGCGGTCGCCCTCGACGCCTTCTGGATCGACCGCCGCCCGGTCAGCAACGCCGAGTTCGCCCAGTTCGTCGAGGAGACCGGCACCGAGCCGCCGATGTACTGGGAGCGTGATGGCGGGGGCGGCTGGCTGCGCACCGCGATGGGAAGCTCCGAGCCGCTGGACCCGGGCCACCCCGTCGTCCACGTCTCCTGGCATCAAGCCGACGCGTATGCTCGCTGGGCCGGCAAGCGCCTGCCGACCGAGCAGGAGTGGGAGGCCGCCTGCGCCGGGGCCGACCCCGAGCGGGCCAACCTCGATCACCTCGCCTTCGGCACCGCCCCGGGCGGCGCCTACGCGGACGCCGCCAGCGACTGCGGCGCGGTGCAGATGCTCGGCGACGTCTGGGAGTGGACATCCTCCGACTTCCTCGCCTATCCGGGTTTCGAGGCGTTTCCCTATCCCGAGTACTCCGAGGCCTTCTTCGGCGACACCTACAAGGTCCTGCGCGGTGGCGCCTGGGCGACCCGCCGCGACGTGATCCGGTCCAGCTTTCGCAACTGGGACCTCCCCGAGCGCAGCCAGATCTTCTCCGGGCTGCGATGTGCGAGGGACTCCTCGGGGGCGGTCCCGTAACGAACCATTAGGCGCGAGGACTCGTACTAACCAAGATGAATCCGGCAGCCACCGATCGCGTCAGCGTCGATGTGCACCTGCCTCCCGGCGGTCCGCTCTCGGGAATGGCGGCCGACGTCCGGGCCGGGCTCACCCGCCCGTTCAAGGGGCTCTCGCCGCGATACTTCTACGACGAGCGCGGCTCGCAGCTGTTCGAGCAGATCACCGAGCTTCCCGAGTATTACCCGACCCGCTGCGAGCGTGAGATCCTCGAGACGGAGTCGGGGTCGATCTGTGAGGCGGCCAACCGCCCGGCCTCGCTGATCGAGCTCGGCTCGGGCTCTGCGCGCAAGACCCAGGTCCTGCTCGACGCGATGCGCGACGCCTGCTGCCTGGAGACCTACTGCCCGGTCGACATCTCGGAGGAGATCACCCGCGAGACCGCCGATCGCATCGCGGCCGAGTACGACGACGTCGCCGTGCACGGCCTGGTCTGCGACTACGAGCTCGACCTCGAGCGGATCCCGGTCGAGGGGCCGCGGGTGATCGCGTTCCTGGGAGGCACGATCGGCAACTTCGAGCCCCAGCAGCGCTCCGGGTTCCTGCGCCGGGTCGCCAACCTGCTCGGTCCCGAGGACCGCTTCCTTCTCGGCACCGACCTGGTCAAGGACCCCGGGGCGCTGGAGGCCGCATACAACGACTCCGGCGGGGTGACGGCGGCCTTCAACAAGAACGTGCTCGCGGTTCTCAACCGCGAGCTCGGAGCAGACTTCGACCTCGACGTCTTCGAGCACGTCGCCCGCTGGGATCCCGAGAACCTCTGGATCGACATCCGGCTGCGCTCGCTCGCCAACCAGGTCGTCAGCTTCAAGGCGCTCGACATGCTGGTCCCGTTCGGTGCCGGGGAGGAGATGCGGACCGAGATCTCGACCAAGTTCGCCCGTCCCGGGCTCGAGGGGATCTACTCCGAGGCCGGCCTGCAGATGACCGACTGGTGGACCGATTCCGACGGCCTCTACGCGCTGTCGCTCGCCCGCGCCGTCGACTAGGGCGCCAGCGCCTCGATCAGCTCGCCGAACCGGTCCGGGGTCGTGATCGGCAGCAGCACCGGCAGCGTCACCCCGCCCTCGACATAAGCCTGGAGCCGCTCGCGCATCTGCTCCGGGGTTCCGAAGATGAAGGTGTCCTCGATCAGGTCCCAGGGTGCCGCCGCCATCGCCCGCTTGCGATCGCGCGCCGCCCAGGCTTCGCACATCTCCGCGATCTGATCGCCATAGCCGAGCCAGCGGAAGAAGTCCGCGTAGACCGGGACGGTCACGTAGGAGGCGAACATGAACCGGGCCAGCGGCTCGACCTGCTCGCGCTCACCCGGCAGGCAGAAGAAGCGGCAGAGCAGCTCGAAGCCCTCGGGCGCCCCGTCGAGCTGTTCGATCACCTTCGGCAACCCCGCCAGTGGCAGGTAGTTGCTGAAGGCACCGTCGCCCTTCTCGACCGCCAGTCGCAGCATCTTGCCGCGCAGCGCCGCGAGCACGATCGGCACCCGCTCGGCGGGCGCCTGCTCGAGCTTGAACCCGGTTGCGGTCCGCTCCCCGTCGAGTGCGGTGCGCAGGAAGTCGACCGCCTCCGAGACCCGGGTCAGCGGCTGCGAGAAGTCCATCGCGTTCCAGCCCGAGACGATGCGGTCCGAGGAAGCCCCGATTCCGAGCGCGAATCGCCCGCCGGAGGCGTCGGCGATCGCCGCCGTCTGCTGGGCCAGCAGCGCCGGGCCCCGGGTCATCACCCCGACGATCCCGGTCCCCAGCCGCGCCTTCTCGGTCCAGGCGGCGGCCAACACCAGCGGGGTGAAGCCGTCGGGGCCGTTGGTCTCGCCGGACCAGAAGTCGCTGTAGCCCGCCCCCTCGGCCCGCCGGACCAGCTCCTCGTGCTCGGACAGCGGAAGCTGCGGCAGCGGCAGCGTCAGTCCCCATTGGCTGGCCATCGGCGCGCACCCTATAACGCGCCCGGGAGCATCGGATAGGCTCGCTCAGGGATGGAGCCCGCCGTCGGCGCACAACCGGAGATGCGATTGCAACGGACCGAGCTTGTCGGTCTGGGGGCAGCGGCCCTGCTCGTGCTCAGCGTCTTTTTGCCCTGGTACTCGCTCACCGATACTCCGGAACGGGTGCAGCAAAAGGCATGGGTCTGCGGGGTGAACGAATTCAGCTGCAACGCCTGGTCCACCTTCCCGATCAATCGCTGGCTGTTCCTGGCCGCCGCGGCTGCCCCGATTCTGCTCACCTACTTCATCCTGACCAGCCAGCGGGGCCAGTATCCGACCGGAGAATTCACGATGACGGTTGGCTTGGCGGTCATCGTCCTGGCTGGGTTCAACGGATTCGTCTCCAAGCCGGGCGGCTCCGGCCAGTTCGGAGTCAGCCTCGACTACGGGTTCTTCCTGGCTCTGTTGGCGGGATTCGTGATGGCCGGGGCAGGGGCGCTGCGCTCGCTGGAGTCGGGCGGCGGCGCGCCGCGAAAGCCGCCGGCGACGTTCTGAGGCCCCGTGGTCCGTTCGGAAGATTCCGGCACCGCTTCGGCGGCGGCAAACCTTCACCAGCCTTTGTCCTCGGTCGGCCGGACAGTGCTCACTATGCGGCCTCCCTGCGTCCGCGGCAGGCTCGGTTTTCGCTCGCCGAACCAGCACCGGAACTCCCGGACGAACCACTAGCCTCTCGCTGATGGGAGTCATCTCCCAAGACGTTCGCTCCGGGGCCAAGCCGGACCGCAACCTTGCCCTGGAGATGGTGCGGGTGACCGAGGCCGCGGCGCTTGCCGCGGCGCGCTGGGTCGGCCGGGGCGAGAAGGAGGCCGCCGACCAGGCGGCGGTTGACGCGATGCGGCTGATGCTTCACACGGTTCCGATGGACGGCGTCGTTGTCATCGGCGAGGGGGAGAAGGACGAGGCGCCGATGCTCTACAACGGCGAGAGCATCGGCGACGGCAGCCCGCCGGTTGTCGACATCGCCGTCGACCCCCTCGAGGGCACCACCCTGACCGCCCAGGGCCAGCCGGCGGCGCTGGCGGTGATCGCGCTGGCGGAACGCGGCTCGATGTTCGACCCCGGCCCCTGCGTCTACATGGAGAAGCTGGCCGGAGGGCCGCAGATCGCCGACTGCCTCAGCCTCGACGTCCCGCTGACCGAAGTGATCGAGCGGGTGGCGGAGCGAAAGAAGGTTTCGGTCGGCGACATCACCGTGATCATGCTCGACCGCGAGCGCCACGAAGACGCCGTCAAGAGGATCCGCGAGCTCGGCGCCCGCATTCGCTTCATCAGCGACGGCGACGTCTCGGCGGCGCTGCAGGCGGTGACCGAGACCCGCGGCGTCGACCTGCTGTGGGGGATCGGTGGGACCCCGGAGGGCGTGCTCTCCGCCGCCGCGATCAAATGCCTCGGCGGGCGGCTGCTGGGGCGGCTCTGGCCCCGCGACGATTCCGAGCGCGACGCCGCCCGCGAGGCTGGCTATGACCTCGACGAGGTGCTCGACGTGGATCGGCTGATCGGCGGCGGCGATGTCTTCTTCGCCGCCACCGGGGTGACCGACGGCGACCTGCTGGACGGGGTTCGCTACCTGGGGGACGGCCACGCGACCACCGAGTCGCTGGTCATGCGCTCGCGCTCCGGCACCGTACGGACCGTGCAGGCCCGCCACGACCGCCCGAAGCTTCGCGAGATCACCGGCAGCCAGATCTACGGCTGACCGGATAGGCCGCGAACGTCGGGGTCTATCCCTGACCGCAGGGCCTGGGGCCCGGCATCGGCCCGACCTCGGGCAGCGAGCCGGTGTCGTGCACCTCGTGGCGCAGGGCGTTGATCACCGCTCCCGCCATTAGCGCCAGGCTCAGGGCGTAGAACCAGATCAGGGCGATGAGGATGAACCCGAGGGTGGAGCCGAAGCGGCTGAGGCCGGAGACGTTGGCGAGGTAGAAGGGGAACAGCCAGTTCGCGAGCCCGGTCGTGGCGGTCACGAACATCGCTCCCGGCCAGACCGCGCGCCACCGCATGTGGCCCTTCGGTACCGCCCAGAAGATCACGCAGCAGATCACGAAGGTGAGCGAAAGGGCAGCCGCGATCAGCAGCAGGTTCTCCAGGGCCTGGACCTGGGAGAGGCCGAAGGGCAGGTCATCGGTGCCGGCGACCAGCGAGCCCTCGACGGTGGGAAGGGCGACGCTGGCGCCGAGGAAGGCGACTACGACGGCGAGCATCACGAAGGAGAACCGCTTCTGCTCCCACCAGCCGCGACACTCGACGTGGTAGATGCGGCAGAAGGCGGTGTCCATCGCACCCCAGAACGAGGCGCCGATCCACAGCGAGCCCAGAGCGGCGACGATCCCGAAGGTGGTCGAGTTGTCGCGGATCCGCTCCAGCACATCGCGCAGGGTTCCCTCCTCGGCGTTCGGAAACAGGCGCTGGAGATCGAGGAGGATGCTGTGGGTGACGCTCGGACTGTGCAACACCTGCCCGAGCACGAACAGGACCAGCAGCACGAACGGGAACACCGCCAGCATCAGGTTGTAGGCGACCATCGCCGAGAGGCCGGTGATGTTCTCGCGGTAGGCGCGGTGCCAGAAGGCCCGCAGGTAGGGACCGATCCGGTGGTGTCGCTTGTATTCAACCGAGGCTTGGGCCAAGGTATGGTCCGCGGCCGGCGACCGGGGCGACCGCGCAGTCGCCATCAGCGCCGCCCCACGACCCTCCCGATCCCGCCGACGGCGCGGCCGGCCAGCTTCAGACCGGTGACCGCGGCGCCTCCGGCGACCTTGACGCCGGCGCGGGCAAGGCGCTCAAGCTCCTCGACCTCGGACCGATGCGGCACTTCGGACGTCTCGGGCTCGCGGCTCGCCGAGGCACGCTCGGCTGTCGCCCTCGCCCTCGCTCGCCGTGGCGTTTCGATGTTCGGGCGGTGTCGCGGCAGGCTGCCGAGCACCTCTTCCTGCCCCTGTTCGCCTGGCTCGGCCACGCGCCGAGCGTAACAATCCTCTCCGCCGGTGTTCGATCTTTCCCCGATACGCTTGCTTGCGGCGACGAGGGACCGATACTTCCACGCAAAACGCCGGTTTTTGGCCTTGGATGCAGCAGCCCACCGGTTGACTTCAGAAACTGAAGCGGTTAAAATACGAACATACGTTTGAGAGCCGTGTCCACCGGCCGACCGGCAGAAGCAGTGACACCGCGGATCCGCATTTCGGTCCGCGTTTTTGTGAGTTTGGGCAGTTGCCGCGAGGCGCAGGCGAACGAACCGCGAATAAGGGAAAAGGATGCTGGTAGCAGAACTTCAGGAGCTTGAAGAAGTAAAGGGCCTGATCACCAAGGGTCAGCAGTTTGGCGTGCTCACCTTCGGCGACGTCGCCTCGGCAGTCTCGGAGGTGGACCTCGACGAGTCAGACGTCGAAGACCTTTACGGCCACATAGAGCGACAGGGCATCGAGCTGGTCGAGGACGTCGACCCGGCTCAGAAGGCCTCGCCTGACGCGGAGCCCTCGGATGGCAAGAGGGGCCGGCGCCGCCAGAAGCAGGCGCTGGACCTGAAGCCGGACATGACCACCGACTCGCTCCAGCTATTCCTCAAGGACATCGGCAAGGTCCGCCTGCTGACCGCCCAGGAGGAGGTCGACCTGGCGAAGCGGATCGAGCGCGGCGATCTCGACGCGAAGCAGAAGATGGTGGAGTCCAACCTCCGCCTCGTCGTTTCGATCGCGAAGAACTACCGCAACCAGGGCCTGCCCTTCCTCGATCTGATCCAGGAGGGGACACTGGGCCTCGTCCGCGCGGCGGAGAAGTTCGACTACCGCAAGGGCTTCAAGTTCTCCACCTACGCGACCTGGTGGATCCGGCAGGCGATCGCCCGCGCCCTGGCCGACAAGGCGCGCACGATCCGCATCCCGGTGCACGTGGTCGAGAAGCTGAACAAGATCGGCCGCGCCGAGCGCAAGCTCGTCACCGAGCTGGGTCGCGAGCCGACCCCGGAAGAGATCGCCGAAGTTACGGGGATCGACCCCGAGGAGGTCGACTCGATCAAGCGCTCCGCCCAGGCCCCGGTCTCGCTTGAGAAGCCGGTCGGCGACGAGGAGGAGTCCGAGTTCGGGCAGTTCATCGCCGACGAGAAGGCCGAGTCGCCGTTCGAGCGGGCCGCCGATCTGCTCACCAAGGAGGCGCTGAAGGAAGCGCTGGAGAACCTCTCCTACCGCGAGCGCCGCGTGCTCGAGCTGCGTTACGGGCTCGGCGGCGAGCATCCGCGCACCCTCGATGAGGTTGGGCGGACCTTCAACGTCACCCGCGAGCGAATCCGCCAGATCGAGAACCAGTCGCTGAAGAAGCTGCAGAGCCTCGCCGAGGCTCAGAAGCTGCGCGAAGTCGCGTAAGCGAACTCGCTGGGCGTTGACAAGGACGGGGGTCGGCCATCGACCCCTGATTCGATCATGGCTCGCGTGGGAGGTCCCGGTGCCCTTCGGGTGGCTCAGCTCGTCCTCAAACGCCAGGCAGGCGATGCCGATGTAGGCATGATGAATTCCGCTGTCAAGCGCTGCCTCCCCTTCGCCCTTGTCGCCCTGGTCAGCGCATGGTTGGCATTTTCGCCGGCCGTCGAGCGGTTCAGGGTTCGCCGGAGCCGCACCGGGTGACTACCCGAGGGACGCTGCGCCTGCCGTCAACGCCCTCGCGAATGCCCACATCTCAGACTTCCTGTCCGCGCACCCCGTAATGGGGCCATTCTCGATCGTGCTGCGAGCCCCCTTCGCCGCCCTTGCCGGCGGCGATCAGCTAGATGCCTATCGCTGGGGTTCGTTTGTGTGCGTATTCGCAGCCGGCCTGCTCGGTCTGTACCTGTCCCGGTTGGCGCGGCAGCGCGGCTCGTCGCTCCTCGCGCAGGGGGCGATCGTGGGCATCTCGATGGTCAACCCACTGACCTTCGAAGCCCTCCAAGCAGGCCACCCCGAAGAGATCCTCACCGCAGCGCTCGCCGTCGGCGCGGTAGCGGTCGCATCCCAGGGCCATGCCGGGAGGACGGCGCTGCTGCTGGGCCTGGCGCTCGCGTCGAAACAGTGGGCGGTTATCGCGATCCTTCCGGTGCTGATGGCACTGCCCTCCCGGCGCATTCAGGCTGGATTGGGCGCCGCGGGTGTGGCGGTCGCTCTGACCCTTCCTGGCTTTCTGGCCGACCCGCACGGCTTTGTTGGCGCTCAGACCAACGCCGGGTCAAGCAGCAGCTTCGCCAGCGTGTGGAACATCTGGTATCCGTTCGCCGGCCACGGCCCCGAGAGCGTGATCACCGACCCCGGCGGCCAAACGGTTCACGTCTATTCCGGTGGCTCGGCCTTGATCGGCCGAATCTCGCACCCATTGATCATCTTGGTCGACCTTTCAGTACCGCTGGCAGTTGCCTGGCGCCGGCGCCGGTTCGGTCTCTCGGGCGCAGATGCGCTTGCCTTGCTCGCCCTGCTGGCGTTGCTTCGATCCGGGCTGGACTCGGTCGACAACGTCTACTACCACGAGCCCCTGCTGCTGGCCCTGCTTGGCTGGGATGCGCTTGCATCTCGTGGCCTGCCGGTCCGGACGCTCGCCGTCGTAGCCGCAGCGGCCGTGCTCGACCCCTCCTCACAGACGTCCAACCCGCATCTGGTCAACGCGACCTATCTCGCCCTGGCGGTCTCCGCCGCGGTTGGCATCACCATGGCGCTCGTTCGCAGGCCGATGGCAGATACAGCTCGGGCTCCCCGCCGCGAAGCGGCGCTCGCGGGCGCCCTACGCGCAGGTTAGTCTCGGCCGGTGCAGCCGGCCGGCCAACTTCCGGTTCGCAGGGCCCAGCCCGGCGACCATGAGCGGATCGCGAAGGCGCTTGCCGACGCATTCGGCGATGACGAGGCGTTCGGCTGGCTGTTGTCCTTTCCGGACCGCGAGCGACGCCTGCGGCTCTTCTTTGAGACGGTGCTCCGGCATCACGCGCCGGGCCGGCGTGAGGTTTGGATCAGCGAGAACGGCGACGCGGCGGCGATCTGGGCGCCCCCTGGGCTCTGGGCGGTGCCGGTCCGCAGGGTGATCGCGGAGTCGCCGGCGATGGCGCGGGTGTTCGGGCGCCGCCTGCCGCTTGCCCTGCGCTATCTGATCCGCGCCGAGCACCTGCATCCGCGCAAGCCCGACCACTGGTACCTGGAGGCTGTGGGCACCGAGCCGGCCCGCCAGGGCCAGGGCCTTGGGTCGGCGCTTCTGCGCCCCGTCCTGGCTCTCTGCGACCGCGACGGGCTCGGCGCCTACCTGGAGTCGAGCAGCGAGCGAAACCGTGTTCTGTACGAGCGGCACGGCTTCGAGGTGGTCGAGATCTTCAACATGCCCGGCGGGGGACCCTCGATCCGCCGAATGTGGCGCGAGCCACGCTAGACGGCCTCGAACCGAGCAGGTCGGGGAAGCACTGGGCCCGGGCCGCAGGGCCCTGCGGGCGGGACGCTCGGTAGCCAACCACCCCATCGCCCTACCTCGCATCCCGCCCGCCGGCTAGCGGATTCGCTTACGGACAGATCACAACCAGATGGAAGTCGGCGTCGACGTCGGCACCGGTCGCGTCCCTGGTGTGAACCTGCAGCGCGTTCGGGCTGCCCGAGACTCCGTTGGCCTGGGCGAAGCCCGCCGGCGGAATCCCGGTGCCGGCATTGTTGCGCCCGGCGACATCCGCGCAGCCGGAGACGGCGAACGGGAAGTTGACCGTCACCGCGCCGCCCGCCTCCTGCAGCGTCACGCCGGAGGTGTTGGTCCGGGCCAGGGTTACGTTGTTGACGCCGGCCGGATTGTTGGCCACGACCCAGAACACGTTCGTGGCCCGCTTCGCAGCCGGGACCGTGCCCAGCTTCGAGGTCTTGATCTGGTAGCCGCTGAGGGTGTTCTTCTTCAGCTTGCCGCCACCGATCGAGTGCTTGACGATTGAGCCGCCATTGATCCTCCCCGCCGCATAGGCCGTGCCCGCGAGGGCGACGATCAAGGCGATCACCGACACGACCAGCGCAGGGGAGGGCCGCATCCTTATGAGCTTGCTCATGGGACTCCTTTCTTGCCGCGAGCCGCGCTGCGAAACCGTTCCTGCCGGCGGCTCCCTGTGCTTGATTTCAACAATCAAGCAGTCGGGCAGGTGCGGTTTTGCAAGCCGGGATTCGTGTTCAGCATTTCCGAGCCCAGGCGTCGAGTGTGGCTCCGTTCCCCAACGCCGCTCACGGTCGAGTTGATCGCCCTTGCGCGGCGGTCAACCAGGCCGCGCCTTTCTAAAGGTTCGCGCGACCCTCCCCGATAAACGTCTCGTGTTCGAGATCGATGTGGCGCTGCGCAAAACCGTCGAGCTGGGGGGCTCCGACTTGCATGCGAAGGTCGGCTCGCCGCCGATGGCGCGGGTTCATGGAGAGCTGCAGCCTCTGGACGGCTACGAGAGCCTGACCTCCGAGGACACCGTGGAGGCGCTTGACCAGATTCTCAAGGATCCGCGCGCGAACGCTGAGTTCAAGGAGGTCGGCGAGGCGGACTTCGCGCACGCGATCAGGGGGCTGTCGCGATTCCGCGTCAACGCCTTCCGCCAACGGGGCTCAGTCTCGCTGGCCTGCCGCGCGATCCCCTTCCAGGTCAAGACAGTCGAGGAGCTTGAGCTTCCCGACGTGATCACAAGGCTCTCCGAGGAGCCGCGCGGAATCATCCTGCTCACCGGGACCACCGGCTCAGGGAAGTCGACGACGCTGGCGGCGATGATCGACCACATCAACTCGAGCACACGGCGTCACATCGTCACCCTCGAGGACCCGATCGAGTACCTGCATCGCGACAAGCTCTCGATCATCAATCAGCGCGAAGTGGGGAACGACACGGCGAGCTTCAACCGCGCAATGCGGAGGGTGCTGCGACAGGACCCGGACGTGATCCTGATCGGCGAGATGCGGGACGAGGAGACGGTTCGCACAGCGCTCTCGGCGGCCGAGACCGGCCACCTGGTTCTCTCGACCCTGCACACCCTGGACGCCACCGAGACGATCAACCGGATCATCGACTTCTTCCCGCCCCATCACCAGCAGCAGGCGCGGGTCATGCTCGCATCGACGCTTCGGGCGGCAATTTCGCAACGGCTCATACCCCGCGCCAACCGCGAGGGCCGCATCGCCGCCGCCGAGATCATGGTCTCGACCGGAAGGATCCAGGACCTGATCCTGAACCCGGAGGAGACCGGCTCGATCAGCGACGTGATCGCGGAAGGCGCCTTCTACGGAATGCAAACCTTCGACCAGGCCTTGCTCGGTTACGTCATGGACGGGTTGGTCGACGCAGAGGTGGCCCGCGAATTTGCCTCCAGCCCCCACGACTTCAAGATGATGCTCGACGCCAGGGGCGAGCGAGCCAGCGGCATCGAGCAGGTGATGGGCGACGGCGACGGCACCTCGGTCCCGGGTCTCGCCACCTAGGCCCCCGACAGCGAGCAGGCGTGCCTCAAGGTTCTGGCGGCTGAGGTCGAATCTGTACTTATGCGTCAGGCAATAAACGAAAACCGCGCTTTGCAGCTAGGGCTGCTCGGGATTCTTGCGTTGGCGGCCGCCTTCCTGCTCCTCGGCCCCAAGGGCAGCAAGAGCGATGAGAGCGCCTCCGCACCACCGGAGACGACAGGCACCACCGGGGCGGCCGCTGTGCCTGCCGAGAACCAGCAGGCAGTGCAGGACGCAGGATCTGTCTCTGGCGTATCGAGCGCGGGGGGCGTGACGGTTCCGGCGCAGCTGATCCCCGGACCCGGCCTACCCAAGGGGCTGCTGTCCGCTTACCGTCACGGCGACGCGATCGCTCTGCTGGTTCGACGCGCCGGCGGCATCGACGATGCCCTGGTCCGCAACTCCGTCGAACGGTTGCGGGCAATTCCCGGGGTTGAGGTCTACGTGACAAAGGCCAGGGGCATCGCCCGCTACGCGTGGCTGACCCAGGGCGTCGACGTCACCGATCTTCCGGCGCTGGTGGTCCTTCGCCCGCGCAAGCTCAGCAAGGGCACTCCGACCGCGTCGGTCAGCTACGGCTTCCGCGACACGGCGAGCGTTCTGCAGGCGCTGGAGAACGCCCTCTACCGGGGGCCGGTCGACCGCCCCTATCACCCGTAGAGATGGCGAGCCCTCCCGACAGCATCGGCGATATCCAGGTGACCCTCGAGCCGGTGGCAGAAGGCCGGCTTCAGACCCTTGACGACGCCGCCGCGCCGCCGGATAACCCGGGCGTGGTGTCCGAGACCCCCGGTCTGACTCCACCCAAGCGCCGCGGCCACTCCGGCAGCTTCATCACCGACGTGCTGGTTGAGCTCGGCTACGTGACCAAGGAGCAGGTCGAACACGCAATCAGCGCCTCGCGTGCGGCCGGCCGCTCTCCCGAAGAGCTTCTGCTCGAAGCAAACGCGATCCACTCCGATCAGCTCGCCCATGCGGTCGCGGAGCGCTACGGCCTCGACTTCGTGGATCTCAGTGTCTACAAGGTCGATATGTCGGCGGCGAACCTCATCTCCGTATCAGCCGCCCGCCGCAGCCGCGCGGTGCCGGTCGGGTACCTGGACAGCGAAACGCTGCTGCTTGCGATCGCGGATCCCGCAAACGTGCTGGCCGTTGACGACATCCAGATGGCGACCGGGCTCAACTGCCGGGTCGCCGTGGCGGCTCCCGACGACATCGAGGCCCTGATTGCCAGGCTGAACACCCTTACGACCGCGGTGACCGAGGCCATCGACGAATCGGCCGACGGCGATGAGGCCACAAGCGAGGTGACGGACCTGCAGGCGTCCGCCGCGGATGCCCCGGTGATCAAGCTCGTCTTCAGCATTCTCGGGCAGGCGGTGAACGAGGGGGCATCCGACATCCATCTGGAGCCTGGAGAGGACGAGATGCGGGTGCGCTTCCGGGTCGACGGCGTCCTCCGCGAGGTGACCCGGGTGCCGAACAAGATGGTCTCCGGCGTTGTCTCCCGGATCAAGATCATGAGCCAGCTGGACATCGCCGAGAAGCGCCTGCCCCAGGACGGCCGCGTCGGCGTCAACGTCGAGGACCGCAGGGTGGACCTGCGCGTGGTCACGCTGCCGACCCAGCGCGGCGAAGGGGCGGCAATCCGGATTCTCGACAAGTCCAACGCCGCATTGACCCTGGATGAGCTTGGAATGGGGGGCGACGCGCGCGAGCGTTTCGAGAGCTCCATTCGCAGCCCCTACGGCGCCGTGCTGGTGACGGGCCCGACCGGATCGGGCAAGTCCACCACGCTGTACGCCGCCCTGCAGGAGATCAACGAGGTGGAGAAGAACATCGTCACGATCGAGGACCCGGTCGAGTACCGACTCGAAGGCATCAACCAGATAAATGTCAACGGCAAGGCCGGCCTCACCTTCGCCACCGGATTGCGCTCGATCCTGCGCGCCGACCCCGACATCATCATGGTGGGGGAGATCCGCGACGCGGACACCGCGCGAATCGCGATCGAGGCGGCGTTGACGGGCCACATGGTTCTGTCGACCCTGCATACCAACGATGCTCCGGGGGCGATCACCCGGCTGGCCAAGATGGGGATCGAGTCATTCCTCACCGCATCGGCGGTGGACTGTGTCGTGGCACAGCGGCTCGCCCGCACGCTCTGCTCGCATTGCAAGCAGAAGGCCACGGCCTCGAAGGAGGCGCTTCACACTGCCGGATTTCGGGTCGAGGGGGACCTCGACGCATACGAGGCGGTCGGCTGCGGCCGCTGCGGGGGCACCGGCTACCGCGGGCGCTTGGGTCTCTTCTCGGTCATGGTCATGAGCGACCGCATCAAGGACATGGCGGTCTCGCTCGCACCGGAGGCCGAGATCGCACAGGCCGCCCGACAGGAGGGGATGGTGACCGTGAGGGACGACGGGCTGGCCAGGGTTCGAGAGGGGTTGACGAGCATCGAGGAGGTGGCAAGGGTCGCGACCTGATGCCCTCCGCTCAAGTTGGGCGGCGGGGCAGACGATCTAGCCCGGGGATCATGGATTTCGATTTCGCAGAAGTGCTCCACAAGATGGTTGAGGCGCGGGCATCAGATGTCCACCTCACCGCAGGCTCGCCGCCGATGCTGCGGGTCAGGGGGCGGATCGTCCCGCTGGACGGCTACCCGACCCTGACGCCGCAGCACACCCGCGACGTCGTCTACGGCATCCTCAACGACGACCAGCGCAAGCGGTTCGAGAATCAGAAGGCGCTCGACTTCGCCTATTCGATCCCGGGGGTGGCGCGGTTCCGCGTCAACACCTATTTTCAGCGCGGCGCTGTCAGCGCAGCGCTCCGGCACACCCCCGACCAGATCCCCGAGCTCGAGGAGCTTGGCCTCCCGTCGGTAATCCGTGAGTTCACCAAGAAGCCGCGCGGATTCGTGCTCGTGACCGGCCCGACGGGCTCCGGGAAGACCACCAGCCTGGCTTCGATGGTGGACATCATCAACCGCGAGCGCCAGGAGCACATCCTCACGATCGAGGACCCGATCGAGTTCCTGCACAAGCACCAGGGCTGCATCGTCAACCAGCGCGAGATCGGGTCCGACGCGCCGGACTTCGCAAGCGCCCTCCGCTCGGCCCTGCGCCAGGACCCCGACGTGATTCTGGTCGGCGAGATGCGCGACCTGGAGACGATCTCGACGGCGCTGACCGCCGCCGAGACGGGCCACCTGGTGTTCGCCACCCTCCACACCCAGTCCGCGTCGCAAACCGTGGACCGCGTGATCGACGTCTTCCCGCCACACCAGCAAGGTCAGGTCAGGATGCAGCTCTCGATCGCCTTGCAGGGGATCGTCACCCAGCAGCTGCTGCCGACCGCGGACGGCTCCGGTCGCGTGGTCGCAACCGAGGTGATGATTCCCACCGCGGCGGTGCGGAATCTGATCCGCGAGGGCAAGACGCATCAGCTCTACTCGACGATTCAGACCTCCGGCGCCAGCGGGATGCAGACCATGGACTCCGACCTCGCCCGCCTCGTGCGTCAGGGCAAGATCACCCGCGGTCTCGCGGAGCAGCGATCCGCGGTGCCCGAGGAGCTGAAGCGCCTGCTCGGCGGGGCGCCGGCCGCTGCGCCGCAGCCAGCCCCTGAATCGATCACCTACGCATGAGCACGTTCGCCTTCCGCGCCGTCGATGTCGCCGGAATTCCCTCCAAAGGCGAGGTCGAGGCGGAGTCCAAAGCCCAGGTCTCCGAGCAGCTGCGCCAGCGCGGCCTGATCGTCCTGGACGTCTCCGAGCAGCGGGAGGCTTTCCGGCTGGAGAAGCTGCTCGACCGCTTCCGCGGCGTCCCGGTCCGCGACCTGGCCGTCTACACGCGCCAGTTCGCGACCCTGATCTCCTCCGGCATGCCGATGCTGAGGGCGCTGAGCACGCTCGAGGATCAGACCGACAACGAGCTGATCCAGCACGCGACCGCGGAGGTGCGCCAAGACGTCGAGGCAGGGAGCTCGCTTGCCCAGGCGATGGAGCGTCACCCAAAGGTCTTCGACAATCTTTACCGGGCCCTGGTGCGGTCTGGCGAGGCTTCCGGGCAGCTCGAGGAAGCCCTTGACCGAATTGCCTTCCAGCTCGAGAAGATGGACGCCCTGCGGCGCCAGATCCGCTCCGCGACAACCTATCCGGCGTTCGTATTCTTCTTCGCTTTCGCAGTGCTGATTGCGGTGGTTGCATTCATCGTTCCGGTCTTCGTCGGCGTTTTCGAGGACATCGCAGACGAGACGCCCGGCGTGAGCAGCAAGCTGCCCGCCCTCACCCAGCTGACGATCTCGGTGTCGGATGTGATCACCGGCTACTGGTTCATCATCTTCCCGGCGATTGTCGCCCTGGTCTTCGCGTTTCTTCGCTTCAAGAAGACCGAGGTGGGCCGCCCCTGGTGGGATCGCCTGAAGCTGAAGTTGCCGGCGCACATCGGAGACGTCGTTCAGAAGATCGCCATGGCGCGCTGGTCGCGGACCCTTTCGGGCAGCGTCGCCGCCGGGGTGCCGCTGCTGCAGTCGATCCGAGTCACCGGCGAGACCTCGGGCAACGCGCTGGTCGAGAAGGCGATGGACGACGTCTACGAGTCGGTGAAGAGCGGAGGCACGATCGCCGCGCCCCTGAAGCGCAGTGATGTCTTCCCGCCGATGGTCGCGCACATGGTCGCCGTGGGTGAGGAGACCGGCCAGCTCGACCAGATGCTGAGCAAGGTTGCAGACTTCTACGAAGCGGAGGTCGACGCCAAGGTGAAGGCGCTGACGGCGCTGATCGAGCCACTGATGATCGTCTTCGTGGGCGGGGCCGTCGGTTTCATCGTGATCTCGATGTACCTGCCGATGATCACGGTCTACAACAACATTCGCTGACACATCGGTTTCCCGGTGAACCGTGCCTTCCCCACTGGATAGCCCGAGAGACGCCCCGCCAATGGCGGGCAGCTCTCGCCTGCTGCCGGGGCGAGTCAACGGACGCGGCGGATCGCCTTCGCCCCTGGTTGTCGAGATTGACGCCAAGGGGGAGCGTGTTCGCATGAGAGTAGATGACGAGGGGCTCACGTTCCTGAGCGCATCCGAGGGCGCCGCACCGGACCTGGCGATTCGGTTCAGGGACCACTCGCTTGAAGACGTGCTGCTCGGGCAGGCGGACACGATTGCAGCGTTCCGCGACGCCGAGGTCGCCGACGGCGCCGGGTGGACCACCCCCCTGCCGGTCGCTGAAGCGGGGATGCTCGCAGCCCCTGAGTTCGAGCCCATCCCCGGGGCGTCGCTGGTGGCGGTGATACACGTGACCTCGACGATGTTTGGAGATGTCGGTCTGGTCGAGCGCTGGCAGGACGGACAGCTGATCGCAACGGAAGCAGCTGAGCCGGCCCGGATCGACCCCATCGAGTCGGATCTGCGGCTCACCTGCACGCTCGCCCAGCTCATCGCCCTGCGCCGCCGTGAGATCACGCCACCCGACGCGTTCGCCGACGGGGCTCTACTGCAGACGGAATGGCCGTACATGGGGTGCTTCCTCGACTTGGTACAGCACAGCGCCTATGCGGATGCGTACTCCACCGCACCGGCCGTCGAGGCCCAGATCGCCTGGGGCCAGATGCTTTCCAAACCGGCCTTCGGTGAAGCCCTGATCCAAGCCCAGAGCGGAGCTCGGAGCCCAGCGTGACCTCCCACACCGCACTGGAAACGACCGCGGCACAACTCCGGGCGGAGGTGGATCAAGGGACGTTCTGCACCGGGACGCAGGCCTACGTCAGATTTGAGCGAGAGGTGGTCATGGACGTGGCATACGGGCATGACGGACTGACTCGACCGATGACCACGGCAACCCTGTCGACCGTCTACTGCGCGGTGAAGCCGATGATCACGGTCCTCGTGCTGCTCGCCGAGCAGGAGGGCGCCCTGAGACGGGAGATGACATTGGGCGAGCTGCTCGATCTCTCCGAGAGTCCGGCCCAGGCGGCGGTCACCCTCGAAGATCTGCTCACCCATCGGGCGGGCCTGCACGCCATTCGCTCCCCCTTCGCCGCTGTGACTCCGCCGGCCCGCCGTCGCGAGCTGGCGATGCAGGCGGTTCCACCGGATGGATGGGATCGACGCACCGATGCCGCCTACAGCGAATGGCTCGGCTTCTATTTGATCGGGCAGGTTCTCGAGCGCGTCGGCGGGGCCCCGCTGGCCGAGTTATTGCGCGAGCAGCTGCTCGAGCCGCTTGGGATCGACGAGGTGTCGCTCGGTCTCGAGCCGCAGGAGATCGCCAGGATCGGCATCAACGTCGATCTGCGTGAAGGCCGGCACCTCCCCCTTCTGACCGAAAGGGCACGGTGGTTTGTCGAGGCCGCCGACCCGTCGCTGAACGCTTACGCAACGATGCGCGGGCTCGGCCGCTTTTACGAATGGGTGCTGGACACCCTGATCGGACGCCAATCGACCCTCCTGGAGCCGGAGCGGTTGCGCGAAGCCTGCCGACCGCACCGGCCCGTCGTCGACGATCAGACTCTCGGGACCGAGGCCGATTGGGGCCTTGGCTTCATGACCGGGCTTGGGCGACTGGGCTTTGGCACATATCCGAGCTCACGGGCGGTGGGGCACACTGGCCAGGTCGGAACGTCGATCGGCTTCTGCGATCCCGAGCACGACCTCGCGGTCACATTGCTCTACAACGGCGTCATCGATCAGAGCCTGGGCGCCAACGTTCGCCGGCCGGCAATCGTCAGTTCGATCTACGAGGACCTTGGAATCCCTCCAGCTAGGACGGGCGTCAGCGAGCTCGAGGCGGTCGCGATCCGCAAGGTGATTTCCCAGGCGGGGGCCTGATTCGGGCAGCAAGCCGGTGCGGGTCGTACAGATGTCTGCGCATTTCTGCGCAGGCCGCCGTACCTCATAGCGGGGATGCAGCGGTAAAGGCGGCCTTCGGCAGGACCGATACCTGACAGGTACGACCAGTGCCCGTGGTTACGGAGCCCTGGTGAAAGCAGCAAAGGTCCATAGGAGGTACCTAAATGCTGAAGAGGCTCCGTGAGAGGGCCGGAAGCGAGTCGGGGTTCACCCTGATCGAGCTTTTGGTTGTCATGTTGATCCTCGGAATTCTGGCGGCGATCGCCATTCCGGCGTTCCTGAACCAGAAGAACAAGGCGACCGATTCGGCCGCCAAGTCGCAGGCGCGCACAGCGCAGACCGCGATGGAGACGTGTTCCACTGACAACAACGGCTCCTACGCCAACTGCGATCTGTCCGCGATCACGGCGATCGAGCCGACGATAAGCGGCGTCGCTGAACCCGTCAAGACCGCGACCACGTTCACGGTCACGGCGACGGGCGGCGACGGCCGGACGTTCTCGGTCGCCCGCGCTGCCAACGGAACCACCACCCGTACGTGCGTGGTCCCGGCCGGCAAGGACAGGGGCGGCTGCCCGACTGGCGGTAGCTGGTAACCCCAGCCTGACGAGGCCCAAGGGCCAACGTCATTTGCGTCGAGGGGCGGGCCCGCAGGGCTCGCCCCTCGTGCATCTCAGGCCAAGTCGGCGGGGGATCGGGGGTCGGCGGAGAATTCCGGGCGGCGGCGAACTTACGCTGAAGCGATGCGCGAGTCCCGACGATTGAACCGATGATGGCCGCAGCAGCATCTCTCGCGTTTCTGGGAGGCATCGTCGCCGGCAGCTTCATCAGCGTCGTCGCGCACCGGGTTCCGCGCGGGCTCTCGATCGTTGCGCCGCGCTCCCGGTGTCCGGGCTGCGGCGAGCAGATCGCCGCCCGCGACAACATCCCGGTCGTCTCCTGGCTGCTGCTGCGGGGACGCTGCCGCCATTGCCGGGAGCGGATCCCGGCCACCTACCCGGCGCTCGAGCTGGGGGTGGGGATTGCCTTCCTGGCGACCGTGCTGGTGCTCTGGGACGACCCGGCGCAGCTCGTCCTGGGGCTGGTCTTCGTGGCGACGCTTGCCGCGATCACGCTGACCGACCTCGAGCGCAGGGTGATCCCCAACCGAATCCTCCTCGCCTCAGCGGTCGCCGGCGTCGGAATCGCCGCGCTTGCCGACCCCGGCAGCCTCCCGGAGCGCCTGATCGGGGCTCTCGCCGCCGGGGGAGTGCTGCTGCTCGTTGCGCTCGTCTATCCGCAGGGGATGGGAATGGGAGACGTCAAGCTGGCGGCGCTGATGGGGCTATACCTGGGCCGCGAGGTCGCACCGGCGATGCTCACGGGCTTTCTCGCAGGCGCCCTGCTCGGGGTGGGGCTGATGGTGCGGGAGGGAGCCGGGGCGCGAAAGCGCGGCATCCCCTTCGGCCCCTTTCTGGCCCTGGGAGGGATCGTGGGCCTGCTGGCCGGCAACCAGCTGATCGACTGGTACTCGAGCACGTTCTTGAGCGGGTAGCGGGGGCGCCCCGCAGCCACGGTGCAAGCCCGTTGCAAGGAGACGGTCAGGAGCCGGCGGGAGCCCTCAAGCCTGTGTCGAATATTTCCGATGGTGACGTAGTCCCTGGACGGGCGTATTAGTGATGCTTTCCACTAGCAAGGACAAGTCAATCGTCGGTCTCGACGTGGAGGCGGGCAGCCTGGCGGCTGCCCAGGTCGCCTCCAACGGCTCCCGCGAGGTGCAGCAGGTCGCCATCACACCGCTGGAAGGCGGCCTGATCAAGGAGGGCGAGGTGGCCGACCCCGAAGCCCTCGGTGCGGCGCTGCGGGCGATGTTCGCCGAGAACAAGCTTTCGAAGACGGTCCGGCTGGGGGTCGCCAACCAGCGGGTTGCGGTCAGGACACTGCGCTTGCCCTTGATCGAGGACCCGAAGGAGATCGGGACCGCGGTCCGATTTCAGGCCCAGGAGCACCTGCCGATGCCCGTTGACCAGGCCATCATCGATTACCAAGTCGTTGCCCGCTTCACCGGCGATGACGGAACCCGCGGTATGGACGTGGTTGCCGTGGCGGCGCGGCGCGACATGGTTGGAGCACTGTTGTCCGCGGTGCGGAGTGCCGGCCTGCGGCCGGTGGGCATCGATCTCTCCGCCTTCGCGATGATCCGCGCGCTGGCGACCGAGATGGTGGAGGCGTCGCAGGACTCGGCGGAACCGGCCGACGGCGGCTACCTCCCGGCGGTGCTCTATTGCCACCTCGGCGATGTCACCAACCTGGCGGTTGCCCGCGGCTCGACATGCCTATTTACCCGGATCTCTCCGTTTGGTGTCGAAGTCATCGCCCAGAAGCTTGCCGAGCGGCGCACCCTCTCCCTGGAGCACGCCCGACAGTGGATGGTTCATGTCGGACTGGCAAAGCCGACCCTCGAAATCGAAGGCGAGCCGGAGATCATTGCGGCAAGCCGGGAGGTGCTTGAAGAGGGCGCGGCAAAGCTCGCCGACGAGCTGCGGCTGTCGCTCGAGTTCTACGGCGCACAGGAAGGCGTACCCCCGGTCGAGCGGGTGGTCGTCGCCGGCCCGGGGAGCCGGATCCCCGGTCTCGTCGACCGCCTCCAGATCGGGCTCGGGCAGCCTTTCTCGACCGAGAGGCCCAGAGCGCTATTGAGCCTCGGCGACGATGTCGCTGCCCGGCTCACCGTTTCCTACGGGTTGGCGCTGGAGGATTAGCGATGCGACCCGTCAACCTCATCCCCCCGGAGGAACGCCGCGACAAGGGCCAGGTTCGCACCGGGCCGATCGCCTACCTGCTGGTGGGATCCCTTGCGGTGGCGCTGGCAGCCGTCACTCTGCTCGTCCTCACCAGCAACAAGGTCTCTGACCGCAAGGCCCAGATAGCCGACCTTCAGCAGCAGCAGGCCGCCGCTCAGCAGCGGGCCACCGAGCTGGCCCCGTTCGCCCAGTTCGCCACCGTCGAGCAGCAGCGCACCGCCACGATCAAGAGCCTCGCCAACAGCCGCTTCGACTGGGAGCGGGTGATGCGGGAGCTGGCCCTGGTGATTCCCGGCGACGTCTGGCTGACCGATCTTTCCGGCACGGTCGGGGGCGATGCCTCGACCACCTCAACCGACACGGGCTCGGCAAGTGCGACGGTGACCGGCGTTCCTTCGCTGACCCTCAAAGGTTGCGCCTCCGGCCAGGACGCGGTCGCCGGGTTCCTGTCAGCCCTGCGCGACATCGACGGCGTCACCCGGGTCGGCCTGAGCAAGTCGGAGCGTCCGTCCGGGACGACGACAGGGTCATCGACGGAGGGCGGGGCATCGGGCGGAGATTGCCGCACCCGCGACTTCATCACCCAGTTCGAGATCGTTGCCGCTTTCGATGCGGTTCCCACTCCCCCTGTGCCTGGGGCGACCCCGGCGCCGGGCGCTCCGACGACGCCGGCGCCGGCATCCACGCCGGAGACCACCCCAGCCTCCGACACGACCGCAACCTCCGGAGGGTCGTGAGATGAGCAGCAACGATCGCTCGATCCTGCTCGTCATCCCGGTGATCGTGGCCGTGGTTGCGTTCTGGCTGCTTGTGCTCTCACCCAAGCAGAACGATGCGAGCAAGCTCGAAACGCAGATCGCCGACCTGCAGAGCTCCGTCCAGGAGCAGCAAGCGGCAGCGCAGGCGGGATTCGAGGCCCGCAAGGATTTCCGCCACGACTACCAGCGCCTCGTGGTGATGGGCAAGGCGGTCCCGGTCGATGACCAGACAGCGTCGATGCTCGTCCAGCTGAACAAGATCGCGGAGCACTCGGGAGCCGATTTCCGCTCGATCACGCTGAGCAGTGGCGGCTCATCCGACAGCGCGGCTGCTGCTGCTGCTGCGGCTCCGCCCGCCTCGTCCTCGAGCACGACCGCGTCCACCACGTCCACCCCGTCCACGACCACGGCCGGTTCCATCACCGCGGCGCCACCGACCGAAACCGCGGCGGCGGCCCTGCCGATTGGCGCCACCGTTGGCTCGGCGGGGCTGCCGACGCTGCCCTACCAGCTGACCTTCCGCGGCAATTACTTCGAGGTCGCGGACTTCATGTCCGGCGTCGATCGCCTCGTCAGTACCCACAAGGGGACGATCGCCGCCGACGGGCGCCTGGTCACGATCAACGGCTTCACGATGACGGCCGACGATGCCTTCCCCTATCCGGTCGTCAAGGCGACGCTGCAGGTCACGACCTACGTAACCCCAGCTGACCAGGGGCTGACTGCGGGGGCCACCGAGACTGGGCCGGCGCTTGCGTCGACCACCACACCGACTCCATGAGCAGCTTTCAGTCCCCACAGCTCCTGACCGATCTCTACCGCGACCTGCGAGACCGGCGCCTGCTGCCGCTGGTGCTCGTACTGGTCGTTGGGCTGGCGGTGGTTCCAATTGCGCTCTCGAGCAAGTCGACGAGCGCTCCCCCGGCTGCCCCACCTGCCCCGACAGCAGTCGCCAAGAGCTCCAACGCACCTGCGACCGATGTCGTCGTCTCTGATCCCGGCCTGCGCGACTACCACAAGAGGCTGTCCGGGGACTCGCCCAAGGATCCATTCGTGCAGCTGTTCGATACGCCGAAGACCAATCCGGCCGCCGACGCTCAGTCGAGCGGCAGCGCCGGCACCAGCTCGGCGGGACAGCCGACCGCGACTGTCTCACCGACCGACACGACCGGCAGCACCGCCCCCAGCGGTGGCAGCGCCTCCCAGCCGCAGCCCCAGACTCAGTCGAAGTTCTACTTCTACCGCGTCAAGGTTCGCAGCGGCCAGCTGGGCGAAGAGCTGAAAGTCCATGACAGCGTCGGGTCTTTGGACCAGCTGCCGAGCAAATCGGTTCCGGCGGTGGCGTTCCTGGGCGTGACCACGAACTCCGCATTCGAGCCCAAGACCGCCGTCTTCCTCGTTTCCTCCGCGGTCAGCTCGCTCGACGGCGACGGAACCTGCACGTTCGCGGGCACCTACTGCCAGTTGCTGTCCCTGAAGCCAGGCCAGCACGAGGACCTGGTCTGGACCGATGGCCTCGTCTACCGGATCAACCTGGTCAAGTTCGACCTGATCGCTCGCAACAATCCGCCGTCGGTGGACGGCCAGGGATCCGGCGGCGGTTCAGGTGGCGGGGGCTCGGCTGGACGCAAGGCTGGCCGGCACGGAGCGGAGGCTCGGCACGCCGGCTGGCAGTACTTCAGTTTCTGAAGCCACGGCGCTATACTCGCTGAAGTGAGGAGAGGAAGACGCCGATGTCTTCCGTCCATGAGCGCGATCAGCAACGCCACCTGTCCAGTCTGCCGAACCGCCGAGATCATCTCGGGCAAATGGACCCTTCTGGTGATCCGTGATCTTTCCGACGGCAGCAGGCGCTTTTGCGAGCTCGAGCGCTCGCTCGAGGGGATCAGTCCCCGCACCCTGTCGTTGCGCCTCCGCGCCCTCGAAGAGCAGGGAGTCGTCGAGCGCCATACCTATCCAGAGGTGCCGCCGCGGGTCGAGTATGCCTTGACCGAGAAGGGCGAGGCCCTGGTGCCGCTGATCGACGACATGCGCACCTACGGGCGCCGCTGGCTGCCGGTCAAGGGCAGCGAAAAGGTTCCCGCCGCGGCATAGGCGCCTAGCCGTTCATTTCCAAATTTTGGGACGTCCCGGTAGTGCAGGGGCGTACCCATCCCGGACCGGTCTCTCAAGGCGAGCGCCAGGCATGCCGATCTCTCCAAGAGGAACCGGACCGGACCCATGTACAACTTCCATCGCAGGATCTTGCACGCAGCAACCCACCGCCTGCGCCTGCTCGCGCGGGCGGAGGACGGCTTCACGATCATCGAGGTCGTGATGAGCGCGGTCCTCGTCGTCCTCATCGCGGGCGGGGTGATGACCGGAATCGATGCCGCCGGCCGGTCGAGCGCCGATCTGCGCCATCGCTCACAGGCCCAGGAACTGGCGAACCAGGACCAGGAGCGGATGCGCGGAATGTCGTCCCTCCAGCTCGCCAGCCTGGACGAGACCCGTCCCGTCACAGTCGATGGCACGAACTATCAAGTCCACTCGACGGGGCAGTTCCTGACCCACTCCGGAGGGGGTACCAGCTGCGGAGGCCAGTCCGCCGCCGACTACATCAAGGTGGTTTCCACGGTCGATTGGCCGCCGCTCAACAGACGCCCCCCGGTCGTCGCCCAGAGCATCATCACACCCCCGATCGGCGGCACGATGTTGATCCGCGTCCCCGATGAGAACGGCAATGGTGTTCCGGGCGCGGCGCTCACGGTCGACGGCCCGGAACGGTTCTCCCTCACGACCGGCAGTGACGGCTGCGCGATCTTGCCCGCGGTGCAGACCGGCGACTACACGATCACCGCCTCGAAGGCCGGCTACATCGATCATGATGGGAACAGCTCGGTCACCGCTCAGGCCAGAGCCACGACCAGCGACACCGCGATCCCTCAGCTCGACGCCCTCGGACAGGCCGGCGCGATCGACGCCCGCTTCAGCACCCAGGTCGGCACCACGACCTACACAAACCAGCGAGCGCCGGCCCTGTCCTGGTACAACCTCGACGCCTACAACGGGGTCTCGCAGAACAGGACGGCCACCGCCGCCAACGGCTCGGCGAGCATCCTCACGCATCCCACGAACCTCACCCTGTTCCCGTTCGCGGTTGCGGGCAACTACACCAACAACTGGACGGTTTGGGGCGGTCGCTGTATCGACGCCAAGCCGCCGTCCAACCTGTCCTTCGCGACTGTGAATCCCGGCTCCACCGCCGTCCTCTCGAACGTCGGGTCGGCGGTGAATCCGCCGATCAAGCTGCCTGCGCTGATCATCAACGTTTCCTACAAGACCTGGACCAGCACGACCCGCGTCACTCCCAGCCACATCGAGCTCACCGATGCCTGCAACCAAACGTGGTCGCCGGAAGTGAGGCCGGGGGACCCGATGAGCCCGCTCGGTCAGCTCAACTACCCCGGCCAGCCATTTGCCCCCAGCACCGACAGGTACATCGTGTGCGCTGACTACGACCCTGACGGAACCGGCCCGGCCTCCTCGTACCGGACCTCGCCGTTTTCCTTTGCCTTCCCCCGCACAGCCAACGACAACTTCACCCAGGGCACCACGATGAACGTCACGATCGACTCCACGTCGGGGTGGAACGTGGGCACATGTTGACCCGACGCCCGCAAGCTGGAACGGAGCGCCTGGGTGACGAGCGCGGATTCACCCTGATCGAGCTGCTGGTCGGAATGGTGGCCGGCCTGATCGTGTTCAGTGCGCTGTTCGCGATCCTCGACGTCACCCTTCACCAGACCAACAGGATCGTCAGCCAGGTCGACGCAACCCAGCAGGCGCGCACGACGCTGGCGAAAATCGAGCAGGAGCTGGACTCCAGCTGCGTCGGCGGCTCGACAGCTCCGATCCAGGACACGAGCGATGCCAACACCCTGAAGTTCCTCAGCGGCTACGGGTCGGCGGCGACGGTCACCCCGGTCTGGCGCGAGATCACATTCACTCCCAATGGGACTCGCGGGACGCTTGTCGAGCGCGAGTATTCGGCCACCGGCAGCGCCACCGGCTGGACCCCCGCGACGCTTCTGCGCACCACCACGCTGCTCGACAGCGTCGGTCGGGACGGCAGCACGCCGGTCTTCAAGTACTTCGCCTACGAGACGCCGAAGTCCGGCAGCACGCCCTATCTGGATCAATCCGGCAACGAGTACAGCATGCTGCTGCTCGACAACCAGACCAAGCTGCCGAGCGGAGCGACCCTCAACGGCTCGCCGGCGGGAGGCACCGTCCCCGCCAACTCACCACTCGCGCTGACCACCCCGCTGGACGACCAGAGCTACTCAGGCGACCCCAGCCGCGCCGCGGCCGTCCTCATCACCCTCAACGTGTTTCCGAGTCGCGGCAAGGACGTGAACCCTGACGCCTTCGGCGCCGCGGCCGTCGTCACCGACCTCGCCAACATGCGTCTGACCCCGGTCGCGAATCATGCCGGAGGCACTCCAGCGCCGGACCTCTCGCCATGCGCCTGATCGCAGGACAAGCCATCAGCTGCGCTCGTGCCCGGATTCGGCGAACACTGAGTTCGGAGGATGGTTTCACGATGATCGCCGCGCTGGGTGTGCTTGCGGTCACTGCGCTGCTGGTCACCACGGCGTTCGTTGCCGCACAGGGCGATATCAACAACACCCAGCGCGATCTCGACAGCAAGCGGGCCTATTACGCAGCCCGCGCCGGCGTGAACGAGTTCCTCTATCACCTCAAGCAGGATCCGAACTACTGGGACCAGTGCCGCACCCTGCCCTCCACCCGGGTCCCGGGCTCGACCACCTCGGACAACCTCAATTACTCCTACGCGCCGGTTCCCGCCAACGGCAAGCCCGCGTGCGTGGCAAACAACGCCAGCACGATGATCGACAACAACACCGGCACCTTCCGGATGCGCTTCACCGGGACCTCGAGGAACTCGACCCGCAGCATCGTGGCCAGCTTTCGCCGCGACAGTCCCCTCGACTTCCTCTGGTACACGGTCTACGAGGTGATCGATCCAAACACCCAGTCCAACCCGACCTTCTATCGCTCCCAGTGCGAGAAGTTCCACCGCCAGGGCCGCGACTCCGGCTGCGACATCCAGTTCATCAGCGGCGACAACATGAAGGGCCCGATGTTCACCCAGGACCAGTTCGCGACCTGCGGCAACCCCAGCTTCGGCCGCAGCGCCGGTGACGAGATCAAGTCGATGGGATCGCCGGTCAGCTATCCATCCTGCAGCGGCACCGCCGGCGGGCCGGGGACCAGGGTCCCGAACGCCTCGCTGGTCGATCTGCCCCCGGCCAACACCGCGCTTCGCGACGACGCCGTCGCCAACAACGGCGTCTACCGGGGGCCGACCCGAATCGTCTTCCTGGGCGGAAACACCGCCAGGGTCACCAACGCCGCCGCCGGCCTCAGCAACACCGTCATCAACCTGCCGCCGATCATCTACGTCGAGACGAACCCCTCGGTCGGATGCTGGGACCCCCCGTATTCGCCCTACAACGTCAACTATTCGCTCACTGGCGGCTGCGGAAACGTCTACGTGTCGGGCCAGTACGACCAGCCGATGACGATCGCCGCGACCAACGACATCATCGTCGAGGACGACCTCACCGCCAGCTCCCTCCAGGGCGTCGCCATGCTCGGCCTGGTGGCCAAGAACTTCGTTCGCGTCAAGCACAGCGACTCGTGCGAGACGACCCTGTCCAACATCGAGATCGACGCGGCCATCCTCGCCCTCCAGCATTCGTTCATCGTCGACAACTACAACTGCGGCCCGACGCTGGGGACGCTGAAGGTCAGGGGCGTAATCGCCCAGTACTTCCGCGGCACCGTCGGCACACACTCGGGCACAACGGTCACCCACGGCTACATCAAGGACTACGAGTACGACGACCGCCTCGCGACCCGGGTGCCTCCCTACCTGTTCGACCTCAGCGAGGCGAGCTGGCACATCGAGCGCGAGACCCTCTGCGTGCTCGGCGGCACCGACGCATCGACGCGCTGCTGAGCTGACGCTCACGTGCAGCACGCGGCGTCCGCTGAGCGCACTCCGACGCTGCAAGCGCGCGTGCAGCCGCAGGAGGCACCCAGGCACGGCGGAAAGGTGTCGCCGTGCACGATCCCGAGTTTCAGGAATCGATTCGCAGGCTCGCCGCCGAGGCGGCGACGCGGCTCACCTCGATGGTCGCCACCGGCGAGGAGCTGCCCTTCGACGTCGCCGAGAACAACGGCGAGCACACCTTCTTCAGCTACGTGCCGCTGACGGCCCAATTCGTCCGCCGGCACGCAGACGAGATTCGCTCCCTGCCGGCCTTCGGGCCGGCCTGCAGCGCGATCGACACCGCCGGCGTCGCCGCCTCCTATCTCGAAGCGAGGGGAGAGCCGGTGCCCGAGGACGAGGTCGAGCGCGCCGACTCGATGCTGATCGCCTTCGTCGCCCGGCTCTGGGAGGGATGCACCGAGTTCACCCTCGACAGGCCGCGGCTGGAAGCGGCCCTGCGCGAGCTCGAGCTCGAGGTTCGCGACGTCTCCGACGCCGACGTGCTGTTCGCGCCGCTGGTCGGCCTGCAGATGCCGCTGGCGCGGCTCGAGCTGCCCTCCGGGGTGCGGATCGTGCGCGCCGACAAGCACGAGGCCCCCGCCGAGGCGGTTCGCAGCGCGGGGATGGAGCGCAGCGCCTGGGATCCCCAGTTCCTCGCCGTTGCCGAGCATGAGCAGGGATCCACCCTTGGCGCGTTGCGGATGCTGCGCGAGCTGACCAGCGTCCTGCGGCTGTTCAAGGAGGGCGGAGTCGGGCTTGGCCCGCACGCCTTCATGCCGACCGGCGAGAAGACCTGGCGGCAGATCCCAACCGGCGTGCCGGCGACCCGGCCCGGCGGCTACCGCCTCTCAGAGGCGGAGGCGACCGAGCTTGCCGACTTCGCGCGCAGCCTCGAGGCGCGCCCCGATCCCGAGGGATCGCTGGCCTGGGCCGTGTCCCGGTTCGAGCTGGGCTGTGACCGGCCGACGGCGCTCGAGGGCCTCAGCGACCACCTGCTCGCGATGCGGGCCCTGTTCGAGGGCAACGGGCCGGTCGGCGCGAGCCTGCCGATGCGGGTCGCGGCGCTGATCGCCGAGCCGGTGGAGCGCGAGGAGGCACGCGAGAAGCTTCAGGGGGCCTTCGAGCTCGAGCGGGCGATGATGGCCGGACGCGACTTCGACACCGGGGCCGCGATCGGGCTGGGCGCCTGGATCGAGGAAGCCGCCAGGACGATCGTCCGCGGCGCGGCGCTGGGCGAGCACGGAAGCGACGTCGCCGCCAGCGCCGACGAGAGCCTTGTCGCGAGGGGCCTGGAGGGCGGTGAGGGCAGCGTCGAGCAGATGGGGGAGGCCGACGAGTGGGATCCACCGACCGCCGAGGAGGCGACCTCCGAGCCCGAGACCGGCGAGGTCGTCGTCCCCGAGCCCGAGGAGATCGTCGTCTATGAGGACGTCGGCCACGAGGACGGCTTCGACGAATCCGACGAGGACGAGCCCGATCAGGAGGGGTCCGACGAGGAGGAATTCGATCAGGGGGACGAGGTCGCCGGCGACGACGAGCCGGAGGGGGATCACGAACGACAGGAGGGGACTGTGAGGAGCAGCACCGAACTTGACTGGCTGAGCGAGGTTTCCGAGGGCAGCGGCGACGAGGAGACGATGGAATGGCCCGCGCCGGTGCCGAGGCGTTCCGGCGACGAGCCCGAGCTACCCGGCCCCGAGCACGAAGAGCCGCTCGAGGAGCCGCGGGTACGCCACCTCTTTCCGGTGCCCGACGACACCGATTGGGAGATCGGCGAGCTCGACTACGACCGCTCCGAGACGCGGGTCCACTAGCCCGTAGCCAGCAGCTCCGCCCGCTCCTCGGTGCCCGCGAACAGGTAGCGGTTGATCTCCGCCAGCCCGGCGAGGTCGTGCACGTCCTCGTCCAGATAGGGGACCCGGATCACGCTCTGGGTCTGCAGCTCGGCCGCCAGGTGGTCGATGTTGGCGGCGTCCCGGTCCGCCAGGGCCCGGTAGTCGGCGAGGTTCGCAGCGACGCGCTCGCAGAGGTCCTCCTCGCCGAGCAGGTCGCTCAGCGCCCGCCGCAGGTCCTCTCCGTCGCCGCTCGGGTGGTCGCCGAAGTAGTGCACCTTGTTGACGATCACGCCGCCGAACGGCAGCTTCGCCTCGACCAGCTTGCGGTGGAAGTAGACCGCCTCCGAGATCGGCTCGCCCTGCGGACCGCAGACGACGAGAAAGCAGGTCTCGGGATCGGCGAGCAGCTCGTTGACCCGCTTGGCGCGCTCCTGGAAGCCCTCGACCATGCCCGAGAATGCGCTGAAGAACTCCTGCAGGTCGGCCAGCAGGTCGAACCCCACCAGTCGCCGCAGGATCGAGAACATCACCGACGCCCCGCGGCCGGCGATCTTCATCGTCAGCCCGGTGGGCTTGATGAAAACCTTCATCGAGCGGCCCTCGATGAACTGGGTCAGCCGTCGCGGCGCGTCGAGGAAGTCGAGCGCGTCGCGGCTCGGGGGCGTGTCGAGGACCAGCAGGTCGAAGCGGCTCTCGGAGTGAAGCTCGAACAGCTTCTCCATCGCCATGTACTCCTGCGAGCCGGCCAGCGCCGACGAGATCTGCTGGTAGATGCGGTTCTCGAGCACCCGGTCGCGGGTCTCCTCGTCGGGCGCGTGGCGGCGAACCAACTCGTCGAAGGTCGCTTTCGAGTCCAGCATCATCGCCCAGAGCTCGCCCTCCATCTCGATCCCCTGCGCTTCAAACAGCGCCGGGTCCACCCGCCGCGCCTCGTTGCCCAGCTCCTCCAGCCCGAGCGAGTCAGCGAGCCGCTTCGCGGGGTCGATCGTCAGCACGCAGACCTTGATCCCGCGGGCGGCCATCCCGGTCGCGATCGCGGCCGAGGTCGTCGTCTTGCCGACCCCACCCGAGCCGGCGCAGATGCAGACCCCCTTGCCCTCGAGGATGTCGGTGACCGCAGGCATGCTCAGGTCAGGCGCGCGGCGAGCTGGCGGGCCTCGGCGACCCCGAGCTCGGGCTCGAAGACGAAGGGGAGGGTCTTGACCGGGGCGCTGACCCGCTCCTCGAGGCGCTGCAGCTGCTGGCGCTGGGAAGTCGCACGGCGCTGCTCGGAGGCCGCGGCGCGAAGGGCGCCGCGCACCGCACCGTTGCTCTTCTGCATCGCCGCGTCGAGACGCTCGGCCTCCGCCGGCGAGAAGCGCTCCGGGTAGAGAGCGTTCATGTAGACGCGGTCAACCGCGACGCCGATCTCCTCGCGCAGCTCCCGTTCCAGGGTCGCGGTTTCGTTGACCGGCATCTCCTCGGGCAGGGAGACGATCGCCGCCCCCGTGACCTCCTTGTCGGTGATGAAGCGATCGAGCTCCTGGGCCTGGGAGTGGATCGGCCCGACGCGGGCGATGTTGGCGAAGGTGCGCGGCGTCTGCAGGAACCCGATCCCGTGCCCGGTCGCCGGCGCGTCGACGATCACCAGGTCGTACTTGCGGCCCTTCTTGACCTTGCGGTTGAGCTGCGCCAGCTCCCAGATCTTTCCGATCGTGACCAGCTCCTTCAGCCCCGGCGTCGCCGCCGCCAGGTAGGTGAACACGCGGCTGCGGAACAGCAGGTCGCGCATCGCCCGCACCTTGAGCTGCAGCAGGACGTATTCGCGCATCGACTCGTCGGGGTCGATCGAGATCGTCCAGAGCCCGTCCTCGACCTCGACCTCGTGAAAGCCCACCTGGCCGCGTTTGAAGAAGCGCGACGTGTTCTCCTGCGAGGCGATCTCGCAGACGATCGCGCGCTTGCCCTCGGCGGCGGCCCGCAGGCCCAGGGAGACTGCGATCGTCGATTTGCCGACCCCTCCCTTGCCGGTCACGAAGATCAGGCGCTTGTCGAGGATCGCGGGCATCGAGCCATTACATCAACGCAGCCCCAGGCCCATACCCCTGCACCCCGCATAGCAAATTCTGAGGACGGCAGGAAAACCCCCTGCGCATGCGAATAAGCGCGGCATATGGGATTTCTGAGTCGCAAGTCCAAGCCTGAAGACGTGCCTGAGAACGAGCAGACCATTCCGCCCGATTCCGAGCCCGAGACCGAGACTCGACCGCCGGAGGCAGAGGTGGAGGAGGCTCCTCCCGAGCCGATCGAGCAGGCCCCCGAGGAGGGCGGCGAGATCAAGATCTCCAGGGGGTCGAGCAACGGCACACCCGAGGTCACCGAGGAGCCCTCTGACGCGGGCGCGCCCGAGGAGGCCGCCGCCCGAGGACGAGGGCCCTGCCCGAATGCGGGCCGAGGACCTGATCACGCCGAGCCGCCACGGCAACGACGACCCCGAAGAGGTTGTCCCCGGCGCCAAGGTGATCTCGTTCGCCAACCAGAAGGGCGGCGTCGCGAAGACCACCACGACCCTCAACCTCGCGGTTGCCTTCTCGGAGTCCGGCCACCGGGTCCTCTGCATCGACCTCGACCCGCAGGGCAACCTGACGATGAGCCAGGGGATCGACCCGGACAAGGTCGAGAAGAGCATGTACGACGTGCTCGTCCACGACATCCCGATCGTCGAGGTGATCGCCGAGCGCGAGATCGACATCGCCGTCGCCTCGATCGACCTGGCCGGCGCCGAGATCGCGATGAGCACCAAGATCGGCCGCGAGCGGTCGCTGGAGAAGGCCCTGAAGCCGGTCCTCTCCGTCTACGACTTCATCTGCATCGACACCCCGCCCAGCCTCGGATTGCTGACGATCAACGCCCTGACGGCGTCGAACAAGGTGATCGTCCCCGTCCAATGCGAATATTTGTCGATGCGTGGGCTGGTGCAGCTCCAGAACACGCTCAAGATGATCCAGGAGAATCTCAACCCGGGCGTCGAGATCGAGGGGATCCTGCCGACGATGCTCGATTCGCGCACGGTGCACGCCAAGGAGGCGGTGGAGATCCTGGAGGAGAACTTCGGCGAGCTGGTCTTCAAGTCGCGGATCCGCAAGGCGATCAAGTTCGCCGAGGCGCCCGTGCGCGGCTCATCGGTGCTTAAGTACGACCCTGAGGGGAATGCAGCCAATTACTACCGTGAGCTGGCGAAGGAGGTTCTGACGAATGGGTCGTCGTAAGCGCGCGAGCATGCGCGAGGGGCCGCTGGCCGACCTCTTCCGTTCGACCATCGACGATCCGCCCGCCGACCCGCCCGAGGCCCCCAGGCCCGGGGAGGGTCGCGCCGCCGAAGAGGGGCCTGACCGGCCCGCCGAGCGCGAGGGCCCCCAGGCCCCCGAGCCCGAGACTTCCAAGCCCCGCTTCGGCCGTGAGGATCCGGTCGCCGAGACGCCGCAGCCGCCGGCGCCCTCTCCCGACCCCGCGCCGAGCCCGCAGCCCGAGCCGCCGACCCCGCAGCCCGAGCCGCCGAGCCCCGACCCGACTCCGCCGCCCCAGATGCGCCGCGAGCCGTCCTACGAGTCCGAGGCGCGGGCCATGCCCGAGCCCAAGGAGCGGCTGCAGAGGATCTTCGGCGATTCCGAGTCCCCCGACCTGGTCAAGACCCCGCGCTGGGGCCGCGAGGAGCCGCAGTACCAGCCCACCGCGCCCGGTCCGCGCAACCCGGTCATCCGCGTTGTCGGCGTCGGAGGCGCAGGCGTCAACGCGGTGAACCGCATGGTCGAGACCCAGATCCCCGGGGTTGAATTCATGGCCGTCAACACCGACCTTCAGTCGCTTCAGGTCTGCACCGCCGACGTCACCATCCACATCGGCTCCGAGCTCACCCGAGGACTGGGCTCGGGCTCCGATCCCGATCTCGGCCACCGGGCCGCGTTCGAGGAGCAGGACAAGATCAAGCGGCTGCTGAAGGGCTCCGACATGGTCTTCGTCGCCGCCGGCGCCGGGGGTGGCACCGGAACCGGCGCGGCGCCGGTCCTCGCCCGCCTCGCACGAGAGGTCGGCGCGCTCACCGTCGGAATCGTCACCCGCCCGTTCTCCTTCGAGGGCTCGCGCCGGGCCGGCCTGGCGGACAAGGGCATCGAGGCGCTGTCGGCCGAGGTCGACACGCTGATTACCGTCCCCAACGACCGCCTGCTCTCGGTGCTCGACGAGCAGACCTCGATGGTCGAGGCTCTCGAGGTCGCCGACGACGTCCTGCGCCAGGGGGTGCAGGGCATCTCCGACCTGGTCACGCTTCCCGCCCTGATCAACCTCGACTTCGCCGACGTGCGGACGATCATGTCCGACGCCGGCCAGGCCCTGCTCGGCATCGGCATGTCGACCGGCGGCGAAGGAAGGGCGACGATGGCGGCCGAGAAGGCGATCTCCTCGCCCCTGCTCGAGACCTCGGTCGAGGGCGCCCGCTCGATTCTGCTCTCGATCACCGGCGGGCCCGATCTCTCGCTGGTCGAGGTGTCCGAGGCCGCCAAGGTGGTCGGCGAGGCCGCTCACCCGGAGGCCAACATCATCTTCGGCGCCAACATCGACGAGGAGCTTGCGGAGGAGGTCTGGGTGACCGTGGTCGCGACCCGTTTCGACGGCCGTGCCCGGCCCAGGCGGGCGGTCGAGGAGCCGACGATCCGGCGCACGGCCGGGGGCCGCGAGCCACGCGGCCGCGACGAGCTCGGCGGCATCGAAGTTCCCGAGTTCCTGCCCGGCTAGAGGCCGAATCCCGCGTGAGAGGAGTCGTCGCCGCCGGGCATCCGCAGACGGCGGAGGCCGGCGCCGATGTCCTGCGCGACGGCGGCAACGCAGTCGACGCGGCGGTCGGAGCGGTGCTGGCGTCGTTCGCCGCCGAGAGCCCGCTGACCGGTTTCGGCGCCGGCGGCTTCATGCTCGTCCACGACCCCTCGAAGGAGGGCGAGGAGCGGGACCTGCTGATCGACTTCTTCGTCCAGGCACCGGGCCTCGGGGGCATCGAGCGCAGCTCGGAGCTGGTCCCGGTGGACATCTACTTCGACCAGACCCCGCAGACCTTCAACGTCGGCGCCGCTTCCTGCGGGGTCCCGGGCACTGCGGCCGGGCTCGCCCACGCACTGGCCCGCTTCGGCACCGCACCGCTCTCCGAGCTGGTCAGGCCCGCGATTGAGCTGGCCTGGGACGGCGTTCCGCTGAACGCCCAGCAGGCCTACATCTTTCATCTTCTGAACCCGATCCTGACGCGTTATGAGGAATGCCGGGCGCTCTACGCGCCGGCCGGCCGAATCCTCGGGGAGGGCGACAACTTCCGCTTTCCCGAGCTGGCCGAGGCGCTGGAGCGCTTCGGCGCCGAGGGGCCGGAGCCCTTCTACTCCGGCGAGGTCGGGCAGGCGGTCGCCGACCGGGTCGCCGAGCTGGGTGGGACGCTGTCGCGCGAGGACATGGCGGCCTACGAGGCGATCGAGCGCCGCCCCGTTCAGGCCGGTTTCCGCGGAGCCGACGTCCTCACCAACCCGCCTCCGTCCTCCGGCGGGATCCTGATTGCGCTCTGCCTCGAGCTGCTCGAGCGCCTCGGAGAGGCCGGGGTCGAGGAGACGGTCGCGGTCATGGGCGCGGCTCAAGAGAGCCGCGGCGAGCGCTTCCAGGAAGGTCTCTACGAGGACGGCTTCGGAGAGCTGTTCCTCGATCCCGAGAAGCTCGACGAGACCGCTTCGCGGCTGCGGGAGATCCTGCCCGGCGAAGGCTCCGGGCCGGAGGATCAACTCGGCTCGACGACCCACCTCGGCGTGCTCGACGCGAACGGGATGTGCGCCTCGGTGACCTGCTCCAACGGCTCCTGCTCGGGGGTCATGGTCCCCGGCACCGGGGTGCATCTGAACAACATGCTCGGCGAGCAGGACCTCAACCCGCTCGGGTTCCATCGCGCGCCGGCGGGCCGCAGGATGCCCTCGATGATGGCCCCGACGATCGTCAAGCGCGGGGGAGAGGTGATCGCCGGGCTGGGAAGCGCCGGCTCGAACCGGATTCGCTCCGCGATCCTGCAGACGGTGCTGCGGATGGTTGTCGACGGGATGAGCGCCGCCGACGCGGTGCGCGCCGCCCGTGTCCACTTCGAGGACGAGGTCGTCCAGGCCGAGCCGGGCGTCGACGAAGCAGCCCTGGCAAGGCTCGAGCAGAACGGCGTCCGGATCGCCCGCTGGCAGCGTCCCAATCTCTACTTCGGCGGGGTTCAGGCGGTCGCCCGGGATCCGGACGGGGCCCTTGCCGGCGGCGGCGACCCGCGTCGCGGCGGGGCTGTCGTGCTGGTCGACTGAGAAGCAACGAGGTCCAGCTCGTAGTGCTGGTAGGTGATCTCGTCGCGGCCCCAGCGCGGGCCGGTCTCGGAGTGGACGACCTCGAACCCGTGGCGCCGGTAGATGCGGGCCGCGGTTGCAGGTCGCTGAAGGTCTCGAGGTGGATGCGGGCGATAGCGGTGCGCCGTGACCTCCTCGATCAGCTCGCCGATCAGCCGCCGGCCGAGTCCCCGGCCGCGCAGGCCCGCCTCGAGCACGAACCAGCGCAGCATCGCGACGTCGTCGCCCTCGTCGGTGTAGCGCGATGCAACCCCGCAGCGCCCCGTCGCGCTCGACCAGCCAGACGCCCTCGCGCTCGCCGGGCCAGCCCCGGATCGCCGCCCGCGCGATGCTTGATGCGACGAAGCCCTCGAAGCTGGAATTGACTCCGTACTCGTTGCCGTAGAGGCGGCCGTGCAGGGCGACGATCTCGCCCAGGTCCCCCGGGCGCAGCTCCCGCCGGATCTCGATCGCGCCGCTCACGTCGTCGCCAATCTAGACCCTGCCGGGATCGGCTCGCCGCGGGAACGGTCACGGTCAGAGCCGAGTCGCCGCGGCGCGGCTGCGCAGAAGCTCGCAGAGCTCCTCGGTGGCGCGGAACGGATCGGCGACGGTCTCGCCGCAGTGCAGCGACAGGGCGGCGTCGACCCGGCCCTCGCGCTCGGCGATCAGCTGGGGCCCCGGGGGCAGGGGGCGGGAGTCGAGCTGGGCCAGGCGCTTGAGCGAGCCGGCGTCCTCGGTCTCGGCCTGCCTCAGCGTCACCGGCCCGCCCCAGTCGGCGGAGTGCCGCCGGCCGCCGTCGCGGGAGGGGTTTGCGTTTCTTCGGCATCGGCATGATTGTGGCCTGATCCGTCGATCGCGGCAACATGTTGTTGTCAACCAATCAATCGTGAAATACGATTGATTGGCCATGGAGCTTCGCCAGCTCAGATACGTCGAGGCGGTCGAGCGGCGGCGGCATTTCACTCGCGCCGCCGAGGAGCTGCACGTGGCCCAGTCGGCGCTCTCGCACCAGGTCAAGCGGCTCGAGGCGGAGCTCGGGACCGAGCTGTTCGAGCGCACCAGCCGCCGCGTCACCCCCACCGAGGCCGGCGAGGCGGTGGCGGCTCGCGCAAGGCGGGTGCTGGCGGAGATCGACGGCGTGCACGAGGAGCTCGACGAGCTGCGGGGGGTGATGCGCGGCCACGTTCGGATCGGCGCCCTGTTGCCGGGCGGCGAGCTAGACGTCCCGAGGCTGCTTGCGAGGTTCAGCGAGACCCACCCCGGGATCGAGGTCGGGATGCTGGAGGGCACCGCCGGCGACATGCTCGACTACCTGCTCGCCGACGAGGTCGACGCGGCGTTCGCGATGCTCGCCGGCGAGCTGCCGGCCGGGCTGGTCGCGGAGCAGTTCAGCGAGGACGAGATCGTCGCCGTCTTCCCGCCCGACGGGGCGCCGCGGCGAAAGGCCGTGTCCGCGGCCGACCTCGCCTCCTACCCGATCGTCGCCCCGCGCTCGGGCTCGGCGACCCTGCACCGGCTGCAGGAGCTGTTCGCGGCCCAGGGCCAGCCGCTCAGGGTCTCGCTCGAGAGCGGCGACCCGTTCCTGCTCCGCTGCCTGGTCTCGGGGGGATTCGGCGCCGCGGTCCTTCCGATCTCCCTGATCCGCCGCGAGGGACCCCCGGTCGAGGTCCGCAGCCTGCGCCCGGCGGTCCGGGTTCCGGTCGCCCTCCTATGGCGGGAGGGTCGGCACATGTCGGCGGCCGGCCGGGCCTTCATCCAGTTCGCCCGCGAGGAGGCCGGCACGGCCTAGGGCAAAAGCCCGCGAGGTCGGGGTGTTGGAGAATCCCGCCGATGCCCGAGATCGACTTCGAGGCCGAGGGCCTGCTCGAGGGGCTGGAGGGAGACGCGCGCGAGGCCCGCCTCGAGCTGCTCAAGGAGCTCGCAGACGACGGCGTCTCGCTCGAGGACCTTGCGAGGCGGTGGCCGCCGGCCGGCTGGTCCTTCTGCCGGTTGAGCGGGCGCTGGCGGGCGGCGCCGGTCGCCAAGTACACGCGCGCGCGAGATCGCGGAACGCACCGGGGTCGAGCTCGGGCTGCTGCAGCGCTCCCGGGTGGCGCTCGGCACCCCGAACCCAGATCCCGACGCGCGCCTGCTCGGCGATGAGGACCTCGAGGCGGCACAGCGGCTGAGGGCCTTTCGCGAGGTCGGCTTGCCCGAGGAGGGGATCCTGCAGGTCGCGCGCACGATCGGAATGGCGACGGCCCGGATCGCCCAGGCCAATCGCGAGCTGATCATGGCCACGCTGGTGCAGCCCGGGGACAACGAGCGACGATCTGGCGCGCCGGCTGGAGGCCGCCGCAAAGGCGACCCTGCCGATGGTGGGGCCGGTGCTCACCTACGCGCTTCAGTCCCACCTGCTCGAGCAGATTCGGCGCGATGTGATCGCCGAGGCGGATCTGGCGTCGGGCGAGCTTCGCGGGGTCAGCCCACTGACGGTCTGCTTCGCCGACCTGATCGACTTCACCCGCTCGGGGAGCAGGTTCGGCCCGACGAGTTCGGGGTGATCGCGGTGCGGCTCGAAGAGATCGCGAATGCGGTCGTCAGGTCCGCCGGTGCAACTGGTGAAGATGATCGGCGACGCCGCGATGCTCGTCTCCACCGAGCCGGACCCTATGGCCGAGGCGGCATTGAGCCTGGTCGAGGCCGCCGACGCGGAGGGGGAGGACTTCCCGCAGTTGCGGGCGGGCATCGCCCATGGGCAGGTGGTCCCCCGTGGCGGCGATTTCTACGGGCGCACCGTCAACCTGGCGAGTCGAATCACCCAGATAGCGCGGCCGGGAAGCGTGCTCGCCAGCGAAGAGGCGCGCGACGCGCTCGGGGAGCCATTCCACTATTCGTTCGCGGGCGAGCGCCACCTGAAGGGGATCGAGGGCAGGGTGAGGCTGTTCCGGGTGCGCCGCGAGCCCAAGGACAAGCGCTAGATGCCCGACTTCAGCTTCGTCGTGGTGGCGGTGATCGCCTTCCTGGCGCCGGTCATCCGCGAGCTGATCCCGAGGCTGTTCGTGCCGGCGATCGTGCTCGAGCTGGTGCTCGGGATCATCGTCGGGCCCCAGGTCCTCGACATCGCCCACTCGAGCGACCCGGTGGAGCTGTTCTCGACCATCGGCCTGGCGGCGCTGCTGTTCCTGGCCGGGCGCGAGATCGACGTCGAGCGGCTGCGGGGTCCGGTCTTGGAGCGAGCGCTGGCCTGCTTCGGGCTCGGCTTCCTGATCGCGGCGGCGATCGCCGGCCCGCTGCACGAGATCGGGCTGATCAAGACCCCGCTGCTGGTCGCGGTGATCCTCGTCGCCACCTCGCTGAGCGTGATCATCGTCCCGCTGCGCGACGAGGGCGAGGTCAACACCAGCTTCGGGCAGCAGGTGATCGCGACCGCGGCGATCGCCGAGTTCGCCTCGGTGATCCTGCTCTCCTTCTTCTACTCGAACGAGCGTCCCGGCTTCGGGACCGAGCTGGTCCACCTTTGCGCATTCGGCGCTGCTCGCGGTGATCGTGTTCCTGACCGTCTCCCAGGGGGCTCGGATCCAGCGGCTCAGGCGCCGCGCTGGACCGGCTGCGGGAGTCCAGCGCCCAGATCCAGACCCGCGCCGACCTCGCCCTGGTCGCGGTCGTCGTCGGGATCACCAGCCAGCTCGGGCTGGAGACCATCCTCGCCGCCTTCACCGTCGGGGTGATCCGCGGGATGACCGAGGAGCGCGACGACCGCTCCGAGCAGAAGCGCGAGGCGGTGGCGCTGGGGATCTTCGTCCCCTTCTTCTTCGTCTCCAGCGGGCTCGACTTCCAGCTCGACGAGCTGTTCGCGACGATCGGCGGGGTGATCCGCCTGCCGGTCTTCCTGCTCGCGCTGCTCGCCGTGCACCTGATCCCGGCGATGATCTACCGCCGCACGATGGGCACCCGGCGGGCGGTCGCCGCCGGGCTGCTCCAGGCCACCTCGTTCTCGTTCATCATCGTCGCCACCCAGATCGGCCTGCAGGTTCACGTCATGCATCAGGCGTCGGCCACCGCCCTTGTCGGCGCCGGGCTGATCTCGGTCGTCGCCTTCCCGGCGATCGCCTTCGCCTTGCTCCGCGAGCAGGGTGGGGGGACCCAGCTCTCGCTCCGCGACGATCCCCTGGCCGACGCCGCAACGGGTTTCTAACGGTCGCGGTCGGAGCGGTATCGGCCGCGCTCGATGCCGAGCTTCGCGTAGACCAATCGGGTGAAGCGGATCGCCTCCTGCTTCAGCGCCTCGTTGGCGGCGCCCTGCGCGTAGAAGTTGACCAGCAGCGCCGCTTCGCCGCGGGCCGAGAGGAGCTGGTCGAAGTAGGGGATCCAGTTGGCGCCGCCGCCGGGAACGCCGCTGTCGCCGAGGCCGGGGACCGGAACCGGGCGCAGGGTCGGGTTGGTCGAGCTGAACTGCTGCGATTCGGTGATCCGGTTGAAGTAGCGGGTTACGGCCCGGGTGGCGACGTCGAGCTGCGCCTCGACGTTCGCCGTCCGCCCGTGGAACCTGCAGACCGAGCGTCCGCTGCTCGAGCTCGAGTCGCGCCGCAGCGGCGACTCCCGCCCACCGGCTGCGGAGATCAGCGACCTCACCCGTTGGATCGGAATCGAGCCGCAGACCGCGGCGACGCCGGTCGGCCGGGCCGGGGCTCGGTGCCCCGGTCGGGGAGGGGAGGTGGATCCGGCGGTGCTGCCGCCCCCGCTCCCGCAGCCACCGAGCAGCAGGGCGCAGGCGGCAACCAATGCGTAACAAGTCAGAGGTTTGCATGACCGACAGGTATGCATCCGGCTCGGATTCCCGTGCCCATAGTTTCGCTTTTCGTTAGATCTCCCTCCTAGCGTGGGTCTCAGGTCAATCGAACCACTGGAGGCCCCATGTTCAAGCAGAGGAACGCCGCAACGATCCTCGCGGCTGGCGCGCTGGCCCTCGGGGGCGCCGCTGGCGCCCTGGGCGCGAGCGGTTGCGGAAACGATGACAGCAGCGCCAGCGCCGGCCAGAAGCAGGGCGGCGAAGCGATGAAGCACGAGGGCAAGAGCGGCGAGCGCGATGAAGGGCGAAGGCAAGCAGAGTGGCGAGGCGATGAAGCACGAGGGCAAGACCGGCGAGGCGATGAAGGGGGAAGAGAAGAGTGGCGACGCGATGAAGGACGAGGCAGGCGGCTGAGCCGCGCATGGCCCTGCTGATCGCCTTCGCATTCGTCGCCGGGGCGGGCACGGCGGTGTCGCCCTGCGTGCTGCCGGTGCTGCCGGTCGTGCTCTCCGCCGGCGCGACCGGCGGCAGGCAACGCCCGCTCGGAATCGTCACCGGGCTGGCGCTGTCGTTCACCTTCGCGACGGTCGCCCTCGTCTACCTGATCGACGCCCTCGGCCTGCCGAGCGGCTTGCCTCGCACCCTTGCGATCGTCGTTCTGATCGGATTCGGAATCTCGCTGATGCTGCCACCGGTCTCGGCCCAGATCGAGGCCCGGATCAGCCGCGTCACGTCGCGCTTCGCGCCGCGCAGCGGCGGGGGCGACGGCTTTGGGTCGGGGCTCTTGATCGGCGCCAGCCTGGGCTTCGTCTACGCGCCCTGCGCCGGCCCGATCCTGGCCGGCGTGATCACGGTATCGGCCGCCCAGAGCTTCACGGTCGGCCGGCTGGCCGTCGCACTCGCCTATGGAATCGGCTCGGCGGTCGTCCTCTACGCGCTGGCCCTGGGAGGTCGCCGCCTCACGTCACGGCTTTCACGACGAAGCCTCGCGCTCCAGGTAGCCATGGGGGCGATCATGGTCTCGGTCGGCTTCGCGATGCTCGGCGATCTCGACACTCGCTTTGAGACCGCGATCGCCAACGACCTTCCCTCCTTCCTGGTCAACCCGACCGGCGACCTCGAGGACAACGGATCGGTCCAGAGCCAGATCGCGAGCGTGCGTGGAAGGATCGGGGATTCCGACGTCACCGCGCACGAGGCGGGGGCGCAGCAGGCGGATCGGGGCGAGACCCTGCCGGTGCTCGGACGGGCGCCCGAGCTTGTCGGCACCCAGCACTGGTTCAACACGCCGGACGATCGGCCCTTGAGCCTGCGCGGCCTGCGCGGCAAGGTCGTGCTGATCGACTTCTGGACCTACTCCTGCATCAACTGCATCCGCACCCTTCCCTACCTCAACAGCCTGGTATCGCCGCTACCAATCGAAGGGGTTCGAGATCGTCGGCGTCCATACGCCGGAGTTCCCATTCGAGCACAGCGCCTCGAACGTCGAGGCGGCGATCAACCAGGACGGCATCCACTACCCGGTGGTCCAGGACAACGACTTTGCGACCTGGAGCGCCTACGGCAACCAGTACTGGCCGGCCGAATATCTGATCGACGCCCAGGGCCGCGTCCGTCTCGTCGAGTTCGGCGAGGGCAACTACGAGGGCAAGGAGAGGGCGATCCGCACCCTGCTGGCCGAGCGGGGGGCCGAGCACCTCGGCGCCGAGTCAAAGGTCAGGGCGCAGGCTCCCTCGCAGGGGACCGTCACCCCGGAGACATATCTCGGTTCGGCGCGCGCGGAGCGGTTCACGAACGGGCCGATCACGCCCGGCAGGCACGGCTTCCGGACGCCCGCTCGACCGGCGAGAATCAGCTCGCCTATCGCGGAAGCTGGCGAATCGAGACCGACAAGGCGACGGCGCTGCCGGAGCGTCCCTCGATCTCTCCTTCGACGCCCGGCGTGTATTCATCGTTCTTGGCTCCCCGCAACAGCGGCGCAACGTGCGGGTGTTGCTCGACGGCCATCCGATCCGCCGCCGGCGCGGCCGGGCCCGACGTACGGGCGGCAAGCCTGCGAGTGCGGGCTCAGACTCTTTATTCCGTCGTCGACATGCCCCGGGTCGAGCGCCACATGCTCACCCTCAGTTCGATCCCGGAGTCTCCGGCTATGCCTTCACCTTCGGTTGAGTTGGGACAATCGGCAGATGGGCGCTGATCCCCCCGGGCAGGCGTCAGTGTTGGTGGTCGACGACGAGCCGACAATCGTCGAGATCGTCTCTCGCTACCTCCAGCGGGCGGGATACGAAGCTCACGTGGCCAGGGACGGCTACGAGGCGATGGCGCTTGCTGCGTCGAAGCGCCCCGACCTGGTCGTCCTGGACGTGATGCTCCCCGGAGCCGACGGCATGGAGGTGATGCAGCGGCTGCGCGACGGCGACGGCGATCGGGTGGCGGTGATCCTGCTCACCGCCAAGGGCGAGGAATCGGACCGGGTGCTTGGCCTGCGCCTTGGCGCCGACGACTACGTCGTCAAGCCATTTTCTCCGGCCGAGCTGGTCGCCCGTGTTGACGCGGTGCTGCGGCGGTTAGAGCCGGTTCCTGACCGCTCGGAGCCGCTGCGCTTCGATGGCCTCGAGATCGATCCCGGCGCGCGCCGGGTCCTGGTCTCGGGACGAGGAGGCGCAGCTCACCCAGCGTGAGTTCGACCTGCTGCTGTTCCTGGCCCGCCATCCCGGCCAGGTGTTCACCCGCGATCAGCTGATGGACGCGGTCTGGAACTACCCCTTCTACAGCGACACCTCGACCGTGACCGTCCACATCCGCCGGCTGCGCGGCAAGATCGAAGCCGATCCAACCGAGCCGCAGCGAATCCAGACCGTGTGGGGGATCGGCTACCGGTTGCAGCCATGAGAGGCTCGCTCGCCTTCCTGCTCGTCGCGGCACTCGTGGTCTCGCTGGCGATCGGGGCCGCCTACGGCGCCAAGGTCGGGGCCGAGACCGGCGCCCTGCTGGTTTCGCTCGGCGCCGTCTCGCTGGGCCTCACCCATGCGGTTGTCCGCCGCCGCGGCAGCGTCGGCCGGCTGAGCCGCCAGTTCGCGCTCGGGGTGGCGCTCGCGGTCAGCCAGCTCGTCGCTGCGGTCGTCGTCCTCGCGCTGCTGATGTTCGTCTCCACCGAGGACGCGGTGCTGATCATCGTCAGCGTCATTTTCGCGGGGCTGGTCGCGATCCGCGCCGCCCAGCTTCTCGCGACCGACGTCCTGCGCGACATCGAGGCGGTGCGGGACGGCCTAGTGGCCGTGGGGGAGGGCAGACCGAAACGTACGGATCGAGACGGGAGCCTCCGACGAAGTCGCCGAGCTGGCGTCGGCAGTCAACGCGATGACCGCGCGGTTGGCGGCGACCGAGCGGGCGCGTCGCGACCTGGTCGGCGCGGTTTCGCACGACCTTCGCACCCCGCTGACCTCGCTGCGCCTCCTCGCCCAGGCGATCGACGACGAGATCGGAGACGAGGACACAAGGCGCCGCTATGTGGCGACGATGTCGACCCACATCGAAGCACTCGGCAACCTGATCGACGACCTGTTCGAGCTTTCCCGCCTGGAGGCCGGCGACATCGAGTGGACGATGGAGCGCGTCGCGCTGGCCGAGTTGATCAGCGACACCGTTGCGGCGATGGACGTCCAGGCCGATGCCGAGCGGGTCAGGGTCGTGGCCGAATTGCCGCCTCAGCTGGGAGACGCCCGCGCCAACTCCGAAAGGCTTCAGCGGGTGCTCTTCAACCTGCTCCAGAACGCGATCCGGCACACGCCCGCGGACGGGAGCGTCACCGTGCGCGCCGAGACGACCGCCGACGGGGTCGAGATCGAGATCGCCGACACCGGTGTGGGTATCGCCAGCGAGGAGCGTAGGCGGGTGTTCGAGCCCTTCTACCGGGGGGACGGCAACGGCTCACGCGGCTCCGATGGCTCGGGGCTCGGCCTGGCGATCTCGCGGGCGATCATCGAGGCCCATGGCGGTCGCATCTGGCTGGTCGACTCGCGGCGCGGCGCAACTGTGCGCTTCAGCCTGCCCAGGGCGGCCTGAGCGGCGGCTCAGGCGAGGGGCCTGCGCGCCGAGAGCACCAAGTTGTAGAAGAGCTGCGCGCGGCAGGCGCGGCTCCAGCAGGCTGGTGTCGATGCGCTGCAGGGCGAGGTAGCTGCGGAAGGCGAAGGTCCGCCAGCGCATCGGCACCTGGTCGGGCTCGGCGGTCGACTCGAGCGTCCGCACCCCCCAGCCGTACATGTTGGCGAGCAGCTCCTCTCCGCGCAGGCGCGGCCGCTCGAAGCCCGCGGTGGCCAGCATCCCCCGCAGCTGCCTCGGCGTGAAGGAGTGGACGTCGACCTCGAGCTCCAGCAGATGGTCGTGATCGGCCCCGCCGGCGCCGTTGGCCCGTTCGCCGGCTCCGATCGCCCGCCGCCATAGCGGCGAGACGGTGAGCGCGGCCCGCTTCGGCAGCGCCGCGAGCAGGTCCCCGTAGCGGGAGGGCTCGCCGCAGAAGGCGACGGTGCCGCCGGGGCGCAGGACGCGGAAGAACTCGGCGAAGGCCTGCGCGAGGTCGGGGATGTGATGGAGGACGGCATGGCCGAAGACGAAGTCGAAGCTGCCGTCCTCGAAAGGAAGCCGCTCGGCGTCGCTCGCCACGGCTCGCACCTCGAGCCCGAGCGCCGCGGCGCTGGCCCCAAGGGTCTCCAGCATCCCCGGCGAGATGTCGGTCGCGGTCGCCCGCTCGATCAGCCCGAGCTGGAGCAGGTTGAGGCTGAAGTAGCCGGTGCCGGCGCCGATCTCCAGCGCGTCGCCGAAAGCCCGCTCGGGTCGCTCGCCGAGGGCCTTGCGCAGCTTGCCCAGGACCTGGCGCTGGCCGACCGCGCCGAAGTCGATCCCCCACTTGGAGTCATAGCTGTGCGCCGCCGAGTCGTGGTAGCGGGTGTTGACCTCGCGAATGCGCTCCGGGCTCGTGCCTGCGGCGGTTGGCATGGGCGAGGATGCTATCCGCCCGATGCCGCACCTCCAGCAGAATCAGCCCCCAGACGTGCCGCCGCTCGAGCTGACCGGCGAGCGCACCCTGCCCGACGTTCCGGAGGAGAACTACTGGTACCAGCGGCACGTCGCCGTCTACGAGTGGATCGCCGAGCGCTGCGAGGGGTTGCGGGTGGCCGACCTCGCCTGCGGGGAGGGCTACGGCTCCGATCTGCTGGCGCGCAGCGCGAGCGAGGTGATCGGGGTCGACGCCAACCCGGAGGCATTCGAGCACGCCCGGCTGCGCTACCGGCGCCCCAACCTGCGCTTCGAGCGCGGCCTGGTCGAGGAGTTCTCAGAGCCCCGGGACGCGGTCGTCTTCCTGCAGACGATCGAGCACGTCGAGCGCCCGGCCGAGCTGCTGCGCCGCTTCGCCGAGCTCGCGCCGGTCTCCTACGTCTCGACCCCGAACCGCCTCACCCTGGCGCCTCCGGGGGCCCCCAAGTCGGACAACCCCTGGCACCTTCGCGAGTACACGCCCGAGGAGTACGCCGACCTGCTCGAGCCCTGCTTCTCGCGGGTCGAGATCCTCGGCCTGTTCCACGCCCGCAAGCTGCGCGCCCACGAGCTCGCGCTGCGGCTCGGCTGGGACCGGGTTCACCCCGCGCTTCGGCTCACCGGGCCGTTCTACTCGCGCTTCGTCGCCGTCGATCGCCTCCTCGGACTTCGCCCTGCGCTCCGTGGGCCTGGAGCGGGCGCTCGACTTCGTCGCGGTCTGCCATGCCTGAGTCGCGGCGAGCGGGCCGGAGTCCTCGCGATCGTCCTGCACTCGCACATGCCCTACGTCGAGGGGTTCGGCACCTACCCGTTCGGCGAGGAGTGGCTGTTCGACGCCGCGGTGCGCTCCTACCTGCCGCTGCTGGAGATCGCCCGCGACCTGACGATGACCGTCACCCCGGTGCTCGCCGACCAGCTCGAGGACCCGGGGGTGGCGTCGCGGATGCGCGACTTCCTGCTCGGGCTTCGGATCGAGGCCGCCGAGGCCGACCGGGCCGAGGTCGACCCCGAGCTCCGGCCGGCGGTGGACTCCGAGGCCGAGCGCTATCGGGCGGCGCTGGAGGCCCTCGACCGCTGCGGGGGAGACGTGGCCGCGGCCTTCCGGAGCGCCCGCGACGAGGGCCGGATCGCCCTGCTCGGCTCCGCCGCCACCCACGCCGTGCTGCCGCTGCTCGCGACCCGGGCCGGGGTCCGGCTGCAGCTCGACGCGGGGCTGCGATCGCACCGGCGCCGCTTCGGCTGGGACGGCGGCGTCTGGCTGCCCGAATGCGGCTACGCGCCCGGGGCTGGAGTGGGAGCTCGCCGAGCAGGGCGTCTCGCACTTCTGCGTCGACCAGAGCGCCGGCGAGGGCGGCCTGGCGGCGCTGACGCCGGTTGCGACCGAGGCCGGCCCGGTCGCCTTCACGATCGACTGGGAGGCGGTCTGCTGGCTCTGGTCGCAGAGCGGCTATCCGGCCGCCGGCCCCTACCTGCAGTTCGCCGCCAAGTCGATGCGGGGGATGCGGCTCTGGCGGATCGACGGCGGTCCCTACGACCCGGCCGAGGCCGCCGATCGGGCGCGCCGCGACGCGGCGCGAGTTCATCGCCGCGGCGTCGGAGCGGCTGCGGCGGTTCCGCGGCGAGGCGGGCCGGCCGGGGCTGATCGTCTTCGCGGTCGACACCGAGCTGCTCGGGCACTGGTGGTCGGAGGGGCCGGTCTGGCTGGCCGAGGTCCTGCGCCTGGCGCCGCGAGAGCGGGGTGCGCCTGCTGACCCTGCCGCGGGCCCTGGCCGAGCACCAGCCCGAGCATCGCCCGCTCGCCGCCGCGAGCTGGGGCGAGGGCAAGGACTTCCGCACCTGGGACTCGCCCCCGGTCGCCGACATCGCCTGGGCCGCGCGGCGCAGCGAGCTGCGCCTGCTGCGGGCGCTGGGGGAGGGGCTGAACGGGCAGCGGGCGATGCGCGCGGCGCGCGAGCTTCTGGCGCTGCAATCGAGCGACTGGGCGTTCCTCGACAGCCGCGGACAGGCCGGCGACTACCCGTTCACGCGCGCCACCGCCCACGCCCGGGCGATGCTCGAAGCCATAGACTCCGCCCGCCCGCCCGATCCCCGCATGCGAGCCCTGGCACCCGATCTGAGCCTCGTCCCCCTGCTGGAGCCGTAAGACCCGATGCGCGTCCTGATCCTCTCCTGGGAGTACCCGCCGCTGATCGAGGGCGGCCTGGCCCGGCACGTGCGCAAGCTCGCCGAGGCACTGGTCGAGCTCGACGTCGACGTCCACGTGCTGACCCGCGGCGGGGAGGAGTCGCCGGCCGAGGAGCAGGCCGAGGGGGTGGCGATCCATCGCATCCGCGAGCCGAAGCGGCCCACCGACCTCGGCGAGTTCGTCGCCTGGGTCGAGAGGATGAACTCCGACATGCTGGCGGCCGGGGTCGAGCTCGGCGACCGCTTCAGCTTCGACCTCGTCCACGGCCACGACTGGCTCGTCGCCAACGCCTGCGACCACCTCGCGAGGCGCTTCGGCGCCCCGCTGGTGACGACGATCCACGCCACCGAGCACGGCCGCCACCAGGGCTGGGTCGACAAGCACCCGCAGTCCTACATCCACGGGGTCGAGCGCTGGATCACGAACCGCTCCGACCGCGTGATCGCCTGCTCCTTCTACATGCGCGAGCAGATCGCCGACATCTTCGGGGTCGAGGAGAAGCGGGTCTCGGTGATCCCCAACGGGATCGACCCCCGCGACCTGCAGCCCCAGGACCCGGCTGAGCTGAGCCGGCTGCGGCTCGAGTTCGCCGAGCCCGACCAGAAGCTCGTGCTGCTGGTCGGGCGCCTCGTCTACGAGAAGGGATTCCAGCTCGCGCTCGAGGCGATGCCGAGGGTGCTGGAGCGGATGCCGGGCACCCGCTTCCTGGTCGCCGGCTCCGGCACCCACGAGCTCGAGCTGCGTCGCCAGGCGCGAGGAGCTGGGGCTGATGGAGCAGGGCACGTTCCTTGGCTGGATCGGCGACGACGTCCTGCACTCGCTCTATCCGATCGCCGACATCTGCGTGGTCCCCTCGATCTACGAGCCGTTCGGGCTCGTCGCCCTCGAGGCGATGGCGTCGGGCTGCCCCTGCATCGTCGCCGACACCGGCGGCCTGCGCGAGGTCGTCCCGCACGAGGAGGCGGGGCTGCGCTTCCGGCCCCGCGACCCCGAGGCCCTGGCCGAGATGACGGTGCGGCTGCTCGGCGACGAGCAGCTCGGCCAGCGCCTGGTCGACGAGGGGCTCGAGCACATCCGCCGCTTCGACTGGGCCGACATCGCCGAGCAGACCGCCGAGGTCTACGACGGCGTCTGCGGCACCCGGACCGCGAAGGCGTAGCTCTCAGGGGCTCAGGGCTCGACCGGGTCCGGCCAGCGCAGCTCGCTCGGCGCCTCGCGCATCCGCAGCACCTTCGCCGGCACCCCGCCGACCACGGCGTTGGCCGGGACGTCGCGGGTGACCACCGCGTTGGTGCCGATGATCGAGTTGTCGCCGACCCGGACCCCGCGCAGGATGCAGGCTCCGTAGCCGATCCAGACGTTGGAGCCGACGACGGTGTCGCGCTTGTAGATGCCCTGGACGCGGATCGGGCGCTCGACCTCGGTGACGCCGTGGTCGAAGTCGATGAACATCGCCCGGTCGGCGATCACGCACTGCTCGCCGATCCGCACCCGCTGGTAGGCGGAGATCGTGCACTCCTGGCCGAACACCGTCTTGTCGCCGATCTCGACCACCCCCTCGTGGCAGCGGATCTTGGTCCCGTCGCCGATCCAGACGAAGCGGCCGAAGCGGATCGTGCCCTTGCGCCCGATCTGCAGCTCGAGCCCGCGGCCGAAGAAGACCATGCCGCTGGTCTGCCAGCGCCAGCCGGCCGTGGTCAGCAGGCGCCGCCACAGATAGCGCCAGAGCAGGCGCCCGTATTTCGGCGTCAGCATCCTCTTGCGCGGCCAGGAATCGAGCCAGGCGGATCACGGCGGGGCGCACTCTAGACTCAGCCGCTCGATGGCAGAGGCCGCCAAATCCGCGTCGCTCGCCGAGCGCGTGCTGGAGGGCGACAAGCGCGCCCTGGCGCGTGCGATCACGCTGATCGAGTCCGACGACCCGGCCGGCTGGGAGCTCGTGCGCGAGATCTACCCGCGCACCGGCCGCGCCCGCATCGTCGGCTTCACCGGCCCGCCCGGGGTCGGCAAGAGCACGATCATCGGGGCGCTGACCAAGAAGCTGCGGGCCGAGGAGCGCGAGATCGGGGTGCTCTCGATCGACCCCTCGAGCCCGTTCACGCGCGGCGCCCTGCTCGGCGACCGGATCCGGCTCTCCGAGCACTTCCTCGACCCCGGGGTCTTCATCCGCTCGATGGCCTCGCGGGGGGCGCTGGGCGGGCTCTCCGAGCACGCCCTTCAGGCGGCGCTGGTGATGGACGCCGCCGGCAAGGACGACGTGCTGCTGGAGACGGTCGGGGTCGGCCAGGGCGAGATCGACGTCGTCGACCACGCCGACACCATCGTCCTCGCGCTGATGCCGGGGTCGGGTGACTCGATCCAGGCGCTGAAGGCGGGGGTGATGGAGATCCCCGACCTGATCGTCGTCAACAAGGCCGATCACCCGATGACCGACACGATGGTGCGCGAGATCCGCAGCGTGCTCTCGCTGGCTGACGACGACGGCGGCTGGAAGGTGCCTATCCTGCGGACCGAGGCCGCCAAGGGCGAGGGCATCGAGGAGTTGGCGGAGAAGATCGATGAGCACCGGGCGTACATCGAGTCCGAGGGCACGCTGGAGCGCCGCCGAGCCCGCAACCTTCGCAACGAGGTGCTCGGGATCGCCGCCGCGCGGCTGCGCCGGCGCCTCGAGCGAAGCGGTCGCCGACGACCCGCGAGGTCGCCGAGCTGCTGGAGCGGGTCGTGAAGCGCGAGCTCGACCCGGCGACCGCGGCCGGCGAGCTGCTGGAGAGGACGCCCGATGGCTGAGCCGCAGGCGACCGGCATCGCTCCGCCGCCGCTGGAGGAGGCGCTCGGCTGGATCGGCTTCCGGGTCGACGACATGAACGGCTCCCGGGTCGCCCGGGTCCAGGACATCTACGTCGACACCAAGGACGGCGAGCCGGTCTGGGTGGTGGTCAAGGTCGGGCGCTTCGGCAAGGTCACCGCGATCCCGTACGCCGACTGCGCCGACGGCGCCGGGCCGGCTCTGGGTCGCCCACGGGCGCAAGGTGGTCCGCGGCGCTCCGGCGCTGGCGGCCGGCAGGCCGCTTGTCCGCGAGCAGGAGCTGGAGCTCTGCGAGCACTACATGATCCGCCCCGACCGGGGCCGGCGCGAGGTGGTCGAGGCACGACCCGACGGCGCCGAGACGGCACGGCCGTCCGGCCAGGACTCCTGAGTTTCCGCCGCCCGGCTAGGTCAGGCCGACATCCGCCGCCGCGAGCTCTCGACCGACGACCAGCTGCCGAGGTCGGCGAGGGCTTCGTTGAACTGGGCCGACTTGCGAGAACCGCTGCGCTGACGCTTGACGCCGTCCCGGCCCACGGAACGCAGCGGGGCCGGTCCATCGTCGAAGTCGACACGCGCCTCCATGATGTCCTGCCAGCGGGAGTCCTCTTGCTCGTTCAATCTCCACCTCCTGGTCTCGTCACGGACCGCATTAGTCTCCCCGCGCCGTCGGTCGGAGCCAAGGAGCGGGCGCGGAATATCTCCGCAAGCTGCGGGAAGGCGTGCCAGGCGTGCCTTCAGCAGCCGAGCTGGCGGGCGATCACCATCTGCTGGACCTCGTCGGTGCCCTCGCCGATGGTGAGGATCTTGGCGTCGCGGTAGAAGCGGCAGACCGGATATTCCTCGATGTAGCCGTAGCCGCCGTGGATCTGCACCGCCTCCTCGGTGGCCCGCACCGCCAGGCGGCCGGTGATCAGCTTCGCCTGCGCGGCTGTGAGCGTGAACGACTCGCCGCGATCCTTCTCGATCGCGGCGCGGTAGGTGAGCAGGCGCGCCGCCTCGATCTGCGAGGAGAGGTCGGCGATCTTCGCCTGGATCGCCTGGAAGCTGGAGATCGACTGGCCGAACGCCTTGCGCTGCTTCGCGTAGGCCAGCGCCTCGTCGAGCGCACCCTGGGCGAGGCCGACCCCCATCGCGGCGACGCCGATCCGCCCCCCGTCGAGGATCTGCAGGAACTGCTTGTAGCCGTCGCCGCGGCGCCCGAGCAGGCTCGACTCCGGCACCCGGCACTCGCTGAACGAGAGCGGGCGGGTGTCGGACGCGTTCCAGCCCATCTTCCGGTAGGGCTCGCCGGGCTCATAGCCGGGGGTGCCGTTGGCGACGATCAGGTTGGAGATCTCCTTGCGGCCATTGGAGCGGTCGGTGACCGCGGTGATCGTCACGCAGCCGGAGATCTCGGTGCCCGAGTTGGTGATGAACTGCTTCGCCCCGTCGATCACCCACTCGCCGTCCTCGAGCCGGGCCGAGGTGTGGGTGTTGCCGGCGTCCGAGCCGGCTTCGGGCTCGGTCAGCCCGAATGCGGCAAGCTTGCGGCCCGCGCAGAGCAGCGGCAGCCATTCCTCCTTCTGCTCGTCTGAGCCCCAGAGGTGGATCGGCATCGTCCCCAGCGAGGTGTGGGCGGCCATCGTGATCGCGACCGAGGAGTCGACTTTCGCCAGCTCCTCGACCGCCATCGTGTAGGCGAGGGTGTCGGCGCCGCCGCCGCCGTAGGCCTCCGGGAAGGGGATCCCCATCATCCCCAGCTCGCCCATCTTGGCGACCAGCTCGTAGGGGAAGGCCTTGGTCCGGTCGAGCTCCTCGGCGACCGGCGCGACCTCCTCGCGCGCGAAGGCGCGGATCGTGTCGCGCAGCAGCCGCTGCTCGTCTGTGGGCTCGAAGTCGATTGGCGGAGCCTAGAGCGGGCGCGGCGCCGCCGTCAGCGCCGCGGTCAGGGCCTCGCTGACTCCCTGGGGTTTTCGGACAGAAATTTGCATCAGAGGCAAATTTCTTTCGCTGGCGCAAATCGTGTCCCTGGAAGAGCCACTTTCACTGGTGGGCAAAGAAGTTTTCTGCCAAGGAACGTATTTTCCGAAAACCCCCAGGGGTGCGAGAGGCCCCCCATATGGATGGGGGAGGGACGAGCCTGTCGGCTCGCTCGCGAGCGCACCCTGGCTGAGGCGCCTCGCCAGAGCCCTGGCGCTTCGTTACAGCTGCAGCGCCTTGGGCTGCAGGAACTCTTCGATCCCGAAGTAGCCCAACTCGCGGCCGTGGCCCGACTGCTTGTAGCCGCCGAAGGGCGCCAGGGGGTTGAAGACGCCGCCGTTGATCTCGACCTGGCCGGTTCGGATGCGGCGGGCGACCCCAACCGCGCGCTCCTCGTCGCCCGACCAGACCCCCCCGGCCAGCCCGTATATGGAGTCATTGGCGATCTTCACCGCCTCCTCCTCGTCGGTGTAGGGGATGATCGTGAGAACCGGCCCGAAGATCTCCTCCTGGGCGATCGTCATCGAGTTGTCGACGCCCGAGAAGACGGTCGGCTGAACGAAGTAGCCACGCTCCAGGTCCGCAGGAGCCTCCGCTCCGCCGGTGACGAGCTTGGCGCCCTCCTCGCTTCCCTTCTCGATGTAGCCCCGCACGATGTCGCGCTGCTCCGCCGACACCAGCGGGCCGAGGCGGGTGCTCTCGTCGAACGGGTCCCCGGGCGTGAAGGTCTCCGCGGTGGCCGCGGCGATCTGCTCCGCCTCGGCCATCATCTCGCTCGGCACCAGCATCCGGGTCAACGCGCTGCAGGTCTGTCCGGAATTGATGAAGCACTTGGCGACGCCGTCGGGAACCGCCTTGGAGAGGTCGGCGTCATCGAGGATCACGTTGGGGCTCTTGCCGCCCAGCTCCATCGTCACCGTCTTCACCGTCTCGGAGGCCAGCTCGCTGACCCGGCGCCCGGCCCGCGTCGAGCCGGTGAAGGAGACGACGTCGATCCCGGGATCGGCGGCGATCGCCTCGCCAACCTCGGAGGCCGGGCCGGTGACGAGGTTGAAGACACCTGCCGGCAGGCCCGCCGCCTCGATCACCTCGGCGAGGATGAAGGCGTTGAGCGGGACGACACCGCTGGGCTTCAGCACGACCGTGCAGCCGGCGGCGAGCGCCGGGGCGACCTTGGCCGCTATCTGGTGCAGCGGGTAGTTCCAGGGCGTGATCGCGCCCAGGACTCCGACCGGCTCGCGCACGACGAGCGAGTTGCCGATTTCCTCCTGCCAGCTGATCTGCTGCATCAGCTCGGGCATCGACGAGAACGACGCGGTCGGCAGCCCGGCCTGAATGATCCGAGAGAGCTTCAACGGCATCCCGAGCTCGGTGGCGACAAGGGCGGCGATTTCGTCGGCCCGCTCGCCGAGCCCGGCGGCGATCGCCGCAAGCATCTCGGCCCGCTCCTCCGGGCTGGTCTGGGACCAGGATGCGAATGCGTCGCACGCGGCGGCGACTGCGCGCTCCACGTCTGCCCGCGAGCCGCTGGGAACCGATCCGACGGGCTCCTCGGTGCTCGGGTTCGTGACCTCGATGCTGCCGTCGCCCTCCGCGTCGACCCACCGGCCGCCGATGAAGAGCTTGTCGCGGACCTGCTCCTGGGTTGTCGTCGCCACCTGTCGTTTCCTCCTAGGTCGTCGCTGTCGTCTGGGCGGGTTCGGCGGCAGGCCGGGCCTGTCCGGCGATCGCCTCCGCCGTGCGGTGCGCAAGCGCCATTATCGAGATCATCGGGTTGGTGCCGGAGGCCGTCGGCATCGCGCTGCCGTCGCCGATCCAGACCCCGGGGGTGTCGTGCAGCTCTCCCCGGGTGTCGGCGACGCTGGTCGCCGGGTCGGCGCCCATCCGGCAGCTTCCCATCTGGTGGGCGGAGAAGAGCCTGTAGCCGCCGAAGGCGAGCGGGATCCGCTGTGCCCGGCCGATGAACGACTCGAGGTCGTCGCCGCGCCGCCAGCGCGGCAGGCCGGTCGCCAGCGCGTAGATCTCCTGCGCCCCGGCGGCCTCGTGCAGCCTCACCTGGGCGTCGATCGCGCGCAGGGTGTTGCGGACGTCGAGCTCGTCGGTCAGCCCGTAGTTGTGGACGGCGTTGCCCTCGGCGTCGATCGTCACCCGGCCGCCGCCGCGGTCGCGCAGCAGCCCGATCACCGTCGCCCCGCGCGAGAACTCGTGCATCAGCTCCTTGTGGCGCCGGGCGCCGGTGAACGGCAGCGCCGACGCCCCCAGCCCGGTCGTGTACTGCGCGGTCTCGAGCAGGAAGCCGTAGCCGTCCTCGACGTTGGCGAACTCGTCGACGACGCCGGTGTGGCAGGCGCCCCACCAGGAGCGCTGGTCCTCGCCGTAGTAGGCGAAGACCGCAGTGCAGGGGTGTAGGTGCAGGTTTTCTCCGACCGCTTGGCCGCCGATCCCCGAGCGCAGCAGCAGCGCCGGCGACTCGAGGGCGCCGCAGGCGACGACGACAACCGGGGCGCGGACCGTGACCTTGGCGGAGTGCCCGCTCTCGGGATCGAGGAAGGCGGCCTCGACGCCCGCGGCGCGGCCGCCTTCGACCAGGACCCGCTGCGCGTAGGTGCGGGCGAGGATCGTGCCGCCGGCGTCGGCGAGGTCGCGAAGGTAGGTGCGCGCGGTGCCCTGCTTGGAGCCTGACTGGTCGCCGAACCCCTGGTAGCCCGCGACCTCGGGGCTGTAGGTGTCCGGGTCGGCGTTGCGGATGACGCGCTCGAACGACCACCCGAGCCGCTCGGCGCCCTCCTTCATCCGCAGGGTCGGCCCGTTGTAGTCGCTGCAGCGGTCGTTGGCCCCGATCCGCTCCAGCACCGCATCGGTGTGGCGGTCGAACTCCGGCCCGTCGACTCCCTCGAGCCCGAACTCCTGCGCCCACTGCTCGCGGACCCAGGGGCGGGTGGGCAGGCAGTTGGTCCAGTTGATCGTGGTGCCGCCGCCGACCGTGAAGCCCGCCTGCATGCTGACGTTGAAGTCAGCAGTCGGGGTCGGGCCACCGCGGTAGTAGAGGTTCTGAAACGCCCACAGCTCGAGCATGTTGAAGTCGGCGCGATCGAAGTAGCCGCCGGCGTCGAGGACCACCACCTGCTGTCCCTGCGCCGCCAGCGTCCCGGCGATCACGCCGCCGCCGGCGCCGGACCCGATCACCACCGCGTCTGCCTCGAGCGCCAGCTCGGGGCCGTCGGGCACGAGCGGCTGCAGCAGCGGCGGCTCGGTGGGCGGGGCGCTGATCGGCCCCGGATAGCCGAAGGTGCGCCACATCGGGTTCTGCCCGGTCTGCGGGTCGGGAAGTCCGTAGGTCATGAACAGGGCGCCGTTGACCAGGCTCGAGACGCCGGCCGCGGCCTCGGGGCCGGCGAGGGCGAAGTTGCGCAGCATCTGCTCGCGCGAGCGGGCCGACACCCGTCCGAATCCCTGCTCGTCGAGCTCGTCGAGTAGCTGGCCGAACCCGGCGAGCTGATCGGGCGGCAGGCCGGCCAGCAGCTCGGCCAGGCCGAGGTCGGCACCGACGTCTGTGGCCTTGCGGGCCCAGAACCCGTCCGGGTCGGGCTCGCGCGCGATTGCCGGGACAACCGTGTCGCAGAGGCGCGCAAGGGTGCCGAGCTGCCGTTCGCTCAGCCGGGCTTGCACATCGCTCACTTGGCCTCCTAGGCGTTAGACAGGTCCTGCGCCAGCGAGACCAATAGTCGCACGCCGAACCCGCTGGGACCCGATCCGACGTATTCGCGCCCGACGTCCCAGGCGGTGCCGGCGATGTCGAGGTGGACCCAGGGAACCTCGCCGACGAACTCCTCGAGGAACTCGGCGGCGTAGATCGTCGACGCCTTTCGCTTCGCCGAGGCGTTGGTCAGGTCGGCGATCGTTCCCTTGGTGAGCTCCTTGTACTCGGGGTGAAACGGCAGCCGCCAGGCGAGCTCGCCGCTGCGCTTTCCCGCCTCCTCGACCTCCCGCGCCCAGTCGTCGTCGTTGGACATCAGGCCGGCGTAGGTGGAGCCGAGGGCGACGACGACGGCCCCGGTCAGGGTCGCGAGGTCGATCATCCGCTCGGCGCCCAGCTCGACGCAGTAGGCGAGGGCGTCGGCGAGGATCAGACGGCCCTCGGCGTCGGTGTTGTTGATCTCGACGGTCTTGCCGTTGTACTGGGTGATCACGTCGCCCGGCTTGATCGCCGTCCCCGAGGGCATGTTCTCGGTTGCCGGGACGACCCCGATCACGTCGAGGGGGAGGCCCAGCTCGGCGATCGCCGAGATCGCCTCGATCACGGCGGCCCCGCCCGACATGTCCATCTTCATCTCGTGCATCGCCTGCGAGGGCTTGATCGATATCCCGCCGCTGTCGAAGGTGACCGCCTTGCCGACCAGGCCGATCGTCGGGCCGCTGCCGCCGCCCGAGTAGCGCAGGACGATCAGCTTCGGCTCCTCGGCGGTGCCCTGGCTGACAGCCTCCAGCCCGCCCATGCCCTTGTCGGCGATCTGCTCGCGGTCGAAGGTCTCGAAGCTCAGCTTCTCGTGGCGGGAGACGACGTCGCCGACCTGCTCGGCGAGGAAGCTCGGGGTGGCGACGTTGGAGGGAAGCTGCTGCAGCTCGCGGGCCCGGTTTGCGGCCTCGGCCGTGATCCGGGCCGCTTCGGCGGAGGCGGACAGCGCCTCCGGCCCGAGCAGGATGAGGCGCTCGACCCGGGCCTTGGGCTCGTCTTCCTCGGGCTTGCGGTAGCGGTCGAAGCGCCAGGAAGAGAGGATCGTTCCCTCGACCAGGCCGGCGGCGAGCGCCTCGCGGTCGCCGGCCTCGGGCACGGCCCAGGCCAGCGACTCTGCCTCGACCCTGGCCGCCTGGCCGTTCGCAAGCGCCGCAACCACCCGGGCCCGCTCGGCGTCGAACTCGTCCTCGCGGCCGAGCCCGATCGCCACCACCCGGCCGCCCCCCTCGGGGTAGAGCAGCGCAAGCTTGCGAAAGCTCCCCTTCGCCGCGTCGGCTCCCGCCGCGTCCCGCAGCTCGGCGGGGAGCTCGGCGCCCTCGAAGACGCCGACGGCGGCCAGATCGGCGCCGGACTCAAGGGGGGATGTGTCGCGTACTTCGACCTCCACGCGCGGCCAGTCTAATCGCGGCGGCACGCGCCCCGCTATCGTCAGGTCGGCAGTCCGGCACACGAGAGAAAGGCAGAGATGCCCAGCACAGTGATCCTTGGCACGGCGCGAACGCCGTTCGGAAAGATGGGCGGCGGCCTGTCGTCCCTCGAAGCGACCGAGCTCGGCGCCACAGCCATCAGCGCCGCCCTGGAGCGCTCGGAGGTCAAGCCCGACGAGGTCGAGCAGGTGATCTTCGGCCAGGTGCTGCAGGCCGGTCAGGGCCAGATCCCCTCGCGCCAGGCGCAGATCAAGGCCGAGATCCCGCGCGAGGTTCCCTCCGAGACGGTGAACAAGGTCTGTGCGTCGGGAATGCGCACGATCGGGCTCGCCGACCAGGCGATCCGCGCCGGCGACCTCGGCATCGCGGTGACCGGCGGCATGGAGTCGATGAGCCAGGCGCCCTACCTGCTGCCCGGCGCCCGCTTCGGCTTCCGGATGGGCGACGTGCAGGCGATCGACGCGATGACCCATGACGGGCTGACCAACCCCTTCACCGAGAAGCAGATGATCAACGAGGCGAGCGAGGTCTCGAACGAGCTCGAGATCACCCGCCCCGACATGGACCGCTTCGCCGAGCGCTCGCACCGGCTCGCCGCCGCGGCGACCGACGAGGGCCGGCTGGCGGAGGAGATCGTCAGCGTCACGGTCAAGAGCCGAAAGAGCGAGGAGACGGTCGAGGCCGACGAGGCGATCCGCCCCGACACCAGCGTCGAGACGCTGGCGAAGCTGAAGGCGGTGGGCGGCGACGACGCCACCCACACGGCGGGCAACTCGCCCGGCGTCAACGACGGGGCCGGCGCGGTGATCGTCGCCTCCGACGAGTGGGCGCAGAGCAACGGCCGCCGGCCGCTGGCCCGGGTGCTCTCCTACGGCGCGGTCGCCGACGACTTTGCCTACCTGGCGAAGACTCCGGCCGGCGCCGCCAAGCAGGCGCTGGAGAAGATCGGCAAGTCCCCCGAGGACGTCGATCTGTGGGAGATCAACGAGGCCTTCGCGTCGGTGGCGATCAACTCGATGCGGATGCTCGGCATCGACGAGGACAAGGTCAACGTCAACGGCGGCGCCATCGCCCTCGGCCATCCGATCGGAGCCTCCGGGGCGCGGATCGTCGGCGCCCTGGTCCACGAGCTGCGGCGACGCGGCGGCGGCCTCGGCTGCGCGGCGATCTGCTCCGGCGGCGGCCAGGGCGACGCAATAGTCCTCGAAGTCAACGGCAACTAGCGCAATGAGCGGCCGCGCGGCGGCCTTCTTCGATCTCGACAAGACCCTGATCGCGGGGTCGAGCGGGATGCCGTTCGCGAGGGTCGCCAGCCATCACGGCATCGTCAGCCGCCGCCAGCTCGCGCGCTGGGGCGGCGACCACCTGCGCTACCGGCTGCGCGGGGCGAGCGACGAGCAGACCAAGGAGGTGCTGAAGGTCGCCAAGGAGCTGATCACCGGCGTCCCGGCGGTCGAGATCGACCGCATGGGAACCGAGGTGCTGGCCTCGATCCTGCCCCGCGTCTACCCGCAGATGCTCGACGAGCTCTACGCCCACCAGGACGCCGGGCGGGCCACGTTCATCGTCAGCGCCGCCGGCAACGACCTCGTCTCGACCCTGGCCCGGGTGCTCGGCGCCGAGGGCGGGATCGGGACCCGCTACGAGGTCGATGACGAGGGCCGCTTCACCGGGCGCCTCGACGGGCCGTTCGTCTACGGGGAGGGAAAGGTGGACGCGATGCGCCGCTTCGCCGAGCAGCACCAGATCGACCTCGCGAGCTCCTACGCCTACTCGGACTCCGCCTCGGACCTGCCGATGCTGCGCGCCGTCGGCAACCCGGTCGCCGTCAACCCCGATCCGGAGCTGGCCGCGGTTGCGGCGCAGGAGGGATGGCGGGTGATGCGCTTCGAGCGTCTCGGCCGCCGGCTGGCGATCGCCGGCACGACCTTGGTCGCGGTGGCGGCCGGCGGTGCCGCCCGCTGGCTCTCGGCGCGCCGCAATCCCAGGCGCCGCCTGCCGGTTCCCTCGCGCGGCCGCTGACCCAGCCGGCGCCTGAGCCCGCATCTATCCTTGAGAGCATGGCCATCGAGCCCGAGGCACGCCGCCGTGCTCATCAGTGGATGGACGAGGTCTACGCTCGACAGACCGAGCGCGACGCCGAGTTCTCGACCATCTCCGGGCACCCGCTGAAGCCGCTCTACACCGAGGAGGACCTGCCGGAGTCGAGCCGGATCGGCTACCCGGGCGAGCCCCCCTATACGCGCGGCGTCTACCCCTCGATGTACCGCGGCCGCCTCTGGACCCTGCGCCAGTTCGCCGGCTTCGGGACCGCGGAGGAGACCAACGCCCGCTTCCGCTACCTGCTCGAGCACGGCCAGATGGGCCTCTCGACCGCCTTCGACATGCCGACCCTGATGGGCCTGGACTCAGACCACGCCCGCAGCCTCGGCGAGGTCGGGCGCGAGGGCGTCGCGGTCGACTCGCTCGACGACATGCTGACCCTGTTCGAGGGCATCCCGCTGGCCGACGTCTCGACCTCGATGACGATCAACGCCCCGGCCGCAATCCTGCTCGCCTTCTACGTCCTCGTCGGCGAGCAGCAGGGGGTCGGGCCGGAGAAGCTGGCGGGGACGATCCAGACCGACATCCTCAAGGAGTACATCGCCCAGAAGGAGTGGTGCTTCCCGATCGACCCGGCGATGCGGCTGGTCACCGACATGATCGAGTGGTGCTCGCAGAAGATGCCGCGCTGGCACCCGATCTCGATCTCCGGCTACCACATCCGCGAGGCAGGCTCGACCGCCCAGCAGGAGCTCGCCTTCACGCTCAAGGACGGCTTCACCTACGTCGAGCAGGCGATCGAGCGGGGGATGGACGTCGACGACTTCGCGCCCCGGCTGAGCTTCTTCTTCAACGCCCACATCGACTTCTTCGAGGAGATCGCGAAGTACCGGGCCGCGCGCCGGATCTGGGCCCGCGAGATGCGCGACACCTACGGCGCTCGGCGCGAGGAGTCGCTGCGGATGCGCTTCCACACCCAGACCGCCGGCGTCTCGCTGACCGCCCAGCAGCCGCAGGTCAACATCGTCCGCACCGCGCTCGAGGCCCTGGCCGCGGTCCTCGGCGGCACCCAGTCGCTGCACACCAACTCCTACGACGAGGCGCTCGCCCTGCCGACCGAGGACGCCGTGCGCCTCGCGGTCCGCACCCAACAGGTGATCGCGCACGAGTCCGGGGTCGTCAACACGATCGACCCGCTTGGCGGCTCCTACTTCGTCGAGCGGCTCACCGACGAGATCGAGCGCGCCGCCTATGAGTACTTCGCCCGCATCGACGAGCTCGGCGGGATGGTCGAGGCGATCCGCGAGAGCTTCCCCCAGCGCGAGATCGCCGACGCCTCGTTCCGCTACCAGTCGGAGGTCGGCGAGCGGCGGCGGATCGTGGTCGGGGTCAACGACTTCGTCGCCGAGGACGAGGAGGAGATCGCGATCCTGCGCCTCGATCCGGCGATGGAGCGCAAGCAGATCGACCGCCTGCAGGCGACCCGGGCGCGGCGCGACGCCGGCGAGGTCGAGCGCAGCCTCGCCGAGCTTCGGCGGGCGGCGGCCAGCGAGGGGGAGAACCTGATGCCCCACATCATCGAGGCCGCCCGCGCCCGCGTCACCGAGGGCGAGATGGTGGCGGCGATGCAGGAGGTCTTCGGCACCTACAGCGAGATGCCGGTCTTCTAGGCCGGTCTTCTCAGCCTCGCACTTCCGTCCGCCCACCCGAGCAGGCTTTGGCAGGGCGACTAGCCTCGATGGGCGCAGGCAAATTGAGCGAGGGAATCGATCAGATGGCCCGCAGGAAGCGGGCGCGCGCGATGCGGCGGATCGCGGCAGCCACGATCTCGGCTGCGCTGATCGCTCCGGGGGCGGCATCGGCGGCGTCGATAGCGGTCACCACCACCAGCGACGAGTTCAACGCCGGAACCACGGGCTGCTCGCTGCGCGAAGCGATCTGGGCGGCGAACAACGACGGCGCGCTTCTCGCCCCCGGCTGCACCCCCGGCAGCGGCAACGACACGATCGCCGTGCCGCAGGGCCTCTATCAGCTCAGCCGCGCCGGATCCGGCGAGGACGCCGACGTGACCGGGGACCTCGACGTGACCGGGCCGACGACGATCCAGCACACCGGGCCGGGAACGACGATCGTCGACGCCGGGGGGCTGGACCGCGTCTTCAACACCGCCACGCTCGCCGGCGTGACGATCTCCGGGCTCGAGGTCCGGGGCGGAATCTCCCCGACCTCGGGCGGCGGGATCTTCAACAGCGGCAACCTCACCGTTGCCGGCTCGACGATCGCCGGCAACGCCTCCGCCGCCCACGGCGGTGGGATCGAGACGGCCGGGGCCGCTGCCTCCTTGACCGTCGTCAACAGCACGGTGAGCGGCAACAAGGCGGTCGGCGACGGCGGAGGGGTGGATGAGTCCAGGGGCCAGGCCCACCTGATCAGCTCGACTGTCACCGCCAACCTCGCCGACTCGGATTCCTTCCAGGGCGGCAACGGCGGCGGCGTCGGCGTCTTCATCACCGGTGCCGTTTACAGCATCCAGAGCAGCCTGATCGCCGGCAACAGCGACAGCGGGGGGGAGGCACCGGACTGCGTCGCCCAGCCCGACGCCACCCTGCTCTCGCTGGGCCAGTCGCTGATCGGCGACCCGGGGGGATGCGTCTTGACCGCGGGCCTCGGCGACATCACCGGCGTGAAGCCAAAGCTTCGCCCGCTGGCCGACAACGGCGGGCCCACTCCGACCCACGCCCTGCGGCCGGGCTCGCCTGCACTCGGCGCCGGCGGCGCCTGCCCGCTCACCGACCAGCGCGGGGTGCTGCGCTCGCTGGGGGGCCTCTGCGACATCGGCGCCTACGAGCTGGTCCGCTGCAGGGGCGAGGCGGCCGACCACGTCGGCACCAACGGCCCTGACGCGCTGACCGGGACCAAGGGCCGGGACGTCTTCGTCCTGCTCGGCGGCGCCGACCGGGCCCGTGGCCTGGGCGGCGACGACGTCTTCTGCGGCGGCGCCGGGCACGACACCGAGCTCGGGGGACGGGGCGACGACCGCGAGTACGGCGATACCGGCAGGGACGACCTGCGGGGCGGGCCGGGCGATGACCTCCTCTCGGGCGGCGGCGGCCGCGACCGGCTGCGCGGCGGTGGGGGCGAGGACCGGCTGCACGGCGGGCGCAGCAAGGACCGCTGCGACGGCGGCGGCGGCCGCGAGGACCGGGTCGGCGGCTGCGAGAGCTCGCGCAACGTTCCCTAGCGCCCTCTAAGCTGCCCGCGATGCCGGCAGCCACCGAACCGCAACCCGGCCAGTCGAAGTCGGGGCGCAAGATTCGCGTAGTGGTCGCGAAGCCCGGTCTCGACGGGCACGACCGCGGCGCCAAGATCATCGCCCGCGCCCTGCGTGACGCGGGCATGGAGGTGATCTACACCGGGCTGCACCAGACCCCGGAGCAGATCGCCGAGACCGTGATCCAGGAGGACGCCGACGCGATCGGGCTCTCGATCCTCTCCGGCGCCCACATGACCCTTGTCCCGCGCGTGGTCGAGCTGCTGCGCGAGCAGGGGGTGGAGGACGTGCTTATCACCGTCGGGGGAACGATCCCCGCCGACGACGTTCCGGAGCTGAAGAAGCTCGGCGTCGCCGAGGTCTTCACGCCCGGCGCCCCAACCGACGAGATCGTCCAGTTCATCCGCGACGGCGTCGGCGACCGCGCTTAGGTATCCACAGCCCCGGCCGGCCGTTCTCCCAATTTTCGGTTGACGCGCGGGCTCGCGGCAGGTCCCTTCTCAGGATTCTAGCGGTCCTGGAGGCTTCGGGAAGTCCACGGCTTTGTCATGCGCTCGGCCTCCCTGACGCGGTTCAACACAGGAGGCACGAATGATCATGCTTCACGTCCTCGTCCATCACCGGCGATGGTGGTGGCGGTAGTCGCGCTGCTCGTCGCTCTCGGCGGCAGCGCCTATGCGGCGAAGAAGATCGGCAGCAACAGCTGAAGAAGAACGCCGTCACGACCAAGAAGATCAAGACGAGCCGTGACCGGCGCGAAGATCGCGACGGCGCGGTCACGGGGCCAAGCTCTCGAATGGTGCTGTGGGAGCCGTCATGCGCCAGGGCCCGGACACGACGGTTCCGGCCAACAGCTTCGCTAAGGCCGAGGCCTCGTGTCAGTCGGGCGAGCGGGCAACGGGCGGAGGTGTCTACAACGAGAGCAACGTTTCCAACCTCGCGGTCACCTCGAGCTATCCGACTCCGAATCCGACCAGTCGGCCGCCCACCGGTAACGGTCAGACCCCGACTGGCTGGCGGGTGTGGATGAAGGACAACTCGGGCGGCAATCAAGTGGTCAACGCCTACGTGATCTGCATCTCCTAAGGACAGGAACCGCCGAGAAGATTCCGGCGGGGCGGTCGGCCAGGCAGGCCGGCCGCCCTTGCCGCCTGGGTTTCGAGCCCACACACCCCGGGTAGCTCCATCGCGTGACCGATTGACCGGTCAATCAACGGCCTACAGATCGGTAATATGCGCGCCCGCCAACGCACCCGGCCCACTCCACCCGTCCGCGCGGGCCGGTCAGTACCCATCTCAAGGAGGCATTGACTTGAAGATCTGCGTCCTGGTCAAACAGGTGCCGGACGCCGCGGTGACCAAGCGCATCGACTCCAACACGATGCGGCTGGACCGCTCCGGCGAGACCAACCTCAACCCCTTCGACACGCACGCGATCGAGGCCGCGATGCAGATCAAGGAGGGCGGCCAGATGGACGTCGACGAGGTCGTCGCCGTGACCATGGGCCCCGACGGCGCCGTGCGCGCGCTGCACAAGGCCGTCGCCCTCGGCGCCGATCGCTCCGTCCACCTCTCCGATGACGCTCTGGCCGGCTCCGACGTCTGTGCGACCGGCTACGCGCTGGCCAAGGTGCTCGAGTCCGAGAGCCCCGACCTGGTGCTGCTCGGCCAGCAGTCGGACGACGGCGAGTGCTACACGATCGGCGCCGTGGTCGCCGACCATCTGAAGATGCCGTCGCTGACCCAGGTGATCAAGATCGACGTCCAGGACGGCAAGCTGCGCTGCGAGCGCCAGGCCGAGTACGGCTACGACACCGTCGAGGTCGAGCTTCCTGCCGTGATCAGCGTCGGCGACGCGATCAACGAGCCGCGCTACCCGAGCCTGAAGGCGATCATGGGGGCAAAGAAGAAGCCGCTCGACAGCAAGGCGACCGGCGATGTCGGCATCGAGGGCGACCGGGTCGGCGAGTCCGGCTCACGCACGACGGTGCTGGGACTGAATCCCCCGCCCGAGAAGGAGGCCGGGGAGATCATCGAGGACGAGGACACCAACGAGACGGTCGAGAAGATCGTCGCCTGGCTCGACGAAAGGAAGCTCCTCTAATGGCTGGCATCCTGGTTTACGCCCTGCACGACGACGAGGGCAACTTCAACAAGAACTCGCTCGGGGCGCTGTCGGAGGCCTCGAAGCTGGCCGGCGAGATCGGGGGCGAGGCGGCCGCGGTCGTGGTCGGCGACGTCGCCGACGACGCCGCCCAGGGCCTCGGCGCCTACGGCGCCTCCAAGGTGTTCCGCGCCAAGGGGGCACCGGAGGGGCTGGCCCAGCCGATCATCGACGTGATGGCGAAGGTGATCGGCGACGAGGGCTACGACTACGCCCTGTTCGGCGGCGGCCTGCTCGGCTTCGAGATCGGCGCCGGCCTGACCGCGCGGCTGAACGCCGGCGTGACGATGGAGGTCACCGAGGTCAAGGTGCAGGACGGCAAGCTCGTCGCCGAGCGCCCGATCCTGCAGGACTCCCAGATCGCCGACGTCGGCTACGTCGACACGCCCGGGCGTGATCATCGGGCGCCTCAACGCATTCGACACGCAAGGAGGGCGGCGACGGCTCGGCCGAGGTGGTCGACGTCGACGTCGAGCTATCGGAGTGGTCGACCAAGGCGACGATGGTGCAGCGCGGCGAGCAGCGCGGCGCCGACGTCAACATCGAGGACGCCGACATCCTGGTCGGCGGCGGCCGAGGACTGGGCGAGAAGGACAACTTCAAGCTCGCCGAGGAGCTCGCCGAGTCGCTGGGCGGCGCCGTGGCGGCGACGCGCGCGGTGGTCGACGCCGGCTGGTACCCGTACGCGGCCCAGATCGGCCAGACCGGCAAGACCGTTGCGCCGAAGCTCTACCTCGCCGCCGGCATCTCGGGGGCGATCCAGCACAAGGTCGGGATGCAGGCATCCGAGAACGTGCTGGCGATCAACAAGGATCCAAACGCGCCGATCTTCGAGTTCTCCGATCTCGGCGTGGTCGGCGACCTGCACAAGATCCTGCCCAAGCTGACCGAGGCGATCAAGGCGAAGAAGGGCGGCTGATGGGAGTCGCCCCCGAGAATTTCCCGCCGCCCTTCGACGCGGCGGACGTGATCGGTCCCCCGACCGACGCCCCCGACGACCGGATCGAGGTCGGGGTGGCGATCGTCGGCGGCGGACCGGCCGGCCTCGCCTGCGCGATCAAGCTGATGCAGCTGCTCGAGGACGAGCCGGAGCTGACCGAGAAGCTGGGCGAGGTTCCGGTGGCGGTGATCGAGAAGGGCAAGACGCCCGGGGCGCACCTGCTCTCCGGGGCCAACATGCGCCCCTCGGCGATGCGGGAGCTGTTCCCCGACCTCGATCCCTCCGACTGGCCCGTCTACCAGGAGGTGACCAAGGACGCCGTCTACTTCCTGACCAAGCAAGCTGGCGGCGCCGCTGAAGCCGATGCCGCCCAACTTCCGCAACCACGGCAACTACGTCACCTCGGTCGCGAAGCTGGGCCGCTTCCTCTCCGAGAAGGCGGAGGAGGCGGGCGTCTACATCCTCTCCGAGACCGCCGCGACAAGCTGCTGGTCGAGGACCGGATCGTGCGCGGCGTTCGCTCCGGCGACCGCGGCCGCGGCCGCGACGGGGAGGAGCTGTCCAACTTCGAGCCCGGCTCCGACGTGGTCGCGAAGGCGACCGTGCTCGCCGAGGGGACGCTCGGCCACCTCACCTACGCCGCGCTCGACTACTTCGACCTGCACGGCGCCGACCCGCAGACCTGGGAGCTGGGCGTGAAGGAGGTCTGGGAGGTCGAGAAGCCGCTCGACCGCGTGATCCACACGCTCGGCTGGCCGCTGCGCTGGAGCGCGAAGCACAAGGAGGCCGGCGGAAGCTTCATCTACCCGATGGGCGAGGACAAGGTCTGCATCGGCCTCGTGGTCGGCCTGGAGACGACCGACGCGACCTTCTCCACCCACGACGCGCTGCAGCTGCTGAAGACCCATCCCTTCGTGCGCAAGATCCTCGAGGGCGGCAAGCGGGTCGCCTGGGGCGCGAAGACGATTCCCTCGGGCGGCTACTGGTCGATGCCGAAGCGGCTCGCGGTGCCGGGCATGGTGATCGCCGGCGACAACGCCGGGATGGTCAACATCGCCGAGCTGAAGGGGATCCACTACGCGATGCACGCCGGCATGTACGCGGCGGAGACGATCGTCGACGCGCTGAAGAAGGACTCGGTCAACTTCGAGGCCTACGACGAGAAGGTCCACAACTCGGTGATCGAGAAGGACCTCTACCGCTCGCGCAACATGCGCCAGCCGCTCTCCAGGGGGCTGGTGTTCGGCGGCGTGATGGGCAGCGCGATGGTGGCGACCCGCGGCGCCTTCCCGGGCGGCCACTGGCACAACGAGGACGACGCCGAGGTGCCGGTCGAGATCGACGGCGCGGGGGAGATGTACCCGGCGCCCGACGGCGAGTACACCTTCGACAAGCTCTCCTCGGTCTTCCTCTCCGGCAACGCGACCCGCGACGACGCCCCCAACCACGTCAAGGTGCAGACCCACGTGCCCGCGCGAGGTCGCCCAGGCCTGGGTCTCGATGTGCCCGGCGCAGGTCTACGAGATCCCCGAGGAGCAGCTCGAAAACGGCGCCGCGGAGGTCGACGTCAACGTCACCGCCCTCGAACTGCATCCAGTGCGGCGCGATCACGGCGAAGGGGGGCCGCCTGACGCTGCCCGAGGGCGGCGACGGCCCCCTGTACCAGGAGACCTAGCTAGAAGACCGTCACATACAGCTTCGGGTTCTGGAACAGCGCCGTTCCGCCGCCCGCGCCGCTGTAGCGCAGCGAGAAGGTGTGAGGGCCGGCGCCCGGCGAGAAGACCAGCCAGCCGCCGCGCAGCTGCCCGTTGACGCCGGTCTGGTTCCCCGTCCCCGGCGAGGTGAAGTGGTCCGTCGAGCTGGGCCGTGTTGCCGCCGATGATCTGCGGCGCGTTGGGCAGGATCGTGGGCTCGAACAGGCGCACCTGCGCCTCGCTGTTCGGGCCGCCGCCGGCGACCTGAAGGTTCACCTCCGCGAAGATCCCGACCAGTCCGCCCTTCGGGACCTTGACCGTGACGTTCGGCCCCCCGAGGTCGACGGGTGTGTTCGACGTCGTGGTGACCGTCGTCTTCAACTCGCTGCCCGCATCAGGTTGGTCCTGAACGGGTCAACGGCGCCGCGCGCGATGTCGCTCAGCTTCACGTTGTGCGGCTTGATGTCGTTCGACCTCACCGAGTTGCGGCCCGGGAGCGCGACCGCGGCTCCGCCCAGCGCCAGCACCAGCGCCGTCACCGCGACAACCATCGCCGGCGAGGGCCGCCGGATCAGCTTGCCTGCCTTTCCCATCCTCAACCTCCGTTCGTCGTCTGCAGTCCCCTTTGCCTGCAGTCCCGACCATCGCAACACGCTAAGCGGTGATCGGTTGCGCGATGAATGCCTCGATCGTCTCCGCCAGCCACCGGGGCTGGTCCAATGGCACGAAGGTCCTTGCGCCGTCGATCGTCTTCAGGGTTGAGTTCGGGAATCGTCGCGGCAAGCCGCTCCGCGTAGAAGAGCTTGAAGACGCGATCCTCGGGCGCCCAGGCGAACAGGGTGGGGCGATCGAACTTCGAAAGCCGCTCCGCCGCCTCCAGGGTGTGGCGCTTGTTCATCCCTGCGGTGACCTTTGCGGTGTCGCGAAAGACGCCGCGATCGGTCTGCGAAGGCTCCAGCCAGCTGTCGACCAGCTCGGGCGGGATCGTGGTCTTCGCGAATGGAGCGAAGGCGGCGCGGCGCAGGGCGCCGAGTCGGAACGGCAGCGCCAGAGCCCTCATCCCGCCGGGAATCCTGGCGATCGGCGGCATCGCCTTGAAGACCGAGGGCGGGAAGTTGCTGTGCGTGTCGCAGTTGGTGAGCACCAGCCGGCCGATCCGCTCCGGGTGCCGGGTCGCAAGCAGCTGCGACATCGCCCCGCCGGTGTCGTTGGCGACGATCGTCGCTGCCTTGAGGTCCAGCTTCTCGAGGAAGTCCGCGATCAGGTCCGCGACGCCAGGGGGAGAGAGGTCGGCGTCGGGGTTCATCGCGATCCGGTGCGCCCCGAGCGGCCAGTCGGGGACGATGCAGCGGTGGGACTGCGAGAGATGCCGAGCGGTCTCATCCCAGAGCCGCCCGTCGACCAGGTATCCGTGCACGAAGACGATCGGCTCGCCCTCGCCGGACTCGCGGTAGCGAATCGTCCCCGCCGCCAGCCCGATCTCGTGCTGTTCGGGTTCGGTCACCTGCATGCTTGCCTCCGTTTCATGAAAGGAAGAACGCGATCAGCCCGAAGATGAAGGTGTAGAAGGCGACCGCCTCGGTCAGCGCGAAGCCGAGCCAGCGAATGCTCTGCAGCTCCTGTTTCATCTCGGGCTGGCGCGCAACCGACTCGATCTCCTTGCCGAAGATGATTCCGATTCCGATCCCGGCCCCAATCGACCCGAGTCCCGCGCCGACGCCGAGCGCGATCGCCTTGCCGGCCGACGCGACGCCCTCGTCGGTCACTCCGCTTGCTGCGATGGGAAGCAGATCCATGGCTGACTCCTCTGTCTCGTGTGTCAAACCGTCCGCGCGGACCACTTCCATACACTTGGTACGTAATAGCATACAACCTGTATGAATGCTCCGGGGAGAGAGGGCCGAGGTCGAGCCAGAACGCAGGCTGAGCGCTCGCATTCGACCCGCGCGGCGCTGATCGCCGCAGCGCGTCCGCTGTTCGCGGAACGCGGTTACGCAGAGGTCGGAACCGAGGAGATCGTGAGCGCCGCAGGCCTCACCCGCGGGGCCCTGTACCACCAGTTCGGCGGCAAGCGGGGGCTGTTCGAAGCCGTCTACGAGACGATCGAGCACGAGCTGGCGCAGCGGATCGGGGCCAAGGCGCTTGGCGCCTCCGACCCGCTGGAGGCGATGCGGATCGGGATGGAGATGCTGCTCGACGCATGCCTGGAGGAGGAGGTCCAGCGCATCCTGCTGACTCGACGCCCCGGCGGTCCTGGGCTGGGAGCGCTGGCGCGAGATCGGCGCCGAGGCCGGGCTGGGGCTGATCGAGGCCAGCCTCAAGGCGGCGATGGACGCGGGAGAGATCTCGCCCCAGCCGGTGCATCCCCTCGCGCACGTCGTGATGGGGGCGCTCGACGAGGCGGCGATGCTCGTGGCCCGGTCGGAGGACCCGGCGGCAACCCGCAAGCAGGTTGCGGCGACGCTGTGGTCGATGCTCGAGGGCCTCCGGCCGCAGGGGGGCCGTCGCTAGACTGGACTGCGCGATGAAGGCTTCGATCCACCCCGAGTACGTGCTCGCCAACGTGCACTGCTCGTGCGGCAACCAGTTCTACACGCGCTCCACCAAGCCGGACCTGCATGTGGAGATCTGCTCGGCGTGCCATCCCTTCTACACGGGCAAGCAGAAGTTGGTCGACACCGGAGGCCGGGTTGAGCGTTTCCAGCGCCGCGCTGCAAAGCGATCTGCGGCATCAAAGTAGCCCTCTGAGCGCGCCCGACGAAGCAGCCCGCCGAGCCGGACGCCACGGCGGATGCCCGACGGCGCGCTGGTCGCCAAGCGCGACGCCCCGGTCGGCGGCCAGGCGGTGCTGGAGGGCGTGATGATGCGCGGCGTCTCGGTCTGGGCGGTCGCGGTGCGCAAGCCCGAGGGCGAGATCGAGGTCAGCTCGGAGCCGCTGGTCTCCTGGGCCAAGCGCAGCCGGGTGCTGCGCTGGCCGGTGATCCGCGGCGTCGTCGCGCTCGGCGAGTCGCTGAAGATCGGCTTCCGGGCCCTGGCGATGTCGGCGAACGCGCAGCTTGATCCCGACGATCAGGAGGAGATCGGGGGCTTCACCTGGGGCCTGACGATCGCGTTCTCGCTGGTGCTGGCGATCGGGCTGTTCTTCGTGGTCCCGGTCGGGGCGACGAGCCTGATCAAGGACCAGCTCGGCTCGGCGTTCCTGTTCTGGCTCGTCGAGGGCTGCCTGCGGACCGCGATCTTCATCGGCTACATCGTCCTGATCAGCCGCATCGGCGACCTGCGCCGCGTCTTCGAGTATCACGGCGCCGAGCACAAGACGATCTCCTGCTTCGAGGCCGAGGACCGCCTGATCCCCTCCCGCGCCGCGCTCTACTCGCGCCTTCACCCGCGCTGCGGGACGAGCTTCCTGCTGATCGTGATGGTGCTGGCGATCTTCGTCTTCGCGCCGATCGGGCTCCCGGCCTGGTACTGGCTGCTGGCGTCGAGGATCCTCGGCATCCCCCTGATCGCGGGCCTCTCCTACGAGGTGATCAAGTGGGCGGGGCGCAACCGCAACAAGCGCTGGGTCCGGGCTGTCATGTGGCCGGGGCTGATGCTGCAGAACCTCACCACCCGCGAGCCCGACTACAGCCAGCTCGAGGTGGCGATCACGGCGCTGGAGGCGGTTCTCGCGGTCGAGACGCCGGAGCAGGCCGCCGCCGGCGAGCCGATCGAGATCGTCGCCTGAGCGCGTGCTGCTTCCCGGCGACGAGGTCGGAAGTGGCCCCGCCATCGTGCTTCTGCACGCCGGCATCGCCGACCGGACGATGTGGAGCGAGCACCTCGAGCCGCTGGCCGCCGCGGGGCTTCGAGCAGTGGCGCTCGATCTGCCCGGCTTCGGCGAAGCCCCGGTTGACGACCCCGGTGCCCCCGAGTGGGAGTCTGTCGCGGAGACGATGGACGCGCTCTCGATCGATCACGCGGTCCTCGTCGGGAACTCGTTCGGCGGTGCAGTCGCGCTGCGAACCGCGCTCGTCGCCCCCGAGCGGATCTCGGCGCTGGTGCTCGTCTCGGCGCCGCCCCCGTTGCTGGAGCCCTCGCCGGAGCTGGCCGCAGTCTGGGAGGCGGAGGAGGCCGCCCTGGAGCGGGGCGACCTGGACGCCGCGGTCGCCGCAGTCGTCGAGGCCTGGACGCTCCCCGACGCCTCGCCTGAGCTCCGCCGCAGGGTCGCCGTCATGCAGCGGCGGGCGCTTGAGCTCCAGACCAAGGCCGAGCCGGCGGAGATCTCGGATCCGCTCGAGCAGGATCCCCAGGCTCTGGGGTCGATCGCGACCCCGACCCTGGTCCTCGCCGGTGAGCGAGACATGCCCGGACTTTCTGCGGGGAGCCGAGTCGATCGCGGCCGCAATGCCCAACGCTCGCCGGGCTGAGATGCGGGGGGTAGGTCACCTGGCGCCGCTGGAAGCACCCCTGGCGTTTCGAGAGCAGGTGTTGGGCTTTCTTCGGTCTGAACGGGTGATCTAGCCTCTGAACATGATCGACGCCCTCGTCGAGCAGATCGAGACGCGCTCGGCCGAGCTCGAGCGCGAGATGTCCGACCCCGCCGTGATCGGCGACCGCGAGCGCTACGCCGACGTCGGGCGCGAGTACCGCGAGCTGGAGTCTGCGCGCGAGCTGGCCCGCGAGTACCGGACCCTGCGCGACGACCTCGAGGGCGCGCGCGAGTTGCTCGCCGAGGACGGCGACGACCCGGAGCTGCGCAAGGTGGTCGACGAGGCGCCGTCACGCCTCGAGCAGCTCGAGGAGGAGATCCGGCTGGCGATGGTCGAGCGCGATCCCAACGACGCCAAGAACGTGCTGGTCGAGATCCGCGCCGGCACCGGGGGCGACGAGGCGGCCCTTTTCGCCGGCGACCTGTTCAAGATGCTGACCCGCTACGCCGAGCAGCGCGGCTTTCAGACCGAGGTGCTGTCGCAATCCCCGGCCGAGGTAGGCGGCTTCAAGGAGGTCACCTTCGCGATCAAGGGCGAGGGCGCCTATTCGGTGTTCAAGTACGAGGGCGGCACCCACCGCGTGCAGCGGGTTCCGAAGACCGAGTCCCAGGGCCGCATCCACACCTCGACCGCGACCGTCGCGGTGCTTCCCGAGGCCGAGGAGGTCGAGGTCGACGTCGATCAAAACGACCTGCAAATCGACACCTTTCGCTCCTCGGGCCCGGGTGGGCAGTCGGTCAACACCACCGACTCGGCGGTGCGGATCACCCACAAGCCGACCGGGATCGTCGTCTCGATGCAGGACGAGAAGTCCCAGCTTCAGAACCGCGAGCGGGCGATGCGGGTCCTGCGCGCCCGGCTGCTGGAGCAGAGGATCGCCGAGCAGCAGGCCGAGATCGCCTCCGAGCGCCGCGCCCAGGTCGGCAGCGGCGAGCGCTCCGAGAAGGTCCGCACCTACAACTTCCCCCAGGGCAGGGTCACCGACCACCGCGTCAAGCACACCTCCCACAACCTCGACGGGGTCCTCAACGGCGAGCTCGCCGAGTTCACCGACGAGCTCGCGGCGGAGGAGAAGCGCCGCCGGCTCGAGGTCCAGGCCGAGGGCGCGACGGACTCCGGCTGAGCCGGTGGCCGCGGTGGGGACAGCGGACTCGGTCGGCGACGCGCTGGGCGCCGCGGTCGACGCTCTGACCGCCGCCGGGGTCGAGTCGCCGCGCCTCGACGCCGAGCTGCTGCTCGCCGCCGCCGCAGGCACCGAGCGCGAGCGCCTGATCGCCGCCCCGGAGGCGCCGCTGGCGCCCGCCGCCGGCCGCGAGCTTCGGGACGATGGTGAGGCGCCGCCTGCGCCGAGAGCCGGTCGCCTACATCCTCGGGCGCCGCTGGTTTCGCCGCATCGAGCTGGAGGTCGACCGGCGGGTGCTGATCCCGCGGCCCGAGACCGAGCTGCTGGTCGAGCTGGCGCTGGAGCTCCGGCCGCGGCGGGCGCTTGACGCCGGCACCGGCAGCGGCGCCGTGGCGCTCGCCCTGGCCGATGAGCTTCCCTCGGTCGAGGTGACCGCCAGTGACAGCTCCCCGGCGGCGCTCGAAGTGGCGCGCGCCAACGCCGAGCGGCTCGAGCTGACGGGCCGGGTCGAGTTCGTCGAGGCAGCGCTGCCCGAATCCGGCTCTTTCGACCTGCTGCTCGCCAACCTCCCCTATGTGGCCGAGGGCGATTGGGGTCGGCTCGCCCCCGAGATCCGCGACTGGGAGCCCCGCGAGGCTCTGCTCGCGGGCGCCGACGGCCTCACCGCGATCCGCGCCCTGCTGGCGGCGGTCAACGACGGGGAGGTGATCGCCGAGGCGGTCGCGCTCGAGGTCGGGGCCGGGCAGGCGCCGGCGGTCGCCGGGTTGCTGGCCGGGGCCGGCTATCCGAAGACCGATGCGCGGACCGACCTCGCCGGCATCGAGCGCGTCGTCATGGGGTGGCGGTGAGCGCACGGTCGGCGCGGAAGCGCGCCGGGCGCCGGCAAGCGGGGGTGTCGGGCACCGTCCTCGGGCTGGCCTGCCTGCTGATCGTCGGCCTCTGCCCGGCGCCTGCCGCCGCCTCGCCCTTCGAGTGGCGCGGCGTGGTCCAGGGCCAGTACGGGCGGCAGTTCAGTACCCCGGAGCGGCGCCGGCTGCTCCGTTTCATCGCCCGCAACGGCTTCAACGCCTATGTCCACGCCCCGAAAGGCGATCCCTACCAGCGCACCCTTTGGCGCGATCCGTATCCACCTCAGCTGCAGGCCGTCTTCGATCGCGAGGTCCGCCGCGCCTCGCAACTCGGCATCGAGTGGATTGCCAACGTCAGCCCGGCGGCGGTGGCCTACTCCAGCCCCGGCGACGCGCCGCCGCCCGGCACCACCCCGAGCGCCCCGATCTGCTTCTCCAGCGACACCGACCTCGACCAGCTGCTCGCCAAGCTCGGGCCCTTTCTGCGAGCGGGCTCGCACACGGTGATGGTCAGCTTCGACGACGTCCAGTGGAAGTTCAGCTGCAACGCCGACATCGCCGCCTACGGACAGGGCGAGCGGGCCTTCGGGACGGCGAACGCCGACCTCCTGGACCGCCTCTACGCGCGCCTGCTCGCCCTCGATCCCAGCGCCCGCCTGCTGACCGTGGGCGCCACCTATCACGGCACCGCCGACAGCGAATACCTGCAGGGGCTGCGCGCCCGCCTCGTGCCCGGAATCGAGGTGATGTGGACCGGAGACAGCATCGAGTCTCGCCCCTTCTCCTCCGCCGACGCCGACGCCTATGCGCAGCTGATCGGCCGGACCCCGATCGTCTGGGAGAACTGGACAAACACCGACGCACTGACCGAACCCGGCAGCGATCCGACCCGGATATTCCTCGGTCCCTACGCCCGTGCCCCCGACGTGGTCGGGCACGTGAGTGGGTTCTTCTTCAATCCCGAGAACCGAGCCGATCTCAACTTCCTGCCCCTTGCAACCGCGGGCAGCTGGATGCGGCGACCGGCCAAGTACCGGCCGCGGCGCTCGTTCCTGAGCCGGGCCCGAAGCCTGGCGGGCGCTCAGGCGCCCGCGCTTCGCGCCTTTGCCGAGGCCAGCTACTCGTCGTCGCTGCGCAGCAGCGAGGCCCCGACCCTGACCCGTCTGATCCGCCGCGTTCTCGCGGCCGGCAGGAAGCACGCGCGCCCGAGCGAGGGCGGTGGCGAATCTGCGTGACGAGCTGCGACTCGTCGGTGACGCGCGCGCCGGCATCTGCGACGGGTGCCGCGCCTGCGGCACTTCGTCAGCGAGGCGCAGCCTTACCTGCGCTCGGCACGCCTCAACGCGCGGGCGGCTCTGATCGCGACCGACCTGTTCGAGGCCGATGACGCCAACCAGCGTCAGGGCCTGCGTCACCGCCTCAAGCGGGCGGTGCGCCGAGCCCGCAACTCACCGGTCGAGACCTTCGGCACCCGGGAAGGCAGCGAGGGCGTGGCCGGCAATCTGATCGAGGGCTACGTGGCACGGGTTCGCAGCCGCGACCGGCGCTGGCGGGCGTGGAACCTGAACCATCCCGACCACCGTCACCCGCACGACCACAGTTGACCGAGCGCATCTCGATCCAGGGCGACGGGGAGGACGCGGCGCGGGTGGCCCTGGAGCGCTGCGTCGGCGCGGGCGGGATCGCCGTCTTCCCCGCCGACGGGCTCTACGGGCTGGCATGCGACCCCCTCAACGCGGCCGCGGTCGATCGGATCCAGGCGCTGAAGGGCCGCGACGAGCGAAAGCCGTCGGCGGTGATGTACTTCTCGCCGCTGGCGATGCGGGAGCTGGTCGAGTCGCTCGGATCGCGAACCCGCGACGCCGTCGGCGCGCTTCTGCCCGGGCCGGTGACCCTGGTGCTCGCCAACCCACAGCGCCGCTACCCGCTTGCCTGCCGCGAGGACCCCGAGCGGCTCGGGGTGCGGCTGATCGGCGGGCCGCTGGCCGGGGCGATGACGCCGATCTTCCAGACCAGCGCCAACCGCAGCGGCGAGCGCGGCACCGCATCGCTTCGAGGACGTCGCCGAGCAGATCCTCGCCGGCGCCGACCTCGCGATCGACGGCGGTGAGCTGACCGGCTCGCCCTCGACCGTCGTCGACCTGACCGAGCTCGACTCGACCGGAAGCTGGTGGGTCCTGCGGGAGGGAGGCCTGCCGGCGGCGGAGCTGGAGGCGGCCCTCCGTCGCCGGGGATAGGACTCCCTGCCAAGGCGATTCGCGCCCGGTTCTACGCGTAGCGCTGCAATTCCGCTCCCATCGCTTGCGAGTGGATGGCGATGCGCAGAGAAGAACAACGATGCGGTACGCCAGGCTCTGGGGGGCGATGGCGCTGGCTGTGGCGGCCCTCGTCGCGATGCCGGCGGCGTCCGCGAGCGCTGCGAGCGCCGACGTGGCCGCGCTGCAGGTCGCGATGCGCTCGCTGGGCCTCTATCCCCATCCGGTCGACGGCATCACCGGGCCCTGGACGCGAAGCGCGGTCCGCTCCTTCCAGAGCCGCCGCGGCCTCGCCGTCGACGGGATCGCCGGGCCCCATACCCGCCGCGCCCTGGGGCGCCACGGCCGGCCTCGACTCGGCTCGCGCCTGATCAAACGCGGGGACCGTGGATGGGACGTGGCGGAGCTTCAGTTCCTGCTCCGGATTCGAGGCTTTGGCCAGGGCGGTCTCGACGGCGATTTCGGCCCCGCCACCGGCGCCGCCGTACGCGGCTTTCAGCGCGCCGCCCACATCGGCGTCGACGGAGTGGCGGGCGAGGTGACCCTGAGGGCGCTGCGACGGCGTGTGGTGACCGCAGCGCCGGGCGGGCCGGTGCGCTTCCTGCGCCCGGTCAGTGGGTCGATCGGCGACGGCTTCGGTTGGGTCGGCGGGCGCCGCCACACCGGCGTCGATTTCCCACAGCCGATGGGGACTCCGGTCGGCGCCGCCGGCGTCGGTGTGGTCGCGTCGGCAGGTTGGAACTCAGGCGGCTACGGGAATCTGGTCGTGGTCAGGCACAGGCTCGGCTTCGAGACCTGGTACGCGCATCTGTCCCAGATCGCGGTCAGTCCCGGCCAGTCGGTGGAGGGCGGCAGCAGAATCGGCTACGTCGGCTCGACCGGCTACTCGACCGGTCCGCACCTGCACTTCGAGGTGCGCCACTTCGGGACGCCGATCGACCCGGTTCCGTACCTGCTCGACTCGGTGTCGGCGCGGACGCAGCGGGGCTCAGCCCGCCGCCTCGTCTGTCGGCCCAATGCCGATGCCCGCAGGACCAGGGACACCGACCCGCCGGTGGCCCGGATCGATCGCTGTCCCTAGTCGCAGGGGCGGGCGCCGCCGCCCTGCACGCTGTCGTTCCCTGGCAGCGCCCGCACGAGCCGGTGCGGGTTGGGCTAGTCCTTCCCGAGCGCCGCCATCGCCTGGTCGAGGTCGGCATAGATCTGGACGCCTACCGCCCTGCCGTCGCGCAGCTCCCAGACCTGGACCGCGTCCTGGCGAACCTCGAGTGCGGTTGCACGTCCGCGGGCGACGATTGAGAACGGCACCACGACCGATTCGCCGACCGCGATGAACTCGTGCGGCTCCAGCCGGACCTCGTCCATGGCCTCGTAGAACTCCTCGAACCAGCGCCTGATCCCCTCCGGCGCCTCGATAGGTGCCGGGCTCCGAGGCGAGGGCGGCCGGGGTCGTCATCTCGAACTCCGGATCGAAGTACGGCAGCCAGTCCTCGAAGCCGCCCTCGGCCAGCGCCGCGTATCCCCGTTTCACGAGCTCGAGATTGGATGCGGTCACCGCCGAAGCGTATTTCGCCGCTGCTATCGTCGCCCGCAACCCATGGATCTGCCCGACAACTTCCAAACCGCCCCTCTGGCCGAGGTGGACCCGGCGATCGCCCAGGTGCTGCGGCGCGAGCTCGAGCGCCAGCAGAACACCCTGGAGATGATCGCTTCGGAGAATTTCGTCCCCCAGGCGGTGCTCGACGCGGCCGGCTCGGTGCTGACCAACAAGTACGCCGAGGGCTACCCCGGCAAGCGCTACTACGGCGGCTGCGAGGAGGTCGACGTCGCCGAGCAGCTGGCGATCGACCGCGCCAAGGAGCTGTTCGGGGCCGAGCACGCCAACGTCCAGCCGCACGCCGGCGCCCAGGCCAACAACGCCGCCTACATGGCGCTGCTGGACCCCGGCGACACGATCATGGGAATGGCGCTTGACCACGGCGGCCACCTCACCCACGGGATGAAGCTCAACGTCTCGGGAAAGCTCTACGAGGTCGTCGCCTACCACGTGCGGCGCGAGGACCTGCTCTGCGACATGGAGGAGGTCGAGCGGCTCGCCAACGAGCACCGGCCGAAGGTGATCGTCGCCGGCTGGTCCGCGTATCCGCGCCACCTCGACTTCGCCGCATTCCGCGAGATCGCCGACTCGGTTGGGGCGAAGCTGATGGTCGACATGGCCCACTTCGCGGGCCTGGTCGCCGCCGGCGAGCACCCCAACCCGGTCCCGCACGCGCACGTGACCACGACGACGATCCACAAGACCCTCTGCGGGCCGCGCAGCGGCATGATCCTCTGCGACGAGGAGCTGGCCGCGGACATCAACCGCTCGGTGTTCCCCGGCCAGCAGGGCGGGCCGCTGATGCACATCATCGCCGCCAAGGCGGTGGCGCTGGGAATCGCCGCCAGCGAGCCCTTCCGCGCCCGCCAGCGGCAGACGATCGCCAACGCGCAGGCCTTCGCCGAGGCGCTGCAGGAAGGCGGGGTGGAGGTTCTGACCGGCGGCACCGACGTGCACCTGGTGCTCGTCGACCTGACCGCGACCGGCCTCGACGGCAAGACCGCCGAAACTCGCTTGGAGGAGGTCGGGATCACCGTCAACCGAAACGCGATCCCCTTTGACGAGCGGCCGCCGATGAACCCCTCCGGGCTCCGGATCGGAACCCCGGCGCTGACCACCAGAGGCCTGGTCGAGGAGGACATGCGCGAGATCGGCGAGGTGATCTCGATCGCCCTCTCGGACCGCTTCGACGCCGAGCGCGAGGCGCTGCTGGAGCGCACCCGGTCGCTGATGGAGCGCTACCCGCTCTACCCGCAGCTTTCGGCAGTCACCGCTGCCTAAGAGCTGGCAGCCGTGGCGCTCTGGAGGTCCCTTCCGGCGCCGAACCGGCGCTGGATCGTCCTCAACGCGCTGTTGGTCACGGCGCTGATCAACCTCTTGGTCAACGCGGCGCTCGCCTGGCTCGGCGTCAGGGGCGCGGACGTCCCGCTGATCGACGTCCCGCTGCTGGAGACGAGCACGATCGTCGACACCGTCGGAACGTTCTTCATCCTGCCGCTGGTCACCTGCCTGCTCTGCACCTCGGCCGTCTGGTACGAGCGCCGCAACCGGGAGTTGCCGCCCCTCGACTGGAGCCGGGAATCCCATCCCTGGCTCGCCGCGCCGCCGTGGTCGAGATTGGGGCGCGGGTGTGAGGCTCGGAGCGCTGGTCACCGTCCTGCTGGCTCCGCCCGCCGTCATCGTGCTGGTGGCGACCGACTTCGGCGGCATCTCGACCGGCGACTTCGTCCTCTACAAGGCGATCCTCGGCGTTGCTCTCGGCGCCGTGGTCACCCCGTTGATCGCGCTCTGGGCGATGAGCGACGGGATAGAGACAGTGAAGGCGGGGAAAAGCAAGCAGGTCGGGGGACGCAGGCAGATCGACGAAGGGAGTGCACTCGATCCGTGCATGACCGAGGCGATCTGCCGAGGACCCCGAGATGCGCCGCTTTGCAGCCGCCTATGAAGATCTGGGTCGACTGCACCGCGGCCGCCCATCCCCTCGTCCTGCGGCCGATCATCGAGCGCCTGCAGGCCGAGGGGCACGAGATCGACGTGACCGCGCGCGAGTACGGGCAGACGCTGGGGATCCTCGAGCGGCTCGGCATCCCCTATACGAGCGTCGGAGCCCACGGCGGCGCCTCGGCGCTCGGCAAGGCGCGGGCGCTGGGCGGGCGCTCGAGCCGGCTCGCACGGCACGCCTGGCAGCAGCGCTACGACCTCGGGCTCGCCCACGGCTCGGTCGACCTGGCGGTCGTCTGCGCCGGCTTCCGGATCCCCTCGGTGCAGATGCAGGACTACGAGTTCGCCGGGCTGCAGCGGCGGATCAGCTTCCGCGTCGCGCGCCGCGTCATGGTCCCCGAGGCGATCCCGGTCGAGCGGCTCGCCAAGGTCGGGGCGCCGGAGCGCAAGCTGTTCCGCTATCCGGGGCTCAAGGAGGACTACTACCTGGCCGACTTCGAGCCCGACTTGGCGGTGCTGGAGGAGCTCGGACTCGATCCCGAAGCGGTGACCGTCGTCGTCCGCCCGCCGCCGGAGACCTCCGAGTACCACGAGCAGAACCCGCTGCACGAGCGCGTCCTCGACCGCCTCGCCGAGGAGCCGAACGTTCAGACGGTGGTGATCCCGCGCACCGAGCGGCAGGCGCAGGCTCTGCGAGTCCGAGCGACGCGCGACGCGCGACCGGCGACTCGTCTCGTCATCCCCGACCACGCCATCGATGCCCAGAGCCTGATCGCCTTCGCCGACCTGGTGGTCAGCGCGGGGGGGACGATGAACCGGGAAGCCGTCGCCCTCGGGACCCCCGTGTATACGACCTTCGCCGGCCGCATGGGCGGGGTCGACGAGCAGCTGATCGAGGAAGGGCGGCTGCGGGTCCTGCGCGATCCGGCCGAGCTGGAGCTGCGCAAGCGCGAGGCGCCGGCAGGCGTGCGTCTGCGCCCGCGACCCGATGCTGCTGGTCGAAGGAGCCCTCGGAGCCGTCGAGTAGTCTCGACGCGTCACGCCACCCCAGCGCGCCGGTCCAGGGGGTCCGGGACACACCGAGATGGCCGACACATCGGACGCCATTTTCGCCTTCCTAGTCGCCGCGGTCATCGCCTGGCTGCTGGTGCCGTTCAGCGAGCGCATCGCCTGGCGGATCGGCGCGATCGACTACCCCAACGAGCGCTCGCTGCACGAAGCGCCGACGCCGAAGCTCTCCGGCGCCGCGATCCTGATCGCGGTCCTCGTCGCCGGGCTGCTGTTCCTGCCCAACGACGGCGAGAGCCGGGCGATCCTCGGCGGCGCCGCGGTGATCGCGCTGGTCGGCGTGGCCGACGACGTCTACGAGCTCTCGGCTCCTGTGAAGCTGGTCGGCCAGGTCGGGGCGGCGCTGATTCCGGTGCTCGGCGGGGTCCGGGTCGACGCGGTGACGCTGCCGTTCGTCGGCGGCTTCGACCTCGACTGGCTCGCCTATCCGCTGACCGTTGTCGGGATCGTCGCCGTGGTCAACGTGATCAACTTCACCGACGGGGTCGACGGCCTGGCGGCCGGGGTCTGCGCGATCTCCGCCGCCGCCCTGGCGGTGATCGCGCTGTCGCTGGACCGCAACGCGGCCGGCGTGCTGGCCGCGCTGACCGCCGGCGGAGCGCTGGGCTTCCTTCGCCACGGCTTCCCGCCCGCCTCGAGCTTCATGGGCGACACCGGGTCGAACCTGCTCGGCTACCTGCTGGCGACGGCGACGATCCAGGGGGCGCTGAAGACCAACGCGGTGGTCGCCCTGGCCTTCCCGCTGGTAGTCCTCGCGGTACCGATCCTCGACGGCGGCTTCGTGATCGCGAAGCGGCTCAAGTACCGCCAGCCGATCTACCAGGCCGACCGCTCGCACTTCCACCATCGGATGGCCAACCTCGGCTTCTCCCAGCGCCGCACACTCGCCTACATGTACGGCTGGACCCTGGTCCTTGCGGGGCTGGCGCTGGCCCTGCGCTTCATCCCCTACAGCGACGACCACGGGCACTTCAACACCGGCTGGACGGCGGTGATCATCGCCTGCGGCGTGGCGACGCTGGCGGCCAGCATCTACCTCGTCGTCGTGCTCGAAATCCTCAAGCTGCGTCGTGAGCGCCTGCGGCAGGTATTCGGGCTGCGCCAGGAGTCGGGCAGGCCGAGCCCGACGGCGGAGGACGTCGACCGCGCCGTCGCACAGGAGCTGGAGACGGGCAGCTTCCCGGCGATCGACCCCGAGACGGGCGAGTTCGAGGCGGTCAACAAGCCGTAGGCTCGGATCGGCGCTTCGGATATAGTCGCCGGTCCGCCGGAGCGTCGCGACTCCCCCAGTGGGCGCGATAGTGACGGCGGCTCTTTCGTCCCTTTTCGTGCCCGAAACGACCGCAATTGCCAGGCCGTTCCCGTCGACATCCCGATGAGCCGTCGTCCCTCCACGGGGGCCGATGCGGCGACCGCCGGAGGGGTGGTCATCGGGGCGATGTTGATCTGTGCGGCGGCAGGCTTCGGGCTCGGATCGCTGATCGGCATCGCCATCCCGCTCGGGCTCGTGGGCCTGTTCGCAGGGCTGGGGGTGGGGTTCTTCCTTGTCTACTCTCGCTATAGACGGATCTGAGCGGCTCGGCCCCGGCCGCGCCATATCGGCACTTCGGTTCGCGGACCTCGGGGTCCTGGCGATCGCACTGCCGGTCTTCCTGATCGCGGGCTGGCCGATGCTCGGCTACGCGGTCGCCGCAGCCGCGTGGCTCGTAGCCGCTGCGATCCAGATCGCCGCAGAGCGCCATGTGAAGCGGTCGATTGCCGGAGGGCATCGCAACTCGGCGCTGGGAGCGATGGCGGCCGCAACCCTGGGTCGGGTCTGGCTCGTGGCGCTGGCGATCCTGCTGGTCGGGCTCGCGGACCGCGAATCGGGGCTGGCGGCTGCGGTTCTCGCCGCGGTGCTGGTGACGGTGCACTTCTGCGGCATGGCGATCGGACGCCTTATGGCGGCCGATGAGGGGCAGCAATGAGCGGCCTGAGCACCAGGGCGAAGGTCTGGCTCGCGCTCGGCCTCTACTTCGCGATCTTCATCGCCTTCCTGCTGATCTTCCCCAGCCAGGGCAAGAACGACGAGTTCCAGCCCCAGAACGAGTTCAAGCTCGACAATTGGATCCCGCATCAAGATCGGCCCCTCGACCTCAGCATCAACCGCTTCGTCCTCTACCTGCTGCTGGCGAGCGCCTTGACGATCTGGGTGATGGTCTACATCGCCGCGGCGTATGGCGATGAAGCCAAACCGCGTGCAGACCGCGGTCGAGGTCGCCTTCGACCTGACCCGCGACAACATCGTCGGAACCAATCTCGAGGGACGCCTGGCGGCAAAGTGGTTCCCGTTCATCGCCACCCTCTTCTTCTTCATCTGGTTCTCGAACGTGATCGGCTACCTGCCGCTGCCGACCAACACGCAGGAGACGGTCGACATCTTCGGGATCGCCGTTCCCAGCTTCGCGATCTACGCCGCGACCGCGAACATCTCGATGCCCCTCGCGCTCACCCTCGTCGTCTGGATCTCCTACCACGTGGAGGGAATCCGGACCAAGGGATTCTTCAAGTACCTGGCGAGCTGGCTGCCCCCCGGGCTCGAGGAGATGAACCCGATAGGCAAGGCGGCGATCTTCGCGATCGAGGTGATCTCCCACTTCGTGCGGTTGATCTCGCTCTCGGTGCGACTGTTCGCCAACATCCTCGCCGGTCACCTGCTGCTGCTGTTCATGGGCGGCGGGCTGGCGGTGCTGCTCGGATTGGCGGCGATCGGTGCGCTCAGCTTCCCGGTGGCCTTCGCCTTCTTCGTCTTCGAGTTGGGCCTGGTCGCCACCCTTCAGGCATTTATCTTCTCGATCCTCACCGCGATCTACATCGGCGGCGCCACCGCCGAGAGTCACTGACAAAAAGGAGCACTCAATGGACCTATTGCCCATAGCCGCACAGGGTGTCACCGACACCGGCATCACCGACGCCGGCAAGGCGATCGCCCTCGGCGTCGGAGCCGGCCTCGGCTCGATCGGTGCCGGCATCGGCATCGGCATCATCTTCGGCAAGGAGATCGAGTCGGTCGCGCGCCAGCCTGAGATGAAGGACGAGCTCCAGAGCATCCGCTGGCTCGGCTTCGCGCTGACCGAGGCGGTCGCCTTCTACACGTTCATCTTCGGGCTGATCGCCTTCTTCCTCTAGGTCGTTGCCGGCACTCGCTCAAATAGGCGCGCATCGTGCTCGCCGAAGGACAGCGGCGGAAGCTTCCTTGTCTCGCCCTCGCTGGGGTTGATGATCTGGACTCTGGCGCTGTTCCTGTTCACGATGTGGGTGCTGAGCAAGGTCGCATTCCCACGCATCCAGGAGGCGCTCGACAAGCGCGCCAACGCGATCCGGGACAACATCGAGGCGGCCGAGAAGCAGCGCCAGAAGGCCGACGAGCTGCTGAAGGAGTACCGCGAGCGGCTCACCGAGGCCCGCGAGCAGGCGGAGGACATCGTCCAACGGGCCCGCAAGGCGGCGGACGTCGCCAAGGCGGAGGCCGCGGAGGCGGGCAAGGAGCGCCGCGAGGAGCTGGTCGCCGCCGCCCGCCGCGACATCGAGGCCGAGACGCGGCGCTCGCTGGATCGGATCCGCAAGGAGGTCGCCGACCTGACCGTGATCGCGACCGAGAAGGTGGCCCGCAAGTCGCTCACCGAGGAGGACCAGAAGCGCCTCGTCGAGGAGGCTCTGGGCGAGGTCGACTTCAGCGCCCTGGCGGGCAGCAGGGAGAACGGAAGCTGATGGAGGAGATCGCTCGGGTCTACGCCGAGGCGCTGTTCGACGTCGCCAAGGAGAAGGACCACCTCGACCGCATCGAGGAGGAGCTGGGCCAGTTCGCCGATGCCCTCGAGGCCGAACACGACATGCAGGTCTTCCTCTTCAGCCCCTACTTCTCCTCGGCCGAGAAGCGGGAGGGGCTCGAGAAGGCGGTCAGCGACGCCGACCCCGAGTTCGTCAACTTCCTCGAGCTCCTGCTCGAGAAGCACCGGATGCCGCTGATCTTCCGCATCCGGCGCAAGTTCGAGGAGCTCTACAAGGAGGAGAAGCGCAAGCTCGACGTGACCCTGACGAGCGCGATCGAGCTCGAGCCCGAGATCATCAAGAGGGTGGGGGCCGAGATCGAGAAGCAGACCGACCGCAGCGTCGAGCTGCGCACCGTCGTCGATCAGGACATCGTCGGCGGCCTGGTGCTTCAGGTCGGCAACATGGTGCTGGACGCCAGCATCCGCAACCGGTTGGAGAAACTTCGAAAGAACGTCGCCCGCGCGGCCTAAGGAGGAACTAGCACCCCGATGGAGATCAAGCCAGACGAGATAGGCAGCATCCTGCGCCAGAGGATCGAGGGCATGGATGCCGACAGCGCCGATCTGTCGGAGGTCGGGACGGTGCTCTCGGTCGGAGACGGGATCGCCCGCGTCCACGGGCTCGACAACTGCATGTCACTGGAGATGCTCGAGCTGCCCCACGACGTCACCGGGCTGGCGCTGAACCTGGAGGAGGACAACGTCGGCACCGTGCTGTTCGGGCAGTGGGACGAGATCGTCGAGGGCGACACGGTCAAGCGCACCGGGCGCCTGCTCGAGATCCCGGTCGGCGAGGAGATGCTCGGGCGCATGGTCGATCCGCTCGGCCGCCCGCTCGACGACAAGGGCGACATCAACACCTCCGAGACCCGCCCGGCCGAGTTCAAGGCCCCCGGAGTCGTCCAGCGCCAGCCGGTCGAGGAGCCGGTGCAGACCGGGCTGAAGGCGATCGACGGGATGATCCCGATCGGGCGCGGGCAGCGCGAGCTGATCATCGGCGACCGCCAGACCGGCAAGACCGCGATCGCGCTCGACACGATCATCAACAACAAGGACAAGGACCTGGTCTGCATCTACGTGGCGATCGGCCAGCGGATGTCGACGGTGGTCCAGGTCGCCGAGCTCCTCGACGAGAACGGCGCGATGGAGAACACGATCATCGTCGCCGCGCCCGCCGACGAGGCGGCGCCGATCAAGTACATCGCTCCTTACGCGGGCTGCGCGATGGGGGAGCACTTCCTCTACAACGGCAAGGCGGCCCTCTGCGTCTACGACGACCTCACCAAGCACGCCTCCGCCTACCGGCAGATGTCGCTGCTGCTGCGCCGGCCCCCCGGCCGCGAGGCCTACCCGGGCGACGTCTTCTACCTGCACTCGCGGCTGCTTGAGCGGGCGGTGAAGCTCAACGATGAGCTCGGGGGCGGCTCGCTGACCGCGCTGCCGATCATCGAGACGCAGGCAAACGACGTCTCGGCCTACATCCCGACCAACGTCATCTCGATCACCGACGGGCAGATCTTCCTCGAGTCAGACCTCTTCTACTCGGGGGTCCGCCCGGCGATCAACGTCGGCATCTCGGTCTCCCGGGTGGGCGGCAACGCGCAGACCAAGGCGATGAAGAAGGTCGCCGGAAAGCTGCGCCTCGACCTCTCCCAGTACCGCGACCTCGAGGCCTTCGCGCAGTTCGGCTCCGAGCTCGACCCCGAGACCCAGGCGGCGCTGGCGCGCGGTGAGCGGCTGGTCGAGATGCTGAACCAGAAGGAGCGGCAGCCGCTTTCGGTCGCCGACCAGGTCGCCTCGATCTACTCCGGCACCGGCGGCTACCTGGACCGGATAAAGACCGAGCGCGTGCACGATTTCCTCGCCCGGATGCTGGAGCTGCTGCATTCCGAGCACGGCGAGCTGATGGACCGGATCGAGAGCGAGGGCCAGCTCCCCGACGAGGACGAGGAGGCCCTTGGCGAGGCGATCCGCGATTTCGTCGACGATTTCGGCCCCGACTTCGACGACGAGGGCCAGCCGCTGGAGGAGGGCGAATCGGACCGGATCCGCTCCGAGGAGGAGCGGGCCAGGCCCGGCCGCAGCGAGTCCTCGAGCAACGGCGAGCCCGGCGCCGAGGACGAAGGCGACGAGGGCGAGGAGGAGTCCGAGGAAGAGCAGGAGCGGGAGGCGGCCCCGGCCTAGCCGAGCCGGCAAGAACCAATGGCCACCCGCAAGGAAGTCAAGAACCGCATCGCCAGTGTGAAGAACATCCACAAGATCACGCGGGCGATGGAGATGGTCGCGGCGGCGCGGCTGCGCCGCGCCGAGCAGCGGATCGAGAACCTCCGCCCCTACGCGCGGGCGATTCGCCAGCTGACCAGGCGCGCGGCCGAAGAGGCGGGCACCGTCCAGCACGTTCCCGCCCTGGCCGAGCGCGAGGACGTGCGCAAGGCGGGAATCCTGCTCGTCACCGGCGATCGCGGCCTCGCCGGCGCCTTCAACACCAACATCATCCGCGAGGGCACGCGGCTGCGCCGCGAGTTCGAGTCAGACGGGGCGGAGGTCGTCTTCTCCGCCGTCGGGCGCCGCGGCGAGTCGGCGCTGACCTTCCGCGGCCAGGACCTCGCCCATGCCTACACGGGCTTCACCGACCGGCCCTCGTTCGCCAACGCGCGCGAGATCGCCGAGCAGCTCACCGCCGCCTACGTCGACGAGGAGCTGGACCGGGTCGAGATCGTCTTCAACCGCTACATCTCGCCGCTGACCCAGTACGTCTGGCGCCAGACCCTCCTGCCCCTGCAGGAGGCGGAGGTCTTCGGCAGCGGAGCCGAGGACGAGGAGGCGGACGAGGAGGAGACCGAGCTCGAGAAGGCGCACAAGCGGGCGCTCTGGGTCTACGAGCCGGAGGCGGAGGAGCTGCTCAACCGGCTGATCCCCGACTACGTCAACCTCTCGGTCTACCGGGCGCTGCTGGAGTCCTCGGCGTCGGAGCTGGGAGCCCGGATGACGGCGATGCGCAGCGCGGCCGAGAACGCGCAGTCGATGATCAGCGACCTGACCCTGGAGATGAACCGGGTCAGGCAGGCTGAGATAACGCAGGAGATCTTGGAAGTCGTATCCGGCGCGGAAGCGCTGGGCTAGGAAAGGGTTGGATGGCTGAGAACGGAAACGTAGGACGGGTGCAGGAGGTCAGGGGCGTCGTCGTCGACGCGGTCTTCCCCGAGGAGCTGCCGGAGATCTATTCGGCGGTCAAGATCGAGGTCGCCGAGGGCAACGGCCGCCAGGCGATCGACCTCGTCTGCGAGGTGCAGCAGCACCTCGGCGACGACCGGGTCCGCACAGTCGCGATGGACTCCACCGACGGGCTCGAGCGCGGCGACCAGGTGATCGACACCGGCGGCCCGATCACGGTCCCGGTCGGCGACGTCACCCTGGGACGGATCTTCAACCTGCTCGGCGAGGCGATCGACGAGAAGGGGCCGGTCGAGGTCAAGGAGCGCTGGCCGATCCACCGTCCCGCCCCCGACGTCGAGGACCTGATCCCGACCCAGGAGATCCTCCCGACCGGGATCAAGGTGGTCGACCTGCTGGCGCCCTACCCGAAGGGCGGCAAGGTCGGCCTGTTCGGCGGCGCCGGGGTCGGCAAGACGGTCCTGATCCAGGAGCTGATCCGGACGATCGCCGCCGAGCACGAAGGCCTCTCCGCCTTCTGCGGGGTCGGCGAGCGCTCGCGCGAGGGCAACGACCTCTGGCTCGAGATGAAGGAGTCGGGGGTGCTCGAGAGCACGATGCTCGTCTTCGGGCAGATGAACGAGCCGCCCGGCGCCCGCCTGCGGGTCGCCCTCTCGGGGCTGACCATGGCCGAGTACTTCCGCGAGGAGGGCGGCCAGGACGTGCTGCTGTTCATCGACAACATCTTCCGCTTCGTGCAGGCCGGCTCCGAGGTCTCGGCGCTGCTCGGCCGGATGCCCTCGGCGGTCGGCTACCAGCCGACCCTGGAGACCGAGATGGGCGAGCTTCAGGAGCGGATCACCTCGACCGAGCGCGGCTCGGTCACCTCGGTGCAGGCGATTTACGTCCCCGCCGACGACCTCACCGACCCCGCTCCGGCCTCGGTGTTCGCCCACCTCAACGCGACCACGACGCTTTCGCGGGCGATCTCCGAGAAGGGGATCTACCCCGCCGTCGACCCGCTGGACTCGACCTCGACGATCCTCAAGCCCGAGATCCTCGGCGAGGAGCACTACAACACCGCGACCGAGGTCCAGGAGGTGCTGCAGCGCTACAAGGAGCTGCAGGACATCATCGCGATCCTCGGGATCGACGAGCTCTCCGACGAGGACAAGCAGACGGTCGCGCGGGCGCGCAAGATCGAGCGCTTCCTCTCGCAGCCGTTCTTCGTCGCAGAGGCGTTCACCGGGCGCTCGGGCGAGTTCGTCCCGGTCGAGGAGACGGTGCGCGGCTTCCGCGAGATCCTCGACGGGCAGCACGACGACATCCCCGAGGCCGCCTTCTACATGAAGGGGTCGATCGACCAGGTGCTCGAGGACGTGCGCGGCAAGGGAGGCACGGGTGCCAAGGCGGAGTCGAACGGCGAGTCCGAGGGCGACGGCGGCGACGAGGGCGGCGGACGGCGGCGGGGGCGACGCCGGCGGAGGAAGACGGCCAGTAGGCCGTGGCCGACGATCAGCACAAGCTCTCGGTCGAGGTCCTCACGCCCGAGGGCGAGGTGTTCTCGGGCGAGGTGGAGCAGGTCTCGACCCGGACCGCGGTGGGCGAGATCGGCATCCTCGCCAACCACGTGCCGATCCTGGCGGCGCTGCAGCCGACCGAGCTGCGCCTGCACGTCTCCGGCTCCGAGGTCGAGCGCTACGCCCAGGCCCACGGCTGGCTTCAGGTCTTTGCCAACCACGCCGAGCTGCTGGTCGAGGAGGCGATCCCGCCCGACCAGCTCGACGCCGGGAGGCTGAGCGAGCAGATGGAGGACGCCGAGCAGCGGCTCTCCGAGGCCGAGAAGGGCTCGGCGGCCTATGAGCGGGCAGCGAAGGACCGCCAGCGCGTGGAGGCCTTCCTCGAGCTCGCCGAGGGCAGCGGCCAGGCGTGAATGAGCTCATCGCGCTCGCCGAGCGGCTGATCAGCTACGACACCTCCAGGCCCGACCCGATCCACGAGGCCGCGGGCTTCATCAAGGGCTGGCTCGAGGCCCGTGGCATCGAGGCGCGCCAGGATTGGGTCCGCGATCTGCCGGTCACCTTCGCCGAGGTCGGCGGGGAGGACGGGCCCTGCGTCGTCCTGCACGGCCACGTCGACGTCGTCCCCGGTCATCCGGAGCAGTTCGACGCCCGGGTCGAGGGCGACCGTCTGATCGGCCGCGGCGCCTACGACATGAAGGGGGCGCTGGCGGCGATGCTGATCGTCTTCTCCAGCATGCGCGACCAGGACGCGGTACAGGGTGCGGCTCGGGATCGTCGCCGACGAGGAGTCCGAGGAGGACGAGAACCGCGGCTGCGACCATCTCGTCGACTCCGGTTTCATCGGCGACTTCGCGATAACCGGGGAGCCGACCAACCTGCATATCGGGGTCGAGGCGAAGGGCGTGCTGGCGGTGCGGCTGGAGGTCAGCGGGCGCGCGGCCCACGGCGCGACCCCCTGGGAGGGCGACAACGCGGTGCTCAAGGCACTCGACGTGTTCCGCAGTATCGAGTCGCTACCGTTTGCCAGGCAGAGTTCGGAGCTCTTCGACCGGCCATCGATCAACCTCGGCCGGATCTGGGGCGGCGACGCGCTCAACAAGGTGCCCGACCGATGCGTCATCGACGTCGACATCCGCTACCTGCCCGGGCAGGACCCTGCCGCGATCCTCGACCAGATCGGCGACCTTCCCAGCTCGCAGGTGCTGAGCACCTTCACCCGGCCCCCGGCGATTGTCGACCGGGACTCGCCCTACGTGCGGGCCCTGCACGAGGCGGCGGAGCCGCATCACGTCGAGGCGCCGATGAGCGTCGGACGCGACGGCGCCTCCGACGCGGTCTCCTTCCTGCGGGTCGGGGTGCCGGCGGTCGAGTTCGGCCCGGCGGGCAGCGGCCACCATGGCCCCGAGGAGTGGGTCTCGCTCGCCTCGCTGGAGAGCTACCGCCAGACCCTGGAGACGTTCCTGCACAATCTCGCCGGCGCGGAGGCCTGAGAACTTGAGCCTCCCTCCCGAGGGCGACCGGCCCGGCGGGGAGGAGCCCTTCGAGGGGATCCCGCCGGATGACCTGGATTCGGCCGAAGACGTCCAGGGCGACCTGCCGGACCTCGCGCCCGAGTTCCTGCGGGCCCTCAGCGACGCCGAGTCCGAGGACGAGGGCGGGCGAGCCGGCTCCAAGCCCGAGCCGACCCAGGAGTTCGAGCAGCCCGCGCTGGGCGGATCGGCCGAGCCCTCGTCCGAGGACGAGGAAGAGCCGGACGAGGAGGAAGACGAGGCGGACGAGCCGGAGCACGGCCAGGAGCCGAAGGCCGTCGAGGACGAGGACAGGACGAGGAAAGGCGAGGAAACCGAGGAAGGCGACGAGGCCGAGGGCGATCGGGCGGAGGCCGAGGATGTCGGCAAGACGGTGGAGTTCACGCCGCAGGAGGTCTCGGAGGCCGAGCAGCCCGAGGCCGTCCCCGAGCCGGCCCCGGCCCCATCCGCTCCTCCATCCACTCCGGTCGCCGCACAGGCGCCCCCGCCCGCTGGTTCCACCCCTCCGCCGAGTGCCCCGATCACCCCGGGGGTTCCGCGCAAGCCCCCGCCGGAGGGGGACAGCGAGCCGGCGCCGAAGCGCAAGCGCCTCTGGTGGCGGTTCGCCCTCGGCTCGTTTGTGATCGTCGCCTCGAGCGCGACAGCGGTCGCGCTCACGGTCGTATTCCAGCTCAAGGACATCGCCGAGGCCCTGCAGCCGATCCCGAAGGTGAAGCAGCTGCTGCAGCAGGTCGAGGGCGGGGAGCCCGAGAACATGCTGATCCTCGGCTCCGACAAGCGGGCCAGCCTGCCCGGTAGCAAGGGCCTCTCCGACACGACGATCCTGCTCCGGCTCGACCCCGACAACAAGTCGATCGCGCTGATGTCGATCCCGCGCGACCTCAAGGTCTACATCCCCGGCTACGGGGTCAACAAGTTCAACGCCGCCTACGCGTTCGGCGGCCCGAAGCTGACCCTACGGGTGGTCAAGAACCTGACCGACCTGCCGATCAACCACGTCGTCAACGTCGACTTCCTCGGCTTTCAGAGGGCGATCAACGCGATCGACTGCGTCTACGTCGACGTCGACCGCCGCTACTACCACTCCAACGTCGGGTTGCCACCCTCGCTGCAGTACTCCGAGATCAACATCCAGCCCGGCTACCAGGCCCTCTGCGGAAAGGACGCGCTCTCCTACGTCCGCTTCCGCCACACCGACACCGACCTGGTGCGCGCCGCGCGCCAGCAGGACTTCCTGCGCGAGGCGCGCTCCCGCGTACCCCTCTCCTCGCTGGTCCTCTCCGGCAAGCGCCAGGAGCTGATCGACATCTTCACCCGCTACACCAGCTCAGACATCGATGGCTGGCGGACGATGCTCGACGTGCTCAACCTGCTGATCGCGTCCCGCAACGCGCCGATCAAGGAGATCCACTTCCCGGGGATCCTGCATCCCAGCTACGTCACCGCGTCGAAGTCCTCGATCGCGGAGGCGGTCAACAAGTTCGTCGGGATCCAGGCCAGCGGCGGGCCGCGGGGGTCACTGAACCTGCCGCAGAGCTCGGGCAAGACGGGGATCGCCCCCGAGGAGCACAAGCGAGCCAAGGCGCGCCGCAAGGCGAAGAAGCAGAAGGCCCCGCCGACCCCGTCGAAGTTCAACGACGGGCTCGTCGACGCCTCGCAGTTCAGCCACGACCTGGCGGCAAAGGTCGCGGCGAAGACGCTGCAATCGTTCCCGGTCTTCTACCCCAAGCGCCTGCCCTCGGGCTCGATCTACGTCCAGGTCCCGCGCGTCTATCACCTGCACGACACCGGCGGCCATAAGGTCGGCGCCTACAAGGAGGTGCTGCAGATCCCGCAGGGCGACTACTTCGGGGTGCAGGGGCTGCACGGCTGGACCGACCCACCGATCCTCAAGGATCCGAGCGAGTCGCGGAAGATGGATGGCCGCGACTACGAGATCTACCTCGACGGCGATCGCATCCGTCTGGTCTCATGGCAGCAGGGAGACAACGTCTACTGGGTGTCCAACAGCCTCCTGCAGACTCTGACCAACGATCAGATGCTCGGCATTGCGCGTTCGGTCGGGAAGCTGCCGGGGGAGCGCCACAAGGCCACCAAGCACAAGAAGGGCCATAGATGAGCGAGAAGCAGCCGATAGGAGTTCTCGGCGCCGGCTGGGTCGGGATGGTGACCGCGACCTGCTTCGCCGAGCTCGGCCACCCGGTGGTGGCGCGCGACGTGATCCCGGAGAAGGTCGAGGCCCTGCAACGCGGCGAGCTGCCGATCCACGAGCCGGGCCTTCCGGAGCTGATGGAGCGAAATCGCGAGCGCCTCTCCTTCACAACCGAGATGGCCGACGTGACCGACGTGGCCCGGCTGCTGTTCGTCTGCGTCGACACGCCGCCGACCGAGTCCGGCGACGCCGATCTCTCCCGGGTCCGCAACGTCGTCGCGGAGTTGGCCGACGGGGGAAGCCACGTCCTGGTGATGAAGAGCACCGTGCCCGCCGGCACCGGTAAGGCGATCGGCCGCGAGCTTCCCGACCTGCCCTATGTCTCCTGCCCGGAGTTCCTCAAGGAGGGCACGGCGGTCCAGGACTTCCTGCACCCCGACCGGATCGTGATCGGGGTCGAGCCCAGCGACGAAGCCGCGGGCGACTCGGTCCAGGCCCTCTACGCCCCGCTCGGCGGCGAGGTGGTGCGCACCGACGTGACCAGCGCCGAGATGATCAAGCTGGCCTCGAACGCGTTCCTGGCGGCGAAGATCTCCTTCATCAACGAGATCGCCAACGTCTGCGAGGACCTCGGCGCCGACGTCAATGCGGTCGCCGAGGGCATGGGCCTCGACGATCGCATCGGCCCCAAGTTCCTGCGCGCCGGGATCGGCTGGGGCGGGAGCTGCTTCAGCAAGGACGTCTCCGCGCTCAAGCAGCTGGCCGCGAACACCGGCTACCACTTCCAGCTTCTGAACGCGGTGATCGAGGTCAACGAGCTGCAGAAGCGGCGGGTGATCAACAAGCTCAAGGACCGCATCGGCTCGCTGGCCGGCAAGCGCGTGGCGCTGCTCGGCCTCGCCTTCAAGCCCGACACCGACGACATGCGGGGCGCAACGAGCCTGGTCATGGCCGCCCGCCTGCAGGGCGAGGGGGCTGCCGTCGTCGGCTATGACCCGGTCGCGGCCGAGCGGGCGCGCGAGGTGCTGCCGGGAGTTGAGATGGCGGATTCGGCGCTCGAGGCCCTGGAGGGGGCCGAGGCGGCGATCCTGGTCACCGAGTGGCCCGAATTTGCCGATCTCGACTGGTCCGAGGCGGCGAGGCTGATGGCCAGGCCGTTGCTGATCGACGGCCGCAACTTCCTCGACCCGGAGCGGATGCGCGCCGCCGGGTTCCACTACGAGGGCATCGGGCGCGGCGGCGCCGCCGAAACCGCCGAGGCGATCACCTGATGACTGATCCCATGATCCGCCCACCCCTGAATGACGCGCCTGACCTTCGCATGTCGTCGTCCTCGGGCGCTCGTGTGCCGCACGCACACTTCGCGCCCTGCGTCCTAGACCTGTTCGGCCACGCGCGTCCTCAGGCGCACGCGGCCATGAAATCAATCATCTGACCGGATGCAGGCCCTGATCCTGGTCGGGGGTGAGGGCACGAGGCTGCGCCCGCTAACCGAGACGGTTCCGAAGCCGGTGATGCCGCTCGCCGGCCGGCCCTTTCTCTCCTACATGATCGAATGGCTGGGGCGCCACGGGGTGCGCGAGGTCGTGCTCGCCTGCGGATTCGGCGCCGACTCGGTGCGGGCGGTGCTCGGCGAGGGGGGCGATCCGAGCCTCAGCTATGTCGAGGAGCCCGAGCCGCTCGGAACCGCCGGGGCGATCAAGTTCTGCGCCTCCGAGCTCGGTGACAGCTTCCTGGCACTCAACGGCGACGTCCTCACCGACCTCGACCTGACCGCGCTGATGGCCTTCCACGAGCAGCGCGGCTCGCGCGCCACCCTCGGGCTCTACCCGGTCGACGACGCGACCGGCTACGGGCTGGTGAGCCACGACCGCGACGGAGCGATCATCGAGTTCCTCGAGAAGCCCGATCGGCCGGGTCCGGGCGAGATCAACGCCGGCACCTACGTGCTCGAGCACTCGGTGCTGGAGATGGTTCCCGATGGGCGGACCGTCTCGATCGAGCGCGAGGTCTTTCCGCAGTTGATCGGCGCCGGCCTGCATGGGCTGCGGCTGGAGGGCTACTGGATGGACATCGGCACGCCGCGGCGCTACCTGCAGGCCACCTGGGACATCCTCGGGCGCCGCGTCCAGACCTCGCTCGAGGACCGGCTCGACGAGGCCGGCACGGCAGTCTCCGCCGGCGCCGCGATCGACGCCGAGGCAAAGGTCGAGGGGCCGGCTCTGGTCGAGGACGGCGCCCGAATCGCCGCCGGGGCCGCCGTCGGGCCGCGGGCGGTGATCGGCGCCGGCTCGGAGGTCGGCGCCGAAGCGACGGTGGCCTCGTCGGTCCTTCACGATGGCTGCGTGATCGGAGAGCGAGCCACGGTTCGCGGGGCGATCCTCGGCACCGGCGTCGAGGTGGGCGCCGGCGCCGCGGTCGAGCCCGGCGCGGTGATCGGGTCCGGAGAGGTGATCGGTTGAGCTCGCTGGAGCGGCTGGAAGAGCTGGACTCCGAGCACCAGCTCGAGGCCGTGCTCGCCATCCCCGACCACCTGCGCGACGCTCTCTGGCGGACCGAGTCGGCGCATCTCGAGTCGGCCGAGGCGGCTGGAGTGATGGTCTGCGGAATGGGGGGCTCGGCGATCGGCGGCGACCTCGCCGCGGCGGCGCTCGGCGACCGCAGCACGCGCCCGCTGCTGACCATCCGCGGCTATGAGCTTCCCGCCTGGGCAACCCCGGAATGGACCGTGCTCTGCTCGAGCTACTCGGGCAACACCGAGGAGACGCTGGCCTGCTTCGAGGCCGCAACCGCGCTCGGCGCCCGGGTCGTCACCGCGACCACAGGCGGGGCGCTGGCCGAGACCGCGCGGGCTGGTGGCGTGCCCGTGATCGGGCTGCCGGGCATCCTGCCGGGCCCCCGGATGGCGGTCGCCTACATGTTCACGATCGCCGCCGAGATCGCCGCGCTGGCCGGGGCGGCGCCGCGCATCCACACCGAGATCGACGCCGCCGCGGCGCATCTGGAGGCTGCCCGCGACGAGATCCACGATCGCGCCCGGCAGATCGCCGGCCGGCTCGAGGCGACGATTCCGGTCGTCTACGGCGCCGACCTGACGGCGCCCGTCGCGGTGCGCTGGAAGACCGAGATCAACGAGAACGCCAAGCAGCCCGCCTTCTTCGCCCAGCTGCCTGAGGCCGACCACAATGAGATCGAGGGCTGGACGGGGGCCGGGAGGGCGAAGCTGAGCGCCGTCCTGCTCGAGGACCCTGATCAGCACCCGCGCCTGCGGCGCCGCTTCGATCTCACCGGGCAGGCGATATCCGAAGGCGCGGCCGAGATCGTCCGGGTCGAGGCGGAGGGGGAGACCCGGGCGGAGCGCCTGATCTGGGCGGTGATGCTCGGCGACCTCGTCTCGCTGCACCTGGCGGCCGGGCGCGGGGTGGACCCGACGCCGGTCGAGGTGCTGGAGCGGTTCAAGAACGACCTCGGCAGCCCTTGAGCTACCCAATTATCCTTCGCGACTCGAAATCACCGAAAGGAATTGATGGCAACCGCAGCTTCCAATTACGACATCGCCGACATCGCGCTCGCCGACGGTGGCCAGAAGCGGATCGAGTGGGCCGACCGGCAGATGCCCGTGCTCGCCCAGATCCGCGAGCGCTTCGAGTCGGAGAGGCCGCTGGACGGCATCCAGATGGCATGTTGCCTGCACGTCACGACCGAGACGGCGAACCTCGTGCGCACGCTGATGGCGGGCGGGGCCAGCGTCGCGCTCTGCGCGTCGAACCCGCTTTCGACCCAGGACGACACCGCGGCAGCCCTGGTCGACCGCTACGGAGCCGAGGTCTACGCGATCAACGGCGAGGACAACGAGAGCTACTACCGCCACATCCACACCGCGGTCGACATGCACCCGCAGATCACCATGGACGACGGCGCCGATGTGATCTCGGTCCTGCACGGCGAGCGCCCCGAGCAGCTCGCGGAGGTCTACGGGGGCACCGAGGAGACGACCACCGGCGTGATCCGGCTGAAGGCGCTGGAGCGAGAGGGCAAGCTCGGCTTTCCGATCATCGCCGTCAACGACGCCGACACCAAGCACTTCTTCGACAACCGCTACGGGACCGGGCAGTCGACGCTCGACGGCGTGATCCGCGCCACGAACATCCTCATCGCGGGTCTGCGCGTCGTGGTCATCGGCTACGGCTGGTGCGGCAAGGGCGTCGCGATGCGGGCCAAGGGCCATGGCGCCCACGTGATCGTCTGCGAGGTCGACCCGCTGCGCGCGCTGGAGGCCGCGATGGACGGCTTCGATGTGATGCCCGGGCTCGAGGCTGCGAAGGAGGGCGATCTCTTCATCTCCGTGACCGGCAATCGCGACGCGATCGCCGGCGAGATGTTCGACGTGATGAGGGACGGCGCGATCGTCTGCAACTCCGGCCACTTCGACGTCGAGATCAACAAGGGCGACCTCGACGAGCTGACCGAGTCCACCTTCGAGGCTCGGCGGCTGGTCGAAGGGCACAGGCTGAAGGATGGGCGGGTCATCTACCTGCTGGCCGAGGGCCGGCTGGTCAACCTCGCCACCGCCGAGGGCCATCCCGCCTCGGTGATGGACATGAGCTTCGCCAACCAGGCGCTGGCGGCCGAGTACATGGCGCTCAACCATGAGAGCCTGGAGACGCGGGTGCACGAGGTGCCGCGGCGGATCGACGAGGAGATCGCGCGGCTGAAGCTCGCGTCGAAGGGGATCGAGATCGACACGCTCACCGCTGTGCAGCAGAAGTACCTGGCCTCCTGGGACCAGGGGACCTAGGCCACCGCGGCGCATGCGCGCGATGATCATGGCGGCGGGGCTGGGGACCCGGCTCCGCCCGATCACCTACGAGATGCCGAAGCCGATGGTGCCGGTGCTGAACCGACCGGTGATCGAGCACATCCTCGAGCTGCTCGCCCGCCACGGCTTTCGTGAGGTCAACGCCAACCTCCACTGGTTCCCGGAGCTGATCCGCGAGCGGCTCGGCGACGGCTCGCGGCTCGGGATCGAGCTGCACTACAGCGAGGAGGAGGCGCTGCTGGGCACGGCCGGCGGGGTCCGCAACGCCGCCGGGTTCCTCGGCGACGAGTTCCTGGTGATCTCAGGCGATGCCCTCACCGACATCGACCTGGCGACGATGCGCGAGGTCCACCGCTCCCACGACGGGATCGGGACCCTGGCCACGCGGCGGGTCGACGACACCAGCCAGTTCGGCGTCGTGATAACCGGCGACGACGGGCGGGTTCAGGGCTTCCAGGAGAAGCCGGACCCCGCCGAGGCCCTCTCGGACCTCGCCAACTGCGGCATCTACATGTTCAGCTCCGAGATCTTCGACCACTTCCCCGCCGATGGCCGCAGCAAGGCCGCGGACTCCGACGACCCGCCGGGATTCGCCGACTGGGCGCTCGACGTGCTTCCGGCGCTGCTCGACTCCGACGTGCCGTTCTACTCGCACGAGGTCGAGGCCTACTGGAACGACATCGGCAACCTGACCGAGCTCTGGCAGGGCAACATGGACGCCCTCGCCGGCAAGGTGGCGCTCGACTCCGGGGTGCCCGAGGTGGCGGACGGGGTGTGGGCCGCAGAGGGCACCGATCTCGGCGAGACCGAGATCGAGCCCCCGGTGCTGCTCGGCCCCGGCGTCGAGCTCGGGGCCGACGTCCGCATCGACGGGCCCGCCGTGATCGGCGATGGCTCCCGGATCGGCGAGGGCTCGCGGATCAAGGAGTCGGTGCTGCTCCCGGGGACCGAGCTTGGCCCGGCGACCGTGCTCGCCGGAGCGATCGCGGCGAAGCGCTCCTAGATCAGCCGCTCAGGGTGGGGTTAACCCCACCTCCAGGCGCGCCACCTGACCCCAACTGAGACGCCTGACCGCCCCATTGCCGGCGGGGCGACGTTCGCCCAGCATCCGGAGGGCAATCGGAACCCACTTTCGGAGGTCTTTCAAATGAGGTCGAGGACGCAGGATCATTCGCACGAGGGGTCACAAAACATCGCCGCCCGAGCCGGTCGCTGGAGCGCTGCGCACCGCAAGACCGCGATCTGGGGCTGGATCGCCCTCGTCGCCGCGGTGATTGCCGTCGGCGGTGCGGTGGGTACCAAGACTCTGGACGACAACCAGTCCGGCGTCGGTGAGTCGGGTCGGGCCGACAAGACCCTCGACCGTGCCTTCCCCGACAGCGCCAGCGAGTCGGTGCTGGTCCAGGGCAAAGGTGCGACGGCATCAGATCCCGGCTTCCGCCGCGGGGTCTCCGACCTCGAGAGCCGGCTCCGCGCTCTCGGCTTCGTGCGCGACCTCGAGGGTCCCTACGAGCATGGCAACGAGGGTCAAATCTCCCCCGACCGCCACTCGGCTCTGATCCAGTTCGAGATCCCCGACAACGCGCGCATCGATCCGGAGCAGAAGGTCGACACGGCTTTGAGCGCTGTGGCCTCGGTCCAGCGCGACCATCCGAATCTCCGCATCGGCGAGGTCGGCGGCGCCAGCGCCGACAAGGCGATCTCGCAGCGGGTCACCGAGGACTTCAGCAGGGCCGAGATGACCTCGCTGCCGATCACGATCGCGATCCTGGTCATCGTCTTCGGCGCCCTGGTCGCCGCCGGGGTGCCGCTGTTGCTGGCGCTCACCGCGGTCGCCGCGACGATCGGGCTGATCGGGCCGATCAGCCAGATCAGCCCGGTCGACGAAGCGATCAGCTCGGTGATCCTGCTGATCGGGCTCGCGGTCGGAGTCGACTACTCGATGTTCTACCTGCGCCGCGAGCGCGAGGAACGCGCGGCCGGCAACACCGAACGGGCCTCGCTGGAAGCGGCCGCGGCGACCTCGGGTCGCGCGATCCTGATCTCCGGGTTCACCGTGATGATCGCGATGGCCGGCATGTACGTCGCCGGCGACCCGACCTTCGCCTCCTTCGCCACCGGCACGATCATTGTCGTCGCGGTGGCGATGATCGGCTCGCTCACCGTCCTGCCGGCGGTATTGGCATGGCTCGGCGACCGGGTCGAGAAGGCCCACGTCCCCTTCGTGAAGCGCCTGAAGTCGAATGGCAACGGGACCGGCCTGTGGTCGGCGATCGTCGACCGGGCCTTGCGACGCCCGCTGCTCTCCGCGTTCGCCGCGACCGCTGTGCTGGTCGCACTCGCGATCCCTGCCTTCGGCATGCACACCGCGGCGTCAGGGGTCGAGGCGTTCCCCAAGGATCTCAAGGAGGTCCGCGTCTACGAGCGCATGCAGGCGGCATTTCCCGGTGGCGCCGAGCCCGCGGTTGTGACGGTCAGCGCCGCCGACGTCACCGCTCCCGACGTGAAGGCGGGCATGCGGGCGCTGCGCGATGCGGCGCTGCGCGACCGTGAGTCCTTCGGAGGGCCGATCACGCTCGAGGTCAGTGACGACCATTCGGTGGCGGCACTCGACGTACCGCTCGCCGGCTCCGGCACCGACAGGCGCTCGAACGATGCCCTCGCGAAGCTGCGGGAGAGGCTCGTCCCGGCGACCGTCGGCGGGCTGCCCGGCGTGACCGCGGAGGTCACCGGGGACACCGCCGCGTCTGCGGACTTCAACGACGTGCTCAAGCAGCGCATGCCGTTGGTCTTCGCCTTCGTGCTCAGCGCCGCGTTCCTGCTCCTGCTGGTTACGTTCCGCTCGATCGTGATTCCGATCAAGGCGATCGTGCTGAACCTGCTCTCGGTCGGAGCGGCCTACGGGCTGGTCGTCTGGATATTCCAGGACGGCCATTTCGAGGGCCTGCTCGGCTTCGAGTCGACTGGCGGGGTCACGTCGTGGCTACCGCTTTTCCTGTTCGTCGTCCTCTTCGGGCTCTCGATGGACTACCACGTGTTCATCCTCACCCGGATCAGGGAGGCGTACGATCGCGGCATGTCGACCGAGCAGGCGGTTGCGTACGGGATCAAGACCACAGCCGGCGTGGTGACCAGTGCCGCGGCGGTGATGGTCGGCGTCTTCGGCGTCTTCGCGACCCTCTCGTTCCTGGACTTCAAGGAGATGGGGGTTGGGCTCGCGGCGGCGATCCTGATCGACGCGACGATCGTCCGTGCCGTCCTGCTTCCGGCGACGATGAAGTTGCTCGGCGACTGGAACTGGTACCTGCCCAAGTCGCTGCGATGGCTGCCGCGGGGCACCGGCGCCCCGCGGCGAGAGCCGGAGCCGAGCGAGGCCTGAATGGAGGGCTCCCGGCTTCGCCGCGCTTTGCTCGCGTGGCGGGAGGCGACCACCTGGCGGGACCTGGCCTACGTGCTGCTCGGCCTCCCCGTCTCGGTGGTCGCCTTCCCGCTCACGATCGGGATCGTGGTCAACGCCGGCCTGATCCTGATCGTGCTCTCAATTCCGCCGCTGATCCTTTTGATGGCCGCCGCTCGGGGGGTGGCCCAGCTCGAACGGCGGCGCGCGTCGCTGGTCCTCGGCGAGCCGATCCCGGCGCTTTACCGGCGAGTCGAGTCCGGCGGATGGCTGGCCTCGATCCGCCGGGCCGCCGCCGATCCGCAGACCTACAAGGACGTGGCCTGGCTGGCGGTGGTCTCCGCGGTCGGCTTTGCCGCGGCGACCGCCATCGTGGCCCTCGTCGGCACCGTCGCCGGGATGGTTGCCTATCCGGCCTGGAAGGGGTGGTTGCCAGACGACGCCGACGTGACCCTCCCCACCTGGCTCTTCCCGCCGGCCGGTGTCCTGCTCGGTTTGCTCACACCCTGGATCGTGCGCGGTCTCGCGCGCCTGCAGGCAATCGGGGCGTGGTTTCTATTGGGACCGAGCGAGGGGCAGCGCCGAAGGGCGTCCGGGGAAGGGGTCGAGGGCCCGCCGCCGCGGGCGTACACCCGCCTGCTTGACTCGGACACGGCGCTGCCGGCCCACGCCGCCCTGACCGCGATCCTCGCGCTCGCCGTGCTCGTGATCTGGGCGGCGACCAGCCGCGGCTACTTCTGGCCTTCCTGGGTCTGGCTCGGGCTTGCGATCCCGCTGGCGCTGCACGGCGGCCTGCGCCACGCGCTGGGGAAATACAGCGGCCGGCAGCGGCGACTCGCCGTCCAGGGTGTCTACTCCGCGGTCCTCGGCTCCGCGGTGATCGTGGTCTGGGTGCTCAGCGGCGGCGGCTACTTCTGGCCGATCTGGGCCCTCCTCGGGCTTTCGCTGGCTTACGGGGTGCACGTTCTCTGGCTGCGCTTCTCACCGGCGCGCGAGAAGGAGCTGAGCGAGCGCGTCGACGTGCTCACCCGGACCCGGCGCGGTGCTCTCGACGTGCAGGCCGACGAGCTGCGGCGCATCGAGCGCGACCTGCACGACGGGGCGCAGGCGCGCCTCGTCTCGCTCAGCATGCAGCTCGGCCGGGCCGAGGAGGGTCTCGCCGGTCAGCCGGAGGCGGCGGAGCTGGTCCGCCAGGCCCGCGACGAGGCCAGCGCCGCGATCGCCGAGCTCCGCGACCTGGCCCGGGGAATCGCCCCGCCGGTGCTCGCCGACCGCGGGCTGGGGGCCGCGGTCGAAGCCCTCGGGCGCCGTTCGGCGATTCCGGTGGGAATCGACGTCGAGATCGACCGCCGGCCACCTTCGGTGATCGAGAACGCCGCCTATTTCGTCGTCGCCGAGTCGCTCACCAACGTCGCCAAGCACGCTCCGGAGGCGACGGCGCAGGTGAACGTGAGGCTCGACGACCGCTTGCTCACGGTCGAGGTAGCCGACGACGGCGCCGGGGGCGCCGACCCCGAGGGCGGCGGCCTGAGCGGCCTGCGGCAGCGGGTCGAGGCGCTCGACGGCTCGCTCACCGTCGTCAGTCCGCCCGGCGAAGGCACCACGATCCATGCGGAGCTGCCATGCGGGTCGTGATCGCCGAGGACCACGCGCTGCTGCGCGAAGGGATCGTCGCCCTGTTGCGCGAGCACGAGATCGAGGTCGTCGCCCAGGCCGAGGATCCCGAGGGACTGCTGCGGATCGTCGGCGGCCACAAGCCCGACCTGGCGATCGTCGACGTGCGCCTGCCGCCGAGCTTCACCGACGAAGGGGTGCGGGCGGCGATCGAGGCCCGCAAACGCCACCCGGGCGTCGGCATCCTGATCCTCTCCCAGTACGTGGAGCCGGTCTACACGGCGGAGCTGCTGGCCGGCGGCGAGGGCGGGATCGGCTACCTGCTCAAGGAACGGGTCGGCGACGTCCCTGGGTTCCTCGACGCGGTGCACCGGGTCGCCGAAGGGGGAACGGCCCTCGATCGCGAGGTCGTCGCCGAGCTCGTGCAGACCCGCAGCGCCGCCGGCGACGGGCCGCTCGACGCGCTGACACCACGCGAGCAGGAGGTCCTGGCGCTGATGGCTGAAGGTCGCACCAACGCGGCGATCGCCGAGGCGATCGTGGTCACGCCCGGCGCGGTCGAGAAGCACGTCTCCAACATCTTCAGCAAGCTCGACCTGCCGGCATCGGACGACGACCACAGGCGGGTGCTCGCGGTTCTGACCTTCCTCCGCGCCACCGGCGACGCGCGGGATTAGGTCACCTTTCGCGCGCCAAGCGCGCTCGGTCCCAGATCAGGATCGGGGCGTGGCCTCCGTTGGGCGATCTGCTCTCCCTGCTGGCGCCACCCCGCTGCCTGGCCTGCGGCGCCGGCTGCGAGCAGCGGCTCTGCCGCGAGTGCGGGCGCTCGCTGCGCTCGGCCCGGCCGCAGCGCGTCGCGCTGGCGGGGCTCGACGCGAGCTGGGCCTCCGCCGCCCACGACGGGGTTGCCCGCCGGCTCGTCGCGGCGCTCAAGTTCCGCAGCCTGCTGGTGGTCGCGGACCTGATCGCGGAGAGGATCGCCGAGCTGGCCCCGCCCGGCCTGCTCGAGGGCGTGATCGTGCCCGTCCCCCCGGCCCCGGCGCGGCTTCTGCGCCGCGGCTTCGACCCCGCGGGAGAGATCGCGATTCGGCTTGCGGCGATCGCCGGGCTGCCCCACCGTCGCTGCCTGGCGCGCAGCGACGGGCCGCGTCAGGTCGGCAGGGCCCGCGCGATCCGTCTCGCCGCCCCGCCGCGGGTGCGGGCCCGGGGCGAGGCGCCCGCGGTGGCGGTGCTCGTCGACGACGTGCAGACGACCGGGGCGACCCTCTCGGCCTGCGCGGCGGCGCTGCGGTCGGCGGGTGCCTGGCGGGTCTCCGCCGTCACCTTCGCGCGAACGACCTAGAGCCCGTATTCCTCGAGCAGGTAGAGCCAGATCTCGCTGCGGCTGGGAAAGGCCGGCACGGCATGCCAGATCTTCTCCAGCGGCACCTCGCCGACCACGGCGATCGTCGCGGCGTGCAGGAAGTCCGCCGTCTCGAAGCCGACGAAGGTGGCGCCGACCAGGATCCCTCGGTCCTCGTCGACGACAATCCGGGTGGTGCCGGGAGTGTCCTTGCCGACGAAGCTGCCCCCCGCCGTGCCCGCGGTCTCGACGTCGACGGCCCGGGCGTTGATCCCCGCCTCCTTCGCCGCCTCCAGCGTCATCCCCACGGCCGCAACCTGCGGGTCGGTGAAGGTGACATGCGGCGAGCCGCGGCGCTCCTCGGTGGCCCGCATGTCCTTGCCCAGGATCACCTCCGCCGCGACCCGCGCCTGGTACTTGCCCATGTGGGTGAGCAGCGCCCGTCCGTTGAGGTCGCCGATCGCGTAGAGCCAGTCGCTGCCGCCGACCCGCAGCTGGTCGTCGACCTCGACGAAGCCGCGCTCGCCCGGCTTCACGCCCACCGTCTCCAGTCCGATCGCCCCGCTGCGCGGCTTGCGGCCGACCGCGACCAGCAGCTCGGCGCCCTCGACCGTCTCGCCGCCGTCAAGCTCGACGATCACCTTGCCGGACTCACGTCGCACCGCGATCGCCTTGGCGCCGGTGCGCACCTCGACTCCCCGCTCCCGCAGGCCGTCGGCGACCTGCTCGCCGGCGAACGGCTCGTCCCGCGCCAACAGCCGTTCGCCTCCCTCAATCAGGGTCACGTCGGTGCCGAACGACGACCAGGCCTGGGCCATCTCGGTCCCGACCGGGCCGCCGCCGAGGATCACCATGCTCTCGGGGGCATGCTTGGCCGTCGTCACGTCGCGGTTGTTCCAGGGCTCGGCCTCGGTGAGCCCCTCGATCGGCGGCATCGCCGCCGCCGACCCGGTGGCGAGGACGACCGCGCGCTTCGCGACCAGCACGTCGTCGCCGACGACGAGGCGCTTCTCACCGTCCAGCCTGCCTTCGCCACGGTGGATCTCTACCCCGCGGTCCTCGAGCCAGGGCTCCTGACCGCTGTCGTCGAGATCGTGGATCACCTCGTCGCGCCGGCTCAGCGCCGCGGCGACGTCGAGCTCACCCGTCACCGCCTCGGCGACGCCTGGCACCCGCTTCGCCTCGGTGAGCAGCTCGCCGGGGCGCAGCAGCGCCTTCGAGGGCATGCAGGCGTAGAACGAGCATTCGCCGCCCAGCAGGTGGCTCTCGACGATCGCCACCGAGAGGTCGGCCTCGCCTAGCCGCCCCGCGCAGACCTCACCGGGAGGCCCGGCGCCGACGACGACGACGTCGAAGGTCGACTCGCTCACCGGACGGGACCCTAACCTACGGCCTGTGCTCGATTGGCCGGACGCCGTCCGGCGGAGAGCCCGTTCGTTACGGTCAGGCCCCGGTCGGGCGCGGCTCGGCCGGGCCCTCGGGCTCGGCCGTCGGCTCCGGGATTCCCGGCGTCGGCTCGTGGGTGACGCGCGGCAGCCACTCGAGCCAGCGCGGCAGGTACCAGTTCCAGTCGCCGAGGATCCTCATCGAGGCCGGCAGCAGCACCCCGCGCACGATCGTCGCGTCGATCAGCACCGCGGTCGACAGCCCGATCCCCATCTCCTTGAAGTCGATGAAGCTGAGGGTGGCGAAGACCGCGAATACGAAGACCATCACCACCGCGGCGCTGGTCACGGTGCCGGCCGTGGTCGATATCCCATGCCGCACGGCCTCGGTGGTGGTCATGCCGCTGTCATACCCCTCGCGGACCCGGGAGAGGATGAACACGTGGTAGTCCATCGAGAGCCCGAACAGCAGCACGAACAGGAAAAGCGGCAGCCACGAGGTGATGCCGCCGTTCGAGTTGAAGCCGAGCAGGCCCTCGAGGTGCCCGTCCTGGAAGATCAGCACCAGCACCCCGTAGGCCGCCCCGACCGAGAGCAGGTTGAGGATGATCGCCTTGATCGGGATCACGATCGAGCGGAACGTGAACAGCAGCAGCACGAAGGCGAGCGTGAAGACGAAGCCGAAGATCAGCGGCAGCCGCTGTTTGAGCAGGTCGCGGAAGTCGTTCGACTGAGCCGCGTTTCCGCTCACGTCGACGGTGACGCCGTTGATGTTGCCGACGGTGTCGGGAACGATCTCGTCCCGGATCCTGTTCAGCGCAGCGGTGGACACATCGTCGTTTCCGTTGCCCTTGGTCGGGATCGATACCAGGGCGACCTGGTTGTCCTTGCTGTACGTGATCTCGGTCCCGGTCAGCACCTGGTTCAGGCCCTCGGCCTGGCGCCGCAGCTGGTCGATGCCGGCTTGCGGCTGAAGGCTGTGGATGTCGTTCGCCTTCACAGCGACGTCGACCGTCACCCCTTCCTTCGGGAAGGCGTCGCGGAGGCGGTTGTAGGTCTTGATCACCGCCAGGTCCTGTGGCAGGTCGTCGGTGCTCGTGACCTTGATGTTCATCCCCAGGGCGGGTATCGCCAGTGCGACCAGGAAGCCGCCTGCGAGCAGGATCGCGACCCAGGGTCGCCGCATCACCCGATCGACCAGAGCCGACCAGAACCGCGACTCCCCCACCCGGCGGCTGTTTCGCGAGGAAGGGAATACGGCCCTTCTCGATCCGGTCCCCGAGCCATGCCAGCACCGCGGGCAGCACCGTCACCGAGGCGAACATCGCGATCGCGACGACGAGAATCGTCCCCTCTGCAAACGAGTAGAACGTCTTGTCGCCGCTGAGGAACATCCCCGCCATCGCGGCGATAACGGTCAGGCCCGAGATCAGCACCGCACGCCCGGAGGTGGCCGCTGCAATCTCGAGCGCGGAGCGGGGATCGCGCCCGGCGGCGCGCTCCTCGCGCTCGCGGCGCAGATAGAAGAGCGAGTAGTCGACGCCGACCGCCAGCCCGACCAGGAGGATCACCGAGGAGACGTTGCTGTCGATCGGCGAGATGTGGCTCGGGATCGCCACCAGCGACATCGCCGCCATCACCGCCGTGAAGCCGATCAGCAGCGGTATCAGCGCCGCGACCAGCGAGCCGAAGGCGATGACCAGGATCAGCAGCGTGATCGGCAGCGAAAGCGATTCGGCCTTCAGCAGGTCGGATTCGAAGACGTCGTTGAGCTCCTTGTTGGAGCTGACGTTGCCGAACTGCTCGACCAGCAGGTCGGGATGATTGGGCCTGGGCGGCGTCGACCGCGTTCTGCGAGGGCTCGATCCGGTCCTGGGCCTCGAGGTCGTCCCCGGTGATGTCGAAGTCGACCAGGGCCGATCGCCCATCGGCGGACACCGGCGCGTCGCCCCGCAGCGGCGACTTGACGTTTCGACCACGTACTGGGTGTGCGAGAGGCGGCGAACGGTGTCCTGGATCGCCGACCGGAACTCGGCGTCCTGGATCGTCAGCTGCTTGCCCTGGATCAGAACGTGCTCGTCGTTCGGCCGCAGGCTGGCGGCGTATAGGGTCTTTTCGGCCCGGCCCGCCTCGCCGGAGAACCGGTCGGCGCCATGAATCAAGTTCTGCCCGATCGCGTTGCCGAGCATCACCGCCGACGACGACGAAGCCGAGCCAGCCGAAGATCGCGATCTTCCGATGCGAGGCGCTCCAGCGCCCCGCGCGCGCGCGAGGTTGTGCTCGATCGGGTCTCCCTACGTTGGGCCTTCGAACGATCGTCCAGAACCGGTCCGACGTCGCGCTGGCCGGCGACCCACTGGCCGCTTCGGCCAGTCTCCCACCAAATCAAGGCCTGTCAAACAGATGCCTTGGCGAACGAATCGGCGGGGCGTAGCATTTCCTCACTGCCGCTCCGACCCGAGGAGGAGAAGGTGCGAATTGAGATCCGCGGCCGCAACGTCGAAGTCACCGAGGACCTGCGGGAGCACATCGAGAAGCGATTTCGCCGGGTCGGCAAGCAGGTCTCGGAGCTCGCGCGTGCTCGACGTCGAGCTGAGCGAGGAGCGCAATCCGTCGATCGCGGATAGCCAGGTGGCGGAGGCGAACCTGCAGCTCAAGGGCGTCACCCTGCGCGCCCACGAGGCCTCGCCGGACATGATGCACACGATCCACGAGCTGGCCGAGGACATCAGGCGGCAGGTCAAGCGCCACCGGGAGAAGCGGCGCAAGCGGCGCCTGACTCGCCGTACCGCACGCCGCCTGCGTGGACGCTCAGCCGAATCCTGAGCAGCTAACCTGGCGCCCCTGACCGGGGGTCCGAGGTCTTGGTGAGCCAGGGAACCGCAAGTCGAACCAGAGCCGTACGCCGCTGCCTTCTCGCCGCGCTGCTCGCCGCATCGCTGGCGCTGCCGGCGCGGGCTGCGGCCGTCGGTCTGCAGCCGATCGGCACCTTCGCCTCGCCGATCTTCGTCACCGCCGACCCCGGCGACCCCGACCGGATCTTCGTGGTCCAGCGCGGCGGCGTGATCAGGCTGGTTCAGGGCGGCTCGTCGACCACCTTCGCCGACCTGACCTCGGTCGTGCGCTGCTGCCAGGGTGAGCAGGGCCTGCTCTCGATGGCGCTGCCCCCGGACTTCCCCCAGACCGGGCTCTTCTACGTCGACTATGTCGGCAACGACGGGCCCGGCAACATCCACGTCGCCGAGCTGCGGGCGAATGGCGACAGCGCCCCGATCAGCACCCTGCGAAACGTGTTGACGATCCCGCATCCCGCCACCACCCAGAACCACAACGGCGGCCAGCTCCAGTTCGGCCCCGACGGCGAGCTCTACATCTCGACCGGCGACGGCGGCGCGACCCACACCACGGCCCAGAACCACAACAGCCTGCTCGGCAAGATCCTCCGCATCGACCCCCGGCAGAGCGGCGGCAACGCATATTCGATCCCGGCCGGCAATCCGTTCGCGGGCGGCGGCGGCGCGCCCGAGGTCTGGGCCTACGGCTTCCGCAACCCCTGGCGCTTCTCCTTCGACCGCCAGACCGGCGACCTGCTGATCGGCGACGTCGGCGAGACCGCCTATGAGGAGGTGGACTACGCCCCGGCCTCGAGCGGGCTTGGCCCCGGCGCCAACTACGGCTGGGACTGCCGCGAGGGCCTGCATGCGGCCCCGGCCGGGATCTCCGGCCTCGACCCGGCGTGTCCGGGGCTCAGCGGCTACACCAACCCGATCTTCGAGTACACCCACGCCGGCGGGAACTGCGCGATCACCGGCGGCTATGTGGTCCGCGACCCCTCGCTGGGAGACCTCCTCGGCCGCTATCTGTATGGGGACTATTGCGTCGGGCAGATTCGCTCGATCGTCCCCGGACTGCCGGCGGCGAGCGGGGATCGCTACGAGGGCGTGACGCTCTCGTCGCTGGTCTCCTTCGGCGAGGACTCCTGCGGACGGCTGTACGCGGTCGAGCAGGCCTCCAAGCGTCTACCGCCTCACCGGCTCCGGCACCCCTGCCTGCACCGTGCTCACGGTCTCGGTCCGCGGCCGCGGCCGCGGCAAGGTCACCGGCCCGGGGATCAGGTGCCCCGGCGACTGCACCCAGGTCTTCCCGGAGCCGCGAACCGTGAGGCTGCGCAAACACCCCGGCAGGCGCTCAGGATTTCTCGGCTGGCACCGCGGCTGCAGAGGCCACCGCGGCTGCACGGTGTCGATGACCCGGGACCGCCGCGTCGTGGCGAAGTTCACCGGCCCCCTTCCCACCCGGCTGCGGCTGGCCGTCGCCGACCGCAAGGTGCCGCGCGGATCGATCGGCGCTGCTGCGGGTCAGGGCCAAGCCCTGCAAGGGCCGGCGTCACGACAAGGCGAGGCTGCGGCGTGGCCGCAGGCAGATCGCCGTCAAGCGCCTGAACCGCCATTGCGTGGCGCGCTTTCGGCCGCGAATCAGCCGCCGCTCGCGCTTTGTGGTCACCGTGCCGGGCGACAAGCATCACTTCGCCGGCAAGTCGGCCGCGGTGACCATCGTCCCCCGCGGCTAGGCGCCGAAGCGTTCCCAGCGGCAGGACCCGGACCGGGCCAGCGTCTAACCTAGACCCATGCCTGCGAGAGAGATGGTCACGCGTGCGCTGCGGGTAGGTGAGGGGCGCAAGTTTCGTGCCTACGAGAAGCGCGTCTCCGCGATCAACCGCTTCGAGCCCGAGATGGAGCTGCTCGAGGACGCCGAGATCCGCGCAGCACGCCGACGAGCTGCGCAAGCGGGCGCGCGAAGGCGAGTCCCTCGACGAGCTGCTGCCCGAGGCCTTCGCCCTGACCCGCGAGGCCGCCCGCCGTACGATCGGCCAGCGCCACTTCGACGTGCAGCTGATCGGCGGCATGGTCCTCCACGACGGATCGATCGCCGAGATGAAGACCGGCGAGGGCAAGACGCTGACCGCGACCCTTGCGGTGTTCCTGAACTCGCTCAGCGGCGAGGGCGTCCACCTGGTCACCGTCAACGACTACCTGGCCCGGCGCGACGCCGAGTGGATGAAGCCGATCTACGACGCGCTCGGGGTCAGCGTCGCCGCGATCCAGGAGCCCGACGACCATGCCACCCGCCAGCAGAAGTACGCCGCCGACGTCACCTACGGGACCAACTCCGAGTTCGGCTTCGACTACCTGCGCGACAACATGGCCGGAGCGCTGGAGCAGTGCGTGCAGCGCGGCCACGGCTTCGCGATCGTCGACGAGGTCGACAACATCCTGATCGACGAGGCACGGACGCCGCTGATCATCTCCGGCGCCCCCGAGCAGGCGGCGGAGACCTACTACGCCTTTGCCCGGCTGGCGAAGAACCTCGAGGGCGTCCCGGCCAAGGACAAGCTGCGCTCCCTGGGGGAGAGCAAGGACACCTCCGAGGCCGAGTTCGACTACGAGTTCGACGAGAAGCACAAGACCGTCGCCCCGACCGAGCGCGGGGTCACCAGGGCGGAGGAGTTCATCGGCGTCGACAACCTCTACCTGGGCGAGCACGGGACGCTGGTCAACCACCTGATCCAGTCGCTGAAGGCGGAGTCGCTGTACAAGCGCGACAAGGACTACGCGGTGATCGACGGGCAGGTGATGATCATCGACGAGTTCACCGGCCGCATCCTCGAGGGGCGGCGCTGGTCCGAGGGCCTGCACCAGGCGATCGAGGCCAAGGAGGGGGTGCAGATCCGCGAGGAGAACCAGACCCTGGCGACGATCACCCTCCAGAACTACTTCCGGCTCTACGACAAGCTCTCGGGGATGACCGGCACGGCGCTCACCGAGGCCACCGAGTTCATGAAGATCTACGAGATTCCGGTGGTCGACATCCCGACCAACGTCGAGATGATCCGGGCCGACCAGAACGACCAGATCTTCAAGACCAAGGACGGCAAGTGGAAGGCCGTGATCGGCGAGATCACCGCGCGCCACGAGGCCGGCCAGCCGATCCTCGTCGGGACCGTCTCGGTCGAGGTTTCGGAGATGATCTCCGACGAGCTGCGGCGGCGCGGGATCGAGCACGTCGTCCTCAACGCCAAGCCAGAACACGCCGAGCGCGAGGGCGAGACGATCGCCCAGGCGGGCCGCAAGGGCGCGGTCACTATCGCCACCAACATGGCCGGGCGCGGCGTCGACATCAAGCTCGGCGGCAGCCCCGAGGGGATGGCGCGGGGGGCGCTGGCCCGCGAGGGAATCACTTCTGACACGGAGGGCTTCGAGGAGGCCCTGGAGGCGAAGGCCTCCGAGCTCGAGCCGCAGACAGATGCCGAGGCAGACGAGGTGCGCGAGCTCGGTGGGCTGTTCATCTGCGGGACCGAGCGCCACGAGTCGCGCCGGATCGACAACCAGCTTCGCGGCCGCGCCGGGCGCCAGGGCGACCCGGGCGAGTCGCGCTTCTTCCTCTCCGCCGAGGACGACGTGATCCGGCTCTTCGCCGGCGACCGCATCTACCGCATCCTCGACCGGCTCGGCCCGGTCGACGAAGAGGGCGAGGAGATGCCGCTCGAGGCGAAGATGCTCACCCGCACGGTCGAGAACGCCCAGAAGAAGGTCGAGGAGCAGAACTTCCTGATCCGCAAGCGGGTGCTCGAGTACGACGACGTGATGAACGAGCAGCGCCGGGTCGTCTACAAGTACCGGCGCGAGATCCTCGAGGGCCGCGACATGTCGGATGTCGCCCGTGAGGAGCTGGCGGCGACGATCGAGCGGCTGGTCGACGAGTACACGCCCGGCGAGATCCTCGAGGACTGGGACCTGCTGGAGCTCGACACCCAGCTGCGCCAGATCTGGCCGCTGAAGGTGGACGTCTCGGAGATCGCGCCGGAGACCCTGGACCGCGAGCAGCTCAAGGAGGCGCTGGCCGGCGACGCGCTGAACGCCTACGACGAACGCACCGAGCAGTTCGGCGAAGAGCTGATGCGCTACCTCGAGCGCTCGATCCTGCTCCAGGTCACCGACAACCGCTGGCGCGAGCATCTCTATGAGATGGACTACCTGCGCGAGGGGATCCACCTCCGCGGCTTCGCCCAGATCGACCCCCTGGTCGCCTACAAGAACGAGGGCTTCTCGATGTTCGAGGAGCTCATGAACTCGATCTGGGAGGAGTTCTCGAAGCTGATCTTCCACGTCCAGGTCGACATCGCCCCCTCCGACGCCGAGCAGGTGTTCGCGAATCCGGCCGAGGCGCCGGCGGAGATGAACTACTCCGGCGGGACGCTGGAAGCGCAGCCGTCGGCGCTGGCCGAGGTGGCCGCGGCGGGGTCCGCGGGCGCGGTGGAGATGGCGGCGACCGAGGCCACCGAGCCGCCGGGCGGCCCCGGCGCGGGCAACGGGGAGGTCGTCGAGACGGTGGTCAAGGACGACCGCGAGAAGATCGGCCGCAACGACCCCTGCTGGTGCGGGTCCGGCAAGAAGTACAAGAAGTGCCATGGCGCCTAGCGCCGTGGGCATCGCTTGAGCCGGACCGATCTGGTCCGCCGTTTCTACGAGGCCTTCAACGACGAGGACCTCGACGCGTTTGTCGGGACGCTCCATCCCCATGTCGAGCTGCAGACCGCGAGGGGCCTGCGGATCGGGATCGCCGAGGCGCGGGCCTGGGCGACCCGGACCCCGGCCGGCGAGCTCTGGCAGCACTACGAGGTCGAGGACCTCGCCGACCATGGCAACCACGTCGTGGCGCTGGTCCGCAAGCAGTGGTGGTGGAAGGGGCACCGGGAGCTCGCCGACGAGGAGCAGGCGGCGGCGCTGTTCACCTTCCGCGACGAGCTGATCGCCCGCTGGCAGCCGTTCAGCGATCGCGCCGAGGCGCTGCGGGCGACCGGGCTCGACGCACCGGACCTTTAGTCTTCGGCCAATGAACGGATCGAGCTCGAACGGCCCGGTGATCTTCGCCTACGACGGCTCGGAGTACGCGAAGTCGGCGATTGCCCGGGCCGGTCGCGAGCTTCGCGGCGGTGGGCCCGCGCTTGTGTTGACCGTCTGCGAGCCGTTCGAATCGCTCGCCTTCGGAGGGGCCGCCGTCTCTCCCGACGTCGCCGCGGAGGTCGAGCGCGGAGTCCTCGAGCAGGCGCAGCGGGTCGCCGACGAAGGAGCCGGCCTCGCGACCGCCGCCGGATTCGACGCCAAGCCTCTGGTCGAACGCGGCGTCCCGACCTGGAACGTGATCGTCAATGCCGCGGATAAACACGACGCGTCCTTGATCGTGCTCGGCTCCCACGGTCGGTCGGGGATCAAGGGAGTGCTGTTGGGCAGCGTCGCCGGCACCGTCGCCAGCCACTCGAAGCGCCCGGTGCTGATCTCGCATTGAGCGGGGCCGCCGACCCCCTAAGCTTGCGCCCATGACCGAAGCGGTTTCACGAGAGAACGTCTCGGCGCGTCTTGCCGAGATCCGCGGACAGCTGAAGCTGCTCGCGGACTACCTTTGACCCCGCTTCGCTCGAGCAGCAGGTAGACGGACTCGAGGCCGAGATGCAGCGGCCCGGCTTCTGGGACGACCAGGCCGAGGCGGCTAAGACCTCAGCCCAGCACGCGAGCGCCCAGCGCCGGCTGCAGACGTTCCGCCTGCTCGAGTCAGACGTCGCCGACCTCGACGAGCTCGCCGAGCTGGCGGCCGAGGACGAGGAGATGGCCGATGAGCTCGCCTCTCAGATCGACTCGATCGAGCGTCGCCTCGCCGAGCTCGAGGAGGCGCGCCTGTTCAGCGGTCAGTACGACACCGGCGACGCGGTGGTCACCGTGCACGCGGGGGCGGGGGGGACCGACTCCCAGGACTGGGCCGAGATGCTTCTGCGGATGTACCTGCGCTGGGCCGAGAGGCGCGGCTTTTCCGTCGAGATGGCGGAGGCATCGCCGGGGGAGGAGGCGGGGCTGAAGTCGGCGACGTTCATCGCCCGCGGTGAGAACGCCTACGGGCTCTTCGCGGCCGAGCGGGGCGTGCACCGGCTGGTGCGGATCTCGCCCTTCGATTCCTCCTCACGCCGCCACACCAGCTTCGCCCAGGTCGACGTCGGGCCCCTGGTCGACGAGGACGTCGAAGTCGAGATCGAGGACTCGGAAATCCGCGTCGACACCTACCGCGCCTCGGGGGCCGGCGGCCAGCACGTCAACAAGACCGATTCCGCCGTCCGCGTCACCCACGTCCCGACCGGCGTCGTCGTGCAGTGCCAGAACGAGCGCTCGCAGGCGCAGAACAAGGCGGTGGCGATGCAGCTGCTGCGCTCGAAGCTGATCGAGCTGGAGGAGAGAAAGCGGGCCGAGGAGCTGGCCAAGGAGCGCGGCGAGGTCAAGGACGTCGCCTGGGGCTCGCAGATCCGCAGCTACTTCCTGCACCCCGACCAGCGGGTCAAGGACCACCGCACCGGCCACGAGTCGGGCGACACCGAGCGGGTGCTGAACGGCGATATCGACGACTTCGTCCGCGATTACCTGCTCAAGACCGCCGGCTAGCTCTGCGCCCCAACCACGTTCTTTCGTCCGGCCCTCCTTGGAGGCTGGGGGATGAGACCCCACCCAGCTCAACCAAGGAGGAACCGGATGACATTGCATCGCAACGCCAGGACGTGTCCAGCCTCAAGGCGGCTGATAGCTCGTCGCGTGCTCGAGGAAGGCTGGGGGCTGACGGCGGCGGCCGAGGCCGCCGGCGTCAGCGTGCCGACCGCGCGCAAGTGGGTGCGTCGTTTCAAAGAGGACGGCGAGGCAGGCCTTGACGACCGCTCCTCAGCGCCCAGACGCTGCCCCAACCGCACCCCGCGAGAGCGCGTGGGGGCGGTCCTTGCGCTGCGGCGGCTGCGCTTTACCGCCGAGCAGATCGGCGAGGCGCTGAGCATGCCGCACTCCACCGTGTCCTTGATCCTCAAGCGCGAAGGCGTTGGGCGCCTGCCTCGCTTGGGAGTCCAAGAGCCCGAGCGCCGCTACGTGCGCTCTGCAGCGGGAGAGCTGATTCACATCGACGTCAAAAAGCTGGGACGCATCGCCCGCCCAGGGCATCGGGTCACCGGCTCCAGAGCCCCCAAGGGCTATCACCTCCAGGCCTATGAGCAGGGCTGGGAGTTCGTGCACGTCTGCGTTGATGACGCCACCCGCCTGGCCTACGTCGAGGTCCTAGACGACGAGCACCCAGGCACAGCAATCGGCTTCCTGCGCCGGGCGGTCCGCTACTTCGCGGGTTTTGGGGTGAAGGTCCAAGGCGTGATGACCGACAACGGCAACCCCTACCGCTCCACTGCCCATGCGGTTGCCTGCCGCGAGCTGGGGATCCGCCACCTGCGCACCGAGGCCTACCGCCCGCAGACCAACGGCAAAGCAGAGCGCTTCATCCGCACCCTGGTCGATGACTGGGCCTACGCGGCTGTCTACGGCTCAAGTGATGAGCGCGCCCTGGCCCTGCCCGGCTGGCTCGATCACTACAACCACCATCGCCTTCACCGCGGGATTGCGAGGATGACTCCGATGCAACGGCTACGCGAGCTCCAAGCCAACAACCTGGCTGGAGCCCACAGCTAGTCGGCGGAGGCAAGCGCGCCTTCGAGCTCGAGCAGCGCCTGCTTTGTCTCCAGCCCGCCGCCGTAGCCGCCCAGGGCGCCGCCGCTGCGCAGCACCCGGTGGCAGGGGACGATGATCGGCAGCGGATTGGAGCCCAGCGCGGTGCCGGTTGCGCGCACCGCCCGCGGGCTGCCGGCCCGCTTCGCCATCTCGGAGTAGCTGCGCGTCTGCCCGTAGGGGATGCGGGCGGTCGCCCGCAGGACCTTGCGGTAGAAGCCCCGTGTGAGCTGCCAGTCGAGCGGAATCTCGAACTCCCGCAGCCTGCCCTCGAAGTAGCGGTCGAGCTCCCGGCGGGTCTCGTCGAGCTTCGCCGGCGACTCCAGCACCCGCGGCGAGATCGTTGCCGCCAGCTGCTCCAGCACCGTCTCGTGCGACTCGACCGGGAAGGTGATCCGGACCAGCCCCCGCGGGGTGGCTGCGGCGAGCAGGGGCCCGACCGGAGAGTCGATCTCGGCGTAGGCGACGTCGAGCAGCCCCTCGCTCTCGGCGCGCCGGGTCAGCTCGGCCACCAGCCGTTGATCGCGGTCCGGGTCGGGACGCTTCGCCTCGCGCAGTGCCCGCTCGATGTCCAACCCGCCACTCTTGTTCTTCTCGTTCTTCGAAGTCATGTCATTTCCAATCTCAATTGCTTGACCCCCTCGTGGACGTTGCGCCGCGCCGCGTCCTCTGAGACGCCGAGCGCCGCCGCGATCTCGCGATGGGGGAGGTCGCAGGCGAAACGCAGTGCGACCGCCGCCCGCTGCTTGGGGGGAAGGGAGGCGACGCGCACCCAGATCCCGGAGCTTTCCTTGCGGTCGGCCCTCGGATCCGCCGCCTCCGGCGCGTCCCCGACCGGCGTCGCACGCCGGCCGCGGGCCCGGTGATGGTCGATCGCCTTTCGGTGGGCGATCGTCAACAGCCAGCCGCGCAGGTTGCGGTCGTCCTCGAGGCGCGGATAGGCCCGCAGGGCGGCCAGGAACGTCTCCTGAAAGCAGTCCTCGGCCTCTTGCGGCCCCACCGAGGCGATCAGGAAGCCCATCACGTCGCCCTGGTGGCGCTCGAGCAGCTGCTGAAACGGTGGCAACTTCCTCTTCACTGGTAGATAAACGTGGCAGACGGGCGCTGTGTGAGGTTCGTGCGTCTGGGCCGGCGGGCGGGGGCGCTCGCTAGCCAACCACCCATCGCCCTAGCTCGCACCCCCGCCCACCGACCAGATGCCCGAAGCTACGGTGCTGCAGATGATTGATCAGGGCCTCAAGGAGCTGGTCACACGGGCGCTCGCCGAGGACGTCGGCAGCGGTGACATCACCTCCGAGGCGGTGGTGGCGCCCGATGCGGTGGCCCGGGCGGCAATCACCCAGAAGCAGGCAGGCGTCGTCTTCGGCTTCGCCGTCGCCGAGGAGGTGTTCCGGCAGGCGGGGGCGGAGAGCTTTGAGGCCATCGTCGACGAGGGCGAATGGTCCGATCAGGTTCCGCGGCCGGTGGCCGAAGCCGCCGGCCCGGCACGGGCGCTTCTGGCGGGGGAGCGAACCGCGCTCAACTTCCTCTGCCACCTGTCCGGGATCGCGACCCTGACAGCCCGCTACGTCGAGGCGGTGGCGGGGACCGGGGCGAAGATCCTCGACACCCGCAAGACGACGCCGGGGCTGCGGGCTCTGGAGAAGGAGGCCGTGGCGGCCGGCGGCGGCACCAACCACAGGCTCGGCCTGCACGACGCGATCCTGATCAAGGAGAACCATGCCGCCCTCGCCGGCGGCCTCGGCGTCGCGGTGCGCCGGGCTGGCGCAGCGGAGCCCGAGCGCGTGGTCGAGGTCGAGTGCCGGGACCTCGACGAGGTCTCGGAGGCGCTTGACGCCGGCGCCGGGCGCCTGCTGCTCGACAACATGGAGCCGGCGCAGCTACGCAAAGCCGTCGAGCTGCGCGACGGGCTCGGGCAGGCCCATGGACCGGTGGCGACGCTCGAGGCGTCGGGAGGGGTGACGCTGGAAAACGTCGCCGAGGTCGCCGCCTCTGGGGTCGAGTTCGTCTCGATCGGCGCCCTCACACACTCGGCTCCGGCGCTCGACTTGAGCATGCTGGTGGAGCCGGGATAGAGTCGGCGCATGGAACAGCAGGCGGTCGGCACGAACCTTCAACAGCGCCGCGAGGAGATCGTCCGCGAGCACATGGAGTCGGAGAACCGGCACGAGTTCGACGCCACGCTCGAGACCTTCGACCATCCGCGCTACGAGCTGATCGGGACGGGCGAGGTGCACGACGGCCCCGAAGAGGTGATGGCCTACTTCGAGGAGTCCCGCACCGCGTTCCCCGACCAGCGCAACGAGCTGCTTTCCCTCCATCACGCCGAGGAGGCGGTGATCGTCGAGGCGATGGTCTACGGCACTCACGACGGGCCGCTGCGCGGGCTGCCGCCGACCGGGCGCAAGTACGAGTTGCAGATCTGCGCCGTCTTCGTCTTCGAGGAGGACCGGCTGGTCTGCGAGCGGGTCTACTTCGACCCCAACAAGATCCTGCGCGACCTCGGGATCGCCGACGACCCGACCAGCCTGCGCGGGCGGGTAACGGCGGCCGCCACCCACCCGCTGATGATCGGCCGGGCGCTTGCCCGTCGCGTCATCGATCGCTGACTACTTCAGCAGCTTCGAAAGTCGCCGGTCCTTCAGCACCCGCCCGCCGGTCTGCTCCTGCGGGCAGTAGTTGGCCTGGTGCTCCTTGAAGTAGACGGCGGCGATCGTCGCCCCGCAGCGCGGGCACGGCTCGCCCTCACGGCGGTGGACCTGCAGCGGCATCGGCATCTTGTCGGGGACGGTCTCGCCGATCACCTCTTCGTAGTGGTCCAGGGCCCGAGCCAGGACGCCGAGCGCCCGATGCAGGCTCTCGACCTCGGTCTCGAGCAGCTCCGACCCCTGCTTGAAGGGGGATAGGCGCGCCTCCCAGAGGATCTCGTCGACCCAGGAGCGCCCGATGCCGGCGATCGTGCGCTGGTCGCGCAGCAGGGGATGCAGGTGGCGCGGCTGGTCGATCAGCTCCGCGAACTCGTCGAGCGCCGGCGCCGGCCAGGCTTCGGGGCCGAGAGTGGCGACCATCTCGTCGTCCCCGACCTCACCGGACCGAAGCAGCTTCGCCCAGGCGCGCTGGCGGCTCCCGAACTCGCGCAGTCGCAGCTCACGGCCGTCGGCGATCCGGATCAGCACCCGCGAGGCGCGGTCGCGGGCGGACGCGGGCTTCTCGAACACCTGCAGCCGGCCGGCCGACATCAGATGTACGAGCAGCGCCAGCTCGCCCGTTGTGTCACGCGCCGAACTTGTTTGGTGCGACTGGCTGGTGGGGTTTGAGGAAAATGCGACCACGGGCATCTTGCCGATCCGCCGAACGCCGCTGATCTTCCGCCCCGCCAGTTCCTCGAGCGGCGGCTCGAACGTCTTCATCGCCACCATCCCTGGGGCCAGCGCCGACTCGACTTCGGCGCCCTCCAGCGCGCGCGACAGGCGACGCGCGGTGATCTCGACCTCGGGCAGCTCGGGCATGGCCGAAGCCTAGACGGGCGACTCCCACGGCCCGCTAGACTTTGGCCCAGTTCATTCCCACGGTTCGAGGCGCGCACACAGGTAGCGCGCCGGGCCAGGGAACATAGGAAGTCCGAAAGAGGAAGCCTCGATGCAGGTTCTGCCAACGCTTCAACCGACGGGCCTATCCGAGCTCACACCCGAGCAGGTTGGGGAGCTGAGCGAGGAGGTACGCGCGCTGGCCGCCGAGCGCGACGCGGTGATCCTCGCCCACAATTACCAACTCCCCGAGCTTCAGGACGTCGCCGACTTCACCGGCGACTCGCTCGGCCTCTCGCGACAGGCCGCCTCGACCGGCGCCGAGGTGATCGCCTTCTGCGGCGTCCACTTCATGGCCGAGACCGCCTCGGTCCTCTCACCGCAAAAGACCGTGCTGATCCCCGACCTCGGGGCCGGTTGCTCGCTTGCCGACTCGATCGACGCCGACCAGCTGCGCGCCTGGAAGGCGAAGCACCCGGCCGCGATCGTTGTCATGTACGTCAACACCTCGGCCGAGGTCAAGGCGGAGACCGACTACTGCTGCACCTCGTCGAACGCGGTGCAGGTGGTCGAGCACATCTGGCGCGAGCACGGGGCCGACGCGGAGATCCTCTTCGGCCCCGACATGTGGCTCGGAGCATTCGTCGAGCGCGAGACCGGCCTGCGGGACGATCCCGAGCGGCGGGCGCGCTTCCACGTCTGGGACGGAGAGTGCCACGTCCATGCCGGGATCCGTCCCGACGACATCCAGCGTACCCGGGCCGAGCACCCGCAGGCAGAGTTCCTGATCCACCCGGAGTGCGGCTGCTCGACCCAGGCGATGGAGTACGTCGCCGCCGGCGACGTCGATTCCGAGGGCGTCCACATGCTCTCCACCTCGGGGATGCTCAAGCACGTCGAGCAGCACCCCGACGGCAGCTACATCGTCGCGACCGAGAACGGGATGCTCTACCCGCTGCAGCAGGCGGCACCCCGGGCCAATCTGGTCGAGGCCAACCGGATGGCATTCTGCAAGTACATGAAGATGATCACCCTGCCGAAGCTGCGCGACTCGCTGCGCGATCTGAAGTTCGAGGTCAGCGTGCCGGTGCAGGTCGCCGAACGCGCCCGGGTGCCGATCGAGCGCATGGTCGCGATCGGCTAGGCCCTGCTGGCCGCGACACGCTGCTCGGCTAGTAGCCGCCGCCGGAGCCGGCGTCGTCGCCAGGCCCGCCGGGCCGGCCGCTGATCCCGGAATCGGGCGCGTTGCCGCCGGAGGTCTCGGTTGCGCTCTCGGGCGCGGTCGGGGTCTGGCTGGCGGTCGACGGCTGAACGGTCGAGGTGACCGTCGTCGTCTTCGACGCCCCCTCCTGGGCCGGGGCTCTCGAGGAGCTCTCGCTGTCGGATCCGCAGGCGACCAGGACGGCTGCGATCAGCAGGACGGAAATCGCCGCGCTCATCTTCATCGTCGGCTTCATCTCCTCAATGATTGCCCACCCGCAGGCGGCAGGCGACTGTACGGTTGCATCGATGCCGGCTGGGCACGCACGGTTCGCGGTCTGGAACCACACCGTCAACCCGATCCTGCGAGCCATGCTGCGCTCGCCGCTCCATCCCCTCCTCAGCGCCAGGCTGGCGCTGATCACCGTCGTCGGCCGCCACAGCGGCCGCAGCCGGACCTTTCCCGTCGGCTACCGGCGCGAGGCGGACAAGGTGACGATCGTGGTCGGCTGGCCGGAGCGAAAGGTCTGGTGGCGAAACCTGATCGACGGCGGCGAAGTTCGGCTCCGGCTCAGGGGCGAGGATCACCGGGGCCGCGCCGAGGTTCACCGCGACGCGGCAGGCGGGGTGACGGTGGAGGTAGAGCTCGAGACCTGAAGGCCGGCCCTGCCTCAGCCCCGGGCTCAGGGGAGGGGGCCGTACGGATCGAGGGCCATCGGGTTCTCGTGCCACTCCTTTGGAAGGGCCACCTCGACGTCGATCGAGCGGGTCGGCGGCTCGCTCTCGGCCCCGGTGCCCCGGTGGCTCAGCCAGGCGGACAGGTATCGACCCGCCACCTTGCGCGGCGGCCACCAGAGGTAGTCCGGGCCTGCGGTTCCCTCGCCACCGCCGCCGGAGACATCGTGCTGCATGTGCAGGGATTCGTCCCCGGTCAGCAGCTTTCCGCGGATCACTGGTCGAAACGGCTGTGCGTCGACTTCGGCGCCCAGGCTCGCTGCAATGTGCTGCGCGGCGGCGTCTGCCTCCTGAGTGCCGATTCCACCGTGCTTGATCGGGAAGTTCGTTCCGTCGCCGGCGGCGTAGACGTCGTCCAGGCCCCGCACCCTGGCGTGATCATCGATCGGGATGAATCCGCCCTCATCCGCGGGTACGCCGCTGAGGTTGGGGCCCTCGAGCAGCGGCAGCGAGACCAACTGACCGACTTCGATCCGTTCGTCATCGGGGGCTATCACCAGCTTGCCGTCGACCACGTCCTTGACCCGGGCTCCGGTGCGAACATCGATCTGGCGCGCCGCCAGCAGCGAGCTCACCTCATCGCTCGCGGCGCGCCCGAAGACGATCAAAGGACTCTGTTCGGGCGTCACGATCATGCATTTGACGTCCCGTATGCCGAGCTCGCGGATCCGTCTCTGCGCCATCAGCGCCAGCTCATAGACCGGCAGCGGCCAGCTTGGACCGGGTGGGATCACGAACGCGATCACCCCGGGGTCGCTCGACTCCGCCTCGCGCAGCAGCGAGTCGATCGGGATCACGGCGCCGTCGGTGCGCAGCGGCGTCACTTCTGAAAATGCCCGGCGCGGGCGCGCGCCGACACAGATCACAAGCTTGTCGTAGTCGAGCGCCGAGCCGTCGCTGAGCTCGACCGTGTGCTCGCCCGCGTTCACCGCGGCGAGGCCCTTCTGGACGAAGCGCGATTCGAACTCCTCGGCGATCGGCGCCAGCGCGTGCTGCTCGGCCGGTTGCGAGGAAAACGGCTCGGCGACGATCAGCGGCTTGTAGACGAAGTCGGGGTCCGGGGCGAGCAGGGTGATCTGAGCTCGAGCCCCTGCCTGATCGCGGATCGCCATCAGCGCTTCCAGCCCGGCGATTCCGCCGCCGGCGATCAGGACCTGCGCCTGCTGACTGGATGGCTCTTCATTCACCTCAATGGCCCCCGACCTACGCTAGCTCAACCGATGTCGGTCCGCACCGCGAGCAAGCCGCGGCCCGGGCTGAGCTAGGTTTTCCACGTGTACCGAAACATCCTCGTCGCCTACGACGGCAGCGATGGAGCCCGCGCGGCTCTTCGCTCCGCGGTGGCGATGGCCGACAGCTCCGGTGGCACGGTCCATCTGGTCGAGGCGACCGGGCACCTCGAGCGAGCGGATCAGGGCGTGGTCGAGGGCGATCCGAGCGCCGAGTCGAGCGCCCATCACACCCTCGACGAGGCGGCCGACCATGTCGAGGAGGTCTCGACCGTCACCAGGGTCGTCCGCGGAGACCCCGTCGAGGGGATAGTCCGTGCGGCGGAGGACGTCGGCGCCGACCTGATCATCGTCGGCTCCCGCGGGCGCGCGATATTGCCGGAGGCCGTGCTCGGCCGCGTCTCCAGCGGCGTTGTCAACAAATCGCCTTGCGACGTGCTCGTGGTTCACCCTCAGGCTTGAATCGCGGCCTGCGAGCGATGGCGGGCAGCAGCTCTGAATCCGAGGTGGGCGGGTCCACCCCGCCGGTCTCGACCGCGCATCATCCGACCCCGGAGACAAGTGAGCCAGCCGTGGTGCTCGAGGACCTGCGCAAGACGTACGGCTCCGGCGCGGCGCGAGTTGAGGCTCTTCCCGGGATCGCCCCCGGACTGCTGATCGGGTACGAGCTGGCGCGCTTCTTCATGCAGCAGTTCTCCTACGACTGGTTCAGCTTCGAGGTCGACGCGCGCGGCTCGACCTTCGTGCTCTCATCGGTCGCGATCCTGGTCGTCGCGCTGCTCTCGCAGCTGCCCGGGCTGCGAGCCGTCAAACGCCTCGATGTCGCGCGCGTCGTGCGCGAGCGCTCCGCCTGAGGCGCCGGGTCGGGCCGGCCCTTGAGCTTCCAATCCTCCCGCAGGCCGGCATCGTCACGCGAGGTGGCCGCGGCGCCGGTCGACTACTTGGCGAGCACGCCGGACATCGCCCGCAGCCCGGTGTCCATGCCGCGCCAGAAGAGGCCGGCATGGAACGGCAGGCCGTTGCGGAACCGCCAAGGGACCGAGAAGCCGAGCATCTTCTTGCCCGCCCGCCAGGCCACGGACGAGCCGACCCGGTAGTCGCCGTTGGCGTCGGGCCGAACCTCGACCGGCGCCTGCGGGTCGCCGGTCAGACGCAGCGGGACCTGGGCGAAGGTCGCCTTGTCGAACTGCTCCATGACGCACATGCTGACCGGATCGAAGCTGACCGCGGGCTCGGTGCCGAGGATCTCGGCGGCGATCGCCGCCGCCGCCGCGTCGGCCTGCAGGAAGGCGAGGAAGGCCTGCTTGACCGGGAAGTCGCCGGCGTCGCCGACCGCATAGACGTCGGGGTGGCCGACCACCCTGCGGGTCTCCAGCTCGGTGGCGAGGAAGCCGCGGTCATCGGAGGGAAGGCCCGCGAACGGGGTCGAGGCTATGTAGGGCGGGAAGGCGACCAGCACGTCGTAGCCGAGCCGCTCTCCGTTCGTGTAGACCACCTCGTGGGGGTCGACCCGGTCGACCGCGTAGTCGTTGTGGCCCTCGATGCCGCGTTGCTCGAATTCGTCCTCCACGACTTCGTGCAGGCGGGGTCCGAAAGCCTGGATGTAGCTGTGCTCATAGGTCGACCAGGCGATCTCGGTGCCCTCGCGGGCGTCGTGACGGCGCAGCCAGGTCTCCAGCATCAGGACGATCTCGTAGAGCGGCCCGGCGCACTTGTTGTTGGGCGGAATCAGGAACAGCACGCGCCGATGCTTTCCCTGGTGCGCGGCGTCGAGAGACCGGCGAAGGCCAGCCGCAGGCGCAGCATGTCGTTCGGGGTCCAGGTGCTGATCGCATATTCGGCCAGGCCCGGGACCTCCTCGGCGCGGATTCCGGAGCCGGTGGCGACGATCAGGTGGTCATAGGGCAGCGACTGCCCGTCGACGCTCACCCGTCGGGCGTCGGTGTCGATCTCGTGCGCGTGGGCCTCGACGAGGTGAATGTCGCGCCGCTTGGTCGGCTTCGCCAGCGGCACCCGCAGCCGGGCGGGATCGAGCCCGAACGGGACATAGATCGAGTTCGGCTTGAAGAGGAAATGGTCCTGGTCGGAGACCAGGGTGATCTTCGCCCTGTCGCCGGCGAGCATCCGCAGATCGAATGCCGCCTCCAGCCCGCCGAAGCCTCCGCCGAGGACGAGAACCCGGGCCGCGGACCCACCGGTCATCCGACGGCCTCCCGGGCCGGCCCCCCGGCGCTGGCGGCCGCAAGGTCCTCGACGCCGGCGGGCCGCGGAACCACGAGCACGGGGCACGGGGCCTCGCGCATCAGCTTCGCCGCGACGCTGCCCAGCAGGACCCTGGCGACCGGGCCGTATCCGCGCGAACCGACGACGATCAGATCGACGTCCGACTCCGCCGCCCAGGCGACGAGGGCTGGTCCGGCTTCGCCCCGAAGCATCTCTCCGGCGGCGTCGATGCCGCGGCTGACCTTGGCGACGCCTTCGTTGAGCCGTTCCTGGAGCTCGCCCGGCAATGTCGGCGACGGTGATCGCGTAGCCGGATCCAAGCGGCGGCGGCTCGGCAACCGCCAGCAGCCGTAGCATCGCCCCCTCGCCTCGGCGAGCCCTTCGGCGGCGCGAAGCGCCACGCGGGATTCGGCCTCGCCGTCATAGCCGACCGCGATCTGCCGCAGGCCCGCGATCGGGGCGCTGGGCGTATCCGCGAGGCGCAACCGCGACCGCGCATGGAGTGCCGTGCAGGAGCCGGCTCGCGGTGCTGCCGGGCTGGATCCGGCCCAGGATCCCGCGATGGCTGGAGCCGAGCACGACGAGATCGGCGTCCTCCTCCTCGGCCAGCTCGTGAAGCGCCTTCGGCGGCGAGGTCCCGAGCAGCGCCCGGGTCTCCAGCTCCAGTCCGGCCGTGGCCTTGCGCGCCCGCTCGAATATGAACTCGGCGTCCGCCTCGATCGTGCCCTGGTGGGCGTTTGGGATCGGATGCCGGGGGTGGAAAGACCGAGGCGACGAACAGCTCCGCTCCAGTCCACGGGCAAGCGGGCCGCGAGGTGCAGAGCGTCCATTCCCTCGGCGCGGTCGTCAAAGCCAACGATGATCTTGTCGTACATCGGTCACCTCGTGGGTCAGTCCTTATCGGTCGAACCGAGCGTACGGTTCAGGCTCGACGCCGCGTCATCGGCACTGCGGCCCTAAATCGCCTCCGTGGGAACCCCGTAGCGCCGCTGCCCGGCGCCTGGGACCCGCGTGGGGTGCGGGTGTAGGCTTAGCGGCGCGAGCCGTGGCTCAACTCGAAGAGGAGACACGGGGCGGATCGGTTGACGAAACGCAGCTTCGGCGGCTTCTTGAGGTCGCCAAGACGCTTGTCTCCGAGCTCGATCTCGAAGAGGTCCTGCATCAGGTCCTCGACCTGGCGCGGGAGTTGACCGCTGCCCGCTACGCGGCTCTGGGGATCCTGGACGAGGAAGGGCAGGAGCTGGAGCGCTTCCTGACCGGCGGAATCGACGTCGAGACGCGGCGCAAGATCGGACCGCTGCCGCGCGGGCGGGGCGTCCTGGGCGAGCTGATCCGCCACCCCGAGCCGCTGCGGCTCGACGACGTCAGCCCCATCCGCACTCCTACGGGTTTCCTCCCGAGCATCCGCCGATGAAGACCTTTCTCGGCGTTCCGATCCTGATCCGAGCAGAGCCCTGGGAAACCTCTATCTCACCGACAAGGAGGGCGGTGTCCCTTTCGACGAGCGCGACGAGGATCTGGCGGTCATGCTCTCGGGGTGGGCCGGCGTGGCGATCGCCAACGCCCGCCTGATCGAGTCGGAGAACCTGCGACGCTCGATCGAGGCTGCCGAGCAGGAGCGCCGACGCTGGGCGCAGGAGCTTCACGACGAGACCCTGCAGGAGCTGGGGGCGCTCAAGGTGATGCTGGACGCGAACCTCGCGAGCGGCGACGTCGGGTCGCTCGCGCGGCCTGATCGAGCGAGCCGCGGACCGGGTCGAGCGGACGATCGAGCAGTTGCAGGACATAATCGTCGACCTGCGCCCAGCCGCCCTCGACGAGCTCGGGTTGGTCGCCGCGATCGAGGCCCTGGTCGATCGCACGACCGCCGGCAGCGAGATCGATATCGTGACCGGCTTCGAGCTGGTGCGATCCAGTGGCAATCCCAGCACCCGCCTCGATCCCGAGCTCGAGAACACGATCTACCGGCTGGTCCAGGAGGCGCTGCGAAACGTCGTCAAGCACGCCGCGGCGCGATCCGTGGAGCTGCGGGTGCGCCAGGAGGGGCAGCGGATTGAGATCATGGTGCGCGACGACGGCCGTGGCTTCGAACGCGGCGACCCTGGAGCCGGGTTCGGGCTGGTCGGGATGCGGGAACGCACGGCGCTGTTCGGGGGCGAGATCGCGGTCAGCTCAAGGCTTGGCGAGGGCACCACGGTGCGGGCGAGGCTTCCCGTCCGCCGCCAGGCTTTGCGCGGCGACTAGCGAGCAATCAGGTCGTGGTCGAGCGCGTAACGGACCAGGTCCGAGCGCTGGTGGACGTCCAGCTTGCCCTGGATGTTGGTGCGGTGGGTCTCCACCGTGCGCACGCTGATCACCAGCTGCTCGGCGATCTGCGGGTTGGTGTACCCGAGCGCGATCAGGCCGAGGATCTCGGCTTCGCGGTCGGTCAGCCCATCGGGCGGCCCCGCTTCCGGCGGTGGCTCTGACGCCACCCGCGCGCCGAGCTGCGGGTTGATGTAGGTCTCGCCGGCGACCACCTTGCGCACCGCGTCGACCAGCTCCTTCGCGGCGGCGTGCTTGACGACGAACCCCTTCGCGCCCTGCTGGAAGGCCTCGCGGGCGAAGGCGGCCTCGTTCTGCATCGTCAGCACCACGACCGCGGTGCCCGGGGACGTCTTCACGACGTCGGGGATCATCTCGAGGCTGGGGCGGCCCGGCATGTTGATGTCCAGCACCAGGATCGTCGGCTTGTGCCCGTTGACGTAGCGCAGCGCGGCGTCGCTGTCGCCCGCCTCCGCGACCACCTCGATGTCGTGCTCCGCCTCGAGCACCATGCGGATCCCCTCCCGCACGATCTCGTGGTCCTCAGCGAGGACCACGGTGATCTTCCCCTCGTCGCTCAAACCTCCTCCGGAACCATCTCGATCGCGCCGCAGGGGCACTCGGCGACGCACATCCCGCATCCCTTGCAGAAGTCGAGGTCGATCTCGTAGCGCTCGCCCGGCTCGCCGAGCTTGATCACCGCGTTGTCGGGGCAGACGCCGTAGCAGTTGTCGCACGAGAAGCAGCTGCCGCACGACATGCAGCGGCGCGCCTCGTAGAGCGCGGTCGACTCGTCGAGACCCTGCACGACCTCCTCGAAGCCGCTGCTGCGGCGGGCCACCTCGAGCTCCGGCTGGACGCTGCGCGGCGCGTCGGCGTAGTACCAGGTGTTGAGGGTCTCGAAGGTCGCCAGGTCGTGCTTGGGGGGCGGCCGGTAGGCCTCGCCGCGCAGCCATCCGTCGATGCAGCGGGCCGCCTTCTTGCCATGGCCGGCTGCCACCGTCACCGAGCGCTCGGCCGGCACCATGTCGCCGCCGGCGAAGATTCCCGGGTGGCCGGTCATCAGGTCCGGCCCGACCTTGACGACGCCGTCTTCGGACTCGATCCCCGGCACCCCCTCGAGCAGCGAGAGATCGGCTTCCTGGCCCAGGGCAAGGATCAGCGAGTCGGCCTCCAGCTCCTCGAATTCGCCGGTCGGCTGCGGGAAGCCGGAGTCGTCGAGCTCCATGCGCTCGATCTGCAGCCTGCCCTCGTCAGCGTGCTTGACGGTCGAGAGCCAGCGCATCTCGATGCCCTCCTGCGCGGCCTCTTCGACCTCGACGTCGTGGGCCGGCATCCGCTCGCGGGTGCGCCGGTAGACGATCACCGCGTCCGAGGCCCCGAGCCGCTTCGCGGTCCGTGCCGCGTCCATCGCGGTGTCGCCGCCTCCGTAGACCGCCACCTTGCGGCCCAGCATCGGTCGTTCGCCCTCCTCCATGCCGTGCAGCAGCGAGACCGCGTCGAGGATGCGGGCGCTGTCGCCGGCCGGGATGTAGGCGCGCTTGCCGATGTGGGCGCCGACGGCGAGGAAGGCGGCGTCGAAGCCGCCCTCCCGCATCGCTTCCAGGACGTTGGTGACGTCGCTGTTCAGCTCCAGGTTCACGCCCATGTCGATGATCCGGCCCGCCTCCGCGTCGAGCACGTCGCGGGGCAGCCGGTACTGGGGAATGCCGTAGCGCATCATCCCGCCGGCCGCCGAGCCCGCGTCGCGGATCGTCACCTCATGGCCGAGGCGGGTCAGGTGGTAGGCGGCGGCCAGGCCGGAGGGGCCGGCGCCGACGATCAGCACCCGCTTGCCGCTCGGCGAGGCAGAGGGCTCGACCGTCCAGCCCCGCTTGATCCCCTCGTCGCCGAGGAAGCGCTCGACCGAGTGGATCCCGACCGACTCGTCGAGCTGTCCGCGGTTGCAGGACGACTCGCAGGGGTGGTAGCAGACCCGCCCCATGATCGCCGGGAACGGGTTGTCCTCCATGATCTGCCGCCAGGCCGGCTCGTATCCCGCCTCGCCCTCCTCGGCGTGGTACAGCCAGGCCTGGATGTTCTCGCCGGCCGGGCAGGCATGGTTGCAGGGGGGGAGCCGATCGACGTATTCGGCGCGCTCGGTGCGCCAGCTTCCGGTCTTGTTGGCGAGGCTGGAGCCGACGTCGAGCGTGATCGCGAAGGGCTTGTCCATCACTGCGGCCCGTGCGGGGTGGACGCGAGCAGGCGCATCAGGTTGGTCTCCTGCTCGGCGGTGCGGGCAGGGTCGCGCTCGGCCCGGGTGTCGCCTCCCGCGATGTCGGTCGCTTCTCCCGGCAGGTCGGCTCCCTCGCCGTCCTCGGCGAGCAGGCCGAAGCGGCGGATGTTTCGATCGGCGACCGCCTGGATCTGCTCGATCACATCGGTGCGGGGCGGATCGCCGAAGAGGTGCGCGTAGCGGCGCTGTAGCTTCAGGTACTCGGTGACCGGGACCCGGCGCCGGATCTTCGACACACCGCTCAGCTCTCCGTTCTCCGCTTCGAAGACGGGGAAAAGGCCGGTCTCCTTGACCAGCCGCGCGACCCGGATCGTGTCGCGCGAAGCCGAGCCCCAACCGAGCGGGCAGGGGACGAAGATGTGGATGTAGCGGGCGCCGCGGAACTCCATCGCCCGCTCGACCTTTGCCTCGAGGTCGCGCAGCTCGGCGACGGTGGCCGTCGCCACATAGGGGATCTCGTGGGCCATCGCGATCAGCGGCGCGTTCTTGCCCTTGCCGAAGACGTTGCCGGGCTGTCCTCCGAGCGGTTTCGTGTTCGAGGTCCGCGCCGCCGGCGGCGTGGCGCTGGAGCGCTGCACGCCGGTGTTCATGTAGGCCTCGTTGTCGTAGCAGATGAACAGCACGTCGTCGTTTCGCTCGAACATCCCGGACAGGCAGGCGAAGCCGATGTCGAGGGTGCCGCCGTCGCCGCCCTGGCCGATCACGCGGACGTCGTCGATCCCCTTCGCCTTCAGCGCCGCCGCGATCCCGGTTGACACCGCGGGGGCGTTTCCGAACAGCGAGTGGATCCAGGGCAGCTGCCACGAGGACTCGGGGAAGGGGGTCGAGAAGACCTCGAGGCAGCCAGTGGCGTTGGCGGCGATCAGCCGGCCGTCGGTGGCGCGCATCGCTGCGTCGAGCGCGTAGCGGGCACCGAGCGCCTCGCCGCAGCCCTGGCAGGCGCGGTGGCCGGAGGTCAGCGTGTTGGAGCGGTCCATGCGGGCCTGCACAGAGCGCTGGTCGGGGTCCAAGAGCCGGTTTCCGACCGCGAAGGTGTCGGTCTGGTAGAGCTTGATCTTCTGCTCGCGTTGGTCGGCCAACCGTTCCTCCTCAGTGTGGGCGGGCGGCGACGATGCCCAGGTCGCGGATGATGTTCTCGGCATGGGGGCCGGTGCGTCCGCCGACCCGCATCCGCTCCAGCTCGCGCTCGACCCGCTCCCGGTCGAGATCGAGGAAGGTGAGCCGCCCCACCTCGAGCCGGCCGGCGTCGAGGTCGGCGAACAGCGCGTGCAGGGACTGCTTGGTGATCGGGCGCCCGCCGAGCCCGGCGACGACGTCGTAGACCTGTGAGACGAGTCCGGAGAGCGCCAGCCTCACGTTCTGGCCGACGATGCCGCCGGCGCCGACCGCGAAGGCCTTCTCGAGCACGACGATCCGCTCGGTTCGGCAGAGCGCCTCGCGCACCTCCTCGAGCGGGTAGGGGCGGAAGCACTTGATGCCGAGGGCGCCGATCTTCATGCCCCCCTCGCGCAGCTCGTCGACGACGTCCTCGATCGTGCCCAGCACCGAGCCGAGCGCGACGACGATCGTCTCCGCGTCCTCGGTCCGGTACTCGCTGATCAGGCCGCCGGACTCGCGGCCGAACTCGCCGGCGAACTCGTCGGCGAGCTGCGGGATGACGTCGAGCGCCTGCATCTGCTTGGCGTGCATCAGGTACTTGACCTCGAAGAACGCCTCCGGCCCCACCAGCGCCCCGATCGTCACCGGCTCGGCGGGGTCGAGGAGCTGGCGGGGCTCAAAGCTCGGCAGGAACGAGTCGACCTGCTCCTGGGTCGGCATCTCGACCCTCTCGTAGGCATGGGTGAGGATGAAGCCGTCCATGCACACCATCACCGGAAGCGACAGCCGCTCGGCGAGCTTGAAGGCCTGGATGTGAAGGTCGACCGCCTCCTGGTTGGACTCGGCGTAGAGCTGGATCCAGCCCGAATCGCGCTGCGACATGCTGTCCGAGTGGTCGTTCCAGATGTTGATCGGCGCCCCGATCGCCCGGTTGGCGACCGTCATCACGATCGGCAACCCCAGGCCGGAGGCGTTGTAGAGCGCCTCGACCATGTAGAGCAGGCCCTGGCTGGCGGTGGCCGTGTAGGCGCGGGCGCCGGCCGCGGAGGCTCCGATGCAGGCCGACATCGCCGCGAACTCCGACTCGACCATCAGGTACTCGCAGGGCTCGAGCTGCCCCGTCCTGACCATGTCGGAGAGCCCCTCGACGATGTGGGTCTGGGGCGAGATCGGATAGGCGGAGACCACCTCGGGGCGGCAGAGGGCAACCGACTGGGCAACCGCCTGGGAGCCCTCGATCTGCTCAGGCACCGGCCAGCTCCGTGATCTCGCGCTCCACATACTCGAACGCCGCCTCGGCCGCCGACACGTTCTTGTCTCCCACCGGTCCGGGGAACTTCTCCCGCGCCGCTGCGGCGATCGACGACATCGAGACCTGACCGCTGAACGCCGCGAAGCCGCCCAGCAGCACGACGTTGGGAATCGGCCGGCCGAGGTGCTCGCGGGCCAGGTCGGTCGCGGGGACGGTCAGCAGCCGCTCGGCTCGAAACCGGGTTGCCAGCTCGCCCAGGCCGAGCTCCTCGAAGCTGCGCGAGGAGTTGATCAGCACGTAGCCGTCGGGGTCGAGGCCGCTGAACACGTCGACCTGGTGCAGCAGGGTCGGGTCCTGGACGATCAGCGCGTCGGGGTGGGCGATCGGCTCATGCGCCCGGATCTCGGCGTCGTCGATGCGGCAGAAGGCGACGACCGGGGCGCCCGAGCGCTCGGAGCCGAAGCTCGGAAATGCCTGCGCGTGCCGGCCCTCGGTGAAGGCGGCGAGCGAGAGCATCTCGGCGGCCGTGACCACCCCTTGGCCGCCACGACCGTGAATGCGAACCTGGAACAACTCCTCACTTCCCTTCCGAAGCAGACTCCGATGTAACCACAACCGCCCATTGGGCGGGGGTCGCGCCCGGATTTACAAGCTGGTTACAGCGCCGCGGCCGGCCTGCCCTATGGTCGCCTCTTCTGCCTGTCGAGATCGAGCCGAGGTTCCATCCGCCGGCGAGGCAAGGAGTGGCTGGAGGCGCGAGACCGGATCCCGCGTCGAGAGGCGCCGCCGAGCTTTGCGGGGCGCTGGTTGCCCTGCGGGCCGAGGTTGCGACGGAGGGCGATCGGATCCTCGAGGATCGATGGCGCTCACGGATCGAGCGGAAGGAGTATCTGCCGAGCGCCCAAAACCTCGCCTACTACATCGCGCTTCGACGCCGCGACCTGCGTGAGCTGCAGCTCGAGCTGATGCCCTGGGGCCTTTCCTCCCTGGGGCGCTGCGAGGCGCAGGTGCTGGAGAACCTCGACGCCGTGATCGCGATTCTCGAGCGTCTTGAAGGCTCGATGGAGGGCTCGATTCCGGCCCCGAACCCCGATTTCTACCGCGGCCACGAACTGCTCCAGCAGCACGCCGCGGCGGCGCTCGGCCCGGCGCCGGCGAACCGCGAGGTGCGGATCATGGTCACGCTTCCCACCGCGGCGGCCACCGACGCGGAGCTTGTCGGAGCCCTGGTTGAGCAGGGGATGGACGTGGCGCGGATCAACTGCGCCCATGACGATGCGGAGGCATGGGCGGCGATGGCCCACCACGTGCGCCGTGCCGTGGTCGCCCGCGGAAGGCCCTGCCTCGTATGCATGGATCTCTGTGGTCCGCGAGCGCGCATCGCCGCGGTGCAGGCGCCAACCGGCCTTCGCCTCCAGGTCGGCGACCGCATCTTGATGCGGGCCGATCGGCCGCGCGAGGGTCAGACCGGCTACCACGCTCAATTCCAGCCCTCACTCCCGGAGATCGTGATGCAGGTGAAACCCGGGGACTCGGTCTGGGTCGACGAAGGCAAGCTGGGAGCGGCCGTCGAGCGCAGGGACGGCGACGCCGCGGTGCTTCGCGTCACCCGAACAAAGAAGAAGGGGGGGCGGCTGCGGGTAGACAAGGGACTGAACCTGCCAGACACCGAGCTTCATCTCGATCCCCTCACCCCGAAAGACCTCGCCGACCTTGATGCTGTGGCGGCGAACGCGGACATGGTCGGGCACTCGTTCGTGCAGCGCCCGGGCGACATCGATGTGCTCCAGCAGGAGCTTGCGAAGCGGCTCGACCGTCTCGACTCGATCGCGCTGGTGGCGAAGATCGAGACCAAGCTCGCAGTCCGGAACCTGCCCGAGCTGATCGTCCAAGGGGCGGGACGCCAGCCGCTGGCGGTGATGATCGCCCGCGGTGACCTGGCGGTCGAGCTCGGCCATCTTCGGCTCGCCGAGATCCAGGAGGAGCTGCTGTGGCTGTGCGAAGCGGCGCACGTGCCGGTGATCTGGGCGACCCAGGTGCTCGACACCTTCGTTCACAGGGGCTTCAGCGCCCGGGCAGAGATCACCGACGCCGCGATGGCCGAGCGCGCCGAGTGCGTGATGCTCAACAAGGGGCCATTCGCGGTCGAGGCGGTGGCGCTACTGGACGATCTTCTCGGGCGCATGGAGGATCACCAGTTCAAGAAGTCCTCCCGTCTGCGGGCACTGCGCTCATGGTGAGGGGGCGCCGCCGGTGCCGGCGATCGCGATCGGGGCCGTGGTGAATCAGGTGAATCAGTTGGTTCCAGAGACGATCGAGCGGGCCAGAACCCGCGACTTTGGCGATCGCTTCAGCGACGCGCTCGTCTACGCGGCCCGCCTGCACGCCCAGCAGCACAAGGACGGCGACGGGCAGCCCTACATAGGGCATCTTCTCCGGGTCACCGGCCTGGTCATCGAGGATGGGGGCTCGGAGAATGAGGCGATCGCGGCGCTTCTGCACGATGCTCCCGAGGACCAGGGAGGGATGGCACGGATGGCGGAGATCCGCCGCCGCTATGGCGAGGAGGTGGCGAAGATCGTCAACGAATGCACCGACAGCTTCCTCGACCGCAAGCCGCCCTGGCCCGAGCGCAAGCAGCGATACGTCGATCGTCTCGGCGATTCCTCCTCAAGTGCCCTGCGTGTCTCGTTGGCCGACAAGCTGGACAACGCCCGAACGCTGGTGCGCGACTACCGCGATCAGGGCGAGGATCTCTGGGCGCGCTCCGGGCACCGGCGCGAGGATGTGCGCTGCTATTACGACGCCCTCGCCACCCGCTTCGCCGAGCTGCGCCCCGGGTTCCTCGCGGACGAGCTTCGACGTTCGGCGCGTGAGTTGGATCGCCTGCTGGCGCCGCCAAGGCGCGGAGCCACAGCAGCGCGGACGCGCGCTGCAAGCACCGAATAGAGTGTGCTGGCATCCTGAGGCACACGTGAATCAGCTCACCTACGTCCGCTTCTTCGAGGAACTCGGGATCGACGACGTGCCGCTGGTCGGCGGCAAGAACGCCTCCTTGGGTGAGATGTACAGGGAGCTCTCCGACCAGGGGGTGAAGATCCCCAACGGATTCGCGACCACGAGCCAGGGCTACCGCGACATGCTCGAGCAGGCCGGGGCCTGGGAAGCGCTGCACGAGGCCCTCGACGCCCTCGAGGCGGAGGACGTCGCAGGTCTTCCCAGAGCCGGCAAGCGGGCGCGCGAGATCGTCTACGGCGCCGGGCTGCCGGAGCTGCTGGCGGACGAGATCCTGGCCGGCTACCGGCGGCTGCAGGAGGAGTACGGCGATGAGGTCAGCCTCGCGGTTCGAAGCTCGGCCACCGCCGAGGACCTGCCGACGGCGAGCTTCGCCGGCCAGCAGGAGACCTACCTCAACGTGCACGGCGACGAGAGCCTGCTCGAGGCGTGCCGGCGCTGCTTCGCCAGCCTCTTCACCGACCGCGCGATCCACTACCGCATCGACCAGGGCTTCGACCACTTCGATGTCGCGCTTTCGATCGGAGTGATGAAGATGGTGCGCTCCGACCTCTCGGCATCCGGCGTCTTCTTCTCGCTCGACACCGAGTCCGGCTTCCGCGACGTCGTCTTCATCACCGGGGCCTACGGGCTGGGCGAGAACGTGGTCCAGGGGGCGGTCGACCCGGACGAGTTCTACGTCCACAAGCCGACCTTCGAACAGGGCCACCGGGCGGTTCTGCGGCGTCTGCTCGGCGACAAGGCGGTGAAGATGATCTTCGTCGAAGGGGAGACCAAGCACACGGTTCGCAACATCCCCACTCCGAAGGCCGACCGCGAGCACTTCTGCATCGGCGACGAGGACGTCCTCGAGCTGGCCGACTACGCGATCAAGATCGAGCACCACTACGGGCGCCCGATGGACATGGAGTGGGCCAAGGACGGGCTCGACGGCGAGCTCTACGTGGTCCAGGCGCGACCCGAGACGGTCGCCTCCCAGCGCGAGCCGACCGGGCTGGAGACCTACGTCCTCGAGGAGCAGGGGGAGGTCCTCGCCGAAGGCCGCTCGGTGGGCGAGAGGATCGCCTCCGGGAAGGCCCATCCGATCAAGGAGCTGACCCAGCTCTCGGATTTCGAGCCGGGCGAGGTCCTGGTCGCGGACATGACCACGCCCGACTGGGAGCCGGTGATGAAGACGGCGGCCGCCCTGGTCACCAACCGGGGCGGGCGCACCTGCCACGCCGCGATCATCGCCCGTGAGCTCGGCATCCCGGCGGTGGTCGGCACAGGGGACGCGACCAGTGCGGTGCCCGCCGGAGACAAGGTCACGGTCTCCTGCGCCGAGGGCGACAGCGGGCGCGTCTACGAGGGGAAGCTGTCCTTCCGCGTCGATCGCACCGACGTCAGCGACGACCGCCGGCCGGCGACCGAGATCATGGTCAACCTCGGCAATCCCGACCTCGCCTTCAAGACCTCGTTCCTGCCCAACGACGGCGTCGGGCTGGCGCGGATGGAGTTCATCGTCAGCGAGTCGATCAAGGCCCACCCGCTCGCGCTGCTGCATCCCGAGAAGGTCGAGGACGCCGAGGCGCGGGCGACCATCGACCGGCTGCTGCGCGGTTACGACGACGGCGAGAGCTTCTTCGTGCAGCGCCTCTCGGAGGGGATCGGGACGATCGCCGCCGCCTTCTGGCCGAAGCCGGTGGTGGTTCGGATGTCGGACTTCAAGACCAACGAGTACGCGAGCCTCGTCGGCGGCGCCGCCTTCGAGCCCGCCGAGGCCAACCCGATGCTCGGATTCCGCGGCGCCTCGCGCTACGCGCACCCGGCCTACGAGGAGGGCTTCGCGCTGGAGTGCCGGGCGATGGAGCGGGTCCGCGAGGAGATGGGCCTTTCCAACGTCGTCCTGATGCTGCCGTTCGTGCGCCGGGTCGACGAGGCCGAGCGGGTGCTGGAGAGGATGGCCGAGCTGGGGCTGAAACGGGGAGAGAACGGATTGAAGGTCTACGCGATGTGCGAGATCCCCAACAACGTCCTGCTGATCGACCGCTTCGCGGAGCTCTTCGACGGCTTCTCGATCGGCTCCAACGACCTCACCCAGCTCACACTCGGCGTCGACCGCGACTCGGAGATCGTCGCCTTCGACTACGACGAGCGCGACGAGGGGGTCAAGGAGATGATCCGGCTGGCGGTCGAGGGCTGTCGGCGCAACGGCATCCATTCGGGCCTCTGCGGGCAGGCCCCGTCCGACTACCCCGACATCGCCGAGTACCTGGTCGAGATCGGGATCGACTCGATGAGCCTCAACCCCGACACCGTGCTGAAGACGACGGCGCGGATCCTCGAGCTGGAGGAGCGTCTCGGGCACGCTCCCCGCGGGGCGGCACGGGACCGCGAACGCGCGAGCTCGGCCGCCTGAGGGCGGTTGGGGGTAGGCCTCGATGTCCGGGCTGACGGAGGTTCAACTCCACAGCTCGCCGCCGGAGCGCTTCCGGGGTCTGGTCGGCGACCGCTTCGAGGAGGTCGCGAGGTGATCGAACGGGCTCGCTCGCGGCTCGCCGGAAGGGTGATCTGGCACGTGAATGCAACCGCGCGGGGGGGCGGCGTGGCGGAGATACTCAGCACCTATCTCGCCTACGTGCGCGGAGCCGGGCGTCGACGCCCGCTGGATGGCGCTGAGCGGGAATCCGCGCTTCTTCGAAATCACCAAGCGGATTCACAACAACCTGCACGGCGATCCCGGCGACGGCGGGCCGCTCGGAGAGACCGAGCGCGAGGCCTACGACGCGACGCTGGCCGCTGAGTCGGCCGAGTTGGCTCGGCTGGTCCGGCCCGGCGACGTCGTCTTCCTGCACGATCCCCAGACCGCCGGCATGGTGGCGGCGCTTCGCGACGCCGACGTCTCGATCGTCTGGCGCTGCCATGTCGGCGTCGATGAGCCGAACGAGCTCGTCCACCGGGCCTGGGACTTCCTCCGTCCCGAGCTCGAAGCCGCGCAGGCGCTGGTCTTCTCCCGCCGGCGCTTCGTCTGGGACGGGCTCGAGGGGCACCGGATCTGGATCATGCCGCCGACGATCGACGTCTTCTCGCCCAAGAACCAGGATCTCGACGAGGCGGCGGTGCACTCGATCGTGGCGGCGATCGGCCTCGGGCCGGACGACTCCCATGCGCCCCCGACCTTTGTCTCCACCAGTGGCGCCCCGGCGCGGGTCAACCGCAGCGCGGCGATCGTCCAGGAGGGGGTGGTCCCCGCCGATGCGCCGATGGTCGCCCAGGTCTCGCGCTGGGACCGGCTCAAGGACCCGGTTGGCCTGCTCCGCTGCTTTGCCGAGCACGTCGACGACGAGGACGCCCATCTGGTGATCGCCGGGCCGGATCCGAACTCCGTCGACGACGATCCCGAGGGGGTCAGTGTCCTGGCCGAGGTTCGCGGAACATTGGAGGGGATTCCGGCCGCCGTGCGCCGCCGCGTTCACCTGGTCAGCCTGCCGATGGAGGACCTCGAGGAGAACGCCGCGATGGTCAATGCGATCCAGCGCCGAGCCGACATCGTGGTCCAGAAGAGCATCGCCGAGGGCTTCGGGCTCACGGTCGCCGAGGCGATGTGGAAGGCGAAGCCGGTGGTCGGAGGGCGGGTCGGCGGAATCCAGGATCAGATCGTCGACGGCGAGAGCGGGCTGCTGGTCGACCCGGCGGACCTCACGGCGGTCGGCTCGGCGATCAGCGGTTTGCTGGCCGACCCGGAGAGGGCGCGGCAGATTGGCAACGCGGCCCGGCGGCGGGTGATCGAGGAATTCCTGCAGGTACAGCGGCTGGTCGAGTACTTCGAGCACATGGAGGAGCTGCTGGAGCTCGAGTCGACGAGCGCCAAGGTGAGATCGGGGCTGAGGTCCCTGCTGCCCGGGCACGGCAAGGTCGGGCATAGGATTCGGCGCTGATGGCCGGCTCTGGGTCATTGGCGAGCATCCGCGTCGCCGACGCGATGCGGCACGGCGTGCTCAGCTGCCAGGCTGAGACGCCGCTGCGGGTGATCGCCAGGATGATGGCCGAGCACGGGATCCACTCCGTCGTCGCCACCAACCTCGACGGCGTCAGCGAAGACGTCTGGGGGATCGTCACCGACGTCGACGTCCTCCGTGCGGTCACCGAGGACGTCGACGAGCGCACCGCGGGCGAGTTCGCCGGCACCGAGCTGCTCACCATTGGGCCCGACGAGTCGCTCGAGCGGGCGGCACAACTGATGGCCGAGAACGAAGTGACGCACGTGGTCGTCATCTCCGGCGACCGCCCGATTGGGGTTCTCTCCTCGCTTGACGTCGCCGCGAGCCTGGCGCTCGCGTGACCGTCGTCCTCACCGTCGTCGGGGCGCTGCTCGTCCTGGTCGCCCTGCACGACGTCTTTCATACCCTCTTTCATCCCCATGGGCGCGGGGTCGTGGGCGGAAGCCTCACAAGGATGATCTGGCGCGGCACCCGCCGCGTCGCGCGCGGCAGCCACGACGTCCTCTCGCTTGCCGGGCCGATCGCCTTCATCGGGGTGATCGCGGCCTGGGGTGCGCTGGTCGTGCTCGGGTTCAGCCTGATCATCTGGCCGCATATGCCTGAAGGCTTCGCGTTCAGCCCCGGCATCGACCCGTCCCACGAGGACGGGTTTGTCGACGCGCTCTATCTCTCGCTGGTCAACCTGACCAGCCTCGGCTACGGCGACATCGTCCCGACCGGCGACCTGCTGCGCCTGCTCGGCCCGATCGAGACGCTGATCGGCCTCGGGCTGTTGACCGCGAGCATCTCCTGGATCCTGCTCCTCTACCGGGTGCTGTCCGACTATCGGTCGCTCTCGCATGAGATCGGGCTCCTGATCGGGGCGGAGCGCCGCAGCGAGACCGGTCTCGCGGGGCTGGAGCCGGCGGTGGCGGCCGGGGTCCTCGCCGACCTCACATCGCGGGTGGTCCCGATGCGCGACGACCTCGTCCACTCCCCGATCGCCTATTACTTCCACCCCCGCGACGAGCGCCACGCGCTGCCGGTCCTGCTGCCGTCGCTGATCGAGGTCGCTCAGAGCTGTGCGGCGCCCGACCGGCCGCCCGAGATGCGGTTCCAGGCGACGATGCTGCTGGAGGCGATCGACGACCTGCTGGAGGCGATCGCCGAGGATTTCATCGGCAGCCGCGGCCGGGACCCTGGCCAGGCCCTGGCCGGCTACCGCCGCGATCACCTCTGGGCCTCGAGCTAGGTCAGGATCCGTAGGCGAGCGCGGCGGCGATCGCGCGCGCCGAGATCATTCCCACCGGCTGGCCGCTGTCGGGCTGAACCGCGACCAGGTGCGTGACTCCATGCTCGGCCATCTTCCTGGCCGCCTCGGAGAGCGGCTCGCCGGAGGAGATCTTCAGCAGGTCGCTGCTCGCGGCCTCGCCCGCGGTGGTCGAGTCAAGCCTGTCGGCGGCGTGAGCGAGGTCGAGGCTGGAGACGATTCCCCACGATTCCGGATCGCCCCCGACCTCCGCGACGACGACCGAATGGATCCCATAACCGACCATCATCTTGGCGACATCGACGAGCCTGGTCTCCGGGCGGCAGGTGACGACGCCCACGCGCATCGCGTCGTGGACCTTGGCGTCGGCGAATCGGGGGCCGGTGTAGCGTCGTTCCACGCGCCGAACCGTACTCATTCCGGTTCGCCCAGGGCCGCCTGCGCGACCTCGTCCACCGTCGCCGCCACGGCGGGCGAGACGCCGGATCCGGCCTCGAAGCTGATTCCCTCGATCGCGTAGACGACCAGCCGCCGCGGTAGCCGATCGAGGGCGCGGGCGATCTCGATCGCGTCGCCGAGGCCGAGAGCATGGGTCGACGTTGCGGTGACCGAGGCAGGAAGAGGCTCGGCGGCGGCGTCGAATCGCATCACGGTTCCCTCTGGCGCCCCGGATCTGACCGCGTCGACCACGACCGCGACGTCGGCGTCCTGCCAGGCGTCGATCAGGCGAGAGGGCTCGCCCTCGAGCTCCATCACCTCGACCCCGCTGCCGGCCAGCTCGCGAGCCCGGCGCGCGACCAGGAGGCCGATCGCGTCGTCGCCGCGCAGGGGGTTGCCGATCCCGATCAGTCTCAAGCGGCGCCCGCCCTGGGCCGGCTTCAGCCCCGATCGACCTCGAGCCGCAGGAAGTGGGTCGCGCAGGAGATGCAGGGGTCGTAGTTGCGGATCGTCTGCTCGCAGCGCAGGGTCAGCTCCTCGTCGTCGAGCGCAAGGTTGCGTTGGACGAAGGACTGCAGGTCCTCCTCGATCACCCGCTGGTTCTGCGAGGTGGGCGGGATGATCCGGGCGTCCTTGATCTCGCCCTCGGCGCCGAGCTCGTAGCGGTGGTAGAGCAGGCCCCGGGGCGCCTCGGTGACGCCGTGGCCGACCGCGGCCTTCGGCTCGGCTTCGATCGCCGGCGGGTCGAAAGGCTCGTAGGCGTCGAGAAGCCGCAGGGCCTCGTCGCAGGCGTAGAGGATCTCCACTGCCCGCACGACGATGCTCTGGAACGGGTTTCGGCAGCCGTCCCCGATCCCCGCCTCCTGCGCCGCCTCGCGGGCCAGCGGCGAGAGCCGGTCGAAGTTGAGGTTGAAGCGCGCCATCGGCCCGGCCAGGTAGGAGCCGCGGCCGCGCACCCGGCACTGCAGCGCGTTGGAGTGCTCGACCTGCACCTCCTCGAAGGTGTCGTCGAATCCCGCCGCCTCGGTGTCGATCCCCTGGCTGGAGACGATCCGGCCGCGGTCGATCGGGTACTCCTCGTTCGGCGAGCGCAGGGCGACGAACTCGTAGTCGCGATCGAGCTCGGGGAAGGGCAGCGACGCCGTCCAGCGCACCGTCTCGGCGGCCTCTTCGCGGGCCCGCTCGAGATGCTCGCGCAGAGGCTCGAGGTCAGCGCGGGGTGGCGCGCGGTAGAAGCCGCCGACCCTGACGTTGATCGGGTGGATCTCGCGGCCGCCGATCGTCGCCAGCATCAGGTTGCCGGCCTTCTTGGTTCGCAGGCCGCGCTCGACCACCTCGCCGTGCTCGCGGGCCATCGTGAAGGCGCTCTCGTATCCGAGGAAGTCGGGCGCGTGCAGCATGTAGAGGTGAAGGGCGTGGCTCTCCAGCCACTCGCCGCAGTAGATCAGCCGCCGCAGCGCCCGCATCTCGTCGGTCACGGCGATACCGAGCGCGTCCTCGATCGCCTCGCAGGCGCTCATCTGGTAGGCGATCGGGCAGATGCCGCAGATCCGCGAGGTGATGTCGGGCGCCTCGCGGTAGGAGCGGCCGCGCAGGAAGGCCTCGAAGAGGCGCGGCGCCTCGAAGATCTGAAGCTGCACGTCGAGCACCTCATCGCCGCGCACCCGCACGAACATCGCGCCCTCGCCCTCGACCCTTGCCAGGGCGGCTGTCCGGATCGTGCGGGTGCGGCCGTTGCCGGCCTCATCCGCCACCGGCGTCACCCCCGTGCTCGTGCGCCTCGCTCTCGGCGCGGAAGGCCGGCCGCGCCGCGTTGAAGTTGCGGAACTCACGCAGCAGGTCTGGCTCGCTGGAGCCGAGGCTGTCGCGCATCCATCCGGCCAGCGACCCGGTGTTGGGGCTCTCCATCGGCCCGTAGCAGCCGTAGCAGCCACGGTTGTACGTGGGGCAGAGGGCACCGCAGCCGGCGTGGGTCACCGGACCCAGGCAGGGGGTTCCGTGGGCGACCATGACGCAGACGTTGCCGCGCCGCTTGCACTCCATGCAGACGCTGTATTCGGGCAGGTCGGGGCGGCGCTCGTTGAGGTAGGCGCCGATCACCTGAAGCAGCTGGCGGCCGTTGATCGGGCAGCCCTGCAGCTCGTAGTCGACCGCGACGTGGGCGCTGATCGGAGTCGAGGTATCCAGGGTCGAGATGTACTCCGGAGTCGCGTAGACGGCGGCCACGAACTCCTCGGTGTCGGCGAAGTTGCGCAGCGCCTGGATCCCCCCCGAGGTGGCGCAGGCTCCGATCGTCACCAGGCGCCGCGACGCGCTTCGCACCTGCTGGATCCGCTCCGCATCCTCGGCGGTCGTGATCGAGCCCTCGACCAGCGAGAGGTCATATGGGCCTTCCACCGTGGCCCGCCTTGCCTCGAGGAAGTAGGCGATCTCGATCCGGTCGGCAAGCGGGAGCAGCTCGTCCTCGCAGCCGAGCAGGGTGAGCTGGCAGCCGTCGCAGGAGGCGAACTTCCAGACCGCCAGCTTCGGTTTGACCTGGGCCTCGATCAGACCTCCTTGATCTCGAAGAAGCGCTGGACGTCGGAGAGCCGCATCACCGGGCCGTCGCGGCAGACGTAGGTCGGGCCGAAGACGCAGCGCCCGCACTGGGTCACCGCGCATTTCATGTTGCGCTCCATCGAGAGGTGGATGCGCTCGGCCGGGACGCCACGGTCGCGCAGCCCCCGCGCCGCGAAGCGCATCATCACCTCGGGGCCGCAGAGCAGCGCGGTGGTCTGGGCGGGGTCGAACCCGGCACGGTCGAACAGCGTCGTCACCACGCCGACGTCGCCGTTCCAGTCGGGGCCGGCGCTGTCAACCGTGAGCCCGAACCGAAGCGCCGGCTCCGTCGCCCAGCTACCGAGCTCCTCGCGATAGAGGAGCTGCTCCGGCTCGCGTCCTCCGTAGAGCAGGAAGACGTCGCGGAAGCTGTCGCGGGCCGCGATCGCCGCCAGCACCGCGGGGCGCAGCGGCGCCATCCCAAGTCCCCCGGCGACGATCACCAGGTCACCCCCGGCGGCCTCTTCGACCGGCCAGGAGCTGCCGTAGGGCCCGCGGACCCCGAGCTGTGCGCCGGGTTCGCAGCGGCAGATCGCCTCGGTGACCGAGCCGACTGCGCGGACGGTGTGCAGCAGCGGCCCCGAGCCGGCGGGGTCGCCGCAGATCGAGATCGGCACCTCGCCGATCCCGAACGCGTAGAGCATGTTGAACTGGCCCGGCTCGAAGCCAGGCAGGCCCGAGCCGTTCGACGGCTCCAGCTCGAGGGTCCAGGTGTCGCCGGTCTCCTGCACCCGCTGGCGCACGCGGAACACGTCGGGGACCATCGGCCCGGGAGCCGCGTCGCGATCAGCCTGCGCGGGACCTGGCCATAGACATCGAGAAGTTGCACCCGGGTGGCCTGCAGGCGGGCGACCATCTGGGCAGCGAACCGCTTCATCAGCTCGTAGCCGAGCTCGTGGTCGGACTCGGCTTTCCCCCGCAGGCATTCAGCGTCGAAGACGATCGCGGAGCCGTGCTCGAGCGCGCGGCCATCGAGGTGCCAGCGGTAGGGGGGAAAGAGCCACGACCAGCCGACCACCTCGCCCGGGCCGTGTGTGGAGACGGTCATCGCCCCCCGTCCCGGCATGAACAACTCCAGGGCGATGCGCCCGTGCCGCAGCACATAGAAGACATCCGCCGGCTCGCCCTCGCGGAAGAGGTGCTCCCCGGGCTCGAATGCCGTGATCTGCCCGCAGCCGGCGATCAGCTCCAGCTGGTCGTCGCGCAGCCCCTCGAAGGAAGAAGACTCGGCGACCACCTCGGCGATGCCGCGTTCGCTCACTGCTCTCCCTCGGTTCGCGCCGGCCGGGTGGCGCCGTCGGTGGCCCGGATCGCGGCCGCCTCCTCGGTGATGTCGATCGCGACCGGGCACCAGGTGATGCAGCGGCCGCAGCCGACGCAGCCCGTGGTCCCGAACTGGTCCCACCAGGTGGCGAGCTTGTGGGTCATCCACTGGCGGTAGCGAGAGCGGGGCGTCGAGCGCACGCTTCCTCCGTGCACGTAGGAGAAGTCCATCGTGAAGCAGGAATCCCAGCTGCGTTCGCGCTGGGTCTCGGTGCCCGCAAGGTCGGTGACGTCCTCGACCGTGGTGCAGAAGCAGGTCGGGCAGACCATCGTGCAGTTGCCGCAGGTCAGGCAGCGCTCCGAGACCTCGTCCCAGCGCGGGTGCTCGTAGTTCTCGTAGAGAAGCTCCTTCAGCCCCTCGGTCTCGATCTCGCGGCCCATCTGGCTCGCCGCGCGCTCGGCCGCCGCGTCGGGCGCCCGCTGATCCTCCTCGGAGGCCGGCGAGCTCGCGACCTCGGCCATCACCTCGGCGCCGCGCTCGGTGCCGACCTCGACCACGAAGCGGTGGCCGTCGCCGTCCAGGACCTCGGTCAGCGCCAGGTCGAAGCCGGACTCGGCCCTGGGGCCGGTATCCATCGAGACGCAGAAGCAGGTTCCGCCGGCCTCGCCGCAGTTGATCGCGATCGTGAAGATCCCCTGGCGCCGCGCCGTGTAATGGGGATCTGGGTGGGCCCCCTCCATCAGCACCCGGTCCTGGACCGCGATCGCGTGCAGGTCACACGACCGCACTCCAAGGAACGCGTAGGAGGGCGGGTCGTCGGGCGGCTCGGAGATCTCCATCTCGCCGCCCTCCTGCCGGGCGCGGAAAAGGGTCAGCTTCGGCGGGTGCAGGAAGTGCTTCCAGGAGCGCGGCCCGACCACGTAGCCGAACAGCGCCTGGTCGTCGCGGCGGCGCAGGCGGTAGGTGCCGCCGTCCTGCTCGTCGGTCCATCCCTCGGGCAGGTCGGCGATCGAGGAGACCTCGTCGTAGACGATCGCCTGGTCGCGGATCGTGGGGCCGACGACCGTGAAGCCGCGCTGGCGCAGAACTGCGAGCAGGGCGTCCAGTGAATCGCGATCGATCACATCCATGCTCGGCTCCTCCGGCCTGCTGCTGAGGGACTGCGGCCGAGACTACCGCGTGGCGGTGGCCGCGGCGGCCTCGCGCAGCTCCGCGAACGATTCCTCGATGCCGTCGGCCAGCACCTCGAGGTCGGGCATTGAGTCGCGATCTGCGTTGAGCCCGAAGAACACCCTGCCGTCGTAGCTGAGCACCGCCAGCCCCACGGCGTGATCGGCCGCCAGCGGCACAAGCGGCCAGATGTCGGTCATCTTCGACCCCAGGCCGTAGAGGGTCTCCTGCGGCCCGGGCACGTTGGTGATCGTGACGTTGAAGAGCCGCGTTGCGAACAGCGAGCGGGCGAGGAAGCTGTGAATCACGGGCGGCGCATGGCGGGTGAGGTCGAGCAGGGTGCTCGAGCCCAGCGCCTGCGTTCCCGACTTCATCTTCTCGGCCGCCTCGATCTGGCGCCCGTAGCGCTCGACCGGGTCCTCGACGTCGACGGGAAGCTGGACGAACAGCGAGGTGATGCGGTTGCCGAGCGCCAGCTCCTCTCCGGCGGCTCGCAGGTTGACCGGCACCATCGCCCGAAGCCCGCTGTCCGGAGGCGTCTCCCGGCGGTCGATCAACAGCCTCCGCAGGCCGCCGGCGGCGATCGCCAGCACCACGTCGTTGAGGGTGCCCCCGAGCTCCTGCTTTATCTCCTTCAGGTCCGCAAGCGGCACCCAGGCGACCGCGAGGCGGCGCTTGCCGCCGATCGGCGCGTTGAGGCTGGTCCTCGGGGCGGCGTTCAGCTCGTCCTCGACGATCAGATCGGCGAGGGCGGCCGAGCGCTTCAGCGCCTCCGCCGCACGCCCCGGGTGCCGGGCGGTGCCGAGCGTGGTGCCGAGCAGGGAGGCCCCGGCCCTGGCGAGATCGAATGGCAGCCGAACGGCGCGGGTGCCGAGCCGTCCGATCTCGGTTGCCGCCTTCACCGCCGACTGCAGCGGCAGTGGCCTCGGGGGTGGCGATACCGGGCCGCTGGAGACCTCCGAACGAGCACGTCTCGGCGGCTCGGGCTCGCGATCGAGCACGAGGTCGATCGTGTCCACCGATCCGACCCCGTCGACCATGCAGTGATGGGTCTTGCTGGCGATCGCCCAGCGGCCTCCCTCGAGGCCCTCGACGATCACCATCTCCCACAGCGGCTGACTGCGGTCGAGACGCTCGGAGTAGAACTCGCTCGCCCATTCCAATAGCTCGCGCTGGCCTCCAGGGGCGGGAAGGCGCGCAGCCCGCACGTGGTTGGAGACCCGGAAGCGCTCGTCCTCGCGCCAGCTCGGCCAGGAGAGCCCGCCGGTCTGCGGCTCCGAGAGCCGCTGGCGGAACCGCGGCAGCTTCTCAGCCCCCCGCTCGAGCCGCGCGACCAGCTCTCCCACGGTTGGGGCTTTCCCCTCCGCCCTGGGCTCGAACACCATCACCCCGCCGATGTGCATGTGGGCGCCCAGGTCCGCCTCCTCCAGCTCGAGGAAGGTGGCGTCGAGGGCGTTGAGCTGCTCCTCCATGAATTCCTCTCTCCGACGCTCGCTCTCTCGCCCTAACCCTAGACCCGTTTCCGTGTCGCGCGTCCCCCGAATCACCAGCAGCGCTCCCCTAGGCTGCGGGCCGCAGTGATCGACCTCCATTGCCACATCCTCCCCGGCGTCGACGACGGGCCGGCCGAGCTTTCCGACAGCGTCGATATGGCGCGCCAGGCGGCGGATGACGGCATCGAGGCGATCTGCGCCACCCCGCACATCCGCCACGACCACGACGTGCGGATCGAGGAGATCGCCGGGCGGGTCGAGGGGCTGGCGACCGAGCTCGAACGCCAGCAGATCGCGATGGCGGTGATTGCCGCCGGCGAGGTTGCCGAGACGGCGCTCGAGGGGCTCGACGGGGAACAGCTCCGTCAGGTCACCCTCGGGGATGGGCCATGGGTCCTGCTCGAGCCTGCGCCCGGCCCGCTCTCGGATTCGCTGCAGAGAGGGGTGCGGCATCTGGCGGAGCGCGGCTACCGGGCCCTCGTCGCCCATCCCGAGCGCCACCTGGCCGAGGACCTGTTCGAGCGGCTGGCCGCGCTGGTCCGCGAAGGGGCGCTGGTGCAGGCGACCGCGGACTTCTTTCTGCGGCCGGAGACCGCTCCTTACATGCTCGAGCTGGGACAGCGGGGTTTGGTCCACGTCCTCGGCAGCGACTCGCACTCCTCGCGGGCCGGACGGCCTGCGCGACTTGGGGCCGGACTCGCCGCTCTCGAGCAGGTCGAGGAGCTGCGCCCCCACCTCGACTGGATTGCGGAACGGGCCCCGGCCGCGATCGTGCGCGGCGAGGAGCTCGAGCCGCCATTCGAGCCGCGCTAGGCGGGCAGCGCGGCTAGCGCTCGGCCGCCGGGGCCAGCGTCACGCGGTCGGCGAGCTCCTCGATCACCTCGTCCGAGGCGCTGCCGAGACCGTGGCGGAGGAAGTTGGCGGCCCCGGCCGCCGCGCCCTTGACCAGGGCCTGGCGCCAGTCGGCGCCGCCCGCCAGCTGGGCGGCGAGCGCGCCCATCATCGAATCCCCGCATCCCTCGCGGAAGCCGCGATCGAAGCGGGGCGGGGTCAGCGTCCAGGCCTCGTCGCCGCGAAGTACGAAGGCCGGCTCGCCGCCCCGCGTAACGACGACGAGGGCCGCGCCCGCGTCGCGCAGCCTCTCCGCCGCGGCCCGCCGCCTCTCGGGGGTGTCGACGGGGCCGGATACGTACTGGGCCAGCTCCCAGTCGTTGAGCTTGACCAGGTCCGGACCTCCCTCGAGGGCGCTTTCGAGCCGCGGCGAGGAGAGGTCGACCAGTACCGGCACCCCGTTGCTGCTCACGTCGGCGACCAGGCTGCCGTAGACCTCGATCGGCAGCGCCTCGGGCGGGAACGGGTTGCAGACCACCAGTGCATCGCTCTCCAGCGCAGCGGCGCAGGTGAGCGAGACCAACTCGTCGAGCTCGTGCCGGGAGGGCGGCGGCGCGAGGACCTGCGAGACAAGCTGCCGCTCGCCGTCGCGCCGGTCCTGCACGTAGCAGCCGCTGTTGCCGGTCGTCGCGACCAGCCGCAGCTCGCCTGGAAGGTGACCCAGCAGGGGACGCAGCACCGCGCCGGTTTCGCCGCCCGCGAACCCGCAAAGGACCGGGTCCGCTCCCGTCTCCCCGGCCATTCGCGCCACCCATACTCCCTGCCCGGCGGAGTGCAGGTGGATCTCGTCGCCGTCGGACCCGCGCCCCTCGATCGTGATCGAGAGCAGAGGGTGGGGGCCGAAGATCGCGACTCTGGCCACGGGTCGGATCGTAGGCGTTGCCAGGCGACGACAGCCGTCGATAGGATCGCGCCGCTGTTGGCGGCAACCCTGTTCGACCCGGCGATTGGCGAAAGAGGGACGCCATGCAGGAGGAGAAGCGAGGACTGATCGTCTCCAGGACCTGGGCCCAGGTCGCGGTCCTGGTCTTCCTGTTCGGCTTTCTGGTCCTCGGCATCCTCGCCTACGAGACCTACAAGGACGATCCCCCGACCCCGGCCAAGGTCGTCGACCCGTCGGGTCGTGTCCTGTTCACCGACGGCGACATCAGCGCAGGGCAGAAGGTCTTCCTGCGCAACGGGATCATGGAGTACGGGTCGATCTTCGGCCACGGGGCCTATCTCGGGCCGGACTTCACCGACGACTACCTGCACCGCTCGGCGCTGTCGGTTCGCCGCCAATACGGCGGCGCCGACTCCGACTCGGCGCAGCAGCGCACGATCGCCGACTTTCAGGCCAACCGCTACGACTCCGCCACCGACACGCTCACCTACAGCGCTGCGCAAGCCGGAGCCTTCCACCAGCTTCGCCGCCACTACGCCCACTTGTTCGGCAACCCGACGACCCGCTTCGGCCTGCGACCGGACGCGATCACCGACCCGCAGAAGATCACCGAGCTGACTGCCTTCTTCTCCTGGTCGGCCTGGGCGGCCTCGGCGCGGCGGCCCGGACACAACTACTCCTACACGAACAACTGGCCGCCCGAGAAGCTGGTGGACAACACGCCGACCGCCAACGTGATCCTCTGGAGCGTCGTCTCGCTGATCGCCCTGCTGGGCGGGATCGGCCTGCTGTTCGGGGCCTTCGGGCGCTGGAACTTTCTTGGCTGGCAGGGGCGGGAGCGGGCAACACTCTCCTTCCGCGCGCCCGGCGACGTGGCGCTGACCCCGGCCCAGCGGGCGACAGCCTGGTTCTTCCTCGTGATGGCGGCCGTGTTCTTGCTCCAGACCCTGGTCGGGGCGGCGTCGCAGCACTACCGCGCCGAGCTCGGGAACTTCTTCGGCTTCGACCTGGCCAAGGTCTTCCCCTACAACCTGGTCCGCACCTTCCACGTCCAGCTGGCGATCTTCTTCGTCTCCAGCTCCTATCTGGCGGCGGGGATCTTCCTGGTGCCGATGATCGCCGGCCGCGAGCCGAAGCGTCAGGACTGGCTCGCATACGGGCTTCTCGGGGCGGTGGTGATCGTCGTCTTCGGCAGCCTTGCCGGCGAGTTCGCCGATGTTCACGGCTGGCTGGGCAGCATCGGCGGCTGGTTCGGCGACCAGGGCTTCGAGTACCTCGACCTCGGCCGCTTCTGGCAGGTGCTGCTGGTGATCGGGCTGTTCGGCTGGGTGGCGATCCTCTACCGGGGGCTGCGCGGTCGCCTGCGCAACGAGCACCTCGGGAACATGCCCTGGCTGTTCTTCTTCGCCGCCCTTGCGATCCCGGCCTTCTATGCGGTCGGACTGCTGGCGCGCTCGGGTGATTCGTTCACGATCACCGACTTCTGGCGCTTCTGGGTCGTTCACCTCTGGGTCGAGGACTTTCTGGAGCTGTTCACCACCGTGATGGTCGCCTACGTCTTCGTCCTGCTCGGGGTGGTGAGGGAGAGGGTGGCGCTGATCGTGATCTTCCTCGACATCCTGCTCTACTCGGCCGGCGGGGTGATCGGAACCATGCACCACCTCTACTTCTCGGGCGCCCCGGCCGAGAACATGGCGCTGGGGGCGGTCTTCTCGGCCCTCGAGGTGATCCCGCTCACCTTCCTCACGGTCGAGGCATGGAGCTTCCTGCAGCTCGGCGCCCGCCAGGAGTCGCGCTCGGCGGCGCCGTTCCCGCATCGCTGGGCGGTGATGTTCCTGGTCGCGGTCGGCTTCTGGAACTTCCTCGGCGCCGGCATCTTCGGCTTTCTGATCAACCTGCCGATCGTCTCCTACTACGAGATCGGCACCGCCCTGACCGCCAACCACGGGCACGCGGCGATGATGGGCGTCTACGGGATGCTCGCCGTCGGCCTGGCGATGTTCTGTCTGCGCTACCTGATCCCAGACGAGAAGTGGCCCGATCGGGCAGCCAGGATCAGCTTCTGGTCGCTGAACATAGGCCTCGCCTGGATGTGCTTCGCGACCCTGCTGCCACTCGGCCTGATCCAGCTCTACGAGTCGGTCGGCAACAGCTACTTCCACGCCCGCACCCTCGACTTCCTCGGCAACTCGACGAACGAGCTGATCGAGTGGCTGCGCTTCCCCGGGGACGTCCTGTTCATCGCCGGGGGAGTGCTGCCGTTGCTCTACATCTGCTGGGTGGGTGTGCGCCACCGGGTCACCCGAGTGACGCTGGAGGAGCCGGAGGAGATGCTGTTCACCGAGGTCACCGAGCCCCCGGCCGAGGCGGTGGCCCCGTGAGCGCGAGGCTCAGCCAGGGATCAGCGTTCGGGGCCGAGCGCGAACTGGAGTCGTGGTGAGCGCCGAGGCGACGGTGGCGCTCGGCTATGCGCTCTTCCTGGTCATAGCCGCGGTCTGCCTCGACCTGCTCGCCCGTCACACCCACAATCGCTCCGGTCGCTTCCGCACCGCCGGCTTCACCTACCACGACCACCTCGACGCCTGGGAATGCCCGGAGGGCCAGCACCTTCCCCGCATCGAGCTGGACCATCAGCGCCGGGTGGCCAGGTACCGGGGGAAGGCCGCCGTCTGCAACGCCTGTCCGAGCAAGGGGGCCTGCACGGATTCCGACCAGGGACGCGAGATCGTGCAGGCGCTCGATCCATGGCCGCATTCGGAGGCGGGGCGCTTTCACCGCGGCATCGCTCTCGCGATGCTCGCCCTGGCCGCTCTGGTCTGCGCCGCGGCGCTGGTCCGCAACGACGATCCAGCGGAGCTCGCGGCGCTGGGAAGCGCGCTGGTCGTCTCTTTGGCGCTGCTCGGACGCATGGCCGCCGAGCTACGGGCGACGCCGTCGAACTTCCCGGTCTAGGCGATTGATTCCGAATCGACGTGGCCCCGGGGGCGGCGCAGACCCAGCTGGGCGCCGCACGTGGCCGAAGCCAATAGGAATCACTCGTCTAGGCTCCGCCGCATGGAAGCAAGCGGCAAAGGAAGCCCGCTGCGGGTCCTGATCGCCGGTGGCGGGGTGGCGGCGCTGGAGGCCCTGCTGGCGCTGCGGGAGCTGGCGGCCGAGCGGGTGACGGTGCAACTCCTCACCCCCGAGCCCGACTTCGTCTATCGGCCGATGGTGGTCGGCGAGCCCTTCGATCGCGGCCGCGTCTACCGCTTCGACCTCGCCCAGATCGCCGCCGATCAGGGCGCCGAGCTGCGAATCGACAGGCTCGTCTCGGTGGACCCGGACCGTGGCGCCGCGGGGACCGGAGAGGGTGAGGAGATCGCGTTCGACGCCCTGCTCGTCGCCTGCGGGGCGCGACCGACCGAGTGGCTGCCCGGGGCGCTGACTTTCGGCGATCCCGGCGCGGCCCTGGAGATGCGGCGGCTGCTTGCAGGCCTCGATGTCGGCGACCTTCGCGAGGTGGCGTTTGCCCTGCCCGGCCGCGCGGGCTGGCCGCTTCCGCTCTACGAGCTGGCCCTGATGACGGCGAGCTGGCTGGCCAGGGAGGGGAACACGGAGGCGGTGCTGACCCTGGTCACCCCGGAGGACTCGCCGCTGGAGATGTTCGGCCCCCAGGCCTCCGCCGCCGTCACCGAGCTGTTGGCCGCGGCCGGCATCCTTCTGCTCACCGACACCTATCCGAGTGCGCTCGACGCAACCGGCCTGAAGCTGGTCCCGAATGGAAGCCTCTCCGCCGAGCGCGTCGTGACCCTGCCCCGCCTGACCGGAATCCCGATCTCGGGCCTCTCGAGCGGCGGCGATGGGTTTCTGCCGATCGACGATCGCTGCCGGGCCGGCGGCGAGACCAACGTCTTCGCGGCCGGCGACGGGACCGCGTTTCCGATCAAGCAGGGCGGGATCGCCGCCCAGCAGGCCGACACGGCCGCCACCGAGATCGCGCGCATGGCCGGAGTCGAGGTTGAACCGAGTCCGGTTCAGGCCCGTGCTCCGCGGCCTGCTGTTGACGGGTGAGACGCCGGAGTTCCTGCGCGCGGAGCTCGCCGGGGGCCACGGCGACGCCTTCCTGGCCAGCACGCAGCCACTCTGGTGGCCGCCCGGCAAGGTGGCGGGCAGGTACCTGGCGCCCTACCTGGCGAAGATCACCGAAGCGGCGATGCCGCGCTTCGAGCTCGAGTTCGACAACTCGATGCGGATCGACATCCAACTCGATCCGGAGTCCGGTGTGGGCGATCCCGGTTGACCGCTGGAAATCCCCCCGCGCCCGAGGTCGACGTGGTGCTGCGCGATGGCTCCACCGTCCACGTTCGGCCGGTGCGCGATCGCGACCGCGAAGCCCTCGCTGAGTTCTTCCGCAACCTGAGCCCCGATTCGCGCGGCTTTCGCTTCTTCACCCAGGCGGCCGACGTGGAGCGGGAGGCGGCGATGGCGGTCGAGGTCGACTACGCCGACAGCTACGGGCTCGTGGCGACGAGGGGGGAGGACGCCTCCATCGTCGGCCACGGGGTCTACATCCGAGGCCCCGAAGACGCCGCCGAGATCGCCTTCACCATCGCCGACCAGCTCCAGGGGCAGGGGCTCGGAACGATCCTCCTCGCCCATCTCGCCGAGGTCGCCGACGGACAGGGAATCACCTCCTTCGTGGCCGAGGTGCTGCCCGGCAACCACCGCATGATCGAGGTCTTCCGAGAGAGCGGCTTCCCGGTCGAGGTGCGCTCCGAACCGGGAACGATCCGGGTCGAGCTGCCAACCTCCTTCGACAGCGACGCCCAGCAGCACTTCGAGGATCGCGATCGGGTCGCCGCCTCGGCGGCGATCTCGCGCGTGGTCGAGGCGCGCTCGGTCGCGGTGATCGGCGCGTCGCGAGATCGCGAGACGGTTGGCGGCCAGATCTTCCACAACCTGCTCGAGGCGGGCTTTCAGGGCACCGCCTATCCGGTCAACCGTGACGCCGACGTTGTGCAGTCGGTGCGGGCTTACGCCGGCGTCGCCGAGATTCCCGATCCGATCGATCTCGCCGTGATCGCCGTCCCGGCGCCAGCCGTGCTCGGGGTGGTCAAGGAATGCGCGGCGCAAGGGGTTCCGGCGGTGGTCGTGATCTCGGCCGGCTTTGCCGAGGTCGGGGCCGAAGGAGCAGAGCGCCAGCGCCAGCTTCTCGAGATCTGCCGCGACGGCGGAATCCGCCTGGTCGGACCAAACTGCCTGGGCGTGCTGAACACTGCGAGCGAGGTCCGCCTCAACGCAACCTTTGCTCCCGGCATGCCGGATCCCGGGAACGTTGGCTTCATCTCGCAGAGCGGCGCCCTGGGACTGGCGTTCATCGAGCTCTGCGGCGACCGCAACCTCGGGCTGTCGTCCTTCGCATCGGTCGGCAACCGCGCAGACTTGACGGCCAACGACATGCTCGAGTACTGGGAGTCGGACGCCGGGACCGACGTGGCGCTGCTCTACATCGAGTCGTTCAGCGATCCGCGGCGCTTCTCGCGGGTGGCGCCCCGGGTCGCAAGGTCGAAGCCGGTGGTCGTGGTCAAGAGCGGCCGCTCCGGGGCGGGCGCCCGGGCAACGAGCTCGCATACCGGGGCGATGGTGGCGGCGTCCGAGGTGACCGTCGACGCGCTCTTCCGACAGGCAGGGGTGATTCGCACCGACAGCGTCGCCGAGATGCTCGACGTCGCGTCGCTGCTGGCCAATCAGCCCCTTCCTGAGGGTCGCCGTGTCGCCGTGCTCACCAACGCGGGCGGTCCGGGGATCATGTGCGCCGACGCCTGCGAGGCGTCGGGGCTGGAGCTTCCCTCGATCCCGGACGAGCTTCAGGACAGCCTGGGGGAGTTCCTGCCCGCCGAGGCGTCGCTGTCCAACCCGGTCGACATGATCGCCACCGCGACCGCCGAGCACTACCGGAAGGCGATCGCAACCCTCGCCGCGTGGGACGGCATCGACGCCCTGATCGTGATCTTCGTGCGGCCACTGTTGATCAAGGCCGAGGACGTCGCCGAGGCGGTGGGGGAGGCTGTGGCGGGCCTGCCGAGAAGCATCCCGGTGCAGGCGGTCTTCATGTCGAGCCGGGACCGGGCGTCGATGATCGCCCGCGGCGGCGTACCCACCTACCTGTACCCGGAGAGCGGTGCCAACGCTCTGGCACGGGTGGTCGAGCACACCGAATGGAGGCGGCGCCCGGCGCATGAACCGCCGAGTTTCGACGACTCCCACCCCGACCTGGCCGCGGCGACGATCGCCGAGGCCCTCGGCCGGCGAATGGGATGGCTGGACTTCGAGCGCCTCAACACGCTATTGGGCGCCTATGGCATCCCGCTGGCCGAGTGGCGGCTGGCCGACGATTCGGAGGGGGCGGGGCGCGCCGCCTCCGAGATCGGTGGCAAGGTCGCTCTGAAAGCGCTCGGCCCCGAGATCGTCCACAAGACCGATCTCGGAGCCGTGCGGCTGGGGCTCTCCGGCCAGCAGCAGGCCGCTGACGCCGCCGCCGGCATCGACGAGGGCCTGCGCCGCGCCGGGGTGAGCCGGGAGCGGTTACTTGTCCAGGAGATGGTCGAGGGCGGCGTCGAGATGCTCGTCGGAGTGGTCGGCGACGCCGTCTTCGGGCCGGTGCTCGCCTGTGGAGCCGGCGGCGTCGAGGCCGAACTGCTCAACGACGTTGCGGTGAGGCTGACACCGGTGACGGATCTCGACGTCGACGAGATGCTGCGCTCGCTGGCGACGTTTCCGCTGCTGACCGGATACCGGGGCATGCCCGAGGCCGACCTCGACGCGCTACGGGACCTGCTGCTGCGAACCGGCGCGATGGTCGAGGCGCATCAGGAGATCGCCGAGCTCGACCTCAACCCCGTGATCGTCTCCCCCGAGGGGGCCGTCGCGGTCGATGCGCGGGTTCGTGTCGAGTCGGCTCCGCCCCGCCGTCCATGGCCAAGTGCCTGGTCACCGTGATCCGCCTACGAACTGGTCGGATGTGGTGGCCTGACGCGGAGCTTTCGCGGGGGCATCTCCTTCGGGCAGGCCGCGGTCGCCGCCGCTAAGCGCTGGTCCCTGCCCTGCCCACGGCGGGCGCCCCGTGGCCGAAGCGCACGTCGGGGAGGACCCGGTGGGCCCATCGCGGCAGATACCAGGCCCAGGGGCCGAGCAGCCGCAGGGCGACCGGCATCAGCAGGAGCCTGATCAGCATCGCGTCGAGCAGTACCGCGATGCCGAGGATGATCCCCATCTCCTTGGGCGGAAGCGGGCCGGAGAGGGCGAAGGTGAAGAAGACCGCGACCATCACCGCGCCGGCGGCGAAGATCACCCGCCCGGAATGGGCGACGCCGCCGATCATCGCCTCCTTGGCGTTGCCGGTTCGATCCCAGTGCTCCTTCGCCGAGGAGAGCAGGAAGACCGTGTAGTCCATCGAGATCGCGAAGATCATCGCGAAGAAGAACACCGGCCCCCAGGCGTCGAGAAAGCCCTGGGGTTGGAAGCCGAGCAGGGAGTGAAGTGCTCCGTCCTGGAAGATCCACTTGGCGACGCCGAAGGCGGCGCCGGTCGCCATCAGGTTGGTTACTACCCCGACCGCCGCGATGACCGGGGCCTGGAGGGCAACGAGCAGCAGCAGGAACCCGAGCGAGAGGACGACGCCGAGCACCAGCGGTGTCTTGGCGTCCAGCGCAGTCTTCAGATCGTGGTTCTCGACCACCGCGCCGCCGACCAGGGCCCCGGCCGGCAGCTCCCCTCGCAGGCGGTCGATGGTTGCGCCGACGGCTGGATCGGACGGATCCTGGCGCGGGACGGCGTTGATCAGCGCCAACCCCCCGCCGCCGTGTTGGGGCGGCAGAACCTGGGCGATTCCGGGATCGCGTTTTGCAGCCGCGGTGACCTCGCGGGCATCGGAGGCGGGGGCGACAACCTGCAGGGGCCCGGTGGCGCCGGTACCGAACGCGGCCTGCACCTGCTGGTAGCCGACCCGCGACGAATCGCCGTCCGGGACCACCTTGATCGAGGGCATCGCCGTGCGAAGGCCGGTGACCGGCACGATCAGCACCGCCAGAACCGCGAGCGCGGGCAGTCCGTAGGCGAGCGGTCGCTGCCAGAGGCGTTCGCCCCAGGCGGCGAAGCGGGCCGAGCGATGCTCACCCGAGTGAGCCCAGGGCAAGGCCAGCCTGTCGACCTTCGGGCCGAGCCTGGCGAGGACTGCGGGCAGCAGGGTCAGCGTTGCCGCCAACACGAAGATGACCGCGAGCATGATCCCGAGGCTCATCGAGCGGAACGCCGGGCTCGGCACGAGCATCACGGCGGTCAGCGAGATCAGCACCGTGAGGCCCGAGAAGAGAACAGCCTTGCCCGCCGTGTCCATGGTCTGGGCCGTGGCGTCGGCAACCGACAGGCGGGAGCCGAAGAACGCGCCCCGGAAGCGGTAGACGACGAACAGGGCATAGTCGATGCCGAGGGCGAGCGCGAACATGAGCGCGAAGTTCATCGCCCAGATCGAGATCGGCATGACCTGGGTTCCTAGGTAGAGCATGCCGGCGGCGGCGAGCAGGCCGATCATGGTCAGCATCAACGGCAGTCCGGCCGCGACCAGCGAGCCGAAGGCGATCACCATGATCCCGAGCGTGACGGGCCAGGAGATCACCTCGGACTTCAGCATCGCGTCCTTGTTGGCCGCGTTGAAGTCCGACCACATCCCCGGCGCTCCGGTCAAATGGACCTGAACGTCTCCACGGCCGAGCTCGCCGAGCGGGCCCTTGAGCCGGTCGGCGGCGGCGACCATCGCGTTCGAGTCGCGGGCGGCGCCGGCCTGCACGACCGCCGTGTGACCGTCGGCAGAGATCGAGATTCCGGGCCGGGGGGCGACCACGGTTCGCACCGCGGGGTCGGCTCGAAGCTGGCGCTCGACCGCGGACACTGTGCCCCGGAAGGCCGGGTCGCCGCTCGTCGCCCCGGGGGAGTGCACCACGGTCATCAGTCCGTAGCCGGAGAGGCCGGCGAAGTTTCGGTCGATCAGTTTGCGGGCCTGCACCGACTGCGAACCGGACGCCTCCCAGCCGGCGCCCGACAGCGCCTTCTCGACCCGAGGCGCGAAGAAACCGAGCCCCACCGCGACGACCGCCCAGGCCATGAGGACCGTGCGGAAGTGGGTTGCCGTGTAGCGGCCGAGCCTGCCGATCGGGCCGTAACGAGTCATCGCACGGGAGTGCGATTGGGATATACGACCGATCGGAGCCCGAACAGGCGCTTGACGACGATCGACGCGGGGCAGGCGCCGACCGCGACGTAGAGCCACTGGTTGGCGCCCACGAATGCCGTCAGCAGCAGGAACCAGGGCGAGACGAGCAGGACCAGAGCGACGCTGAGCAGCGTCATCGTGGCGGCGAGCGCGAACAGCACCCGCTCGAGCGGCCAGCGGATTGGTGGATCGGAGCGGTACATGTCAGCTGCCTCCTTGCAGCAGGGCGTCGAGCTCGTCGAGCTGGCGGCGCAGGCCGCCGCAAACCTGCTCGCAGAGCGCGAAGACGCCCGGGTCGGCGATCGAGTAGCGCGAGAAGTTGCCGTCCTTACGGCGAGTCACCAGGCCGGCGTGCAGGAGCACACGCAGGTGCTTGGAGACGTTCTGCTGCGACGCACCGGTCGCCTCCTGCAGCTCCCCGACGGTCGCTTCGCCGTCGCGCAGCGCGTCGAGAAGCATGATCCGGGTCGGCTCGGAGAGGACCCGGAAGCGTTCGGTGATCTGCTCGACGAGGGGCGGCGGAAGCGGGTGAGGGATCGCAGCCTTGATTGCCATGCCCCCAGGCTACCACAACTACACAACTGACTAGTGGTGTAGCAGTAGTAGTTGGTGACGTTCGTCGCTAGTAGCTCTGCCTCATCGGCGGCTCCGAGCGAGGCAGGTCAAGCGCCGAAGCCAGGCCACGGGCGGTGCGCGCGGCGACCAGGAAGGCCGCGGGGAGGACGACCGCACCGGTGAGGAGCAGGAACCAAGGCTGCCGGGCATCGGTCCCGGAGCCGACGGTGTGAACGACCCCGAGGACCCAGAACAGGGCGGTGAAGCGATGCAGCCGCCGCCAGCGCGCAGCCCCGATCGATTCACGGAGGTAGTAGGAGAGGCCAAGCGCGGCGAGGCCGTATCCCGCGACGATTCCCGTCGCCGTCCAAACCGGCCGGTAGGCGCCGGCCATCGGCACCGCGATGCCGGCGATCCCCGGCCGCAGGTAGCTGTCGCCGAGCAGGGCCGCGCCGTGCAGGGCGATCAGCGCCAGGGTCGCGAGCGAGAGCGCCTCGTGGACCGGACGAAGCTCGGAGCGAGGCATCGCATCGTTGCGGCGGCCGCCGAGCAGGATGCCGACGGCGACGCTGACGCTGGCGGTGATCAGGGCCGCGCTCCCGGCGGCGCGGCTGGTGATCCAGAAGAGGTGGTGGGAGGCGCTCATCCGGCCACTCGGGCAACCGATGGGCTCGGCACGCTCGGGACTCCCACCGCGGGGCCGGGGACGACCACGTGCGAGCGATCCTCGAGGACCACGACGCCGCCGTAGGGCAGCTCCCCGGTCGCCGCCTTCGGTCCGCGAAGCAGCGCCGTCTTGGCGAGGACCTCGGCGAGCTGGGCGGTGGGCGCGAGGGCGGTGACCTGGACGATGCCCGTGTAAGCGGGCTCTCCGCTGCCGGGGTCGATCAGGTGGTGGGCGGGGCGGCCGTCGGGCCGCCACCAGGCGCGCTTCCCGATGCCGCTCGTCGCCACGGCGCCTTCGGTCACCGTCAGCTCGTGCAGGGGCGAGCCGCCGAACGGGTCGTCGACCAGCACCCGGCGCGGCGTCCCGGCGCTGCCGCCGATGCGTATGTCTCCGGCGCAGTCGACGGCAAAGGTCGGATGCTCGCGCAGCCCCGCGGCGACAAGGTCGGCGGCGAGGCCCTTGCCGATTCCGCCGCTGTCCAGGAGCACGCCGGGCGGGCGGCGGACGAGGCCCGCGTCCTCGTCGACCTCGATCGCTCGCCAGAGAGCGGCCGGGTGCGCCGAAGCCGGCCGGCGGGGCGGGGCGGCCGCCAGCGTGGCGCGAAGCGGAACGCCGGGCCTGTCCTGCATCGACTCGCGATAGCCGACCCTCTGCAGGTGGTCGAGGCGGGTTGCGTCGACCAGCCCGCGGCTGCGCAGCCCGGCGTCGACCACCGCCTGCGCGAAGCGGCGCATCAGCGGGGTTGCCGCGAGCGCGCGGGCCTGGGAGCGGTTGAGCTCGGAGAGCTCGCTGTCGGCGATGAACCTGGACAGCCTCAGATGGACATCGAGCAGCCGCTCGCGACTGCGCTGCGTAGCCTGCTCGGGAGTCGAGCTTCCGCTCGATCCCCCGACGTGCACCGCCGCCCGGGAGCCGAAGCAGGCGAAGCGCAGAACCGACTCCGGGGTCACGACTGCGAGGTGACGACCGGCGCCGGAGACACGGGGGCAGGCTGGCTGGACGTCGCCGCCTGCTCGGAGCCGCTCGGGACCCGGTAGATCTCGCCGGTCGTCGGGTCCATCACCCACTCGCTCTGCTCGGCGCGCTTGCGCGCGGGTTGCGGGTTCGACCTCTGCTTGGTGGTGGTGTTCCGCGCCAGCTTCGTGCTCGGCCCGGAGCCGAGCACCGGGTCGTGGCCGCTGACCATCTGCGCGAACACCCCCAGCCAGAGGACAGCGAACAGCATCAGCGAGAGGAACACCGCACGCCGGCGCAGCTCGCCGGCCCGGCGTCTGCGGGCGCGAAGGCGAAGGCGGGCGACGCGTCGTCTTTCCTCGACTCGCACACGCCAATGGTCGGCAGCGAGAAAAAAGTTCCCCTAAGGCCCTGCTGAGAGTCTTCTTAGAGGACAGGAGGCCGTGGGGGACCGAATCCGGCGCCCTCTAGCATCGCCGTGTGCGCATCCTGGTGATCGAGGATGAGGCCGCGATCGCGGACTTCCTCAAGCGTGGCCTGGAGGCCGAGGGCTACTCGGTCCAGGTCGTGGGCGACGGCGAACAGGGCGAGCGGCTTGCCCTCGACGAGCCGGTCGACCTGATCCTCCTCGACCGCATGCTGCCGGGGCGGGACGGGCTCGAGGTCCTCGACCGCGTCAGGCGCGCGAAGCCCGCACTGCCGGTGATCGTCCTCACCGCCCGCGGCGACGTCGACGACCGGGTGGAAGGCCTGGATCGCGGCGCTACCGACTACATGCCCAAGCCGTTCGCCTTCGACGAGCTGCTGGCGAGGGTTCGCGCCCATCTGCGCCGGCCCGACCAGGCCGAAGCCACGAGGCTCGAGGTCGGCGAGATCAGCCTCGACCTGCTGAGCCGGGAGGTGCTGCGGGGGGACACTTCGATCCATCTCTCCGGGACCGAGTTCGACCTTCTCCTCTACCTGATGCGTCATCCCGGCCAGGTTCTCTCGCGCGAGCAGATCCTGGCCGCGGTCTGGGGGTACGACCACGACCCCGGCACCAACGTGGTCCAGGTCTATGTGGGCTATCTGCGCCGCCGACTCGAGGTGACCGGAGACCCGGCGCCGATCGAGACCGTGCGCTCGGTCGGATACCGGCTCGCCGCACCCCGATGACCCCCGCTGCACGCGGTCGGATCGGCTTTCGGGGCAGGCTGGCGATCTCGATCGCCGCGATCGTCGTCTCGGCCTTCGCAATCACCTTCGTCGCCGTCTACCGAACCACGGGTGCCGAGCTTCGCTCGCGCATCGATCGCGACCTCCGGGCCGAGAGCAATGCCCTCGCGCATCGCCTGCAGGCCGCACCTGACAACCCGAGGGCCCGTCTCGCAGCCGCCCGCCGTTACATATCCGCCCAGCCCTTCGGGCCATCCGCGAGGTTGCTGATCGTCACCGTTCCCCGGGCGGGGACGATCAGCAACGAGCCGGAGCTCGTGCATCTGCCGCCGGAGCCGTCGGAGTCCAGCGCCGAGGCCGAGGTCGAGAGGCGGCAGGCGAACCAGCTGCGAACCGCCCAGCCTGGATATTCGAATCTCGAGCTCGAGGACGCGGGCGAGGTGCGCCTTCTGACCCGCCCGGTCTCCGGTCCCGCGGGGAGGGCGGCGGTGATCCGGGCCGGCGAGCCGCTGGAGCCCGCCAAGCGCGGCCAGTCGGAGGTGGCCCGCACCTTTCTTCTGATCGGGGCCCTGACCCTCGCAGGGGCGCTCGCGGCGGGCTACCTGCTGGCTGCTCGGACCGCCGCTCCGCTGCGCCGGATGGCCAGGATCGCCGCCGCGGTCGACGCCGGTGATCTCACCCACCGAATCGGATCCGACGGCGCGCAGGACGAGGTTCGGCAGCTGGCCGAGTCGTTCGATCACATGCTTGGGCGCCTCGAGGACGCGTTCTCGCGCCAGCGCGAGTTCGTCTCCGACGCCTCCCACGAGCTGCGCACGCCCCTTACCGCGATCCGGGGACAGCTCGAGGTCCTCTCCCGCGAGCGGAACCCGGCCCCGCAGCGGGTTCGCGAGGTGGAGCGAATCGCGGTCCGTGAGATCAGCCACATGCAGAGGCTTGTCGATGACCTGCTGGCGCTCGCCCGCCTCGACGAGGGGCAGCAGCCGGTCAAGAGTGAGATCGAGCTGCCGCGGTTCCTCGCCGAGATCGTCGACTCGATCCCGGCCGAGGGTCGGCGGCTCGAGCTCGCGGACGCGCCGACCGGAGCCCTGGTCGCCGACCCCGACCGGATCGGTCAGGTGGTCCGCAACCTGCTGCGAAACGCGGTCGAGCACACCGGACCGGGGGGCAGGGTGCGAGTCGAAGCCGAGGCAGCCGGGGGCACGCTCAGGGTGTACGTCGACGACGACGGCCCCGGGATCCCGTCGGCGGAGCGTGTTCGTGTCTTCGACCGCTTCCATCGCGTCGAGGCGTCGCGCTCGCGCAGCTCCGGCGGCACCGGTCTCGGCCTGGCGATCGCGCAGGAGATCGTCGCCGCGCACGGCGGGTCGATCTGGGTCGAGGACTCCCCCCTCGGAGGCGCGCGCATCGGCTTCGAGCTCGGCGGCTTCAGGCCGGCCGCGGACTAATCGTCTCCGCCGCCATTCGACTCCCCGCCACGGGACTCGCCGTAGTCGTCGCCGCCCGTCGTCGTCGTGGGTTGCGTCGGCTGGGCGGGCGTCGTGGTCGTCGATTGACTGGGCGGGTTGGAGGTTGGGGGGGCGGAGCCCTGCGTCCCGGGTCCGTGTCCGCTCGAACCACGGTGGGGGCGATGACCAGCACCGGGCCCTGACCCGGCCGTGGGCGGCGCCAGCTCGCGGCCGGCCGAGATCGGCTCCGACGCGAGGCCGATCTGCTGGCTCGACAGCCGGCTGGCGGCCACCGAGATACCCGCCGCGACGACGATCCCGAGCAGCGCCAGGCCGATCCATGCGGCCTTCGAGGAGAGCACCGGGCGGGGGGTCGGCGAAGTGTTCACCCGACTCAGATTAGGACGACCGGGGCAAAGGCTTGGCAAAGCTCGGAGGTTGGGACAAGCGGGCTCATGCGGGCGGCATCGAGACCACCGCGCGGGCGCCCTGGCCCCGACGATTCTCAAGCTCCACCTCGCCGCCCCACTCGCGCGCCAGCTCGCGCGCGATCGGCAACCCGAGACCCGTGCCCTCGGTGCCCTTGCGGCCCGCGTCGCCGCGATAGAAGCGGTCGAAGACCGGCTCTGCGGGCGAGAGCCCCGGGCCTTCGTCGAGGACCTCGATTCGACCTGGGGCGCAGCGCACGGTGACGGTCGTTCCGTGGGGCGAGTAGCGGACCGCGTTCTCGAGCAGGGAATCGAGCACCCGGTCGAGGTCCGCGGGAGCGCACTTGGTCTGACCAGGCGGGCCATCGACGCTCAGGCCCAGCTTGACGCCGCGCTTCCCCGCCGCCTCTCGCCAGCGCTCGACCGCCCGCCCGGCGGTTCCCTCCAGGTCGACGATCTCGCCCGGCAGCTCGCGCTCTCCGGCGCGGCTCAGCACCAGCAGCTCGTCGACCATCCGCGAGAGGCGGTCGACCTCGTGCATCCCCGCCTCCAGCTCGCGCGCTGTCGCCGGGTCCGATCCGTGGCGCTCGCGCAGGCCCTCGAGACGCAATCGCAGCCCGGTCAGCGGGGTGCGGAGCTGGTGGGAGGCGTCGGCGACGAAATCCTGCTGGCCGCGAAGCAGACGCTTGACCCGAGTCGTCATCTCGTTGAAGGCGAGGGCCAGCGAGCGCTGCTCCGCGCTTCCCTCGACCGCGACCTGGGCATCGAGATCGCCCTCCGCCACCTGGTGCGCGGCGCTATCGAGCCGGCGGATCGGTCCCGCGACCCGCTGCGCCACTAGAAGTCCCGCCGCCAGCCCGAGCAGCAGCACCACTCCCCCAAGCAGGGCGAGGTCGAGGATCGCGGTTCGCACCGCCCGATGCACGGCGGCGACGCTCTGGGTGATCCGAACCGCTCCTGCGGTCCTGCGTCCGTGAACGATCGGGACCGCGGTGGCGAGAATCTCCTCCCCCAGGGTCGAGCTGTTGCGCTGGATCTGCTCGCCGCGCCCCGAGAGCGCCGCCGCCACCTCGGGGCGGGTCCCGTAGCCGGCCCCGGTCGTCGATCCACCGGCGCTGTCGGCGACGAGGCGCCCGGAGCGGTCGACCACGATCACCCGGCCGCGAACGGTCTGGGCCGAGACCCTGACCAGCCGCTGGAGCCCGCGGCGCTGCGAGGGGTCGAGCAGCTCGGCGGCGGTCGCCGCGACGACGTCGGCCTGGCTTCGAGCCTCCCCGCGCACCTCCGAGTCGACCCGGTCGCGGAGGCTGACCGCGAGCGGGACCCCGAGCGCGATCAGCGCCAGGAGCAGGACGTACGCCAGCGCCGCCAGGAGAGTGGTTCGGAGGCTTACGGCTTTTCGTCCTGGGTCGCGGCGAAGCGGAAGCCCACGCCTCGCACGGTTTCGATGAATCGCGGCTTCGCGGCGTCGTCGTCGAGCTTGCGCCGCAGCCATCCGATGTGCACGTCCAGCGTCTTGGTAGAGCCGAACCAGTTGACGTCCCAGACACGGGACATCAGGTCCTCGCGCTTGACCACCTTGCCGGCGTTGCGGGCGAGCTCGACGAGCAGGTCGAACTCCTTGCGGCTGAGGTCCAGCGTGCTCGCCGTCGAGGCTCGCGGTCCGCGCCTCGGTGTCGAGCCGCAGCCCGTCCGCCTCGATCACGGCCTGGGCCGGCTCGGCGCGCGCGCTGCGCCGCAACACCGCCCTGATTCGCGAGATCACCTCGCGGGCGCTGAACGGCTTGACGACGTAGTCGTCGGCCCCCAGCTCCAGGCCGACGATCTTGTCCATCTCGGTTCCGCGCGCGGTCAGCATCAGGATCGGGACGTTGGAGTGGCGGCGCAGCTCCCGGCAGACGTCACGGCCGTCGCCGTCCGGCAGCGCGAGGTCGAGCAGGACCAGGTCGGGCTCCAGTCGCCCGGCGAGCTCCAGGGCTCCGGCTGCGGTTCGGGTCACCGTCGGCTCGAACCCGGCCCTGCGCAGCGCCTCCGCGAAGGGCTCGGAGATCGACTCCTCGTCCTCGACGAAGAGGATGCGGGGGCTGCTGGCAGCGGTCTCGGCCACGCCGCCCACTGTAACGGCGCCCAGAACGGGCGCCGGACAGGTTTTGCCTGCTCTTAACCCGTTCCTGGAGAGCCCTTGGAGGCCTGGTTCGCACAATCGACGGCGTCCATGCCCTTCAGGAGGTCAATCAGGTGAACAACTTCAAGCGCAAGGTCGCAGCAGCCACCACCGTCATCGGCCTCGGCGGGCTGGCCGGCGTCGCCCTCAGCTCGAACTCGGGCCAGGGCAAGCCGTCGGCCAGCGTCCAGCCCAAGCCGCAGGTGCGGACCCAGGTGATCCGGCGCACCGTCCACGTCACCCGCCACGCCAAGCCGAAGGAGGGATCCGGCGCGGCCGCCGGATCGACCCCGGCCGCCGCGGCTGCCGCCGCACCGGCCCCCGTCAGCTCCCCGGCCCCGGTGACCGGCTCCAGCGGCTCGGCTCCGGTCAGCTCCAGCGCTCCGGTCGTCACCCACACAAGCGGCGCGTCCGCGAGCCATCCGAGCACCCCGGTCAACACCTCCGCCAGCGGTGGCGGCGGCGGTGGCGGTGGCGAGATGGAGCGCGAGGGCCGCGGTGGCGAGCACGAGGGTCGCGATGACTGATCGAGCCACCCACTCCGTTGAGTCGGCGCAGGCGCCCGCGCAGCCGAGCAAGGCTGCGCGGCGCAGGCGGCCCGGCCCGGGCGCCGTGATCTGGGGCTCGGTCGCCGCCTTCGCCGTGCTGTTCGGTTTTCTCACCGCCCAGTTGCGCGGCGGCAACGATCCCGCGATCGGAGCCACCGGCGCCACGACCGGCAAGGCCGGGAAGGTGCTGGTGCGGCGGGTGATTCACCGCCGTGTCGTCACCACCGTGATCCCGGCCTCCTCCGGTGGCGCCGGCGGGACCTCGGTCTCTTCCTCTTCGGCCCCGACCGTGACCGCCTCGGCGCCGGCGGCGCCGGCGGCGCCCGTCACCACGAGCGCATCATGAGCGAGCGCGAGCACGACGTCATCTTCGACGCGATGGGATCGCACGTGCGGCTGCTGATCGGCGAGCCCGGCCCCGGCGCCCTGCCGGCCCCCGCGGCCGCCGAACGGGCCCGCCGCTTCGTGGTCGAGTTCGAAGCAGCGCTGTCGCGGTTTCGGCCCAGCAGCGAGCTGTGCGCGCTGAATGCCGACCGGCGCCGCGAGGTGCCCGCCTCGGCCCTGCTGCGCGAGGCGGTCAAGGCGGGTCTCTGGGCGGCGCAGCGAAGCGGCGGCCTCGTCGACCCGACCCTGGGCGACGAGATCGAGGCCGCCGGTTATCTCAGTTCGATGGCCGGTCGTCCGGCGGCCCCGCTCGGCGCCGCCCTCGAGCTGGCGCCGCCGCGGCGGCCCGCGTCACCGGACCCCGACGCCCGCTGGCGGCAGATCCGCGTCGACGACGCCGCCGGGACGATCAGCCGCCCGCCCGGTGTCGCCTTCGACACCGGCGGAGCGGGCAAGGGCCTCGCCGCCGACCTCCTGGCCCGCCAGCTGCGCGGGCATCAGCGCTTCCTGATCGACTGCGGGGGAGACATTCGGATCGGCGGAGAGGCGGCGAAGACCTGGCCCTACGAGGTTCACGTCGAGCATCCGCTGACCGGCGAGCAGGCATTCGTCCTGCGGCTCGGCTCCGGCGGCGTCGCGACCTCGGGAATAAACGTGAGGATCTGGCGCCGGCCGGACGGCCACTACGCGCACCATCTCCTCGACCCCTCGAGCGGCGAGCCTGCCTGGACCGGCCTCGTCGGCGTCACCGCGCTCGGCGAATCGGCGCTCGAAGCCGAGACTCTCTCCAAGGCGGCTCTGCTCGCCGGCCCCGAACGAGCGCGTGAGCTTCTCGACCAGCGCGGAGGGCTGCTCGTCCACGACAGCGGCCGCGTCGAGCTGGTCGGGCGGCTCAGCCTGAGCCCGCGCATCGATACTTCCCGACTTGCGCCCCACCAGGTGGCCGCATGACGGCCACCGGCAACAGCGTTCTGGCACAGCACGGCTGGTGGATCGCAAGCCGCGCCTCCGGCCTCGTAGCCCTCGCTCTGGTGACGATCTCGGTCGGGCTGGGGCTGCTGATGGCCGGCAAGGTGATGCGGCGCCCGGGTCTCGGCCCGAAGCTGGCAGCGATCCACGAGCACACCGCCGTGGCGGCGATCGTCGCGGTGGCCGTCCACGGCGTCACCCTGCTCGGCGACGCCTGGCTCAGCCCCGGCATCGCCGGGATCGTGATCCCGTTCAAGATGGCCTACCGCCCGCTCTTCACCGGGCTCGGGATCCTCGGCGGCTATCTCGCTGCCCTGCTCGGGCTGAGCTTCTACGCGCGGCGCAGGATCGGCGCCCGCCTCTGGCGCAAGGCCCACCGGTTCACGGTGGTGGTCTACGCCCTGGCGGTCGTCCACACCCTGGGCGCCGGAACCGACGCCTCGACCCCCTGGCTGCGCTGGTGGCTGCTGCTCGACCGCTCCCCCGATCGCCGTCCTGTTCGCGATCCGCCTCTTGGGCGCGAGGCGGGCGGCGCGCCGTTCGGCCCAGCCGCGCGATCGCGCGGGCAAGCCGCAGCGCACCCTTTCGCCGCGTCCCACTCCCGTGCTGGAGGAGGCGTGATGCCGGGCGGCGTGCTGATCGTCGGCGGCGGCCTGGCCGGCCAGCGCTGCGCCGAGGCCCTGCGCTCACGCGGATACGAGGGCACGGTCCGGATCGTCTGCGGCGAGCCCGAGCCTCCCTACGACCGGCCGCCGCTGTCGAAGGAGGCGTTGGCCGGCTCCGTCGACCCCGAGCAGGCGGCGCTGCGACCGGCCGAGTGGTACGCCGACAACGCGGTCGAGCTGCTGCTCGGGCGGCGCGCTCGCAGCCTCGATCCCTCCGGGCACCGGGTCGAGCTCGAGGACGGCGAGAGCCTCTCCTACGAGAAGCTTCTGATCGCCACCGGCAGCCACGCCCGCCGCCTTCCGGCTCTCGAGGGCTTCGACAACGTGCAGGCGCTGCGCACCCTCGAGGACGCGCGGCGACTGCGCCTGCGCCTGAGGCCCGGATCGAGCCTGGCAGTGGTCGGCGCCGGGTTCATCGGCCAGGAGGTCGCGGCGACCGCCCGCGGGCTCGGGGTCGAGGTGACCATGATCGAGGCGCTCGAGCTCCCACTTGGGCCGCTGCTCGGCCCCCGGGTCGGCGAGTGGTTCGCCGCACTGCACTCCGACCAGGGCGTGCGGCTGCTGCTCTCCGCGCGACTCGAGGCCGCGCGCGGGAACGGCAGCGTCGAGGAGCTGGTGCTCGCCGACGGCCGCCGGGTCCCCACCGACACGGTCGTGGTCGGGGTCGGGGTCGCACCCTCGGTCGACTGGCTTGCCGGCAGCGGGCTCGAGGGCGGCCCTGTCGCGACCGACAGCGCCGGCCGCACCAAGCTGCCCGACGTCTTCGCGGCCGGCGACGCCGCCGCTCCGTTCGAGCCCCGCTTCGGGGAGCACACCCGCACCGAGCACTGGGACGCCGCGGCGCGCCAGGGCGCCGGCGGCCGCGCAGGCGATGCTCGGCGAATACCCGGGGACGCCGCCTCTGCCGAGCTTCTGGAGCGACCAGTACGGGCTCCGCATCCAGTACGTCGGGCATGCCGAGCGCGCCGACGACGTTGCGATCGAGGGCGACCCCGAAGCCCATGACTTCGCCGCGATCTTCGCCCGCGAGGGCGTGCCGGTCGCGGCGCTCGCAGTCGGCCGCCCGCGGGCGATCGCCCGCATGCGGAGGCAGATCGACGAGGCCTACTGGCAGAAGGGAAAGCAAATGGAAGTGAGGGCAGCATGAGCTACGTGCCACGTATCGAAGCCAATGCCTGCAGCGCCCACGGCGACTGCGTCGAGATCGCGCCGCAGGTCTTCGAGCTGCAGGAGACCGCGGTCGTGATCGGCGACGGTCCCGACGAGCTGATCCTCGAGGCGGCCGAGTCCTGCCCGGCGCTGGCGATAACGGTGGTCGACTCGGAAACCGGCGAGACGATCTTTCCGTAGGCAGCGAGCTCGAGCGCGCCGGCGCTAGACGCCCGAGCGCCGCGCTGAAGGCCAGCATCGTCCCGGCGCCGAGCGCGGCGCCGACCAAGGCGGCCCGCCAGTTGCCCCGCAGCGCCTGGGGCATCAGCTCGACCGCCACCAGGGCCAGCATCGCCCCGGCGGCGAAGCCGAACGAGAACGGCAGCAGGCTCGTGATCTGCTTGACGAGCAGGTAGGCGACCACCGCGCCGATCGGCTGCGGGACGCTCGTCCCGACAGCGGCCCAGAACTGCCTCGCGCGGCTGTATCCGGCCGCCGCCATCGGGATCGCAACGCTGGTGCCCTCCGGGACGTTCTGGACGGCGATCGCGACGATCACGAACAGGCTCAGGCCGGCCGTGTCGGAGGCGTACGCGGTGCCGATCGCGAAGCCCTCCGGGAGGCTGTGGACGAAGAGGACGACGAAGACCAGGATCGAGGTCCGCACGCCCGCGCTGCGGGCCCTGTGCAGGTGGCGGTCGCGCCGCGCCAGGGCGCTCCGGGCGATGAGCAGAAACCCGACCCCGATCGCGACTCCCGAGAGGACCGACGCCGCCGACCCCTCGTCGAGGCCGGGGAGCAGAAGGCCCGCCACCGACGCCACGCCCATCACTCCGGCGGCGACTCCGAGCAGGGCGGGCCGCAGGACCTCGGCTCGCTCGCCGAGGAAGAAGACCGGGATCGCGCCGAGACCCGTCGCCAGGGCGGTCCCGGTCGCGGCCAGGATCAGGACCAGCATCAGGCCACCGAGGCGATGCCGAGGGCGCCGACGCAGACCGCGATCAGCGCGATCACCGCGCAGGTGACCGCGAAGCCGGCCCGCCCAGAGGCCTGCGGGCCCATCAGGTCGCGGTCACGCGAGATCCCGGCCACGAACAGCAGCAGCGGCAGCAGCAGGACCGCGTTCAGGGCCTGGCTCAGGTAGAGGATCGGGATCAGCGGCGCGCCGGGCACCAGCACGATCACTGCGGCGAGCACCACGACGACACCGTAGGTGCCGTAGAACAGATGTGCCTCGCGGAACGGATCGTCGAGCGCCGACTCGGTCCCGAACGCCTCGGCCACCGAGTAGGCGGTGGAGAGGGGAAGGATCGACGCCGCCAGCAGGGCGGCGCCGAGCAGGCCGGTCGCGAACAGGGCCGAGGCCAGGCTTCCGGCCAGCGGCTCGAGCGCCTGTGCCGCATCGGAGGCGTTGTCGATCGAGCGCCCGTCCGACCGCCAGCGTGGCTGGCCGACCCCTGGCAGCGCCCCGGGCACCGCCGACCGTTGTTGCGGCGGGCGGGCCGGAAGCGGGTCCACGGCGCGGATCGTACGGGTGGGCAAAGAAGCCAACTCGGTACGCGCTTCTGCGGTAATTGCGCGTTATCGCTGCAATCGACGCTGTCCGGAGCTCGCCATAGCCTCCCGGTGTGGCCTCCATCGCCTCGACGACCGCATCCAAACCCAGGCGCCGCGGATGACCCGCGGACACGCGGATTCGAATGCGATCGTCTAGCCTGACCGGCCCCGAGCCGGAAGAGCGAGGGGGGCGTAACGTGCACCTCAAGCCGGTACCCGATCCCACCCCACAGCCGCCGGCCGCGGGCGAGCAGCCGTCGATCGCGGAGCTGGAGCGCTACGCGACCGTGCTGCGGATCAACTGCGTGCGGATGCTCGCGGTGGCGAAGTCGGGCCATCTCGACTCCTCGCTGTCGGCGGCCGACATCGTCACAGCGCTCTACTACCGCGTGCTCCGGCACGATCCGTCCAAGCCGAAATGGCCCGAGCGCGACCGCTTCGTGCTCAGCAAGGGCCACGCCGCCCCGATCCAGTACGCCGCACTCGCCGAGCACGGCTACTTCCCGCACAAGGACCTGATGGGCCTGCGCCAGATCGGCTCCCATCTGCAGGGCCACCCCGACATGACCCGCACCCCCGGGATCGAGGTCTCGACCGGGTCGCTGGGCCAGGGCCTGTCGATGGCGGTGGGAATCTGCCTCGCCCTGCGCCTCGACGGGCTGCACCAGACGGCGCAGGTCTTCACGCTGATGTCGGACGGCGACATCCAGGAGGGGGAGTCCTGGGAGGGCGCGGCCGCCGCCGCGCACTTCGAGATCCCCAACCTGACCGCGATCGTCGACTACAACCACCTGCAGACCGACGGCACCACCGAGGAGGTCATGGACACCGGCGACGTGCGGGCAAAGTTCGAGGCCTTCGGCTGGGAGGCGATCGAGATCGACGGCCACGACATGGCGGCGATCGTCGAGGCGCTGGAGCGCAGCCGCACCCTCGACCGGCCGGCGGCGATCGTCTGCCAGACGAAGAAGGGACGCGGGGTCTCGTTCATGGAGGGACGCTTCGGCTTCCACGGCAAGCCGCCGTCCCAGGAGCAGGCCGAGGAGGCGCTGCAGGAGCTCGAGGCCACGCTCGAGCAGCAGACCAAGGCCCGCTCGCGAGACGAACGAGGCCGTGCTGCGCAGCGTCGGACGGAGGCCAGCGGCGCGAGACGCAAGCAGATGGCTGACGCCAAGACTCGAGCCGATCGCAACCCGCCAGGCGCTACGGTGATGCGCTGGTCGAGCTCGGCGAGCGGCACGAGGACGTCGTCGCCCTCGACGCCGACCTCGCGGTCTCCACGCAGTCGATCAAGTTCGGCAAGAAGTTCCCCGACCGCTTCTTCAACTGCGGCGCCGCCGAGGCGGGGATGATGTCGATGAGCTGCGGGCTGGCCGCGACCGGCAAGGTCCCCTACGCCTCGACCTTCGCGATCTTCGCCACCGCCCGCTCCTACGACCAGGTGAGGGTGGGGATCGCCCACAACCGGCTCAAGGTGCGGATCGGCGCCAGCCACGGCGGCGTCTCGCTGGGCGAGGACGGCGCCACGCACCAGATGATCGAGGACATCGCCCTGATGCGGGCGATGCCGCGAATGCAGGTGGTGGTCCCCGCCGACTACAACCAGGCCTACGCGGCGGTGATCGACTCCTATGAGCGCTTCGAGGAGCCGATGTACATGCGCTTCGGACGCCCCTCGACCCCGATCGTCTACGACGAGATCCCGGAGACGCTCGGCAACGGCGTAGACGTCCTGCGCGAGGGCAAGGACATCTCGATCTTCGTCTGCGGGCACATGGTCTGGCGCGGGCTCGAGGCGGCCGACGTCCTCGACCGCGAGGACGGCATCGAGGCCGAGGTGGTCAACGTCTCGATCATCAAGCCGCTGGACTCCGAGGCGGTGTTGAAGTCGCTGGCCAAGACCGGCGTCGCGGTGACCGCCGAGGAGCACCGGGTCGTCGGCGGCCTCGCCGACGCCGTGCGCGAGGTCGCCGCCGAGGAGCACCCGGTGCCGATCTTCGCCCTCGGGATGGGGGACGAGTTCGGCGTCTCGGGCACCGCCGAGGCGTGCATGGAGCACTTCGGCCTGACCGCGTCGGGGATCGCCGACCGGGCCCGCGAGGCGATGATCAAGAAGCCGATCGTCTCCCACCCGCCGCTGCACGGCACTTAAAGCCCTGCAAACCGTCGCATTTCGGGCTCCCGCGCTAGGGTCGCCTGCGGGCCAGGACGGCCGCCCAGTCGACCCGCAGAAGCGCCGCCAGGCCGATCAGCATCAGCACCTGGGCGGCGATGCCCAGCGGCGAGGTGAGCGCGTCGACGACCACTTCTCCGGTCGACTCCTTGATCACCGAGGCGCCGGTCACGTAGATCGAATAGGAGACGAGGCGCCCGGCGAAGAATGCGAGCGTCAGCGGCGCCAGGCGAACCTCCATCAGCCCGGCGGCGACGAAGAGCTGACCACTGGGGACCGGCGAGAGGGCGAACAGGCCGAGGCCCAGCGCGACCTTGCCGCGCCTGTCTGTGAGCAGCTGCTGGGCCGCCGACAGGTTTTGGCGCCGCTCGGACGAGAGCCGGGGACGCAGGCGCCTCGTCCCCGTGGCGAGTACGAACCTCCCCGTGGCCGCGGCTGCCGCCCCGCAAAGGATCAAAGGGACGTTCGCGGCGTCGAAGCTGATCGTCAACGCCACCAGGACCGCGGCCGTCGGCGGGCCAAAGGCAGGCAGCAGATTGAGCGCGAAGATCAGCGCCGCGATCAGCAGGTAGTCGCCCATCGGCTGCAGGTTGGCTGGAGCGCCGAGCACGGCCGCCCCGAGGCGTCGAATGCAAGCCGCCTTGCGGCCGAGTGGGTTGTCGCCCTACCGCTACTTGCCCCTGTCTAGCCTGTTCGCTGCTTCATGGCAAGGCTGCGTAGGAATCGGAAAACGGACGGTGAGCAGGCACCGCTGCGTCGGGGCCGGCCGCCGATCATCGAGCTCGACGACGTCACCAAGGTCTATCCAGGTGGCCATCTGGCCCTGGAACGGGTCTCGCTGTCGATCGAGCGCGGGGACTTCGTCTTCCTCGTCGGCCCCACCGGGTGCGGCAAGTCGACCCTGATCAAGCTGCTGATCCGGGAGCTCGAGCCGACCGAGGGCGAGGTGCGGATCGCGGGCCGCGAGATCGGCACCCTCTCGGACAAGAAGATCCCGCTGCTGCGGCGCAACGTCGGCACGGTGTTCCAGGACTTCAAGCTGCTTCCCAACCGCAACGTCTACGACAACGTCGCCTACGCCCTGCAGGTGATCGGGGCGCCGCGGGCCGAGATCCGCGAGAAGGTGCCGCAGATCCTGCGCCTGGTCGGGCTCTCGACCAAGCTCAACAACTATCCCGACCAGCTCTCGGGCGGCGAGCAGCAGCGCGTCTCGATCGCGCGCGCGTTCGTCAACCATCCGCCCCTGCTGCTCGCCGACGAGCCGAGCGGCAACCTCGACCCGGTCACCTCGATCGGGATCATGCAGCTGCTCTACCGGATCAACCGCACCGGGACCACGGTGCTGGTCGTGACCCACGACCGTGAGATGGTCGACAAGATGCGCCGCCGCGTGATCGAGCTCTACGAGGGCCGCATCGTGCGCGATGAGACCGGCGGCGGCTACACCGAGGAGTCGACCAACGAGTTCGGTATGCGGATGCGGGCCGAGATGGGCGTCGCCCCCGAGGGCACCACCAACGGCGAAGTCGACGAGCTGGTCTGATGGGGCGGCTCGGGTTCTTCATCCAGGAGGCCTTCCGGGCGCTGCGCCGCAACGGCGCCCCCGGGATGGCGGCGATCGTGACCACGATCGTCACCGTGGTCCTGCTCGGGGTGCTGATCCCGATCTTCCAGACCACCCAGGCCAAGAGCCAGGCGATCCGCGACGAGCTCTCGTTCCGGGTCGCGGTCTATGACGACGCGACTCGAAACGAGCTCTTCGGCGGTCCGGGCTCCCGCCAGGGCCTGCGCCAGCAGCTCAAGGCGATTCCTCACGTCTCCAGCGTCCAGTTCGTCTCCAAGAAGCAGGCCCTGGCCGAGCTCCAGTCGAGCCTGGGGGAGAAGGACCAGGACGTGCTCAAGGAGCTGAACTCGAACCCGCTCCCGGCCAACTTCATCGTCAAGGCCGACGACGCATCGCAACCTCGACTCGATCCGCCAGGCGGTGACGCCGCCCGGGCCGAACGGCGCTCCGAAGCCGATCTCGCCGATCGTCCAGGACGTCTTCGACCGCAACCAGGACCGCGAGCAGATCGAGCAGGTGACCGGGGCCCTGAAGGTCGTCCTCACGGTGATCACCGCCCTGCTCGTGATCGCCTCGCTGATGCTGGTCGGCAACACGATCCGGCTCTCGATCTACGCCCGCCGCCGCGAGGTCGAGGTGATGCGCCTTGTCGGCGCGACCCGCTGGTTCATCCGCTGGCCGTTCATGATCGAGGGGATGGTGGTCGGTTTCGTCGGTGGGCTTGCCGCCATACTTGTCCTGTGGCTCGGCAAGGTGACGATCGTCGACCCGCTCTCCGACACATTCACGTTCTTCGCGGCCCAGCACACGATGTCGTTCCCGCTTCTGGTCGGGATCCTGTTCAGCGCCGCCATCCTCGTGACGGCGGTCGGCAGCGGAATCACGCTGCGGCGCTTCCTGCGGGTGTGAGAGTCGCCGAATGAGGGCCGGCCCGACGGCCGCCCTCGTCGCGGCCCTGATCGCGGTCCTCTGCGCCGGTCTCTGGCTCGGCGGCCATCCCGGCAGGCTCCCCGATCCGCTGCGCGACGTCTTCGTCGACGACACCGTGGCGCTCAGCGGCGAGGCGGCGGACCTGATCCAGGACCACTACTACCGCAGCGTCCCCGGCGACGACCTGCGAAACGGCTCGGTCCGCGGCATGGTCGACGCCCTTCGCAGAAAGCACCGGGCGGATCGCTTCTCCCGCTACTTCGACCCGCACGAGGCGCAGATCCTCGAGCAGGAGACCGAGGGGCGCTTCAGCGGCGTCGGCCTCACCGTCGACGAGGTGAAGAAGGGGCTGAAGGTGGTCGAGGTGATCCGCCGCTCTCCGGCCGAGCGGGCGGGGATCGAGACCGGTGACGTGATCGTCTCGGTCAACGGCCGCTCGATCGCCGGCGAGTCGTCGGAGGTCTCGACCGCCAAGATCAAGGGGCCGGAGGGAACCGAGGTCACCCTCGGCGTCCTGCGGCCTTCGACCGGCAAGACCCGGCAGCTGAGACTCGAGCGCGCGCAGATCACGACGCCGGAGGTGACGTCCCGCCTGCGCAGCGTCGCTGGGCGCAGGCTTGGATACGTCGACTTCCGCGCCCCCTCCTCGTTCAGCCAGGGGGTCAACGAGCAGCTGCGGCGCAACACCAGGCGGGTCGAGGACCGTGGCGCGCAGGGCATCCTGCTCGACCTGCGGGGCAACCCCGGCGGCCTGCTCACCGAGGCGGTTCTGACCGCCGGCGTCTACCTGCCCAAGGGTGAGAAGGTCGTCAGCACCGTCTCGCGCACCGACGGCAGGCACGTCTTCCGCGCCGCCGGACATCCGCTGCCCCGGCGCCCGATGGTGGTGCTGATCGACCGCGGCACCGCCTCCGCCGCCGAGATCCTCGCCTCGGCGCTGGCCGACCACGGGCTGGCAACGGTCGTCGGGACACGCTCGTTCGGCAAGGGCTTCTTCCAGGACGTCCTCGGCCTCTCCAACGGCGGCGAGCTCGACATCTCGGCGGGCCGCTTCTTCACCGCCGACGGAATATCCCTGGCCCCGAACGGAATCCACCCGGACGTGCGGGCGAAGGACGATCCCTCGACCAAGGCCGACGAGGCGATGCGGCGCGCCCTCGAGGTCCTCGCGGGGGAGGTCTCAGGGGCGAAGCCGAGCGGCCCGGCGGGGTGAGCCGGCGCGGAGGCGCCCGCGGCGGGCCGCTCGGCCGCCGCGTGGCGACGATCGAGCGCCGGGGCCGGTTCCGGGTCGCCGAGCCGCTGTTCGAGCCCGGCCCCAGGGTGGCGCTGGACCGCGGGGCCAAGGTCGACACCGGCGCAATGGCGCTGGTCGACTTCGGGCCCGGCCGGGCCCGCGTCCTGCGCGAGCTGGGCTCGGCGACGCGGGCACGCGACGTCGTCGAGGCCCTGCTCTGGGACCGCCTCGGCTGGCGCGGCTTCCGAAACCAGATCGAGAGCGAGGCCGCGGCGGCGGCCGAGGACGCTGCCGCCGGGGCCAACGGCCGCCGCGACCTGACCGGCCTCGCCACGTTCACTGTCGACCCGGTCACCGCGCGCGACTTCGACGACGCCGTCTCGGCCCGCCGCGAGGGGGACTCGGTGCGGCTCTGGATCCACATCGCGGACGTCGCCGCCCATGTTGCGCCCGGCTCGGAGCTCGAGCGCGAGGCCTACGACCGCGCCAACAGCACCTACATCCCGGGCGCGGTCGAGCCGATGCTGCCCGCGGTGCTCAGCTCCGGCGCCTGCTCGCTGGCCCCCGGAGCAGGAACGGCTCGCGGTCACGGCCGAGATCGAGCTGGGGCCGAATGGGGAGGTTCGCTCCTCGGGCTTCTACCGCAGCCGGATGCGCTCCGACGCGCGCCTCCACTACGACCAGCTCGACGAGATCTTCGCCGGCCGCGAACGGCCGCCGCAGCCGGTCGCTGAGCCGCTCGGGATCGCCCGCGAAGCGGCGGCGGCGCTGTTCGCGAGGCCGCGATCCGGCGCCCTGGAGGTCGAGTCGGCCGAGCCCGAGTTCGAGTTCGACGGCGAGGGCAACGTGACCGCCGCCCGCGACGTCTCCCAAACCGAGGCCCACCGCCTGATCGAGCAGCTGATGATCCTCTGCAACGAGCAGGTGGCCGCGCTTCTGGAGCGCCGCCGGGTGACGACGCTCTACCGAGTCCACGAGCAGCCCGATCCGGAGCGGGTCGCCTTCCTGGTCGAGCAGCTCGCCTCGCTCGACATCCCGACCCCGCCCCTGCCCGAGCGGCTCTCGCCACGCCAGGCCGCCGAGCTCGCGGCCGAGGCGAGCCGGCTGGTGGCCGCGGAGGCGGCGCGGCGCGGCCACGGCCGGGGGGCGTATACATCGCTCGTGCTTCGTTCCCTTCGACAGGCCCACTACAGCGAGCGCAACCTCGGCCATGCCGGGCTCGGCAGCCCGGCCTACTGCCACTTCACCTCGCCGATCCGCCGCTACCCCGACCTGATCGCCCATCGAGCGCTGCTCTCGGCGATCGGCGAGCCCGAACGGCCTCCCAAGGCCTTGGAGGCGCGGCAGGCGGCGATCCACTGCTCCGAGCGCGAGCGCGAGGCGGCGGTGGCCGAGCGCGACGCCGACGACGTCTGCGCCGCCTTCCTGCTCGAGCGCGAGCTGTTCGAGTCCGGCTGGGACAGCGAGTTCGAGGGCGAAGTCTCGGGTGTGATCGGAGCGGGGGCGTTCGTTCAATTCGGCGGTCGGCTGGGGGACGGCTTTGAGGGATTCGTCCCAGCCCGGCGCCTGCGCGGCGAGCGCTTCGAGCTCAACGACGCCCAGACGGCGCTGGTCGGGACCAGGACAGGCAGGGCGCTGCGGCTCGGCGACCCGATCGAAGTGCGCGTCGCGAAGGTCGATGCGCCGCGAGGACGCGTCGACCTCGAACCGGAGGGCTAGCGGGGCCCTGATGGCGAAGAAGGGCAAGAAGCGAGCCGCCGAATCGGGCGATGTCGCGACCAACCGGCGCGCCCGCCACAAGTTCGAGTTCGTCGAGCAGATGGAGGCCGGGATCCAGCTCCAGGGCAGCGAGGTGAAGTCGCTTCGCGACGGCAATGCCCAGCTCGCCGACGCCTACGCGATCGTCGACCGCGGCGAGGTCTGGCTGCGCAACCTTCACATCTCGCCCTACGAGCCGGCGAGCGACCAGAACCACGTGCCGGACCGGCCGCGCAAGCTGCTGCTTCACCGGCATCAGATCGAGCGTCTGATCGGCCGCACCCAGCAGCGCGGATTGACCCTGATCCCGACCCGGATCTACTTCAAGGGCCCCTACGCGAAGGTCGAGCTTGCGCTGGCCCGGGGCAAGGAGGGACGCGACCGCCGCCGCGAGATCGCCGATCGTGACATGCGGCGCGAGGTCGAGCGCGAATACAAGCGCAGGATGCGCTGAGTGGACATTAATCTGCGCCTGCGTGCCCACCGCCGGGATCAGTGATTTCATAGGCGATCACATGGGAGTACTGGTTCCGGCTGTGCTTGGGGCGATCCTCGTCCTCTTGCTGATCGTGATGGTGGCCAAGCGCCGCGCCAAGCGCGATGCGCCGGCGGAGGGCGCCGGCGAGGGAAGCAAGGGCGGCGCGAAGGCAGCGCCGCCGCCCCCGATCACGGCTACCTACGCGCCCACGTCCCGCTCGGCGCGCCCGCGTGGATCGGTGCCGCCCCCGAGCGCCGCGCCGCCGCGTCCGGCACAGCCGGACAAGGCCCAGGCCGGGAAGGGTCCCGGCCGCGGCGAGACCCGCCGCCGGCGCGGAGAGGAGCGCAAGCGCAGGCGCGAGGAGCGCCGCGCCGCAAAGGAGAAGGAGCGAAGCCTGCGGGAGGCGGACAAGCGACGCCAGGAGGAAGAGAAGGCCCGAAAGAAGGCGGCCGAGCGCGCCGCCAAAGAGCAGCTGGCGCAGAAGAAGGGCGCCGAACGTGTCGCCAGGGCCCAACAGGCCGCGGCGGGCGCCGCAACCAAGCCGGTGTCGTTCGCCCCGCAGCCGGGAGCAGTCGCCCCTCAGCAGGCGGCAGCGCCCCCGAAGCCGGCGGCGCCGGCGCCCGCATCGCCCGCGAAGCCGCCGCAGGCAGCCGCGCCTGCGGCCACGCCGGCGCCAGGTGCCGTAGCCCCGCCCCAGCCCCCGGGAGGCGACTCGCGGGCCGAGCGCCGTAGACTCAAGCGCGAGGAAAGGCGCCGCGCCAAGCAGGAGCGCCGGGCGTCGCAGCTGGCCGACCGCAATGCGGCCCAGGCCGAGCGCAGCGCCGAGGCGGCCCGCAAGGCGGCGGACCAGGAAGCAGAGAAGGCGCGAAGGACAGCCGAGAAGGAGGCCGAGAGGGTTCGCAAGGCGGCGGCGAAGGAAGCCGAAAAGGCAAAGAAGACTGCAGAGAAAGTGGCGAAGCCGGGCACCGAGCGTGGGGCCGAGCTTGCGTCGCGGAAGGAGACAGCCGAAGTGGGGGAGCAAACGGAGCAAGGAATGGGGAAGCAGCCCGAGGAGTCCAAACCGAAGCGGGGCCTGTTCAGGCGCAAGCCGAAGCCGGACGAGCCGGTTGCTCCCACCGCCCCGACCCAGTCGCCGGCACCAACCGGCGGCTGCGTCAGAGCCGGAAGAGGCCCAGAAGGGGGCTCAGTTCCTGCCCCCGGCGCTGCGGCCGCAGCGCCCCCAGGGCACACCGCAGCAAGCCACCCCGCAGCAAGCCGCGGCTTCGCAGCCGCCTCGCGAGCCCGAGCCGGGCCCGGCGCCGTCAGCCGAGCCCCTGCCCACGCCGGGGCCGGCGCCGTCAACCGCCGGCGCGGCGCTCGAGTCGGAGAGCGCGGTCAGGGCGAAGGTCGAGCAGATCCGTCGCGAGGAGGATCGGATAAGGCAGCAGGCCGAGAAGCGCCTCCAGGACGCCGAGCGCCTGCAGAAGGACGCCGAGGAGCGTGCGGCGAAGGCGCGGCAGGAGGCCGAGGAGCGCGTCCGCCAGGCGGCCGAGCGAGCGAGGCTCGAGGGTGAGCAGGCAGCGCGGGCCGAGGCGGAGGGCCGGGTGCAGACGGAGGCGGCCCGCGCCAGGCGCGAGGCACAGGAGCAGGCCCGGGCGGAGGCGCTCCAGGCTCAGAGCGAGGCCGAGGAGAAGGCACGGACCCTGGAGGAGCAGCTTCGCCGCGAGCGCGAGAGCCACGACCGGGCGATAAGCGAGGCCCAGCAGCGCTTGGAGCAGATCGAGGCCCGCGCCGCGGCGGCCGAGCGCCGCGCCACCGCGGCGGAGCGGATGGTGCAGCTGAAGACCGAGGAGGCAGAGCGGGAGCGGCGGCTGCGCGAGGTTCTCGACAACGTCAACGCCGCCGAGGAGCGAGCCCAGGAGGCCGAGCGCCGTGCCGCCGCCGCCGAGCTGACGACGGCGGCCGCGGTCGAGCACATCGAGTCGACGATGCCGGAGGAAGCGGAGCCGGCGCAACCAGCGGCCGCGCCGGAGCCGAGCGGGCCGGAGCAGCAGAGTGCGCCGGCGCCCGCGCCCCCGGCCGAGGAGCCGGGGCCGCCGTCCTGGCTGCCCCAGCAGGCGTCCCCCGAGGCCGCGCCGGAGCCAGCCGCACAGCCTGAGCCCGAGCAACTCGAGCAGCCGGCACCCGAGCAGCCGCAGCAGCCGGCACCGGAGCCGCCACAGCAGCCGGCACCGGAGCCGCCGCAGCAGCCGGCGCCCGAGCCGCCCGCGGCCGAGGCCGCGCCGCAAGAGGATCAGGCGCCGATCAACCTCAACACGGCCAGCTTCGAGGACCTCCGCAACGCCAACCTCTCGGTGACCCAGGCGACCCGCGTCCTCGCCTACCGCGAGCGGCGCGGGGGCTTCGCCTCGGTCGACGACCTCGACGACGTGCCGGGCTTCCCGCAGGAGGTCCTGATGGAGTTCAAGGGCCGGGTCACCGTCTGAGCCGGATCAGGCGGGCTTCGGCCTGATCGAGGTATGCGGCGACGGCATCGGGGCGGGGCTCGGCGCCGCCGCGTCTTGCCGCAAGGGCCTCCTCCACGAGCATGGCCGGCGCCGCGCCCTGCTCGATCGCCCATCCGCCGGCCGCCGGCTTCGAAGCCCAGCGGCCCTCGTTCGCGAAAAGCAGGCTGCGGCAGGCGTTGAGGACCGCGTCGCCGGGCCGCTCCGAATGGTCGCGATGCCATCGAACCGACTCGATCAGCACCGGTAGCAGCGCCGACCGGTCGACGGCAGCGAAAACCTCCTCGGCAGGGGGGCCGAGAAGCGCCACGCCACGCTGGGAGAGCATGCTGCGGTCGATCGGAAACCAGTGCCCCTCCACCGAAGCGGGACCGTGGTCGACCCGTGGCGCGAGTCCCGGCCCGGTGTTGAGGTTGAGCTCGAAGTCGGGGTCGGCTGAGGTCGAGCGGGTGGTCTGGAGCCGATAGACGACCAGCTCCAGCCCCCGCGCCGGGCAATCCCGTCGATCGGCAAGCTCGGACGCGAGTTGCCGCTTTGAGTCGAGGGGGATCGCGTCGTCGACCACCACGGCGACGTCGAGGTCGCTCGCCGTGGGGTTGAAGTCGCCGAGCGCATAGGAGCCGCCGGCGTAGACGCCGATCAGCCGTTCGCCGAGCAGAGCGCGGAGATGCCCGCAGAGCCGGCGCAGATATCCCTGCTGTGGGCCGAGATCCGGTTCTTGTTTAGAGCTCGCCACCCGCGGGAACCATTGTGGTGATCCCGATGGGAGACGCGGGCAGTCAAGGAGGAGGAGGAGCGTCCCGGGGCCTGTCACTGACCGGCCGGGCGTTGCTGGCCGCACTCGTCGCGCTCGTCGTCCTCAGCGGATGCGGCAGCTCGGGGGGCGGTGGCGCGCCAACCCTGAACTGGTTCGTCGCCACCCAGCCCGGAGGGACGATCCAGGCTGTCGCGAAGCGCTGCACCGACGAGTCGCACGGCGCCTACAAGATCGACGTCCAGCTCCTACCGACCACGGCAAGCGACCAGCGCGAGCAACTCGTCCGACGCCTCGCGGCAAAGGATTCGTCGGTGGACCTGATCGGCATGGACGTGATCTGGACCGCAGAGTTCGCCAACGCCGGCTGGATCAGCCCATTTCCCGATTCGCTGCGCGCTCAGGTCACAGACAAGGTCTTCCCGAGCGTGATCAAGACCGCTTCGTTCGAGGGCAAGCTCTACGGATCGCCCTTCAACTCCAACACGCAGCTGCTCTGGTATCGCAAGGACCTCGTCCCGACGCCGCCGACGACCTGGGACCAGATGATCGACGAGGCGGAGAAGCTCAAGTCGGAGGGCAAGCCCGGGACGATCCAGCTCCAGGCCAACAAGTACGAGGGCTACACCGTCTGGGTCAACTCCCTGATCGCCTCGGCGGGCGGGCAGATCCTCTCCGGACCGGAGACGGTCGACCTCCCCGAGGGGCCCACCAAGGAGGCGCTGGGGGTGATCGGCAGGCTCGCCAATTCCCCCGTTGCCGCCACCGACATCTCCACCTCGGACGAGGACAGCGCCCGGCTCGGATTCGAAGCCGGGGACTCGGCCTTCATGCTCAACTACACCTTCGCCTACGCGAGCGCGGGCGACAACGCGCCCGACATCCAGAAGAACATGGGCTTCGCGAGGTATCCCGAGGTCGTGGCAGGCAAGCCAAGCCGCCCGCCGCTCGGCGGATTCAACGTCGGCGTCGGCGCCTATTCGAACCACCAGCAGGAGGCGTTCCAGGCGGCTGCCTGCGTCAGCAACAAGAAGAGCCAGGAGACCGCGGTGGAGCTCGACGGGTTGCCGCCCTCGCGTGAGGACCTCTACACATCGAAGATCGTCGAGAAGGCCTTCCCCGGCTTCGCGGCGCTCGTCAAGGAGTCGATCGACAATGCGGCGCCGCGGCCCCTGAGCCCGGCCTACCAGGACGTCTCGCTGGCGATCCAGGACGCCCTCAGCCCGCCCTCCAAGATCAACCCCGACGACACCACGTCGTCCTACGACGAGCTGCGCAGCAACCTCGAGGACGCGGTGAAGCGGGAGGGTCTGCTGTGAGCGCGAGGCTCAGCCAAGAGAGCTTCGTCCGAGGGCCGAGCGCGAACGGAGGATGTCTGTGACCGAACAGACCCGCTCCGAGCACCGTCTCGGCTGGATGCTCTGTGCCCCGGCGGTGGTCGTGATGCTGCTCGTCACCGCATACCCGATCGCCTACGCGATCGTCCTCTCGTTGCAGGATCTCGACCTGCGCTTCCCCGATGAGAACGGCTTCGCCGGCCTCTCCAACTACCAGACGGTGCTGAGCTCGTCGTTGTGGTGGCAGGACGTCGCCAACACCGTTCTGATCACCGTTGTCTCGGTCGCGATCGAGCTTTCTCTCGGGATGGCGATCGCACTGGTCATGCACCGGGCGATCTTTGGCAGGGGCGCGGTCAGGACGTCGGTGCTGATCCCTTACGGGATCGTCACCGTCGTCGCCGCGTTCGCGTGGCAGTTCGCCTTCGCGCCCGACAGCGGATTCGTCAACCCCGCCCTCGGAATCGACAAAGCATGGTTCGGGGGCCACATCAGCTCGCTGTCGGTGATCATCTTCGCCGAGGTCTGGAAGACGACGCCGTTCATGGCCCTGCTGCTGCTCGCCGGTCTGACGGCGATCGACGACGGGCTCTACGACGCTGCGAAGGTGGATGGCGCCAACGCGGTGCAGCGCTTCTTCCGCATCACCCTGCCGTTGATGAAGCCGGCGATCCTCGTCGCGCTGCTGTTCCGCACCCTGGACGCGTTCAGGATCTTCGACAACATCTTCATCATGACTCGGGGCTCGCAGAACACCGAGTCGGTCTCGATCCTCGGCTACAACCAGCTGATCTCGCGCACCAACCTGGGGCTCGGCTCGGCGGTCTCGGTGCTGATCTTCATCTCGGTGCTGCTGATCGCCTTCGCGTTCGTGCGACTGCTCGGGGTCCGGATGGCCGAGGGAAGACCGGGGGCCACGTAGATGCAGCGCGGTACTCGCGAATACACGATGTGGAGCATCGGGATCGCCGCGGTGTTGATCTTCGCCCTGATCCCGGTGGTCTGGATCATCTCGCTGTCGTTCAAGACCCCGGAGACGGTCACGGACGGCCGCTTCATTCCCGCCCACTGGACGCTCGACAACTACAAGGTGCTGTTCGACGGCGGGATCGACAACAGCCCCTTCCTGAAGCCGCTGATCAACTCGATCGTGGTCGCGGTGATCTCGACCCTGATCGCGATCACCCTGGCGGCCTTCGCCGCCTACGCGATCGCGCGCCTGGATTTCCCGGGCAAGACGCTGATCCTGGGCGGGGCGCTGGCGCTGGCGATCTTCCCGACCATCTCGACGGTCGGGCCGCTGTTCGACATGTGGCGGGCGATCGGGCTCTACGACACCTACCTGGGGCTGATCATCCCCTACCTGACCTTCTCGTTACCGCTGGCGATCTACACCCTGGTGGCGTTCTTCCGCGAGATCCCCTGGGACCTCGAGGACGCCGCCGCTGTGGACGGCGCGACGCCCCTGCAGGCGTTCCGCAAGGTGATCCTGCCGCTCGCGGCCCCGGGCACCTTCACCGCCGCGATCCTCGTCTTCATCTTCGCCTGGAACGAGTTCCTGTTCGCGATCACCCTGACCTCGTCCAACAATGCGCGCACCGTCCCCGCGGCGCTCGCCTTCTTCACCGGCGAGTCTCAGTTCACTGCTCCGACCGGCAACATCGCCGCGGCGGGCGTGATCGTGACCGTCCCGATCATCCTGTTCGTGCTGTTCTTCCAGCGCCGCATCGTCGCGGGTCTGACCGCGGGCGCGGTGAAGGGATAAAGGAGGCAAGCGAATGGCTGAAGTTGTGTTGGAGCATCTGACCAAGCGTTACCCGGACGGGTTCGAGGCGGTCAAGGACATGAGCCTTGATGTCCAGGACGGCGAGTTCGTGATCCTCGTCGGGCCGTCGGGCTGCGGAAAGTCGACGGCGCTGAAGATGATCGCCGGCCTCGAGGACATCAGCGATGGCGAGCTGCGGATCGGCGACCAGGTCGTCAATGGGCTGGCGCCGAAGGAGCGGGACATCGCGATGGTGTTCCAGAACTACGCGCTGTATCCGCACATGACGGTGCGCGAGAACATGGCCTTTCCCCTGAAGCTGGCCAAGGTGCCCGACGATCAGATCAACGAGAAGGTCGAGGAGGCGGCGCGGATCCTCGACCTCGCCGAGCACCTCGACCGCAAGCCGGCCAACCTCTCCGGAGGTCAGCGGCAGCGGGTGGCGATGGGCCGCGCGATCGTCCGCGACCCGCAGGCGTTCCTGATGGACGAGCCGCTCTCCAACCTCGACGCCAAGCTGCGCGTGCAGATGCGCACCGAGGTTTCCCGCATCCAGCAGCGGCTCGGCACCACGACCGTCTACGTGACCCACGACCAGACCGAGGCGATGACGCTCGGCGACCGCGTCGCGGTGATGCGCAGCGGCGTGCTGCAGCAGGTCGGGCCGCCCTCGGAGCTCTACAACCGTCCCACGAATCTCTTCGTCGCCGGGTTCATCGGCTCGCCGGCGATGAACTTCATGCCCGGCGAGCTGCGGGACGGCCGGGTGCAGACCCCGCTGGGAGAATTCCCTCTCCACGAGGAGGCGCGCGCAAGGGCCGGGAGCACCAGCGGCTCGGTGATCGTCGGGATCCGCCCCGAGAGCTTCGAGGACGTTTCGCTGGTCAGCGACGACGCGCGTGGGCGCGGAGTGACGTTCAGGGCAAAGATCGACCTGGTGGAGTCGCTGGGGGCGGAGGAATACGTCTATTTCGAGGTGGAGGGGACCAAGGTCGAATCCGAAGAGCTCAGCTGAGCTGGCGGCCGACGCCGGCGCCAACGAGATCCCGAGCTCCGGCGACGGTCAGGTGGTGGCGCGCCTCGACCCGGAAACCAAGGTCCGGGAGGGCGACGAGACCGAGCTCTGGCTCGACACGACGAAGCTGCACTTCTTCGATCCAAACGGGGGGCGCAACCTGGCGGGCGGTTAGCGCCGGCGTCGTCCGTCGCTACTGACCCTTGCCCGCCCGCGCCGGCGCTTTAAATTCAATCCACATAGCACGGGGGCGACATTGGCATCGATGTGGTCGATCGTGCGAACGGTTGCAGGTCGAGGTTCCCGGAGGCCTCGTAAAACCCCGGGAAAAACCAATACGTGCGGACCATGAGTTCGCCCTCGCCGCTTAGTTAGAAGCTAAGTAGTGAGAGTCGGTCCTCCCTCGCCCGTGGGGAGGGGCACCGGCTTCAGAAACGGGCTTGCCCGAGCGGCTCGCCTCCGCCGTCAGGGGACTCTTAGGGGGCTGGTCCTCCCGCTATCGCCCGCCGGCGCGGACGCGGGAGGCGAGATCAAAGCGCCGGCTAAGCCTGTAGACGCCTTTCGCTTCGCGACCGCAGACGCGGGTTCGAGTCCCGCCGCCTCCATAAGAAAGCGTTAAGTCAAACGGCCAGCAAGCCGCCGATCGGCGGCCAAAGGCCCCGCAGGGAATCAAGGACCCCCCGCGCCGGCCGATGCCCGGAAGATGAACTGGCGCGCATGGATGCCAGCGCCGGTTCGCTGCCGTTCGGCGCCCTGGGGGCAGTGCCGTTGTTCGGCGCTGCGCTGGTCGCGATCCTGATCGCGGCCGCACCCGCCGCTGCCGCCAGCGGCGATCCCTCGCTTCCACCTACGTCACCAACGGGCCGGTCAAGGCGATCGCCGCGGCGCCCGATGGCTCGGTCTATCTCGGAGGAAGCTTCTCCAAGGTCGGTCCCCGCACGGGGTCCGGGTTGCTCTACTCCGAGGACGGCGGAATCGAGCCGACCGCGGGACCGCAGGACCCCGACCGGATCGCCGCGGCGGAGGTCGCCGGCGGCCGGGTGCTTGCCGTCGTGCCGGACGGATCGGGCGGCTGGTTCATCGGCGGCGACTTCGACTTCGTCCAGGGCACCTTGACCGCGCGGTCTCGCCCACCTCGATCCCGACGGCTCGCTCGACACCGACTGGGACGCCAGCGCGACCGGGGGGCTGAGAAAGGTCAATGCGCTCGCGGTCTCGGCCGGAACCGTCTACGTGGGCGGCGACTTCACCACCGTCGACGGCCAGCCGCGCAGCAACATCGCCGCCCTGGACGCCGGCGACGGCTCGCTGCGGAGTTGGGATCCCGGCGCCAACGGCTAGGTCGAGTCGCTCGCCGTCTCGGGCTCGGTCGTCTACGCGGGGGGCGCGTTCAGCGGCAGCAACTCGATCGGGGGCGAGGACCGCAACCACATCGCGGCTATCGACGCGACCAACGGCGTCGTCGATCCCGCCTGGGCGCCCAGCGCCGACGGCGTGGTCCGGCCCTGGCGGTCGATGCGACATCGGGAAAGCTTTTTGCGGGAGGGTCATTCAGCCAGATCGACAATGGCGTTGAAAGCGCCGGCCCCAACCTGGTCTCGATCGACGTCGTGAGCGGCGCCGTCGATCCCTCGTGGCACGCGAGCCAAACGGCGTCGTCCAGGCGTTGATGCTCCACAACGGCAGCCTCTACGTCGGCGGCGCCTTCAACGGCGCCGGCTCGATCGCAGGAGTCGACCGTGACTATCTGGCCGAGCTCGACGCGAGCACCGCGGCGGCGGCCGATGGGATCCGAGCCCCAACGGCTCCGTTCGGGCCTTGGCGAGGTCCCTGGCTGGGACTTCATCTACGCCGGCGGAGACTTCTCCGCCCCGGCTCGATCGGCGGCGCCGCCCGCAACCACCTCGCCGGGCTCGACGTCTCGACCGGCAACGCGGCCCCCTGGAACCCCAACCCGGACAGCTCGGCGCTTGCCCTTGCCGCCGCGGGGCCCAAGTCTACGCGGGCGGCGGGTTTGTCTCGGCGGGGCCGAACCTGGTCGAGCGGGACAACCTCGCCCGGCTCAACCCCAACGGCACCGTTGACGCCGCCTGGAACCCCGGGGCGGGCGGCGTGATCGCCCCCGAGGTGGACGCGCTGCTGTTCTCGGGCGGCACCCTCTACGTCGGTGGCCCCTTCGGGACCCTTGACGGAACCCCTCGCGTCAACCTCGGCGCGCTCGATGCGGCGACCGGTAACGTCGACCCGGGCTGGGTTCCCAGCGCCGACGACCAGGTGCTTTCGTTGGCCCTCTCGGATGACGGCGCCACCCTCTACGCCGGCGGCTATTTCCTCTCCCTCGGCGACGGGGCCGACACCGTCGGGCCCGTACCTCGGCTCGGTCGCAACCACGACGGGCGACGTGGGCGCAGCCTGGAATCCAGCCCCCGACCACTCACCGGTCAGCGCGCTCGCCGCCTCCGGATCCAGCGTCTACGCCGGCGGCGGCTTCGGCCGCCTCGGTGGCCAGGACCGGGCCGGTCTTGCGGCACTCGACCCCGGCACCGGTGACGCGCTGGCGGGTGCGGGTCGGGAGCCGCCGAGCGGCGCCTTCCCGTTCGGGCCGGATGCCGCTTGCCCTCGACTCCGGCAACCTCTACGTCGGCGGCAAGCTTCACCGCAATCGCCGGCGCCGGCCGCAACGGGATCGCCGCCCTCGATCCCGATTCAGGCGTCCCCACCCCATGGGACCCCGACATCTGCAACGGCGGCGTCCACGCCCTCGCCGTTTCGAACGGGACGGTCTACGCGGGCGGCCTGTTCGCGTTCGTCAACGGCTGCTCGGGCCCGTTCCGCCCCGACCTCGCCGCGATCGACGCCGGCAGCTGGGTCCGTGACCGCCTGGAACCCGTCCCCCAACGGGGCCGTCGACGCCCTCGCGCTCTCTCCGGATGGGAACACCCTCTACGCGGGAGGCGAGTTCACCACCGTCGGCGGGTATGCGACCACCTACTTCTCGAAGATCGACGCCACCGTGATCGGCTTCTCGCCCACGCCGTCCGGCAAGGACTTCGGCAATCACGTGGTCGGCGCGCCGTCTCCTCCGCAGACGTTCACGATCAGCAACGACGGCGTCGAGGACCTCGAGATCAGCGACGTCTCGGTCACCGGCACCGACGCGGACCAGTTTCAGATCCTCGTGGACCAGTGCACCGGGACCGTGGTCCCCGGCGACAGCTGCACGGTGCAGGCCTTCTTCAACCCGACCACCGAGGGCCCCAAGACCGCCAGCCTCGAGTTCACCGACAACGCCAACGGAAGCCCGCACGACCTGCCGCTGGCGGGCAACGGCACGACGGCCCTGAGCGGCCCGGCGGCGGCGCTGTCGCCGCCCTCGTTCAGCTTCGGCTCCCGGGGCACGGGCGACGGTCCCTCGGCGCCGCAGGTGTTCACGCTCACCAACAGCGGCGATCTGGACCTCGGCGTCTCCGCCGTCGCTCTGACCGGCACCAACGCGACGCAGTTCGTGATCGGCGCCGACACCTGCAGCGGAGCGACGGTGGCGGCCGGGGACAGCTGCACGGTCGGCGTCTCCTTCTCGCCCCACAGCACAGGAGCCAAGACCGCCCAGCTTCAGTTCACCGACAACGCCCCCGACTCGCCCCAGGCCGCGTCGTTGAGCGGAAGCGGCGCCCCGTCCAGCTCCAGCTCCAGCCCGTCCAGCCCGGCGTCCGGACCGGGTGGAGGCGCCAGGGCGCTGGAGACGACGATCTCCAAGGGACCGAAGAAGAAGTCGAAGAAGAAGACCGCAAGCTTCAGCTTCAACTCCAACTCGCCCGGCTCGGCGTTCGAGTGCAGCCTCGACAAGCACGCCTTCAAGGGATGCAGGTCGCCGATCAAGATGAAGAAGCTGAAGTCGGGCCGGCACACCTTCCGGGTCCGCGCCGTCAGCGGCGGCCGCAGCGACAGCTCACCCGCGAGCTACAGCTGGAAGGTCACGGGCGGCAAGAAGAAGAAGCACTAGCCGGGCCGACCATAATCTGGGTTCCGATGCAGCCGGGTCTGCTCTCGAGGCGGCAATTCCTGGCCCGGACCGCGGCTCTGGGAGGAGCGGCGCTGGTCGCCGGCCCGCTCAGCGCCTGCGGCGGTGCCGACGCGGGCGGTTCGGCGGAGCGCAGCGGCGGCCGCCGCGGCGCCGGCCCGGCCGACGTCGTCGTCGTGGGGGCCGGCCTTGCCGGTCTTGTCTGCGCCTACCGCCTGCACCAGCACGGGGTGACGGCCTTTGTCTACGAGGCACGCCCGGACCGGGTCGGCGGGCGATGCTGGTCCGCGCGCGGATTCGCCGGCGGGCAGGTCGCCGAGCATGGAGGCGAGTTCATCGACACGGATCACGCCCGGATGCGGTCCTTGGTCGCTGAGCTGGGACTGCGGCTCGAGGACCGTGAGGCTGCGGCCAAACGGCGGCCGGGGCGTCCCGGCTCTACTTTGATGGCACCCAGCGGAGCGAGGACGACGTCTTCCGCGGCTACGGCGACCTCAAGCGGCGGCTCGGCGCCGACGCGAAGGCAAGCGGGTACTTCAGCGACGGCTACGCCAACCGTGCCGCCCGGCGCTTCGATGCCGAGACCGTCGTCCGTTGGCTGGACCAAAACGTTCCCGGCGGCGAGGCCTCGCTGCTCGACGAGGGAATGCGCGACTACATGGCCAACGAGTTCGGCGCCGACCCGCGCCGGCTCAGCGCCACCAACCTCTTCTACGTCCTCTCGGCCCACGGACGCACTCCGTCCGAGAGCGACGGGTCTGACGAGCGCTTCCATGTTCACGGCGGCAACGACCAGGTGCCGCGCCGCATCGCCGGGCGCCTCCCACACGGATCGCTGACCCTCGACGCCCCCCTGGAGGCGCTGCGGCGAAGGGGCGACGGCACCTATGCGATGAGCTTCGGCGGGGTCTCCGGCGAGGTGGGTGCGAGGCAGGTCGTGCTCGCCGCCCCGTTCACCACCCTGCGCGACGTCGACCTCGAGCACGCCGGACTGAGCCCGATCAAGCGTGAGGCGATCGAGAGGTTCGGGATTGGGACCAACGCGAAGCTGCTGATGCAGTTCCGCCATCGCCCCTCCCATTTCGGGGGCTGGAACGGCGAGCTCAGCACCGACCGACCGCCCTTCCTCGACACCTGGGACAGCTCGCTGACCGAGGGTGGGGAGGAGGGGCTGATCACCGTCTACTCGGGTGGCGCGGTGGGCGCCGGCTACCGCGCCCGCAGCGCCCACGCTCCGGCGCCGCAGCCCGTCGTTCGCGACACCCTTGCGGCGCTCGATCGCGTCGTGCCCGGCCTGGCCGCCGACTTCAGCGGCCGGGCCTGGCTCGACGACTGGGTCGCCGATCCCTGGGTCCACGGCTCCTACGCCGCATATCTGCCGGGACAGACGATTCGCTACGCGGGGATCGTCGCCCGCCGCGAGGGCGGTGTCCACTTCGCGGGAGAGCACACCTCGATCGAGTACCAGGGTTTCTCGAGGGCGCGGTCGAATCGGGGGAGCGCTGCGCCCGCGAGGTCATGCATTCGCTGCCGGCTCGGACGTAGCCGCGGCGTGGATCCCTCGCCGGTTCTGATCAGCGCTCGCCGGGGCGCCAGTCGCGCAGCACGATGCGGGCCCGCGCGTCATCGACCGCAAGCGTGCCGCAGTAACCCTCCGGCAGGTCGCCGACCTCGAGCAGGCGCCAGCTCTCGGCTGTCTTGACCGGGACCATCGCGCCCCCGGGCTGCTGGACCAGCTCGAGCTCGCCCCAGGGAACCGTCAGCCCGCTGCCCAGCCCCTTGGCCAGCGCCTCCTTGGCCGTCCAGTAGCGAAGGAACGCCGCCGGGCGATCGCGCTCCGGCAGCGCCCGGACAGCCGCTGCCTCGGCCTCGGAGAAGTAGCGGTCCGCGACCCGCAGGGGATTGCGGCCGGGACGAAGGCGCTCGACGTCGATGCCGACCCGTGGGCCTCGGGCGGTCGCGACCAGCGCAAGCTCGCCGGAGTGGGAGAGGTTGAAGTCGAGCGTGGCGTCGTGGTCGGAGGGGTCGAGCCCGGGCGGCCGTGGGGGCCGACCTGCAGCCGTACGGAGGCGGGGGAGACGCCGAGCTCGGAGGCGAGGATCTCGCGCAGGGCGGCGCGGCTGACCAGCCATCTCCGGCCGACCTCGGAGCGGCGCAGCCGCTCCAGTCGCTCGAGCTCGTCCGCCGCCAGGTGGCCCTCCAGCTCGGCGGCGTGCTCTCCCGGATCGAGCCTGATCCGCCAGACGGTGACGTCGTGATCGCTGGCTGCGGGTGATTCGGCCGGCACGGCGATCAGCACATCACACGCTGACCCGGTGGCGTGGCTCGAGCCGGGCGGCCAGCTCCAGGGTCGCCTCGTCGGCAGCCGCCTCCTGCAGCTCGAATCGCTCGCGCCAGCGCCGCGAGCAGCGCCTTCTCGACGTCGTCGGGGTCGGCGCCCGGGACCGCGTCCTCGACGCTGCCCACCGTGCCCGGGTCCCATTCGAGATCGAGGGCCGCATAGACCGGGACCAGCACCTCGCGCAGCTCGTCGCTGCCGCCGGCGACGACGACGCAGCCGACGTGGGCGCCGCCCTTGATCAGCCGCTGCCCGATCCCGGCAAGCTTGGTCCTTCCGCCGGCGTTGACGCTGAAGGCGCCGGGGCAGTACTCGCCCGGCACCTCGCCGATCCGGGCATCGACTCCGAGGCCGGCGAGGGCGCCGCGGATCAGCTCCGCCATCTCGCCGAACCTGGCCTGGGTCGCGCCGGCGGGGCTGGGGTCGCGGTGGGCGCGCGAGAGGTTGAGCGCCCTGCCGTTGTAGGCGGCTGCCCGGCCCCCGGCGATCCGCTCGACGACGTCGTACCCGCTCGCCCGGGCCGCCTCGACCGCCGCCGGATAGCGGGGGCTGACCACGTCGCGGCGACCGAAGGTGAGGATGCGACCCGGCCGCCCGAGGCGGGCGGTCTCGGGGATCTCGCCCGCGGCGACCCGTTGCAGGATCGCCGCCGAGAGCGCGGTCCCGAGGGCGGCGTCCTCGGAGCACCCGTCGCGGATCAGGCGCAGGGCCGGTTTCACGACAGCCATTCTTTCGCCCTGCTCGCCGCCTGGCCTGGTGGCAAATGCCACGTTCTTATGAGTTGAGTGATCACCGTCACACAACCGGCGCGGCCAGCTTGCCACCCTGCCGCGCCTACACGGAACAGGACCCCGGCAGGCGCCTATTGGGGGGCGCTCCATGAGAGATCCGCCGGGGACGAGGTCCGGACAGTCGCCTTCTCCCGTGCCCGCTTGAGCGGACCGGGAGCCAGCGCGGCCGCGGCGCGCCCACCTGGGCGCACCCGACCGGGCAGACACGCACGAACGGAGGTGCTCGTAGGTGTTCAACAGATGGCGTTATCCAGCCGCGCTTGCGGTTGCGATCGGGATCACTTTCCCGGCCCTGGCGGTTGCTTCGGCGAGCTCGGACGCCGCGGGGGCGAAGAAGGGCAGTGCCGACACGGCAGAGCCCAGGGCGCACGGCCCGAACCTGCTCGAGCGGCCGAGCCAGCGGCTGCACCACACGATCGAGGTCCAGGTCAAGAAGATCAGGGCCGAGCAGAAGCGCAAGCGCAGGCATCGCTTCACGAAGCTGCCAGGCGGAATCTCCCGCTCGATGCTGAATGCGATCGCCGCCTGCGAGTCGGGCGGCAACCCGCACGCCGTCTCGGCTGGCGGCACATATCGCGGCAAGTACCAGTTCGACTACGGGACCTGGGCTTCGGTCGGCGGACACGGCGACCCCGCCGCGGCCCCCGAGCGCGAGCAGGACTACCGCGCCGCGCTGCTCTACCTCCGCGCCGGCTCCAACCCCTGGCCGGTCTGCGGCTAGAGCGGATTCCACCGCGCTCGACTGGTGGAACGGCGGGAGAGGAAGATGGTGGGTCATCCAGCGTGCGATCTGGGTCACTCATCGGACGTCGACTGGAAGCGATCGTGCATTCTCGGCGAGCTGTGTTGACCTCCAGGGCGGCAAAGGTCTTCCCTGGAGGGTTCGTGAGGCTCGGATACAGAGCGGCCGCGGGCGCGGCTGCATTGGCGTTCACCTTCTCCGCGAGCACGCTCGCGGGTGGGTCCACCGTGTCCGGCCCGGCGCTCCAGCATCGGCGGGCGGCAAAGCCGGTCGCCACCGTGTTTCACCTCCCGCGGCGGGAGTTCCCGCTGCTGGGGCAGCCGCAGTACGGCGACGGCCTCGATGCCGGTCGCGGTCACGAGGGCCAGGACCTGCTGATCGCCGCGGGCACGCCGATCGTCTCGGTCGCCGACGGCGTCGTCCTCGAAACCGGCAACGACGGCGGACGGGGCAATTTCATCTCGGTCTACGACCCCGCCGCCGGTCACACCTACAACTACTTCCACATGCTCGAGCCGGCCCTGGCCGCCGAGGGCGACCAGGTGCGGATGGGGCAGAGGCTCGGTCGGGTCGGATGCACCGGCTCCTGCTGGGGCGATCACCTTCACTTCGAGCTTCGCGACGGCCGCAGTCCCTACGGACCGGTGCTGAATCCAACCGCGTTCCTGCACCGGCTCGAGAGCCAGCCCGACCCGCTGGACTTCGCCCTCTAAAGCCAGCCCCCGGCTAGGCGGCGTCGTCGTCGGGCCCGGCGAGCAGCGTCTCGCGAAAAAGGCGTGCCTCCTCGGCGAACAGCCGGCCGAAGTCGCGCTCGCGGTCGATCAGGATCCGGCGCTTGGTCTCGAGCGTCGCCGCCCGCGGCGCCGCCGCGATGGCTGCCGCCAGCTCAAGTGCCCGCTCGACCGACTGGCCCTCCGGCACGACCTCGCTGACGGCGCCGATCCGCAGCGCCTCCTCGGCGCCGAAGACACGGCCGGTCAGGGTGATCTCGGCGGCGACCGACGGTGGCAGCGCCGCCCGCGCGGAGGCATAGGAGGGAGGGATCCCGCGAGGCAGCTCGGGGAAGCCGAAGCTCGCCGAGGTCGCGGCGACCCGCAGGTCGCAGAGCAGGGCGAGCGCGAAGCCCCCGGCCAGCGCCGGCCCGTTGACCGCCGCGATCGCCGGGCGGGGACAGGAGCCGACTGCCTCGAACGCCGCGGTCGAGGTCTCGACCAGGCGCCGGCGGTTCTCGATGTCGCCGCCGAACTGGGTGACGTCCATGCCTGCGCAGAACGCGGAACCCGCGCCGGTGAGCACTATGCATCCCACCCCTTCGTCTTCGCCGAGACGGCCGAATGCCTCGCTCAGCTCCACCCGCAGGTCGATCGACAGCGCGTTGCGCTTCTCGGGGCGCTGCAGGGTGACCAGCGCCACGTCCCCGCGGCGCTCGATCGAGAGCAGGCCGGCCATGCGGGGATGTTATGGCGGCGAGGCCGCCGCAATTGGTTCTATGCGGTTCCCCAAGCTGACGAAGGAGCGAGATGAAATCCCACACCGCCTACCACACCTTCAACACCGAGCAGCGCCGCGAGTGGATCCGGATCACCGAGGAGGTCCAGGCGGCTGTCGACGAGGCCGGGGTCGAGGAGGGCATGGCTCTGGTCTCGGCGATGCACATCACCGCCGGCGTCTGGGTCAACGACGACGAGCCGGGAATTCTCCAGGACGCGCTCGAATGGCTCGACAAGCTCGCGCCCCCAAGCTGGACGCCGCCCTCCAACGGGGTCGCCGAGCAGCTTCTGCCGGAGGGCGGCGACTACCGCCATCACCGCGGCGGCGAGGACAACGGCGACGCCCATCTGAAGAACCTCCTCGTCCACCACCAGGCGATCGTCGCGGTGACCGAGGGCCGGCTCGACCTCGGGCCCTGGCAGCAGGTCTTCTACGCCGAGTTCGACGGCCGGCGCCCGAAGCGCCTGCTGATCAAGGTGATCGGCGAATGACGCATCACCGGCTCGACCCTGCGCACGCGGATGTGCTCGGGCGCGAACTGGTCGAGCTGGCGCTCGAGACAGTTCGTGCAGGCGCACTCGGGAATCGAGAGGCCGGTGACCGTGGCATGTCTGCATGGCGGGCATGGAAATGGGGGCGATCGGCGCGCAGGCTAGCTTCGGCGGCGGCGGAAAATACAGCCATCGGACAGGCGTCCGCGCATTCAGTGGCCGGTGGGTCTGGGACGATTCGACCGCTTTGACCGGCGGCGACGATCGAGCGGAGGAGCGTTCCGCAAGCGAGGAGCGGATACCCGCGCCCGAGGCCGCCGGCCCGGCGCGCAAGCCGCCCGACGAGGCCGTCGCGGAAGCGCGCGTTCGCGCCCCGAGCCGCGGCAACCGCAAGCTCGAGTCCTTCCTCGAGGCGGTCAACGGTGACGATCAGGTGCGCGCCTGGTGGTACATGGCCCAGGTGCACGCCGAGCGGCTGGGGATGTCGGATCACTCCTGGGTCCACGTGCAGATCGTCCTCAACGTCTCGCTGCGGCTGCTGCGCCTGCTCGCCAAGGCCGGAGTCGAGCCGGCGATGGTCAGCGACCACGGCATGGGTCAGCGCGATGCCGAGGTGGTCGTCGCGGCAGGATCCCTGTTCCACGACGTCGGGATGTCGATCCACCGCGCCGACCACGAGGCCTACAGCCTCTTCCTCGCCCGGGGGGCCTTGGACCGGCTCTTGGAAGGCATCTACGCCGAGCCCGCGCGCAGCATCGTGATCGCCGAGGCGCTGCACTCGATCATCGGCCACCGCCGCCGCGGCGAGCCCTACACGCTGGAGGCGGGGGTGGTGCGGGTCGCCGACGGGCTCGACCTGGCCCAGGGGCGCTCGCGGCTGCCGATCGAAGCCGGCCAGGAGGGCATCCACTCGATCTCCGCCGCGGCGATTGACGAGGTCCGGATCTCGGCCGGCGAGGAGCTGCCGGTCCGGGTCGAGATCGAGATGAACAACTCGGCCGGGATCTTCCAGGTCGACGACCTGCTGGCGACGAAGCTGCGCGGGACGCCGCTCGACGGACGGGTCGAGGTGGTCGCCGAGGTGAAGGGCGAAAGCGAGAAGCGGCTGCTGAGCGGCTTCCGGATCCCCGGCTAGCCGAGGCGCTCGAGGTCGTAGCGGCGGCGGTCCTTGCGGGCCTCGAGCCGGCCCTGGACGATCGAGAGCACGATCACCAGCGCGGGGAAGAAGACGATCACCCCGAAGCAGAACAGGGTCACAGTCTTGTCGGTGGGCCGCCCCGCGAGGCCGACCCCGTCGGCGGCCAGCGCGGCCGACGCCTGAACCAGCAGCAGGGCGAGCGCGGCGGCCAGCGAGGTCGCGAATCTGATCGCTCTCACGGCCGCCGACTCTAACGCACGGGGTCGGTGCCCAGCGCGGCCCGCTGCAGACGGTTTATCTGCTCTTTAGCCGCCAATCTCTACGATCCCGCGGATGTCGGGGTTGGAAGCGGTGGTGCTGGGGATCGTCCAGGGGCTGACCGAGTTTCTGCCGATCTCCTCCTCGGGCCATCTACGGGTCGTCCCCGCCTTCTTCGGCTGGGAGGACCCCGGCGCGGCATTCACGGCCGTGATCCAGCTCGGCACGATGGCCGCAGTGCTCGTCTACTTCCGAGCCGAGCTCTGGCGGATTACGGTCGCCTGGCTACGCTCGGTGCGGGCCCGGGACTGGCATCCGATCAACAAGGACGCGCGCCTTGGCTGGTACATCGCACTGGGCACGATCCCGATCTCGATACTCGGTCTCGCCTTCAAGGATCCGATCGAGGAGCAGTTTCGGACCTTGGAGCTGATCGGCACGACCCTGATCGCGTTCTCCTTCGTGATGCTCTACGCCGAGGCGCGCTCACGACGGCGGCGCCAGATGGACGAGATGGGTATCCGCGACGGCCTGCTGATCGGCTGTGCGCAGGCGCTCGCGCTGGTCCCAGGGGTGTCTCGATCGGGAGCGACCATCTCCGCCGGCCTGCTGCTCGACTTCAACCGCGAGGTGGCGGCCCGCTACTCGTTCCTGCTTTCGGTGCCGGCAGTTGTCCTCTCGGGACTTTTCGAGCTGCGCCACGTCGGCGAGGGCGGAGTGCCGGTGGTGGCGACCGCGATCGCCACCGTGCTCGCCTTCGTCACCGGCTACGCATCGATCGCCTTCCTGCTGCGCTACCTGGTGCGCCATTCGATTGGAGTGTTCGCCGCCTATCGAATCCTGCTCGGTGTTCTCGTGATCGCGCTGGCGGCGAGCGGCGCGATCTCGTAGTGGAGGAGCGCTTCGTCGAGGTCGCGTCGGCCCGCGTGCGGGTGCTCGAGCGCCCCGGCGACCGCGACCCCGTCGTCTTCCTGCACGGCATCACCAGCTCGGCGCGCACCTGGGCGCCGTTCCTCGAGCGCCTGCCCGACGGAATTCGCGGGGTCGCCTACGACACCCTCGGCAACGGCTACACGGAGCTTCACGGCCCGCGCCGGCCGCTGACGTACGAGGACCACCTGCGCCAACTGATCGAGATTGCCGACGGGCTCGGGATCGAGCGCTTCGCCGGGGTCGGGCACTCGATGGGCTGCGCGCCGCTGCTTCGCCTCGCCTGGCAGCAGCCGGGCCGGGTCCGGGGCCTGCTGCTGGAGTCGCCGACCGCTCTCGGCCGTCCCAAGCTCGCGGCGCCGATGCGCCTGGCCCGCTTCGCGCCGACCCGGCTGCTGCTCGAGCGGACCGCGTCCCCGCGCTTGTTCCGGGCCCAGGCTCGCAGGGCGCTGACCGAGTTCGCCGGCCACGAGCCCGACGAGGAGATGCTGGAACGCGAGGCCGGCCACGCGCTCGCCGACCCGAAGCGCCAGGCCCGGGGCTTCGCCGACCTGATCGGCCACGGCGACCCCCGGGCCCCTGCCGCCGACGCCGACCGCTACCGCCGCATCGAGTGCCCGGTCTGGGTCCTGCGCGGGTCCGAGGACCGCGACTGGATGCCCGAGTCCCACGAGGGCCGTTTTAGGGAGCTGGTCCCCTCGGCCCGGGTGACGCGCTGGGACGGGGTCGGCCACGCTCCCCACATCCAGGCCCCGGACCGCTTCGGCGAGCTGCTCGGCGAGTTCGTCGAGGCCACAAAGGAAAACGCGCGACCCGGGGCAGGAAATGGGCCGCGCGCATCCGATGAGAGAGGAATCTCGTGAGTGGGGACATTGTGCCCGGGCGCAGCCGGCCCGCTGTGAAATTCCGGAGAAGGCGATCTTGCGAATCGTCGCCTGGGAAACGCCCATTCACCGTGTGAAAGACCTGTTAACGCAGGCCTTATGCGGGGTGACGGCAGGCCCACACCCTAGAATCCTGCCCGACTCGTGAGCACACCAGAGACAAATCGGCTCGCGGTGATCGACACCGACAGCGGCTTCATCAAGGTGCTTGCCAAGCGCCTCGAGGTCGCCGGCTGGCAGCACCGCGTCCTCTCGACCCCGGTTCCGCCCGAGGAGCTGGTGGCGATGAAGCTGAACGCGGTGGTGATCGACCTGGCGGTGCTCGGGACCGAGGGCTGGGAATACCTGGAGCGGATCTGCGGGATGCTGCCGGAGCTCGGGATCGTCGTCTGCACCGGGCAGTCGACGGTGGCCCAGCGGGTGCGCGGATTGAGGCTCGGCGCCGACGACTGGGTCGGCAAGCCCTGCCATCCCGAGGAGGTGATCGCGCGGCTCGAGGCGGTCGTCCGCCGCCGCCGCCGCAGCCGAGTCCAGTCCGACGTCGGGCCGCTGACCGCCGGCGAGCTGGAGATCCGCCCGGACCAGTTCCAGGCCTTCGTCGGTGGCCGCAGCCTGGAGCTGACGCGCCGCGAGTTCGAGCTCCTTCACCTGCTGGCCGAGGCCAAGGGCAACGTGCTGGAGCGCGAGACGATCTACCAGCGGGTCTGGGGCTATTCGATGGCCCACGGCGACCGCTCGGTCGACGTCTTCGTGCGCAAGCTGCGCCAGAAGCTTGAGCGCGGCTCGCCGAGCTGGCGCTACATCCACACCCACTTCGGGATCGGCTACCGCTTCGACCCGGAGACGATGCTCGACGACGGCGAGCCTCTGGTCACCCAGACCGGCTCCGAGCCGGAGATCGTCCCGCCGACCGAAGAGCCGGCGATCTCGCCGGCCCCCGAGCGGGCAGCCGGCTGAGCGCCGGCCACCGAACCCTTAGCCGCGCTTTACAGCACAAACACACCGCGTTGAGGCTCTGCTCCTAGCCTGAACGACATGCTCGACGCCGCGATTCGACAGGCGCTGCGCCGCATGGGCACCCGGGCCGACGCGCTTGGAACCTGCCCCGCCTGCGGCCAGACGATCAAGCCCGGAGAGGCGAAGGTGCGGGCCTGGCACGGCACCTACGCCCACCGCCGCTGCGCCTCCTATCGCCGCCGCGGTCATTCACAACCCGTTCACGACTCCTTTACAGCGACGTAACCGCGAGCGGCCGGCCGGGCGCGGAAGCTTGCCGCGATGCTGCAGGGCAAGAACGGTGCCAGCGCCCAGCGCTACCGGGCCGGAAGGTTGGAGATCCGCCCCGACGAGCACGCTGCCCTGGTCGACGGGCGGCCGCTGCGCCTGACCCTGCGCGAGCTTCAGCTGCTGACCGAGCTGGCCTCGAACGCCGAGCGGATCATGAGCCGCGACGAGCTCTACGAGGCGGTCTGGGGCCGCCCGCCGCGGCGCTCGGACCGCTCCCTCGACGTCTACGTCAGCCGGCTGCGCTCGAAGCTGGGCGAGGCCCTGCCGGAGCTGCGGCTGATCCATACCCACACCGGGATCGGCTATCGCTTCTCGCCCGACGCCGGCTGAACGCCATTCACATCTTTTTTACAACGCCGCTACAGCCGCGTAACAAGCTCCCGATGTCGCGCTGACAGGCTGGCGCCCCGGAATGCCCAAGAGAATCAACAAAGGAGCCCTTTTGATTTCCTCAAAGTTCTGGATGGCGCTCGTCTCGTCCGTTGTCCTGGCCCTTGGTGTAGCCGCATGTGGCGGCAGCGACGACAACGGCGGCGGGGGCGGCAGCAGCGCCTCGGGCGAGATCGCGGGCGCCGGCTCGAGCGCCCAGCAGGCCGCTGAGGAGGCCTGGATCGCCCAGTTCGAGACCGACAACTCCGATGCGACGGTGACATACGACGCGATCGGCTCCGGCGGCGGCCGCGATCAGTTCATCGCGGGCGGAAAGACCGCATTCGCGGGCAGCGACGCGGCGTTCGACTCGGACGAGCTGCCGAAGGCGACGAAGCGCTGCTCGGGCGAGGGCGGCGAGTTGGTCGAGATCCCGAACTACATCTCGCCGCTGGCGATCGTCTACAACCTGCCGGGGCTCGACAACCTCCAGCTCGCCCCGGAGACGACCGCGAAGATCTTCAAGGGCGAGATCACGACCTGGGACGACCCGGCGATCAAGGCCGACAACCCGGGCGCCGACCTGCCCAGCACCAAGATCACGCCTGTCCACCGCTCCGACGAGTCGGGGACGACGTTCAACTTCACCGACTACCTCCACGAGGCTGCCGGGAAGGTCTGGACGTACGAGGCCGACGGCAACTGGCCGCTGAAGAGCGGCGAGTCAGGCGCCCAGACCTCCGGCGTCGTCCAGGCCGTCAATGCCGGTGAGGGCACGATCGGCTACACCGACGAGAGCCAGGCCGGCGACCTCGGCGTCGCCAAGGTCAAGGTCGGCAACACCTACGTCGCCCCGAGCGCCGAGGGTGCCTCTTCCGACTTCGACAAGTCGACGAAGGACCCGGCGCTGAGTGGCAAGTACGTGTTCGCCTACAAGGTCGAGCGGACCTCGACCGACCCGAAGGACTACCCGATCCTGCTCGTCTCCTGGCTGATGGGCTGCACGAAGTACAACGACGCCGCGACGACCGATCTCGTCAAGGCGTATTTCAGCTACGTGGTTGGCGACGCCGGCCAGAAGCTGGCCGCGCAGCAGGCCGGCTCGGCGCCGATCGGGCCCACGATCAAGGCGGAGGACCAGAAGGCGATCGACGCGATCGGAGGCTGAGCCGCAGCGTGCTCTCAGAGACTCGAGAGCGCACGATTGGACTGAGGAGGGTCCCGCGCCGCGGCGCGGGACCCTCCCTCCGTCTTTGAGGTAGATGGAAGCCCACACCGAGACGACCACACACGCCGGCCAGATCCTCGCCTCGGCGAGCGGCGGGCGGCGGCGGCCGGGGGACCGGATCTTCTCCAATGCTGCGGTGATCGCCGCAGTGAGCGTGCTCGCGATCCTCGCCGGCGTCGCGCTCTTCCTGGTGATCAAGTCCCTGCCCGCGGTGACGGCGAGCTCCGCGGATCTGCCCGAGGGCAAGAACCTTCTGGACTACGTCGCCCCGCTTGCCTTCGGAACCGTCCTCGCCGCTGTCATCGCAGTGATCGTCGCGGTACCGCTCGCGGTGGCGGTCGCGCTCTTCATCACTCACATCGCTCCGCGTCGGATCGCGAACACCCTGGCCTACGTCGTCGACCTGTTGGCGGCGATCCCGAGCATCGTCTACGGGCTCTGGGGGATCTTCGTGCTGGGGCCGGCGATGGTCCCGATCCTGGACTGGCTGGCCGGCAACCTCGACTTCATTCCGATCTTCAAGGGCCCCGCCTCCGTGACCGGCAGGACGATGCTCACCGCCGGCCTCGTGCTGGCGGTGATGATCATGCCGATCGTCTCCGCGGTCTCGCGCGAGGTCTTCTCGCAGACTCCGCGCCGGCTCGAGGAGGCGGCCCTCGCGCTCGGTGCGACCCGCTGGGAGATGATCCGGATGGCCGTCCTGCCGTTCGGCAAGTCCGCCGTGATAAGCGGCTCGATGCTCGGTCTTGGCCGGGCCCTGGGGGAGACGATGGCCGTGACCCTCATCCTTTCGGTCTCCGGCATCGTCACCTTCGACCTGGTGAGCCAGGAGAACCCGACCCCGATCGCAGCGAACATAGCGCTCCGGTTCCCGGAGGCGTCCGGGATCGAGGTCAACGCCCTGATCGTCTCGGGCCTGGTCCTCTTCGCGATCACGCTCGTGGTCAACATGGTGGCCCGCCTGATCATCTCCCGATCGAACATCCAATGAGGAAGCCGTGAGCGACGCACCAAGCGAGAACCCGGCGGCGGCCCTCGACCCGTCGGAGCGGGTCGCGGGGCTGGGCGGATCCGCGGTCGCGGGCGGCACCCTGCCGAACTGGTTCCTGCAGGCGGTCGTCGGCGGTGCCGCGATCGTCTCCCTCGCCGTACTCCTGGCGACCGGTGGGTTCACGATCGTGCTTCTCTTCGTCCTGACCGCGTTGATCGCGCTGCCGACGGCCTACATCTGGTCGCGTGTTGCAGAGGGTCCGAGGGCGGCAACGGATCGTCTCGTCACGCTCGGGATCGTTTCCCTGTTCGCCGTGGCGGTCGCCCCGTTGATCTCACTGCTCTACGAGGTGGTGAAGCGCGGCCATGCGCGCTTCGACGGCTCGTTCTTCACCGAAACCTCCCGTGGTGTGATCGGCCCCGGCGGCGGCGCCGAGCACGCGATCGTCGGCACGCTGGTGATCACGGGCGTCGCCGCTCTGATCTCCGTGCCGATCGGGATCATGGCTGCGGTCTACCTCAACGAATACGGGACCGGGCGCCTGCGCCGGGTGGTGACCTTCTTCGTCGACGTCATGACCGGCATCCCGTCGATCGTGGCGGGCCTGTTCGCATATGCGCTGTTCGCGATCTTGCTCGGGCCGGGGATCCGGCTCGGAGTCATCGGCGCCGTCGCCCTCTCCGTGCTGATGATTCCGATCGTGATCCGCTCCGCCGAGGAGATCCTCAAGATCGTGCCCAACCACCTGCGCGAAGCGGCCTACGCCCTCGGGACCCCGAAGTGGAAGGTGGTCACCCGCATCGTCCTTCCCACCGCGCTCGCCGGCCTCGTCACCGGCGTGATGCTGGCGGTCGCGCGGGTGATCGGTGAGACCGCGCCGCTGTTGATCACAACCGGGGTGATCGACTCGGTCAACACCAACCCAACCCAGGGCCGCATGCAGAACCTCGCCGTCTACGCCTACGACGAGTGGAAGAACCCCGGGGTTGACATCCAGGCCGGTTACGACAAGGCCTGGGCGGCGGCCCTGACCTTGATCGTTATCGTGATGCTGCTCAGCCTGGTCGCGCGTTGGGTCTATCGCCGGTATGGAACCGAAATTCGCTAGCCACCTCGATCAAAAGGGCAAGGAGCCATGTCTGAATTCCCTGCAACCAAGACCATGAGTCCGGACAGCGAGGCCGCCGAGGTGGCGGGACAGAGGACGAGCGATCGAACCCAGGAGCGGAAGGATTCTGCGCTCGAGGCGGTGGGACGCAAGGCCACGACGGTCGAGGTGCGGAACGTGAACCTCTTCTACGGCGACTTCCATGCCGTCCAGGACGTCGACATGACGATCGAGCCGAACAAGGTCACCGCGTTGATCGGCTCCTCGGGCTGCGGCAAGACCACCGTGCTGCGCTCGTTCAACCGCATGCATGAGCTCACGCCCGGCGCTCGGGTGGAAGGCGAGGTCGTGCTCGACGGCCAGAACATCTATGCCCCGAACATCGACCCGGTCGAGGTGCGCCGCCTGGTCGGGATGGTGTTCCAGGCCCCCAACCCCTTCCCGACGATGTCGGTCTACGAGAACGTCGCAGCCGGGCTGACTCTCAATGACCGCAAGGTGAAGAAGAGCCAGAAGGACGAGGTCGTCGAGCGCTCGCTGCGGAGAGCCCACCTCTGGGAGGAGGTCAAGGATCGCCTCGACAAGCCGGGCTCAGGTCTTTCCGGTGGCCAGCAGCAGCGCCTCTGCATCGCCCGGGCGATCGCGGTGGAGCCGGAGGTCCTTCTGATGGACGAGCCCTGTTCGGCGCTCGATCCGATTGCCACCCTCGCCATCGAGGATTTGATCCGCGAGCTCAAGGGAAGTTTCACGATCGTGATCGTCACCCACAACATGCAGCAGGCTGCCCGCGCCAGCGACGTCACAGCGTTCCTCAACCTCGAGGCAACCGGCAAGCCCGGCCACCTTGTCGAGGTCGGCGCGACGGAAACGATCTTCACGAAACCGTCGAAGAAGGAAACCGAGGACTACGTCAGCGGCCGGTTCGGATGAGTTCCGCCACGCAGCCGTCGATCGAGCCACAGAGCAGGAGTACTTGATGCCGGACGAGATCAGGATTCGCTATCAGGAGGAGCTGGATACCCTCGAGCGCCATGGCCTCGAAGGCCTCGACATGGTCGTCGCCGCGCTCGACCGCACCCTCGAGGCGGCCGAGCACGCCGATGTCGAGCTGGCTGGGCTGGTGATCGCCGACGACGACCGCATCGACGGCCGCTACCTGGAGGTCCACCAGGAGCTGATCACCCTGCTCGCAACCCAGTCGCCGGTCGCCACCGACCTGCGCCTGATCTCGGCCCTGCTGCACGTCATGCACAGCATTGAGCGGATGGGCGACCAGTGCGTGAACATCTCCAAGCTGATCCCGCTGTCGGGCCACGAGCCGCCGGCGGACCCCGAGCTGCTCAAGCGCGTCCTGACGATGGGCAAACAGTGCCGCACCCTGATCACCCAGGCCAAGCGCGCCTTTGCGGACCGCGACGTCGAGCTCGCCCAGGACCTCGTGCGCCAGGACGACGTCGTCGACAACCTCAACCGCGAGTGCTTTCAGATCGCGCTTGAGATCGGCGACGACGCCGACCGCCGCGAGTGGGCGATGACGATGCTGCTCGCCGCACGCGCCCTGGAGCGGATCGGCGACAACGCGGTCGACATCGGCGAGCAGGTCGCCTACGTGGTCACCGGCCTGTTCCAGGAGTTCGAGGACGCCTCGCACCCCGGCGGCGAGGTTCCGTCGATCGACGGGCTGCAGTAGCCGGTCTAGACGCGGGCTCGGAGCGGGAAGCGAAGGGGCGGCTCGGGCGCCGGCAGCAGCGCCTCGGCAAAGGCCGAGAGCAGCTTCTCGGGGGCGCCGCGGTGCGGCGGGTGCACCTCGAGCAGGAGCGGTGCCGTGTGGGCTTCCAGCAACGGGCCGATCGCCGGCCAGGGCAGGGTGCCGCGACCGGGCGGCAGGTGCAGGTCGAGGCGCAGCGGGTCCAGCTCGGGCGCCGACGGTCCGCGCCGCGCGCCGAGATTGTCGTGGACGTGGAAGAGCACGACGCTGTCCAGAACCGGCTCGATCAGCTCGCCGACGTCGGAGTGGCGCAGGTCGCTGACGATGTTCGCGTGGCCGAGGTCGAGGCAGAGCCCGACCGCGGGGGAGGAGAGCCGGTGGGCGAGCGACCGCAGCACCATCGGCGAGTGCGAGAGCTGCTCCGGGCCCGGGTAGAACGGGGCGAGGTTCTCGAGCGCGATCACCAGGCCGAGCTGCTCGGCGATCGCGGTGAGGCGGCCCAGCGACCGCGTCTCGGCGAGCTGCAGGTCCTGGCTCTCGGGCTGGTCGGGGAGGTCGCGGGCGTGGTAGACGACCATCCGGGCCTCCGCCTCGGCCGCGTAGTCGAGCAGCCCCGCGAACGCCCGGTCACCATCCGGTGATCCGGCGCGCAGCCCGCTCGGGGCGTGGATCACTGCCTCGAGCCCGGTCGTGATCAGCGAGGCCGCGATCGCTCGCGCGTGGATGTGGCTCTCGCGGGGACTGGAGAGGATCTGCGGCGGCGGCGCCGGGAGCTGGGCCCATGCGAAGCCCCCTGCCTCGAAGCTCTTCAGCAGCGACGCCGCCGGCCACCATCCGTTGGGCACGTTGAGGCCGAGCCTGTCGGCGAAACGCTTCGAATAATCCACATCGCGAATCTTCCGCTGCCTGCACCGCATCCGGTGAACAGGGCGTGAAACCTCTGTAAACAGCTTGTTTACTCGAACACGACCGGAATGGGGCATCCGTGTGTTCTGCGAGTATGGAATTCCCCCTCGAAATGCTCTGCGCGGCGATTGACATCGGCTCCAACACCACGCGCGTGCTCGTTGCCGAGCCGCGCGAAGGCCAACTCAACAAGACGATGGAGCAGCGCGCCTACACCCGGATCGGCAAGGCGACGACCGAGGACGGCTCGATCACCCAGCCGATGATCCACGAGGTCGGCGAGGTTGTCGCCACCCAGGTGCGCCTCGCCGAGGAGCTCGGCGCCGAGGTGATCCGGGCGGTCGCAACCGCCGCCATCCGCGAGGCAAAGAACCGCGACGAGGTCGTGCAGGCGATCTCCGAGGTCTCCGGGATCGACGTCGACGTGCTCAGCGAGGAGCAGGAGGGGCGGCTCGCCTTCATCGGGGCGACCAAGACGCTCGGTCATCCGGTCGAGGGCCGGGTGGCGGTCGTCGACGTCGGCGGGGGGTCGAGCGAGATCGTCCTCGGCACCGTCGCCGGAGGGGCCGACGAGGTGCTGCTCGTTTCGAATCGGCTCGGGTGCGCTGGCCGACGAGCTGCTCAAGAGCGATCCGCCGTCGGCCTCCGAGCTGCGCGAGGTGCGCGAGCAGATCAACGAGTTCTTCGACGGGGTCGAGGTCGAGGAGCCCGACCAGGCGGTGGCGGTCGGAGGCAGCGCCACCTCGTTGCGGCGGCTGGTCGGCGCGGTGCTCGAGTACGAGACGCTCGAGCGCGGCGTCCGGGTATTGGCCAGCGACCCGATCGACGAGGTCGCGCGGCGTTTCGAGCTCGACCCGCGCCGGGTGCGCATCCTGCCCACCGGCGTACTGCTGCTGGAGAAGATCTCACAGCTGCTCGGCCAGCCGCTTCAGATCGGCAAGGGCGGCCTGCGCGAGGGCGTGATCCTCGACCTGCTCAACGGCAGCGTCGACGGCGGCTCCCGCGAGAAGCTCGCCGCCTGACAGAAGCGCGCGCCTGAAATAGCCTTGGCCCGATGGCGAAGGCGCGCGATGTGGAAGGGCTGCGCTGCGAGGACCCCTTCGGGTCGGTGGCCGCCCGGGTGGTCAGGGTCAGGGCCGACGAGCTGCTCGATCGCTCGCAAGGGGTGCTCGACATCGAGGACATCGAGCGGCTCCACGACATGCGGGTCGCCAGCCGGCGTCTGCGCGCCGCGATGGAGGTCTTCGAATCCTGCTTTCCGCGCAAGCGGTTCCGCGCCACCCTGGACGAGGTCAAGACGATCGCCGACGCGCTCGGAGAGCGCCGCGACCGCGACGTCTCGATCGCCGCGCTGATCGGTTTCGGCGAGGCTCTGTCGGTGCCGGACCGGCGCGGCGTGGCGCTGCTGATAGACCGGCTTCGCGAGGAGCAGTCGCTGGCCAACGACCGCCTCGCCCCGATGGTCGAGCGGCGGCGCCTGGCGGCGCTGCGGGACCGGATCGAGGATCTCGTCTCGGCCGCCGAGCGGAGGGCGGCGTGAAGGCCCGCAAGGTCAAGAAGCTCGACCCGGCCACGCGCTTCGACCGCAACGCGGCGCGGATCATCCGCACCCGGCTCGCCGAGCTTCGCTCCTTTGTTCCCGAGGCACTCGATCCCGAGGCGATCGAGGCCCAGCACAACATGCGCATCGCCGCCAAGCGGGTGCGGTACGTGCTCGAGGTCACCGGCTTCTGCTTCGGAAAACCGGCCGAGACGGCGCGCCGCAGCGCCCGTGAGCTCTCCGACCTGCTCGGCGATATCCACGACTGCGACGTGATGCTGCCCCGCGCCCAGGGCGAGATCGAGCGCCTGCGCGCCGAGGACGCCCGCGCCGCCCTGCTGCAGGCCGCCGACGCCGCCGACCTCGACCCGGCCCTGGTGGCCGACGCGCCCAACCTCAGCGCCTACCGCGGCCTCGAGCTGCTCGCCGTGCACCTGCAGGCGCGCCGGGCGCTTTTGTTCGAGCGCTTCCGCCACTTCTGGGCGACCGAGGAGGCCAAGGGCACCTGGTCGAAGCTGGACCGCGCCGTCGCCAAGCGGATCGCCGAGCCAGGAAAGGAGTCAGAGTCGCCGCCGGATCCAAGTCCCGAGGCCGAAGCAGCACGGCCGACGCCCGAACCCTCACCCAGCGCCAGCTGAACCGGGCCCTGCTCGCACGCCAGGGCCTGCTCGAGCGGTCCTCGCTGTCGCTGCCGCGGATGCTGGAGCGGATGGCCGGCCTGCAGGCCCAGTACGCGCCGTCGATGTACGTCGGCCTCTGGTCGCGGTTGCAGGGATTCGAGCGCGAGCAGCTCGAGCGGGCGCTGGAGCGGCGCAGCGTCGTCCAGGGCACGCTGATGCGGTCGACGATCCATCTCGTCTCGGCCCGCGACTACTGGCCGTTCGCGGTCGCGATCCGGCGCGGCCGGCGCGAGGCCTGGCTGCGCGGGCGCAAGGGCCGGGCCAGCGAAGCCGACGTCGATGCGGCGGTGAAGCGCGTGCGGCCGCGGGCGAGGAAGGGGCCGATGCTCCCGGGCGGAGCTTGCCGAGCTGGCCGGCGAAGCGACGATGGTCAACGCGGCCAACGTCTGGCTCGATCTGATCCGGGTCCCCCCCTCGGGCACCTGGGAGCAGCGCCGGGCCGACCTCTTCGGCTTGGCGACCGACTGGGTCGGCCCGGCCCGGGTGAAGAAGCGGGAGGCGATCGACCACCTCGTGCGCAGCTACCTGCGCGGCTTCGGCCCGGCGACGCCGCGCGAGGTCGCCGACTGGGCCGGGCTGGCGCTCGACGAGGTCCGGCCGGCGATCGAGCGCCTGCCACCGCGTCGCTTTCTCGCCGAGAACGGGAGCGAGCTCGTCGACCTGCCGCGGGCTCCGCTTCCCAACCCCGATACCGAGGCGCCGGTGCGCTTCCTTCCGGTCTGGGACGCGACCCTGCTGGTCCACGCGCGGCTCACCGGCGTCCTGCCCGAGAAGTACCGGCCTCGGGTCTTCAACACCAGGACGCCGCAGTCGGTCAACACCTTCCTCGTCGACGGCGCCGTCGCCGGCACCTGGAAGCACGATCGCGGCCGAATCCGCATCGAGCCGTTCGGGCGCCTGGCGAAATCGGTCCGCAGGGCGCTCGAGGCGGAGGCCGAGGGCCTCGCCGCGCTTCATCGCTGACTGACGTCACGGCCTCCTGACTGACGTCACGGCCTCCTGTGCGGTTGCGGGGCGTCCGCGCGGCTGCCGTGGCACTTTGGTCGCGATGAGGGCGACCAAAGTGCCCTCCAACAGGGCGCGTGGCGCTTTATGCATCGATGCGATGTAAAAGGCGCCACGCCGCCCCTTGGCCGACCGTCCGCATCGTCGAGTTCGTTCACCGCAGGTTCACGCCCGGTTCCCTCCCCGTTAACCGGATCCGCCCAATTTGCGGCGAACCTGGCAACGATCGAATCGAACAGCGAAATGGAGACGCCGATGATCTCTGCCGACCACCAAGGTGGACATGCATTGCCACTCGTCCGCCTCTGCCCGCTCCAAGCTCGGGGTGCAGCGCTCCCTCGGCCTTCCCGAGTGCGCGACGCCCCCTGAGGAGGTCTACGAGCTCGCCAAGCGGCGGGGGATGGACTTCGTCACGATCACCGACCACGACACGATCGAGGGCTGCCTCGAGCTCGCCGGTCGCGACGACTGCTTCGTCTCCGAGGAGCTGACCGCCTGGTTCAGGGGCGAGTCCCGGGCCGTGCACGTCCTCTGCTACGGGATCACTCCCGAGGACCACGAGTGGCTCCAGGACCACTCCGGCGACGTCGAGTCATGCGCCGCCTACCTGCACGAGCGCGAGATCGCCTGCGCCCTCGCCCATCCCTTCTATTCGGTCGAGCAACCGCTTGGCCACCGCCACCGCCGCCGGCTCGCCGAGCTGTTTCCGATCTGGGAGGTTCGAAACGGCTCCCGGGCAGCGGAGCTCAACATGCCCGCCGCCGTCTACGTCGACACCCATGGCGGCACCGGGATCGCCGGCTCCGACGACCACGCCGGAGTCGACATCGGCCGCACCTTCACCGAGACGCCCCTCGCGGGCACGCCCGCCTCCTTCCTGCGCTTCGTGCGCGACGGCGAGGCGACCCCGCGCGGCGATCAGGGCAGCGCCGCCAAGTGGGCGCATGCGGCAATCGCGCTGGGGATCCGCTCGCTCGGGCGGCAGGCCCCCGGCGCCTCTCTTGACCCGACCTCGGTGCTGAAGATCGCCGAGCGGGTGATGCAGGAGGGCGGGGCCCGGCGCGGAGGCGACAGCCTCGACCTCGGGCCCGAGCACGCCGAGGCCCTGCTCGGCGCCTGGCTCGCATCGATGGGACTCGACGGCGAGCAGCTGATCGAGCGGATGCAGGAGGCGGACTTCAGCCATCGCGAGCTGGCCCGCCGTGCCGCCCGCATCCACGAGCGGGCCCTCGGCGAGGCGGTCGCCGCGGGCGCCGAAGCGGTGCGGCGCGGTGAGTACGCGGCCGCCGCGGCGCAGCTCTTCGCGGCCTGCGTGCCGATCATTCCCTACGTCCCGGCCGGGGCCTTCCTCGCCTCCGAGAAGGGCAGGCTGAGCACGCGCGACGGCGAGGCCCCCCGGGTCGCGGTGGTCGCCGACGGGATCGCCTCGGTGCACGGGGTCACCCACACGCTCGAGCAGATACGCGAGCGAGGCGTGCCGGGGTTCGAGGTCGAGGTGATCGGCACCGATCCCCGGGTGGACCGCAGGCTGCGCGCTGCCGCAGAGCTCGAGATGCCGTTCTACGAGGGGCTGAGGATCGGCTTCCCCGACCTGCCGGCCGTGGTCGAGGCCCTGGCCGAGGGCCGCTACGACGCCGTCCACCTGACCTCCCCGGGCCCGTCCTGCATCGCCGCCGGGCTCGTCGCCCGGATCATGGGGCTGCCGATCATCGGCAGCCACCACACCGACTTCGCCTCCTACACCGAGGTCCGAACCGGCGACCCCGCCCTCGCGCAGGGGGTCGCGCTGGCGATGGGGGCGCTCTACCGCGCCTGCGCCAGGCTGCTCTCGCCGGGACCGGCGTCCGACCGCACCCTGATCGAGCTCGGAGTCGAGCCGGGCCGGATCGGGCGCTGGCAGCGCGGGGTCGACACGGTCCGGTTCACGCCCGGCAAGCGCGCGGCTGACGAGCCGTCCGGCGCGATCCGGGTGCTCTACGCAGGTCGCCTGACCAAGGAGAAGGGCGCCGACCTGCTCGCCGACTCGTTCCTTCGAGCGCGCCGCATCGACCCCCGCCTGCACCTGATCCTGGCCGGCGGCGGGCCCGAGGAGGCGGAGCTGCGAAGCCGGCTCGGCGAGCACGCGACCTTCCTCGGCTGGCTTTCGGGCGAGGAGCTGCCGCGCGCCTACGCGAGCGCCGACGTCTTCCTCTTCTGCAGCCGCACCGACACCTACGGGCAGGCGATCGTCGAGGCGCAGGCGAGCGGGCTGCCGGTCGTCGCGGTCGCCGAGGGGGGTCCCGCGTCGCTGATCGACGACCGCGAGACCGGCCTGCTCTGCCCGCCCGACCCCGAGCGCCTCGCCGGGGCGGTCTTGATGCTCGCCTCCTCGCCGCCGCTTCGGCGCCGGCTCGCGACCGCCGCCCTGCGGGCCGCCCGCAGGCGTCCCTGGGAGGCGGCGATGGAGCAGCTGGCCGACGGCTATCGCCTCGCACTCGACGATGGTGCGGGGATCGAGGGCGCCGCTTCGCCATGACGTGCCCGCCGCGGTCGTCCGTGCGGCCTGATCCCCGGCCGATGGCCAGCTTCCATGCACCGTCGGCCGCGCCTCTGACACGGCTGCGGTGCCCAGCTACGATGGTCCTACCTCTCCCGGCTGGCCAGGGCCAGGACGAGGACGCGCATCAGATGCTCGAAGAGACCGCGCAGACAACCCGAGGGCCCGTCGCCGACAGGCAGGCGCCTTCTCCCGACCTCGAGGACACCTCGCTGTACTTCAACCGCGAGCTCTCCTGGCTTGACTTCAACGACCGCGTGCTGGAGCTGGCCGAGGACCCCTCGGTGCCGCTGCTGGAGCGGCTGCGCTTCTGCTCGATCTACTCCTCCAACCTGGACGAGTTCTTCATGGTCCGGGTGGCCGGCCTCACCGACCAGGCAGAGGCCGGCATCGACGCCCGCGGCCCTGACGGGCTCAGCCCTTCCGAGCAGATCGACGCGATCAGCTCCAGGGTGGCCGACCTCGACCGCCGCCAGCAGGTCTGCTTCCGCGACACGCTTCGGCCGGCGCTGGCCGAGCACGGGATCCGGATCGTCAACCTGGACTCCGCATCGAAGGATGAGCTCGACGAGGTCCAGAAGCTCTTCCACGAGCAGGTCTTCCCGGCCCTGACGCCGCTGGTGATCGGTCTGGGAAGGCCGTTCCCCTACATCTCCAACCTTTCCCTCAGCCTCGCGGTGCTGCTGCGCGACCCCGAGAGCGAGACCGAGGTGATCGCCCGGGTCAAGGTGCCGAAGGAGCTGCTGCGCCGCTTCCTGCAGATCGGCGACGACTCCACCTTCGTGCCGCTGGAGCAGGTCATCGCCCACAACCTCGACGCCCTGTTCCCCGGCACCGAGGTGATCGACTACGGCTTCTTCAAGGTCACCCGGGACGCCGACTTCACGATCTCCGACGAGGCCGACGACCTCCTGCAGGCAGTCGAGGACGAGCTGCGACGGCGGCGCTTCGGCGAGGTCCTGCGGCTCGAGCTCTCGAGCGGGATGAACCCGAAGCTGCGCGCGCAGCTGACCGAGGCGCTGCGGCTCGAGGAGCGCGAGGTCTACGAGGTCGAAGGCCTGCTCGACCTTGCCGACGTCGGCGACATCGTCGACGCGGGCGGGCCGAGCGAGCTGCGCTACCCGAGCTGGACCCCGGTGACCCAGCCGCGCCTGCAGGGCGAGGAGGGCGGCCCGGCGGACATGTTCGGCGCGATCCGCCAAGGGGACGTTCTCGTCCACCATCCCTATGACTCCTTCGCCTCCTCGGTCGAGCGCTTCGCCGAGCAGGCCGTTGCCGACCCCGACGTCCTGGCGATCAAGATGACCGTGTACCGGACCAGCGACGACTCGCCCCTGGTCCCGGCCCTGATCAGGGCCTCGGAACGCGGCAAGCAGGCGGTCTGCATGGTGGAGCTGAAGGCCCGCTTCGACGAGGAGGCCAACATCCAGTGGGCGAAATCGATGGAGGAGGCCGGGGTCCACGTCGTCTACGGCATCCCCGGGCTGAAGACCCACACCAAGGCGCTGCTGGTGGCGCGCCGCGAGGGCGACAGGGTCCGCCACTACGTGCACATCGGCACCGGCAACTACAACCCGACCACCGCCCGCCTCTACACCGACCTCGGCCTGTTCACCGCCGACCCCGATATCGGCGCCGACGTCGCCGAGATGTTCAACTTCATCACCGGCTACGGGCGCCCGGCCGACTACCGCAAGGTCCTGGTCTCGCCGACCACGATGCGCAAGCACCTGCGGGCCGAGATCGATCGCGCGGTCGAGGCCAAGCGGGCGGGCGGGACGGCCAGGATCGCGATGAAGATGAACGCGCTGGTCGACGCGCGCAAGATCCGCGCCCTCTATGAGGCCTCACAGGCCGGCGTCACGGTCGATCTCAACGTGCGCGGGATCTGCTGCCTGCGCCCCGGCGTCGCCGGGGTCTCGGAAAACGTCACCGTACGCTCGGTGGTCGGCCGCTTCCTCGAGCATTCGCGCATCTACGTATTCGAGACCAACGGCGAGACGCGCGTCTACATCGGCTCCGCGGATCTGATGCCGCGCAACCTCGACAACCGGGTCGAGCTGGTGGTGCCGATCGAGGATCCGGCGCTGCGCGACCAGGCGGTCGACATCGTCGAGCGATCGCTTGCCGACAACACCCATTCCTGGCAGCTCGAGGCCGACGGAGAATGGGCGCGGCGGGAGCCGCGCGGGGAACCGACCCGGGACATGCAGGCGGAACTTCGCGATTGGCACGAGGCCCGGGCCTCCGAGCATCTCGTCGCCGCCAGCGAGTAGCTTTCGCCACGTCTCGATGGCTCGCCTCTCCCTTCTTCCGCGAGACAGCACCTTCTTCGACCTCTTCATCGAGGCCGGGCACAACACCGTGAACGCCGCGAGGATGCTCGACGAGATGATGCGCACCTGGCCCGAGGACGGCGGGCTGGCGCGGGACATCCTCAAGGCCGAGCAGGAGGGCGATCGGATCACCCACGACATCGTCCAGCGGCTGAACTCGACCTTCGTCACCCCGATCGACCGCGAGGACATCTACGGGCTGGCGACCCAGATGGACGACATCGTCGACTACACCGAGGAGGTCGCAGACTTCATGGGGCTCTACAGCATTGAAGCGCCGATGGACCAGGCGCTGGGGCTGACCAAGGTGCTGGTCAAGTCGTGCGAGCAGCTCTACGGGCTGCTCCAGAACCTGCGCGGCTTCAAGGACCTCGACCACTACTGGATCGAGATCCACCGCCTGGAGAACGACGGTGACCGGATCTACCGCGACGCGGTGGCCTCGCTGTTCTCGAACGGGATCGACCCGATGGTCGTGATCCGATGGCGGGACCTGTTCCTGAGGCTCGAGCGCGCGATCGACGCGACCGAGACTTCGGCGTCCATCATCGAAGGCATCGTGATCAAGAACAGCTAGTGAGGATCTGGCGGCGTGAGCAACGACCTCGTCCTCGTCATCGTCGTCGCGACGGCGCTGGCCTTCGACTTCACCAACGGCTTTCACGACACCGCCAACGTGGTCGCGACCTCGATCTCCACCGGCGCCGCGGCGCCGCGTGTGGCGATCGGCTACGCGGCGCTGCTCAACTTCGCCGGCGCCTTCATCTCCCTCCAGGTCGCCGCGACGGTCGCCAACGACGTGGTCAGCGCCGAGGCGATCGACTCCCTGAACATCATCTTCGCCGGCCTGATCGGAGCGATCGCCTGGAACCTGCTGACCTGGTACTTCGGCTTACCCTCGTCGAGCTCGCACGCCCTGATCGGGGGCATCGTTGGCTCGACCGTCGCGGCGGTCGGGACCAGTGCCGTCCTCGCCGACGGACTGGTCGGCAAGGTGCTGATCCCGGCATTGGTGGCGCCGATCCTCGCCTTCATGGTGGCCGGGATCGCGATCGGCGGCGCCTACCGGATCGTCGGCCGCCTTCGCCCCGGTCCGGTGACGCGCGGATTCCGCTTCGGGCAGATCATCTCCGGCGGGATGCTGGCCCTCGCCCACGGCACCAACGACGCCCAGAAGACGATGGGGGTGATCACCCTGGCGCTGATCGCCAACGGGAACCTGGGAGCCGATGCCGGTACTCCCACGTGGGTGATCGTGTCGGCGGCGACGGCGATCGCGCTCGGCACCTACAGCGGCGGCTGGCGGATCATCCGCACCACCGGCACCCGGATCATCAAGATGGACACCGCCCAGGGCTTCTCGTCGCAGGGGGCGGGCGCCGCGGTGATCCTGGCCTCGACCCATTTCGGCTTTCCTCTCTCCACCACCCACGTGATCAACGGCGGCGTGATGGGGGCCGGGGCCGGCAAGCGGGTCTCGGCGGTGCGCTGGGGCGTCGCCGGGAACATCATCGCCGCCTGGGTGGTCACCCTGCCGGCGGCGGCGGCGATCGGCGCCGGCGTCTACGGCTGCACCCGCATCTTCGGCACCGGAGCGCTGGGGCCGGTGCTGGTCAGCCTGATGAGCCTCTCGCTTGTCGCCGCCGCCTTCGGCCGCCGCTACCAGCAGGGCTCGCCGGTGCCCGCATCATGATTGTGGCGCTGAGCAGAGTGCGCGAAGCGCGCGATTGCGAAGCGAGAGGCTGGTGAGGTTGCCAGTGGTGTTGGCGACGATCGTCGAGACCAAGGAGCTGCTGCGAGACGATCGCCGCGTCGACGATCACCGGCGTGGGGGTCACGTTCGCGTTCTCGTTCGCCGTGTTCGGAGCGACCCGGTTCGCCGACCTCAGCCGCGACGAGCGCCCGATCGCTGCCTCAGCGGCGCTGGCCGTCGCGGTCGTCGCCTTCGCGGTCTGCGTCGCCGCCGTGGTGATCGGGATCATCGTGATGACCAACAAGTAGCTAGTCCTAGACTCTGCTCATGCGCTCGATGCGGATGCTGCTCAACTTCCTGATCATTGCCGCCGTCGCAGCGGTGATCGCCTTCGCTCCCGGGGGTGGCAACGGCGCCAACACCGTCGTAACCGCGATGACGATGGGCTTCTTCGTCGCGATCGTGGTCTTCGTCCAGCAGATCTACCGCCAGAACCAGCTCACCCTGGCTGCGCTCAGCGACTCCCGCCGCGGGATCCTCTTCGGCGCCCTTGGGGGCATCGCCCTGCTGATCGCCTGGCAGGACGAGGCCTTCACCAGCGGCGGCGGGACGCTGGCCTGGCTGGTCCTGCTCGGGGTCGCGCTGGCGGCGATCTGGCGCGTCTGGCTCGAGGCAAGCAGCTACTAGCCCCCGGCCTCCGGAGTAGCGAATAGTCACCTAGCACGCGCCACCCGCGCGTCCGCCGTCGAGAGCTTGCGGGCATGCGCGAGCAAGTGGGATCGGCGGCCGGGAGCCAGCGGGGGGTGGCGTCGGTGGAGCTGGTCGCGACGCTGCCGTTGATCGGGCTGGCGCTGCTGGTCGCGGCCCAGATCGCGATTGCCGGGGCGGCCCTGTGGTCGGCCGCGATCGCCGCCCGGGCGGGAGCCCGCGCCGAGACCGTCGGCGGCGAGTCGCGGGCGGCGGCGAGGCGCGCCCTGCCCTCCCCGCTCCGCGACGGCGCCGCGGTCAGCGACGGCGGTGGGGTGCGGGTCAGGGTCAGGGTGCCGGCGCTGATCCCGGGCCTGCCCCGGATCGCGGTCGGCGCTCGCTCCTCGCTGGGAGACACGAGTGGCACGCCCTGACCCGACCTTCGGCCGCGGCCAGTGCGGGCAGGCGAGCGTCGAGCTGGTGGCGGGTCTGCCGGCGCTGCTGCTGGCCGCCTTCGTCGCCCTCCAGCTTCTCGCCGCCGGCTTCGCGCTCACCCTTGCCGACGGAGCCGCCGAGGCGGGAGCGATGGCCCTCGCCTCGGGCCAGTTCCGGGGCCGCCGCGGCCCGCGGAGCGCTCCCCGGCTGGGCTCGCGACCGGGCGGCGGTGCGGGTCGAGGGAGGGCGGGTGACGGTCCGGGTCCGCCCGCCGTCCCCACTCGACATCCTCTCGCGCCGGATCGACGTCCGCTCCTCCGCATGGGCACGCCGTCCGCACTGAGCCGCGCGGCCGCAGCTCCGAGGCTGGTGGTCACGGCGACCGCGGGGGCGCGGGGGTCGGAGGCGCTGGCGGCGGGGCTCGCCGGCTGCGCAGCCCGCGAGGACCGCGCCGCGCTACTGGTCGAGGTGGGGAATGGGACGCGTTCGCGCCGGCCGACCCTGCTCGCCTCGCCCGCGGCGCGCCGCTGCGAGGAGAGGCTCGGCGGAACCGCCGCCGGCGCCTCGGCACGGGGCTTGCTCTGCCATCTGGCGGCCGGAGACGGGCCCGAGGGGCTGGCCCGAGCGGCGGAGGCTGCCACGACGGGTGAGCTCGCCGCCAGCGTCATCCATGTGCAGGCTCCGCTCTGGCGGGAGGCGGTCGAGGATCCCGCCCTCGCCCCCGGTGCGGCGGTGATCAGGGCCGAGCTGCCGCGCGACAGGGCCCTCGCGGCGCTTGCCGTGCGCGGCCTTCGAGCGCGTGGAATCGCGGTTCGGGTCGCGGCCCATCCGCTCGGCTGGGCCTCCGGTCGCAGGGCGCTGGCCGGAGTCCGTGTTGGCGGGGCCGACGAAGCTCGGCTGCGACGCTGGGCGCGGGCGCTGGGGGCGTTGTCCGGCGCCGGCGGGCAGGCGCTGCCGGCGGTGATCGGCTGCGTGGCGATCCTGCTGATCGCCGCCCTGGCGATCGTCTCGATCGCCGGGGCGCTGACCGGGAAGGGACGCCTGCAGCGCGCAGCCGACCTCGCGGCGCTCTCGGCGGCGCGCTCGATGCGCGACGACATGCCGCGCCTGACGGCGCCGCCGCGGCTTCCGAACGGGGCCCCGAATCCGGCCCACCTCAGCCGCCCGACGTATCTCGCCAGGGCGCGCGAGGCGGCGGTCGGCGCCGCCCGCGCCAACGGCGCCGACCCGGGGCGGCTCGACGTCGGATTTCCCGACGCCGACTCGTTTCCGCCCCTGCGGGCCAAGGTCACGATCCGCGCCGAGCTGCAGCCAGTCCGCGCCGCGGTCGTCGCCTGGGCTGTCGCCGAGGCGGCCCCACCGCCGGGCGGCGGGACCGGCCTGCCCTCGATGGCGAGCGGGGGCGGCTACTCGGGCCCGCTCGTCTACCGCAACGGCGAGGGAATGCGCCCCGACGTCGCGGCGGCCTTCGACCGCATGTCCGCGGCCGCCCGCCGCGCCGGTCATCGCGCTGATCGTCGTCTCCGGATTTCGCTCCGACGCCGAGCAGGCGCAGCTCTTCGCCCAGCACCCCGACCCGACCTGGGTCGCGCCGCCCGGGCAATCGCTGCACCGCTGCGCGACCGAGCTCGACCTCGGTCCGGGCTCCGCGTACGCCTGGCTGGCGGCGAATGCGCGGCGCTTCGGCTTCCTGCAGCGCTACTCGTGGGAGGCATGGCATTTCGGCTTCGTGGCCGGCCCGGCTCCCTGCTCGGCCGCCGGCGAGCGGGCCGGCGCCGCCGGCGGCGGCGACGCCGTCGGGGCGGCCTCGCAGTCGCTGCCCGCCTTCGTGCCGGCGCGATTCGAGGCGGCCTTGGTCCGCTCCGCCGCCCGCTGGAACGTCTCCGCGGCGCTTCTGGCGGCGCAGCTGATGGCCGAGTCCGGCTTCGACCCCTACGCCGTCTCGCCCGCCGGCGCCCAGGGCATCGCCCAGTTCATGCCCGGCACGGCGGCCTCCTACGGGTTGCGCGACCCGTTCGACGCCGAGGCGGCGATCGACGCCCAGGCGCACCTGATGTCGAACCTGCTGCGGGAGTTCGGATCGGTGCGGCTTGCGCTGGCCGCCTACAACGCCGGCCCCGGCGCCGTCGCCGCCTGCGCCTGTGTGCCCGGCTACCCCGAGACGATCGCCTACGTCGCCCGCATCCTCGCCCTGCTCGACGGCTCCGGCGCGCTGCTCGCGCCGCCGTTCGAGGTGCGGCTGGTCGCCTGAGCCGAGAACGGGACACTGGCGGGCGATGTCGCAGGCAAACGTCGAGGTCGTGCGGTCGGGCGCCGCGCCGATGTCGAGATGCGCTGGACGGTTCATGCGCCCGGGGAATACCGCGGGCGTAAGGCGCATCAAGGCCTCAAGGGTGGCTGGACCTAGCAGACCACGGGTCTCGACTAATCGAGGTCGGCGACCACGTCGTCTCGACCGGCAAGGGCGTCGGCGAGCAGCGGAGCCCCTCAGACGAGGTCACCCACGCTACTCTTCGAGGACGGTCAGATCGCCGGCTCGACGAGTACGAGACCCTCGAGAGGGCTGAAAGCGGCTCGAGACCGGTAGGCTGCGCGCCGATGGCGATCGCAGAGATCCAGGGCGTCGAGGGGATCAAGCAGATCCAGGGCCAGGAGATCGGGCCCAGCGACTGGCGCGAGGTCACCCAGGACGACATCAACGCCTTCGCCGACCTCTCCGGCGATCACCAGTGGATCCACGTCGACATCGAGCGGGCCAAGAAGGAAAGCCCCTTCGGCGGCCCGATCGCCCACGGCAACCTCACCCTTTCGATGATCGACGGCTTCCGGCTCGAGCTGATCGAGGCGGGCGGCTTCCAGCTCGGCGTCAACTACGGCTGGAACAAGATTCGCTTCCCCGCTCCGGTGCCGGCCGGAGCCCGAATTCGCGCCAAGGCCGAGGTCGTCGAGCTCGACGAGGTCGGCGGAGGCTGGTGGCAGATGGTGACCCGGTTCACGGTCGAGGTCGAGGGCTCCGAGAAGCCCTGCTGCGTCGCCGACAGCGTCGCCCGCTTCCTTACCCAGGGCAGCAGTAATCCCGCGCCCCGACCCTGGAGGCCGCCGTTGGCGGCTTTTGCACCCATGCGATGCAAAACCCGCCACGCCGCGCCGCCTAACCGGCAAAACGGGCCATCGAATGCCCGTTTTGCCGGATCAAGCGCTCGGCCCTACTTGACCGTCAGCGTCCCTTCCATGCCGCCCTCGCGATGGCCCGGCACGGTGCAGAAGAACGTATAGGTGCCCGGCTTCAGGTTGCTGAGGTCCAGCGTCGTGCTGCTCTTCGAGATCAGGTCGGAGGTCCCGAGCTCCTGGCCGCTCGAGTCCTCGACCGAGACGTCGTGGGAGATCGGCGCATCGTTGGTGAAGTCGATCGTCACGTTGCCCGCCTTGGCGCTCAGCGACTTGGTGTCGTAGGCCAAGCGCGCCGCTGGGATCGGCGGCCAGCTTCAGCGTCGAGCCGCCACCGCCGGCGGAACCACCGCCGCCACCGGCCGAGGCGCCGCCCCCCGATGGACTCGTGGCGGTGCTGCTGTTGTCGCCTCCTCCGCCGCCGCAGGCGACGAGGGCGACCGCCGCGAGCGCCAGCGCGAGCACGGCAAAGGCCTTCTTCATGGGGAGCATTCCTTTCCTGTGGCTTGCGGTCTCAACTCTAACCCTGTGGTCTAAAACGCGATACGAGCGGTCGCGCCCCGAGGTTCAGGTTCCCTTGAATTCGAACGGCTCGCCCGCGAAGAAGGCCGTGACGCCGCCGCGCAGGTCCTCGGTACCCATGCTGTCGGCGATTCCGTGCCGCTCCAGCTGCAGATGGTCGGCGAGGCTGTTGTCGAGGCTCTGGGCGACCAGCAGCTTCGCCATCCGCACGTAGTGGGGGGCCTTGGCGGCGAGCTTGGCCGCCTTCTCGCGGGCCCGGTCAATCAGCGCGTCCGCGGCCACGACCTCGGAGACCAGACCGGCTTCGAGGGCGTCCTGGGCGGTCAGGTTGGGGTCGTTGAGCAGCAGCTCCAGCGCCCTGCTGGGACCGATCACGCGGGGGAGGAAGTAGGTCATGCCGCCGTCGGGGGAGGCCCCGATGCGGCCATAGGCGCAGGCGAAGAAGGCATCCTCGGAGGCGATCCGGATGTCGCAGGCGAGCGCCAGCGAGAACCCCGCCCCGGCCGCCGGGCCGTTGACCGCCGCGATCACCGGATAGGGGATCCGGCGCAGGTCGATGATCGCCTGGTGCAGCACCTCGGCGCCGCGCCGGACGTTCGAAGGCAAGTCGATCTCGTTGGACTCGATCCCGGTGCGAAACCAGTTCACGTCGCCGCCGGCCGAGAAGGCCCGCTCGGCGCCGGTGACGATCAGCGCCCGCAGCGGCGCCTGATCGGCGAGCCAGGCGAAGGCGTCGACCAGCTCGCCGATCATCTCCGGGCTCATCGCGTTCAGCGAGTCGGGCCGGTTCAGGGTCAGCGTGCCGATCTCGCCGTCGACCTCGATCTGAAGCGTCGACAGCTCGGGGCCTTCCGCAGGTATGACGTTCCTGGGGCTCGCGTCCGTCTCGGTGCTCATCTTCTCCGTCCTTCGCGCAACCCCGCAAGGAGCGGGGAGATCGGGTTTGGCCGTGCGGCCAGGAGCCTACCCTTTGACTGATGGCAACCAAGGACACAGAGCGCGAGGCACGCCTCGCCGAGCAGCGCCGGGCGCTGCCCGATTCGCCCGGCGTCTACCAGTTCCTCGACGAGGACGGCTCGGTGCTCTACGTGGGCAAGGCGCGCTCGATCCGCAAGCGGGTCGCGTCGCATTTCTCCGGCTCCGCGACGGAGCTGACGAGCAGGGTGGCGCGGATCGATTTCCTGGTCACCGCATCCGAGGCCGAGGCGCTGCTCTCCGAGCAGCAGTTCATAAAGCGCCACCGGCCGCTGTTCAACATCCGCCTGCGCGACGACAAGTCCTATCCGTACGTCGGGATCAGCCTCGACGAGGACTACCCGCGCGTCTACTTCACCCGCGAGCGGCACCGTCCCGGCCGCGCCTACTTCGGCCCCTTCTCGAGCGCCAAGCGCGTCCGCGAGACCCTCGACCTGCTCGGCAAGCTGTTCCAGTACCGCACCTGCGAGGGCCCCGAGCCCGGCCGCCGCTCCGGCAGCCCCTGCCTCGACTACTACATAAAGCGCTGCGGAGCCCCCTGCGTCGGCTACGTCGGGCGCGAGGAGTACCGGCGCAACATCGACGCGATCATCGACTTCCTCTCCGGCCGCTACAACCAGGTCGAGCGCTCCGAGCTGCAGAAGATGGAGGACGCGTCGGAGGCAAAGGACTTCGAGCGCGCCGCCGTGCACCGCGACCGCCTCGCCGCGGTTCAGTCGCTGTTCGAGCGCCAGCGCGTCGCCGGGGCGTCGGTCGGGACCGCCGACGTGATCGGGGTCGCGGTCGAGGGCACCGACGCCAACGCCCAGGTCTTTCAGGTCCGCGACGGGATCCTCGCCGAGCGCCAGAGCTTCTATCTGGAGAATCAGGGCGAGCGCGAGCTGGCCGAGGTCGCCGAGGAGTTCATCGGCCAGTACTACTCGGCCGTGCCGGCCTCGCCACGGCGGATCGTCGTCGGCCCCTACATGCGCGAGCGCGCGCCGCTTCTCTCCGAGGCGCTCAGCGAGCGGCGCGGTGGTCCGGTCGAGGTGCGGATCCCGGAGCGGGGCGACACCCGGCGCCTGCGCGAGCTTGCGGAGCGCAACGCCAAGCTGGCCCTGGACCAGGACCGGCTGCGCCGCGAGCACCGGCGCCAGCGCCGGGTCGAGTCGCTGAGCGGCCTGCGAGAGGCGCTCGGCATGGAGGAGCTCCCGGTGCGGATCGAGGGCTTCGACATCTCCAACCTCGGTCCCGAGCACACCGTCGCCTCGATGGTCGTGTTCGAGGGCGGGGCGACGAAGAAGGCCCACTACCGGCGCTTCAAGGTCCGCGGCGAGCTGCGGAGGTCGGCCGGCAACGGCGGCCCCGACGACTTCGCCGCGATGGAGGAGGTCCTGGCGCGGCGGATGAGCCGCTATCTCGAGCAGGCCGACCTTTCGCCCCACGACTCCGACCGCGACGAGAGCTTCGCCTCGCTGCCCTCGCTGGTCGTGATCGACGGGGGCAAGGGCCAGCTGGCGGCCGGGATGCGGGCGCTGCGGCCGTTCGTCGAGCGCGACGTGACCGTGATCAGCCTCGCCAAGCGCCTCGAGGAGGTCTATGTCCCGGGGCGCCCCGATCCGCTGCCGATGCCCCGCGACTCGGAGGGGCTGAAGCTGCTGCAGCGGGTCCGCGACGAGGCGCACCGGTTCGCGATCGAGCATCACCGCGGCCGCCGCGACCGGGCGATGACGGGATCGGTGTTCGACGAGCTGCGCGGGGTCGGGCCGGTCCGCAAGCGCGCCCTGCTCGAGCACTTCGGAAGCCCGGAGCGCTTCATGGCCGCGAGCCGCGAAGAGCTGGAGGCGGTTCCGGGGGTGCCGGGAAAGCTGGCCCGCGAGATCCACGAGCAGCTCAATCGGACCGGCTGACCTGTGAAGCTTCGAAGCGATCCGATGGTCGACATGGAGAAGGACACCAAGCAGGTGACGATGGTCGTCATCACCGGCCACTCGGGGGCCGGGAAGTCGGAGGCGATAGCCGCCTTCGAGGACGGCGGCTACTTCTGCGTCGACAACCTGCCGCCGCGGATGATCGGCTCGCTGGGCGAGCTGTTTCGGCACGAGGGAAGCGGCGTCCAGAAGGCGGCGGTGGTCTCCGACGTGCGCGGGGGCGACTACTTCGACGAGCTCCTGCACGTCCTCGACGACCTCGACGTCGACGGGCTCTCTCCCAAGGTGCTGTTCCTCGAGGCCGACGAGCAGACGCTGCTCGACCGCTACAAGGAGACCCGCCGCCGCCACCCGCTGTCGCCCGACGGCCAGGTCGCGGAGGGAATCCGCGCCGAGCGCAAGCTGCTCGAACCGCTGCGCGAGCGCGCCGACGTCGTCATGGACACCACCGGCTCGACCGGGGCCACCCTGCGGCGGCGGATCGCCGAGGAGATGCTCGACTCCGCCGAGGACGGGCGGATGGCGATCACCCTGCAGACCTTCGGGTTCAAGAACGGGCCGCCGCGTGAGGCCGACCTCACCCTCGACGTCCGCTTCCTGCCCAACCCGCACTACGTCGACGAGCTGCGCCCCCTGACCGGGCTCGACCCGAAGGTGGTCGAGTACGTCGAGTCGGGGACCCAGGCGGGCGAGTTCTACGGCCGGCTGATGCCTTTGCTCGACTTCCTGATTCCCGCCTATGTCGCCGAGGGCAAGAGCCACCTGACGATCGCGATCGGCTGCACCGGCGGCCGCCACCGCTCGCTCACCGTGGCCGACCGGATCGCCCGCCGCCTCGGCGGCCGCGACGACGTCGCGGTGCGGATCAAGCACCGCGACGTGGAGCCCGGGGACTGAGCGCGCCTAAGATCCCGGTTCGTGCCTGACGCAGTGATCAGCGTCCGCGGTCTGCTCAAGTCGTACGGGAGCGTGGAGGCGGTGCGCGGGATCGACCTCGAGGTCGGGGCGGGGGAGATATTCGCCTTCCTCGGGCCGAACGGGGCCGGCAAGACGACGACGGTCGAGATCCTCGAGGGCTTTCGCCAGCGCGACGGCGGCGAGGCGACGGTGCTCGGCGAGGACCCCGCCAAGGCCGACCGCTCGTGGCGCGAGCGGGTCGGCTTCGTCCTTCAGCAGTCGAAGCCGGACGCCTACCTGACCGTGCGCGAGTCGCTCGGCCTCTATGCGGGCTACTACACCTCCCCGCGCCCGATCGAGGCGACGATCGAGCTGATCGGGCTCGGCGAGTCGGCCGATCAGCGCGCCCAGAATCTCTCCGGCGGCCAGCAGCGCCGCCTCGACGTCGGCCTGGCGCTGATCGGAGACCCGGAGGTGCTCTTCCTCGACGAGCCGACCACCGGCTTCGACCCCTCGGCCCGGCGCCAGTTCTGGACCGTGATCGAGAATCTCAGCAAGCTCGGCAAGACGATCTTCCTCACCACCCATTACATGGAGGAGGCGCAGCAGCTCGCCGACCGGGCGGCGATCATCGCGCGCGGCAAGATCGTCGCCGAGGGAGCCCCGGAGGAGATCGTCGATCGCGAGCACGCACCGGCGACGATCAGCTTCCGGCTCCCCGACGATGCCTCGGCCGCGGATCTGCCGGGCGAGGCCGCGGGCGCGGGGAGCGCCAACGGCAGCATCTCGTTCAGCACGGCCTCGCCGGTGCAGGTGCTCAACGAGCTCACCCAATGGGCGCTGGCCCGCGGCGTCGACCTCGAGGGCCTCGAGGTCCGCCGCCCGACCCTCGAGGACGTCTATCTCGATCTGACCGGAGAGCCCGAATGAGCGCCGTCGGCCTCGTCGCCCACCAGTTCCGCTACGACCAGAAGTCCTTCTGGCGCAACCCGGCGTCGGTCTTCTTCACGGTGATGTTCCCGGTCCTGCTGCTGGTCATCTTCGCGCTTGTCTTCAGCGGCCAGACGGTGGACGTCGGCGGCGGAATCGACGTCGACGCCTACTACGTGCCGGCGATCATCACCCTGGCGGTGATCTCGGCGACGATGCAGAGCCTGGCGATGTCGCTGACGATCGCCCGCGAGGACGGGAGGCTGAAGCGGGGCCGCGGCACCCCGATGCCGTCCTGGGTGTTCATCGCCGGGCGGATCGGCAACGCGATCGTCGTCTCGCTGCTGATGCTGGTCCTGATCGCGGCGATCGGCAAGCTCGCCTTCGGGGTCCACGTCCCCTGGTCGCGGCTGCCGGAGATCGTCGTCACGCTGGCGGTCGGCGCGGCCGCCTTCTGCTGTCTCGGGGTGGCGCTGACCGCCGCGATCCCCTCCGCCGACGCCGCGGCGCCGATCGCCAACTTCACCCTGCTGCCGCTCTATTTCCTCTCCGGCGTCTTCATCCCCGAGGACCAAATTCCCAACGGGGTCTTGTCCTTTGCGGACGCATTCCCGGTCAGGCATTTCTTCGAGGCCTTCTTCAGCGTCTACGAGCCGGCCAGCGCCGGCGGGGCAGGCATGCAGTGGGGCCACCTGGCGGTGGTCGCCGCCTGGGGGGCGCTCGGTCTGCTGCTCGCGGTGCGCTACTTTCGCTGGGTGCCCAAGGAAGGGTAGGAGCAGGACTGGTGTCATCTCGTCCGTATAGGTTTGAGCCGTGATCCACCACGTGGTTCTAGGTGTCTCGGACTTGGAGGAGAGTGGGGAGTTCTACGACTCGCTGCTCAACCCGCTGGGCTGGCGGCGCCACCTCGAGGCGAACGGGATGGTCGGCTGGGGGATCGCGAAGCCGGTCTTCTTCGTCACCTCCGACTCCGGAGCCATCGCGACCCATGGTCTGGTCTCGTTCTCGGCGCCGGGAATCGCCGCGGTCAAGGCCGCCTGGGAGGGCGGGCTGGCCCACGGCGGCAGCGGCATCGACGCGCCCGGCGAGGCCCGCCGCACCGGCTCGGGCTCCTACTCGGCATTTCTCGCCGATCCGGACGGCCACAGCATCGAGGTCACGGTCAGCTCCGACTGAGCTGCCCCCGCCGGGGGTCGTCGAACGCTTAAGATCGGGACCGTAAGCCACTCAGGAGGGACCCCATGGCAGTGAAGGTCGGGATCAACGGCTTCGGCCGCATCGGGCGCAACGTCTTTCGGGCCGCGCACGCCGCTGATGCGGATCTCGAGTTCGTCGCGGTGAACGACATCACCGACGCCGAGACACTCGCCCATCTGCTCAAGTACGACTCCGCCTTCGGCCGCTTTCCCGGAGAGGTTCAGGCCGGCGACGGCTCGATCACGGTCGACGGCAACGAGGTCAAGGTGCTCGCCGAGCGCGATCCCGCCGACCTGCCCTGGGGCGATCTCGGTGTCGACGTGGTGATCGAGTCGACCGGGTTGTTCCGCGGCCGCGACGAGGCCGCCAAGCACCTGGAGGCCGGCGCAAAGAAGGTGATCATCACCGCCCCCGCCAAGGATCCCGACGTCACCGTCGCCCTTGGGGTCAACTTCGATCAGGCCTATGACGCCGAGAAGCACGATGTGATCTCCAACGCCTCCTGCACGACCAACTGCCTGGCGCCGGTCGCAAAGGTCCTGCACGAGACGGTTGGAATCGAGCACGGGCTGATGACCACGATTCACGCCTACACCGCGGACCAGCGCCTTCAGGACACGCCGCACAAGGACCTGCGCAGGGCCCGCGCCGCGGCGGTCAACCTGATCCCGACCACGACCGGAGCCGCGAAGGCGGTCGGACTGGTGCTGCCCGAGCTCGACGGCAAGCTGAACGGGATCTCCGTGCGCGCTCCCGTGATCACCGGCTCGGTCGTCGACCTTGTCTGCACGGTCTCCCGGGAGACCAGCGCCGAGGAGATCAACTCCGCGATGCGAGCCGCCGCCGAGGGGCCGCTGGACGGCATCCTCGCCTACACCGAGGAGCCGATCGTCTCGACCGACATCGTCGGCGAGCCGCATTCGTCGGTCTTCGACGCCGAGCAGACGATGGTCCTCGACGGCACCCTGGTGAAGACGATCTCCTGGTACGACAACGAGTGGGGCTACTCCACCCGCTGCGTCGAGCTGGCGGCCATGGTGTTGCAGCCGGTCGCGGCGAGCGCCGGTTGAGCGGAGCCGGGGGCGAGCAGGCCGCGACGGCGCGCGGGCGCTTCGCCAAGGCGAGCGTCCGCGACGCGCATGTCGATGGACTGACGGTGCTGGTCCGGGTCGACTTCAACGTGCCCCTCGACGGCGGCGAGGTCGCCGACGACACCCGGATCCGGGCCGCGCTGCCGACGATCGAGCTGCTGCGCGAGCGCAGCGCCGCAACCGTCCTCGTCTCCCACCTCGGGCGGCCGAAGGGACCCGACCCGAGCCTCTCGATGGCGCCGGTCGGGCGCCGGCTGGGCGAGCTGACCGGGACCGAGGTGCGCCAGGCCCCCGAGGTCGTCGGGGAGAGGGCTGCGGCGATGGCCGCCGAGCTGGGGCCGGGGGAGCTCATGCTGCTCGAGAACAGCCGCTTCGAGGCCGGTGAGACGAAGAACGATCCGGCTCTGGCCGAGGCTCTGGCCGATCTCGCCGACCTCTACGTCGACGACGCATTCGGCGCCGCCCACCGCGCCCACGCGACCACGGTCGGGGTCGCCGAGCTGCTGCCCGCCTACGCGGGTCTGCTGCTGGAGCGCGAGGTGCGCGAGCTGACCGCAGTCGTCGAGGATCCCGCCGAGCCGCTGGTCGTCGTCCTCGGCGGCGCCAAGGTGACCGACAAGATCGGCGTGATCGAGCGCTTCCTCGGCATCGCCGACGAGATCCTGGTTGGCGGCGCGATGTGCTTCAGTTTCTTTCGCGCCCAGGGCCGCCCGACCGGCGACTCGCTGGTCGAGGAGGAGGGGGTCGAGATGGCACGAGCCGCGCTGGAGAAGGCGGAGGGGTCATCGTGTGACCTCGTGTTGCCGAGCGACCTCGTCCTCGGCCGCGCGCTGGAGGCCGACACCGAGCGCCGCGAGGTCGACACCGTCGACGTTCCCGACGGCTGGATGGGCCTCGACATCGGTCCCGCCACCGCCCACCGCTACTCCGAGTCGGTCTCCCGCGCCGGCACCGTGCTCTGGAACGGCCCGATGGGCGCGTTCGAGGTCGAGCCCTTTGCCGCCGGGACGCGGGCGATCGCCGAGGCCGTCGCCAACGCCCCCGCTGTCACGGTGGTCGGCGGTGGCGACTCGGTGGCGGCGCTGAAGTCCTTCGGCCTCGCCGACCGGGTCGACTGGCTCTCGACCGGGGGCGGCGCCTCGCTGGAGCTGCTCGAGGGAAAGCAGCTGCCGGGAGTCGAAGCCCTGATGGACGCGGGGGGTGGCGATGGCTGAGCGCACCCCCTACGTCGCCGGGAACTGGAAGATGAACAAGACGATCGAGGAGGCCAAGCAGTTCCTGGGGGCCTTTCTCCCGAGGGTCCCGGACTCAGGGCCCGAGGTCGTCGTCTGCCCGCCCTACCTGGCCCTGAAGACGGCGGTTGAGCACTGCGCCCAGAGTCGGGTGCGGGTGGCGGCGCAGAACATGCACGAGCAGAGCGCCGGCGCCTTCACCGGTGAGGTCTCGGCGCCGATGCTGGGCGAGATCGGGGTCGACGCGGTCGTGCTCGGCCACTCCGAGCGGCGCCAGTACTTCAACGAGACCGACGACGCGCTCTCCCGCAAGGTGCCCGCGGCGCTTGCGGCGCGACTCGAGCCGATCCTCTGCGTCGGCGAGACCGAGGGACAGCGCGATGCAGGCGAGACCGAGTCGGTGCTGGCGGCGCAGGTTCGGGCCGACCTCGCCGAGGTCGATTCGGCGGATCTGGCTGAGATCGTGATCGCGTACGAGCCGGTCTGGGCGATCGGCACCGGCCGCACGGCAACCTCCGAGCAGGCCCAGGAGGCGATCCTCTTCATCCGCAACCTCGTCCGCGAGCGCGACGAGCGCGCCGGGGATGCGATCCGGATCGTCTACGGCGGCTCGGTCAAGCCCGGCAACGCAGCCGAGCTGATCGAGCTTCCCGACATCGACGGGGCGCTGGTCGGGGGCGCCAGCCTCGACCCCGGCGATTTCTCCGCGATCGTCGAGGCGGCGGCGTGAGACCTGGGCGATGACGCTTCCCCCGGGGCCCACCGAGCTTCCGGTCCCTTCGCTGGCGCTGGTCGTGCTCGACGGGTGGGGTCTGGCCCCGGCCGGCCCGGGCAACGCGATCGAGCTGGCCGACACGCCCTGCTTCGACGAGCTCTGGTCCTCCTTTCCCCACACGCAGCTCTCCGCCGGCGGGGCCGCTGTCGGGCTGCCGGAGGGGCAGATGGGCAACTCGGAGGTCGGGCATCTGAACCTCGGGGCGGGGGCGGTCGTGAAGCAGGACCTGATGCGGATCGACGACGCGGTCGCCGACGGCAGCTTCTTTGAGAACCCGGCCCTGAAGGGCGCCTGCGAGCGGGCCCGCAACTCGCCCCGCGGGCGCCTTCACCTGATCGGCCTCGTCTCCGACGGCGGCGTGCACTCCGGCTGGGAGCACCTCGAGGCGACGGTCGAGCTGGCCGCCGCGGAGGGCGTCCCAGACGTCGTCTTTCATGCCTTCACCGACGGGCGCGACACGCTGCCGACCTCGGGACGCGGCTACATCGCCGAGCTCGAGACCTGGCTGCGTCAGGCCGGGCGGATCGGGACGGTCGGCGGCCGCTACTACGGGATGGATCGCGACCGCCGCTGGGACCGCACCAAGCTCGCCTACGACGCGATCGTGCACGCCGACGGGCTGCGGGAGGAGAGCGCCGACGAGGCGGTTCGCTCCTCCTATGAGCGCGATGAGACCGACGAGTTCATCAAGCCGACCGTGATCGGCGACTACGACGGCGCCGCCTCCGGAGACGTCGCGATCTTCATCAACTTCCGCCCCGATCGCGCCCGTCAGATGACCCTGGCGCTGGGCGACCCCGACTTCGACAAGTTCCCGCGCGCGGGCGGCCCGGTGCTCGACCTGACGACGATGACCGAGTACCGCAAGGGCTGGCCCTACCCGGTCGCCTTCCCGCCCGAGCTTCCCGAGGTCACGATGGCGGAGGTGATCTCCGAGGCCGGCGGTCGCCAGCTGCATGTCGCCGAGACCGAGAAGTACGCCCACGTGACCTACTTCTTCAACGGCGGCCGCGAGGCGGAGTGGGAGGGGGAGGAGCGCGCGCTCGTCGACTCCCCCCGCGACGTGCCGACCTACGACTACAAGCCCGAGATGAGCGCCCGCGCCGCCGCCGACGCCTTCTGCGAGCGCTGGCGGGGCGACGGCTACCGCTTCGGGATCATCAACTTCGCCAACTCGGACATGGTCGGCCACACCGGCGTCATCCCCGCCGCGATCAAGGGAATCGAGACCGTCGATGGCTGCCTCGCCGACGTCGTCTCGGCGGTGCACGAGAAGGGCGGCGCCTGCCTGATCACCGCCGACCACGGCAACGCCGACCACATGCTCGAGCCCGACGGATCCCCCAACACCGCCCACTCGCTGAACCCGGTGCCGTTGATCGTCACCGTTCCCGACCATGCGCTGCGCGAGGGCGGAATCCTCGCCGACGTCGCACCCACGGCACTGGCCCTGCTCGGGATCGAGCAGCCGCGGGCGATGACCGGCAAGACGCTGCTCAGCTGAAACACCCCAGACAAAGACGAACGGCCGATCCTTCGACCTCGGCACCCCCGCTGCAACGAAAAGGGCGCGTCGCCAGTCCCTTGGCTCGACCGCTCGCCCATCTTCCCTACCCGCCCTGATGCCCGCCTAGCCCAGTAAGGCGGGCGAGAATAGGCATCGGGAGGCTTAGGGTTCTGGCCGATGCGCCAGGACCCTAATCGTCTCCGCTTCGAAGTCAGCGCCCGCGACGGTTCGGCCCGAGCGGGCGCTTTGCATACCGCGCATGGGGTCGTGCGCACGCCGGCCTTCATCCCGCTCGCCACCAAGGCGACGGTCCGCTCCCTGGAATCCACCGAGGTGGCCGAGCTCGGCTACGAGATGGTGCTCGGCAACACCTTCCACCTGATGCTCTCGCCGGGCCCCGAGCGGATTGCCAATCACGGCAGGCCTGCATTCGTTCATGGGCTGGGAGCACGCCCTGATCACCGACTCGGGCGGCTTTCAGGTCTTCTCACTCGCCCACGGAAACGTCGCCGACGAGATCAAGGGGACGGGGCGGCGGCCGTCCGACCAGGGCGGGGTCCTCGAGATCGCCGAGGAGGGAGTGCGGTTCCGCTCCTACCTCGACGGCTCGGAGCAGTTCATCTCACCGGAGATCTCGATGTCCGTGCAGGCGGCACTTGGCTCCGACATCGCGCTGGCCTTCGATGAATGCACTCCCTACAACGCCGACCGCGACTACACCGCGCGCTCGACCGAACGCACCCACCGCTGGCTCGGTCGCTGCCTCGAATGGCACCGGCAGAACGGTCCGGAGGACCAGGCGGTGTTCGGGATCGTCCAGGGCGGAGTGCATGAGGATCTCCGGCATCTCTCAGCCGAACAGGTGTCCGCGGCCCCGGTCGACGGACTGGCTATCGGGGGCACCCTGGGCCGCGACAAGGACGAGATGCGCGCGGTCCTCGACCTCACCCTCCCGAAGCTCCCCAGCTGACGCCCCCAAGCACCTTCTCGGCGTCGGAGAGGTGGACGACTTTCTGGCCGGGATCGAGCGCGGGATAGACGTCTTCGATTGCGCCGTCCCGACCCGGCTTGCCCGCCACGGGGTGGCGTTGGCGCCGCTTCCCGAGCAGCGCTGGCGGCTCGACATCCGTAAGCCGGCCAGCGAGGGCGATGAGCGGCCTCTGGTCGAGGGATGCGATTGCACGGCCTGCCGCGACCACGACCGCGACTACCTCAATTACCTCTCGCGCTCGCAGGAGCTGACCGCGGTGCGGCTGCTGACTCTGCACAACCTCACCTACATGGAGCGGCTCGCTAGCGGGACCCGCGAGGCAATTGCGGGGGGCGGGTTTGGCACCTATTCGGCTGCGGTCCTGGACGGCGCTGCCCCGTGGCTGGCCGGCACCGATTGAACTGTCGTGCGGCAACTCCCGGCGCGTTAGCATCGTTTCGGGATGGCGTCGGATAACGGCTACCGGGGGGACCGGAGTCGCGCGCGACCGATGGGTGGCGCGATCAAGTACGTCCTGCAGGATTGGGAGGTCAATCGATCCAACCAGTTCTCGCGAACCGTCCTGATCACCTATCGGGTCGGACACCTGATCGCCGAGTCCAGCCTTCCGGCCGCGGTGAAGCTCCCGCTGAGAATCATGCATCGGGTCCTCAACGCGTTCGTCCTCAAGGTCGTAAACGCTGGCTATATCCAACCCTTCGCCGAAATCGGCCCTGGGCTGCGACTCCCAAACAGCCTCAACGGCGTGTTCATCAATCGCCATGCGCGGATCGGGGCAAACGTCGTCATCTACCAGCAGGTGACCCTCGGAAACAACTTCGCCAACCGGCCGAAGGAGGCCCCGACGATCGGCGACCAGGTCGTGATCGGTGCCGGCGCGAAGGTGGTTGGCGGAGTGACGATCGGCGACCGAGCGGTGATCGGCGCGAACAGCGTCGTGTCCAAGAACATTCCTCCCGACAGCGTCGCGGTCGGGGTTCCGGCACGCATACTGAAGCTGAGCGACCGCGACGCGGAGCACGTGGCGCTGACGGGCGCGCTGCCGGAGACACGCGTACGGCAGGGCTAGGGCGGCGGCGGCCTACTTCGTGTTGTCCTCGACGAGGCTTTTCATCTCGTCGGAGAGCTTGGTGATCGTGTCGCCGCCGATGTCGCGTAGCTTCACCCCCGTCGACTTGCTGGTCGCGGCGATCACGCCGACTGCCACCGCGGCGGCGATCAGCAGCAGCACGATCAGGGCCCCGATCGCGCGCATGAAGCGGCGGAAGGGCGAGGGCCGGCGCCGGGCGGCCGCCGCCGGCCGCTGCGCTGTGGGGGCGCGGCGGGGAGGCGGCGGGACGGGGCGCCGCTCGGGCTCCAGCCGCCGCGTCCGCGGCTCGCGCTGGATCTGGCGCGTCGCCGCGGTCTCGTCCATCCCCAACGTCACGTCGGTGCCGGCGAGCCCGAGTCGCAGGCCTTCGGCCAGCTGGCTGGCGGTGGCGAACCGTCGCTCCGGATCTCCTTCCAGCGATCGAAGGACGGCGGAGGAGAGCGTCGCCGGGACCTCCTCGTTGTAGGTGCGGGGCGCCAGCGGCTGCTCGTTCTGCTGGCGAACCGCGAGCTCGGCGAGCGAGGCCCCCTCGTAGGGAAGGCGCCCGGTCAGGAACTGGTAGAGGACGACGCCGAGCGCGTAAACGTCGGAAGCCGGCGTCGCCTCCTCGCCTCGCACCTGCTCGGGGGCCAGATAGGCGGCGGTGCCGACCACGGAGCCGACCTGCGTGATCCGGGTCTGCTCGGCGGCCCGCGCGATCCCGAAGTCGGTCAGCTTGACGCTCATCTCGCGGCCGTTGCCCGCGGGGCCGCCGACGATCATCAGGTTCCCGGGCTTGACGTCGCGGTGGATGATCCCGTGGCGGTGCGCGTAGTCGAGGCCGGCGCAGGATTGGACCCCGATCTCGACCGTGGTTCGAGGATCGAGATGGTTCTCCCGTTGCAGGATCTGGGCCCCGGAGCGGCCCTCGACGTACTCCATGACGATGAAGTGACGCTCGTCGTCGACGCCGGTGTCGTAGACCTGGACGATGTTCGGATGGATCAGCTTCGCCACCGCCAGCGCCTCGCGGCGAAATCGCGCCACGAAGCGCTCGTCGTCGGAGAGGTGCTCGGCGAGGACCTTCACCGCCACCGTGCGCTCGAGGATCCGGTCGGTCGCCTTGTAGACGTTCGACATCCCGCCTGAGCCGAGCCGGTCGCCCAGCTCATAGCGGCCGGATAGAAGCGTCGGAGCCATCAGCCGGCCGCCTTCCGCTGCCCTGGCTGGTCGGGCGGGACCGGGGTGCCGCCGGGGCTCCCGGTTCCTCCGGTCGGGTTGGTCGGCACGGTCGTGCTCGTCGGCGTGGTCGTGGTCGGCGTCGTGCTGACCGAAGTCGTCGTGGTCGACGTCGTCGTCTTCGGCTCCTTCGCCTTGCGGGTAGTGGTGGTCTCGGTGGTCGTGGGCTCGGTGGTCTCGGGCGTGGCCACACAGGCGTCGGGGGAGTTGACGAGGTTGGCGAGCTGCTGGGCGCCGTCCTCGAGGCGGCTGCGAAGCTGGGCGTCCACCGTGGCGGGCAGGGAATCGATCTCGGCCTGGACCGCGGCGACTTCGCTTGCGGCGGAGGTGCAGTCGCCCGCCGCGGCGTCGCTCTTCACCTGGTCGAGATTGGCGAGGATCTGCTGGGCGTTTTCGCCCGGCAGCAGGCCCTCCTTGTCGCGTCCGCCGCACGAGACCAGGGCGACGGCAAGCACCGCGCCGAGTCCCAGGGCGAGCAGCGGAACCACGATTTTTTTCATTTCCGAGCGCAAGGGGCTGAGCCTACTGACCGGCATAGAGCCGATCTCCGAGCTGCTTCGGCAGCCCGGCTTCGACTATTGCCTTGGCGGCAAGGTCGATCTCGTACTCGACCCGGTGATAGCGCGCCGTCCAGGTTTCGGTGTCGAGCTCCAGCCAGGCGGCGCGGGGGTCACCGTCGCGCGGCTGGCCGACGCTGCCGGGGTTTATCAGCCAGCGCCCTTCGCCGAGGTCGAGGCCGGCCCCGTCCATCGCCTGGACGCCGCGCACGTCCCCGACCGCGCCCTCGTCGGGCCCGGTGAAGTAGAGCGCCACGTGTGAATGGCCGATCAGCGAGATCCGCTGGGGCTGAATCTGGAGGCAGTCGGAGGCCTGCTCGATCGAGAGCACGTACTCCCAGACGGGGTCGCGCGGAGAGGCATGAAACAGGGAGACCCGCTCTCGTTCCCCCGACGGCTGCAGCGGTCGCAGGAACTCGATCGTCGACTCGTCCGCCTCCTCCTGGGTCCAGGTGACCGCATCGGCCGCGGCGGCGGAGAAGGCGGAGACGTCGAGGGCGCCCAGCACCGCCAAGTCGTGGTTACCGACCAGGCACACCTCGCAGCGCTCGCGGACGATCTCGGTGCAGCGGTCGGGCGAGGCTCCGTAGCCGACCACGTCTCCCAGGCACCAGATCTCATCGGCCCCGACCTCATCGATCGCCGCCAGGATCGCCTCGAGGGCGGGCTGGTTCGAGTGAATGTCGGTGATGACCGCTGCGCGCATCGGCGGGATCAGGCGGGGACCCGGAGGGCGCCCGGAGCGCCTCGCCGGGCGACGAGAGGCGACTATCGTAGGGACGATGGGCATCGCGGCACGTCCTCACCGCCTCGGCCCGCTGACAGGACGCCCGGCCGCGGTGCGGATCGGCGCCGCCGCGGTGGCGGCGGTGATCGTCGCCGAGGCGGCGGTCTGGCTGATGCGCCCGCGCGGGGAGATCATCGACCCGGCGCCGGTCTCAGAGCACGCCTACTTCTCGCATGCCCAGATCGACAGGGCGACCGACTTTCGCGACGGCCAGCGCTGGCTCGCGATCGGGACCCTGGCGGCGGAGGGGGCGGTCCTGGTCGTGCTGGCACTGTGGCGGCCCGCCCCCGTTCGCTCGGCGCTGCGCCGTGCCTCGCGCCGGCCGGTGCTCGGCTCCGCCGCGATCGGAGCGGGGTTGTCGCTGACCCTGGTCGTCGTCTCGCTGCCCTTCGGAATCGCCGCCCACGAGCGGGCCCGCGATGTCGGCCTCTCGACCCAGACGATCGGCCCGTGGCTCGGCGACGCCGCCAAGTCGGCGGCGATCGGCGCCGTCCTTGCCGCGCTGGGAGCAACGATCGCGGTGGCGATGATTCGGCGGCTGGGCCGGCGCTGGTGGATCGCGCGGCGGCGCCGCGGTGGTCCTGATCGCGGTCGTGTTCAGCTGGCTCGCGCCGGTCCTGCTGGCGCCCCTGTTCAACAAGTTCACCGAGCTCCCGCCGGGCAGGACGCGGAGCCAGATCCTCCGGCTCGGGAAGGAGGCGGGGGTGAAGATCGGCCACGTCTATGAGGTCGACGCGAGCCGCCGCTCGACCGGGATAAACGCCTACGTCGACGGCCTCGGCCCGAGCAAGCGGGTCGTCGTCTACGACACCACGCTGCACGACCTCAGCCCGGCTCAGCTGCGCTCGGTGCTCGCCCACGAGCTCGGCCATGTCAAGGGTGACGACATCGTCCGCGGCATCGCTTGGATCGCGCTGGTTGCGCCGCTCGCGGTTCTCTTCGTCCAGCTCGGAACCGAGGCGCTGGCGCGGCGCAGTGGCGATGATCCACGCTCGCCCGCGGTCCTGCCGGCCCTCGCCCTCTGCATTGCCGCGGCCGCCTTCGTGATCGGAATCGCCGGAAGCCAGCTCTCGCGGCGGGTCGAGGCGCGCGCCGACAGCTTCGCGCTCGAGCTGACCCACGACCCACGCTCCTTCATCGAGCTGCAGCGCCAGCTTGCTCTTACGAACGTCGCCCAACCCCGGCCGCCCGCCGCGCTGCAGTGGCTGTTCGGCACCCACCCCGACACGATGCAGCGAATCGGCGCCGCGCTGGAGTTCGAGCACGACGGGCGGTGAAGACGCTCCTTCTCACCGTCGGGCGGGTGGCGGCGCCGTTCACCGACGCCGACGCCCATTACCGCAAGCTGCTCGGTCGCTACCAGCCGGTCGAGGTGGTCGAGGCCCGTGACGACGACGACCTGCTGCGCAAGTTGCCCGGTGGCGGGCGGCTCGTCGCTCTCGATCGCACCGGCACCGCGTTTGACTCGATCGAGTGGAGCCGCTGGCTCGACGAGCGCCGGCTCGAGGCCCGCGATCTCTGCTTGATCATCGGGGGCCCCGGCGGATTGCCGGCGGAGGCGCTCGAGCAGGCCCAGGAGCGGATCTCGCTCGGCCCGGTGACCCTGGCCGCACCAGCTCGCCCGCGTGGTCGTGCTCGAGCAGCTGTTCCGAGCCTCGAAGATCCTCGCCGGCGAGCCGTACCACTGCTGAGTGGGCGACGAAAATACGATTAGACGGTGCCCGAGCACGACCCGATAGCGAACCTTCGAGGCGCACTCCGCGACGCGGCCCGGTCGCTGTCCGGAGACGGGACCGGGGTGGAGCCCGGCCTGGAGCGACCGCCGCAGGCCGAGCACGGCGACTACTCCTCCAACGCCGCGATGCTGCTCGCCGGATCGCTGGGCGGGGCGCCGCGAGAGATCGCCGAGCGGCTGAGCGGCGAGCTGAGCGAGCGGCTGGGGGAGAACGCCGAGCGGATCGAGGTCGCCGGCCCGGGCTTCGTCAACCTCTTTCTCTCCGAGCGCTGGTACCGGGCTGCGATCGCGGGCTTAGTCGCGGCTGGGGAAGACCTCGAGATCCGAGCCGTCCCCGAAGCGCCGCGGACGCTGGTCGAGTTCGTCTCGGCCAACCCGACCGGGCCGCTGACAGCGGCCGGGGGCCGCCACGCGGCATACGGCGACGCGGTCGCCCGCTTGCTGGAGGCGACCGGGCACGAGGTCGAGCGCGAGTACTACTCGAACGACATCGGCGGCCAGATCGACCGCTTCGGGGCTTCGATCGCGGCGGCGATGAGCGGCGAGCCGACCCCGGAGGACGGCTACGAGGGCGCCTACGTCGCCGAGCTTGGCGAGCGACTGGCGGGCGAGGGCCTGGAGCCGGCGCGGGCCGACGCGCTCGGCCGCCGCGGCGCGGAGCTGATGTTGGAGCAATAGCGACGACCCTGCGCCGCTACGGGGTCGAATTCGACATCTGGTCCTCGCAGCGGGCGCTGGAGAAGAGCGGCGCGGTGGAAGACACGGTGGCGAAGCTGCGCGGGAGCGGCGACACGTTCGAGAGCGAGGGGGCGCTGTGGCTGCGGACCACGGCCCACGGCGACGACAAGGACCGGGTGCTGACCCGCTCCGACGGTGAGCCGACCTACTTCGCCGCCGACATCGCTTATCACCGCGGCAAGCTGGAGCGCGGCTTCGAGCATCTGATCACGGTGATGGGCGCCGACCATCACGGCTACGTCACCCGGATGCGGGCGGCGATTGCGGCCCTGGGCTTCGACCCCGACGTCTACGAGGGCCAGATCATGCAGTTCGTCCATATCGTCGAACGGGGCGAGCGCGCCCAGATGTCGAAGCGGCGGGGCGACTTCGTCACCCTCGACGAGCTGATCGACGACATCGGGGTCGACGCGACGCGCTTCTTCATGCTGCAGCGAACCCATGACAGCACCGTCGACCTCGACCTCGAGCTGGCGCGCGAGCAGTCGAACGAGAACCCCGTCTATTACGTCCAGTACGCGCACGCCCGGATCGCCAGCATCCTGCGCAAGGCCAAGGACGAGGGGGTCGACGTCGACGCAGCCCTGGATTCGGACCTATCCGCCGTCGCCGCGCCGGTCGAGCCGGCCGAGCGGGCCCTGATCAAGCGCCTGCTCGAGCTGCCCGATGAGGTCGCCGAGGCAGCCGAGCGCCGCGCCCCGCATCGGCTCTGCGCCTACGCGGGCACCGTCGCCGCCGACTTTCACGCCTTCTACCGGGACTGCCGGGTGGTTGGCGCCGAGGGGGAAGGGGTTCAGGAATCCCGATTGGCGCTCTGCGTGATCACCAAACGGGCGATCGCCCGTTCCCTGGGCCTGCTCGGGATCAGCGCCCCCGAGCGGATGTAGCGAGCTTAGGTCAGCTGACGCCGACGAGGTCCACCTCGTCGAAGAAGGTCGGCAGGAACTCGTCGTACTCGGCGTCGGAGACGAGCACGCCCGGCTTCAGGTCGGCGGGAGTGCACTCGCCGTCGAGGTCCTCGTCGTCGGACTCCCGGTCGCAGGCGATGTAGGTGTCCGCGGTGATCGTGCCGCTCACCGAGCCGCCGCGGATCAGGTTGATCGTCAGCGTGATGCCGTTGAACGACCCGATGTAGCCGATGTTCTCCTGCCCGTCGGGAATGTCGTCGCCGTCGCTGTCGGGGTCGGTCGGGTCGTAGCCGATCTCGACCTCGAACCCGTCCTTGAGCCCGTCATCGTCTGAGTCGGGGTCCCTGGGATCGGTCCCCTCATCGATCTCGTCCCTGTCCCGCAGACCGTCGTTGTCGGTGTCGGCCCTGCGCGGATTGGTCTTGTACTTGAACTCGAGCTTGTTGTTGAGCTTGTCGCGGTCCTGGTCGCGCTTTGATTGTTTGACCTTTACTGAGAGCTTGTTGCGCTTCTCCCAGCCGTCAGGGAGCTGGTCACGGTTGCGATCGCGCGCCAGCGCCGGCGCAACGAATAGCGCCGACAGCGCCGCCAGCATTGCCGCAAGTCCCAGCGCCGGCTTTCCCCAGCCCGCCGCCCTCATGTGTGAGGCATCGGCCTCTCAAGCGGTGGCCCCTTAGGTCTTGGACGATTGTCCAGAGGCGCCGCATCTATTCTCCCGCCGCGATGCGAATCACCTACATCGTCGGCACCCGCCCGAACTTCGTGAAGATGGCGCCGGTGATCGCGCGGCTGCGCGAGCGGCTGCCCGACGCCGACCATTCGCTCGTTCACACCGGCCAGCACTACGACCCCTCGATGTCGCGGATCTTCTTCGACGACCTCGGGGCCAGCCTGCCTGAGCCCGACCACGTCCTCGAGATCGGGTCGGGGACCCACGCCCAGCAGACCGCACGGGTGATCGAGCGCCTCGAGCCCGTGATCGAGGCCGAGCGCCCCGACCTGATGATCGTCCCCGGCGACGTCAATTCGACCCTCGCCGCGTCGCTGGTCGCCGCCAAGGCGCTGATTCCGCTCGCCCACATCGAGTCTGGGCTTCGCAGCTTCGACCGCACCATGCCCGAGGAGGTCAACAGAATCGTCACCGACCGCCTCTCCGATCTCCTGTTCGTGCACTGCGACGAGGCGGTCGAGAATCTGCGGGCCGAGGGTACGCCGCAGGAGCGGATCCACTTCGTCGGCAACACGATGATCGACACCCTGGTGGCGCTGGAGGACCGCATCCGCGGCTTGGGGGCGGCGAAGGCGAGGGGGCTGTGGCCGGGTGGCTACCTGCTGGTCACCCTGCATCGGCCGAACCTTGTCGACGGCCCGCTGCTGAGAGACGTGATCGAGCGGCTGGCGCAGGTCAACGAGCGCATGCCGGTCGTCTTCCCGGCCCACCCGAGGACCCGCAACGCCCTCGACTCGCCGCCCGAATGGGCGGTCGAGCCGGTCGGCTATCTGGAGTTCCTCTCGCTGGAGGCCGAGGCGGCCGCCGTCCTCACCGACTCCGGCGGGATCCAGGAGGAGACGACCTACCTCGGCGTTCCCTGCTTCACCCTGCGCGACAACACCGAGCGGCCGGTGACGATCAGGGCGGGAACCAACACCCTGCTCGGGCTCGATCCCGATCGAATCGCCGAGATCCCGGATCTGGTCGGCAAGCAGGGCGACCCTCCTGACCCGCCCCCGATGTGGGACGGCAAGGCCGCCGAGCGGGTCGCCGAGGTGGTCGCGGCCAGCGCCTCAGAGCGTCGCTAGAGGTCGTAGCGCGCGAGGTCGGCGTCCAGCCGCTCCGCATCCTCGCCGCTCGGGGCGACCGGATCCGGCTCGCTTCGGCGACCCGATCTGCGCCAGCGGCGGACCCCGAGGGCAACGGCGATTGCGGCCAGCACGAAGGCGGCGATTGGGACCAGGTAGGCGGTGAGGTCGAAGCCCGAGCCCTTGGGGGTCGCGAGCACCGAGCGGCCGTACTGCGCAACCAGCGCGTCCTTGATCTCCTGCTTGCTGCGGCCCTCGGCGATCAGCCTGCGGATGAAGACCCGCTCGCGGTTGGCCTGCGGCGACTCGGAGAGCTCCAGCAGCGTGCCGCAGATCGGGCACATCACCTCGTCCTCGACGTCGGGAAGGGTGGTGCGGGGCGGCGCAGCGGTCGCTACAGCCGCCGGGGCGAAGACGGAGATCGCCAGCGCCAAGCGCCACGAGCCGACGCAGTGCGCTCAAGATCGACCCTCGATCATCGGCGCCACGTACCGGTCGAGATAGGCGCGGTCCACCGGCCCGCGGCGAATCAGCACCAACCGCCCCTTGGGGTCGACGAGGAACGACTCCGGCACCCCGGTGGTGCCGAAGTCGTCGGCCCGGTCGCCGTTGCCGTCGCGAAGCTGCGGATAGGTGAGGGCGTAGCGGTCGACGAAGGCGCGGCCGTCCTCGCTGAGATCCTGGGTGTCGATCCCGAGGACGGTGAACCGTTCGCCGCGATGGCGTCGGTAGAAGTTCTCGAGGGTGGCGGACTCCTCGCGGCAGGGCACGCACCACGAGGCCCAGAAGTTGACCAGCACCCAGCGGCCGCGGTAATCGTCGAGGCTGGCCGACCCGTTGCCGTCGAGGCGTTCGAGGGCGCCGGCGGGCGCCTGGTCGCCCACCTGGATGCTGGCGCTGCCCTTGCTCAGCAGCCCGAATCCGAGCAGTCCGATGACGGCCAGGACGGCGATGAATGCGAGAAACGACCTTGTGCTCACGGGCGGACAAGGTTAGTGAGGCCCTCCCTGCGCCCAGCGTGGTTAGATCTGGGCGTGGCCACCGCAAGCCCTGCCGAGAAGACCGCCCGCGAGGCACTCATGCATACCTACCTGGAGGCCTGGAACCTCCACGATCCCGAAGCCGTGGCGACCTTCTTCGCCCCCGACGCCGTCTATGACGATCGCGGTGCCGGAAGGGTGATGGGCGGAATCGCGGCGATCCGCGCTCACGTCGCCCGGGTGCAAAGCTCCTTCCCCGACCTCCACTTCGACCTCGTGCGGGCCGCCCACGGCGACAACTTCACCGCCGGGGAGTGGACGGCGACGATGACCCACGGCGGCGAGCTCGAGGGTCTCCGCGCCAGCGGCAGGCGGGTGACGAGCGCCGGCGTCGACGTCGCCACCCTCGACGCCGAGTCGCGGATAACGCACCTGGTCAGCTACTACGACGGCGCCGCGATCATGCGCGACCTCGGCCTGCTGCCGCCCCGCGGATCTCGGGTCGAGCGTGCCTTCGTCCGCGCCGCGTCGCTGCTCCCGCGCCGCTCCTAGCGCTGCAGCCCCGGCACTAGAATCGAGGGCACGCGGACGTAGCTCACCTGGTAGAGCGCGAGCTTCCCAAGCTCGAGGTAGCGGGTTCAAGTCCCGTCGTCCGCTTTTTCCGCCGTGATGTCGATTTTGCCGCCTCCCGTTCGTCCCATGGTCGACCAACCCCGAGAAGGAGGCATTCATGAAGTACGTGCTGCTGATTCACCAGGGCGACGCCGCTACCCCCGACTCGCCACGCGCCTGGGAGAAGCTCTCCGAGGACGAGCAGAAAGCCGTCTACGCCGAGTACCAGGCGATCAACGAGAACCCGGGCGTCACGACCGGCAACCGGCTCTCGCCGCCCGAGACTGCGACCACGGTCCGGGTCGAGGACGGAAAGACCCTGACCACCGACGGGCCGTTCGTCGAGACCAAGGAAGCGCTCGGCGGCTTCTTCATCTTCGAGGGCGACGACCTCGACGCCGCGATCGAGGTCGCGTCGCGAGTTCCGGCGGCCCGAATGGGCGGCTGGGTTGAGGTGCGACCGATCGTGGAGAGCTAGCGATCCTCGTCGAGCAGGTCTTCCGCGACGAGTGGGGGAGGGTCCTCGCCACCTTGATCGGCCTCCTCGGCGACTTCGATCTCGCCGAGGAGGCCGCTCAGGAGGCCTTCGCGACCGCCGCTGAGCGCTGGCCGCGGGACGGAGCGCCGGACAACCCTCGGGCCTGGCTGATCACGACGGCGCGAAACCGCGCAATCGACCGGATCCGCCGCGACCACACCCTCGCCGAGAAGACCCGGCTGCTCGACCTGCCGGTTGTCACCGAGGACGAGATGGACGAGACGACTTTCCCCGACGAGCGCCTGGAGCTGGTCTTCACCTGCTGCCATCCGGCGCTTGCGACCGAGGCCCAGGTGGCCCTGACCCTGCGAACTCTGGGCGGTCTAAGCACCGATGAGATCGCCGCCGCCTTCCTCGTCCCGAAGCCGACGATGGCGCAGCGGCTGGTGCGGGCGAAGGCGAAGATCAAGGCGGCGGGGATCCCGTTCCGGGTCCCGCCCGACCATCTGCTGCCCGACCGTCTGATCGCCGTCCTCGCGGTCGTCTATCTGATCTTCAACGAGGGCTACGGCGGTCGCGGCGACCTGGCGGCGGAGGCGATCAGGCTCGGGCGGGCCTTGACAGAGCTGATGCCTGACGAGGCCGAGGTCCAGGCCCTGCTGGCCTTGATGCTCCTGCACGACGCTCGCAGCGAGGCCCGTTTCCAGGATGGAGACCTGGTCCTGCTCGACGATCAGGACCGCTCGCTCTGGGACGGGGAGCAGATCGCCGAGGGTCGCGCCGTCCTCGACCGGGCGCTCGCCCTGCACGGCAGCGGTCCCTATGTGGTCCAGGCGGCGATCGCCTCGCTTCACTTCGACGAGCCGACCGATACTGGCCGCAGATCGCGGCGCTATACGGCGAGCTCGTCGCGGATCACCGGCTCACCGGTCGTCGAGCTCAACCGCGCGGTCGCGGTTGCCGAGTCGGAGGGCCCCGACGCCGGGCTTCGGATCATCGACGGCCTCGACCTCGAGCAGTATCGCTACTTGCACTCGACCCGTGGCGAGCTGCTGCGGCGGCTGGGGCGGCAGGACGACGCGCGGGCGGCCTACGAGCGCGCCCTCGAGCTGACCGGACGCCGAACCCGAACGGCGGCTGCTCGAACGGCGTCTGGCCGAGCTGGGCTAGACGAGTCTGCAGTGTCGCCGGCGCCCGCGGTCACCCGGGCTACCGCTTGGGGGCGAGGGTCTTTACGAGCAGGACGAAGCAGAACTGTGTTCCCTCGCCGACGACCCGGCGCATCTCCAGGCCAACCTGGTCGGCGACGTTTCGCACTGCGGTGAGGTCCACGGACGAACCGCGCCATGCCGGGTGCAGCTGGCCTCGCGGTCCGCGACGCAGCAGGCCGCGAGCCCCGCGCGACAGCCGAGTCGGCCAGGCTGGCTTGCGGTGCACCTGCGGCGCGTTCGACACCTGGAAGGCCGACCGGCCGCCCGGCGCCAGGACGCGACCCATCTCGCGCACGTATCGGAGTGTCACCTCGGGGTCGGGGATGTGCTGGAAGACAACATGGGAGAAGCAGAGGTCGGCGCTCTCGTCATCGACGCCGCGCAGCGTCTCGCCGTCGCCCAGGATCCATTCGACGTTTTGAACGTGCTCGTTGTACTGACCCCCGAGTTCGAGCATCCGCTCCGAGACGTCGACCGCATCGACGTGCTGGGTGCGGGCGGCGAGCTCGCGGGTAATGCGGCCGACACCGCAGCCGATCTCGACCACGCGGTCGACGGGCCTCAGCTCGACGCCCAACTTGCCCAGAACCGTCTCGAGGTCCGACTTGCCGCCTTCCCAGAAGCGGGCCGCGTCGGGATCGGCGTAGTCGAGGCGGTTGTCGATGAAGTAGAAAGCGTCCTCGTGGGCGCGGGCGTCCCAGAACCTCTTCATCTGCTTGCTGGGCATCGCCGGACCTTAGCCCGCGGGGGCGGGGCGGCGCGCCGCTTCAGATCACGCCGGCCAGCTCCGTCTCCACGGTCTCGTTGAAGACCTCGTCGGTGTGCTGCCTGGCCGTCGTCAAGCCGATCTCGCGTAGACGGTTTCGCAGGGCTTCGTCCGCCGCCAGCCGCGTCACTGCGGCGGCGAGCGCCTGCGCATCCTCGGCCGGGAACAGCAGGCAGTTCTGATCGTCGCGCAGGTATTCGCCCGAGCCGCCGCGACCGGTCGCGACCACTGGCCGGCCCCGTGCCATCGCCTCCAGCGGCACCAGGCCCCAGGGCTCCTCCCAGACGACCGGGAAGAGCACCGCGTCGGAGCGGTCGTAGTACTCGCGCAGCTCGGCGCGATCGCGACGGCCCGCAAACGAGATCCTGCCGTCCAGCCCGAGGTCGGCGGCCCGCCGCTCCGTGGATCGCATCGTCTCGGGGTCGCCGTCGCCGACGATCGTCAGCGACGCCTCCGCCGGCAGGTGGCCGAGGCAGTCGACTGCGGTGTCGATTCCCTTGCGCGCATCGACGCGCCCGACGTAGAGCAGGCGCCAGGACCAGGGCGCTGTCGGTGCCGGCCCGAGCATCGCCGCGTCGATGCCGGAATGGGCGACGCCGGCGTCCGGCAGGCTCAGCCCGCTCGCTCGCGCCCGCTCCAGCGTCTTTTCGCTGACGAACATGTAGCGGGCTGCTCGATCGAAGTCGCAGCGGGTGGGCACGCCCGCAATCCCCTCGACGCCGCGGGCGACCGGCGCGGGCGTCGAGCGCCAGCGGCGGTGCCAGCCGTCGACCCGGCGGCCGTAGTCGAGCCAATCGTCGTGAACCAATGCGACGGCGGGAAGCCCGCGGCGGCGCAGCTGCTCGAGCAGGCCCATCGACATTCCGCCCATCGACCACCAGGCGACGACGTCCGGCGCGAATTCGTCCAGATGGAGTTGAAGGGCCGCCGCGTTGTGGCGCTCGATCCGCGCGCAACCGACCAGGGAGTGGCGCGGAAAGGCGTGGTCGCGCCAGTACCAGCGCAGCTCGCGATGCACGTCGGGGTCGGTTTCGGCGGCGGCGCCGGGTTCGCGGTGGTCGGTGCAGAGGACGCGAACCTCGTGACCGCGGTCGCTCAGATACCGGTTGGCCGCCCGCCAGACGAGCTCGTAGCCCCCGCCAAGGTCATGGGGCGGGTAGATGTTCCCGACGCTCAGAACGCGCATTGTCGGCGGCGGTCACGATGCGTAGTCCAGCTCTCGCAGCTTCGGCCCGATGACGTCTTCGACCGCGCTCTGCTCCTCATCGCTGAGGTTCTCCCTCCAGGCGCCCGGCCGGGCCTCACGAAAGAATTCGCGCGCGCCCCGCGCCTCCTCGGGCACCTGCTCGAATGAGTGCTTGTCGATCCAGGCGGCCAGCCTCGATTCGTCGATCGGTAGCTCGAGCCAAGCGAAGATCTCGCGCAGGTGCGTTGTCGGATCGCGCAGCAGCTCCTCGTAGCGGACGATCAGCCTCGGTCCGCGGTGCTCAGCGTAGGCCCTCTGCACGACCTCGGTTCGCCAGAGCCACTTGTGGGCGCTCTGAACGGCGAATTCAAGGCGGGCGCCGTTGGTCACTCCCTGCACGCCGGGGAACTGGGCGCTGACCCAGGACCCGCTCAGATTCGCAGCGAGTTCCGAATCGACCACATCGCGGCCGTCCCGAAGGAGAAACAGAAGCCGGGAGCCCGGGAGTGCCCTCATCAGCAGGTCGGCCGACTGCGATCCGTTCGGCTCCTTGAGCACCACCCTCGCGTTCGAGATCGGGACGTCCGGAGGGTAGTTCACGGCGTGGGCCTTGAAGCGCTCGCGCATCATCCGCCCCAGTGCCGGTTCCCAGACGCGGCTGAACTGCTCGGAGAAGAACTGGTCCGGAGCCCGCTCCTTGACCTTGCGGATCGAGAAGTCCTTGGTCTCGAGGCTGGTCGCGTCAAAGCCCGGCAGGTCGGACAGAAACGGGGTCAGGTAGACCCCGATCAGCGGCTCGTTGACGGGAACGATCGCCGGATGCTCGGCGAGCAGATACAGCAGCCAGGTGCTGCCGCTTCGCGGCGACCCGAACACCCAGACGAGCTGGGACTCGAAGCCATCCTCCGCCCACCGGGCGCGAATCGCGCGGGTGCGCCGGGACTCGACCCTGGCTCTCCGCCCAAGGCGTGAGCTGATCTCCCTGAGCCTCGACATGGCGGCGAATGGTCTCAGACGGCGACCGCCGCCACGCCGGTTGGGAGGGGCTCAGATCGTTGCCGGCCGCTGCGCCGAGTCGCGTGAGAAAGCGCTGGCCAGGGGCAGTGAATAGACGGCGAGCTCGGTGATCGTCGCCGAGTTGATCGTGACGAAGATCGCGCGATCCCCAGTCGCCTTGCCGTCGAGCTCGAAGCTGAGCACATATCCCATCGTCGGTTTGCCCGGGTAGATGTCGCCGATCGACTGGCGCCCGGCAAACACACCGTCCTTACAAACCGTGGCGGCGAGCAACTCGATACCGGCATCGGCGCCCCGCTGCGTCTCAACACCCACGGATGAAACGACTTTGACGAGAGCGTTGGGCGCCATCATCGATTTCAACTCCGGCAAACGTCCGCCGATCAGCGCCTCAATTGCCTGATCCCCCAATCCCACGTTGTGCCGCGGGACGTAGCCATTTGAGTCCTTGGACTTTTTGGCCGTTGTGCGCCTCAAGGCCCGTGCCAGCCGCCGCAGCCTTTCGCCCCGGGTCCCATGGTTCGACGAGCGCGCAAGCGCTTCGCCCGGCGGGTAGTCCAGTTCGGCCAGAAGTTCTCCCGCGACCTGCTCGAAGTCCGCCAGGTCCGACGGGGTGAAAGCCCGCTGCCATTTGCCAGTCGCAACGCCCGGCTGTCCGTACCCATCGACGTTCTTCTGAACCTCGGCCTCGACAAGGGCCCGCTCCAGAATCGCGTCCGTGACGGCCAGGCCGAGCCAGCCATAGAGCTCCGAGATCACCTCTCGAGGGCGCTCGATCAGGGTTTCGTAGCGGACCTCCCGATAGCGGTCGGGGGGAAGCCCCGCCTCGCGAGCCGCTCTGATCGAGTCCTTCCACTCGTCGGCCGCAGAGGCGATTGTCGCGTCACTCCAGGGTTGGGCGGTCAGGGATCGCGCAACGTCACGGCCGTCTCGAACGATGTGGATGAAGTGTGCGTCCGGGTAAACCTCAGCGATAAGGCCGAGATGACGAACGTGCACCGCGGTTCGTTCGGCGAGAAAGCTTGCATTCGGATCGAGGTATGGCTCGAAGGCCGCGTCGCAGAAGTCGCGAAGCGCATCGCGCAGCGCTTCCCGCTCGATGTAAATCTTGCCGACCTGGGGTGATGACCGCGCAGCGTGCTGGAAACGCTCCTGAAGCGGCGCAATTCCATGTGAGAAGAGGGAGGTCTCCGACGGTATGGCCGAAACGTCGGGGTGTGCGGTGACGATCCGTTGGAGCCAGAACGTACCGCTTCGCTGAGCCCCGAAGTTGAAGATCATCCGGTTGAGCAGGGGGCTTTCCGCGCGACTCATCCGCGGCGACGATACCGAGGCGTTTTTTGCCTCGCGCAGGTTCGCGCAAGGGGGTGGGAATCGGCGTGAGAGCCGATATTTGCCTGCTAGCTTGGGCCGCATGGCCGGGGTACGTCTTCAGCGACGTCGCTTGAATGACCCTGCAGGTGTGCCTGAGCCCACTCAAGTCGACCCTGCGGAGATCGGAGGGCTGGAATCCGAGCTCGCTCCCTTCGAAGGGCGCTTCCCTGGCATTAGGGGCAGCCTTCGCCAGCACACCGCCAGGGGGACGATCATCAATGCCGGCTTTCAGGTCGCGATGACGGTCCTGGTCCTGCTGAGGCGGACGCTGGTCGCGGCCTTCCTCACACCGAGCGAGCTCGGAGTCTGGGGCGTTGTCATGGTCGTTCTGATCACCCTGATGTTCATCAAGAACGTGGGGATCAGCGACAAGTTCGTCCAGCAGGCCGAATCGGACCAGGAGGCGGCCTTCCAGAAGGCGTTCACGATCGAGTTGCTGCTGACCCTGGCATTCGTCGCCTTCGGCGCCGTCCTGCTGCCGGCCTTCGCAGCCGCCTACGGCGAATGGCAGATCGTCCTACCGGGGCTGATCCTGCTGCTGGCCACGATCGGAAACAGCTTCCAGGCACCGACCTGGATCTACAACCGTCAGATGAACTTCGTCCGTCAGCGCACCCTGGGCGCGATCGATCCGGTCGTCACGTTCGCCGTCACGATCGGCCTTGCAATTGCCGGTTTTGGCTACTGGAGCCTGGTGATCGGCATGGTGGTCGGAAGTTGGAGCTGTGGCCTGGCCTGCATGCTCGTCTCTCCATTTCGCCTCCGGCTGCGGTTCGAACGAGGAACCGTGCGCGAGTACTTCCAGTTCTCGTGGCCCCTGGTCGTCGCGCAGATCGGCGGCATCGTCGTCGCCCAGGGATCGGTGCTGATCGGGGCCCACACCGTTGGCCTCGCGGGGCTGGGCGCGATCGGGCTGGCGTCCTCCTACATCGCGTTCGCCGACGGCGTCGACGGCATCGTCACGCAGACCCTCTACCCCGCCATCTGTGCGGTGCGGAATCGGGCCGACCTGATGCTGGAGTCGTTCGTGAAGTCGAACCGCCTGGCGCTGATGTGGGGGATGCCATTCGGTTTCGGCCTGGCCATCTTCTCGGCCGACCTGGTCCATTTCGTGATCGGCGACAAGTGGCACTCGGCGATCTTCATCTTCCAGGTCTTCGGAATCATCGCCGCGATCAACCAGATCGGCTTCAACTGGACTGCCTTCCTGCGGGCCAAGAACCACACCCGCCCCTTGGCGGTCGTCGGTTTCATCTCGGCCGGCTCCTTCCTGTTAATCACTGCGCCCCTGCTGATCTTCGGCGGGCTCCACGGCTATGCGATCGGGATGCTGATGGCGACCGTGATCACTCTGATCGTGCGGACCTATTACCTGGCGAAGCTGTTCGAGGGATTCCAGATGTTCTGGCACGCGCTGCGGGCGATCACGCCGAGCGTTCCGCCGGTCGCGATCGTTCTGGCGATGCGCCTGATCGAGCATGGCGACGCGCACTCCCGACCCTCGCGATCGTCGAGCTGACCATCTATGTCGCCACGACGATTGCCGCGACGGTCCTGCTCGAACGTCCCCTGCTGCGCGAGATCCTCGGTTATCTGAGGCGCCGGCCCGCAGTGGCGCCGGTCGGCGCCACCCAGGTTTCCTAGCCGAGCGGCGGGAACCGGCTCACGCTTCTGCGCCGGCTTGCGATCATGCCGCGGCATGCAGGGCCAGCGGGAAATGACCTTGCCTCCGGAGGCGCCGGAGTCGGCTGACCTGGCGGCCGAGGTCGCCGCAAACCCGATCTGGTACCACACGATGGAGCTCGGGCAGGGGATCGTCACCCCCGGCTGGTTCGACCTGCGGCCGATCGTCGATCGGCTGCCCTGGCCGCAGATCGAGGGCAAGCGATGCCTCGACGTCGGGACCTACGACGGATTCCTCGCCTTCGAGATGGAGCGGCGGGGAGCCGCCGAGGTGGTCGCGGTCGACGTCCCCCAGCACGAGGACTGGGATTGGCCGCCGCGGCTGCGGGCGCGGGGGCCGAAGGCGCTGGCCGAGATGGCAGGCCCGGAGAAGGGGCACGGCTTCGAGATCGCCCGGCGGGCGCTTGGCTCCTCGGTGCAGCGCGAGCTGATCAGCGCCTACGACCTGACCCCCGAGAGATTGGGCAGCTTCGACGTGGTGGTCTGCGGCAGCCTGACGCTGCACCTGCGCGATCCGCTGCGCGCCCTCGAGGCGATTCGGGGCGTGTGCTCGGGCTCGTTCCTCTCCAACGAGGAGATTCGGATCGGCTTGCTGGGCGGGCGCCGGCGCAGCCCCGTCGCCGAGCTGGACGGCATCAGCAATCTCTGTCAATGGTGGGTGCCCGAACGCGGCCGGCCATCGGCAGATGCTGCTGGCCACAGGCTTTGACATCGAGCGGGCTACGAGCCCGTATTGCATCCCGCTTGGGCCAAGCCACCCGCCCCGGCCTCTGCCACGTTCACTGCGGGCTGCCAGGCGCCGCCTGGCGCTGCGACTGGCCACTGGCGGGACCGGGGTCCCGTCCCAGGCCCTCTTGGCCCGGCCCGCGATCTGATCCTTTGGCCCCTCGCTGGGGCCTCAGCCACCAGGCCCTGTTCGCCTCGTAGCCGAGTTCCACGAGCATGTCCCCGGCGCCACGGTCGAAGCGGAATCGGTCGCGAAGGCCGAAGCTGTCCCGCCACTCTCCGACCTGGCCCCGTCGCCGGAAGGCATCACCTTCGCCTCGCCGCTGGTTCGAGAGGCTGGTTGCCTCGCAGATCCGGGCGATCAGATCTTTGTCGGTCGGGATATCGCAGAAGTCGAACAACCGGATCAATTCGCCGCCGGGGTCGAGGCGCATCTGCTCATAGCGGACCTCGGTGTAGCGAAGACCCTCGCGTTCGGCTGCGTCTCGTGCGCTCGTCAATTCCGTGGCCCAGTAAGTGGCGGTTGCGCCGACGTTTACTGTCCTGCCGTGTTGACCCGGCCAGGACCGCGCCGCTGCCTGCTGTGAAACGGCCATGTCGCGTCCATCGCGAACGACATGGATGAAGACCGCCCCGGGGAAGATCTCGGAAATCGTCCCCATGGTCTCCAGGTGTTGCGGGGTTTTCTCCACGAGGAAGCGATCTTGAGGCTGAAGCGCCCGGCTGAGCCATCGCCCTGAAACTTTGCGGATGTCCCGCATGGGTTCGTCCCGCTCGATCAGCTGATTCAATCGGAAGGTCGTCCCGAAGAACTCGCGGTCGCTCTCAAGCCGCTCCTTGTTCTGTTGGTACCAGTGCTCCTCCTTGAACAGCGGGGCGAATCCGAGTTTGGCGCTGTAGAGGCCGGACTCGAATACGCCGGCCACTTCGGGGTGCGCCGTGACATGTCGAAGACCCAAGTGGTGCCCGAGCGATGAAGGCCCACGACAAAGATGGGTGGGGCGGCAAGCTGTGACAAGGAATCCGGCAGCGTTTTGTCCATCGGAACCTCGTTCAGTTTCCCGAGCCAGCCGACCTTCTGCTCCAGTTGCCCGACCTGCAGTTAGCCTCCGCCCGTATGCCGGAGCCGCGGCTCTCCACCGTCATCGTCACCTGGAACAGCGTTGCGGCCTTGAAGGCCTCGCTGCCGGCGCTGGTCGAGCAGCTTCGCGAAGGCGATGAGCTGATCGTCGCCGACAACGGATCTAGCGACGGGACGCCGGGTCTGGTGGCCGAGCTTGCGCCGCGGGCGCGGATCGTGCAGATGGGCGGCAACACCGGCTTCGCGGCTGCCGCCAATGCCGGCGCCAGGGCGGCTGGCGAGGAGCTGCTGCTCCTGCTCAACCCCGATGCCCGGCCGCTGCCCGGGTTTCGCGACGCGATCGTCCGGCCCTGGACCGAGGACCGTGGTTGGGCGGCCTGGATGGGCCTGGTCATCTGCAACGACGGCCGTGATGTCAACACGGCCGGCAACCCGGTCCACTTCACCGGTCTCGCCTGGGCGGGAAAGCACGGCCGCCCACCGCGGGAGGTCCGGCCGGGCGAGGTCACCGCGCTCTCGGGCGCCTGCCTGGCGCTGCCGCTGGAGACCTTTCGACGCCTCGACGGCTTCCCCGAGCCCTACTTCCTCTACCAGGAGGACATCGACCTCTCGCTCCGGCTTCGGCTGGAGGGGCAGCGCCTCGGGATCGAGCCTTCCGCGATCGTCGATCACGAGTACGAGTTCGGCGGCGCCGCCAAGATGCGCTGGCTGGAGCGCAACCGCTGGGCGCTTGTGCTTCGCACCTACCCGACCGCGCTCCTGATCCTGCTGGCGCCGGCACTGCTGCTCACCGAGCTGGCGCTGATCCCGATCTCGATCTCCGGCGGCTGGGGCGGGCAGAAGATGCTCGCCACCCTCGACGGCCTGAGGCGCCTGCCCTGGGCTCTTCGAACCCGCGGCGCGATCCAGCGCGCTCGCTCGATCTCCGCCGCCGACTTCGCTGCCTTGCTGACCGCGGACCTTGAGTCTCCGTTCTTCGGGCGAGCTGGGCGATCGCGAATCCTGCGCCTGTCCCTGCGCGGCTACTGGCGGCTCGTCCGGGCGCTGCTCGGGCGGCGCTGACCGGCCATCGGCCACGGTTGGTTGCGGGGCCCCCCAAATCAACCTCCACATCGGCGAGAGGGATGCGGCAGCATTGTGCCATGACGATTCAGACCAATCCCGGCCGATGAGGGCAATTGCCCGCGGCCTTCGCGATGGCTGGCGCCGGTTGCGGTTTGAGCTCTGGGCGGTGCGGGCGCGATTCGAGTTGCGCCGCTGCGGTGGCAGGCTGGTCCTGGAGGCACCTCACGGAGCGACATTCGACTCACCCCCGGCGATCAAGGCGGTCCCAATCGGTGAAGGCGGCGGAACTCTGACCTTGCGACTCGGTCGGAACGTGCGCCTGGGACGGCAAATGACGATCGAGGTTTGGGCTCTGGGCGACAACCTGATCGAGATCGGCGACGACACCAACTTCGAGAACGGGGTTCGCATCCTTTTGCGATGCGGCTCGATCCGCTTCGGTCGCAGATGCCGGATCAGGGATGGGATTTGGATCAAGTCTGACGGTGACCTGATCGCCGGCGACAAGGTGACGCTGGGGCGTCACGGGGCGGTGCACTGCAGCGAGAGCATCGAGATCGAGGACTTTGTTGGGATCTGGTGAGCGCGCAGCGTCGTCGATTCCGACCACACCTTCGACGGCACCGACGGGCACTACATGGAGAAGCCGATTCACGTTAAACCCGTGCGGATCGGTAGAAACGCCATGATCGCGATCGGTGCCGTTGTCCTGCGGGGGGCGCAGATCGGCCGCAATTCGGTTGTGGCCGCAAACGCGGTTGTGCGAGGAGGCGATTACCCGGCTGGCTCGGTGATCGCAGGCAATCCGGCAACTGTGATCAAGGATCTGAGCCCCGCCGCCGGCTTGACCGATGCCTCTACATCGGCTGGTGCGTCGGCCGAACCAGCACCTCGTTGACCTCGACCCGCTCGGGCTGTTCCAGCGCCCAGATCACGGCGCCGGCGATGTCCTCGTCGCGAAGCGCCCAGTCGGGAGCGCCGGAGTCGAAGAACGGCGTGTCGACCATCCCCGGCTCGATCAAGGTCACCCGGATGTCCTGGTTGTCCTGCATCTGGCGCAGCTCCAGCCGCAGCCCCTCGCCGATCGCGCCGACCGCGTGCTTGGTGGCCGCGTAGAGCGAGCCGGGAAGCGCCCGCCGCCCCGCCACCGAGCTGGTGATCAGGTAGTGGCCGTCGCCGCGCTCGAGCATCTGGGGCAGGGTTGCCCGGATCGTCAGCGCGACGCCGTAGACGTTGGTCAGAACCATCGAGCGCCAGTGCTCGGGCGTCTCCTCGAGAAAGCCGCGGGTGGCGCCAAAGCCGGCGTTGGCGAAGACCGCGTCGATCCGGCCGAATCGCTCCAGGGCGACCTCGGCCATCGCCTCGACCTGGTCCCACTCGGTGACGTCGCAGCTCACCGCCAGCGCCCGCTCCTCGCCGCCCAGCTCGCCCGCAAGCGTCCTGCACGGCGTCGAGGCGGCGCGCCGCAAGCACGAGGCGGTGCGAGCCGGCGGCGGCTCGCGCCGTCGCCGCGCCGATCCCGCTGCTCGCGCCGGTGATCAGGAGTACGGGGTCCTCGGCCATGGCGGCATTCTTAGCAGGGGCGCGGCGGCGGCCCCTTGCGATAATCAGCCTTTCCCTCGATGGACCCCGCCCGCAAACGGAAGATCCGGCTCGTGGTGGCGCTGGGGACAGCGGTGCTGCTCGCCGCCGCCCTGGTCTACACCTCGTTCAGCGCCTCGACCGAGGCCAAGCAGCCCTCGCAGCTGCTCAACGCCTCTCCGGGCAAGTCCTACGACCTCACCGGCAAGGTCGTCGCCGGGTCGGTCCGCCACCGCGGCGAGACGCTTGACTTCCGGGTCGCCGACCGCAACGACCCCTCGACCAGCATCCCGGTGACCTACACCGGCACCGTCCCCGACCCGTTCCGGGCCGGGCGTGAGATCGTGCTGACCGGAAGCGTCCGCGACGGGACCTTCGTCGGTCAGCGCGACACGCTGATCACCAAGTGCCCGTCGAAGTTCACGGAGCAGCGCCAATCGTGATCGAGCTGGGGCGCGCCGCGCTGGCGCTGGCTCTGCTGACCGCGCTCTATGCGGCGGGCGCGGCGCTGGCGGGGCGCAACGGCGACCGCCGCTGGGTCGACTCCTCGCGCCGCGGCGTCTATGCGCTCTGCGCACTGCTGACCGTCTGCGTGGTGGTGCTGGAGGCGGCGTTCCTGCGCAACGACTTCTCCTTCCAGCTCGTCGCCGACCACTCCTCGACCACGACGCCGTTCTACTACCGGCTGACCTCGATGTGGTCGAGCCAGGCCGGCTCGCTGCTGCTCTGGGCCTGGGTGCTTTCGATCGCCTCCAGCGCCGTTCTCTACGTGACCCGCGACAAATTGCGCGAGCTGGTGCCCTACGCGACCGCGGTGCTGATGGGGGTCGGCGCCTTCTTCGTCGCGCTGGCTCTTTTCGCGTCCAATCCCTTCGAGCATCTGAGCCCGGCGCCGGCCGAGGGCTCGGGGCTCAACCCGCTGCTGCGCCACCCGAGCATGCTCATGCACCCGCCGATGCTCTACTCGGGCTACGTCTTCTTCACCGTGCCCTTCGCGTTCGCGATCGGCGCCCTGATCACCCGCCGCCTCGACGCCGCCTGGATCCGGGCCACCCGCCGCTTCGCGCTGATCGCCTGGACCTTCCTCTCGATCGGGATCGTCCTCGGCGCCAGCTGGTCCTACGCCGAGCTGGGCTGGGGCGGCTACTGGGCCTGGGACCCGGTCGAGAACGCATCGCTGATGCCCTGGCTGATGGGCACCGCGTTCCTTCACTCGATCATGGTCCAGGAGAAGCGCGGCATGCTGAAGGTCTGGAACGCGACGCTGGTCGTCGCCACCTTCTCGCTGGCGCTGCTCGGCACCTTCCTGGTCCGCTCCGGGGTGCTGCAGTCGATCCACGCCTTCGGCGCCTCGACCGTGGGGGCGCCGATCCTGGTCCTGATCGCGGTCGTGTTGATCGGATCGACGGCGCTGATCGTCTCGCGGCTCGACGACCTGCGCTCGGAGAAGCGGATCGACTCGCTGTTCTCGCGCGAATCGATCTTCCTCGTCAACAACCTGCTGCTGGTCTCGCTCTGCCTGGTGATCTTCTGGGGCACGATGTTCCCGCTGATCTCGGAGCTGTTCACCGGCGACAAGGCGTCGCTGGCGGCGCCCTGGTTCGACCGCTACACGACCCCGCTGGCGGTCCTGCTGGTCCTGTTCACCGGGATCGGCCCGCTGCTGGCCTGGCGGCGGATCAGCTGGGAGTCGGCGCGCCGCGTCTTCGTCGGCCCGGGGATCGCGGCGCTGGTCGTCGGCCTCGGCGCCGCGCTGCTGTTCGACGCCGGGCACAGGCCCTGGGCGCTTCTGCTGTTCGCCTTCGCCGGCTTCGCGCTCACCGCGCTGGCCCAGGAGCTCTGGCGCGGCGGCTCGGCCCGCAGGGCGCTCTCGGGCGGGTCGATGCCGGCGGCGATGTTCGCCGTCGCCGCCCGCAACCGGCGCCGCTACGGCGGCTACATCGTCCACGCCGGCATCGCCGTGCTGCTGGTCGGCGTCGCCGCGTCCTCGAGCTTTCAGACCAACCGCGAGACCAGCCTGCGGCCCGGGCAGGGGACGACGATCGACGGCTTCCGGGTCGACTACAAGCGCCCGACCGTCAACGTCGACAACGAGCGGATCGCCTTCGGCGCGGTGCTCAACGTCGCCAAGGGCGGGAAGCACTTCCAGATCCATCCCACCCGCGGTTATTTTCGGCCGGCGAGCTTCCCGATCCAGCGGCCGATCAGCGCCTTCTTCGACGGCGAGTCGACCAGCGAGGTCGGCCTGCGCCGCGGCCTCGGCCACGACTTCTGGACCGCGGTGCAGCCGAACATCGCACCGGTGCTGCGCAACGCCCGCCGCGCCGACCGCCGCTTCGCGCTTCTGGCCCGGACCGGGATGCGCGAGGCGCTGGCGAGCGGGGACCAGGCCCGGATCAGCCGCGAGGCCTCGCAGCTGCGGCTGATCCAGGGGCTGGCGGTCCGCAAGGTCGCCAACGGCTACCTCCAGGACCCGCCCCCGGCGATCTTCCACGTGATCGTCAACCCGCTGGTCACCTGGATGTGGATCGGCGCGGTGATCGGTCTGGGCGGTGCGCTGATCGCGGTCTGGCCGGCGCCCGGCGCCCGGCGCCGCCGGGTCACCTCGCTGCAGGCCGCGCGTCTCGGCCGCGCGCCCTCCAGCGCCGAAGCCCGCCTCTAGCTTGCTCGAGGTCCTGCTCGGCGCCCTGCTGTTCGCCCTCGTGGCGGCGTTCGTCGTCGTCCCCCTTCGTCGCGAGCGGGCCGAAGGCGGGGGGAGGACCCCCGGATCGCCGACCTCGAGTCCCGCAAGGAGGCGAAGTACCGCGAGATCCGCGACACCGAGCTCGACCATGCAGCGGGAAAGCTCTCCGACGAGGACTTCCGCCGCCAGGACGCCGAGCTTCGCCGCGAGGCGGTGGAGATCCTCGATCAGCTCGAAAAGGTGCAGGACGGGGATGCCGGGCAGCGCGGGCAGGGTGGCCGCGGAGCATCCGCGTAGAATCCAGCGCCATGTACACGCTGCTTGGAGTCGTGCAGGTGATCATCTCGGTCGTCCTTGTCTTCCTCGATCCTTCTGCACTCGGGCAAGGACGCGGGCCTCTCGGGCGCCTTCGGGATCGGCGGCGGCGGCAGCTCGTTTGGTGGCGGCTCGATGGTGGAGAAGAACCTCGACCGGGCGACGGTCTTCTTCGCGATCCTGTTCGTCATCAACACCGTGGTCATCCTCAAGATCTAGCCCCGTGAGCGCTGCCGGTCCGCGGCGCGCTGCTCGGGGCCCTCGCGCCTGGCGGCGTCGGTCGCGCTCGGATGCGGCGGTGGCGGTTCGACCAGGCCGGACGGCATCGGGCAGCCCGGCGACGGCCGGCGGCAACGGCAGGCTCGGCTACGCGATCCCCCGGTTGCGGGGCAGCCTGGATCCGCTTGCAGCCTCGACGCTGCCGGCCCAGCTGGTCGCCCGGCAGATCTTCGAGCCCTTGGTCGCCAGCCTCGACGCCCCGTACGGTGGGCGGCGCGGGGTCCCGGGACTCGGCGCTCTCGATCCATTCCTCGGGCGACTCCCGGGTCTGGCGGCTTGACCTGCGCCCGGGGTCCGCTTTCAGGACGGCGGCTGCTCGACGCCTCGGCGGTGCTGGTGAACGCGCGGCGCTGGCGAGGCTCGCCGGCGGGAGGGCGCTGTTGCCGGGGTTGATCGCCGCCGACGGGCCGCGGCCGGACCTGGTCCGCTTCGTCTTCTCCTCGCCGGTCCCCGACCTGTCGCGGCGACTTGCCGACCCGCGACTGGGGCTCGTCTCTCCCGGCGCGCTCGACCCGGGCGGGGCCGGCGCTTCGCTGCGGCGGGTGGCCCAGGCCGGCAGCGGCCCGTTCGAGCTCACCGAGCGCCGCCCGGAGAAGCTGGTGCTGAAGAGAAACGGCGGCTGGTGGGGTACGCGGGAGGGCCTCGGCCCGGCGCTCGACGGGGTCGTGTTCCGGCCTGCACCGCGATCGGTACGCCTCGAGATGCTGCACGACGGCGTCGTCCAGGTCGCAGGTGAGGTCGGGCACCAAGCGGCGCTGCGGCTGCGAGGCGATCCGCTGCTGACCTCGACTGCGATCGCCGGTCCCCACCCGATCGGCCTGGCCCGCTCGGTGCGGGGGATCAGCAGCTGGCGCCCGGCCCCGTTCTCCGGCGTCTGGCTCGCGCTGCTCGGCTAGACGGCGGGGAGGACCCCCGCCGTCTGCCCGAGCAGCCCACAGTGCGCCTGAGAGGAGTCGAACCTCCACGGGCCGTGAAGCCCACAAGGCCCTCAACCTCGGCAAGGAGGGTGCCCTCAGATGCGATTCCGCGTTCCCAAGCGGTTTCAGCGGTCTGAGATGCTCTCAGTTTCGCTCAGATTGTCACCACGAATGTCACCACGGAATGCGCGCTCGACCAGTTTGCGCTCCTGGGAAGAGGGGGCATAGTCGACGATCCGCCCGGCCCATGACCTCGGACGTAGCTCCGTCTTACCCGGAGGCGACGCTTCGGAGAGGATCTGACACTCCTCCAACTCG
>CAVYWS010000001.1:0-127705 GCA_963772265.1 uncultured Solirubrobacterales bacterium | reverse complement strand
CGATCACGATCCGGTCGGCGTCGGCGCCGAATACCTGCCGCAGGGCGTGTATCTCCGCAGCCGCGCTGCCCCCGCGCGCCGGCGTGTAGGTCTCGTGCGAGACGAAGACCATCTCGGCGGCCATCTCGTGCCGCGACGTGCCATCGCTGGCCTCCGCCCGGGCCACGAGACTCCTCCATGACCTGACCGATGTGCTCCACGCTCAGACGAGTCCCGTGGAAGGCGCTGTTCGCGGTCGCCGCCCCCAGCAGCTCGCAGATCGGCTGGATGCCGCGCTCGCGGGCTGCCGCGGCGCCCTCGACGACGATCGCCGCCGCGCCCATCCCGAGGATCATCCCGTGGCGCCGCCGGTCGAACGGCGTCGCCGCCTCCGACACCTCCTCGTCGGTCGCCGCAGCTCCCGAGGCGAGGAACCCGGCGCCCAGCCAGGGCAGCAGGTCCTCGGAGGTCGCGTCGTCGGCGGCCACGATCACCACCCGGCGGCAGCGACCAGCCCTGATCCAGTCCTCCGCGACCGCCACCGCCTGGGTGGTGCTCGCACAGGCCGAATTCACCTGCGTGTTGGGGCCGCGGGCGCCGATCAGCTCCGCAAGCTGAGAGTGGCCCATCGGCAGCACCCTGAACAGGAAGCGGCGGTCGAAGCGGTAGGGATGCTGATCGAGCTCCAGGCGCAGGTCGTGGATGCGGCGATCAAGCTCGGCGAGCGCCACGCCGTGGTCGCCCTCCTCGTCGGCCACCCGGGCGCGCAGGGACAGCAGGCCCTCGAGCTGATCGCGGCGGGCGCGGTCGGCCCAGTAGTGATTCAGCTCCTCGGCGAAGTCCCCGAGGCCCGGGAAGGAGGAGGCGAATATCACGCCGGTGTCGTCGCGCAACTCGATGGGGAGCGCCCAGCCGTGCGGCAGCTGCGAGCCGGTGGTGGTCGTCCTGTAGTGCTGGACGAGCGGGATGCCGGCGTCGCGAAGGGCGTCGATGCCGGCGGCGACCGCCAGTTGCGTGTCCCGCCCCAGCGCCGCGACGCGGTCCGGGTCGACTCCGAACTCATCCGCCAGGTCGAGCGCACCGGCGCGGGCGGCCAGCTTGATCACGTCGTGCGGGCTGTCTATCTCCTCAAAGGAGGCCTCGCCCCCATCGCCCTTGACCAAGCGGGTGATGTGCTTGTCGAGAATCTCGTGGCGCAGGTGCTCCGGTATCAGGTCGATGAGCTGCTCGCCGTGGAGGATGCGGGCGAGGTTGTCGTCGGCGAAGGTCTGCTTCGTGCCGGGAAGCCCCAGCGAGGCGCCGGTGATCACCACCGGCTCGCCGCGGCCCGGGCGCCCGCCGCCGTCGAGCAGATCGCGCCCGTGATCCATGAACTCGACGAACATGCGCCCCAGCTCGCGCAGCGTCTCGTCGCCGGGGCCGCCGGCGCGTCCCGGCGGACGGGCCGGGAACTCGTCGCGGGCACTGGCGGCGGGCGGAGACGCAGCCTGCGCCGCGCCGGCCTCCCCCGCCTTGATCGCAGACTCCCGCGCCCGGCCAAGGCCTGAGGCGTAGAGACCGCACAGCGCCTGGTTGAACGAGGGAGGTCGCCGTTCTTGGGGTGGTTCGTGAACAGGGCGAGTGTGTCGTCGCCCAGCACGTCGGACGCGAAGCCATGCAGGGCGCGCTTCGGACCGGTCTCCACGACCACACGCGCGCCCTGCTCGTGCAGCGTTTGCAGGCCCTTGACGAACTGGACTGGAGACGCGACCTGACGCCCCAGGATGTCCACGATCTCCTCCTCCGCTCCCTGTCCGGTTGGGTAGAGCTCCCCGCTCACGTTCGCCACCACCGGGATCCGCGGCGGCGAGAGGTCGAGCCGTCTCAGCATCCGCCGCAGCGGCTCTGATACGCCGGCGACGATCTCGGTGTGGAAGGCGTGGCTCACGGGCAGGATCCAGACACGGTGCCCGCCCTCCTCGAGCATCTCGGCCACCCGGTGCACGGCCTCGGTGGCGCCGCCTACCACCGCCTGCGCCGTCGAGTTGATGTTGGCCAGCACGGCATAGCCGTCGACCCGGGACACCGCCTCCTCCACCTCCTCAAGGGGGGCTGAGGCCGCGGCCATCGCGCCGGGATCCTGCGGCCGGAGGCCGGCCATCTCGCGTCCCCGCGCGCTGACCGCCTCCAGCGCCTGCTCGAACGACAGCACGCCGGCGGCGACGAGCGCGCCGTACTCCCCCAGGCTGTGTCCCATGACGAAGTCGGGGGTGATGCCGTACGCGGCCAGCAGCCGGGTAAGGGCGAGGTCGACTGCCAGCACCGCGGGCTGCGTGATCTCCGTCCGCATCAGGTCGGCTTCGGCCCTCCCGACGGCCTCAGGGTCCTCGGGATCGACGAAGATGAAGTCGGTCAAGGCGCGCCCGTCCAGCAGTGGACGCATGATCCGATCGGCCTCGTCGAAGGTCGCCGCGACGATCGGCTCCACCTCGCCGCAGCTCGGCGAGCATGTTCGCGTACTGCGAGCCCTGCCCGGTGTAGAGAAAGGCCACGGGTGGCGCCTTGCCCGTGCCGTGGAAGATGCCGCGCCCGCGCAGCGCCTTCCAGCTCGCCGGGTTGCCGGAGCGGAGCGCCTTGAGCGCCTGCGTCGCTTTCTCCGCCAGCTCCGGGGCGTCGGCGTAGTCGATCGCCACCCGCATCGCGGCAGCAAGCGAAGCTTCGTCGGGCGCCGCGGGCGCGGGTGCGTCGCCCGCCTCGGCGCCGGCGAGCGCCTCCGCGAGCCTGGACTCCAGCCCGGCCTCGTCATCAGCGCCAATCACCAGCGCGCCCCGCAGCGGTGCCTTGCCCGCAACCGTAGCCAGAGCCTCGGCGTCGCTCCCCGGCCTGGCGTGGAGCTGGCCCCTCGACCCTTCGACATCTTCGGTCACGGCGATCTGGGCGCGCCCGTTGCCGGTCAGTCGCCCGGGCACGTGCTCTTCGAGCACGGCGTGGAAGTTGGTGCCGCCAAAGCCAAAGGCACTCACGCCGGCGACGCGGGGGCCGCCGTTTTGGAGTTCCCACTCGCGCAGCTGGGTGTTGACGGCAAACGGGCTCGAGGACCAATCGATGTTCGGGTTGGGGCGGTCGAAATGCAGCGAGGGAGGGATCACCTTGTGGTGGAGCGCCAGCACCGTCTTGAGCATTCCGGCCGCCCCCGCGCCGCCCTTGAGGTGGCCGATATTGGACTTCACCGACCCAAGCGCGATCGCCCCCGGTCGCAGGCCGGAGTCTGCGAAGGCATCCCTCATGCTCTCGAGCTCCACCACATCGCCGACCCGGGTGGAGGTCCCATGCCCTTCGATCAACGAGCACAGCGAAGGGTCAAGCCCCGCGTTGCGCCAGGCTCGCTCGACCGCGAGCTTCTGCCCGACCGGGTTCGGCGCCGTGATGCCCTTGCCTTTGCCATCGCTGGAGCCGGCGATGCCACGAATCACGGCATAGATGCGGTCGCCGTCGCGCTCCGCATCGGCGAGCCGCTTCAGGACCAACAAGGCGGCACCCTCCCCCATCACGAAGCCGTCGGCGCCGTCCGCGTAGGGGCGCGTCCCGGTGGCGGAGAGGGCACCGATCGCACAGAACTTGATGAACGTGGAGGCGCCCATGTTGCGGTCGATGCCGCCGGCGATCACGGAGTCGAACTCGTGCTCCACGAGCCCCTCGATCGAGGCATCGATCGCCGCCATCGCCGATGCGCAGGCTGCATCGACGACATAGTTGGGGCCTCGGAGGTCGAAGAGGTTGGCCACCCGCCCGGCCAGGCAGTTGCCCAGCTCGCCGGGCATCGTGTCCTCGGTGACCTCCGGGAGGCGCTCGTCAAGCCCCGCATGCATCTCCTCCGCGATCTCGCGGCGCAGCTCCTCCGGCAGCCCGGCGAAGTGCTCGCCGTGCGCCAATTCGCGCTCGAGCTCGGGCCAGGTGAGTCTCAACGCGGTCAGGTAGTGCTTCTCGCCCGACATCGCGCTGCCAAACACGACCGCGGTGCGCTCGAGGTCCAGCGGACGCTCCGGCCAGCCATAGTCGAGCAGCGCCATGCGCGTGCAGGCCACGCCCCACTTCTGGGCGTCGTCCATGGCGTCGCTGACCCGCGGCGGAATCGGGAGGTGCCAGGCGAGAGGGTCCCACTCCCAGTCCCGAACCCAGCCGCCGATCTTGGAGTAGGTCTTCTCCGGCGCCTTGGGGTCGGGGTCGTAATAGAGCTCGGGGTCCCAGCGCTCGCTTTCCACCTCGGTGATCGCGTAGTGCCCGGCGGTCAGGTTGCTCCAGAAGGAAGCCGCATCGGGGGCATCCGGCAGGATCGCGCCCACCCCCACGACCGCGATGGCCTTCTCCGCAGAGCCGGTCATCGTGCGTCCTTCCTCCCGTAGAGCACATCGGCGACAGCGTCGAGGTCCGCCAGCAGCCCGGCCTGGGCATTGTGGATCGCCCCCAGGCCCAGGCTCTGATCCAGTGCCGCGGCGTCGTCTCCGGTGCCGCCGACAACGAGGCGCAACCCATCAGCGGCAACCCGCATGGCGGCCTCGCGGGCGTTCACCCGGCTCATCGTCGCCAGCCCCTCCGGACCGAAGCGCCGTGACGCCTTCTCACCCAGGCCGCCGGCAGCGGCCCGCGCCGCCCGGCGCGCCAGCGCACCGGCGCCCTCCATGAGCGCTATCAGCTCGCCGAGGCGCAGCAGCACGTGCTGGTTGCGGGTCAGGCGCCCGAGGCGGCAGGCTTCCAGCGTCTCGGCCAGCGCGTGGCCGGCGAGCGCAGCAATGCCGGCGCCGACCCCCGGGTGCGCGGACTCGAGCGCCTCCAGCTCGCGCGCTGCGGCGTGGAAGTGGTCGCCCCGCGTCTTCAGGTGCTGCTGCCAGCGGTCGCGGGCGATCGTCATCTCCATGATCTCTGAGGTGCCCTCGTAGATCGTTGTGATGCGAACGTCGCGCTTGATCTTCTCGACCATGTACTCGTGCGTATAGCCGTAGCCGCCGAGGGCCTGGATGGCAGCATCCGCAGCGCCGTTTCCGGCCTCGGTGGCCAGGTACTTGGCGATCGCGCCCTCGGTGTTGAGCGCGCCCTCACCGGCGTCTATGCGCTCCGCGGCCTCCTCGATCGCGGAACGCGAGGCTTCGAGCCGAACCGCATGAGGAACGATCAGCTTGTGCGTATAGCCCTGCTTCTCCGATAGCGGCCCACCACCCTGGATGCGCTCCTGCGAATAGGGGATGGCCCGGTCGAGGGCTGCCCAACCCGCGCCGAGGCCGAATGCCGCCACCATCAACCGCGTGAAGCCAAAGACCTGTTGGGCCTGGGTCAGGCCCTGTCCCTCGGTCCCGCCGACCAGAGCCCCTCCGTCCACGTAGACGTCCTCAAACACCAGGGCGGCGGTATTGCTGAGCCTGATCCCGTGCTTGTCCTCGGGCTTGCCATGGCTGAGGCCCTCGGTGCCTGACTCGACAACGAACCAGCTCGGACCCCCGGGCGCCAGCGCGAGCACGCTCGCCAGCTCCGCGACGCCGCCGTTCGAGATCCATTGCTTGGCACCGGTGATCCGGTAGCCCGCCGCTTTGCCGTCCTCCTGCACGGGCTTGGCGACCGTCTTCAGCGCACCGAGGTCGCTCCCCGCGTCCGGCTCGGTGGCGCCGTAGGCCATCAGGATTCCCTCCTCGGCGATGCGGGACATCCAGCGCTGCTTCTGCTCCGGGGTCCCGCCGACGGTGATCGGATCGGATCCGAGGAAGGTGGCCAGCACCGACGTCGCGATTCCGAGATCGATCGATGCCATGCGTTCGCAGACCCGGTAGACGTCGAGCGCGCCGCCGCCCATCCCGCCGTACTCCTCGGGCACGAACAGCAGCTGCACTCCAAGCTCCTCGCCGCACATGCGGCGCACGACCTCTTCAGGGAACTCGTCGCGCTCGTCGAGCTCTACCAGCAGCGAGTCTGGGAGCTCGCGTCGGGCGAAATCGGCGATCGACTCGAGAGTGAAATCCAGGGTCTCCGAGTCAACTCCGACCACCACTTCTCCTCCGCGGGATCATTCAAATCCCGCTCGAACGTCGAACAGCCTTGTTAAAGAGAGTAGACCGTCCTAGGATTCGTCGGTTTTCCGCAGAAAGCGGTAGCGATCGAAAGCCGGCCGCGCTAATGAATCGCGGCGCGGAGCCAGCGCAATGCAAGCGTTGGGTGCGCCAGTTGTGCGCCAGTCAGCACCTGATTCGAGTGATCTGTAGCGGTCCATGACGGTTCAGATTTGGCTTGATCAAGCGACTTTCGCCAAATTCAGCCACGCGGATACATATCTCTCCTCCCTGTAGTACCCCAGAGCGCCCCGCCTTTTGGCGGGGCGTCTCTTTGAGAAACCCGCGCTGAGTCCACGCTGTCGCTTTCACGCGAATGCAGGAGTCTCGGAGGAGTGGTCGCCTACTTCTCGAGGACGGCGACATCGAGGCCAGCTTGCTTCTCGGACAACTCGGCTAGCCAGATCAGCGCGCCGGCGCTGAACGGTCCAGAGATGAACCGGTCACCACCTCGCCCCTCCCCCGATCCCGACCACCACGGTCGCGCCTTCACAGCCAACTCCGACCACCCCGAGTGGTAATCACAGCGGCGACTCGCGCAGTGGTGATGGCGGCGACGACTGGCTACTCGGTCCCCGCTTCGGCCTCCTTTTCCATCTGCCGCAACCGTGAGTAGTAGTCAGGAAATTCGTTTAGGTGCGCCAGCGCGATCTTCCCGGTCACCATCGGATCGTCGTTGGTGACATTGGTCGCGGGGTCTTGCCGGCCGTGCTCGAGCTCGACGTCCATACCGCTTCGGAACTGTTCAACGTCGAATCGTGCAGAAGACCAGTCGATGCCGATTTCCTCGCCGATCTGCTGCGCCTCTTCAGCCGTGAAGCTCCTGCGACTCTGCATGCGGGCCTATTGACCTGACTCGATCCGTCTGTAGTGGTCGCGCCAGATCAGCCGGTGGACGCCAAGGTGCCGCGGCAGGCGTCGCAGGCCCGGGATGAAGGGGATGCAGATGAACGCAAGGCTGAGCACTCCCATCAAGGCGAAGATCAGCGCGTCGGCGTTCACCGAGGTGTTGAAAGGCGCGATCTGGTACCAGAAGGTGTAAAGCCAGAGCCAGACTTGGCCGGGATAACTACCGGTCTCATTCATCATCCCCCACTGCGTCCCGAGCAGGTGTTGGCCGCTCGCACGGTCTTCGAAGTAGCTGCCGGCGGAGAGGAAGAGCAGAGGCTTCGTGTAGTCGGTCTGGTAGAAGCGACCCCGCCCCAGCATGACCCCGTCCAGCCCGCCGCTCTGAGCCAGACCGAGCAGCGAGCTCATCATCGGGGCGACCGGCCCGAAGCTGCCAGGCGGCAGCATTACCGACTCGTCCGTGAACTTCGCCTTCGACAGCGCCGCCGTATAAGCATCGGTCCAAGCCATCTTTTGCCTGGCCGGAGCCGCGGCGTAGGCTGCGAGGGCGCTCTTTAGCACCGGGCTGGCGGGGATCGACTTCAGAGGATCGGTGACGAAGTCGCGCGTCGTGTCGATCGGGATGCGAACTCCCGGCAGGCACTGCAGGCAGACCGGGCCGATCTTCTGCGCCGCGTCGGGCGTGTGGTTATAAGGAGGCCCGTAGGTGGCGATTTCGCTGCTGCGATCGAGCTCGGTCACCGCGGTGGCCAGGAAATCACCCGGATCCGCCCGCGACCAGCTCTGAATCGTCGTCGGCGGAAGGTCGGGAGATGAGAAGAGGACGGTCAGGATCACTGCAAGGGCGGTGATCACCGCGAGCGCAATCACAAACTCCTTGACGAGGTCATAGCGGACGTAGTCGCCCTGCCAGTCCGCCGCTTCGGCAGGGGCCGGGGACTGAGTGCTCAAGCCGCTCCCCCCTCCTCCGGCGCAGGTTCTGCGGGCACCGTCGGCGGCCTGGCCGGATACGGAGGAACGACGCCGTGCCGGCGCACGAGCAAGACGTGCCAGATCACCAGCGCGACCACAGCGACGGGAAGCAGGATCACGTGGAAGGTGTACATCTGCCCGAAGTCGGCGACCCTGAAGAAGGCGCCGATGCCGACGGAGTTCAAGCCGTCCTTGCCCTCGCTAGCGATCCACTGCGAGTCGAAGTTCTGCTGTGAGAGATAGCCGGTGAACGCGGCCCCGATCGATACGAGGAAAATCACGGCTCCGGTCACCCAGGTGCGCCCGCGGCCGCCTCGCCACGCAGCCATGAAGAACTTGCCCCAGAGATGCACGACCATCGTAAAAAAGAAAAGCTCGACAGCCCATAGGTGGATGCTGTTGATGAAGTGCCCCAGGCCCGAGCCGTGCCACCACGCGGGTCCCTTCAACCCGAGGATCATTCCGGACGCCACCAAGACGATCAGGCCGGCAATCGTCGCCACCCCGAACACGTAGATCCACGACGAGACGTAGCTCGGCTGGCGGTCCGGCAGCAGCTTGTCGGGTGGCAGGGCCCCAACCGCGCGCTCGCGGACCCATGTCGTCCACATGCGTTCTTCCTCAGGGGTCACGGCCGATGACCAGGAAATGGGACGAGGATCGCCGCGATGAACACGATGATCATCAGAGCGATCACGATGACGTTCGCCACCGGCATGTGGAAGAAGTGCCAGTTGACGTTGTGGGCGGGATGATTGAGGTTGAAGAGCGCGGCGAGCATTTTCTCCACCCCCTCCGCGGGCATCCTATTCCCGCGCCGGCGGCCCGGTCAATGCCCGGGGCGCAGGAAGTCTTCACGTAGCAGCTTGGGGACTAGCCTTTCCCAGCTTGAGCGCCGGGCTCCCACCCCAAGAAGCAGCCTCTCCTCGGTATCCACGCACCCCGGGCCGCCATCTGCACTGGCATCTGCTGCGCCGCCGACCCCACCTGTTACGGCGGGGCACATTGGCCGTCCTGTTCGCCGTCGAAGGACCGGGGTTTTGGCCGGGCCCCACTCAATCGACGTCGAGGTGGCGCTACCGAAGGAATGGCACGAGGACCCGATGGCCCTCGGTCCACTCAACCCGATGCCGTAAGCATTCCAGCCACTTCCTTCCGCTTCTGTGCGCCAGTTGTGCGCCAGTCAGCACCTAATTCAGGCAGAGCGCCCCGCCATTGGCGGGGCGTCTCTTTAGTCGACGGCGCCCCAGCCCGAAACGGCGCCCGCGATTACGCCGATCCCATCGGTTGAGCGAGCGGGAATCGCACACCTCAGTGGTGCGGCGACGGCCGCCCGGCGAGGAGCTCGAGCGCGTGGGGAAGCGCCTCGGCGATCGCCTCGCCGGCTTGCTCGATGCTGCCCGGGCTACCCGGGAAGTTGACGATCAGCGCCCCACCGCGGATGCCGGCGACGGCGCGCGAGAGCATCCAGTTCGGGGTGTGGTCCCGGGACGCGGCGCGCATCGCTTCCCCAATTCCGGGCGTCTCTCGCTCGAGCACCGAGCGGGTCGCCTCCGGAGTCACGTCGCTGGGCGAGAATCCGGTGCCGCCGCTGGTCAGCACCAGCTCGCAGCGCTCATCGTCTGCCCAATGGCGAAGCCGCTCGGCGATCAGCTCGCGGTCGTCGGCGATCACCTCCGTTCCTGCGATCTCAGCTCCGATCCGCGCGGCGAAATCGGCCAGCCGGGCACCGCTTTCGTCCTCCCCCACTCCGTGGGCCTTTGAGCTGCTGACCGTGATCAGTGCGGCGCGCACCGATCAGCCCTCGCCCCCGCGATGCCAGTCGGCCTTGCCGCCCGTCTTCTCGACCAGCTCGAGGCGCTCGATCACGACGCCTCGCTCGAGTCCCTTGACCATGTCGTAGACGGTCAGCGCGGCCACCGCGCAGGCCGTCATCGCCTCCATCTCGACCCCGGTGCGGTCGACCGTCCGCGCTTCCGAGTCGATCAGGACGATTCCGTCGTCGGCCTCGATCCGCGCCTCGACGTCGACGAAGGTGAGTGGCAGCGGGTGCGCCAGCGGCACGAGCTCCGCGGTCCGCTTCGCCGCCTGGATGCCGGCAAGCCGGGCGGTGCCGATCACGTCGCCTTTGGGCGCATCGCCCTGCTGCACCGCCGTCGCGGTCTGCGGCGACATACGCAGCCGCGCCTGCGCCCGGGCGCAGCGCTCGCTCGGCTGCTTGGCCCCGACATCGACCATGCGGGCGGCACCCGCCGGCGTCGAGATGGCTGAGCCGGTCGCCGCTCACACGACCTCCGCACCGGGCGCCGCGCTGCCGTCGACCCAGCGTCCTTCGCCGCCGTCCTGCTCGCGCTTCCAGATCGGCGCCTCCACCTTGATCCGGTCGATCGCCTCGCGCGCGCCGGAAAAGGCCTCGGCGCGGTGCGGGGCCGAGACGGCGACGATCACGCTCGCCTCGCCTCGCGGCACGCCGCCGACCCGGTGCGCTGCCGCGGCCGCGCAGAGCCGGTGCCGCTCGACGCAGTCGGCGAGGATCGCTGCGATCCGCGGCTCTGCCATCTCGCGGTAGGCCTCGTAGTCGAGCCGCTCGACGTCGCGTGTCGTGCCCTGAAAGCTGACGATCGCCCCGGCCTCCGGACGCCCCACTGCCGCGGTCAGTTCCTCGACCGAGAGCGGCCCCTCGGTCACCGTCGAGTGAACGTCTTCCTCGGGGGCCACCGCCCCGCCGCTTACCGGCGGAATCAGGGCGAGCTCATCGCCGGGCCCCAGGACGGACTCGTCGGCGGCGTACTCCCGGTTCACCGCCATCGCCACCGGCATCCGCTCGAGCAGCTCCCCGAGTCCGGGTTGGTCGCGAAGCGCCTCGAGGGCGTCGGCGACGGTCGCCGCTTCGCCGAGGGTCAAATCGATCGCGTCGCAGCCGGCGCGCTCGCGCAGGACTGCGAAAAGGCGCACCCGCACGTTCATCTCGGATCCACTCTAGCCCCGGCACCGAGAAGCCCCTGCGGGAGGAGCTCGATCTCGACCGTCTCCCCCGCCGCCAGCGACTCGCGAGCGGCCGGGATCAGCGCCAGCGCGTCAGCGCCCAGCATCGAGGTGAGGATGTGCGATCCCTGCTCCTTGGTCGGGCGAGCGTGCCAGCCGTCCTCGCGCAGCTCGAGCCGGCAGCGAATCGCGTGGGCCCGCCCCGGGCGCTTGGCGTACGGTTCGTCGAGCACCGCCGTCGTCCGCCTTCGCCCCGGCGAGAGCCCCTGCAGCGCAAGCATTGCCGGACAGGCCAGGAGCAGAGCGCAGACCAGTGCCGAGACCGGGTTGCCGGGCAGCCCGAGGACCAGCGCCCCCGAGGGATGAACGCCGAACCAGGTCGGCTTGCCGGGCCGCAACGCGATACCCCAGAACAGCTGCTTGGCCCCGAGCCCCTCCAGCGCCGGGCGCACGTGGTCGTGGCGGCCGACCGACATCCCGCCGCTGATCAGGACGAGGTCCGCGTCAAGCGCCGCGGCGATCGCTTCCCGCGTTGCGTCTGCAGAGTCGCCGACCCTTTCGGTCCTCGCCGGCTCGGCACCGACGCTCTTCACGAGCGCGGCCAAGATGAATGCATTGGTGTCGCGGACCTTGCCGGGGGCGAGCGGCTCGCCGGGGCCGACCAGCTCGTCGCCGCTGACGAGGATCGCGACGCGGGGACGCCGCACGCAGCTCACCATCGCGGTGCCGACCGAGGCCAGCACCCCGAGCTCGGCGGGGCCGATCGCGGTTCCGGCGGCCAGCACGACCTCCCCCGCGCCGATGTCCTCCCCCGCCCGCCGCACGTCGCGCCCGGCCTCGACGACCGCCAGCACCTCGACCGTCCCGTCGCGCGCGTCCGTGTCCTCGACCCGCACCACGGCGTCGGCTCCCTGCGGCAGCATCGCGCCGGTCGAGATCGCGATCGCCTCGCCTCGGTCGAGGCTGCGCACCGCCGGGGCCCCCGCCCGCGACTCGCCGACCACGGCGAGCCTGACCGGCGACTGCGGCGAGGCGCCGCCGGTGTCGGAAGCCCGCACCGCGAAGCCGTCCATCGCTGAGTTGTCGAAGCGCGGCACCGACTCGGCGCTGCGCACGTCCGCCGCAAGCACCCGGTCAAGCGCGCGGTCCAGCTCGACGTCCTCGGACTCGAGCGGCGGCGTACGCTCGAGCACCATCCGCCTCGCCTGCTCGATCTCGATCAGCTCACGCGCCACAGCCCAGATGATGATCGGTGCCAGACTGGCGCCGTGGCTCGCCGCGCCGCAATCCTCGCCGGCGGCCGGTCCACGAGGCTCGGCCGGCCGAAGGCGGCCGCCGAGCTGGGGGGGCAACCGCTGCTCGGCTACCCCCTCGCGGCCGCCCGCCGTGCGGGGCTGGAAGCCGTCGTTGTCGCGAAGGCCGAGAGCGAGCTGCCCGAGCTCGAGGCACCGGTCCTGGTCGAGCCACCCCTGCCGCACCATCCCCTCTGCGGGGTCGTGGCGGCGCTTCACGCCCTCGAGTCGCCGCTGGTGGCGCTGGCCTGCGACATGCCGTTCGTGACCGCGGAGCTTCTCGCCTGGCTGGCCTCACTGCCGGAGCCGCTCGTCCTCGCCGAGACCCGGCAGGGAGTCCAGCCCTTGCTGGGGCGCTACGACCCCACCCTTGCCGGGGCGCTGGAGCAAGGGCTGCGCGAGCAGGCGCCGATGCGCGAGCTCGTCGCCTCGCTTGACCCGCGCCTGATCGGCCCGGAGGAGCTCTCCCGCTTCGGCGACCCCGAACGACTCATCTTCAACGTCAACCGCCCCGAGGACCTGGCCCGCGCCGAGCGGCTGCTCAGCCCGCCGGCTCGACCGTGACCCAGGCGTTGTAGTCGGGAATATCGGCCTCGGGCGAGCGCTTTCCGCCCTGCACGAGCACGTTTCCCTCCGGCCAGTGGACCTGCAGGTTGCCGGGCGCAATCGGGGCGAGTTGCAGGCATCCCCGCAGCTCGCCCGTCTCGCTCCGAAGCACCACCTCGTCGCCGCCCGAGAGCCCGAGCCGCTGCGCGTCGTGCTCGTTGATCAGCACCGCCTCGCGTGCCGCTCCGGTCAGCCCGTCGCGTGCCTCCTGGACCATGCTGTTGAACTGCTTGCCGCGCCGGGTGGATACCGCAAAGCGTCCGTTTCGCTGCGGCGGCTCGGGAATCGGCACGGCGCTGAAATGGGCCTTGCCGTCGTCGGTCGGAAAGCTCGGCCCGGCGCAGAGCAGGGGGCCGCCGTACTGGAATGAGTCGCCGCCCTCGCGCAGCTTCTCGATCCCCTCGTAGTTGGCTATCGTGCGGCCGATCTCCTCGCGGATCTCGGCCGTGCCCGCGAAGCTGAGCTTCTCGGCCAGCTCCGGCCGCACCCGCGCCGCGAGCTCGCTGAAGACCTCCCACTCCGCCCGCGCCTCGCCGATCCGGGGGCCGGGGATCTCGGGGCTGAGGATCACCCGCCGCTCGGTGCTCGTCTCGGTCACGCCGCCGGGGATCTCATAGCGGGTCATCGCCGGCAGCAGGCAGACCTCGTCGGCCGGGTCGAGCAGCATCTGGCTCGAGGCGACGATGTCCATATGGACCCGCAGCGGTATCCGTCCGAGGGCCCGCTCGGTCGCCTCCGGGTCCGGCAGCACGTCGAGGAAGTTGCCCCCGGCCGAGAACAGCACGTCGAGCTCGCCGCGCCCCGCCGCCTCGATCATCTCGGCAGCGGTCCAGCCGGGCTCTGTCCGGGACCTCGAAGCCCCACCGCTCGCCGAGCTCCGCGGCGTTCTCGCCGTCGATCGCCTTGCCGCCCGGGAACGAGGTCGAGTAGCAGCCCATCTCGGCCCCGCCCTGAACGCCCGAGTGACCGCGGATCGGCATCAGGCCGCAGCCCTCGCGCCCGACGAACCCGCGGCTGAGGCCGAGGTTGACGATCGCGCGCACATTGTCCTCACCGCGCTTCGTGCTGGGTCACGCCCATGCTCCAGACCAGCACCCCCCTCTCTGCCTCGCCGAGCAACCGGGCCAACCCGAGCATCTCGTCGCTGGAGGCACCCGACACCTGCTCGAGCGTCTCCCAGTCCGCCGCCTCGAGCTCGGTGCGGAGCTCGTCGAGCCCGGTCGTGTGCTCGGCGATGAAGTCCTCGTCGGCCCAGCCCCGCTCGAGCATGTGCTTGAGCACGCCGGAGAGGAACGCGACGTCGCCGCCGACGTTGATCTGGAAGAAGCTGTCGGCGATCCGGGTGCCGAACAGGGCGCTCTCGACTGTCGAGGGAATCCAGTACCGCTCCATGCCGGGCTCGCGGAAGGGATTGACGACTGCGACCTTGGTCCCGGCCTTCTTCGCCAGATGCAGGTACTTCATCGCCACCGGCTGGTTGTTGGCGACGTTGGAGCCGATGAAGACGATCAGGTCGGTGCCGATCCAATCCGAGTACGAGCAGGTCGTGGCCGCGACGCCGAGCGCCTGCTTGAGCCCGAAGGTGCTCGGGGAGTGGCAGACGCGGGCGGCGTTGTCGATCGAGTTCGTGCCGATCGCCCGCGCCGCCTTCTGAGCCACGTAGTAGGACTCGTTCGGCATTCCGCGGCTGGTCAGATAGAAGCCGATCCGCTCCGGCCCGGCGGCGCCGATCCGGCCGGCGATCTTCTCCATCGCCTCGTCCCAGCCGATCCGCCTGAACCCGGGCTCGCCGGCGCGGCGCAGCATCGGGTAGGGAAGCCGCCCGAGGTCGCGCAGCTCGGCTCCCGAGCAGCGCCGAAGGCTCTCGACGTCCCCGAGCAGGGCCTCGTCCAATGCCGGCATCGTGTTCAGGCGCAGCAGGCGCAGCCGGATGTTGCAGAGGTGGACGCCGTCGATCGTCCAGTCGCGCAGGCCCTTGGTGCCGAGCGCGCAGCCGTCGCAGGTCCCGTCGCGCAGGATCCGCCAGGCGTAGCCCGCCCGGTCGCGGTTCTCCCAGATCGCCCGCGTGACCTCGGCGAAGTTGTTCGGGTGCGGCTCGCCGATCCCGAACGGCTTCCAGCTCGCCCAGTTGGAGGGAGTGGGCCCGCGCCGTGGCTTTCTCAGCATCTGCGTCTCACCTCTTCATTTCTACTCCAACTATCTTGGAGCCGTGTGTCCTGACGCTGACTTCGACCCTCGCTCCTACGCCACGATCACGCATGATGGGGTGACCGACCAGGTAGCGGTCGAGGAGCCGCTCGAGATCCGGGTCGACGGCAGGCCGTTGGCGGTGACGATGCGAACTCCCGGGCACGACGAGGAGCTGGCCCTCGGCTTTCTCCACGGCGAGGGCCTTATCGACGGCCCGCGGCGGGCCGGGCCGAGCGAGGACTTCGCGGCCAACGCGGTCGAGGTCGAGGGCCCGCTTCTGCGCGACCCCGGCGAGCGGCGCTTCTATACGACCTCCTCATGCGGGGTCTGCGGCAAGGGGGCGCTGGAGGAGGTCGCGGTGCACGCCGAGCCGCCCGGCCCGGGGCCCGTCATCGACCGCGATCTGCTTGCCGACCTGCCCGAGCGGATGCGCCAGCCGGTCTTCGCGCGCACCGGCGGCCTTCACGCAACCGCCCTCTTCGACGCGGCCGGTGAGCCGATCGTGGTTCGCGAGGACGTCGGCCGCCACAACGCGATGGACAAGGTGATCGGGCGGGCGCTGCTCGACGGCCTGGTACCGCTGCGCGAGCAGGCGCTCTGCGTGAGCGGCCGGCTCGCCTTCGAGTTGGTCCAGAAGGCGGCTGTCGCGGGCGCACCGGTCCTGGTCGGTGTCGGAGCTCCGAGCTCGCTCGCGGTCGAGCTCGCCGCAGACCGCGGCATGACCCTCTGCGGCTTTGCTCGCGGCGGATCGGTCAACGTCTACAGCGGCCCCGAGCGGGTGGCCTGAGCGGCGGTCTACTCGACCTGGCGCGCGGCCTCGAGCAGCTCGTCCAGCGAGCGCTGCGAGCGCCCCGCGATCCAGCAGGCGAGCGGCGCCGCGGTGCGCTCGGAGGAATGCGCGGCTATCGCCGCAAGCTTCAGCAGCGAGTCAGCGCGCTCCTCGTCCGGCTGATCGACCCCGGCCTCGCGTGCGAACTGCGCCAGCCATTCGTCCCGTTTCACTGCTGCTCCTCCTCTCCGATCCGTGGGCGGCGACGCTAGCCGATCGCCGTTCTCGACCCGGCAGCGGCCATTTCGCCACCGGCAAGCCGGCGCCCGGCGGCGCGGACCAGCAGCACTGCCGCCCCGGCGCCGAATCCGATCGCCAGGTTGCCGGACAGCACGGTGACCAAGCCGACCCCGGCCGCCAGCATCCGGTCCACGGCACTCTCCAGCCGCGCCGCCAGCATCGCGTGCTGGATTGCGACGTAGAGCAGCATCCCGGCGAGTGCCCCGGGCACCAGGATCAGCATTGCCGAGGGCAGCGACCGGCCGAGGATCAGCCCCAGCCCCAAATAGAGTGCCCCCGCGGCGAGCGTCGCCCCCGCTGTCCGCGCGCCCATCCGGTAATGAGCGGTGACTCCGCCGGCCCCGTGGCATACCGGTAGCCCGGCGGTCAGGCCGGCGGCCACATTGCTGGCCGCGATCGATGTGGCGAGATGCTTGGGCGTGACCCGGATTGCCCGCTGGCCGAAGTACTCCCGCTCGGCGTCTGCGGTCGCCACCACCGAGTTTCCGAAGGTGAGCGGGATCTGGGCGAGTACCAGCGCCGTCAGCGCGGTCCCGAACGCGCCGCCGTCGGGCACCGAGAGCCCTACCGGGGCCGGGCCGAAGGCGACGTGCGAGGGCAGATTGCCGATCGCGATCCCGAGCGCGGCGCCGCCCGTGAGCACGATCAGGCTGCCGGGAAGGTTTCGGGCGCTGCACAGGAACAGCAGCCCGCAGGCGGCCACGGCGATCGCCACCCCCACCCCGGGGGCAACGGCCGGAAGGCCACCCCAATTGCCGCGCTCGGCCAGCTCGACAGCGGCCTTGGCGAGCAGCAGCGCGACGCTGGCCTGGATGCCGCGGATCAGCACGACTGGGAATCGCGCCGCCAGCCATCCCGCCAGGCCAGTCGCGGCGAGCACCGCCAGCGCGACCGCCATCAGCAGCGCGCCGGCCGCGAGGGTCTCGGCACTAAGCCCGAGGGCGATCGCAGCCGCGGCGAATGCCTTCAGCGGCTGGACCGGCACCGGGACCCGGTAGTAGAGGGCGGTGGCGACATAGACGAGGCCGACTCCGCAGAAGACCGCCGTGGCCCCGAGGCCGTTGAGCGCGATCAGGGACACCGCGATCGGGATCATCAGTCCGGAATCGCCGAGCCCGCCTGCGATCTCGTTGCGGCCGAAGCGAGTCGAAGCGAGCAGTTCGCCGGTCCACGCCTGAAGGCGCTCAGTCATCGCGCTCGACCATCACCGAGGTCGCCTTGACGGTCGCAGTCGCCTTCATCCCCGGCTCGAGGCCGAGCTCCTCGACCGCGGCGCGGGTGATCGCCGCCGTCACCCGGTGCGGGCCCGCCTCGATCTCGACCAGCGCCATCACGCCGTCGACCTCGACCGAGCGGATCACACCCGGGAAGCGGTTGCGGGCCGAGAAGGGCGCGGTCAGCCCCCGATCGCACTCATCGTGCGCGCCGGCTGGCGAAAGCCGGGCTGGTTGACCCGGTGCTTGAGCTCCTTGCGCCAGACCGCCTCGCGGACGAGCCGCTCGAGCTCCGAATCCGAAGCGCCATCGCGCAGCGGTCCGCGCAGGTCGGTCTCATGGAGCGAGAAAAGGCACGTGCGAAGCTTGCCCTCGGCGGTCAGCCGGACCCGGTTGCAGTCGGCGCAGAACGGCTCCGAGACCGGGTTGATGAAGCCGATCTCTCCCTTTCCGTCGCGAAAGCGGAAGACACGCGCCGTCGCGGAGCGCTCGCGCGGCAGCTCCTGAAGCGGATGCACGGCGTCGATCATCGCCCGCAGCTCCTCCCCGGTCAGCACCGCGTCCGGAGTCCAGGCGTGATCGCCGTCAAGCGGCATGAACTCGATGAAGCGGACCTGGAAGGCGCTCGAGCGCGCGAACTCGGCGAAGCGCAGCGCCTCGAGTTCGGTGAAGCCGCGCATCGCAACGGCGTTGACCTTGACCGGGCGGACCTGTGGGAAGCGGCCGATCGCCTCGAGCCCGCGCAGAACCTGCGGCAGCGCGTCGCGGCGGGTCATCTCGAAGAAGCGGTCCCGCTGCAGCGAGTCGATCGAGACGTTGACGCGCTGAATGCCCGCCTCGACCAGACCCGCGGCGTCGCGCTCGAGCAGGTACCCGTTGGTGGTCAGCGAGAGGTCCGCGATGCCGTCGATTGCGTCCAGCATCGCGACCAGCTTCGGAAACTCGCGCCGCACGAGGGGCTCTCCCCCGGTGAGCCGGACGTCCTCGACCCCCAGCGAGACGAGCAGCCGCACGATGCGCTCGATCTCCTCGAAGGAGAGGATCTCCTCACGCTCGAGCCACGGCAGGCCGTCGGCGGGCATGCAGTACTGACAGCGAAAGTTGCAGCGGTCGGTGACCGAGACGCGGAGGTCGCTGATCCGGCGTCCGTGCCCGTCGCGAAGTGCAGCCACGATCTCATCATGGCACCGCCACCTGGGGCGACGCGGTCATGGGTGAGGCGGCCGGCGGGAGCTGGGGGTTTGGAGTCCCAGTGGCCGCCCTGGAACCCGATTCAGCCCGCAGCCTTGGCGGGGCGTCTCGTTGAGAAACCGGCGCTGAGTCCACCCTGCCGCTTTCACGCGAGGCTGTCGCATAAACCCCCCGCTTTTCGGTCCGTTTGCAGGGAGAAAATGGCCCATGCCACAGAACTTCAAAAGCTGCGACCGTGACCAAGCACTGCTGCTCTCGCCCGACCTGCGCGACTGGCTAGACGAAGACCACCTCGCCTGGTTCGTGATCGAGGCGATCGAGGAGCTCAACCTCGAGCCCTTCTACGCCTCCTATCGCCGAGACGGGCACGGCGCCTCCGCGCACGACCCGAAGATGATGCTCACGCTGCTCACCTACGCCTACTGCGTGGGCGAGCGCTCCTCACGCCGAATCGAGCGCCGCTGCCGCGAGGACGTCGCCTGCCGGGTGATCTGCGCAAACCAGATCCCTGATCATGCGACTATCGCCCGCTTCCGAGTCCGCCACCAGGAAGCACTGGCGGATCTGTTCAGCCAGGTGCTCGGCCTCTGCGCCGAGGCGGGATTGGTCCAGGTCGGGGTGCTCGCAGTCGACGGCTCGAAGTTCCGTGCCGCGGCCTCCGATGGGGCGATCCGCGCCTACCAGGACCTCGCCGCCGAGATCCTCGCCGAGGCTGCCGAGATCGATGCCGCAGAGGAGGAGCGCTACGGGAAAGCCCGAGGCGATGAGCTGCCCGAGCAGCTGACAACCAGGCAGGGAAGGAGGGCGTGGCTAAGAGAGGCAAAGCGGCGCCTCGATGCCGAGCGAGCTGCAAAGTCAGAGCCGATCCCAAGGGATCGCGAAGAGCGGCTTTCGCTCTGCCACCGTCGCTTGGTCGAGGACTGGCAGGCGGAGAACGAGGGAAATCGCGCCTATGAGGCCTGGCGGGCCCGCGGAGTCGCTGCGGACGGCTCGCACCGGATGGCCCCCGGCGCCACCAAGCCCTACGAGCCGCCCGCAATGCCGGAGGGCAAGATCAACACCACCGACCCCGATGCCCGGCGGATGAAGTTCGGCCGCAACTTCATCCCCGCCTACAACGCCCAGGCAGTGACCACCGAGGGCCAGGTGATCGTCGCCGCCGAGATCACCACCGAGGGCGGCGACTTCGAACAGCTCTGCCCGATGATTTCCGCGGCCGAGCGGGAGCTTGAAGAGGCGGGCGTCACAGAACGCCCCGAGGTCGTCCTCGCCGATGCCGGCTACTGGTCAAACGATCACATCGACTCGCTCCGAGAACGAGGCATGACCCCGATCGTCGCCCCCGACACGACTCGCCACCGACCACGCAAGACGCGACTTGGTGGGCCCTACGACTTCATGCGCAGGGTGTTAGCCACCGAGCGAGGTGGCGCGCTTTACTCGAAGCGGATGCCGATGGTGGAGCCGGTGTTCGCCCAGATCAAGGCGAACCGGCGGATCGGGCGCTTTAAACGCAGGGGCCGGGCCGCGGCGTTATCGGAATGGCGCCTGATCGCCGCCACCCACAACCTCTTAAAGCTCCACCGGCACAGTTTGGCGGTCGCAGCAGCCTGAGTCGGGGGCGAAAGCCCCTGCCATTTTCAGATTGCGCGGTTTCTCGCGAAACCTCGACGCCGCCGGCTTTGCGCGACATCCTCACGTGAATGCAGGAGTCTCGGAGGAGTGGTCGCCTACTCCTCGAGGAGGGCGGCCTCTTTTTTCTTGCTTCTCGGACAACTCGCCTATCCAGATCAGCGCCGGCGCTGAACGGTCCAGAGATGAACCGGTCACCACCTCGCATCTCCCCCGATCCCGACCACCACGGCCGCGCCTTCACAGCCAACTCCACCACCCCAGGTCTTAATCACACCGCCGACTCGCACAGTGGTAATGGCGGCGACGACTAGCTACTCAGTCCCCGCTTCGGCCTCCTTTTCCATCTGCCGCAATCGTGAGTAGTAGTCAGGAAATTCGTTTAGGTGTGCCAGCGCGATCTTCCCGGTCACCATCGGATCGTCTTCGGTGACATTGGTCGCGGGGTCTTGCCGGCCGTGCTCGAGTTCGACGTCCATACCGCTTCGGAACTGTTCAACGTCGAATCGTCCAAGACCAGTCGATGCGATTTCCTCGCCAATCTGCTGCGCCTCTTCAGCCGTGAAGCACCTGCGACTCTGCATGCTGGCCTATTGACCTGACTCGATCCGTCTGTAGTGGTCGCGCCAGATCAGCCGGTGGACGCCGAGGTGCCGCGGCAGGCGTCGAAGGCCCGGGATGAAGGGGATGCAGATGAACGCGAGGCTGAGCACTCCCATCAAGGCGAAGATCAGCGCGTCGGCGTTCACCGAGGTGTTGAAAGGCGCGATCTGGTACCAGAAGGTGTAAAGCCAGAGCCAGACTTGGCCGGGATAACTGCCGGTCTCATTCATCATCCCCCACTGCGTCCCGAGCAGGTGTTGGCCGCTCGCACGGTCTTCGAAGTAGCTGCCGCCGGAGAGGAGGAGCAGAGGCTTCGTGTAATCGGTCTGGTAGAAGCGACCCCGCCCCAGCATGACCCCGTCCAGCCCGCCACTCTGAGCCAGACCGAGCAGCGAGCTCATCATCGGAGCGACCGGCCCGAAGCTGCCAGGCGGCAGCCTTACCGACCCGTCCGTGAACTTCGCCTTCGGCAGCGCCGCCGAATAAGCATCGGTCCAAGCCATCTTTTGCTTGGCCGGAGCCGCGGCGTAGGCTGCGAGGGCGCTCTTTAGCACCGGGCTGGCGGGGATCGACTTCAGAGGATCGGTGACGAAGTCGCGCCTCGTGTCGATCGGGATGCGAACTCCCGGCAGGCACTGTAGGCAGACCGGGCCGATCTTCTGCGCCGCGTCGGGAGTGTGGTTATAAGGAGGCCCGTAGGTGGCGATTTCGCTGCTGCGATCGAGCTCGGTCACCGCGGTGGCGAGGAAATCACCCGGATCCGCCCGCGACCAGCTCTGAATCGTCGTCGGCGGAAGGTCGGGAGAGGAGAAAAGGACGGTCAGGATCACTGCAAGGGCGGTGATCACCGCGAGCGCAATCACAAACTCCTTGACGAGGTCATAGCGGACGTAGTCGCCCTGCCAGTCCGCCGCTTCGGCAGGGGCCGGGGACTGAGTGCTCAAGCCGCTCCCCCCTCCTCCGGCGCAGGTTCTGCGGGCACCGTCCGCGGCTTGGCCGGATACGGAGGAACGACGCCGTGCCGGCGCACGAGCAAGACGTGCCAGATCACCAGCGCGACCACAGCGACGGGAAGCAGGATCACATGGAACGTGTACATCTGCCCGAAGTCGGCGACCCTGAAGAAGGCGCCGATGCCGACGGAGTTCAAGCCGTCCTTGCCCTCGCTAGCGATCCACTGCGAGTCGAAGTTCTGCTGTGAGAGATAGCCGGTGAACGCGGCCCCGATCGATACGAGGAAAATCACGGCTCCGGTCACCCAGGTGCGCCCGCGGCCGCCTCGCCACGCAGCCATGAAGAACTTGCCCCAGAGATGCACGACCATCGTGAAGAAGAAAAGCTCGACAGCCCATAGGTGGATGCTGTTGATGAAGTGCCCCAGGCCCGAGCCGTGCCACCATGCGGGTCCCTTCAACCCGAGGATCATTCCGGACGCCACCAAGACGATCAGGCCGGCAATCGTCGCCACCCCGAACACGTAGATCCACGACGAGACGTAGCTCGGCTGGCGGTCCGGCAGCAGCTTGTCGGGTGGCAGGGCCCCAACCGCGCGCTCGCGGACCCATGTCGTCCACATGCGTTCTTCCTCAGGGGTCACGGCCGACGACCAGGAAATGGGACGAGGATCGCCGCGATGAACACAATGATCATCAGAGCGATCACGATGACGTTCGCCACTGGCATGTGGAAGAAGTGCCAGTTGACGTTCTGGGCGGGATGATTGAGGTTGAAGAGCGCGCCGAGCATTTCTCCACCCCCTCCGCGGGCATCCTATTCCCGCGCCGGCGGCTCGGTCAATGCCCAGGACGCAGGCAGTCTTCACGCAGCAGCTTGGGGATTAGCCTTTCCCAACTTGAGCGCCGGGGCTCCCAGCCAAGAAGCAGCCTCTGCTCGGTATCCACGCACCCCGGGCCGCCATCTGCACTGGCATCTGCTGCGCCGCCGACCCCACATGTTACGGCGGCGGTCAGTAGCTGTCGTACCCAGACCCCCCGCCTCTTGGCGGGGCGTCTCTTTTCGAGCCGGCTTCGCCCGCATAAGGTCCGGGCATGGACACGGGGCTCGTGGTCGCGATCCTGCTTGCAATCGCGTTCGCGGTCACCAACGGCTTGCACGATGCGTCAAACGCGATCGCGACCCTGGTGGCCACCCGCGCGGCGACGCCGCTCCAGGCCATCGTCCTCGCCTCGATCTTCAATCTTCTGGGGCCGCTGCTCGTCGGGGCCGCGGTCGCGGACACGATCGCAGGGATCGTCACCGTTTCCCCATCGGTGGCCACGGAGGTGATCGGTGCCGGCCTCCTCGCCGCCGTCGCCTGGAATCTGGTCACCTGGCGACTCGGGCTCCCGTCCAGCTCCGGCCACGCGCTGGTCGGCGGCCTCGTCGGGGCCGCCCTCATCGAGGGCGGCGTGGACGCCGTCCGCTGGGGCGGTTTGGACGGGATTCATCCTGTCGGAGTCTTCGGCACCCTGATCGCACTTGCGATCTCTCCACCGCTCGGGGCCCTTGCCGCGCTGACCATGATCCGCATCCTGCGCCGAGCTGCGCGTCGAGTCACCCGCCGCTGGCGCACGCCGGTCCGGGGCGGGCAGTGGGTCTCCTCCGCGGCCCTTGCCTTCAGCCACGGCGCAAACGACGCCCAGAAGTCGATTGGCGTGGTCGCGGCCCTGCTTCTCGCCAACGGCGAGGCTGACAGCCTCTCAGCCCCCACCTGGACCAAGCTCGCCTGCGCAGCCGCGCTGACCGCCGGCACGGCTCTGGGGGGATGGCGGATCATTCGCACCGTGGGCCGCCGCATCTACCGCATCCAGCCGATCGAAGGATTGGCCAGCCAGACGGCCTCGGCGGGAGTCATCCTCGGCGCCTCCTTCGCCGGAGCGCCAACCTCCACGACCCAGGTGGTCGCCTCGTCGGTCGTCGGCATTGGGGCCGGGCGGCGCAGACTGCGCCACGTCCACTGGGCAATCGTCCGCCAGATGGGCTTCGCATGGTTGATCACGATTCCGATCACGGCGGTTCTCGCCGCCTGCTCTCTGGAGCTATGGCGGTGGCTCACGTGAACCACGGACGCTGGTTCCTGCCCGAAACCCCGGACGTAAAGGGTCTCCTGCGGCGCCAGCTCGCGGTGACGATCGAGGGTGTGGACGCATTCGCCGACCTGGGCCGCGGGCGATGTCAGCGCAGCGAAGATGGTTCGCGACGCCGAACTGAAGGGCGATGCGGCGAAGCGGGAGCTGCTCGGCGCGCTGCGCGAGGCGTTCGTAACTCCGCTGGAGCCCGAAGACCTGTTCACCCTCTCGCGCGGCATCGATCGGATCCTCAACTACGTGCGCGACCTGATCAACGAGTCGGAGGTCATGGACACCGGCCCCGACCCGGGGATCGCCGAGATGGCGACGCTGATGAGCGAGTCCGTGCATCTGATCGACGAGGCAATCGCGCGCCTCGGCTCCTCCGGCGCGGACGCGATCGAGCCCGCCGACGCGGCGATCGCCGCGGTACGCCGTCTCGAGCACGCCTACTACCACGGCATGGGCGCCCTGCTCGAGGTGCAGGACATGCGCGAGCGCATCTCGAGGCGCGAGCTCTACCGGCGCTGCTCACGAATCGGGGAGACGGTGGTCGACGTCGCGGAGCGGGTCGTCTACGCCGTCGTCAAGCAGAGCTGAATCTCGCAGAGCCCCCGGGCTCGGCTAGTTGCCGACCGGCGACTCGGCGGAGGTGTAGACGTCGATGAAGCGCAGGTAGTTGTCCGCCACCTTCGCCGCGGCATCCTCGCGCGACAGGCTGCCGTCGATGAAGCCCTGGAGCGGGTCGCCCCAGATCGAGCGCCCGATCGCGAAGCCCACGTAGGTCTCAACCGGGGCCCCCTGGCGAAGCCAGTGATCGACCTTGTCGTCGTCTGCCCCGCGCCCGAGCACCACACAGACCACCCCTTCACGTCCGTCCGTGCGGCACTGAGCCGCAATCCGCTCGCAGTCGGCGCGCTCGTCGACGCCCTCGATCTTCCAGACATCGGCCTCCACACCGGCGTTCTGCAGCTCGGCGATCGCGCGAATCATCAGCTCCGGGCGCAGTTCGGAGTCGTAGCGGTCGGAATCGCCGCCCACGGAGGCGAGCTGCGACTCCTCGGCCGGGACCAGGAGTTCGAAGAGGAACTTGCGATCGTGCTCGTGAAGCCACTCCGACAGGCGCCGCAGTCGCTGCGCCTGTCGCTCGTTCATCTCCGCGTCGCCGTCGGGGTTGTAGCGGACGAGCACCTTTGAGAAGTCCGGGTCGAAATGCTCGATATGAGCGCCGAAGTCGTCCCCGTACTCGAAGTCGAATTCGGTCTGGCCGCTCTTCTCCACCGGCATTGCGAGCTTGATCCCCTTCCCCTTTGCCTGCTCTGGAACCTGGGCGGGGCCCCCGAACTGCTCGTCGACCAGGGCGCCGCTCACCGACGGATCCGCACCGCGCGCAAGCGCCGCCTCGAGGCCCTCGAAGATCAGGTGTTTGCCGTCGGCGATGCGCTCGATCTGCTCGGAGGTTGGATCACCCTCGATCCCAAATCGTTTTGTGAACGATCCGCGATGGTCGAAGGCAAGGATGTAGAGCTTGCCGTCATAGCCCAGGCTCATGAAACCTCCAGGATCAGGATTGTGAGCGCCAGCCGTCTCAGTCTATTCGGGAGCGCCCGAGTGCGACCTCCACACTAAGCGGTGCATGCTCGCGCCGGCGCTGAAGCGGTTCGCGGAGCCGGGCGACAGGATTCAACGTCTCGGTGGCAGCGGCGTTCTATCCAGGCGCAGCGCGCCCGTAGATGACGATCCTGCGGCCGTCGTCGAGACGCCTGGCCCCCTCGGCCACAAAGCCGGCGCGCTCAAGCATCCGGCGCGAGGGCATGTTCTCGCGATCGGGGTCGGCCTCGACGCGGCGCAACCCGAGCTCGGAGAATGCCCAGTCGGAGATCAGGGCGAGGGCCTTGCTGGCGATTCCGTTGCCGCGGGCCTCCGGCGCGACCAAGGTGGCGACCGCTGCGCGCCCCTCGTTCCAGAAGATGTCCCGCAGCGCGGCGCGGCCGACCAGGCAGCCGGGACGCTGGGACTCGATGGCCAGGTCCACCCTCCGCCCCGCCGCCGCGAGCCGGGGCAGCGAGAGCAGGTATTCGAGCGCGCCGTCATTGGTGCGCCAGCGGTCGGGAAGGTGGGAGAAGCGCACGATCTCGGGGTCCCGCACGATCTCGAGCAACCGCGGCAGGTCCTCGAGCCTGAACGCGCGCAGGGTGAGGCCATGCCGCCGCAGCACGATCCCGTCGTATTCGATGCGGCGCCTCCCGGTGCGGCGCCACATCCGCCAGCGCGAAACCAGCGAGCGCGTGGTGTCGAGCACGGTGACGTCCATAGGTCGCAAATCTTGGCGCGCCGCAGCCCCGCGCGCGCCACATGCCGGACTCGTGCAGTACGCAGCGGGCCGTGCCCATGCTGGCGGGGATGAACTGGTGCGGGTTCAAACCCGGTCGCATATCGTTCCCTCGGCGGTTGATCGCATCTGTGTCCAGTCCGGGGGTCCCGTCCCGATCACCCGCAATTTTCCTATGCGCGCACTCATTGTCGAGGATGGATTTTCGCGCCAGGCGCTCGCGGCCGCCCGTGCCCTGTCGGCCGCCGGCTGGACGGTTGGGATCGCCAGTCCGATCCGAGGTTTCTCAGCGGTCTCGCGGGCGGTCACCCGCTGGCACCGGGTTCCTGCGCCCGAAGACGGGCTCGCCGGCTTTGAAGAAGCCCTTGCAGCCGTTGCGTCGGAGGCCGAATACGACATCGTGTTCCCCGCCAGGGACGCTGACGTTTTCGGCACGTCGATCGCACGGGAGGCGGTCATGCCGATGCGCGTCCCGTATCCGGCGCATGAACAGGTGGTCGCGGCGTTCGACAAGTTGAACCTGGCAGAGGCCGCAGAGCGAGTCGGCATCGCCGTTCCCGCGACGGTCAACGGCCGGCTTCCGGTGGCGAGCGGAGCGCGAACGGTGGTCAAGGCAAAGCTGCACCCGGCACTGGACCGGGCCGGCTCCTCGGCGCGGATGGAAGTCTTGCTCGCGGGGGACGACGCCGAGGCGGAGGACCGGATGCGAGAGCTGCATGCCGTGGGCCGCCAGCCGCTCATCCAGGAGCACGTCGATGGGGAGCTCATGGCCCTGACCCTGCTGCTCGACAGCGACGGTGAGGTGATCGCCCGTGCACAGCAGGTGGCCGAGCAAACCTACCCGCGGCGTGCCGGGGTCGACGCTCGCTCGCGAACGGTGCCGATCGACGAGGACCTCGCAGAAAAGACGACGGCGCTGCTCGCCGACCTCGGTTGGTTCGGGCTGGCGCACCTCGAGTTCCTGGTGCCCGAAGACGGGCAGCCGCGCCTGATCGACTTCAACGGGCGCATCTATGGGTCGCTTGCGCTTGCCGTGGCGGCCGGCGTGAACTTTCCGGCACTCTGGGCGCAACTCGCGATGGGTCGTCCCGCCGAGCGCCGGGACGCAGCTCCCGGGATCCGCTACCAGTGGTTTGCCGGCGATCTGCGCGGTGCGCTCACCGAGCGAGACCGCAGGCCGGAGGCGCTCGCAGCGTTTCGATCCGCCCGAGGGTCGGTTCACAGCGTTGCCTCAGTCCGCGATCCCCGTCCAGCGCTGCGTTTTGTCCGGCAGATGCTCCGGCGGCACGTCGGCTGAGCCGCGGCGGGCCCGAAGGCCGGCAAGAACGGGTCAGACGTACTTCCAGACCAGCTCGCCGATCAGCCGGGTGACGGCCAGCGGCACGCGGTTCCAGCTCCACGACAGCACGCGGCCGCCCTCGAAGATCCGAGCCTGGGCACGGATGAGGGCACTTGCCCCCGCTCCCTCTGACCCCTCTGCGGATTCATCAGCACCTGCGGGATAGGCGTAACCGAACCTCTCGACGGGCTCGGCCCCCCAGCGGCGCTTGAAGGAGGCGAGGGACTCGTCGGGCCAGGCGCCCCCGAAGTCGAAATGATCGAGGCCCTCTTCGATCGCGCTCACGATCGCGTGGTCGTAAAGAGCATGGTTGGGATGCACGGACAGATACCGCTCGTCGCTGGCTTGGTACATCGCCTCGACCATGCCGTTGAAGACGTGGCACAGAAGGCCGGCCACAGGCACCCCGTCGAGCTCGGCGATCGACAGCCTGACGATCTCAGGGCCAAGCAGCTCCCTGGCCAGCGACATCTTCCTGAAGGGGCGGGGCAGGGCGCGGCGCCGCCTCATCGTCTGCAGATAGAAGCGGTAGAAGGTACGAAGGTCGGCGCTCGAGCGCGCTTCGCGAACGGTCACCCCCGACGCCCAGGCTTTCTTGACGTCGTAGAAGCAGCCCTTCGAGCGCTTCTTCAGCTTCCTTCTGTACTCGGCCGGATCGCTGGGTAGCGGCAGGCGCCAGGATGGCGATTGTGGATTGGGTCCGAGACCGGCCACGAGGTCCTCGTGTCCGCCGTTTGCCGTCACCAACGCAAGCCGCTTGGCTTTCCCCGTGCGCACGAGGTCGCATGCGGCGCTCAGAAGCTCTGCCTCCTGCTTGAGGGTCGCGGCCAAGGGCCCGGCCCAGCGGAGCGCGGGCAGCGAGTTCAGCCTCGGCCCGGACACGAGACCCCGCGCGTAGACGAGGGGCATCACGCCGACGATCGCCCCCGAGTCGTCCGTCAGCGCCAGATAGCGGGGCTTGAATCCATAAGCCTGCTGCAGGATTCGCGCCCAGGCACTGAGGTGGTTCGCGGTGGCACGCGGGTGTCGACGTACGAACGCATCCCATCGCGGGTCCGCATACGCGTCGACCTCGACCAATCGCGCTCCCTCCCTCATTTCTGTCGCTGAATTCTGCATACCGCCAGCAGCCGCCATTCGCTCTACTTCGTCTGACCGCTCTGAGGCGAATCAGTATCCCCCAGAGCGTCCGGCCATTCGCCGGGCGTCTCTTGGCTCGACCACTTCAGCTGAATTGCGCCGCGATCGCCGGCGCGCAGGTGGCGAACTCGCCTTCGCTCGGCATATCGCGGCGCAGCGCCGAGAAGGCGATGCCGCCGACGAGGAGTGGCAGCCAGAAGAGGATCACGCGATAGGCGAGCACGGCCGCGGCGGTCCCGGCCGCGGGAGCTCCGTAGACGATCAGGGTGCCGATCAGTCCACCGTCGATGCCACCGATTCCACCGGGGATCGGCAGCAGCCCGCCGAGCTGGCCGATCAGGTAGCCCATCAGGATGATGGTGAGCGGGGGCGAGAAGGCGAAGGCGTGAAAGGTCGCCCAGAGCACGGCGTTGTCGAAGGCCCAGTATCCGAACGACCCCCCCAGCACGCGGCGGTCCCCGGAGCGCAGGATCTGTCCTGCCTCGGCGGTGCCGTCGATCACCGCCCGCCGCGCGGCGCTGACCCAGCGGCGAAGCCGGGATGCGTCGGTGCCCGGGTCGCGGCCGGGGCCGAGCCGAGGGATCGCCACCACGGCGGCGATCGCCAGCGTCGCCGCCGCGGCCGGGACGGCGGTCAGCCACAGCGACAGATCGGGCCCGACGATGCCGAGCGCCATCACCGTCCCCAGCACAGCGACGGCGATGAAATTGACGCCGCTCTTGATCAGGAAGAAGGCGACCGAGCGGCGGGCGATCCGCTGGCCGCCCATTCCGCCGCGGTGCAGGACCCATGCGCCGAGGGCGAGCCCGCCGGCGCCGCTGGCCGGGACCAGCGAACCCATCGCCAGCTCCGCGCCCCCGATCTGCCAGCTCCGCTGCCAACCGAGCCCGGTGCAGAAGATCGGCCCGAACATGACCACGTAGGAGGCGAAGGAGAGGCCCTCGAGCAGCGTCGCAAGCGCCAGCCAGCCGGGGTCAGCGCCGGCCAGGCGGTCCCGCACCTCGCCGAGCCCCGGCGCGAGCAGGACGATCGCGACCAGGACGGCGAGCGCAGCGATCGCCTGCAGCGCCCGGCGGCGAAGGGTGCGCGGCTGGAACTCGCGCGGCAGCTCCGCCGCCGAGGGCCCCGAGACAGTGGTGTCAAGAGCGGAAGCGATGCCGCTATACCGGAACCCCGTTTGCCGTCAGCTTGCGGTCGATGTTGCCCCGGGTGGCATTGGAATAAGGACAGACCTGATCGGCGGACCGGACCGGTTGGACGGCGATGTCGCGGTCCGCGATCGACGGCAGTTTGACGTCGAGCTCCAGCGCGAGCTTGAAGCCGCGCTCCTCGGTCGGCAGACTCAGCACTCTGTCCTTCGACTCGACATCGGCCATGTCCAAGTCCTTTCGTTGGTGTCTCCAAGAGGCTAGGGAAGCCGCTATCCCGGCAGCCCGGCCCGGCGGAACTTCAGTCGCCTCGCGCCGCTTGCAGATCCTTCGGCGGATCGCGCTCCAGGCTGCGCCGGTGGAAGAACGCGGCAAATGAGCCCGCGAGGAACGCGACGATCGATATCGCGTACCCCTGCAGGAAGACATCGAGCACGCGCGCGGGGGTCGAGATCGGATTCGGCAGCTGGGATGAGACGGTGAGGAGCTGAGTGCTCGTCCAGAAGATGGAGTCTCCGAGGTTGGTGATCTCCGTACCGTCTGCATGTCGCTCGAAGGTGAGAATGAGGACGCTGGCGACAGCGTCCAGGACAGCCGTGGCGACGAGGAGAAATGCGAGCCGGGACCGCAGGAGCTCGTGCGTCGGAGTGGCCGCGCGCGCCACTTTGAGCACCTCGCGAGTTCCCGTTCGAACCGGCTCTTGCACACCATGAGTGTTCCGGTCCAGGCGGTCGGACAGCCCGACCGGCCAGCTCTGCGGTTGCTCGGGCTCCGCTACTCGTCTCTTGGCGTGATTCGGAAGATCGAGACGACCTCTGGTCGATCGGCCTCTGGGTGCACGACCAAGGCGCTCGGACCGCCGCCGAACCAACTGGCGTTCTGGTTCTCGCCGACGAATATCCCGGGGTGCTGCTTCCCGTCGCCGTCTTCGACCCAGACAGCCTGGCCTTCCTTGAATTCGTGGGCGGGCTCGCTCATCGGGTCGGCCCGATTCGACTGAAACCCGACTCGCCCAAGGTCTCAGCCTGCGCTCGGCGCAACCTCGCCTCGGCGAGGTGGCGAGCGCGCTCGAGCTCTCTCAGCCGTCCTGGGCTTGTCAGCTGCGGGCCGTAAACCTTCGCCCTGTAAAGGCGATGGCGGTCACCGGCGTACTTGGCTTCTGCAGTGAGGTCCTCCAGCCGCCGGCGCCTTGCACTCGCCCTGGCGCGTTCTTGGGTCCTGATGCGGTCCACTCAGGGCCTCAATGCTTCTCTCTGTGTCAGCGAGCGGGCGCGCCCCTGCCGAAGCGACGGCTCCAAGGTGAAGACCTCGGTTGCAACATCGGTGTCCGGATCATGACTGCTCACAAACGACGTGACGCGCTGTCGCGTCAATCCCACGACCGCGGCGACGGCATCTCTCTTGTAGTCGACCAGGCTGAGCTTGCCCGCCCCGCCTGCTGCGTCGGTCACCGGGTCGATCATCCTTCTGTTGAACACCCCCACGGCATCGATGAGCCTGCAGGTGATCACGTTGCCGCGGATCTCGGTTCGAACAGCGCTCGGTCGCTCTTTGGCGTACTGAGTCCATATCGAGCCGAACGCGCCGCTGATCCTGTCCGACAAACTGGCGGGCAACTTGTTTCGTCCGGTGCCGGTCATTGTGAAGCTCGCTTCCCTGCATCATATTTGGCCAAATGTTCTAGAAACGCTATTCAAGAAAGAATGTACACTATTTGTCAGCCGGACTTCGGCCCCATCGCCACGACTGGAGACGCGAAATGTCCATTCTCAACTTCCTCAAGGATCGCCTCTCGGGCAATGACGCACGTACCGGCGGCGGCGCGGGCTCTTCCACCGAGGGGGGCCAGCTTCCGATTCCCGGCTACGACCGGATCAGCAGCAAGCACCTGATCGCAGATCTGTCCAAGCACTCACAGGCGGAGCTGGGGGCGATCCAGGCCTATGAGAAATCGCATGAGAACCGCCAACCGGTCTTCGACAAGCTTCGCTACCTCCGCGGCCAAGAGCCACTTCGGGGGTACGACGATCTCAGCGTCAAGGAGATCCTCGCCGACCTCGAGGGTGCGAAGACGGAAAAGCTTCAAAAGACGCGGCTGTACGAACGCAAGTTCCAACGTCGTCCCGACGTTCTGGACGAAATTGCCATCGCCCTTCGCGAGCAGAACCCGTCGATTCACCGCGACCCGCCTCGGACGACGAGCCAGCCCTCGTGAGCGAGACGACGCCCGCCGGCGAGCAAGAAGCACAACAAAGGTGGACCTGCGGCAACTGCGGCGTCGAGGTGCGTTTGATGGACAACCTCGAATGCCGCGGGCTTCCGGCCAACTGGACCACGAACCTCCAAGGTCCGGTATGTCTCCTTTGCCAGCGTGAACTGGCGGCGGACGCCGCCGTCAGCACGGTGGACTTGCCCCTGAAGGACCGTGCCCGGCTCCGTGCTTCCACGATCGTCGACTTCGAGGTCAGGCGAACCCCGGGTCGCACCAACACCCAGATCGCCAACGCCGTGCACAGCTCGGTGATGGCCGTGCAGAAGGCCCGGGAGCGGATCGCCGCCTCGGGGGCCCCCGTCTAGCTCCTTCGCTCGCCGGGTCCAACCGACCTCTCCTGCAAGGGGGAAAATGATCCGTCGTGATCGCCGGACTGTCCCTCGCCTTGGCCTGCGCGGTTGCGACAAACGTCGCATTTCTGCTCAAACAGCGCGGCGCGGTCTTGGCGCCGCCGGTGCTGGTTCGGCACCCTCTGCGAAGCGCCGCAGGCCTCTTTCACTCCCGGTGGTTCACGATCGGATGGATCGTGTCGGTCGGGGCATGGGGGCTTCACGTCGGCGCCCTCGCGCTGGCGCCGCTGTCGATCGTTCAAGCGGTGCTGGCGGGCGGACTGGTGTTCCTGGCCGTGATCGCAGAGCGCTACTTCGGCTTTCGGCTCGGGCGCCGGCAGTGGATCGGCCTGCTGATCACGGCCGTCGGCCTTGCCGTGATCGGGCTCACCTCGGGCCGCCGGGCGGGGGATGTGCCCGGCTACGCGCTTGCCGCATTGATCGTCGTCGAGTGCACGATCTTCGGCCTCGCCACAGGGCTCGCCGCGTTCTCCAACCGCCTCGGCCTCTCCCCGGCTGGGCAGGGCATCCTCCTCGGCGCAGCCGCCGGCGCTCTGTTCGGCGTCTCCGATGTCGCAATCAAGTACCTGACCGAGGCCGTTGGGGATGGCGTGCTCGAGCTGCTCAGCCCCTGGAGCTTCGCGGCATTGGCCGCCTCGGTCATCTCGTTCTACGCGTCGGCCCGGGCCCTGCAGCTCGGACCCGGCGTCGAAGTCATCGCCTTCACGTCGGTCGCCGCCAACCTCACGGCAATCGTCGGCGGAATCCTGGTCTTTCGTGACCCGGTCGGCGCCGGGTCCGTGGCGATCACCGGCCGCATGCTCGCGTTTGCCCTGGTGATCGCCGGCGCGGCGCTGATGCCGGCGCCCACGCGAGCGGCTCGTCCGGCGTCGCCCTAGCGGGCGATCGCTCGGTCTGAGCTGGAGCTCCTCGTTCGCCCGCCACGCCCTCCGGGTCGCTCCGGCCTCCGCAGCACCTTGAGCAGGTCGCCCACTTCTCGATCATGGACCAAGGGGTGCCGCAGGGGAAGCTCGGGCTTGACCTTGTAGCGGTTTCGCCGGCCGTGTCGCTCGCGCAGCACATAGCCCTCGTCGACCAGCTCGGAGAGGATCTTGTGTGCACCGCGCTCGGTGATGCCGACAGCAGCGGCGATATCGCGCAGCCGGATGCCCGGGTCTTCGGCGACACAGAGCAGGACGTGAGCGTGGTTGGTGAGGAAGTCCCAGCTGCTCCCCGCCGAATTGGATCCGGCGGCGTTATTTCCAGAATCACTGTTCATGAAACTAAATTAGGGTAACGCATCGACCGCGGGCGATGGGCGCACGCCGAGCCGGATTTGGAATCTGCCGATTCGGACGTATATTTGGCATCGGACTCGCCGGCAACGCAAGGGGTCGGTGAGCCCCGCCCAGGGCCGGATTGGACTGAAGCCGGGGGGCTTCGAGGACTTCCGTTCGCAGCCGAGATGGAGGTACCCGATGACGATCGCAAGCAACGAATACGCCGGAAGGTCGCGACCTGGCTGGAGGGCCTAGCGTGAGCGCCCAGCCAGAGCAGCAGCGCCGGATCGGAGCCCTGGAGCTGCAATCGGTGGCGGCCGGAAACTCCCACCTGATCACGCTCAGGGGCGAGCTCGACCTGCACAACAGCTCCGCGGTCGAGTCAGAGCTGGTCAAAGCCGAAGCGAGCGACGCCGGGCGCATCGTCGTCGATCTCAGCGGAGTCGACTTCATCGACTCAAACGGGATCGCGATGCTGATCGCCGCCGTGCGCCGCTCAAAGGAAGACTCCGATCGGCTGCGGCTGATCCCCAGCCGCTCCGAGGACGTTCAGCGCCTGATCGAGATCTGCGGACTCGACGGCCGCCTGCCGTTCATGGAGTAGGCAGGGGCCCTTCCTCGATAAGGCGCCAACCCTCAGCGGCCACGGCGACGTAGCGGAGGCCGTCGGGGCCGCGGCGCTCGAGGATCAAGCCCCGGTTGGCCGCTCGCCGCAGCGCTCGCCCCAGCGACCGCCGGTCGAGTTGCCGAAACGGCTCGAGATGAAGGGAATTGGCCGTGCAGTAGCCGTCCCCTGCGACCTCCCTGATCCCGTTGACGACCTCGTGGTCGGTTGGTGATCGGCGGCGACCGGAACGCACCGCAAGCAGCTTAGGCGTTCAGGAAGTCGGGTCTTCCTCGCTCGCCAGCTTGACCTCATCCTCGCCCGCCTTCTCGTTCAACTTGCCGAGGATCGCGGTCTTCTTCCCTTCACGGCCGTCGATCACCTCGCTGCAGCGCTCGTCGGTCTCCTCCGCCTCGCGGCGTATCCGCTGCAGGACCTCGACCACCTGCTTGTCGCAGCGAGTACCCACGAGCAGGGGTTCAATCACCCTCCGAGGCATAGGTCTGCCAAAACGGACGCCGGGTAGACGGCAAGGACGATGACCTTTGCCGGAGCGATATTCCTGATCGTCGCCGGGGCGATACTGCGCTGGGGCGTCAACTTCCAGATCAAGCATGTCAACGAGCACTTCATCGGCCTGATCCTGATCGTCGCCGGGCTCGTTGGCCTGGTGGTGGCGCTGTTCCAAACGCTGGTCTTCGCGAGCCGCACCCGGGGCGACCGCTACCACGATCAGCCTCGGTACTAGCCCAGCCACGAGACACCTACCCACTCCTAGGGGAACCTGGCGGCAATCTTGATCTGACGCCTGGCGGGGACGCGAATATTGCAGGCAGTGGCCCGCAAGCTCGCCGACCCAATCCCCTTCGCGGCCGGCGTGCTGCTGGTGATCGCCTCATTCCTGGCCCTCGATTCGCAGGCCAGCGCTCACGAGCAGCTTCTGCTCGGGGCCGCGACCTGGGCGATCCTGATCCTCTCCTGCCGCTCGCTCGGCACCGAGGATCGCAGCCGCGTCGTCCTGGTGGTCATCGTGGCGACCTGCGCCGAGGTGCTGGGCTCGATCGTGATCGGCGCCTACACCTACCGGCTCGACAATCTGCCCGCCTTCGTCCCCCCCGGCCATGGGCTCGTCTACCTCGGCGGCCTGCGGATAAGCCAGTCGGGGACCGTCCAGCGCCACGCGCGCGGATTCGCGATCGCCGCCGCGACCGCGGTCGGGGCCTGGGGCGCGGCCGGGCTCCTCCTGCTCGGGCGCCCGGACCTGCTCGGAGCGATCGCCGGCCTGCTGCTGATCTACATGCTGATTCGCGGGCGGGCACCGACCCTCTACGCCGGCGTCTTCGCCGATCGTTGCCTTCCTCGAGCTATACGGGACAGCGATCGGGGCCTGGCATTGGTCCGATGCGGTACCCGGCACGCCGCTCAGCGCCGGCAACCCGCCCAGCGGCATCGCAAGCATCTACGTGCTGTTCGACATCGCGGCGATCACGCTGGCGCCCCGGCTGCTCGGGCTAACCGAGCGCGTGCTCGCGGCTGCTCAGCGCCGCCATCACCCGCTCGGCGACCGCATCGCCGGTGAAGCCGACCTCCTCACGCAGCAGCGCGGGCTTGCCGTGGGTGACGTAGCGGTCCGGTAGGCCGAGCCGCATCACCCGCGCCCTCGAGCCCGGGTCCGCAAATGCGTCCTCGAGGTGTTCGAGCACGGCCGAGCCGAAGCCGCCCGGCAGCACGTTCTCCTCGATCGTGACCAGCAGCTCGTGCTCGCGGGCGAGCCGGCGGACCAGCTCGGTGTCGAGCGGCTTGGCGAAGCGGCCGTCGGCGACGCTGACGCTGAGGTCGTGGCGGCCGAGCAGCTTCGCCGCATCGAGCGCGACCTGGACCCCGTAGCCGTAGCCGAGCAGCGCCACCCGCTCGCCCTCGGCCAGGAGCTCCCCGCTTCCGATCGGGATCTCCTGCGGGCTCTTCGGCAGCGCGACGCCCTCGGCGGCGCCGCGCGGGTAGCGCAGCGCGATCGGCCCATCGTGGGCGACTGCGGTGCGCAGCATGTGGACCAGCGCCGCCTCGTCGCGCGGGGCCATCAGAACGATGTTGGGCAGCGGCCGCAGGTATGAGACGTCGAACGCCCCATGATGGGTGGGCCCGTCGTCGCCGACCAGTCCGGCGCGATCCATCGCGAAGACGACGTTCAGCTCCTGCAGGCAGACGTCGTGGACGATCTGGTCGAAGGCGCGCTGCAGGAAGGTCGAGTAGATCGCGCAAACCGGCTTCGCTCCCTGCAGCGACAGCCCGGCGGCGAACAGCACCGCGTCCTGCTCGGCGATGCCGACGTCGTAGTACTGCTCCGGCAGCTCCTTGCAGAGCTTGTTGAGGCCGGTCCCCCCAGCCATCGCCGCGGTGATCCCGATCACCCGCTTGTCGCGCTGGGCCTCGGCGACCAGGGCGTCGGCGAAGACCGAGGTGTACTGGGGCGGCGTCGCGGGCTTCGGCGCCTCGAGCTTCTCGGGGGCGATCGAGGGGGGCGAGTTGGATTCGCGGACCGGGACCGGCTTCGGCTTCGCGTCGGCCGGCTTGCGGTCGACGATCGAGCCCGGCTTCGCCGCGTGCCACTTCTCCATCCCCTCCAGACCGCCCTCTTCGGCGGGGGCGAACCCCTTGCCCTTGACGGTGTGGATGTGGACGACGACCGGGCGGTCGGCCTGCAGCGCCTCGCCGATCGTGCGGCGCAGCGCCTTGACGTCGTGGCCGTCGATGATCCCCATGTAGGCGAGGTCGAGCTCCTCGAACAGGAGGCCGGGAGCGAGATAGGACTTGATCGCCGCCTTTACCTCGGGGCCGAGGCGTTCGATCGTCCGGCCGAGGCCGAGCGGCAGCTTGGTGAGCCGGTCCTCGACTCCTTCGCGAGCGTGGTAGAGGCCGGGGTGAAGCCGGACTCGCTGGAAGTTGCGCGAGATCGCGCCGACGTTGGGCGAGATCGACATCCCGTTGTCGTTGAGCACGATCACGATCGGCGTCTGGAGCCCGCCCGCGTTGTGGAGCGCCTCGTAGGCGACGCCGCCGGTCAGGGCGCCGTCGCCGATCACCGCGACGACCTTGCCGTCCTCGCCGATGCCCGCCCGCATCGCTTCTTTTAGTCCGACCGCGTAGCCGATCGAGGTGGAGGCATGGCCGGCGCCCATGATGTCGTGCTCGGACTCGAAGACCGAGCAGAACGGGGCCAGGCCCTCGTACTGGCGGATCGTCGAAAGGCGGTCGCGGCGGCCCGTGAGGACCTTGTGGGGATAGGCCTGGTGGCCGACGTCCCAGAGGATCTTGTCGCGGGGGGACTCGAGCAGGCTGTGCAGTGCGACCGCCAGCTCGCAGGTGCCGAGGTTGGCGCCGAAGTGGCCGCCGATTTCGCCGATCACGTCGATCACATAACCGCGGAGCTCCTGCGCCAAGCCCTGGAGCTGGTCGTCATCCAACCCCTTCAGATCCTCGGGGCCGTTGATCCGGCCGAGGAGCTCGGTGCTCGGTGCTCGGTGGTGGGTGCTGGGCTCGTCGCTCATGCGTGGCGGGTGTAGATGAAGTCGGTCACCCGCTCGAGGTCGTCGCTGCCGGGGTCGGCCTCGTCGAGGGCCTGGCGTGCCTTGGCGTGGGATTCGGTGGCCAGCTCGCGGGCCCGCTCGAGGCCGAAGAGGCTGACGTAGGTGACCTTTCCGTGCCGTTCATCAGAACCGTGCGGTTTTCCGAGCTCTTCGTCGCTTCCGGTGACGTCGAGGATGTCGTCGACTATCTGAAAAAGGACGCCGACCTCGTCGGCGAAACGGCGGTAGGTAATTGTCTCAGGTTCGCCCACTCCCTCCAGCACCAGTACGGCGCCGACGCTGGCGCCGATCAACCGCCCCGTCTTCAGAGCGTGCAGATCACGCAGGCGGTCGGCGTCGAGCTCGGCCTGGGTGACGTCGACGTACTGACCGCCCACCATGCCGCCCACGCCGGTCGCCGCGGTCAGCTCGGCGAGCGCCGCGAGGACTCGCTGCGGCGATCCGGGCTGGGCGCAGAACAGGCGCACCGCCTCGGCGAAGAGCCCATCCCCGGCGAGGATCGCGACGTCCTCGCCGAACTTGACGTGCGAGGTCGGCCGGCCGCGCCGCAGCTCGTCGTCGTCCATCGCCGGCAGGTCGTCGTGGATCAGCGAGTAGGTGTGGATCAGCTCGATCGCCGCGGCGGCCGGGAGGAAGGCGGCCGGGTCGGCACCCAGGGCTCGGGCGGTTGCCAGAGCCAGGACAGGCCGGATCCGCTTGCCTCCCGCGAGCAGCGAGTAGCGCATCGCCTCCTCCAGCCCGGCGGTCGAGCCGTTCTCGGAGAATTGAAGCCGCGCCAGCTGGGATTCGACCAGCTCGCGCAGGTCCTCGGGGTACTCACTCATCGCTGGACGCCTCTCGCAGCGCCCGGTTTACCTCCTCCGACGCCTCGGCGGCGAGCTCGGCGGCCTCCTTGGTCAATTCGCCGGCCCGCTCGTCCCCCACCTCGGGATCGGACAGCTCGGCGGTGATCTGGCGCAGGCGGTCGGTGATCTGCTCGAGCCGGGTCACGGCTCGACCGCCTCGGCGTCGCGAACCGCGGCCCCCAACACCCCGTTGACGAATCCAGGCGCGTCGGCGCCGGAGTACTCCTTTGCCAGCTCCACGGCTTCGTCGATCGCCACCTCGGTCGGCACGTCGTCGCGGTGGCCGATCTCGAACAGGGCGACCCGCATGATGTTGCGATCCAGGGGCGCGATCCGGTCCAGGGCCCAGCCCTTGGCGTGCGCGGCGATCGCCGCGTCGAGCTCGTCGCGGTGCTCGTCGACTCCGGCGGCGAGCTCGCGCGTGAACGGCTTCGCCTCGGCCGGGATCAGCTCCGAGAGCGGGCGTCCGGTGACGTCCCGCTGATAGCAGGCAAAGACGGCATCGCGGCGCTGGTCCGAGCGGCGCATGGACGAAAGCCTACGCGCGCGAGACGTACTCGCCGCTGCGGGTGTCGACTCGCACGGTCTCGCCCTCCTCGACGAAGAGCGGGACCTGAACGGTGACCCCGGACTCCAGCGTGGCGGCCTTGGTGCCGCCGCCCGAAGCGGTGTCGCCCTTGACGCCGGGCTCGGTCTTGACGACCTTCATCTCGACCGCGCTCGCCACCTGTACGTCGGTGGGCCGCTCGTCGACGAACAGGACGTCGACCTCGTCGTTGGGCCGCATCCACTGCATCGCGTCGCCGGCCAGGCCCCGCGGAAGCTCGAGCTGCTCGTAGTCGCGGGTGTCCATGAAGACCGCCGCGTCGCCGGAGTCGTAGAGGTACTGCATCTTGCGGCTCTCGGTGTGCACCGGGCGGAACTTCTCACCCGCCCGGAAGGTCTTGTCGATGACGCTTCCGTCGTCGATCCTGCGCACCTTGGTGCGCACGAAAGCCCCGCCTTTGCCGGGCTTTACGTGCTGGAACTCGAGGATCTTGTAGACGGTCCCGTCGATCTCGATATGGGAGCCGTTCTTGAACTGGTTTGTGCTGATCACGGCCGATCAGGGTAGCCGCGCCTACTCCTTCGGTGCGGGCTGGTAGATCAGGACCTGCGTCTCACCGGCCGGCGTTTGCGTCGACGAGGCTGAAGCTCTTGGCTTCGGCCGTGTCGCCGAACAGGCGCTTGCCGCTTCCGAGGACGACCGGGAAGACCATCAGCCGCAACTCGTCGACCAGGTCGTTCTCGATCAGGGTCTGGACCAACTGGACGCTGCCGGCGACCAGGATCACTCCGTCGGTTTCCTGCTTGAGCTTCGCGACCTCCTCGGCGGCGTCGCCGCCGAGCACCGTGGTGTTGTTCCACTCCGGATCAGTGAGGGTCGAGGAGACCACGCACTTCCGGTCGTTGTTGAGCTTGTCGGCGAAGTCGCCGCTCCGCGACGGCCAGGCCTCGGCGAAGCCCTCGTAGGTCACGCGGCCCAGAAGGTGGACTTCCGCCTCCGTCAGCTCGTCGAGCTTGAACTTGTCGCCGCCTTCTCCGCGGTCGAAGTCGAACGCCCAGCCTCCGCGCTCGAAATTCTCCGACCCGCCCGGATCCTCGACGACGCCGTCCAGTGAGATGAACTCAGTCACCACAACCTTTCCCATCTGTTCCTCCTTTGGTTGGTTCGCAATTAGGACCGCCGGACCCAGCGAGAATCATCGGCGACCGCGGTTGGAATGATTGGCGCCGTGGCCGCCGCGACGAGCAGCCATTCTCACCGGGTCAGCACCGCGCCGCGCGAAGAGGAGCGGGTGACGCCGCTGGAGCTCTTCTTCGACCTCGTATTCGTACTTGCGATCACGCAATGCACGGCGTTGATGTCGAACGACCCGCATTGGAGCGGGCTCGCGCAGGGGCTGTTGGTGCTCGGGGTGCTTTGGTGGTCCTGGGTCGGCTACTCCTGGCTGACCAGCGTCGTCGACCCCGAGGAGGACGCGGTTCGGATCTCGATCTTCGTGGCGATGGCGGCGCTGCTGATCGTTTCGCTCTGCGTCCCGAAGTCGTTCGGGGAGCTGGCCCTCACCTTCGCCATCGCCTATGGATTCGTGCGGGTGGCGCACATCGCCCTTTTCGTGATCGCCAGTCGCGACGAGCCGAGCCTGCGCCGATCGGTCGTCGGGCTCGGGGTCGGCACCGCGATCGGAGTGGGAATTCTCGCCACCGCCTCCTTCTTCGACGGGGTCACCCAGGGCGCGATCTGGGCCCTGGCGCTGGGGCTCGATATGGCCGGGCCCTACGTGTTCGGCTCTGAGGGCTGGACGCTCGTCCCCGGGCACTTCGCCGAGCGCCACGGCCTGATCATCATCATCGCCCTCGGCGAGTCGATCGTCGCGATCGGCGCCGGCGTCGGTACCAACGTCGACCTCACGGCAGCGGTGGTGATCGATGCCGTGCTCGGGATCGTCCTCGCGGCGGCGCTCTGGTGGACCTATTTCGACGTCGTTGCGATCGTCTCATCACGGCGCCTGGCGCAGACGGCCGAGGGCCGGGAGCGAAACGAGATGGCCCGCGACTCGTACTCGTACCTGCACTTCCCGATGGTGGCCGGGATCGTGCTGGTCGCACTCGGCCTCAAGAAGACTCTCGGTCACGTCGACGAGCCGCTGCACACGGTGCCGGCCTTCGCGCTGATCGCCGGCGTTTCCCTCTACCTGCTCGGGCACGTCGCGTTCCGCTACCGCCATATCAGGACGATCAACCGGCACCGCCTGCTGATCGCCCTCGGGCTGTTCGCCCTGCTGCCGCTGGCAACCGAGGTCTCGCCTCTGGTCACGGTCGGGGTCGTCGACGCGGTGCTGATCGCGATGATCGCCTACGAGACCTGGAATTACGGCGAAGGGAGAAAGCGGCTGCGGCACACGGCTGCGGCCGGGTCGCCGTCGCCCTCCGCCTGAAGGGCCGCTGGGTCGTCTCTCCGTAGGGGAGTACGGAGCCGCGGCCGCGGTGGTTCACGAGGCGGTGGCGCCGGGACGCCCTAGTCGACCATCCGCGCCGGAATTCGCGCGGTGCGGATCGCGCCGATACTGGCCGCCACGACCAGCGCGATGCCCGCCACCTCGCCGAGGTCGAGCCCCTGATCGAGGGCGATGAAGCCGACCAGCGCCGCCGCGGCCGGCTCGAGGCTCATCAGGACACCGAACGGCGCCGGCGGGAGCCGCCGCAGCGCCTCGATCTCCGCCGCGTAGGGGATCACGGTGCTGAGGATCGCCACCGCCAGGCCCACGCCCAGCACCGCGGGCGCGAGCAGCTCCGATCCTCCAGCTGCGATCCCGAAGGGAAGCTGGATCAGGGTCGCGACGACGACGCCGAGGGCAAGCCCCGAGGCGCCCGGAAAGACCCGGCCGATGCGGCCGCCAAGCAGGATGTAGGCGGCCCAGGCAGAGCCGGCGAGCGCCGCGAGGGCGATCCCCGCCAGGTCGGACGGGCCGCCGAAGGGACCGGCCACCGCGACCACCCCGAGCGCCGCCATCGCCGCCCACAGCAGCGACAGCGGGCCGCGGCCGGTGATGACCGCGACCGACAGCGGCCCGAGGAACTCGACCGTCACCGCGACCCCGAGCGGAACCCGGTCGAGGGCCGCGTAGATCGCCAGGTTCATGATCCCCAGCGAGATTCCGAAGAGAAGCGCCAGCCTCAGCTCGGGCGGGCGGCGGTCGCGCAGGGAGGGGCGCCAGAGCGCGAGCAGCACCGGGACCGCGAGCAGGTTGCGAAGCAGCACCGCGCCCGCCGGGCCGACGCGGTCGAAGACGGAGATCGCCGCCGCCGCCCCGCACTGGATCGAGATGACCGAGAGAAGGACGAGGCCGACGGCCGGCGCAGCGCCACCGCCAGCGGCGCGGCGGCTTGACATCTCGGGCTCCCTAGCCGCGGAGACGATCGGCCTCGCGGCGAATCTCGTCCTCGGTGATCGGCCGGCGTCCGTAGACGTCCCAGGCGTTCGCCGCCACCCCCACCCCCCAGCCCAGGATGGGGAAGATTGGCCAGAAGAAGCCGCCGCTGGTCACAGCCCAGATCACAACGAGCATCGCGTTGACGGCGAAGTAGATGAATAGGTGGGAGCGGAAGTCGCGCTTCTTCTTCAACCGTTGAATCGCCTGCTCGCGAAGCTGATCCTCGGTCTGGCCGCTGCTCTCCATGGTCGAAGTTCTAGCCGATCTCGCGCAACTCCTTCGGCAACCCGCTGAGATTCTCGTGGCCCTCGTCGGTGACGACGACCAGGTCCTCGATCCGCACCCCCATCCTGCCGGGGATGTAGACGCCGGGCTCGACGGTGACGACCTCGCCCGACTCCAGCAGGTCGTCCGATCGCTGCGAGAGGCGCGGGGCCTCGTGGACCTCGAGCCCGACACCGTGGCCGAGGCCGTGCCCGAAGTGGTCGCCGTGGTTGGCCTCCACGATCACCCGGCGGGCGACGTCGTCCACGTCTCTCGCGTCCTTGCCGGCCGCTACCGCATCGAGGCCGATCGCCTGCGCGCGGCGAACCAGCTCGTATACCTCCTTCGCCTCGCCGCTCGGCTTGCCGACCGAGAATGTTCTCGTGCAGTCGGAGCAGTAGCCGTCGAGCAGCGCGCCCATGTCGAAGACCAGCATCTCGCCGCTGGCGATCTGCCTCTTTCCCGCGTCGGCATGCGGCTGGGCGCTGTTGGGCCCGGCGGCGACGATCGGAGGGAAGGAGGGCTCGGCGCCGAGCTCGCGCATGCGCGCCTCCGCCGCCTGCATCACCTCGAGCTCGGTCTTGCCGGCAACCCCCTGCTCAAGCGTCCACTCGTAGACCTCGTCGGTCAGCTTCGCCGCCTCGGCGATCGCCTTCAGCTCGGCGTCGTCCTTGACCCGCCGCAGCTTCTCGGGCAGCCCTCCGGCCGGGACCAGCTCGGCGTCCTCCGGAGCCTTCTCGGTCAGCTCACGCAGGGCCCGGACCGACAGATGCTGATCCTCGAATCCACAGCGCCCGGTGAGCCGCTCGGCAAGCCCGGTCGTCCACTCGGCGCTGACCGCGACCAGCTCCCAGCCGCCGATCTCCGAGGCGGCGCGCTCGATGTAGCGGAAGTCGGTGAGGAAGGCTCGGTCCCGGGGGCCGCAGATGCAGGCGCCGTTGGTTCCCGAGAACCCGGTCAGGTAGCGGACGTTGACCAGGTTTGTGACCAGAAGGCGCTCGAAGCCCTCCTCCGAGACCAGCTTCGCGAGGCGGTCGGCCCGGTCGACATAGCTCATCGCCCGCCCCTACCCCTTGAGCTCGCCGGCGAGCAGCTCGAGCGCCTCGCGATAGCCGTCCAGCCCCTTGCCGGCGACCCTCGCGCAGCACCGTTCCCTCGAAGACCGAGACCCTGCGCCAGTCCTCGCGCGAGTCGACATCGGAGATGTGTACCTCGACCGCGGGCACGCGAGCGAGCTCGAGGGCATCGCCGATCGCGCGGCTGTAGTGGGTCCAGGCCCCGGCGTTGATCAAGCGCCGCATCGGCCACCTCGGGCAGGCGGTGCAGATGCTCGACGAACTCACCCTCCTCGTTGGTCTGAAAGAAGCGCGGCTCGAGCCCGAGCTCGCGGGCCCAGCGCTTGACGCGGTGCTCCAGCTCGCTCAGTGCCATTCCTCCGTAGATCTCCGGATCGCGCCGCTCGAGCACGTCGAAGTTGACGCCATGCATCACCTCTACCCGGTCTCTGGCGGCGGTCATCCGATCAGCTCCTCAATCGCCTCGCGGACCCTACCCGGCTCGACTCGCTCTCCCTCGCGGGGATCCCCGGCGGCGGACAGAAGGACGAAACGCACCCCGTCGGCGTCGCGTTTCTTGTCGCGCCCGATCGCCTCGACGACCGCGTCGACGTCGACTCCGCCTTCGATCGCGGTCGGCAGGGCGGCGCGCTGGAGCATCTCCCGAACCTGCTCGCGCAGCTCGCCGGCGTCGGAGAGACGCAGCGCCGCGAGCATCCCAAGCCCCACGGCCTCTCCGTGGCGATAGCGCCCGTACCCGGTCGCAGCCTCGATCGCGTGCCCGACGGTGTGTCCGAGGTTGAGGATCGCCCGGCGGCCGGAGTCGCGCTCGTCGGCGGCGACCACGTCGGCCTTGAAGCGGGCGCATTCGAAGACGATCTGCTCCAGGTGCTGCGGGTCGGGCCGCTCGATCGCCCGCACCCTCTCCCAGAGCCTGCCGCCGGCCAGCAGACCCGACTTGACCACCTCCGCCCAGCCGGCTGCGAGCTCCTGCTCGGGGAGGGTCGAGAGGGTCGCGGTGTCGGCGAGAACGGCAACCGGGAGGTGGAAGGCGCCGACGTAGTTCTTCGCCTCCGGCAGGTCGACCCCGGTCTTGCCCCCGATCGCCGAGTCGACCTGCGCCACCAGGGTGGTCGGAACCTGAACTATCGGCACGCCGCGCTGGTAGGTCGCGGCGCAGAAGCCGGCCAGGTCACCGACCACGCCTCCGCCCAGCGCGACCAGGTGATCGCTTCGGGTCGCGCCGAGATCGGTCAGCTCGCGCAGGACCCGCTCGGCCTCGCCAAGCGTCTTCGCGGCCTCGCCCGGATCGACCGCCACCTTGCCGGCCAGCGGCTCGAGCCGGCTCGCGTAGAGCCCCGAGACGGTCGTGTCGGTGATGCAGAAGCGGCGGCTCTGCAGCGGCCAGTACTCCGCACCCAGCAAGCCGTCGCCGACGAAGATCGGATACTCGCCCGACGCGCTCGCGGCCCAGGCCATCCTGGTGCCGCCGGGAAGATCGCGCAGCAGGGCGAGCAGGGCCGGCATCGCCCGCGCGGCCAGGTCCCGCCCGCGGTCCGGCAGGACCGCGTCGGCGAGCTGCTCGTAGAGCGGCTCGCGGGCTGGCATCAAAGCCTCGAAGGCGGCCTTGTCACGGGCGAGCGGGCGCTCGGAGCCCTGGACCCGGCGCCATGCCTCCTCGGCGTCGATCTGAAGCCAGACGACTACGTGGCGCTTCATCGCCTCCCTGATCGATTCGGTGAGGACGCTGCCGCCGCCGACGGCGATGGCGCCTCCGTCCGCCTGCTCGAGCAGCGGCACCGCCACCTCCGCCTCGCGGCGCCGGAACTCCCCCTCTCCCTCGCGATCGAAGAACTCGCCGATCGGCATCCCGATCCGCTCCTCGAGCAGGGTGTCGAGCTCGGTTGTCTGGAGCCCGGCGTCGCGGGCGGCGGCGAGGGCGGTTGACTTGCCCGCCCCCATGAAGCCGATGAAGACGAGGGCCGGCTTCGGGCTCACGCCCGCCACCCGATGCGCTCCTGATATGCCGCAAGCGCTCCGAGCACGTCGTCTATGTGGTCGCCGCCGAACTTCTCCCGGTAGGCGGCGGCGAGGGTCAGGCAGACCATCGCCTCGCCGACAACCGCGGCGGCGGGCACAACGGTCGAGTCGGTGCGCTCGCGCAGCGCCTCGGCCGGCTGCTTGGTCTCGGTGTCGACCGAGCGCAGCGGCTTGGTCAGGGTCGAGATCGGCTTGATCGCCGCCCGCACGACCAGCGGCTGGCCGTTGGTCATCCCGCCCTCCAGGCCGCCGGCGCGGTTGGTCTCCCGGTAGTAGCCGCGCTCGGCGCTGTGGAAGATCTCGTCATGGGCCTCCGAGCCGGGGACGCCGGAGACCTCCCAGGCGGGGCCGATGGTGACGCCCTTGATCGACTGGATCGAGACCACCGCCTGCGCCAGGCGCCCGTCGAGCTTCTCTTCCCATGACGCGTGCGACCCGAGCCCCGGGACGAGACCGAAGGCGCGCACCTCGAAGCTGCCGCCGAGGCTCTCGTTCGCCTTCCGCAGCCGATCTATCTCCTCGACCATCGCGGAGCTGGTCTCCGAATCGAGGCAGCGGACCGGGTCCTCGTCGACGCCGTCGAAATCGCTGGGGACCAGGTCCTCGCGCTCCGGGGCCTTGACCGAGCCGATCTGGATCACGTGGCTGTGGACGCTGACCCCGAGCGCCGTGAGGAAGCCGCGGGCGATCGACCCGGCGGCGGTCCGCGCCGCGGTCTCGCGGGCGCTGGCGCGCTCCAGCACGTTGCGCACGTCGCTGTGGCCGAACTTCAGAAGACCGCTCAGGTCTGCGTGGCCGGGCCGCGGCAGATGGACCTCCTCGACCTCGGCATCGACCGGCCAGGGGCTCATCCGCTCCTCCCAGTTGGCGTAGTCGCGGTTGGCGACCAGGATCGCGATCGGGCTGCCGAGGGTCCGCCCGTGCCGGACCCCGGAGCGGATCTCGACCGAATCGCTTTCGATCTTCATCCGCCCGCCGCGGCCGTGGCCGAGCTGGCGGCGCGCCATGTCGCGGTCGAGAGACGCCCGGTCGAGCTCGAGCCCGGCGGGCACGCCCTCGACGATCGCGGTCAGCCCGGGGCCGTGCGATTCACCTGCTGTGACGAAGCGGAACATGGCGGATCTAGGCTATCGGCGTGGCCGCCCGCCGATTGGTCATTGTCATGCTCGTCCTGCTGGCGATCTCGACCCTTGCCGCCGCCCTGCTTCCCCCGCCCGACCGCCAGCAGTCCACCGTGCCGCCCCCCGCGCAGACCAAGCCGCGGCCGACCCGCAATCCCCAAGGGCCGAGGCAGGGCCTGCTGCTCGAGGCGCGGATGCGCGTCTCGAGCCCGCCGAAGACCGTTCGGGTCGAGCGCGGCGACCAGCTCCGCCTCGACGTCAGCTCCCCGTCGGGCGAGGGCATCGAGATCTTCCGCCTCGGCCTCGTCGCCCCGGCGACCGAGTTCGCACCGGCAGAATTCGACCTGCTCGCGACCGAGATCGGGACCTACGCGGTGCAAACGGTCGAGTCGGGGCGCCTGGTCGGGCGGCTGCTGGTGGGAAAGCCGGGGACCGGACGCTGCGGCGTGACTACGCCCGAAGCTCTTCCGGGACCAGGTGAAGCTCGACCATGCTCCCGTCGCGGAAGGCACGGGTCGCAAGGTCATGGCCGATCCGCTCCGCGACCATGAGCTGCTGCAGGTCACCGACGTCGCTGAGCGCGACGCCGTCGACCTCGACGATCAGGTCCTCCGGCCGCAGGCCGGCGCGGTCGGCCGGACTGCCGTCGACCACCTCGACCACCTCGATGCCCTGCCCCCGCCCGAGCTGGCTGGCGAGCCGGGGCGGTAGCGGGCGAGAGCCGCCGACGATGCCGATGTAGGCGCGGCGCACCCGGCCCTCGCTCATCAGCTCGGAGACGATGTGGCGGGTCGCGTCGTTGATCGGGACCGCGAGGCCGAGGCCGACTCCGGCGACCGCGGTGTTGATCCCGATCACGCGACCGAGGCCGTCGGCGAGTGCCCCGCCCGAGTTTCCAGGGTTGAGCGCCGCGTCGGTCTGGATCACGTTCTCGATCAGCCGGCCCGCCGAGCGGGTGCTGGTCGGCAGCGAGCGCCCCAGCGCCGAGACGACGCCCGCCGTGACCGAGCCGCTGAGCCCGTTCGGGCTGCCGATCGCGACGACCAGCTGGCCGACCCGCAGGTTCTCCGCGTCGCCGAGCTGCGCCGCGACGAGGTCGCCGTGCCTCGGCGCGCAGGACGGCAAGGTCCGAGAGCGGGTCCGAGCCCACCAGCTCGAAGCTGAACTCGCGGCCGTCGGGAAATGCGGCGCGGCCGCGGCCGTCGGTGCGGTCGACGACGTGGGCGGCGCTGAGCATGAAGCCGTCGGGGCTGATCGCGACCCCGCTCCCCGCCCCGCCCATCTGGCGGCCGCGGCGGGTGCGCCGCGAGACCGTCAGGTGCGCGACCGAGGGACCCGAACCGCTCGGCGACGCCGGCGACGGCGCGCGAGTAGGCGTCGAACGCCTCGGCGTCGGGAAGCTTCTCCTCGGAGCGGCGACCGGACTCGCCTTCGCCCGGCGCAAACGGCTCGATTCCCGGTGAAGTTGAGTCGACGAGACGCAGATTTGCCACGCCGCCAAAACTAGCAAGTCAGCTTTCGCGGCCGGCGGCGTTCGCGGCCCTCGCCGCGTCGCGCATCACGTCGATCGGAGGGTCCACCCCGGTCCAGATCCGAAACGACGCCGCGGCCTGATGGATCAGCACCTCGAGCCCGTCGACCACGTCCGCCCCCGCCTCGCCGGCCGCCCTCAGCAGGCTGCTCTCGCGCTCGCCGTAGACGAGGTCGACCACGGTCTGGGAGTAGCCGAACCAGTCGCGGGTCAGCGGCAGCTCCGCGAACGGGTCCTCCCCCTTCAGCCCGACGCTGGTCGAGTTGACCACCAGCTCGTACTCGCCCGCCGCCGGGGAGTCGACCACGGTCCCCCCCAGCTCGGCGCAGATCTGCGCCGCCCGCAGGCGGGTTCGATTCCAGACCGAGACCTTGGCGCCCTCGCGGATCAGGGCCCAGACGACCGCCCGGGCGGCCCCGCCGGCACCGAGCACCAGGGCCCGACCCCCGGCCGAGCTCCCGGGCAGCGCCTCCATCAGCCCCTGGGCGTCGGTGTTGTCGGCCCAGATCTCGCCGTCCCTGAAGCTCAGGGTGTTGGCGGCGCCGATCTCGCGCGCCACCTCGGAGCGGCGATCGGAGAGCAGCAGCGCCGCCCCCTTGTGCGGGATCGTCACGTTGGCACCGACGAAGCCCTCAGCCGGGCATCGCCTCAAGCTTCGCCTCGAGCCGGTCGGGCCGAACCTCGATCGCCTCGTATGACCATTCGCCCTCGAGCCCGAGCGCGGCGAGGGCTGCGTTGTGGATCGCCGGCGACCGCGAATGGTCGATCGGCGCTCCGAGTACGGCGAGCCGGTGCACTAGTCAACCATCTCAGCCCGGACAGCTCGTCGGTGAGCCGCCCTTCGCCTCCAGCGCCTTCTGGTAGGCGGCCTGGTCGCGCTGGAACTGGGCAGCGTTGGAGGAGAAGTTGTGCTCCCCACACGTGCCCGGCTTCACCACGTAGTAGATGTACCTCACCCTGGCGGGGTGAGCCGCTGCCTCGATCGCCGCCAACCCCGGGTTGCCGATCGGTCCCGGCGGGAGCCCGGCATGGTTTCGGGTGTTGTAGGGGGACGGGCTGCTCAGCTGCGACTCGGTCAGCGGCTCGGTGTAGTTGCCGACCGCGAAGCGAGTCGTAGCGTCGATGCCAAGCGGGATCCCGCGATGCAGGCGGTTGTAGATCACAGCCGCGACCAGCGGGCGCTCGCGCGGCACCTGCACCTCGCGCTCGATCATCGAGGCGATGATCAGGATGTCGTAGACGGTGAGGTTCTTGGACTTCGCGTACTTCATGTTCACGGCCTTGATCCGGCGCCGGAAGTCCTGTAGCTGAAGCTGGACCAGGTCGGAGACCGAGGCACCCGCCTTGAGCTCGTAGGTGTCGGGAAACAGAAAGCCCTCGAGATTGCGGGCCCGGCCCTGGGCCCCGTAGTTGTTCGGGCGCAGGAACTTGGAGCTGACGCTTGCCTTCGCGTAGCCCCCGCTCAGCCCGGCCTGCTTGGCGAGGGGTGCGATCTGCGCCCTGCTCAGGCCCTCGGGGATCGTCACGGTGACCGTGGTGCGCTGCTCGGGGGGCGTGGTGAGGTCGTCTATCGCCTCGGAGTAGCTCTCGTTATGGTGCAGTGTGTAGGTGCCAGGGAGCAGGTCGGAGCGCTTGCCGGCGAGGCTGACCCGGATCTGGAACAGGGTGCTGCTCGAGACCACGCCGCTGTCGTCGAGCAGGTCGCCGACCTCGCTGACGCTCGACCCCTTCGGGATCGAGACGACCACGGGATCGCCCTCGGAGCCGTGGAAGGGCTGGAAGAGGGCGACCAGGAACCAGGCCACCGCCAGCGCGGCGAGCAGGGCGACGATCCGCCACCAGCGCCCGGTGAGGTAGCTCAGCGCCTTCGAGCCCCGCCGCTCTCGCGGCCCCCGCGGCGGTGCACCGTCCCCGCCCCGGGATCGCCGCGGCGCCAGCCGGCCCCGCATCGCCGCCACCCGCTCCGCGAACGGCCTTCGGGCGGGGCTGCTGGGCAGTCGCTGCTCGGGCGGGGGGACCCGATCCGCGGTTCCCGCGGGCGCGTCCTCGGCCGCGGTCGACCCCGGACGCTCCGGGCTCGGCGGCCGCCCAGCGGCCCGGTCCCGCCGCCTCGCCTCGCGCTCGCGACGGCGCTGCTCGCGAGCCGCTGCATCGGGGTCGTCCGGATCGAGCAGCGGGTCGCCTTGGAAGCCCCAGTCGTCTCCTTCGGCCGCCAACTCAGCCCTCCCTCCTGCTTCGCCGGCCCGCCAGATAGCCCTCGAGCAGATGTGCAGCGGCGAGCGCGTCCTCCGGCGCCGCGGCGCCGCGGCGCCGGCTCTCGGCGGCCATCCGCGTCGTCAAGCGCTCGTCGTAGGTCTCGACCGGAACCTCGACCAGGCGGCGCAGCTCGTCGCCGAACCGCTTCGTCGCCTCCGCCTGCTCGCCCTCGCGGCCGTTGAGGTGCAGCGGCAGGCCGATCACGACCTGCTCCACCTCGTGGGCGGCAACCAGCTCCGCGACCGCCCCGGGATCCGGCGGCTCGAGCACCGCGAGCGGCCGCGCGAGGGTTTCGGAGGGATCGCTGATCGCGCAGCCGATCCGCGCCGTTCCGTAGTCGAGGGCGAGGATTCTCACTACTCGTTGAGCTTTCGCTCGATCGCCTGCCGTGCCGCCGCGAGCGCCTCTCCCAACCGCTCCGGATCCTTGCCCCCGGCCTGGGCGACGTCGTCGCGCCCGCCGCCTCCGCCGCCGACCAGGCCCGCGGCCTCGCGCACCACCTCTGCCGCCGAGAGACCGCGCTCGACTGCGGCGGGGGCGAAGCAGGCGACGATCCCGACCTTGCCGTCGGCGGCGCCGCCGAGGACGACCGCTGCTTCGCCGAGGCTCTGGCGGACCCGGTCGGCCAGCTCCAGCAGCTGCTTCTGGTCGGCGATCGGAGTCTCACCGGCGACGACCTTGACGCCGCCGGCCTCCTTGCCGGACTCGGCCAGCTCGGTGGCGAGCTCGGCGAGCATGCCCTTCGTCGCCTCCTCTTCGCCTTTGCTGAGCTGCTCGAGCTGCTCGGCGGCGCGGCGCGCGGCCCCGAGCGGGTCCTGGGGCGAGCCGAGCAGCTCTCCGGCCCGGCGCAGCTCCGCCACTCGCTCGCGGAACCAGTCGATCGCCCCCGGCCCGGTCAGCGCCTCGATCCGCCGCACGTTGGCGGCGCTCGAGCCCTCGCCGGTGATCGTGAAGATCCCGACCTCGGCCGTGTTGGCGACATGGGTTCCTCCGCAGAGCTCGCGCGAGACGTCCTCGACCTCGACGACCCGGACCCAGTCCCCGTACTTCTCGCCGAACAGGGCCATCGCCCCCAGCCGCTCGGCCTCGGCCCGCTCCATGTTGATCCAGCGCACCGGCAGGCTCGCCTTGATCCACTCGTTGACCTGGTCCTCGATCTCGCCCAGCTCGTCGTGGGTCAAGCGCGTGGCCGTGGGTGAAGTCGAAGCGGAGCTTGTCGGGGCGCACCGCCGAGCCGGCCTGGCGCACGTGGGTCCCGAGCCGCTGCCGCAGCGCCGCGTGCAGCAGGTGGGTCGCGGTGTGGTTGCGCATCGTCGCGTGACGGAGCTGCGGCTCGACCTCGGCCTCGACCCGTTCGCCGGGCGCAAGCTCGCCGGAGCGCAGCTCCACCTCGATCGCCTGGTCCTCGCCGATCCGGTAGACGTCGCGGACGCCGGCCTCGCCGCCTTCCCACGCGAGCCGGCCCGAGTCGGCGACCTGGCCGCCGCCCTCGGCGTAGAAAGGGCTCTCCTCGAGCTTGACCAGGGCGCGGCCGTTCTCGGGGCTGATGGCGCTGACGCCGGTCGTCGCCCGCAGGCGCTCGTAGCCGACGAAGCGGGTCGGGGTGGCGGCGGTGGCGAACTCGATCACCTTGCCGTGGCGGTCCTCGGAGCCGTGCGCGTCGGCGACCCCCATCCGCGCCCGCGTGCGCTGCTGGTCCATCAGCTCCTCGAAGCCCTGGTCGTCGACCGAGAGCCCCTGCTCGGCCAGCAGCTCCTTGGTCAGGTCGTAGGGAAAGCCGTAGGTGTCGTGGAGCCTGAAGGCGTCGGCGGCGTCGACCCACGACGTCCCGGCCTGCTTGGCGTCGGCGATCAGCTGCTCGAGCAGCTCGGTCCCCCGCTCCAGCGTCCGCCCGAAGCTCTCCTCCTCGTCGGCCGCCCAGCGGGCGATCGTCTCACGCGCGGCGACGAGCTCGGGGTAGGTCGAGCCGAGGAACTCGATCGTCCGCTCCGCGAACCGCCCCAGCCACGGCGTCTGGAGCCCGAGCACCCGGCCCTGCTGGATCGCGCGCCGCATGATCCGCCGCAGGATGTAGCCGCGGTCCTCATTCGAGGGCACGACTCCCTCGGCGATCAGGAAGGTCATCCCACGGGAGTGATCGGCGATGATCCGCATCGCGCGGGTGGTGGCGGCGTCGTCGTCATAGCGGCGCCCGGACAGCTCCTCGGCGAGCTCGACCAGCGGCTGCAGCAGGTCGGTCTCGAACACCGAGTCGACCCCCTGGAGGATCAGCGCCATCCGCTCCAGGCCCATGCCGGTGTCGATGTTTCGCATCGGCAGCTCGGTCAGGGACCCGTCCTCGGCGAGGTTGTAGGTCATGAAGACGTGGTTCCAGTACTCCAGGTAGCGGTCGGTGTCGTCGCCGGGCCGCTCCTCGTCACCGCCGTACTTCTCGCCGCGGTCGATGTACATCTCCGAGCAGGGTCCGCAGGGCCCGGTCGGCCCCGCCTGCCAGAAGTTCTCCGCGCGCGGCAGCTGCACGATCCGCTCCGCGGGCACGCCGACCGCCTTCCAGAGCTCGATCGCCTCGGTGTCGGGCCCGAGCCCGAGCTCCTCGTCGCCGCCGAAGACCGTCGCCCAGATCCGCTCCGGATCGAAGCCGAATCCCTCGGTCGAGAGCTCCCAGCCCATCTCGATCGACTCCTGCTTGAAGTAGTCGCCGAAGCTCCAGTTGCCGAGCATCTCGAAGCAGGTCAGGTGGCGGCGGGTGTTGCCGACCTCGTCGATGTCGGGGGTGCGGAAGCACTTCTGCACGTCGGTCACCCGCTTCGACGGCGGCTGCTCGCGACCGAGGAAGTAGGGCTTGAACGGCTGCATCCCGGCCGTCGTCAGCAGGGTCGAGGTGTCCTCGGGCGGTGGGATCAGGGAGGCCGAGGGCAGCCGCAAATGCCCGCGCTGCTCGAAGTAGGAGAGATATGTCTCGCGGATCTCGTCGGCCTTCACAAGAGGAGAATCTAAGGGGATGGAGGGCTTCCGGGACCTGCCGCCCGATCTGCCGGTGCCGGAGGACGACGGCGCCGCCGACGATCTGCCCGGGGCGCGCCTCCCTCAGCTCACCCTGGCCTCGACCGCGGGCGCGCGCGTGGCGCTTGCCGACGCGGCGCTCGGAGCCCTGGTCCTCTACGTGTACCCCCGGACCGGAGTGCCCGGGCGACCGCTGATCGAGGGCTGGGACGAGATCCCCGGCGCCCGCGGCTGCACACCCCAGAACTGCGCCTTTCGCGACCTCCACGAGGAGCTCGCCGCGCGCGGCGCGACCGTGCACGGCGTCAGCTCACAGCCGCTCGAGGAGCAGCGTGAGTTCGCGGCCCGCGAGCGGATCCCCTACCCCCTGCTCAATGACTCCGAGCTCCGGCTCGCCGACGATCCCGGCCTCCCCACCTTCGAAGCCGGCGGCATCAGGCACTACAAGCGGCTGACCCTGGTGGCCCGCCGCGGCGCGATCAGCGACGTGATCTATCCGGTGTTCCCGCCCGGCAGCGATGCGGTCCGGGCGCTCGAGCTGCTCGGCGAGAGGGGTTAAGCGATCGTCCCGTAGCCGACGATCGTCTCGCCGCTCATCAGCGCCGCCAGCTGGCCGCGGAGCGGCGCCGCGCACCGGCTCGCCGAGCTCCAGCTCGAGGCGCTCGTGGCGCCCGGGCCCCGAGACCGGGGCCGAGCAGGGCAGCGGACGCGAGTGGTAGCGCAGCCGCACCCGATCGACCCGCCCCCCGGGCCGGTGCAGGACCGCGTCGCGCACCGCCACCTGGTGCGCCTGCAGCTCCTCCGCCGATCCCACCGTGACCGTGTTGGCGACGGCGTCGGTGGCGAGGACGTAGAGCGGCTCTGGGCCCGAGACCCCGATTCCGCGCCGCTGGCCGATCGTGAAGTGGTGGTGGCCGCGATGGCTCCCGAGCCGGGCCCCTTCCGTGTCGACCAGGTCTCCCTCGCGATCCGGCAGGCCGCCGTGCCGGCGCAGGAAGGTGCGCTTCCCCTGCCCGGCGAGAAAGCAGAGGTCCTGGCTCTCGGGCCGGCCCGCGACCGGCAGCTCGTGGCGGGCGGCGATCTCGCGCACCTCGGCCTTGCGCAGCTCGGCGAGCGGGAACCGCAGGCGGTCGAGAAGGTGCGGATCGAGCATCCCCAGCATGTAGCTCTGGTCCTTCGCCGGGTCGGCGGCGGCCGCCAGCAGAGGGCCCTCCCCGTCGTCGACGATCCGGGCGTAATGGCCGGTGACCAGATGGGAGGCGCCCAACCTCGAGGCCAGCTCGACCATCGCCTCCAGCCGCACCTCGCCGTTGCAGAGCACGCAGGGGTTGGGGGTCTCGCCCGCCGCGTAGCCGGCGACGAAGCGATCGACGACGCCGGCCCGAAAGCGCCGCTCGAGATCGAGCGTCAGGTGCGGAAGCCCGAGCGAGTGGGCGAGGTCGCGGGCCGCGACGACCGCCTCGGGGGAGCAGCAGCTCTTTGCCCCGTCAGTCTCCCGGTCCGCCCACAGCTTCAGGGTGACCGCGACGACCTCATTGCCACGCTCACGCTCGAGCAGCGCCGCGGTGGCACTGTCGACGCCGCCGCTCATCGCCACCAGCGCCCGCCGGGCGCCGCGCCTCGGCGAGTTGGACACCCGATGCAGCCGCCGCCGCCAGCGCCCGGTGCAGGGCGTCCGCCGCCAGCCCCGCCGCATGGCGCAGCGCCGGGCTCAGACCCCCCAAGCGCCGCATCGAGCTCGCGGGCGCCGAGCCGCGCCGCCTCCAGCACCGTCGCGCCCTCGGCGAGCTCGCAGGCGGCGGCGCAGGCGGCGCCCGTCGCCGCGCACCCCTCGGCGTCGAAGCATGCGGACTCGATCCGGCCGCTTTCGATCGTCAAGGAGATCCGGGCCAGATCGCCGCAGGCCGCGCCGCCGGCCGCTCCGCTGAAAGCGCCGGGGGGCGGCTGGCCGCGGAAGGAATCATCCGTCCAGGGATTCCTCAACCTGGCTCCGTTGACCTGCGACATGGGTCCGCTCATCGCTCTAGGGTAGGTGCATGAGCGAGGGGGTGCCATGCGTGGGGTGTGGTGTCGTGCTCCCGGAGCACGACGGCCCGACCCACCCGTACATCGGCGCCAGCGCGGCCTGCTGGGCGCTCTACGGCGAGCTGCTGGCGGCCGAGTACGCCGAGCTTGGCTATCCCGAGTGCCACCGGATGACCGTCGACGCCTACGCCGTCCAGCACCACGGCAAGCGCGAGCCGCGCTGCATCCAGTCGGTCGGCACGCACCTGTCGGGGCTGTACCTGGTCCTCGAGCGCGGGCTCGACGGCCCCGCGGCCACGGCGCTGAAGAACCGCGTCCTGGCCGCGAAACCGAATTTCGTCTGGCTCAATCCGCCGCACCCCCAGGATGCACTCGACGGTCCAGGACGTTCTGGAGATGCGCAACGAGGTCGCCCACTGCGACGCGATCGAGGCCTGGGCGCGCTCGGTCTGGGACGCCTGGGGGATCCACCACGACACGGTTCGCGGTTGGGTCGAGGGCGCCCTGGAAAAGGTCGAGCAGACCTGAAAAGCGGCCCCAGCCCGCCGTTCCGCCTCCGGCTTTGATCCCTTCATAGAAGGTGGGTGTCTACCCGGAACCCCACGGGCCCCGGGAATTCGACCCCCGCGCCGATTGTGTTGGGTCAATTACACGAGGCGGCTGGCGCACGGGCTCGGGCCGCGGTCAGAAAGTAGCACCGCTGCGGCGGGGAGCCTCAGTTGCCGGGCGGCTTCGGGGCCCGGAGCGAGAGCCCCAGCTCGCGCAGCTGGCGTTCGTCACCGGCGCCGGCGCCCCGGTCAGCGGATCGGCGCCGGAGGCGGTCTTGGGGAAGGCGATCACGTCGCGGATCGTCTCGGCGCCGTGCAACTGGGCGACGAGGCGGTCGATTCCGTAGGCGATCCCGCCATGCGGCGGGGCGCCGAAGCGCAGCGCCTCGAGCAGGAAGCCGAAGCGCTCCTCCGCCTCGGCGGGCTCGATCCCAAGCGCCGAGAAGACCGCCTGCTGCACGTCGGGCCGGTTGATGCGGATCGACCCGCCGCCCAGCTCGACGCCGTTCCAGACCACGTCGTAGGCCAGCGCCCGCGCCTCCCCGGGATTCTCCGGGTCGAAGTCGCCGTCGGGGGAGGTGAACGGATGATGGAGGGGATCCCATCGCTGCTCCGCCTCGTCCCACTCCAGCAGCGGCCAGTCGACGATCCAGGTCAGCGATTGGCGATCTGCGGGGATCAGGTCCCAGCGGGCGGCGAGCCGGCTGCGCAGGCCGCCGAGGGTCGCGGCGGCGACACGGGGGGCGTCGGCGACGACCAGCATCAGGTCCCCCTCGGAGGCCCCGAGCCGGGCGTTGAGCGCGGCGAGCTCCTCGGCGGAGAGGAACTTCGCCACCGGCGAGCGCCAGCCGTCGCCCTCCCGGAAGGCCCAGACCAGGCCCTTGGCGCCCAGCTCCTGCGCTTCGGAGATCAACCCGTCGAGCTCGGCCCGTGAGAGCTCGCGGGCCCCGGCGTTGATCCCCCGCACCGTCCCGCCGTCGTCGATCACGCCGCGGAAGGCGCGGAACTCGGTCTCGCGCAGCGAGTCGGTCAGATCGACGATCTCGAGCCCGAAGCGAAGGTCGGGGCGGTCGCTGCCGTAGCGGGCGATCGCCTCGTCGTAGGCGAGGCGCGGGAACGGGAGCGCGACCTCCATCCCGACCTCCCCCAGCACCTCGGCCAGCATCTCCTCGTTCAGCGCCAGGACCTCCTCGACGGTGACGAACGACATCTCGACGTCGAGCTGGGTGAAGTCGGGCTGGCGGTCGGCGCGCTGGTCCTCGTCCCGAAAGCAGCGGGCGATCTGGTAGTAGCGCTCGAAGCCGGCGACCATCAGCAGCTGCTTGAAGAGCTGCGGCGACTGCGGCAGGGCGTAGAACGAGCCCTGGGCGAGGCGGCTCGGGACCAGGAAGTCGCGCGCCCCCTCCGGGGTCGAGCGGGTGAGCACCGGCGTCTCGACCTCGTAGAAGCCCTCGCGGTTGAAGAAGTCGCGTATCGCGGTGACGACCCTGTGGCGGAGCGCGAGCGCATCGCGCATCGGCTCCCGGCGCAGGTCGAGGTAGCGGTAGCGAAGCCGCGTCTCCTCCCCCACCTCGCCACCGTAGGACTCGACCCCGAACGGAGGCGTGTCGGCATCGGCCAGGACCTCTGCTTCGCTCGACCTTGACCTCGAACTCTCCGGTCGAAAGCTCGCGGTTGACCGTCTCCTCGCTGCGCCGAACCGCCTCGCCGCTGGCACTGAGAACGGCCTCGGGCCGCAGGCCGTGGGCGAGCTCGTGGGCGCCACCGGCGACGTCGGGATTGAAGACCAGCTGCACCAGGCCGGTGCGGTCGCGCAGGTCGATGAAGATCAGCCCGCCGTGGTCGCGGCGGCGGTGGACCCAGCCGGCGACCCGCGGCGTGCTGCCGACCCGGTCGGCGAGAACCTGGCCGCACCAGGTGTCGCGGTAGGCGTTGGGCTGCAGGGACGGGAAGCCGTCGCTGGTCGTGCTCAGTGGCCCGCCCCCACGATCTCCTCGACCGCCTTGGCGGGCTCCACCGCTCGCTGATCGCCGCTCTGCATGTCGCGCAGCGTCGCCCCGCCGTCCGCCTCGAGGATCAGCGTCTGACGCGCCCCGATTCGGTCGGCCTGGCGCAGCTGCCCCTTGAGGCTGCGCCCGGCAAGGTCGGCCTCGGCCGACAGACCCGCCCGCCGCAGCTCGGTGACGATCGCCATCGCCTGGGACTGCTGGGCGGGCTCGGCGACGGCGACGAAGGCGTCGCGCGCCGCAGGCTCGGGCGCCTCGTCAAGCGCCAGCAGGATGCGCTCGATCCCCGCGGCCCAGCCAATCGCCGGGGTCCGCGGGCCGCCCAGCTGCTCGACCAGCCCGTCGTAGCGGCCTCCGCCGGCAACCTCCGACTGAGCGCCCAGCTCGGTGCAGACGAAAGAGAAGATCGTCCGCGTGTAGTAGTCGATGCCGCGGACCAGGGTCGGGTCAAGCGAGTAGCCGATTCCGGCGCCGTCGAGCAGCGAGCGGACCTGCCCGAAGTGCTGCTCGTCCTCGCTGTCGAGCTGGTCGAGGAGCTTGGGCGCCTCGGCCATCACCGCCCGGGTGCCTTCGTGGTCGGCGTCGAACGCGCGCAGCGGGTTTAGGTCGATCCGCTCGCGAACCTCGGTCGAGAGGGCGCCCTCGTGCTGGTGCAGATAGCCCTTGAGCTCCTCCAGGTAGCGCGCCCTGGCGGCAATCGACCCGAGGCTGCCGATGCGCAGCTCTACCCCGGGCACACCGAGCTCGCGCAGCAGGTCGTCGAGCAGCCCGATCATCTCGGCATCGGCGAGCGGGCTGTCGGTGCCGATCGCCTCGGCATCGATCTGGGTGAACTGGCGATAGCGCCCTGCCTGCGGGCGCTCGTGACGGAAGAACGGCCCCAGGCACCAGAGCTTGACCGGCTGCGGGAGCTTGTGCATGCCGTGCTCGACGTAGGCACGGCAGATCGGCGCCGTGGCCTCCGGGCGAAGGGTGATGCTGCGGCCGCCCTGGTCCTTGAAGCTGAACATCTCCTTGTTGACGATGTCGGTCGACTGGCCGACCCCGCGCACGAACAGCTCGGTGTCCTCGAACACCGGCGTCTCGATTTGCCCGTAGCCGGCCCGCTCGAAGATCGAGCGGGCGACCGCCTCGACCCGGGCGCGCCGGGCAGCCGCCTCGGGAAGCACGTCGAAGGTGCCCTTCGGGGCCTGAAAGCCGCTGCTCACCGGTCTAAAGCTCGCACGCCGCTAGGACGCAAGCTCGGCCAGGAACGGATTGCTGGCGCGCTCGGCGCCGAGGGTGGTGAGCCCCATGTGGCCGGGATGGACGACGGTCTCCGGCGGATGCCCGTCGATCAGGGTCCGGATCGACTCCAGCAGGGTCCCCCAGTCGCCGCCGGGCAGATCGACGCGTCCGACCGAGCCCTGGAACAGAACGTCGCCGGAGAACAGTGCCTCCTCGCCCTGGACCGAATAGCTCACGTGCCCGGGGCTGTGCCCGGGGGTGAAGATGACGTCGATCTCGAGTCCGGCGAGCTCCAGGCTCTCGCCCCCCGAGACCTCCTCGTCGGCGTCATAGCTCTCGAAGGGCCCGAACGGTCCCGGAACCCAGGACATGATGTCGGCCAGCACCGGCACCTCGATCGCGGGGCAGTAGACGGGCGCCCCGGTCTCTCGCGCCACCGGCGCCACCGCGCCGATGTGGTCGAAGTGGCAGTGCGTGATCAGGATCGCCTCCACCGTCAGGCCCAGCTCGTCGACCGGGTGCAGGATGCGCTCGGCTTCGTCGCCGGGGTCGACGATCACGGCCCGGTCGGAGTCGTCGTGGCGCAGCAGGTAGCAGTTCTCCTGCACCGCGCCGACCGTGAACGCCCGCACGTCCATCAGCCGCCGTCCCGCAGCTTCTGGCGCTGCCTGCGCCGCCACATCATCCGGTCGAAGTAGAAGCCCATCGGGGTGTAGACGAACACCATCACGAATCCGAACAAGATCGCGGCGACGAGCGGGCGCCCGAAGACGAGCAGAATGGCTACGAACGCGAGCGCCATCAGGCCGCCGCGAAAGACCGCCCCGCGCCAGGTCGGCGGGCTTTCCCCTCGCGCCGGGCGCTTCCTGCTGCGCGCCCGCGCCTGGGCCTCGGCCCGCGAGCGCGGCCTGCCACGGCGGCGGGTGTCGACCCGCCCGCCCTGGGTGCCGCGGTGCTTGCGCCGCCTGCGCTTCCTCGTCTGGGCCATCGTCAATGAAGTTCGCGCTCGGCCCACGGCCAAGCTCTCTTGAAGAGCCTCGCGCTCACAACGTGAGCCTACGCGAAGCGGAGGGTCGCGCCCCCAACAAACAAAAGAGCCCGCTTGCGCGGGCTCTTTTGTTAGCGGATGTGCCTCGGTGAAATATTCAGGGTCCGCTGTTGACCGTGGTGACCAGATCGACTCGGTAGACCTCGCCGGCCGCAAGGGCCTTGACCGAGGTCGGGGCGCTGAGCGCCAGACTTGAGGCCGAATAGCCTGAGGCCTGGTAGGTGCCCATGCCCGCACCGGCGGCCGCTGAGGCCAGCTTCACCGGTGAGGCTGAGTCGACAAAGCAGCCCGAGCCGCAGCTGTGGGTCGGGGCGGTGCCGGTGGTCCCGTTAAGGGCCGTAAAGCCGGCGCCTGTGCTTGAAAGCGTCAGCGAGTTCGGGGCCAGGGTCGCCCCACCGCCGACGTAGGCGCCGCCGGAGGTGTTGTACTGCCTTAAAGACCGCCGACTTGCCGGCGGTTGAGTCGCCGACCACGGTGACGTTCCAGCCCGAGCCCGAGCCGGTTGCATCGACGACCGTGAAGCTGCCCATCTGGGCGTTTAGGGTCTGGGCCTGGCCGTTTAGGGTCAGGCTCGGCAGGTCGGGGTAGTTGGGGGCAGCCGAAAGCGAGAGCGAGCCCGCCGTGACTGAGAACTGGGTTGTGTCATTGGCGCCCAGCGCTGATGCCGGCAGGACACAGGCTGCAAGCGCGCAGGCGGCGGCGGCAAAGCCGGACCGGATGCGACGCGCCGAGGCGTTTGAGTGATTCTTTGAGTTCCGCATGCCCCCGCTGTCGGCGGGCCGGATGCGCCGACTCGACCTCGGTAGTTGGTAGCGGCGGCCGCTTTGGACGGGGGTCTGAACCAGGCCTACCCGAAATTTGCCGCCGTCGCTAAGAAGGCGGGCTTTTGCGGCGGTTTTGCGCCTGGCGGCGGCGTTCGATCACGTGCCGTTCGGGATCGAAGCCGCGAATCGGGAGCCCCGGCGGAAAACCTTGCAGCGCCGCTTGGGGCACCAGGCCGACGACCTCGGCGACGACCGGCTTCGCTCCCTGCTCGGCGGCCAGCTCGGTCACCCGCTCGACCACCACGCGCAGGGGAACGGCGAACGGGTCGTGGACGTTGGTGGAGACCTGCGAGCGCCCGCCCTCGAGCGGCAGCCCGATCGCCCTCACCCCGGGCGGGCCGCCGCCTGCCTCGCGCAGCGCTGCGGCCACCCTCTGGGCGACGACCGGGTCGGAAGCGTCGAGCTCGATGTTGAAGGCAGCGAGCGGCGGGCGGGCGGTGACCAGGGTCGCGCCCGCGGTCGGGTGGGGCGCGGCGGGCCCAAGGTCGGGCTCGAGCTCGCCCGCGGCCATCCGCTCGCGCAGGGCCGGCAGGCCGCCCTTGCGAAAGTAGGCGCGCTCGCGGCGCTGCTCGGACTCGGCGAGCACCCCGTAGAAGAAGACCGGCACCAGCAGCTCGGCGATCCGGTCGCCGACCTGGCGCGCAAGCGCACGCGCCTCCTGCTCGCCTTCGGCGCGCAGCCAGACCATCGGGCAGACGTCGAGCGCCCCGATGCAGGGGTGAAGGCCCCGGTGGTGGCGCATGTCTATGTGCCGCACCGCGACCTGCGCCGCGTCGGCCAGGAGGTCGACCAGCTCATCCTCGCCGGCCACGGTGTAGACGCTGCGGTTGTGCTCGCGATCGGAGTGGCGGTCGAGGAGGCCGCCGTTGGCGTCGAGGGCGGCGCGGATCGCCGCGATCACCGCCGTGTCGCGGCCGTCGGAGAAGTTGGGCACGGCGAGCAGCTTCACTCGGCCCCGACCAGCAGCTCCCCGTCGCGGACGATCGCCTCGCCGTCGACCTCGACCGTCGGCCTGGTCACGACGCAGTCGAGGTGGATCGGCACCTGGACAGTGCCGCCGATCGCCGCCGAGGCGCCGAAGGCGACGTGGGCGGTGCCGAGGATCTTCTCGTCCTCGAGCACCTCGCCGGTAAGCGTGGCCATCTCGTTGGTCCCGATCCCCAGCTCGGCGACGTTGGTCCCGTCGGCGCCGTGCACGGTGAGCATCTCGAGCAGCTGCTGACCCTGTCCGGGCGAGGCCTCGGCCAGATGGCCCCCCGCGATCGTCAGCGCGACCGGCTCGCCGACGACGCCGATCGTCGCGATCGAGCCGTCGACGACGAGGGTTCCCTCGGCCGTCCCCTCGAGCGGCGCGATGAACGCCTCACCGCAGGGCAGGTTGCCGAACGCCCCCGGGGCGCTCAGATCGCCTGCGTCGGCGATCGCGGTTCTTCCCTCGAGCCCGAGCCGCAGGTCACTTCCGTTCGCGCAGGTGATCCGGGCCTCCGAGCCGGCGTCGAGCACGGCGGCCGACGGCGTGCGCCCTTGCGCCGCAGGCCCTCCATGTCGGCGCTCATCACTCGGGCCAGCATCTCCACCGTGACGCCGGGCAGGGTGCGCGATCCGAACCCCGGCCTCGGTGGCCGCGCGGCGGGCGGCGGTATGCGAGAGCGACTGCACGGTCGGCGCGAGCACCGCGTCGGCTGCCGCCATCGCCGCGGCAACCGAGGCCGGAGGCTCGGCGGCGTGGGAGGCCCGCTCGGCGATCAGCGCCAGCACCGCGTCGGCGCCGGCCGCCTCTGCCTCGTCCCGCAGCCGCTCGCCCAGCTCGGCGGTCGCCGGGTTGCAGATCACCAGCACCTCCTCGCCCTCGCGAACGCCGAGGCAGTCGCGGACCACCGCGCCGACCGCCTTGTCCAGATCCATGCGTCATCGCGACTCCAAGGCTATTCCGCGGGCCCGCGAACCGGTTCGGCTAGGTTGGAGAGAAAGGCAGCGAGAAGGAGGACGCCATGTCGCCGCAGACGATCTCACTCACAGACGAGACCGTGGGAACCCTGACCCTCGGAGGCGAGCTCGAGGTTCGCCGGCTCGGGTTCGGAGCGATGCGGATCACCGGCAAGGGGGTCTGGGGCCCGCCGTCCGATCGCGACGGCGCAATCGCCACCCTGCGCCGCGCGGTCGAGCTCGGCATCAACCTGATCGACACCGCCGACTCCTACGGCCCCAACGTCAGCGAGGAGCTGATCGCCGAGGCGCTGGCGCCCTACCCGGACGACCTCGTGATCGCCACCAAGGGCGGGCTGACCCGCACCGGCCCCGGCCAGTGGCCGCCCGACGGCAGGCCCGAGCACCTGCGCGAGGCCTGCGAGGGCTCGCTGAAGAGGCTCGGGGTCGAGCGCATCGACCTCTACCAGCTGCACCGCCCCGACCCCGCGGTTCCCTACGAGGAGTCGGTCGGTGCGATGAAGGAGCTGCGCGACGAGGGCAAGATCCGCCTGGTCGGCGTCTCCAACGTCTCGATCGAGCAGCTCGACGTCGCGCGCAGCATCGTCGACGTGGTCACGGTGCAGAACCGCTTCAACCTCGAGGACCGCGGCGCCGAGGAGGAGCTGGAGCGCTGCGAGGAGCTCGGAATCGGCTTCATCCCCTGGTTCCCGCTCTCGGCCGGCTCGCTGACCGGGTCCGGAGGCCCGATCGACGAGATCGCCTCGCGCCACGACGCGACTCCGCGCCCAGATCGCACTCGCCTGGCTGCTGGCGCGGTCGGAGGTGATGCTGCCGATCCCGGGCACCGGCTCGGTCGATCATCTCGAGGAGAACGTCGCGGCGGCCGGGATCGAGCTCAGCGAAGACGAGATCGCGGCGCTGAACCAGGCCTGAGCGGTCGCCGAGCGCCGCTACGATTGCCTCCCCGCCGGAGTAGCTCAGCTGGTTAGAGCAGCGGAATCATAATCCGCGTGTCGGGGGTTCGAGTCCCTCCTCCGGCATTCGGGAAAGTCCCGCTTTCGTTGCTAATCGTCCTGGCTTTGGAGTTCACCGGAGCCGCCGCTCGTCCGGGTGACGATCGGATGCTGGGTTCGCGGGGCCTTTGCTGCCGCCCCTCCCGCCGGCAGGCTTGCGGTCGAGCCGCTCGAGGCGGTCACGATCGGCTTGCCGGAATGGGAGGCTAGGGCGGTCACCTGGGAGGCGCCGTGAACGCCGGGGTTGGACTCCAGTGCGACGGCACCGAGTCCGCCCAACGCGGCAATCGTCGCAGCCGTGGCAACTCTTCTTCTTGTCTTGCCCATCGTGGTCTCTTCTCCGCTTATTGAATGCGGCCCATTTTGAGCGCCAACCGGTAATCCCCACCCCAAGAGCCGGTCAAGAGACGGCAAACATCTCGGCGATCTTCGCGAGCACCTCGCTTTCCCCGTCCGCCTTGCCCGCGCGCGGGCCGTGGCGACCGTCACCGACCCCGATTTGTCTCACAGGATCTTGGTTTGCCGACAAAGGGCGGTCAGCTGATCCATGGCTTCGTCCAGCGACGAAAGATGCTCGCGCATTTCGGTTCCGGTGCGATTTTCGACCTCGCGAAGCCAACCGACACGCCTCTGCAGATCGCTGAGCGCAGCTGATGCACCAGCGAACGAGGGGTCGATCCGCCTGGTCGCGGCATCCGGAGCAAGCTCAGGCTCCAGCTCGCGCCTCCATTCGTGGCGCCGTGCCACGTACTCCGCTGGAATCACCAGGTTGAGCTGCTCGATGAACCAAAGCCACCTGATTGCGCCCTCGTAGTCGCCCGCCCCGGCGTCGGCATCGGCTGCCGCAAGGACCAACGACGCTGCGAGCTCATGCCTGGCCTCGTCCGTGCCCGGATCGCTCGAAGGATCGCGGTCGATGAACTTCGAGGGCTTCCCGCCGACACCCCGCGCGATATAGGGGCCCAGATATTTGGCCGCGATCTTGGTTGGAGGTGACCACAGTTCATGACCCGCAACAGCTACGCCGCCTCCGTGGTCGGCCCTTGCGGAGCGGAGGAAGTCCGGAACCCCGCCGGTGATCAGTACGCCCCGCAGCACCGGCTGGAACGCCTCGATGGGAACGTGAGCACCGGCCCTTGCCGCGATCGATCTGGCGGCAGCATCAGCCTGCTGCGCCGCGAGCCCACCCTGCTTGATCGGAAACCAGGTCGCATCCCCCGCCGCCCAGACGTCTTCGAGCCCGGCGACGTTCATGGCCGTGTCCGTTTGCACGAACCCGTTCTTTCGCTGAGGGAGACCCGGGAGGGGCCGAACCTGGAGTGCCGGCAGCGCGACGGCTGCGTCTGCCTTCAGCACCTCCCCCGCCGCGCTGCGCAGCGTACCGTCATCAAATTCCGTCACCACGGTTGAGGGCCGCAGGTCGATTCCCGCTTCCGCAAGCCGGGAGGCGACCAGTTGCGAGGCGGCGGGACCGAATAGGTCGAGCGGTGCCGCTTCGTGCGTAACCAGGGTGATCTCGACGCTTTCGAGTCGACGGGCATCGCGCTCGGCCGCGGTGAGGAGTGCCAGCTCGTATGCGGCTATCGACCAGCTCGCGGCGTGCGGGACAACGAAAGCGAGACGCCGCGTCTCCCGGTGTCCCAGCGTCTGGAGCACGTCCGCGAACCGCCGCCGCTCGGCCTCCTCGCTGAAGGTGAGGGCACCGGGCACAGCCTCCACCGGAGTGGCTCCGAGCGCGATCAAAAGGACGTCGTAGTCCAACGTCCCGCCAGAGCCGGTGGCGACACTGTGCCCGCCGGAGTCGACCGAGATCAACACGTCCTTGGTGTGGTGGGCACCGGCATCGCCAACTACCCGCTCAATCTCGATCTCCAGGGCACCGGCTACTCCAAACGGCTCGGCAACCAGCATCGGCCTGTAGACGAACTCGTCATTGGGGCTGAGCAGCTCGACATCGACAAGCTCCCCGGCAAGCTCGGAGAGCGCCAACATCGCTTCCAACCCGGCGACGCCTCCTCCGGCGATCAGGACCTTCATCGGCTCAGCCCCGGTTCTGCGGAGGGTCGCCTGCTCGGGACAAGGATCCATTTGCACATGCTGCAGAGAACGCTAACTCAGCCGCGCCCTCCGTCCCGATCGCTGGCGGCCACGTCGACGCTGAAAGAACCGTGCCCGGCGCAGGGCCGGGCACGGTTGGGCAGGGGAGGCACGACGGCCTCAGCCGGGGCCCACGGTCCAACCTGCGCGAAGCCCCGGGTGTGTCCCTAAGCCGAACCCTTCCCCGGCTCGGACGTGACCTAAACCACAATCAGGCCGCGGCCTGCCTGTCCTCGGGGCCAACCGCCACTCGCAGCTTGGCCAGCGCCCCCCGCAGGATCCGCGAGACGTGAACCTGGGAGACGCCGATCCGGTCGGCGATCTGGTCCTGGGTGAAGTCGGAGACGAAGCGCATCCTGATCACCGCCCGCTCGCGTCGGTCGAGCACCCGAAAGGCGCGCCAGATCGCCATCCGCACCTCGGCCAGCTCGAGCTCGCGGTCGGCGCCGCCAACGGTTTCGACCAGCGCCGCCGCGTCGCCCGACTCTTCGGCTGTCGGGGCATCGAGCGATGCCGGGCGCAGCGCCCGCGCCGCCTGCACCGCCTCGGCCACCTCGGACTCGCTCAACGTCGCGCGCCCGGCCAGCTCGGATATGTTCGGCTCGCGGTCGAGCTCCCCCACCAGCTCCTCTGTCAGCTCGCCGACCTCATAGATGTCCTCCTTCAGCCCCCGCGGCAGATGGATCGGCATCACCCGGTCGCGGAAGTGCCTCTTCAGCTCGCCGAGGATCGTCGGCGAGGCGAAGGCCTGAAAGTTCGTCCCGCGGGATGGATCGAAGCGGTTGATCGCCTTCACGAGCCCGAGGCAGGCGACCTGATAGAGGTCCTCGAAGGGCTCGCTGCCGTGCCGGTAGCGGAGCGCCAGCGAGCGGGCGAGAGGCATGAAGCGCTGCGCCAGATCCTCGCGCGTGTCGGCGTCGCGCTGCCTGCGGCGAGGGTGCTGCCGGACTTCGGTGGGCACCACGGTTGGACCTCCGCTGATTGCGGCGGTCACCCCGGTCATCCCTGCCCGGGTGACCGATGACCTACCGAATATTAAGGTTTCCTCTGCATCGTGTAAAGCCGCGCAGACAAGTGCGGGCGGCGTTTTCGGTGCCTCGGCGCGGGGTAGGCGGGACGCAGCGAGCAAAGGAGGAAGCCATGCCCCCGAGAGGCGTCAAGAAAGGCGGCAAGCGTGCCCGCCAGTACGAGCATGTGAAGCAAAGCGAGAAGCGTCAGGGACGCTCCGAGAGCCGGGCCGAGGAGATCGCCGCGCGAACCGTCAACAAGGAGCGAGCCCGCTCCGGTGAGTCGCGGCAGCGGTCGCGCAGCTCGACCGACGACATCTCGTCGGGGCGCCGCGGCGGCAAGAGGTCGGGAAGGGCCGGTCCGCGAGGCCGCACCCGGGACCAGCTCTACAACGAAGCGCGCAAGCTCAACATCGAGGGCCGCTCGAAGATGAGCAAGGGTCAGCTGCAGCGCGCCGTCGCCGGCAAGAAGGGTTGAGATGGCGGAGAAGAGGCGGATGCTGGTGGTGGCGCCGGCGGCAGTCGACGGTGCCTCGCTGCGAGACGAGATAGAGCGCCGAGCCGGCGCTCAGGCCGCCGAGCTGAGGCTCGTCGCCCCGGCTGTCACCGACTCGAAGCTCAAGCATGCGTTCGGGGACGTCGACGACGCCATCGAAGATGCCGGCAAGCGTTTGGACCGGACCATCGACGGCCTGCGCGGAGACCGCCTCGAAGCGTCCGGGGCCATCGGCGACGCCGATCCGCTCGTTGCCGCCGAGGATGCGCTTGGGACCTTCCCCGCCGACGAAATCCTGATCGTCACCCACGCCGAGGACCAAGCGGAGTGGTTCGAGGACGACCTCTTCGATCGCGCCGCGGAGCGATTCGAGCCACGGATCGTCCATGTCGAGCTCGAGGCCGGCGCCAACGGCCGTCTGTCCGAGGTAGAGGAATCGAGTCCCGGCCTCTCCCCCGACGAGCCGGCGGAGGAGGAGGTCACCCTCTCGCCAAATCTGCCGCCGTTTTCGAAGCGAGATCTGCTCGGAATCGTCGTCGCGATCGTCGGCACGATCGTCCTCGCTGTGCTGGCTGCAAGCGGGGGCAACGGGGATTCGGGGGCCTCAGCGGCGCGGATCCTGATCGCGATCGCGATCGCGTTGGTCAACCTCGCGCACGTAGTCGGACTCGTCTTCTTCAACAGCCAGCAGTACCGCGGCCCCGGCCGCACGCTGTTCGGCAACCTCTCACTCTTCGGAACCCCGATCGCGATCGTCGCGAGCCTGGTTCTGCTCGCGGCAGACTAGGGCCGGCGGCCCGGTTCGTCGTCGCGCCTGTGCGCGAGCGACCACGCTTCGAGCCCGACCAGGCCGACCAGCGCGATCGAGAACGGGACAAGCGGGGCGACCCAGCCGTGGGGCCGGGCGATCGCAAGCGACGCGACCACGAAGACGTCGGCAGCGAGCAGGAAACCGACCAGAACCGGGCGCAGCGCCGCCCACGAGGGCTCGACCTGGGACCCGCGGCGCCGGCTAGTCGCCGCCCGTCCCCCGTTCTGCGGCGACGCGCTCGATCTTCTCGTAGACCTCGGGCAGCTTCTTCTTCATCCGCTGAAGCTCCCAGTGCTCGATCTTGATCAGCTTCACCCGCGAGGTGGCCTCGACGGTCGCGGTGCGCTTCTCCTTCTCGATAAGCCCGACCTCGCCGAAGATGTCACCGGGGCCGAGGTCGCCGACGTGCTCGCCGTTCCGGGTCACCTTCGCGGTCCCCTCCTCGATCGCCATGAAGGAGTTGGCGTAGTCACCCTCCTTGACGATCACGGCACCCTCGGGAAACTCGTCGGAGGTCGCAAAGGTCGTGATGACCGTCAGGTCCTCGTCGGGGACGTTCTCGAAGATCGGGATCCGCTTCAGCTGGGTGGCGTCCATCGCTTTCTCCTGTGGCCGGCGGGCAGCGCTGGGCCGCAACCTATCCGATCGGCGCGGGCGGAGCCCCCGTAATCTTCTCCGCCATGCGCACCCGAATCCTGACCCTGCTCGGGGCCGTGCTGCTGATCGGTGGCAGCGTCGCCACCGCGGTGCTGATCAAGGGCGCCGAGCGCCACGTCGTCCAGCCCGACATCCCGGGCACCCCATATATCGACGTGATCTCGCCGCGAGACGGCGCCAAGCCGCACTCGAACTCGGTCGTGGTCAAGGTCAAGGTGCACAACTTCACGCTGGCGCCGGCGCAGTTCGGCAGCCAACCGCAGCTGGGCGAGGGAATGCTCCGCTTCTCGCTCAACAAGGTCCCCGACACGGTCGACGAGGCGGAGGCCGAGGCGGCGGCGAGCAACCCGGTGGGAAGCGGGCGGGTGATCGGCCGCTCCTTCGACTGGCCCCGGTTCTCGGGCCCCAACGGCCTGCTCGCGGAGCGCCTCGACGCCGAGGGCAAGTACTCGCCGGCGACCCTGCCGCAGATCTACTACCACAACCTCCCCGGCGGCCTCTACCGGCTGATCATCACCCTGGCCCAGAACGACGCCACGCCGACCCCCTACCACGCGGTCACCCATTTCCGGATCGAGTAGGCGCTAGCGCAGGAGCCGCCGCGGCACGTCGAAGAACTCGATTCTGTTCGAGAACGTCGCGCCGGGCTGGGGACCGCCCTCGAGCGCATAGACCCGCCGGCCCCGCACTGCCCCGCCGAGTCCGTGGCGGGGGGTGAGCATGCCCGGCAGCCGCTGCCAGCGCCGCCGCTCCGGATCGAAGAGCTCGACCGGGCGGATGGTCGTGCCCCCGGGCGTCAGCTCCTCGCCGCCGAAGACGACCGGCTTGTCCCCGACGGTCACCGCCGCGATCCCGCTGCGGGCGGTGCGCAGCGGCGGCATCCGTTGCCAGTGGGCGGCGCCGCGCCGGTATCGCTCCACGGTACGCAAGTTGCGGCCGGCGGCGCGTCCGCCGAATACGTAGATCGAGCCGTCGGCGTAGGCGGCGGCGATGTGCTCGCGCGCGACAGACAGGGGCGGGTTTCGGTGCCAGGCTCCGCGGAGTAGGTCGAAGACCTCGACGCTGCCCACCGCACCACCGCTGTTCGCACCTCCGATCGCGTAGAGCTTCGGGCCGCCGTACTGAACGAGGGCGGCCGCCGCGCGCGGAGTCGGCGAGCTGGGCAGGAGCTTCCAGGAGCCCTTCTTGGGCCGGTAGACCTGAAGAGCCCCGGTGACCGGGCCGAAGCTGCTGTCGGTGTATCCCCCGTAGACGAAGAGGCGGCCCTTCAGCGAGGTGACCGCCGGATGGTTGACGGCAATCGGCATCGAGGCGACTCGGCTCCAGCGGTCCTCGCTGATGTCATAGCGCTCGACCGCATCGGTGGTCTGAAGCGGCGCGACGAAGCCGCCGACGACGTAGATGAAGCGGCCGATTCGCGCCGCGCCGACCTCGGAGCGGCTGAGGATCGAGTCGTGCAGCGGCCGCCAGCGATCGGTCGAGGACGCCGTCGCCGGGGCCCTCATCGCCCGCGAGACCGTGCCGCCGCAGGCAACTGTCGCCAGGACCGACGCCGCGAGAACGGCGATCGCGAGCCGTCTAGGCCTCATCGCGACGCTCATAGCCGCGGCACTCGCGAACCGGCAGGCGCGGATAGCGCGGGAAGTCGGGATCGGTCCGCGAGCGCTCGCAGAGCGAGAAGCTCGAGCCGCGGGTGTTGCGCACGATGCGCTGGTGGCGGCAGCTGTCGCAGAGGCCGGCGCCCTGCTGTCCCATGCGGCAAGTATCGCTACGGCCGGGCGCCTCGGTGCCGCCGCCCTTACTTCACTTTGTAAAGTTAGGGGGATGCGGACGTCCCGTCGCCTGTTCGGCTTCCTGCGCCCCTACCGCAAGCAGCTCTGGGGCTCGCTGGCCTTCGCCTGGGCGGCGATGGGGATGACGGTGCTGATCCCGCTGCTGATCGGGCACAGCGTCAACGAGATCGAGGACGGCGCCAAGGGGGAGGCACATTCCTCGCTGCTGGTCCTCTCCGCCGCGATCGTCGGCGCCGCGATCCTGCGGCTCGGGTTGACCCTGGTCCGGCGCCTGGTCGCCGGCAAGGTCTCGCTGGCGGTCGAGTTCGACCTCCGCCAGCGCTTCTACTCGCACCTGCAGTCGCTCGAGCTCGGCTTCTTCGACGGCCAGCAGACCGGCCAGTTGATGTCGCGGGCGACCGTGGACCTGCAGGCGATTCGCTTCTTCCTCGGCTACGGGCTGATCTTCATCACCCAGAACCTGCTGACGATCACGCTCGCGGCGGTGGTGATGGTGGCGCTCAACCCGCTGCTGGCCCTGATCGCCCTGGCCCCCGCCCCGATCGTGATCCTGACCGCGGCTCGCTACAACCGCCTCTCTCGCCCTGCCGTGCAGGAGGTCCAGCAGCGGATCGCCGAGCTCACCGCCGAGGCCGAGGAGAACGTCTCCGGGATCAGGATCGTGAAGGCGTTCGCCCGCGAGGAGCACATGCTGCGCCGCTTCCGCCGCTCGATCGCCCGGGTCTTCGACCAGACCATCTACTCGACCCGCCTGCAGGCGTTCTTCTCGCCGATCATCGGCCTGCTGCCGCAGTTCGGCACCGCGCTGGTGCTGCTGGTCGGCGGCCGCAAGGTGATCAACGGATCGCTCAGCCTCGGTGAGCTGACCGCCTTCTACGTCTACCTGGCGATGCTCGCCTCGCCGATGCGGATGCTCGGGATCGCGATGGGAATGGCGCAGCGGGCGATCGCGTCCGGCAACCGCCTGTTCGAGATCCTCGACCGCGAGCCGCAGATCCAGAGCCCGCCCGGTGCCCCGCCGCTGCCGGCTGGCGGGGGCAGGGTCGAGATGCGCGACGTCACCCTTCGCTACGACGGCGCCGGGCCGGCCCTGACCGACGTCGAGCTCGAGGTCGCGCCCGGCAGGACGGTTGCCCTGGTCGGGCCGAGCGGCTCCGGCAAGACCAGCCTCGTCGCCCTGATCGCGCGCCTCTACGACCCCTCCGAGGGCGCGGTGCTCGTCGACGGCGCCGACGTGCGCAGCGTCGAGATCGAGTCGCTGCGCTCGGAGATCGCCTTCGTCTCCGACGAGAGCTTCCTGTTCTCGGCTCCCCTGGCCGAGAACATCGCCTACGCCAATCCAGCCGCCAGCCGCGAGCAGATCGAGGAGGCGGCGCGCCGGGCCCAGGCCGACGCCTTCGTCCGCGACCTGCCCGACGGCTACGACACGATGGTCGGGGAGCGCGGCCTGACCCTCTCCGGGGGCCAGCGCCAGCGGGTCGCGATCGCCCGCGCGCTGCTCGCCGATCCGCGGATCCTGATCCTCGACGACGCGACCTCCTCGGTCGACGCCCGCACCGAGCGGGCGATCAAGCGCGGGCTGCGCGAGGTGATGGAGGGCCGGACGACGTTCATCATCGCCCACCGCCTGTCGACGATCTCGCTCGCCGACGAGATCGTCGTCATGGACGCGGGCCGGATAGTCGACCGCGGAACCCATGACGAGCTGATGGAGCGCTGCTCGTTCTACGCCGAGATCGCCGAGTTCGGCCTCGCCGACTCGGTCTTCCTCCAGCACGACCTCGAGGAGCGCGAGGAGGCGGCGAAGCTATGAGCGCCGGCGAAGACGGCAAGCGCCGTGCGCCCGAGCGCAACGAGGAACAGCGAGAGATCGCCGCCGAGGAGGAAGTCGAGCGCGAGGAGGCGACCTACTCGCCGGAGCGCAACCGCCTGCGCGAGGTCTTCCTGCTCTTCGCCGCGCTCTGGCGGCTGATCCGCGGCGAGGACCAGCGCGGCCGCAAGGTGCGCTGGCTGGTCAGCCTGCTGCGCCCCTACCGGGGACGGGTGGCGGTGATGTTCGTCGCCCTGCTCGCCGCCACCGCCGCCGGCCTCGCTCCCCCCTACCTGGCCGGGCGGGCGATCGACGCGATCAGCTCCGGGGCCGGATCGGGCGACGTCTCCGAGCTCGACTGGGTCGTGGTCGTGTTCGTCGCGGCGGCGCTGGTCTACGCGGTCGCGACCTACGCCCAGACCTACCTGGTCGGATGGGTCGGTACGAGGGCACTGCAGGACCTGCGCGAGCGCGTCTTCAGCCACCTGCAGGAGATGTCGATCGGCTTCTTCACCCGCAACAAGCCCGGCGTCCTGATCTCGCGGATGACCAACGACATCGAGGCGCTCAGCCAGCTGGTCAGCGACGGAATCGTCACCCTCTTCTCGAGCACCCTGACCCTGCTCGGAGTCGTGGTGATCCTGCTCGTGCTCGACGTCAAGCTGGCGCTCGTCACCTTCCTCACCTTCCCCCTGCTCGCCGTCGCCAGCCTGATCTTCCGGATCGTCTCCGCCGGCGCCTACCGGGCGACCCGCGAGAAGATCGCCGCGATCACCGCCTACCTGCAGGAGACCTTGAGCGGGGTTCGGGTGGTTCGGAGCTTCGGGCAGGAGCCGCGCCACATCGAGGTGATGACCGACCTCAACGAGCAGAACCGGGCCGCCAACATGAAGACCGTCTATCTCAACGCGGCCTACTTCCCGGCGGTGGAGCTGCTCTCGGCGATCGGGACCGCGGTGATCCTGCTCTACGGCGGCTCCCAGGCGATCGACGGCGCGATCGCGATCGGGACGATCGTCGCCTTCGTCGCCTACCTGCAGACCTTCTTCGACCCGATCCAGCAGCTCTCACAGCTCTACACGACCTACCAGCAGGGGATGGCGGCGCTCGACAAGATCTTCGACCTGCTCGACACCGAGCCCGACATGGTCGACAAGGAGGGCGCCGAGGACCCCGGCCGTCTGCGCGGTGAGATCCGCATGGAGGGTGTGTCGTTCTCCTACGTCGACGACGCCCTCGAGCGGGAGGCACACGAGCCCGTCGAGTGGGCCCTGCGCGACGTGGACCTCGTCGTCCCCCCGGGCCAGACGCTGGCCCTGGTCGGCGCCACCGGGGCCGGCAAGTCGACCTTCGCCAAGCTGGTGGCGCGGTTCTACGACCCGCAGAAGGGCATCGTGCGAATCGACGGCCACGACCTGCGCGACCTGCAGCAGCGGGCGCTGCGGCACCAGCTCGGGATCGTGCCCCAGGAGGGCTTTCTGTTCTCGGGGACGGTGCGCGACAACATCGCCTTCGGCCGCCCCGACGCCGGCGACGAGGAGATCGAGGCTGCGGCCGCGGCGGTCGGCGCGACCGGGTTCATCGCCTCGCTCCCCAACGGGCTCGACACCGAGATCGGGGAGCGCGGGATCCAGCTCTCGGCCGGGCAGCGGCAGCTGGTCGGCTTCGCCCGCGCCCTTCTCGCCGAGCCCAGCATCCTGATCCTCGACGAGGCGACCTCCAACGTCGACGTGCGGACCGAGAAGGTGATCGAGCAGGGCCTGGAGCGGCTGCTCGCCGGCCGCACCGCGCTGGTCATCGCACACCGGCTCTCGACGATCAGGCGGGCCGGGAAGATCGTCGTGCTGGAGGGCGGGCGGATCGCCGAATCCGGGACCCACGAGGAGCTGATCGAGGCGGGTGGCTCCTACGCGCGCCTCTACGGCGCCTGGGAAGAGTCGGCCGCCGCCTAGCGCGAGCTTCTAGCCGGGGCCGACCCCGCCGGAGCCGCCGCTGGTGCCGCCGGTCGAGCCTCCGCCGGTGCCGGTCGAGCCTCCGCCGGTGCCCGCGGTTCCGCCTCCGGCACCGGTCGTTCCGGGAGCCGGCGCGGGCGCGACCGGGGCGGGCGCCGTCGCGGTCGGCGCCGGCGTCGCCGGGGTGACGCTGGAGGGAGCGGTCGCGGTGGTCGGGGTGCTCGGACCCTGGCCGCACTCCTGGAATCCGAACGAGCTGGCGGCGGTGGCGAACTCCGACTCGGCTGAGGCCGCGGCGCTCTCGGCGCTGGTGAGAGCCGCGTCGTCGCCCTGCTCGGCCGCGCTCGCCGCGTCCTGCTCGGCCGAGACGATGTCGTCGCCCGCGCTCAGCACCTGGTTCAGGCCCTCGTCGTCGTTCGGCGTGCCGAGGCCGCGGAGCTTGTCGACCATGCCCGAGTACAGGTCGGCGCGCTGGCGCGCCGCGCTCGAGGCGCTCGAGGAGTCCGAGAGCGAGCCGAGCGCCGCGTTGACCTCGGCGCAGATGCCGTCGCCCTCGGTGATCAAGCGGTCCTTGGTGATCGAGCCGGGCGTCGTCTTCACGGTCGGAGAGACGATCGGGGTCTTCGGGGTCGAGTCGTCCCCGCCCCCGCAGCCGACGATCAGGCCGCCCGAGACGATCATCATGAGGCAAACGGCACGTTTCATTGAGCGCGGCAAGGTACCAAAGCTCATGGCAGGCGCTTCGCCGCGGCGGCGGCGCTCAATCCCTCCAGGCGCAGGACCTTGCTGCGCCCCTTCTCCCCGCGAACCAACTGGACCCGCCGGGGCGGAATCCCGACCGCCTCGGCGACCAACTTTCGCAGCGCCGTGTTGGCCCGGCCGTCGAGCGGCGGGGCGCCGACCTTGATCGCAAGCTCGCCACCGCGCTCCCCGACGATCTCATCGCACGAGGTGCGCGGGGTGAGCCTCACGGCGAGATGGGCCGAACCGTCGGGTGCGGAGATGTAGGCGGGGAGGGCGATTCGGGACTTGCTCCGAGGAGGCGTGGATTCGAACTGCGCCCCAGGGATTTGAACCCCGACTACCTCGTCCAGAGCGAGGCGTGCTGCCATTACACCAGGGCGCACCGTGGAAAAGCAAAGATAGCGACACAGGTTCAGCACGCCTGCGGCGCATGGACCCCGGTCGGACGAGCCTCCCTCCTACCCGATCTCGGAGAGATCGCTGTCGGAATCGCCGATCGCCTCGCGATCGGAGGAGACGTCGGTGCCCTCGGCGAGCAGCTCGCGGGCCCGCGCCAGGTCCTCGGAGCGCTCGACGCTCAGGCACCCGGCCACCTTGCCGTCCTTCAGGTACCAGACCGAGAACTCGCCCGAGTCACGGTCCCCGCGCCAGATCTCCTCGTCGGGGTCCTGCGCCGGCCCGACGTATTCGAGGCTCGCCCAGTCGGCGAGATCGCTGAAGAAGTAGGGGACGACGTCATAGTCGGAGCCCTCGCCGGCCAGGTTGGCGCCGGCGGCCTGGCCCTGCTGCATCGCCACGTCCCAGTGCTCGACCCGCAGCCGGCGCCCGTGCACGACGCTGTCGTAGCTGCAGACGTCGCCGGCGGCGTAGATCCCCTCGACCGAGGTCTGCAGGGTGCGATCGCAGGTGATCCCGTTCTCGACGTCGAGGCCGGCCTTCTCGGCCAGCATCACGTCCGGCCTCACTCCGGCGCCGACGACCACGGCGTCGCACTCGACCTTGCGGCCGCTCTCGGTGACCACCGCCTTGACTCGTCCGTCGCCCTCGAACGCCTGCAGCGTCTCGCCGCCGAGCAGCTCGACCCCGTGCGACTCGAGCGTCTCGTGGAAGAAGCGGCCGGCCTCGGTGCCGAAGCTGGTCGATAGCGCGACCTCCTCCATCATCAGCATCGTGCACTTGGTGCCCTTCGCGGTCAGCGACGCCGCGACCTCGCTGCCGATGTAGCTGCCCCCGATCAGCACCACGTGCTCGGCGCTCTCGGCGTCGTCGCGAATCGCCTCCGAGTTGCCGAAGGCCCGCAGGTAGTGGATGCCCTCGTTCTCGGCCCCCTCGACCCGGAGGATGTTGACGTTTGCGCCGGTGGCGATCAGCGCCTTCTCGAAGCTCACCCGGTCGCCGCCCTGAAGCTTTGCGCTGCGCCGCTCGGTGTCGAGCGACATCACGTTGGTGCCGGTCAACAGCTCGACCCCGTTCTCCTCGTACCATCCGGCCGGGTGCACGTGTGCGTCGGAGCGCTCGGCCTCGCCGCGCATGTACTCCTTGCTCAGCGGCGGGCGCTCGTAGGGGATCTCGGTCTCGCGGCCGACCAGCAGGACCTCGCCGTCGGCCCCGCGCTTGCGCAACTCCGCGGCGGCGTGCGCGGAGGCCATCCCGCCGCCGATCAGCAGGTACTCGACCTTGCGCTCAGCGGTCATGTCCGCGGGTGCGGGCCGTATTTGTGGAGGTGACCCTAGACATCGCCACTGGATCCGTCGGGTCCGAGGAAGTCCTTCAAGTCCTCCTCCCTGCCCGGATCCAGCACCGCCAATACCTCGTCACCGGCCTCCAGCACGGTGTCGGCGCCGGGGACGAAACCGCGCCCCTCGCGCAGCACCGAGATCAAGAGGCTCCCCTCCGGCATCTCGAGGTCGCCGACCCGCCGCCCGGCGACCTTGGAGTCCTTCTCGAGCAGCATCTCGATGATCTCCAGGCGCTCCTCGGGGAAGTCGAGCAGGTGGACGAGCCCGTACTCGGGGACCTCGTGCTCGAGCAGGTTGAGGATCAGGTCGGTGGCCGAGACCGACGGCTTGATCCCGAGCAGCTCGAAGTGCTGAAGGTTCCGCGGGTTGTTGACCCGGGCGATGATCCGCTCGACCATGTACTTCTCGCGGGCCACCTGGCAGATCAGCATGTTGTCCTCGTCGTCGCCGGTCACCGCGATCACCATGTCGGCCCGCTGGATCCCGGCGCGCTCGAGGACCCAGAGCTCCGAGGCGTCGCCGTACTGGATGTTGTGCTCGAGCTCCTGCTCGACCGTCAGATAGCGGCGCCGGTCCTCCTCGATCACCGTCACCTCGTGCTCCTTGTTGAGCAGCTCCCGCGCCAGGTTCCACCCCACCTTCCCGGCTCCGACGATGATGATGTACATCCGCGGGTCTCCCTAGCCGGTCGCTCCGGCGGCCTGCGTGCCGCCGTTGCCGCCGTGCTTGCCTGCCGCGGCACGGACGTCGTTTTCGAGCATCTCGATCGCGACCTTGGTCGGACAGATCGTGTGCACGCCCTGGTGCTGGTACCACTCGGCCCGGTAGGGGTCGAGGATCCGGGCGATCACCGTCGGCACGTTGTAGCGGCGCTGCGCGATCTGGGCCACGACGATGTTGGTGTTGTCCCCGTCGGTGGCGGCGATGAACGCGTCAGCGCGCTCGATTCCGGCCTCGGTCAGCGCGTCGACCTCCAGCGCGGTGCCCACGGTGAACTGACCGCCGAGGTCCTCCCAGCTCTGGTCGAAGCCCAGCTCGAGCCGGGCGTGTGACTCGGGATCCTCGTCCAGGCACGAAACCTCGTGCCCGTCCTTGAGCATCGCCCTCGCAACCGACGAGCCGACTCGGCCACAGCCGACGATCAGGATGAACATGCCCGGATACTACGAGGGTGCGTGTGCTGCCGTCTCGCTGGGGCCGCCGTCCGCCGCCTCGGGTGGGGCCGTGAGCAGGACCCGGCAGGGCGCCTTCTTCAACACATATTCGGTCGCCGCACCGACCTCGTCGGGTCGTGCCGCGCCGACCCCGCCCAGCACCGCCCCGCCGCGGATCTTGGTCGGCGGCTCGCCACCCATCACGATCGCCTCGGCGCGGGTGCGGCGAGCCATCTCGACGATGCCCGAGCCGATCGACCGCGCCGGAACTATCTCGGTGTGCACCTCCACCGACTCGTACTCCTCCCCCACCTCCTTGGCCCGCATCAGCGCCTTTCGCGCCTCCTCCTCCTTCTCGGACGGCAGCCGGGCATCGAGTGGAACGCTGAGCGGAAGCTCGACCACGAAGATCACCTCGAGGCGGGCTCCCGGAACGTCGTCGGAGGCTCTCCTCGTCGGCGGCGGCCAGCCTTCCGGCGGTGGCGACGATGTCGTCGTCGAGCTTGGTCCCGAACACCGGCACGAGGATGCGGTCGTACTCGACGCTGGGCACCTGCTTGGTCAGCGCCCCGGGAGTGACCGATACCCGCTTGGTCAGGCTCGTCCCCTCGACCAGGCGGCGGTAGACGAAGTAGGAGATCAGCCCGAAGGCCATCCAGCCGCCGCCGACCCAGCGTGCGCCGCCGTGGAAGGCGAGCACGCTGGCGAAGGCAAGCGAGCTGAGGACCGCGGCGACGATCGCCAGGCCGGGCAGCTCATATCCGTGCCAGCGGATCGTCCCCGGTCCCCGAAACGGCCGCTCCCAGTCGGGCTCGGTGATCCGCAGCCGCACGATCGAGAGGTGGGCGATCGTGATCGCCAGCATCGCCCCGAAGGCGTAGATCCCGGCCAGCAGCTTGACGTCGGTTGGGATCACCAGCCCGAGCGAGAGCACCGCAGCGACGATGATCGCGACGTAGGGGGTCTCGTGGACGGTCCCGAGCTTGCCCAGCCAGCTCGGGATCTGGCGGTTGATCGCGAGCGTGTAGATGTGGCGCGAGACGCCGAGCATCGAGGTGTATGCGGCGATGCAGAGAACCGGTGCCGCGATCAGCGCCACCGTCCAGCGCATCAGGTCCGAAAGCCAGGCGGGGTCGTAGGCCGACACCACCCCCAGAACCGGGTTTTCGACGTAGCGGTCTCCGAGCGCGGTGTGCAGGCCGTCGGGCCCGGCGACGACCGGGACCGCCATCAGCGCGATCGCGGCCATGCCGGCGTAGATCAGCGGAACCGCCAGGGCGCCGGTCGAGACGATTCGCCGCAGGTACTTGGGCTCGAACTCGATGTCGGGCGCAAGGTTGGACGCGGCCTCGATCCCGGTGTAGGCGAGCATCGCGACCACCGTCGCGTAGGCGATGTCGACCAGGTCGGGGGAGTTGAAGAGGTCGAGCTGATCGGTCAGGCGGTCAGGATGCATGATCACGATCGCGCCGACGACCAGCACGGCAAGCTGGAGGACGACGTCGGCGAGCGCGAAGGCGGCGAGGATCCGCCGGTAGCGGCGCCCCCTGACGTCGACGATGTTGAGCACGGCCACCCCTGCGATCACCACCCCGGCGATCGGAACCTCGAAGCCGGGCTCGCCGAGGTTGCCGGAGATCGGCTCCAGGTAATGGGGAACCGAGATCGCCGCCAGCGCGATCACGATCACGAGATCGATCAGGATCGCCCAGCCGGCGGCGAAGGAGACGAACTCGTTGAACGCGTAGCGGGCGAAGGTCGACGACCCGCCCCGCTCGCGGATCATCGCGCCGCCCTCCATGTAGGTGAGGGTGGTCAGAACGAAGAGCAGGCCGGCAATCAGGAAGATCACCGGCGTGAAGCCGAGGCCGCGGTCGGCGACGACGCCGAGCGCGAAGTAGATCGAGAAGCCGACCGTCCCGTAGATCACCGCGAACAGCCACGGCACCCCGACCGTGCGCATCAGCATCGTCGGATGCCCGGAGCTGACCAGATCGTTGACGTCGTCGCCCGCGGCTCCCGCCGGTTGGGCGCCGTCGACGTCCTGCGCCGCGTTCACCTCGTCCGCGGTCACCGTTTCATTCGCGAGGCCAGCCAGAGGCGGCCCGCCCCCACGGCCACGAAGGCCAAGCCGAGGAGGATCCCGATCGAGAGCGGGCCGCCTCCGCCCGCCACCGTGGTGACCAGGATCACGACCCCGATCCCCAGCATCACCACCGAAAGTGCCTGGACCGAGCCGCGGTAGATTCGCTCCGGCGACGACATCAGGCCGGCACCATCGCGGCGCCGCGCTTTACGCCCTCGGCATCGGGGTCGGAGACGACGATCACCCGCGTCGGGCGCTCGGCCAGCACGGTCTGCAGGGTGTCGTCGTAGAGCGGCTGGCCATTGCGGAAGCGCAGCCCGATCACGATCGCCGCAGCGTTGATCATCCTCGCCTCCTTGGCGATCGCGTAGCCCGCCTGGCCCGGCCGCACCCTCTCGACGTGCCCGGTCACCCGCAACCCGCCGATCAGCTTCGCCTGCTCGATCTTGCCCTGCGCCTCGCTCTCCTGGCGCTCCAGCGGTGCATCCAGCGGTAGGTTCGACGGCACCGTGATCATCGCGTGGATGTGGACCCCCCGCCGCCGCTTCGAAGCGAGCTTGATTGCGGTGGCGACCATCTGCTCGGAGAACGGCTGGTTGTCACGGAAAGCGACCAAGACGCTGCGGTACTCAACCTCCTCCACACCGAGGGGCTCCAGCATCGCGACCTTGACCGTCTCGCGCAACGGAAGTCGCTGGTAGCGGCGGTAGGCCAGATAGGTCACGATTCCGATCGCCATCCAGGTCAGCCCGGCGACCAACGTGCCGAGGTCGAGGCTGATCACAACGACCCAGGCCGTGAAGGTGCCCAACCCGCCGAGGATGGCGGTGAACGGCAGCTTTACGCCGCGGAAGGGGAAGTTGAGAGGCGGCATCCACGGCCTCTCGCGATCGGCCTGAACTTGACGAAGCCGGGCCACGGAGACGTGGGCGATCGTGAACGAGAGCATTGCGCCGAACGAATACATCGTCGCCAGGAAGTCGATCTGGCCAGGCAGGAGGGTGAGCGCGGCGACTCCGGAGAATGCGAGGATCGCGATGTACGGCGTCTGAAAGCGCGGATGTACCTGGCGCAGGCGCTCCGGCAGCTGCCGGTACTGGCCCATGGAGAAGGTGAGCCGCGAGACGCCGATCAGCCCCGCGTTGGTGGCGATCACCAGGATCACCGCCGCGAGCACCCCGACATAGAAGCGGCCCACGTGGGTCAACGTCGTCGAGAGCCCCATATTCTCGACCACACCGAGCACCGGGTCACTTGCGTATTTGGTGCCGAGCTGGGTTGTGTAATGGCCCGACGCGTCCTGGGTCACCGGCATCGCCGAGAGAGCGACGATCGGAAGGAATGTGTAGATGAAGAGAACCGCGGCGACGGTGGCGCGGTACCCGCGCACGACGGTGCGCGCCGCGTCGCGAGCCTCCTCGGCCATATTGGAGATCGTCTCGATACCCGTGTAGGCGATCATCCCGACCGCCACGCCGAGCGCGAAGTTGCCCCAGGTCGGCGCGACGCCGAAATGTACGTTGTCGACCAGGATCTGCGGGTTGAGGACGAGCACCAGCCCGATGCCCACCAGGACGACCTGGGTGCACAGGTCGCCGACCGCGAGGACCAGGTTGAATTTCGCAGACTCCTGGGTCCCCTTGACGTTGAGCGCGGCGAGGAAGGCGATCAGGGTGATCCCGAAGACGATGTCGCCCGGTCCCTCTCCCAGCGGCCCCCAGAAGACGGCCAGGTAGTGGGGCACGAAGAAGGCCGAGATGGCGACGGTGATGATGTAGTTGAGCATCTGGCCCCAAGCCGCGACGAAGCTGGCCAACTCGTTGAACGCGTGGCGCGCGAAGTTCGCCGATCCGCCCGCCTCCGGGTGCATCGTTGTCCCCTCCATGTAGGTGGCGGCGGTGCAGAGGAAGATCACGCCGGCGACGAGGAAGGCGACGGGCGTGAGCCCGAGCGCGAATGCTGCGGTGACGCCGAGGGCGTAGTAGGGCGTCGATCCGACGTTTCCGTAGGCGGCCGAGAACAGCGAAGCCGTGCCATGGACACGCCGCAGGGCCTCCTCGCGGGGTCTTCGTTCGGCCATCAGATCCGACTATAGGGAGGGCTACGGCGCCCGCTGGACGTGCTCGGAGCTGACCCGGCCAGGCGTCGGACAGCCGGCCAGCGCCAGCGCCAGCTCGAGCTCGTTGCGAAGGATCCGCAGCACCTGCCGGGCACCCTTCTCGCCCTGCCGCCGCCAGCCCCCATAGCGCCGGGCGCCCGACCATCACAGCGTCGGCCCCGAGGGCCAGCGCGACCAGCACGTCGGTGCCCCGCCGCACCCCGCCGTCGACCAGCACCGCTCCTCGCCCGGAGACGGCGTCGGCGACCTCCGGCAGCGCCTCGGCCGAGGGAGCGACCCCGTCGAGCTGGCGGCCACCGTGGTTGGAGACGATCACGCCGGCGGCCCCGTGCTCGAGCGCCAGCTCGGCATCCTCGGCCGTCAGCACCCCCTTGACCAGCACCGGCAGGTCGCAGCCGGAGACGAGCTGCTCGAGGTCGGCCCAGGTCAGGGTCGGGTCGAGCAGCGCGAACGCCTCGGCGACGCCGATCGTCTTCTCGGTGCCCAGCGCCGCCGCCACGCTGGGCACCGACATCTCCGCCGGCACGGCGAAGCCGCTGCGCATGTCGCGCTCGCGCCATCCAAGCCGCGGGGCGTCGACCGTCAGCACGATCGCCCGGTAGCCGAACTCGACCGCCTCGTCGATCAGGGCCTGGGTCACGGCGCGGTCGCGGAAGCAGTAGAGCTGAAACCAGCGGTCTCCCTGCGGCGCCGCCTGGGCCACCTCGCTGGGGCGGGCGGTGGCGATCGTCGACAGGCACATCAGCGTCCCGGCATCGGCGGCGGCCCGGGCCATCCCCGCCTCCCCGTCGGCGTGCGCCATCCGCTGGAACGCGACCGGGGCGACGACGATCGGCATCGAGACCTCGGTGCCGAGCAGCTCGGTCGCGGTGCTGACATCGCCGACGTCGACGAGCATCCGCGGCCGCAGGCGCCAGCGCTTCCAGGCGCTGACGTTCTCGCGCAGAGTCACCTCGTCACCCGGCGCCGCCGGAGAAATAGCCGAGCGGTCCGGCGTCGAGCGCCTCCGATGCGAGGCGCTCGTAGTCGGCGACGTTTATCGGCCCGCTGGCTGGCTCGGCCATTCGGGCCGAGCCTATCTGCGAAGGCGCGGGGAGGGCTACGCGGCCCGGCTAGCTGATGTGGACGATCGGGATGATCAGCAGGGCGACGATGTTGGCGACCTTGATCATCGGGTTGATCGCCGGGCCGGCGGTGTCCTTGTAGGGGTCGCCGACGGTGTCGCCGGTGACCGAGGCCGCGTGCGCCTCGGTGCCCTTGCCGCCGTAGGCCCCATCCTCGATCAGCTTCTTGGCGTTGTCCCAGGCGCCGCCGCCTGCGGTCATCGAGATCGCCATGAAGAGGCCGACCACGATCACCCCGATCAACAGCCCGCCCAGCGCCTGGGCGCTGAGCAGGCCGACCACGAGGGTCACCACGATCGGAATCAGCGAGGGCAGGATCATCTCCCGCTGTGCGGCCGCGGTCACGATCCTCACCGTGTGCCCGTACTCGGGCCGCTGCGTGCCCTCCATGATCCCGGGGTTCTCGCGGAACTGGCGGCGCACCTCCTCGACGACCTGGCCGCCGGCGCGGCCAACCGCCTCGATCGCCATCGAGGCGAACAGGTAGACCATCATCCCGCCGACGATCAATCCGATCAGCACGTCGGGCTGGGTCAGGTTGAAGTCGATCACCTTGTTGATCCCCGCCTCGTCCTGAAGCTCGAGCTGGAAGGCGTTGAAGAGCACCAGCGCCGCCAGCGCGGCGGAGCCGATCGCGTATCCCTTGGTCACCGCCTTGGTCGTGTTGCCGACCGCGTCAAGCGGGTCGGTGACGTTGCGGACCTCCTCCGGAAGGTCGGCCATCTCGGCGATGCCGCCGGCGTTGTCGGTGATCGGCCCGAAGGCGTCAAGCGCGACGATCAATCCGCACAGAGAGAGCTGGGCCATCACCGCTACGCCGATCCCGTAGATACCGGCCAGCTCGTTGGCGCCGAGGATCGCCAGCGCGATCACGATCGCCGGTGCGGCGGTCGACTGAAGGCCCTGCGCGAGGCCCTGGATGATGTTGGTCGCGTGGCCTGTCTGGGAGGCGCGGCTGATCGTCTTCACCGGGCGGAAGCGGGTCGAGGTGTAGTAGTCGGTGATCACGAACAGAAACGCCGTCACCCCGAGCCCGATCAGCGCGCAGAGGTAGAGGTCTCCGACCCCGGGGGCGTTCGCGGTCAGGTCGGTGCTCTTCAGGTTCAGTCCGTCCATCAGCCACTTGGTGGCCGGGTAGAACGCCAGCGCCGAGAGCAGCGCCGAGACGATCAGGCCCTGGTAGAGGGCTCCTTCGACCCGGTCGGACTTGGTGCGAACCGAGAGCGCGCCGACGATCGAGGCGAGGATCGCGACGCCGCCGATCACCAGCGGGTAGATCGCGACCTGGGCCTGCTCGGTGAAGGTGAGAACACCGAGCAGCATCACGGCGACGGCGGTCACGGCGTAGGTCTCGAAGAGATCGGCGGCCATGCCGGCGCAATCGCCGACGTTGTCGCCGACGTTGTCGGCGATCACCGCCGGGTTGCGGGGGTCGTCCTCCGGGATTCCCGCCTCGACCTTGCCGACGAGGTCGGCGCCGACGTCGGCGGCCTTGGTGAAGATTCCGCCCCCGAGCCGGGCGAAGACCGAGATCAGCGATCCCCCGAAGCCGAGGCCGATGAGCGCGTCGACCGCGTGCTTGTCGCTGAATCCGGCCGGGCCGACGAGGATCCCGTAGTAGCCGGCGACGCCGAGCAGGGCGAGGCCGACGACCAGAAGGCCGGTGACCGAGCCGCCCTTGAAGGCGACGTCGAGGGCCGGCGGGACACCTCCGCGCGCCGCCTCCGCGACACGGGAGTTGGCCCGCACCGAGAGGTTCATGCCGATGAAGCCGGCCGCCCCGGAGAAGGTGGCGCCGATCACGAACCCGATCGCGGTGGCGAAGTTCTGCAGCGGGACCAGGACGATCGCCAGGATCACGGCGACCCCGGCGATGATCGTGTACTGGCGGGTCAGATAGGCGCGCGCGCCCTCCTGGACCGCTTCGGAGATCTCCTGCATCCGCTCGTTGCCCGGTGAGACCGCGAGCAGGCGCCGGGTGATCAGGGCGCCGTAGAGGACTGCCATTGCGGCGCAGCCGAGGGCCACGACGGGGCCGTACGACGTCAGAAAGTCGGTCAAGTTTGCTCCTCCAGGGGTGACGGACAGCGTGGAACGCAGCCGGGTAGGCGGCGCGGGAGTCTATCTACGAGCGCCGCGATTACGTCAGCAGGCGCGGATGGCCTAGGACGAACCGGGCGGGGTCCAGAGGCGCGGCGGCGGCTCACCGGGTCGGCCCGGCTGTTCTCGGGGCTGCTCGGGCGTCTCGGGCTGCTGCGGCCCCGGCTCGTCCTCCCCCTCGCCCTCGGGCCCGCCGCCCTCGACAATCTGGGCATAGAGGACCTGCAGCTCGGACAGCGCATTGCGGATCTGGCTCGCAGCCTCCTCTGGAAGCAGGTCGAGCCAGGCCCGAACCGCGTCGATCCCCAGCTTGGCCTGTTCGAGGTCGCGCTCGTCCTCCTTGGCGATCCGGCGCGCGGTCAGGTTCAGCAAGCTGACCACGCTCTCGACCATCAGATCCTGGACCCGCAGCTTGCGAAGCTGCTCCTCGAGGCGGGCCCGCAGCTCCTCCTGGCTTGGCTGCTCCGCGCCGGGGGGAGTCTCTTCGGACGCCATCACGAGATCACCTCCTGGGTCGCGTATGTGCTCTTCGTCTCGGCCACGGAGTCCCTGTATATCTGCTCGATCGATCGGCCGTCGCCCAGCGCCCGCAGGTCGCGCTGGGCCCCGTTCGCCTCCGGCAGCGACACCTCGACCCCAAGCCGCTCGCGTGCCGGCGCCGTCCACTCGATCATCTCCTCCAGCACCCGGCCGGCCTCGACCTCTCCACCGCGCCGGAAGTCGACCAGCTTGCCGTCCATTCCGTAGCGGATCGCCCGCCAGAGGTTCTCCTCTATCTGGCGGTCGTGCAGCGGGGATCCGGCGCCGTCGTAGCCGTGGCGGTCGTATTCGAGTGCCGTCTGTGCGGTGCAGGCGGCGATCAGCGCCAGGACCCCGAAGGACTCGTCGCCGCGGGTCTGGGCGTCGCAGATCCTCACCTCGACGGTGCCGAAGCGATGGTGCGGCCGCACGCTCCACCAGAGCTGGGTCGACTCGACGATCGAGTTGACGGCGACAAGGTCCTGCACGAACCCCGCGTAGTCGTCCCAGGTGACGAACGGCGAGGGGATTCCGCAGCGCGGGAAGACCCGCGTGAAGACCTCGGTCCGAACCGAGTGAAGCCCGGTCTCGCGCCCGTCGAGGAACGGGGAGTTGGCCGAGACCGCGAGCAGCAGCGGCAGCAGCTCGCGCATCCAGTCGCAAACCGCGATCGCCCGGTCTGCCCCCTGGATCCCGATGTGCAGGTGAAGGCTCCAGGTGTTGTTGCGCTGGGCCACCCACCCGAGGTCGTGCTTGAGGCGCCGGTAATGCGGGGTGTCGATGATCCGCTGGTCGCGGTAGTCGGCCCAGGGATGGGTGCCGGTGGCGGCCAGAGCCAGCCCCATCTCGTCGGCCAGCTCGAACAGGGCCAGGCGGCACCCCGCCTGGCTCTCGACCGCTTCCGCGAATGTCTCTCCGCGGCCCGACCGGATCTCGATCTCGGTGTCGATCAGCTCGCCCGCCACGGACCCGGCCAGCAGCTCGTGCCCCTGGCTGCGCTCGTACATGTCCGCGAACCGGTGCGCCAGCTCCAGGGTCTCGGGGTCGACGATCGCGAACTCCTCCTCGAGGCCGATCGTGAAATCGGTCGACTCCTCGAAGATCTCGCGAGCCTTGCCCAGGTCGAGGCCCGTGTCTGCGGACATCTAGGCCAGATAGAAGTACAGCGCGTAGAGCAGGTCGACCGCCGGCGAGGAGGTGTGAACCGTCACCTCGGGCGGGACCTGGAGAAGGCGCTCGGAGTAATTGAAGATGATCTTGACTCCCGCCTCCACCAGCCGATCGGCGACCTCCTGGGCCGCGTCGGAGGGCACTGCCAGAACCCCGACGACGATTTCCTCCTCCCCGACCACCTGCTCGATCTCGGAGAAGTCACGCACCCGCAGGTCCCCGACCTGCATTCCGATCACGCTCGGCTCGACGTCGAACATGGCGACGATCTGGAAGCCGTGGTCGGCGAAGATGTCGGAGCTGGCGATCGCCTGGCCGAGATTGCCGGCACCGAACAGGGCGATGTTGTGCTGGCCCGAGGTGCGCAGGATCTTGCGGATCTCGGCGACCAGCGACTCGACGTTGTAGCCGACCCCGCGCTTGCCGAACTTGCCGAAACCGGAGAGGTCGCGGCGGATCTGGGTCGGGTTGATGTGGGTGTAGTCGGAGAGCTCCTGAGAGGAGATCGTCTCCCGCCCCATCTTGCGGGCCTGGGTGAGGACCTGGAGATAGCGCGAGAGGCGAGCGGCGACTCCCAGCGAGAGGCGCTCGCCATCGCCGAGCCCGTCGCCGGTGGGGGTGGGCTCCACGGTGCCCTGCTGAATCATCCGCGTACCGTATCGAGCCTTGCGCGCAGGGCGTCCAGGTCGAGGAACAGCTCCGATACCTGCTCGCCGTCGACGCTGACCACGGGGATCCGCTCCAGGTACATCGACAGCAACCCGTCGTCGCTGTCGATGTCGATCTCCTGCAGCTCGAAGCCGACGCCTTGCTCGCGCAGCGCCAGGATCGCCGTCCGGGCCTCGTCGCAGAGATGGCAGTCGGGGCGGGAGTAGAGGACGACGGTCGGCAAAGGGTCCTGTCCTTAGCTGGTCGCCGGGGCCGCGGCGTCTGCCACCGCGTCCAGCGAGAGGTACTCCGGATACGCGATCGGCTCCGTGTAAGCGGGCGGCCGAGCCGATCATCGCCGCGTTGTCCGTGCAGAGCTCGGGGGCGACGAGCTTCAGTCGCAGGCCCTCCTGCTCGCAGAGGGCGGCGACCCGCTCGCGCAGCGGGCCGTTGGCGGCGACCCCGCCCCCCAGCGCCACCGCGGGCCACTGAGCCGAGCCCAGCGCCCGCTTCAACTTCGAGACCAGCTGCTCGATCACCGCCGATTGAAACGACGCCGCGAGGTCGGCGCGGCGTCGTTGAGCCTCAGCCTCGCCAAGCTCCCTGCAGCGGTAGACGAGCGCCGTCTTGGCGCCGCTGAAGCTGAAGTCGAGGCCGGGGTCGCGGCTCATCGCGACCGGGAAGTCGAAGGCCGCCGGATCGCCCTCGCGGGCCAGCTTCTCGATCTCGGGACCGCCGGGAAACCCGAGGCCGAGCAGCCGTGCCGCCTTGTCGAGGGCCTCGCCGGCGGCGTCGTCGAGGGTCTGCCCGAGAACCTCATAGGAGGCGCGCTCGCGCACCCCGGCGAGGAGGGTGTGGCCGCCGCTCGCAACCAGGCAGAGGAAGGGCGGCTCGAGTGGATCGGGCTCGAGGAAGTTGGCGGCGACGTGGCCGTGCAGGTGGTCGACGGCGACCAGCGGCAGGCGCCGCGGGGCGGCCAGCGCCTTGGCGCTGCTGACCCCGACCAACAGCGCCCCGATCAGGCCCGGGCCGGTGGTGACCGCAACCGCCTCGGCGTCCTCGAGGGTCGTTCCCGCCTCGGCGAGCGCCGCCTCGACCACCGGGCCGACCAGCTCGAGGTGGTGGCGGGAAGCGACCTCGGGCACGATGCCGCCGAAGCGCTCGTGGGCGGCGGCCTGCGAGGAGATCACGTTCGAAAGCACGCGCGCCCCGTCGGTCACCGCCGCGCAGGTGTCGTCGCAGGAGGTCTCGAGCGCGAGGATCAAAGAGACGTCTAGGCCAACGCGGTGGCGCGCTCGGTTCCGCGCTCGAACCACATGATCACGGCGTCCTCGCCGTTGTCGTGGTAGTAGGCGCGCCGCACACCGGCCGAGCGAAAGCCGAAGCGCTCGTACATCGCGATCGCCTCCCGGTTGGACACCCTCACCTCGAGTGTGTACGGGCTCTGCGCCCCGCCCTCCTCGAAGAGGCGGTTGATCAGCTGGGTTGCGATGCGCTGACGGCGGCGCTCCGGGTCGACGGCGACGTTCATCAGGTGCCAGACGGTCTCGTAACGTGAGCAGACCAGATAGCCGGCGAGCCTTCCCGCATCGTCGACCGCCGCGAGGCAGATCCCCGACGGCTTCGAGAGCTCGAGCACGAACATCGCCAGCGACCACGGGGTCGGGAAGGAGCGGCGCTCGATCGAGATCACCGACGGCAGGTCGCTGTAGGACAGGCGCCTGATCCTCAGGCCGCCGGTGCCGCCGAGGGTCGTACCCGCCTCAGTTGTCTCTGCTGTCTCGCTCACGCCAGCGCTCTGCATCCGGTGGCCTCAGATAGGTCGGAACGACGCTCTCGGGATCGGCCGCGCCGCCTAGCGCACCGAGCTCACACGTCTGCCGTGCGCCAATCCGGTGCGAGGGATCGGCGTCCCCCGGAATGACGGCGCCGCCCTTCTGCAGCTCACCTCGAAATCGTACCGCCCCCGCTCCCACCGCCAGCGGGGGCTGGGCGAGGCTCGCAATCCGTCCTGCGAGCTCCTCGGGTCGGGCGACGAGCGGCTCCCAGACCGGCTCGCCGGAGGCCGCGTAGAGGGCCGCGAAGACCTCGCCTCTCCGCGCGTCGAGCACCGCCAGGACCTGGCGGTCCTCCGCGCCGGCGCCGGCTGCCAGCGCGGCAGGGGTCGGAACCCCTGCGAGCTCGAGGCCGAGCGAACGGACCAGCGCCTTCGCCGTGGCGAGTCCGATTCGCAGTCCCGTGAACGAGCCCGGGCCGGTCCCGACCGCGATCCGCTGCACCTGATCCCAACCCCCGGCCGCGGCGGCCGCCTCCTCGACCTCGACCAGGAGCCGGGTCGCGTGCTGGGGCCGGCCCGCGGCGGGCGCCACCGTGCGCGAGAAGATCAGCTTGCCGTCACGGGTCGCGGCGACCGCCGTGTCATCGGTCGCGGTGTCGAATCCGATCAGGCAGGTCATCAGGCGGGAAGGGTGACGCAACCTGTGATTGGGTAGTGGCAAGGCAATGAGCAGAATCAGAAATCGCGCAACCGCCGCCCTCGTCGCACTTCCGCTGGCAACGGCGGGCGTCGCCTGGAGCGGCTGCGGCAGCGACGACGTCAACGACGCCGCCGACCAGGTCAAGCAGAAGGGGAACGAAGCCCAGGAGAAGATCAACGACGCCGGCGACACCGCGTCGAACGCGGCCGAGGACGCAAAGGACAAGGCGAACAACGCCGTCGACGATGCGACCGGCGACGACAACCCCCACCCTGACGACAACGGCGGCAAGAGCGGCGGCGGCTACTGAGGGGCAGGCGCCGCGGAGATGGCGATCGCCCGGCGATCGCCCCCGCGATGATCGATGCGGATCCGCATCGTGACGTTGTCGAGCGCCGGTTCGGCGACGTCCGGCCACTCGACGAAGGCGACCGCGTCGGGGCTCAGGTAGTCCTCGGTCAGCCCCGGGTCCTCTCCCTGCAGCGTCTCGAGCCGGAAAAGGTCGAGGTGTGAGATCAGCAGCCGCCCGCGGTAGCGCTGGCCGAGGGTGAAGGTCGGGGAGGTAACCGGCCCGTCGAAGCCCAGCGCGCGGCAGGCGCCGCGGATCAGCGTGGTCTTTCCCGAGCCCAGCTCACCGGAGACGAGCACGACGTCGCCTTCCTTCAATCGAGCCGCAAGCTTCGCCCCGATCGCCTCGGTCTCGGCCGCCGAATCGCTGTGCAGCTCCTCGCCGGGACTCAACCGAAGAGACCGAGCTGGTCGGCCTCGCGCGACGGCTCCTCGACGCCCTGCTCGGGCTCGGAGATGGGCTCGGCCTGCGGGAGCGGCTGCTGGAGCAGCTCCGGCAGCCGGGCGAAGTCGGAGCGCAGCGTGTCCTCGACGGCGGGCGTTCGCAGCGCCGCGGCGGGATGAAAGAGCGGCAGCACGAACACGGTTCGCCCGCCGAGGGTGTGAACCTGAGGCGCACCCCGCACCCTGGTGATCCCGGTCCTGCTGCCGGTCAGAAGCTTGGTGGCGAAGTTCCCGAGGGTGCAGAGGACGCGGGGCTCGATCAACCGCACCTGCTCGGCGAGATAGGGCTCGCAGGACTCGATCTCCAGCGGCTGCGGATCGCGGTTGCCGGGCGGCCGGCAGTTGTGTACGACACCTCCCTGAAGTAACGAAGTTGTGGGTCCCCTCAACATCGAGGCAGAAGAACGTCGTGTCCGCTCTTGGCTTGTCGGTGATGTCGGCGACCTCAACGTCGTCGAATAGAACTCTCGGCGGACCCGGCTTCAAGCGATCCGGATCGAAAGGAATCTCGTCCCCGATCGAGGGGTCGAGCTTGTACCGCATTGACGGTGGCACGTAGGGCGCAATCTTCTCCGAGAGGTGCTGGGTGGCTGCTACGTCGAAGTAGATCCGGCCGCGCAGCGCCTTGCCGTGCAGACCGAGGCGCTGCAGTCCCAGCAGGAGGATCTGAATGTCGAATTCGTCGAATCCAACGGTCGCTATTTCCGCCAGAGGACGCCGTCCCCCCGATCGAGTTCTCGTGTAGCCGTCATCCATGAACCAGACTGCAAGCATCCGGGCGTTCAATCGGTCCGCGATCCAAGAGGGCACAACCTTCTTCGGCCGATAGAAGCTCCGTCGGATCACTCCGAGGGCGCGGTGCGCGCGCGTCCGCGACATGGACGACCGGGTACTGTGCGTGCCCCCCCCACAACGGCCGCAACCTGGAGCTCGTCGATTCGGACATCGAGCTCAGCCAGCAACTTCGCTTTGAAGAGGGCGTATTCCGACTGCGTCTGCGAGTGGCCGAAGGAGAGGGCGGCGCCTCGGGATGACAGGGAGCCATCGCCGAGGAGGGTCCCGCAGACGACATCCCACGCGATATCGCTGAGACCCTGTCCGCAAGCAATGCGATCTCTTTCGCGCAATTGATCGACGCGGACATAGCCGGACTCCGTGAGCACGGGATGATCGCCGGTCAGTTCGATTCCGATCCGGCCGCGGCCGGATCGCTTGGCTGACCTATATGTGAGCCGGTAGACCTTTCGATCTGCGACTGGCGTGGCATGCCAGCCGGTGACTCGCCGCGGGACCAGCCGACCGTCCTCATCCACCGACATCACCTTCCCCGCGTAACGCGATCTCACAAGCCTTCCGACGCGTTCCCACGACCCATCCTCTAGCTGGACCGGCGTGTTGTACCTCAGGCATTTCAAGACGTTGGCTATGAAGACGTCCTCGCGCGACAGCCCGATCTCCTCCAGGAGCTTGGTCAGCAGGCCACCCGCACGGCCGACGAAGGGCAGCCCCTGCCGATCCTCCTCGGCGCCCGGAGCCTCGCCGACGAACATCAGGTCCGCGTCGGCGTTGCCGGCGCCGAACACGACCTTGGTCCGGGTCGCCGAGAGGGGGCACTTCTCGCACACCGCGGCCTCGTTGAACGCCTCGACCAAGCGCTCCCTGCGCTGCTCGGCGGTCGGGCTCATCCCGAGTCCCTCTGCTTGCGCGCGTCGCTGATCCGCTCCCGCCGCGCCGCTTCGCGCTCACGCCGCCGCGACTCGGAGTCGCGGACCTTGGCTCCTTGCGGAACCCGCCCCGGAGGAGAGACCGGCGAAAGAATGCGGGCGGTGGCCCTCGAGCCGCAGCTCGGACAGGCGGGAGGGCCGCCGCCGCTGTCCATCAGTTCCTCGAAACGGCTGCCGCACTGCTCGCATTGGAACTCGTAGATCGGCATCGCTCGCATCCTCGATGCTAGTCCGGCGATCCGACCGGCAAGACCCGGGCCCAAATCCGCAATTTGGCCTAATTCGGGCCGCGCTCGAGGTCGGCCGGGAGCAGCGAGAACATCACTTCGTCCCAGCGCCGGCCCTTCGACTCGGCGCGCGAGCGCAGGATCCCCTCGCGAGTGAAGCCCGCCGCCTCGGCCACTGCCTGCGACGCCTCGTTCTCGACGTCGACCCGGATCTCGACCCGGCCGAGCCCGAGATCGGCCAGCAGCCAGCGGGAGAGCAGCCGCACAGCCCGCACGGCGACGCCCCGACGCCGCGCCTCCGGCGCGACCCAGTAGCCGACCTGACCCACCCGGTGGACCCAGGTGATCGCGTTGACCCCGATCGAGCCCAGCAGCTCCCCGCCCTCTGCGGCGACGACGAGGAGGTGCAGGCCGGTTCCCTCGCGTCGCTGGCGCTCGGCCTCCTGGAACCAGGCACGGGCGTCGTCCTCGTCGTATGGCGAGGGCACCAGCGTGTAGCGGCCGATCAGCGGGTCCTGGCAGGCGGCGGTGACCGCCGCGACGTCGGCGTCGGCGGCGGGGCGGAGAGCGATCAATTCGTCGCCAAGTGGTGGATCCGGGTACTCGATTTCCGCCATCCCGAGAACCTATCCGGCTAATAGAACCGTCCGGACCGTGGTCGCGGGCTCCTATAATTCGCCCTGGCCGTGACCTTCGGGCACGGACCGGCCGGTAAGCCGGCCAACCGATTTTGGAGTGCAGACCTGGCTCCGTCTGGTATCTCGACCCGAGAACTGGAACGGAAATGAATTCAAACGAACGCGACATCCCGGCGCTCGCGATCATCGGTGCGGGTCGAGTCGGCCGTGCGATCCACAGCGCGGCGCGTGCCGAAGGCATCGAATCGACGCTTGCCGGCCGCGACGACGCGCCGGCCGCGTGCGCCGGGGCCGAGATCGCCCTCCTCTGCGTGCCCGATGAGGCGATCGAGGATGCCTGCGGGGCGATCGCGACCGCGGTTCCGCCGATCCGCTTCGTCGGCCACACCAGCGGCGCCGTCGGAGCCGACCCCCTCCAATCCGGCGGCGGAGCGGGGGGCCGCCGCCTTCGGCCTTCATCCGTTGCAGACGATCACCCACGAGGACCCGGAGCTGATCGGCGCCTGGTGCGCGGTCAGCGGCTCGACGCCGGAAGCGCTCGCGCTTGCCGGCGGCCTTGCGCGGCGGCTCGGGATGCAGTCGTTCGAGATCTCGGACCAAAACCGGGCCGCCTACCACGCCGCCGCCTCGATCGCCTCCAACTTCCTCGTCACCCTCGAGGAGTCCGCGGTGCAGCTGATCGAGCGGGCGGGGATCGAGGACGGGCGGGCAGCCCTGGGCCCGCTGGTACTGCGAACCGCGACCAACTGGCGCGAACGCGGCGCCGCCGCCCTCACCGGCCCGATCGCGCGCGGCGACGAGGTCGACGGTCGAGCGCCACCTCTCCGCGATCGAAGCCGAATGCCCCGAGGTCCTCGACCTCTACCGGGCGCTCGCCGAGCGGACCCGCACGCTGGCCGCCGAGGGCGACGGAGTGGCCGCATGAGGATCGTCCGCGAAAAGGCCGAGCTCCGCGACGCGCTCTCCGCGCAGCGGCGCGAGGGCAGGACGATCGGCCTCGTCCCGACGATGGGCTCCCTGCACGAAGGGCACCTCTCGCTGCTTCGCGCCGCTCGAGCCGAATGCGACGTCGTCGTGATGAGCCTGTTCGTCAACCCGTCCCAGTTCGGGGAGGGCGAGGACCTCGATCGCTACCCGCGAGACGAACAGCGCGACACCCAGCTCGCGCAAGAGGAGGGCGTCGACCTCGTCTACGCGCCGAGCGTCGAGGTGGTCTATCCGGACGGCTACGGGACCCATGTCGAGGTCGAGGCCCTGACCAGGGTTCTCGACGGCGATCCGCGGCGCCGTGGCCCCGAGCACTTCCGCGGCGTCACCACGATCGTCGCCAAGCTCTTCAACACTGTCCAGCCGGACCGCGCCTACTTCGGCCAGAAGGACGCCCAGCAGGCAATCGTGATCGAGCGAATGGTCCGCGACCTCGACTTTGCGGTCCAGGTCCGGGTGCTGCCGATCGTCCGCGAGCCGAGTGGCCTGGCGATGAGCTCCCGCAACGCCTACCTCGATTCCGAGCAGCGCGAGCGGGCAGCGGCCATCTCGCGGGCGCTGCGAACGGTGCAGGAAGCCGCCGGCGACGGCTCGCTGTCCGAGGCGCTGGAACGGGCGCGCGGCGAGCTGCGCGAGGCCGGAATCGAGCCCGAGTACCTCGAGGCCCGCGACGCCGAGGACCTCTCGCCGGTCGCGGAGCTGAACGGGAGGCCGGTCCTGGTCGCCGTCGCCGCGCAGATCGGCGGCGCCCGCCTGATCGACAACGTAGTGATAACCGTCCCCGACCCCCCGCCCCCCGAATGACCGGGCACGGCTGGCCGGTGTCGGTCATCACCGATACAGCCCTAAAGGGAGGCCGAATGCAAAGACAGATGCTGAAATCGAAGATCCACCGGGCGACGATCACCGACTGCGACCCGGACTACGTCGGCAGCATCACGATCGACCCGGATCTGATGGCCAGCGCTGACATGATCGCCAACGAGCAGGTTCACGTCTGGGACATCGACAACGGCGCCCGCTTCGTCACCTACGCGATCGAAGGAACACCCGGCTCGGGCGAGATCCAGGTCAACGGCGCCGCCGCGCTCCTGGTCCAGCGCGGGCAGAAGGTGATCGTTGCCTCCTTCGGCGCCTACGACGAGCGAGACCTCGAGACCTACTCGCCGCTGGTCGTCCATGTGGATGCCGACAACCAAGCGGTCCGAGTCGACTCTCACCCGGAGGTGCTGCTCGGCGACTTCGTGCCCGCCTGGGGCGCCGACGAGGTCCCCGGGGCGTTTGCGGGCAACGGCGAGAATGGAGGCCTGTCATGAGCACACCGGTGACGGTTCCGCGGCTGGCGGAGATGAAGCGCGACGGCGAGAAGATCGTGATGGTGACCGCGTACGACTTCCCCTCGGCGCAGGCGGTCGAGGAGGCGGGCGTCGACGCCGTGCTGGTCGGCGACACCGCCGCGATGGTCGTGCTGGGCTACGACGCGACGACGCCGATTCGGATGGACGAGATGCTGACGATGGCGAGCGCGGTGCGGCGCGGCCTGAAGACTCCGCTGCTGATTGGTGACCTGCCCTTCGGCTCCTATGAAGCCTCCAACGAGCTGGCGGTGCAGAGCGCGCAGCGCTATGTCAAGGAGGCCGGATGCGACGCCGTCAAGCTGGAGCGCGGCGGGGCCTCGGTCGACCGGGCGCGGGCGATCGTCCGCGCCGGCATACCGGTGATGGGGCACGTCGGGCTGACCCCGCAGTCAGCCTCTGCTCTGGGTGGCTTCAAGGCACAGGGCAAGACCGCGGAGGCGGCGGCCAAGCTGGCCGAGGAGGCGCTGGCGCTGCAGTCGGTCGGCTGCTTCGCGATCGTCTTCGAGGCGGTTCCGGCGGCCGTCACCGAGCTGGTCGTCGAGAGGCTCGAGGTGCCGACGATCGGGATCGGCGCCGGGCCGGCGACCGCCGGCCAGGTCCTCGTCCTGCACGACCTGCTCGGCGTCTACGAGGGCCGGGCCCCGAAGTTCGTCAAGCGCTACGCCGAGGTGCGGCGGGAGACGGTCGCGGGGTTGTCGGCATACGCCGGCCGAGGTGCGCTCGGGCAGGTTCCCGGGCCCGGAGCACGTCTACAGCGTCGACCCCGCCGAGCTGACCGAGCTTCGCTATTACCTCGACCAGGAGAGCCTCGTTTCGGAGTCGAGCTGGGACTGGGAGCCGCTTCCCTAGCGGCCGAAACTGGCACAAAACCTTCGATCCTGCCAGTAACTCCCTGCAAATCGAGGGGTATGGCTCGTTGCATCACGCACTATCCCTCTTCCCTTTTTTTGCAAGGAGGCAACATGGAGATGATCAAGCGTTTCGAGCCCCTCGCACTGCTGCTGGTGGTGCTCGGCGCCCTCAACTGGGGAATCGTCGGAATCACCGATGGCGACACCAACGTGTTCGACGAGATCTTCAGCGGCACGCTGTTGAACGTCGTCTACGTAGTCGTCGGCGTCGCCGGACTGGTCTACATCCCGAGGCTTCTCGAGGCCCTGAACCTGGGCGGCGGACATTCCGCCCACCCGCGGGGCACCTGAGCAGGGGCAAAGACCTGAAATGGAGCCGGGCCTTCGGGCCCGGCTCTCTTTTCGGAGTAGGTTGCCCCCATGGCGGTCCACAGCGGCGAGCTGCGCATCTCGACCGGCGGCGACAACGACATCGTCGACATCACCGACGGCGTGGAGAGGATCGTCTCGACCGCCGGCGCGACCGAGGCTCAGGTGACCGCCTTCGTCCGCGGCTCCACGGCGGCGATCACGACGATGGAGTTCGAGCCCGGCGGGATTCACGACCTCGGCGCGGCGCTTGACCGGCTGCTCCCCGCCGAGGGCGATTACGAGCACAACCGGCTCAACCACGACACCAACTCACACGCCCACCAGCGCGCGTCGTTCGTCGGCGCCGCCGAGTCGGTGCCGGTGATCGGTGGCAGGCTGGCTCTCGGCACCTGGCAGCAGCTGGTGCTGATCGACTTCGACGACCGGCCCCGCGACCGCACCGTCGTCGTCCAGGTCCTCTCCTAGCTACTCGAGGCCCAGAGCCCGCCGAGCCTCGTCGATTCCCGGCGCCACCTCGTCGAGGCGGAAGAGCAGATCGCGCCAGCCGTCGTTCGCCTCGATCACGGCCCGTACCGCCGCCGCCCCCTTCTCGACCTCGCCCGCCTTGATCAGCGAGAGGCCGGACCAGAACTGAAGCTCCTGGTTGCCGGGCGCCAACGCGGCGGCGCGCTGGTAGCGATCCCCCGCCTCGTCGAATCGCTCCTGGCCGATCAGGTCGTCGCCCTCCGACGCCAGGGCATAGGCGTCGTGGAGGTCGAGCAGCCGCCGCAGCTCGGCGAGCGGCTCGGGGTCGTCCTCGACCCGGATCTCGGCCTCGCGTCGCCAGACCTCCCCCTCCCCGGCGACGACCAGCATCGCCGCCGACTGGCGGCCGCGAACATCGCCGCCCGCACCCTCGCCGGCCTCCAGGGCTGTGAGCAGCCGCCGGGCCAGCGGCCCGTCGGAGCCGCGAAACCCCTCCGCCATCGCCGGCCACACCGCGGGCGAGGACATCATGTTCGCCTGGACGCTGAACTGGTCCCCGACCTCGTGGCCGGCGTGGTCGATACAGCCCTCGCCGCTGTGCACGGCCACCCTCCCGCGGGCGTCGACCACGGCCACCTGGCGAAAGCGCCCGGCCTCGTCCTCGGCGACCAGCGCCGTCAGCGCGGCTTCCGGCTCCTCGCCCGCCTCGAGGCGATCGAGCAGGCGCGGTCCGTATGCCGGCTCGGCGATCGACTGGGTCGCCACCACCCCCACCCCGGCCCGCCCCCATGTGACCACGGAGCCGACCGAGAACCAGTGCGACTGCACGGCAACCCCGAGCTGGCCGCTCGCGGGGTCGCGGGCGACGATCGAATAGGTCCCCTTCCTCACCGATCAGCCACCCGGAACTCGATCTCGCGGATCACCCTGGCGGGCGAGCCGGCGGCGATCACCCCGGGCGGCAGGTCGTCGATGACCACCGAGTTGGCCCCGACCACGCAGCGCTCGCCGATCGTCACCCCGCTGGTAACGACGCAGTTGACCCCGAACCAGCAATTGGCGCCGATCCGGACCGGGCCCTGCGAGGTGAAGCCCTGCCAGGTGACCGGCGTATCGGGATCGTCGAAGCGGTGGTCGGCATCGCCGACGAAGCAGTTGTTGGCGAACATCACGTGGTCTCCGACCTCGATCCGATCGAGCGCGGCGAGCATCGTGTTGCGGTTGAGAAAGCAGCCCTCGCCGATCTCGATCCGGGCCTGCGGCGAGAGCGTCAGCCAGCAGCCGGGCTCGAGCAGCGTTCCCTCGCCGATCCGAAGGCGCCCCTGGTCGAGCGCCTCCAGCACCTCTCCCTCGACCGGATAGCGGATGAAGGCACCGCAGCGGGCCATGTGGCGGTTGATCCGCCAGCGCCTCGTCCGTCGCCGGTTTCGCTCATACCAGCGCCGCTTGCGCCACCAGAGCAGCCATCCGTTCGATCCGGGCACGGATCTAGCTTTCCAGAGTGCCCGGCGGCGGTACAGTCGCGGGCACCTCCATGAGCGCCAACGGCATCCTCAGCGGCGGCATCGACCTCGGCGGCACCAAGATCCAAGCCGCGATAGTCGGCGAGGGCGGCCAGGTGCGCGGCCAGGCGCGCCACGAGACGCCGCAGGAAGGCGGGCCGAAGGCGGTGGCGGCCGAGATGGCGGCGGCGCTGCGCGCGGCGGCCGACGCCGCCGGCGTCGAGAGCGATTCGCTGAAGGGCGTCGGGGTCGGGTCCCCGGGCGACGCCGACGAGAGCACCGGCGTGGTCTCCACGGTGAGGAACATCCCCGGATGGGACGGCGGCTTCCCGCTCGGCGAAACGCTCTCCGCCGCCTTTGGAACCGAAGTCAGGGTCGGAAACGACGTCCAGGTCGCAACCGAGGCCGAATTCCACCTCGGGGCCGGAAAGCCGTACAAGTCGCTGCTCGGAGTCTTTTGGGGCACCGGTGTCGGCGGCGGCCTCGTCCTCGACGGGAAGCCCTGGCTGGGGAGGGGCGCCGCGGGCGAGATCGGGCACGTGGTCGTCAAGCGCAACGGCGCCCGCTGCCCTTGCGGCAGGCGCGGCTGCATGGAGGCCTACGCGGGACGAGCGGCGCTGGAGCGCAAGGCGCGGCGCGAGCAGGAGCACGGGGTCGAAACGAAGCTGTTCAAGATCATGGAGCAGCGCGGCAAGGACCGGCTGGCGAGCAGCGTCTGGGAGCACGCCCTCCGCGATGGCGACGCCCTGGCCGAAAGCCTCCTGCGGCGGGCCGTGCGTGCGCTTGGCACCGGAATCGCATCGGCGCAGAACCTTCTCGACGTGGAGGCGATCATCCTCGGCGGCGGCCTGGGCCTGCGGCTCGGCCAGCCCTACGCGGACGAGATCGAGCGCGAGATGCACAAGCACCTCTTCCTCGACGACAAGCCGCCGGACTTCCGCCTCGCCGAGCTCGGCGACCTGGGCGGGGCGATCGGGGCCTCGCTGCTGATCGCCAAACCGGCCGCCGCAGCCGCGGCTTAGACCGGGCGGACGACCCCGCGCCGGGCGCGGCCATCCGCCCGCCCGTCCAGCTCCCCTAGATCCGGCGGCTACCCGATGCCCGAACCCTCGGCCAGATCAGCAGCACGAGGCCGATCAGGATGCAGACGATTCCGAGCGCGTAATTCACGAGGATCGCGAGGACGATCCCGATGATGATCAGAAGAAGCGGCAGTTCCATGCGGCGTCGGTACCCGTGCCGCGCAATCTGAAACGCGGTCCGGTCCTAGGCAGCGACAGGGGTCCGCTTCGCCGCCTTGCGGCGCCGCGTGACCTTCGGCTCGACGAGGTCGGCCAGGAAACGGCCCGTGTAGGAGGTCTGCACCGCCGCCACCTCCTCGGGGGTCCCGGTGGCGATCACCTCGCCGCCCTCCTCCCCGCCCTCTGGCCCGAGGTCGATGATCCGGTCGGCGGTCTTGATCACGTCGAGGTTGTGCTCGATCACGATCACCGTGTTGCCGGCGTCGACCAGCCGCCCGAGAACATCGAGCAGCCGCTGCACGTCGGCGAAGTGAAGACCCGTGGTCGGCTCGTCGAGGATGTAAAGGGTGTCCCCGGTCGCCACCTTGGAGAGCTCGGTGGCGAGCTTCACCCGCTGCGCCTCGCCGCCGGAGAGTGTGGTGGCCGACTGGCCGAGGTGGATGTAGTCAAGCCCGACGTCGCGCAATGTCGTCAGCCGCCGGTGGATCTTCGGGATGTTCTCGAAGAACCCGCATGCCTCCTCGACGGTCATCTCCAGGACGTCGGCGATGCTCTTGCCCTTGAATCGCACCTCGAGCGTCTCGCGGTTGTAGCGCTTGCCGTGGCACTGCTCGCAGGGGACGTAGACGTCGGGCAGGAAGTGCATCTCGATCTTGATCTGGCCGTCGCCGCGGCAGACTTCGCAGCGCCCGCCCCTGACGTTGAAGCTGAAGCGCCCGGGCTTGTAGCCGCGCGCCCGTGACTCCTGGGTCTGGGCGAAGAGCTGGCGGATGTGGTCGAAGACGTTGGTGTAGGTGGCGGGGTTGGAGCGCGGCGTGCGCCCGATCGGCGACTGGTCGATGTTGATGATCTTGTCGACCTGGTCGATCCCCTCGATCCGGTCGTGGGTGCCGGGCCGCAGCTTCGCCTGGTGCAGCCGGTTCGCAACCGAGGGGTAAAGCGTCTCGTTGACCAAGGTCGACTTGCCCGAGCCCGAGACCCCGGTCACGCAGCAGAAGACCCCGAGCGGCACCTTGACGTCGATCTTCTTCAGGTTGTGCTGGCTGGCGCCGCGGACCACCAGCTCCCCGCTCGGCTTGCGCCGCTGCTCGGGGACGAGCGATGCTGCGCTCGCCCTTGAGGTACTGGCCCGTCAGCGACGCGGGCTCGGACTGGATCGCGGCCGGCGTCCCCTCGGCGACGACGTGTCCCCCGTGCTCGCCGGCGCCCGGCCCGAGGTCGACGATGTGATCGGCCGAGCGCATCGTGCCCTCGTCGTGCTCGACCACGATCACCGTGTTGCCGAGATCGCGCAGCCGCTCGAGGGTCGCGATCAGCTTCGCGTTGTCGCGCTGGTGCAAACCGATCGAGGGCTCGTCGAGGATGTAGAGGACGCCGACCAGGCTCGATCCGATCTGGGTCGCAAGCCGGATCCGCTGCGCCTCGCCGCCGGAGAGCGTGCGGGCCGCGCGGGCGAGGTTGAGATAGCCGATCCCGACGTTGTCGAGGAAGGAGAGCCGCTCGTTCACCTCGCGCACGATCAGGCGCGCGATCGCCCGCTCGGTGTCGGTCAGCTCCAGCTCCTCGATCCACTCGCGCGCGGCGCGGGCCGAAAGCTCGGAGAACTCGTGGATGTTGATCCCGCCAATCGTCACCGAGAGGCTCTCCGGGCGCAGCCGCGCTCCCTGGCATGCCGGGCAGGGCTGCTCGGCCATGTAGCCCTCGATCCGCTCGCGGACCTTCTCCGAGTCGGTGTCCTCGTAGCGGCGCTCGAGGTTGGAGAGGATCCCCTCGAAGCGGACCGCGTAGGAGCGGCGGCGCCCGAAGCGGTTGCGGTAGCTGACCTGGTATCGCTCCCCGTCGGTGCCGTGCAGAAAGACCTCCCGCTCGGCGTCGGAGAGCTCCTGCCAGGGAGTGTCGACGTCGATCCCGTTGCCCTCGGCGACCGCCTCGACCACCCGCTTCCAGTAGTGCGAGTGCCCGCGGCGCCAGGGCTGCAGCGCCCCTTCGGCCAGCGAGAGGGTCGGGTCCGGGACGACTAGCTCGGGGTCGATGACCCGCTGGAAGCCGAGGCCGTGGCAGCGCTCGCAGGCCCCGTGCGGCGAGTTGAAGGAGAAGATCCGCGGCTCGAGCTCGGGGATCGAGGTGCCGCAATTGAGGCAGGCGAACTTCTCCGAGAACAGCATCTGCTCGCCCTCGGAATCGCCCTCGCCGATCAGCTCGACCTCGACCAGGCCGGCGCCGAGCGCAGCCGCCGCCTCGACCGACTCCGAGAGGCGGCGGCGGAGGTCCGGCTTCATCACCAGCCGGTCGACGACGATCGAGATGTCGTGCTTGTACTTCTTGTCGAGGACGATCTCCTCGTCGAGGCGGCGCAGCTCGCCGTCGACCTTGGCCCGCGAATAGCCCTCGAGCCGCATCTGCTCGAGCAGCTTCCCGTACTCGCCCTTGCGTCCGCGCACGACCGGGGCCATCACCGTGAACCGCCGCCCTGCGTCGAGGGTCATCAGCCGGTCGGTGATCTGCTCCAGCGACTGGCCGGCGATCTCCTCGCCGCATTCGGGGCAGTGCGGGATCCCGATCCGCGACCAGAGCAGGCGCAGGTAGTCGTAGATCTCGGTCACCGTGCCGACCGTCGAGCGCGGGTTGCGCGAGGTCGTCTTCTGGTCGATCGAGATCGCCGGCGAGAGCCCCTCGATCGAGTCGACGTCGGGCTTCTCCATCAGGCCGAGGAACTGGCGCGCGTAGGCGGAGAGCGATTCGACGTAGCGGCGCTGGCCCTCGGCGTAGATCGTGTCGAAGGCAAGGCTCGACTTGCCCGAGCCGGAGAGCCCGGTGACGACGATCAGGGCGTCGCGCGGCAGCTCGACGTCGATGTCCTTGAGGTTGTGCTCACGGGCACCGGCGACCAGGATTCGCTCAGAAGCGGGCATCTTCTTTGATTCTAGGGAGGCGAACGGTTGTTCCCCTCCCGGCGGGCAGGCGAAAAGCCGCACCATGCGAGCTCAGGCGGCGGCGGAGGCGATCAGCTCGTCGAGCACTTCCCCGTAGGAGCCGACCTCCAGCGAGATATGTCCCTCGCCGGGAAGCAGGTGGGCCTTGGCTCCGGAGACGTGCTCGGCGAGCCACTTGCCGTGCGCGAAGGGGACCATGCGGTCCTCCTCGCCCTGCCAGATCGCCACCGGCACCTCGATCGTGCCGAGATCGAACCCCCAGTCCGCGAGTAGGCCACGTCGTCGTCGAACCAGCCCCAGATTCCGGAACTGACGGCGGCCCGCATCGAAGCGGCGGAGAACTCCGCGAGGGCTCCCGTGAGCACCTCGCGGTCGGGATCGGGCAGCAGGTCACCCAGCGCGTCGATCACCTGGTCCGGTGTCACCGACCGCATCACCTCGGCCCACTTCTCGAGGAACGCTCTGCAGCTCGGCGTCGCCGGCCTGCTGGGCGGCGAACTCGTCGAGGTTCTCCTGGCCCATCCCGGCCAGCCAGTCGAGGCCCTCGGCGCCGAACGGGGCCACAGAGGCCGTCGTCGCGGCGGAGCAGACCCGGTCCGGAAGCAGGGCAGCGCAGGCGAGCGAGTGCGGGCCACCGCCCGAGTGGCCGGTGACGTAGAAGCGATCGACCCCGAGGTGTCGAGGATCGCGGCTCGACGTCGGCGACGCAATCCGCCGTCGCTGCGGCCCGGATGGCGGTCGGAGCCCGCGTATCCCGGGCGCGCGTAGGAGACGTGGCGCAGCCCCCGCTCGGCCCCGGCCTCGATCATCGGCTCGAAGATGCTGCCGACGCTCGGGGTCCCGGTGTGATGAAGACGATCACCTCGCCGTCGTCCGGCCCGGCGACCTCGATCTCGAGCTTGCGGCCGTCGGGGGCCGAGACGATTTCTCTGCGCCGCTCCATGCCGCGACTCTAATCGTCCGCCCCGAGCCAGCCGCGACCGGCAAGGGCGACTACCCAGGCGGCGGCCATCCCCGCGAACGCAGCCAGGAAGCCGAGTCGCAGGTGCCCGCCGTTGACGATCGCGCCTCCGATCACGGCGCCGGCTCCGTTTCCCAGCACCGTCGCAGTGATCAGCCAGCCGAACGCCTCGGTCCGGGTGCCCGGCGGGGCCAATCGGTCGGCCAGCGAATAGCTGGTCGCCGAGACCGGCGCCAGGCCAGCCCCGGTAGCGAGCATCAACACCGCCATCACCGGCAGCGAGGGAACCAGGAGGAGCGGCAGGAAGCCAAGCGCCACGACCAGGTTGAGGCGAACGAAGCGCTCGGGCAGCGAGAGCCGCCAGCTCCGGGCCCCGAGCCAGAACACCGCCCGCGAGGCTGGCGACTGCCTGGATCGAGATCAGCGGCCCGGCGATCGCGGCGCTCGAATGGGCCTTCCCGTAGGCGATCAGCGCCAGCTCCATCGTCGCGATTCCGCAACCGAACGCGAGGCCGGCTCCGGCCAACACCAGAATCCCGGGGGATCGAAGCGGACCAGCCCAGTGGCGATGCTCCTCCTGCGAGCCGCGCCAGCTGCGTGAGGCCTGCGAAGCGGCGAACAGCAGCGCGCCGACCGTGCCGAGGGCGCCGCTGAGCAGGACCGCGGCCTCTGCCGACGCGAGTGCGATCAAGGCCCCGGAGAGCAGCGGCCCGAAGATGAAGGCGAGCTCGATGATCACCGCATCGAGCGCGTAGGCGGACTGGAGGGACTCCTCGTCGGCCTCCAGCAGCGCGGCCCAGAGCGAGCGCATGCACGGCGAAAGAGGCGGGATCGTCAGGCCCGCGGCCAGCGATAGCGCCGCCAGAGCCCCCAGCGAGGCCTCGGCGTGGACGGCGATCACCAGCCCCACCGCGGCCGCACCGTTGAATAGGCCGGTTCCGACCAGTACCGTCGTCTGGCCGACGCGGTCGACGATTCGGCCCTGGAGCGGGACGCCTGCTCCGACGCCGACCGTGAATGCAGCCTCCGCGGCCCCCGCGGAGGCGAAGGATCCGGTCGCGTGCTGGACCAGGACGATCATCGCCAATCCGGCGGCCCCATAGGGAAGCCGGCCGATGACCGAGGCAAGCAGGGGCAGCCGCGCCGGCCTGCGGCGCAGCAGGTCGCGATAGGCGTTGGGAATCAGCGAATCGATGCGTGAGCGCTTTGACGTCTGACATGGAGTGCTCCCGGGGGTCGAGCGCGGACGGAAGCGCCGGCTGCCGGCCTGGTGGCCGGTGGTCAAGGCCAGCGTGTTGTCCGCGCGGCTATTCCATGCCGACACCCACCTTAGCCCGGCGCCCGGCTTTAGGCTTTCGCCGTGCCCGTCTCCCCCTCCACGAGCGGCATCTCGGAGCTGGTGCTCGAGGTCACCGACCTCGAGGCCGCGCGGCGCTTCTACCGCGACGTCCTCGGGTTCGAGGAGACGCTCTACGGGGAGGGGCGCGAGGGCCGCTACTGGTACCTGATCGGCGACACGGCGCGGCTCGGCGTCTGGACTCCGCAGGTCGGGCTGGCCGGAGGCCGCGGCGGCGCCCACGTCCACTTCGCCTTTCACGTCGAGGACCTCGAGATCGACAACCTGCTGGAGCGGATCGGCGCCGCGGGGGCCGAGGTCGAGGGGCCGATCCAGCTCGGCCCCGGCCGGGCGATCTACGTCACCGATCCGGATGGAAACGTGGTCGAGTTCTGGTCCCAGGACATGGCCGCCTACACGCGGGAAGCCCGCGCCGGCGGCGAGCCGGGGACATTCAGGCCGGCCGAGTCGCCAGCCGACGGCTAGCGGATCGAGGCCAGGTCGCGCGGGGTGAGAACGCGGTGGCCGCGCGTCTCGAGCACCGGCTCGCAACCACCCTCGCACTCGGTCAGCGGGCGCCCGCAGCGGGCGCAGGTCACGACGGCTCCCTCGCCGCGCAGCTCGGAGTCGGTCTCGGTGGTGAGTGGAGGTCCATCTCCCATGCCCCTCGGCTACCCGGTGTTCGGGCGGCTAAAAGGTGGCAGCGGTTGAAGCGGCCGCTAGCCGCCGACCCGATCGAAGACCGCGTCGAGGAGCTTGCCGCTGTCGTCGAGGTTGTAGTTCTCGGCGAGGTGCTTGGCGATCTCGTCTCGCGAGGAGCCGTCGAGCGCCATCTTCATCGCCACCAGGCGGGCGGCCGAGTCGTCGGCGCCGTTGGCCGCGGCCGGCGGCTGATCGGGCTGCGGCTCGGGGACCACTGGCGGTCCCGGCTCGGGCACGGGCTCAGGCGTCGGCTCAGGCACGACGACCGGGGTCGGATCGACCTCCGGCTGCGGTGGCGCCGGCTCCGGCACCGGCTCGGGTGACGGCTCGGGCACGGGCTCCGGCTGCGGCGTCTCGGCCTTGCTCTCCCCCGCTCCGATCACGTCCTCGGCCATCGCGCCGATCCGCTCGCGCAGCTCATCGGCCTGTCCGACCAGCTTGGCGACGGAGCGCTGGGCGCGCTCGATCTGGTCCCTTGCCTGCTCGCGGGCGCCGCTCAAGAGCTCGTCGGCCTCGCGCCGGGCGTCGGCCTCGATCTCCTTCGCCTTCGCCTCAGCCGCCTCGATGATGCCCGCGACCTTCTCCGCCGCGACTTCGGCCAGCGAGGCGCCGCCGCTGTCCTGCTCGACCCGGTCGGCGACCTCGCGCAGGTGGGCGTCGACGGCGCCTGGCTCATACCCCTTGCGGGCAGTCGGGAAGTCGCTTCGCCGACGATCTCTTCACGCGAAAGCGACATACTCGCCCCAGCCTAGCGGAGAAATTGCCGCAAGCTGGCAGACTTTTGCCATCCTGATCCGACCCCGTGTCGGCCGCCGAATATGGGTTGCGACGGGCAGCAGAAAGGACAGGTCAGATGAGCGTTTTGATGGTGATGCACGTTCCCGGCGATCCGAGCAAGCTGGAGGAGTATGCGAAGCGAACCCCGAGACGATCAAGGGGATCGCTGCCGACGGCAGGGAGCACGGCGCGATCCACCACCGCTTCTTCGGCGGCGACGGTGAGATCGTTGTGGTCGACGAATGGGACAGCGAGGAAAGCTTCCAAAGCTTCTTCGACTCACAGCAGGAGATCCCCAAGGTGATGCAGGAAGTCGCCACTGGCGAGCCGCAGATCAGCTTCTACCGGCGGCTGGAGACGGGCGACGACTTCTAGATCCGTACTGGGACGCGGGCGGGTCTAGGCGCCCGCCCGCATTCCCTCCAGGTCGCGGCGCAGCTCCTTGATCTCGTCGCGGATCCGCGCCGCCTCCTCGAAGCGCAGGTCCTCGGCCGCCGCGACCATCTCCTCCTCCAGCTCGACGATCAGCCGCTCGAGGTCCTCGGGGGTCTTGACGCCCTCCGGGACCCGGGCGCGTCGCCGCCGTGCCGGGGCGCGCGACTCCATCGCCAGGAACTCGGTCATCTCGGAGATCCCCTTCTGCACCGTCTCCGGGGTGATCCCGTGCTCCTCGTTGTAGGCGACCTGAATCGCGCGGCGGCGGTCGGTCTCGCGGATCGCAGCCCGCATCGCCTCGGTCTCGCGGTCGGCGTACATCAGCACCTTGCCGTCGACGTTGCGGGCGGCCCGCCCGATCGTCTGGATCAGGCTGGTCTCGCCGCGCAGGAATCCCTCCTTGTCGGCGTCGAGGATCGCGACCAGCGAGACCTCGGGCAGGTCGAGCCCCTCGCGCAGCAGGTTGACGCCGACCAGGACGTCGAACTCGCCGAGCCGCAGGTCGCGGATGATCTGGATCCGCTCCAGCGTGTCGACCTCCGAATGCAGGTAGCGGACCCGGACGCTGTACTCGAGCAGGTAGGCGGTCAGGTCCTCGGCCATCTTCTTGGTCAGGGTCGTGACCAGGACCCGCTCGTTGGCCTCGGCCCGGCGCTTGATCTCGTTCATCAGGTCGTCGATCTGGTTGCGCGTCTCGCGCAGCTCGACCTCGGGGTCGACGATCCCGGTCGGCCGGACGATCTGCTCGACCACCTTGGTCGACTGGCTGCGTTCGAACGGGCCCGGCGTCGCCGAGCACATCACCAGGTCGCCGATCCGGGAGAGGAACTCCTCGAAGCGCAGCGGCCTGTTGTCCATCGCCGACGGCAGCCGGAAGCCGTGCTCGACCAGGGTCAGCTTGCGTGAGTGATCGCCCTCGTACATGCCGCCGAGCTGTGGGATCGTCTGGTGTGACTCGTCGACGAAGGTGACGAAGTCGTCGGGGAAGTAGTCGATCAGGGTGTGCGGCGGGCTGCCGGGCGGACGGTCGTCGAGGATCCGCGAGTAGTTCTCGATCCCGTTGCAGAAGCCGAGCTCCTTGAGCATCTCGAGGTCGTACATCGTGCGCTGGCGCAGCCGGTGCGCCTCGAGCTGCTTGCCCTCCTTCTCCAGCTCCCAGGTGCGCTGGTTGAGCTCGGCGCGGATGTCGCTGACGGTTCGCTCGATCGTCTCGTCCTTGGTCACGTAGTGGGTCGCAGGCCAGACCGAGACGTGGTCGACCACGTCGAGCACCTCGCCGGTGAGCGGGTCGAAATGATGGATCTCCTCGATCTCGTCGCCGAACAGCGCGATCCGGTAGGCGGACTCGGCATAGGCGGGCTGGATCTCCAGCACCTCACCCTGGACCCGGAAGGTCCCGCGTCCGAGCGTCGTGTCGTTGCGTCCGTATTGCATCCGGATCAGCTTGCGGAACACGTCGTCGCGGTCGATCGTGCCGCCGACCTTGAACAGCTGCATCTGCTCGTTGTAGAGCTGCGGCGAGCCGATCCCGAAGATGCAGGAGACCGAGGCGACGATGATCACGTCGCGGCGCGCGAACAGGGCCGCGGTGGCGGCGTGGCGGAGGCGGTCGATCTCGTCGTTGATCGAGGAGTCCTTCTCGATGTAGAGATCCTGGGCGGGGACGTAGGCCTCCGGCTGGTAGTAGTCGTAGTAGCTGACGAAGTACTCGACCTTGTTCTCGGGGAAGAACTCGCGGAACTCGTTGCAGAGCTGCGCCGCCAGGGTCTTGTTGTGGGCGATCACCAGCGACGGCCGCTGCACCCGCTCGATCACCCCGGCCATCGTGAACGTCTTGCCGGTGCCGGTTGCCCCGAGCAGGGTCTGGAAGCGGTCGCCCTCCTCGAGGCCGGCGGAGAGCTCGGCAATCGCCTGCGGCTGGTCCGCGGTCGCCGTGTAGGCCTTGTTCAGCTCGAAGTCCGGCACCGCTTCACCTTAGCGACGCCGCCACCCGTGCCCGCGGGGGCGGCGATGAGAGAATCGCCGGCGATGAACCGCTCGCCTCGACTGCTCGCCGCGTTCTTCACCGTCGGCGGCGTCCTGCACTTCATCCGTCCGCGGGCATACGAGGCGATCATGCCCCCCTGGGTCCCGCGCCATCGCGAGGCCGTGCAGATCAGCGGCGTCGCCGAGCTTGCGGGCGCCGCCGCGATTCTCGCCGCCCCGACCCGGACCCTGGGGCGATGGTGGCTGATCTGCCTGCTCGCGGCGGTGTTCCCGGCCAACGTCCACATGGCGGTCAATCCGGAGCAGGTCCGGGGGCTCGACCTCGAGCGGATACCGCGCTGGGCGCTTTGGGCACGCCTGCCGCTGCAACCGCTGATGATGCTCTGGGTGCTGCGCGCCACCGACTAGCGGGACCTCAGCCGAGCCCCGCCGCCTCGAAGGCCTTGGCCCGGTCGGTGAATGTCTGCATCCGGGTCACCCACCCGTCCTCGGTGACGACCAGCCAGGCGCCCGGTTGTGAGTCCAGCTCGACGCCGCTGCCGCGGCCTCGCGCCCCCCAGGTGCCGAGGACGAGAACCCGCCCGTCCTCGAGGTCGAGGAACTCCTCCGGCCTGGTCTCATAGAACTCCCATTGCCGCTTCATGTCGGCGATCCAGCCCCGGATCGCCGTCTCGCCGCGATAGCCGATTCCCTCGAGCACGGCGGTGATCGGAACCCACTCGGCTTCGGGGTGCAGGACCTCGAACAGGTCGTCAGTCCCCTCGCTGAAGGTTCGGTTGAATGCTTCGTGCATTCGGCGGGCGAGCTGCACGTTCTCCTCCGGCACCGCCGGGCAGTATCGCGCCATTTGAGGCGCGAATCCGGCTCAGGCGGCGGCCACCGGCTCGCCGGCCTCCTTGCTGGGCTTGATGTTCTGGTTGTGCTGGAACAGGTTCCCGGGGTCGTACTTGTCCTTGAGCTGGACCAGCCGCTGGTACTTGCCCTCGCCGAAGGCGTCGCGGACCTTGTCGGGGTCCGGCGTGAAGTTGAGGTACACGCCGCCCGTCTGATAGGGGCGCATCGCCTCGGCGAACTGGCGCACCCAACCGATCAGCCGCTCGTCGTCGGCGGGGTCCTCCCACATCGCGATCGGGTGGAACATGTAGTCCGCGTCGCGGTGCGAGAAGGCGCTGTCCTCCTCGGCGACCTGCTTCACCGCCTGGCCGAGGCGGAAGATGATCACCTGGTTGAACGGGCTCAGGGGTTCGCGGGCCTGCTCGATGAAGGTGTCGATCGCCTCGTCGGAGAGTCCGGTCAGGTACTCGCCGCGCCAGTAGTTGCGGAAACCGGCCTGGTTGCCGGGATCCAGCATCGCCTGGAACTCGGTGTAGGGGATCGGGCCGAGCAGATCCATCTCGGGGGCGAGGTCCTTGAGCGGCTGGAACGCCTTTGCCCCCTCCTCGACGTCGCCGACGTACATCCCGGCGAGGCCGACTATCGGCTTGCCCCGCAGGTGCTCGGGAACGAATTCCTCAGGCGGCGCGGTCAGGATCACCATGCTGGTCGACAGCTCGTCGGGAGCGTCGTCGACGTAATCGCGCCAGGCCCTGAACACTTCGGGCGCCTTCTCGACCGGCCAGGCGGCGAGGCCGCCGAAGACCATCGGGCCGAGCGGATAGAGCTTGTATTCGAAGCTGGTGGCGACGCCGAAGTTGCACGCCCCGCCCTTCAGGCCCCAGAGCAGGTCGGGGTTCTCGTCGGCGCTTGCATTGACCACCTCTCCAGCGGCGGTCACGACCTCCGCCGAGATCAGGTTGTCGCACATGAGCCCGCACTTCGACGAGGTCCAGCCATAGCCGCCACCGGTCGTGAAGCCACCGATGCCGGTGGTCGTGACCCGCCCGGTCGGGACGTGGAGGTTGTGCTCCTGGGTCGCTGCGTCGAGCTCGCCCGAGAGCACTCCGCCTCCCACCCGCGCGGTTTGGGCGTCGGCGTCTATCTCGATGCCCTTCAGGCCCGAGAGATCGATCAGGATGCCGTCGTCGCAGATGCTCATCCCGGCGACGCTGTGCCCGCCGGAGCGGACCGCGACCACTAGATCGTTCTCGCGGGCGAAGTTGACCGCGGCGACGACGTCTGCGGTGCTGGCGCAGCGGGCGATCACCCCGGGGCGCTTGTCGATCATCCCGTTGTAGACCTTGCGCGCCTCGTCGTAGGCGCCGTCCTCAGAACCGATCACATCGCCGTCGAATCCATCGCGCAGCCCGGCGATTGTGCCCGAGTCGATCGCGTCACCCATCTCAACCTCCTTGAATTGGTCAGCCTTCCTTGCGGCCGCCATCTTCTCGCATCCCTCCCTCAACGCAAGTGACGTTGCTCACGGCAGAAGCCCCTGCAGCTGACCGGGAATCAGGCCCTGAAGGCCCTGCAGCAGGCCGCCCAGGTTCTGGAACAGCGGGCTCGCGTCGCGCAGCAGCGCGATCACCTCGTCGACCGGCGCCTGCCGGGCCAGCTCCCGCAGGCCGTCGGCCGTGATCGAGTTGATCACCCCTGCCCTCTCGCCGTCGTCGATCGCCCGCTCGAGCCCGGCCCGCACGGCGCCTTCGAGCCGTGGGTCCTCGGCGAACCGATCCCGTCCCTCGGAGCTCGCCAGGGCAAGGATCAGCGTCTCGCGAGAGACGTGAAGGTCGCAGGCGGTCCCGTCGAGGGCGGAGAGGGTGAACTGCTCGGCGGTCCTCTGCAGGTCCAGGTCCCTGGGCCAGGACCGGGCCTGGCAGGGGTCACGGGTCTTGGCCGGCGCATATGAGCTGCCGCCCATCGCCAGGAAGACGGTCACCAGCGCCGCGGCGGCGACCAGTGACCCGATGACCAGGACGCGGCCGGTGCTCACAGCTATTGGTTCGCGCTCGGCCACCATCAGGCTCTCTTTCTGAGCCTCGCGCTCACAGGTTGAGCTCCTGCGGGCGGCGCCGCACCAGCGTGATCGGCAGCAGCGCCGCAAGGGCGAAGGCGGCGGCGATCAGGAACGAGTTGCTGAACGCGTGGGTCGCGGCGCGGTCGAGCTGGTCCTGAAGCTCGTCCTGCAGCCGGCGCACCGCCGGGCGGTCATCGGGCCCGCCCGGCGGGGGCTCGAAGACCGGGGCGAGCACCGGCACCCGCCCGCGCTCCTCGCCCAGCCGGTCGGCGAGCCGGATGCCGATGTCGATCTTCAGCAGCGGCGGCAGCGGTGCGTCGAGAAGCGCCGCGGTACCCGCCTGCTCGGCGGCCGACCTCTGCTCGACCAGGTCGGAGGTGAACACCGGCGTCAGGATCAGCAGGCCGGCGACAACCCCGGCGTGACGGGCGGCAATCGTCCAGCCGCCGTGGATCGCCTGCGCCGAGCGGCCCGCCAGCGCCGCCTCGGTGAGGGCGGACAGGGTCAGCGCGAGCCCGACTCCGATCAGGATCTGCGGCGGGATCGTGGCCAGCACCACCGCCCGGGGGAGCAGGGCGAGACCGGTGAGGCCGCCGCAGATCAGAATCGCCCCGGCGGCCGCGCGGGCCGCGGCACTCGGCACCGAGCGGGCCAGGGGAACCGAAGCCAGCGCGGCGGCGGGCATCACCGAGACCGCGGCGGCTGCGGCGATCGGGCTCAGGCGCCAGCCCTCGATCAGGAGCAGGACGATCAGAAACAGCGCAGCGACCAGCGCCGCGGCGATCAGGCCAAGGGCGGCGTTGGCGGCAAGGTGCGGGCGACCGGGGCGGTCGGCCTGGGCCTTGGCGGAGGACCAGCGCTCGCTCACCGCCGCCGGCGCAAGCACGCCGCCCGCAGCGGCGCTCAGTGGGACCTGGACCAGAAAGATCGACTGCCAGGAGACGAGCTCGGTGAGCAGGCCGCCAGCCGCCGGACCCAGCGCCGCTCCGAGCGCCCCCGCAGCCGCCCAGAGGCGGGCGGCGCGGCCTTCCGACCCAAGCTCCGCCGGCAGCAGCTCGAGCGCACCGCAGACCGTCGCCGCCCCGCCCACGGCCTGGACGCAGCGCGCCCCCAGCAGCACCGCGAGACTTGGAGCCAACCCGCAGACGAGGCTGGCGGCACCGAAGACGACCAGCCCGGCGACCGCAGTACGCGCCGGACCCGCGCGCCGCGCCAGGTGCGCCGCCGGCACAGCGCAGAGCGCCAGCACCAGGTTGAAGGCGACCAGCACCCAGACCACCGCCCGCACCGAAACGTCGAGCGAGCGGTAGATCTCCGGCAGCGCCAGGACGACGATCGACGAGTCCGCGAGCACCAACCCGACCGCGAGGCCGAGCGCGAGCACTCGGGTGTGCGGTGCCTTTACCGATCTCAACGCAGCTCCCAGGCCGGGATCGCTTCAAGCACTAACGCTGGTATCCGAGCTCCTTGGCGTACTTCTCGCGGTAGTCGCGCTGCTTCTCCAGCACCTGATCGACATAGCCGCGGGTCTCGTCGGTCGGGATGTCCTCGAGCGACATCCCGCTCCCGCCCCAGCTGTCGGCGCTGCCAGGGCCCGCGTTGTAGGCGGCGAGCGCGGCGATCTCGTTGCCATCGAAGCGGCCGAGCAGGTCCCGCAGGTAGAAAGTCCCGTAGGAGATGTTGATCTGGGGATCGGAGAGGTCCGCGAGCCGGAAGGTGGTCCCGCCGCTGCGCCGCTCGATCTCTTTCGCCGTCTGGGGTGTGATCTGCATCAGCCCCCGGGCGCCGGCGTGCGAGGTCTGGTCGCGGAAGCGGGACTCGGCGTAGATCACGGCGGCGATCAGGCTCGCGTCGACGTCCTTCTCCGAAGCCTGCTGGCGAATGATGTCCTCGTGTCGCAGCGGAAGCGTGAACTCGCGAATCGCCCGGTCGAACTCGCCCGAGGAGATCATCACGCCGACAACGACCCCGACCGTGACGGCGGCGCCGACCCCCAGCGTCCACCTTCTGCGCCGCACCTTCGCCGTCGCCCGCCGCTGAGGGCGGGGGCCCGCCCGGCGCGCCGGCCGGCGCTGCTTGGAACGGCGGGATGCGCGGGTGGCCTCCATGGCGCCTAACTTTGTACCGAGTCGCTGCCGGTTCTCCCCTCCCGGTCCCCAAGCCTGGCCAGCAGGCCGGACAGCTCCCGCTGCAGATCTTCGAGCGAGCCGTCGTTGCGAACAACGTGGTCGGCCCGGGCCGCCTTCGCCTCCTGGTCGAGCTGGCGGGCGTCGCGCTCGGCGACCAGGGCATCGCCGCGCTCCCCTGCCCGCCGGCGCCGGGCCTCGTCATCGGCCACCACCGCCACGGTGACGTCAAACGCATCGGCCATCGCCGTCTCGAACAGCAGTGGGACCTCGACCACCGCAAACTCGGTCGCCGGATCGAGCGAGCGACGCCAGGCCTCGATCCGCTCCCCCACCCGCGGGTGCAGCTCCGCCTCGAGCCACTCCAGCTCGGCGCGGTCGGCAAAGACGATCTCGCCGACCCGGCCCGATCGACCGAGCCGCCGGGTGCCACCGCCTTGTCCCAGCGCTCGACCAGGCGAGCCCTGAGCGGCTCGGAATCGAGCAGCTCGTGTACGACGGCGTCGCTGGAGATCGTCTCCGCCCCCAGCCGCCCGAAAGCCTGCAGCGCCTCGGACTTGCCGGCCGCGATGCCGCCGGTGAGACCGATCAGGAGCGGCGCCACCGCCGCCGCCTCAGCCCTCTTCGCCGGCTGCCTCTTCGCCGTCGTCCGGCGAGTCGGGGCGCTCGGCGACCGATTCGCCCTCGTGCGCTTCCTCGCCGGCCTCCTCGGCCGGCGGCTTGGCGACCTGGTCGTCGCCCTCCGCCTCATCGGCCTCGCCCGTTGACTCAGCCTCGGGGCTCGCGTCCCCTCCCTCGGGCCCGCCTCGACCTCGGGGGGCGGCTCGGCGAAGACCTCCTCGGAGAGGGCGAGTTCGGGAGCCCCCTCGGCCTGGGCCGCTTCCGCGGCGGCGTCGGGCGGCGGCGCCTGGATCTCGAGGGCCGGCAGCTGCTGGCCCTCGACCCGCTTGATGCTCAACGAGAGCCGGCGCCGCTCCTCGTCGATCTCGAGGATCTTCACCTGAAGCTCGGTGCCCGGCTCAACCACCTCGCTCGGGTTCTCGACGTGGTGGTCCGCGAGCTCGGAGATGTGGACCAGGCCCTCGACCCCGGGCAGGATCTCGACGAAGGCCCCGAAGGCGACGACCTTGGTCACCTTGCCCTCGAGCACGTCGCCGGCCCCGTAGTTGTCGACCACCCGCTGCCACGGGTCCTCCTGGGTCTGCTTCAAGCCCGAGGCTGATTCGCTGGCGGTCACGGTCGATGTCGAGCACCTTGACCCGCACCGTGTCGCCGATCCCAACCACCTCGGAGGGATGGTTGACGTGGCTCCAGGAAAGCTCTGAGATGTGGATCAGGCCGTCGATCCCGTCGAGGTCGACGAAGGCACCGAAGTCGACGATGTTGGAGATCTTGCCGTCGACGATCTGGCCCGGCTGCAGGCGGCCCAGAATCTGCTCGCGGACCTCCTTGCGCTCCTCCTCGAGCACCGCGCGCCGCGAGAGCACGACGTTGTTGCGGCTGCGGTTGAGCTCGATCACCTTGCATTCGAGCTTCTGGGACATGAACTCATCGAGGTTGTGGACCCGGCGGATATCGACCAGCGAAGCGGGAAGAAAGCCGCGCACGCCGAGGTCGAGGATCAGCCCACCCTTGACGACCTCGATCACGGTGCCCTCGACCGGCTCCCCCGACTCCGCGGCGGCCTCGATCCGGCGCCAGGCCTTCTCGAAGCGGGCCCGCTTCTTGGAGAGGATCAGACGACCCTCCTGGTCCTCCTTGGTCAGGACCAGGGCGTCGACCTCCTCGCCGAGCGATACCTCGTCCGCCGGGTCGACCGACTTGCGGATCGAAAGCTCGTTCGAGGGGATGACCCCCTCCGACTTGTAGCCGATGTCGACCAGGACCTCGTCCTGGTCGATCCGCACCACCTTGCCGCTGACGACGTCGCCCTCCTTGAAGGAGATCATCGTCGCGTCGTAGTTGGGCACCAGCTTGCCGTCGACTTCGATCATGAAGTCGTTCGAGGCCGGGGCGGTAGCCGTTTGGGCGCCGGGATCGACGGTGGTGTCAGGCGTGGACACGGCGGCGAATGATCGCAGAAGTGGGAATCCCCTCGATCCTCGGGCGCGGTTACCAAATACCGGGAGATTGTGGGCGTTTTGCCCTTCGCGGGGCTCCCGCCCTGTCTAGGGTCACCCGAGGGGGGCCGCGATTGGCGTGGCAATCAACAATCAGAGGGAGATCAACAGATGCTGAGAATGCTCAAGCGCAACGCCTCGGTGGCCGCGCTGGTGGTCGCCGTGGTCGCGCTTTTCGTCGCGATCGGCGGCGTCGCCGGCGCCCTGCCGGGCAAGAACACCGTCAACTCCGGTGACGTGAAGAAGAACTCGCTGAAGGGAATCGACATCAAGGAGAGCACGCTGAACATCCCCGAGAAGGCGCTGCCGGAGAATGCCCAAAACGTCTACGGCTTCACCTGGCTTGGCGGAACGCTCTCCCGGTCAACGCTGGATGGCGTGACGGCGCAGCAGACCAGCAACGTCATCGTCTACACGTTCCCCTTCGACGTCACGCGGTGCTCCCCGGTCGCGTCGGGCGTCTTCAGTGACGGCATCGTGGCAATCCAAAACGGCACCGCCCCGAATAACCGCAACAAGATCACGGTCAGCGGCTTCGACGCAACCCAGGACCACAGCCTGGTCGTCGTGTGTCCGTAGTGGGGAAGACCTGAGCCTGCGGAGCGATCCGTGTTTTGAGCGAGCCCCGGCCCCGGCCGGGGCTCGTTCTTTGGCGGGCTCTACGATTCCGGCATGCCGACCCGCGCAACCAAACGCGGCGACGAGCGCACGCCGCTGGGCGGCGACTACGACGTCCTGATCTGCGGCGCCAGCTTCGCCGGCCTCACGGTCGCCCGCGAGCTGGCGGGATCGGGGGCCCGGGTGTTAGTCGCTGGACCGCTATGAGATCGGCGAGCGCCAGACATCCGCCTGCGCTGCGCCAACCGGATGGCTGCGGGCGCTCGGGCTCGAGGACTCGATCAAGCAGACCTTCGGCGAGCTCGTCGTCCACAACCCCCATGTCTCGGTGCGGATGGACCTGCCCTGGGAGTTCTCGACCTTCGACTACCGAACCCTCTGCGGCCTGCTCTGGGAGCAGAGCGAGGCCGAGTTCGAGACCGCGACCGTGGAGGGCCGCGGGGCGCCCCCGAACGGGGACCAGGCGATCCGCGTCGTCACCGACCGCGGCGAGCTCGCGGCACCGCTTGTCGTCGACGCGCTGGGCTGGCGCCGGGTGCTCGGCTCGGGGGCCAACGTGCAGCCGCCCGAGGCACGGCTCTCGCGCGGCCTCGAGGTCCATCCCTGGGGCAGCGACACCGACCTCGAGATCTGGATCGAGCGCGGGGTCGTCCCGGCCGGCTATGGCTGGAGCTTTCCCGCCGACGACGAGGTCCGGGTCGGGGTCGGCTCGTTCGACCCCCGGTTCCACGTCAAGCAGCCGACCGTGGAGCTGGCGCAGCGGCTCGAGGTCGACGCGGTCCGCTACCAGGGCAACTGGATCCCGCACCGGCTGCGGCCCGCGGTCGACTCCGGCGTCTTCTTCGCCGGCGACTCGGCCGGGCATTGCCTGCCGCTGACCGCGGAAGGAATCCGCACCGCCTTCTACTTCGCGATCGCTTGCGGGCGGGAGCTGCGCGCCGTCCACACGGGCGTCAAGCCTCGCGATCGCGCCCTCGCCGACTACGCCGCGTTCTCCGACTCGCACCGCTGGAAGTTCGAGGCGATGCTGCGGGTCCAGCAGCTGGTTCCGCGGGTGCCGCCGCGGCTGCTGGGGCTGGCCTTGATGGGGATGGCGCGAAAGCGATTCGTCGACTTCGGCTTCGGCCACTACCTGCAGATCGCGCCGCCGGAGTTCGCCGATTCCGCCCGGGCCACAGCCAGCATGCCAATAGCGGCCTAGCGCACCACCAGCACGGTCCCGACCAGCAGCAACCCGACGCCGACCAGCCGCTGCGGCGAGAGGGCGATCTGGTCCAGCCCCAGGACGCCGAGCCGGTCGGCGGCCACCGACGCTGTCAGCTGACCGGCGATCGTCGCCGCAGCGACTCCTCCGGCGCCGATCGAGTTGACCGCGACCAGGGCGTTGGCGACGTAGACGGCACCCAGCAGCCCACCGAGCAGGTAGTACCAGCGGACGTCGTGATCGGTGGCATGTGTCAGCCCGCCCGCCTTGCCGCTGAGGACGACGAGCAGGAGCAGCGCCGCGGTGCCGACGAGGAAGGACAGGGTCGCCGCGGGGAGATCACCTGTCGACTTCGCGAGATTGGAGTTGATCGGCGCCTGGAGCGCGATCAGGCCGCCGGCAAGCGCGGTGAGGACTACGGCGGTCCCTTTATCCATGATCTGTCGGTGTCGATGTGATCTTTGAACCTCGCGTGTGTTCCTGTCGTAGCTCCAACACGGTGCCGCTGTCTTATCAGGAGCGCCCCGCCGGGAGTCCCGTCCGAAACGCCTAGATGCCACCACCCCCCGCCAGCGACGTCGCTTCCCGCCTCTTCCTCGGCCCGGCTTTGCGAGCCCAGCCCGACCGCCGTCTTGTGAAGCTGGTTCGCGACGGGTATGAGAACGCGTTCGACGAGATCGTGCGCCGCTACGGCAAGCCCCTGGGCCGCTACGCGGCGGCGATCGTCTCCCCCAACCGCGCCGAAGACGTCACCCAGGACGCATTCTCGAAGGCGCTGCTGGCGCTGCGCGGAACCGACAAGGAGATCGAGCTGCGGCCCTGGCTCTACCGGATCGTCCGCAACACCGCCCTCAACGACATCCGCGACCAGCCGCCACCCGCGGCGGAGCTTCACGAGGGGATCGACGGGGTCGAGACCCCGGTCGAGGCGGCCGAGCGGCGGGCCGAGATGGCCGACCTGTTGGAACGGCTGCGCGCCCTCCCGGACCCCCAGCGCGCGGCGATCGTGATGCGCGAGCTCGAGGGCCTGAGCCACGAGGAGATCGCCTCGGCGCTGGGAATGAGCGGGGGCGGGGCGCGGCAGGCCATCTACCGCGCCCGGCGAACGCTTCGCGACGGCGCCGGGATGCTTCTGCCCCTGCCCCTGCTCCAGTACCTGCTCGCCGGCGGGGGCGCCGCGGCCGGCGCCGGTCTTGCCGGCGCAGGGGGCGCGGGGCTGGCAGCCGGGGCCGGGGGCGCCGGCGCGGGCACAGCGCTCAAGGCAGGGCTTGCGACCTTCCTGGTGGCGGGCTCTGTCGCCGGCGGGGTCGCCCTGCACGACGCCAACCACCAGATGGGCTCGACCGTCGAGGCGGCAGGAGCCGCCCAGCCCGATCAGTCCGGCGGCCCCACGGTGACCCCTCCGCTGACCGAGGTCAACGACACCTCAGGCAGCGGGGAGCGCGGAGACGACGATCACGGAGGCTCCGGCCCCGGCCATCGGGGCGAGCGCGAGCCGGGCGACGACCACGGCGGCGGCAATCGCGGCCCGGGCTCGGCCAACTCTGGCTCCGGCGGCGGCGGCTCGCACAGCGGTCGGGGCTCGGGCAGCAGCGGGCACGAAGGCGGCGAATCCGGAGACGATGGCGGCGGGGGCGGCTCGGGGCATTCGGGCTCAGGCAGCTCCGGTGGAGGCTCGGGGTCCGGCGAGATCGAGTCCGGCTCGGGCGGCTCGGACGACTCGGTCGACGATCTTTCGGGGGGCGACTCGGGATCGGGCTCCAGCTCCGGAAGCTCGGGCAGCTCAAGCGGCTCAGGCAGCTCGGGCGACGACTAGAAAAGGCGTGATCTTGCGCCCTGCCCCGGGTTCTTGCGGCGACACGGAACCCAATCTCGAGGAGGGATGCCAAGTGTCAGGTCACAAGAGGCGCCGTCGCCGTCATCGGCACGGCAAGTTCGGACCAACCGCACCCGCCGCCAACAACAGCGGCAGTGCCAGCGGCAGCGGTTCGAACTCGAGCCAGCCGTCCGTCTCGGTCTCGAACAGCAACGAGAACGAGAACGACGACTGAGCCATTGACTGGTTCGAAGTCAAGGCGCCGGGGCCGCCTCAGGGAGCGGCTCCGGCGCCTGCTCGTTCCCACCCCGGGCAATGAGGCGCTGGTCGCCGCGGCTCCGCCTGTCCCGGTCAAGGAGATCTTCCGCCGCTTCTGGCCCTACGCGCGGCCGTATCGCCGCTGGATCGCCATTGGCCTCGTCTTCGTCGTGATCACGCCGCTGATCGAGACCGCGACGATCTGGATGTTCAAGGTGGTCGTCGACCAGGTCCTCGTCCCGCATGACTTCGGCCCCTTCATCTGGATAGCCGGCGCCTACCTCGGTCTGACCGCCCTCGCCGGCGTCGTCAGCTTCGCCGACGACTACCTCGCCACCTGGGTCGGCGAGCGCTTCCTGCTCAACATGCGAACGGGGATGTTCCGCCACCTGCAGTCGCTCTCGCTCGACTTCTTCGAGCGCCGCCGGCTCGGCGACGTGATCTCGCGCCTGACCGGTGACATCTCCTCGATCGAGGCCTTCGTCCTCTCCGGGGTCAGCGACGCCCTCTCCTACTCGCTGCGAATCTTCTTCTTCGGCGCCGCGCTCTTCTATCTGCAATGGGACCTGGCGCTGGGGGCGCTGCTCGTCGTGCCTCTGTTCTGGCTCGCGGCCCGCCACTTCTCCCGCCTGATCAAGGTCGCCTCGCGCGAGAAGCGCCGCCGCAGCGGCTCGATCAGCGCCGTCGCCGAGGAGAGCCTCTCCAACGCCGCGCTCGTCCAGGCAAACAACCGCCAGTCGCACGAGGTCGGGCGCTTCCACCGCGAGGGCCTGGGCAGCTACGAGGCGACGATGGCCTCGACCCGCGTCAAGGCGTTGTACACGCCGCTGATCGACCTCATCGAGCTGCTCGGGGCGATGCTGGTGATCGGGCTCGGGACCTGGGAGCTCTCGCGCGGCAACCTCTCGCTGGGCGGCCTGCTGGTCTTCATGACCTTCCTGACCCAGCTCTACAGCCCCGTCCGCGGCCTCGGCAGGCTCGCCAACTCCCTCTACTCTGCTTCGGCCTCGGCCGAGCGGATCATCGAATTCCTCGACCTCGAGCCCTCTGTGCGCGACCGCCCCGGCGCCCGGCCGCTGCGCTCGGCCAGGGGCGCGATCGGTCTGCACGGGGTCGGCTTCGCCTATCCGGGCAGCGACCAGGCGGCGCTCGAGGAGGTCTCCCTCGAGGTCGAACCGGGGGAGACCCTCGCCCTGGTCGGGCCGAGCGGTGCCGGGAAGTCGACGATCGCCAAGCTGCTGCTTCGCTTCTACGACCCCCGGAGCGGCCGGGTGACGCTCGATGGCCACGACCTGCGCGATCTCGAGGTCACCTCGCTGCGCCAGAACATCGCCCTGCTTCTGCAGGAGACCCTGGTCTTCGACGGCACCGTGCACGAGAACATCGCCTACGGCCGGCCCGAGGCCAGCGACGAGGAAATCGTCTGGGCGGCGACCGCCGCGAGCGCCCACGAGTTCATCCTCGGGCTACCGGAGGGCTATGAGACCCCGGTCGGCCAGAAGGGGCGGCTGCTGTCAGGCGGCCAGCGCCAGCGGATCGCAATCGCGCGGGCGATGATCCGCAACGCGCCGGTGCTGATCCTCGACGAGCCGACTGCGGGCATCGACGCCGAGTCCTCGAACCGGATCGTCGAGCCGTTGCGGCGCCTGATCGGCGGCCGGACGACGATCGTCGTCTCCCACAACCTGCTCACCGTCCGTGATGCCAGCTCGATCGCCGTCCTCGACCAGGGACGGATTGTCGAGCGCGGAACCCACGCGGAGCTGCTCGACGCCGACGGCCTCTACGCGAGGCTCTACCGCCTGCACGAGCCCGAGCGGATGATCGCCGTTCCCGGCAATGGCCTCGGCGACCCCGGCGCGATTGCATCGCCATGACCGCCGTTGCCGAAAGGGGGGAGACGTCTCCGCCCCTCGCCGAGGGGACCGAGGTGGCGCCGCGATACCGGCTGATCGAGCACCTGAGCCGCGGCCAGTCGCTCGACACCTACGACGCATGGAGCGAGGATCGAGACTGCCGCTGTGTGATCAAGGTTCCGCGCCCCGAACGCCTCGCCGACCCGCGAACCCGGCACCGGCTGCGGCAGGAAGGGCGGCTTGCCTGCGCGCTCAACCACCCCCACCTCGTGCGCGGCTACGAGCTGATCGTCCGGCCGCACCCCGTGCTCGCCCTGGAGACGCTGGACGGCGCAACACTCGAGCACCTGATCTCCACCCGGCGCCAGCGCCTATCGGCCGACGAGCTGACGCATCTCGGGCTGCACCTCTGCTCGGCGATGCACTACCTGCACGGGCACGGCTTCATCCATCTCGACCTGAAGCCATCGAACGTCGTCTCCGAGTACGGCCGGGCGAAAGTGATCGACCTCAGCCTCGCCCGCCAGCCGGGGCGCGGACGGCGCGGAGTCGGGACCCGCCGTTACATGGCCCCCGAGCAGGCACGCGGCGGCAGGGTCGACGAGCGGACTGACGTCTGGGGGATCGGGGTGGTGCTGTTCGAGGCCGCGGCATCGCGGCACCCTTTCGAGACCCAGAACGGGACCCGCTACCCGCAGCTCGACCGCCGGGCTCCCGCGATCCGCACGATCAGGCAACGCCTTCCCGCCGGCTTTGCCGCTGCGATCGACGCCAGTCTCGAGCCCGACCGTGTCGACCGCCCGAGCGTCGCCGAGCTGGCCGAGGCGCTCGACCAATTCGCCTAGGCCAAGGACTACTTCGCGACCAGCCAGTCCCTGCCAATGCCGATATCGACCTCGAGCGGCGGATCGAGGTCGTAGGCGCGGCACATCTCCCGCCGCACCAGCTTCTCCGCATCCTCCATCTCGGCGCTCGGCCCCTCGAACAGAAGCTCGTCGTGGATCTGAAGGATCAGCCGCGTCCTGCGCTCCGCCTGAGCCAGAGCCGCCTGGCAGCGCACCATCGCGACCTTGATGATGTCGGCGGCGGTCCCCTGGATCACCGTGTTGACCGCCAGCCGCTCCCCCAGCCTGCGGGTCTGCACCTGGCCCGAGCGCAGCTCCGGAATCGGGCGCCTGCGGCCCATCAGGGTCGTCACGTATCCGTCGGACTGGGCGCGCTCGATCGTCTGCTCACGAAAGGCGCGCACCGCCGGAAAGCGCTCGAGGTAGCGGGCGACGAACTCCTCACCCTCGGCCTGCGGGATCGCCAGGCGGTCGGCGAGGCCGAAGCCGGTCAGCCCGTAGACGATTCCGAAGTTGACCATCTTCGCCTTCGAGCGCTGGCCGACGTCGACCTCCTCGCGGGCGATCCCGAACACCTCGGCGGCAGTCGCCGCGTGGACGTCGTCGCCGGCCTCGAAGACCTCCTTCAGCACCGGCTCGTCGGCGACGTGAGCGAGCACCCGCAGCTCGACCTGGCTGTAGTCGGCGGACAGCAGTCGGGCGCCACGGTCGGCGACGAAGCAGGAGCGCAGCGGGCGGCCGAGCTCGGTTCGGATCGGGATGTTCTGCAGGTTGGGGTTGGTGCTGGAGAGACGCCCGGTCGTGGTCGCCGCCTGGTTGAAGGTCGTGTGGATGCGCTTCGAGTCGGGGTCGATCAGGTCGGGCAGGGTGTCCAGGTAGGTGCTCTTGAGCTTGGTCAGCTCGCGCCAGCTCTCGATCCGGTCGACGATCTCGTGCTCCTCGCGGATCTGGGCGAGGACGCGGGCGTCGGTCGAGAAGCCGGTCTTGCCGCGTCGCTTGCGGGTCAGGCCGAGCTCCTCGAACAGCACCTCGGCCACCTGCTGGGGCGAGCCGATCGTGAACTCGTGCCCGGCGAGGTCGTAGATCTCGGCCTCCAGCTTCGCGATCTCCTCCGCGAAGCCCTTGCCGATCTCGGCCAGCCGCTTGGCGTCGAGCTTGATGCCCTCCCGCTCCATCGCCGCCAGCACCTCGACCAGGGGGAGCTCGACCTCACGCAGTAGCTCCTCCAGCCCCCATTCGGCCAGCCGCGGGCGCTGCGTCTCGGCCAGCTCGGTGACCAGGCGCGCTTCTTCGGGCGGCTCGAGGCCAGCTTCGGCTTCTTCGCCGAGCTCGAGCTGGCCGGCGCCGTCGCCGTCGGCCTTGGCGTCGGCGCCGGCCTGCTGCTGCTCGGAGAGTCCGATGCCGGCGTCCGCGGAAAGCTCGACCAGGTCGTAATTTCGTCGGGCGGGGTCGATCAGATAGGCGGCGAGCATCGTGTCGTACTCGAGCTCGATTTCGACCCCGGCCTCCGCGGCCCCGGCGAGCAGGCCGTGGCGCCCGCCGCCGAGCGACTTGGCGTCGTGGGCGACCAGCGGGTGCGGGGCGATCTCGGCGGCGAGCTCGCTTCATCGCCTTGACCTCCCCGGTGATAACCCGTTCGGAATCGGCGGCGGCCCAGCGGCCGGACGCGATCGCCAGCGCAATCGGGCCGTCGGCCAGGTCGGAGATCGCGCCCTCCACCGCCTCGACCTCGACCTCGTGCTCGACCTTGCGGCCCGGTACCAGGGCCCCCTCCGGCAGCCCCTCCTCGAGCCGCTCGAGGATGATTCGCAACTCGAACTCGCGTGAGAACTCGCGCAGGCTCGACCAGTCCGGCTCGGCGCCCATCAGCTCCCCGAAGTCGAGCCCGGTGTCGATGTCGTAGTGCAGGGTCGCCAGCTGCTTGGAGATCCGCGCGTCCTCGGCGTGCTCGGTCAGGTTCTGCTTGCGCTTCGCCCCGGAGATCTTGTCGACGTTCCCCAGCACCCCCTCCAGGGAACCGAACTCCTGCAGCAGCTGGGCGGCGGTCTTGTCGCCGATCCCCGGAACGCCCGGAATGTTGTCGGAGGTGTCCCCCTTGAGCCCGATCAGGTCGGTGACCAGCTCGGGCGGCACCCCGTAGCGCTCGATCACCCCCTCGCGGTCATAGACCTTGGTGTCGGTGATTCCCCGCGAGGTGGTCATCACCCGGACCCCGTCCTCGACCACCTGGTAGACGTCGCGGTCTCCCGAGACGACCATCACCGGGATCTTCTCCTCGCGGGCCTGGCGGACCAGCGAGGCGATCACGTCGTCGGCCTCGTAGCCGTCGACCTTGACGTTGACGTAGCCGAACGCCTCGACCAGGGGCATCATGTGGGGCCACTGCTCGGAGAGCAGGTCGGGCCGCGGCCGGCGCCCTGCCTTGTACTCGGTGTACTGCTTCTCGCGCCCCGACATCCCCGCGTCCCAGGCGACGACCACGCCGCCCGGGGTGTGCTCGAGGATGATCTTGACCAGCATCGACGCGAAGCCGTAGATCGCGTTGGTCGGGCGGCCGTCGGAGGTGGCGATCGACTCGGGCAGGGCGAAGAAGGCCCGGTAGGCCAGCGAGTTGCCGTCGATCAGGAACAGCTCCGGTGCGGCGGTCTTGGGGGCCATCGCCTCAACTCTATGATTGCCGGCCCATGAGTCCCGCCCAGGCCCAGTACAGCGTCACGATCCGGGTCGAGCTCGACGCGCGCCAGGAGCCGCTCGGCAAGCTCACCGCCGCGATCGCCGAGGCCGGGGGATCGCTGCAGGGTGTCGATCTCGTGCCGGGCGCGGGAGCGGAAGGCAAGCGGGTGCGCGAGTTCACGATCGACGCCCGCGACCAGGAGCACTGGGAGCAGATCCTGCGCTCGATCGGATCGACCCGCGGCGCCAAGGTCCTCGAGTACACCGATCGCACGATGCAGATGCATCGGGGCGGCAAGATCGAGCAGCGCAACAAGTACCCGCTGAAGACCCGCGACGACCTTTCGATGGCCTACACGCCGGGCGTCGCCCGGGTCTGCCAGGAGATCCACGCCGACCGCTCGAAGGCGTTCGAGTACACGATCAAGCGCAACACGGTCGCGGTCGTCACCGACGGCTCAGCCGTGCTCGGGCTCGGCGACATCGGACCCGAGGCCGCGATGCCGGTGATGGAGGGCAAGGCGATGCTGTTCAAGGAGTTCGCCGGGGTCGACGCCTTCCCGATCTGCCTGGACACGCAGGACGTCGACCAGATAGTCAGGACGGTCGAGCTGCTGTCGCCGACCTTCGGGGGCATAAACCTCGAAGACATCTCCGCTCCCCGCTGCTTCGAGATCGAGGAGCGGCTGAAGTCCTCGCTCGACATCCCGATCTTCCACGACGACCAGCACGGCACCGCCGTGGTCGTGATGGCGGCGCTGTTCAACGCGCTGAAGATCGTCGGCAAGCCGATCGAGGACCTGCGGGTGCTGATGGTCGGCCTCGGCGCCGCCGGGGTCGCGGTCACCAAGATGATGCTCGAGTCGGGGGTCACCCATGTGGTCGGCTGCGACCGCATGGGCGCGATCTCGACCGAGCGCTCCGACTACGAGCAAGGCGAGATGTCGGAGATCAAGCGCTGGTACGCGGAGAGCTCAAACCCCGAGAAGATCAGCGGCGAGCCGGCCGAGGTGATCGAGGGCATGGACCTGTTCATCGGCCT